>NZ_NWUX01000049.1 GCF_002374315.1 Vreelandella nigrificans | reverse complement strand
GTTGCTCTGTATGGCGTCATATTGCCTGCGCTCTTCTTCAAACAGGAATACAGGTAGCTGTGCCTGACCGGCCGTGCCGGACTCCCATTCGGATAGCTTTTCATCGACGGACTCATAGAGTTCCATCGATTCTTTCAAGAGCGTGTAGTAATCGTCAAAGCTTTGCGCGCCGGTATCGACATCCTCGCGAACTGATGCTCCTTGGCCTTGGGTATTGGCCAGTGCCCATTCAGGCGTTGCGATGCCTAGCGTTGCTAACTCCAGAATACTGTCGTGATAGCTGGCCATAATGTCAGAGAGCTCATTGACAATTTGTGGCCACCATATCGGGCAAGTAGAAGATGCCGGGGGTGTTGTTTCACACTCTGCGAGAAATTCCTTTGTTTTACTTAACGCCTCGCGGATGGGGAGCCCATCGTTTACCGACTCAGCGGAGGGATACTCTTCAAGTACTCTCTGGCGGCATTGCCGATAGTTTTCTAAAGCCGCTTCGATTTCTTCTTCCCAGGGCCCATAGTAATGATCACCTGACAGGGTGTAGCCATTATCCTGCGCAATGCTGCGGCCGTGGGATTCAAGAGTCAGCATTTCTGAATCTAAATGATTGATACTGTTTCTAAGCCTGGCACGCTCATTGAGTGCATCGGTACCTTCTCGTCCCCGTTGGCCGGTTTGGGGTAACAGCGCCTCCATTTCGGCCTCTTGCCTCTCTTTCTCATTCTTAAGTGATTGATAGCGTTGCTGGTCGGCTTGAGAAAGGAAACTTATCGGCTCTGCTGCCAAGAGGCAGTCCATTATTCCGATATCATGGAGGTGCTGAAGGCGCGTTTCGACATCCTCTTCCCTGGCCCATTCCTTTAGGGTTTCGTCAGCCTCCATCAAGATATCCGACACTTCTTCTGTCAAGAGCCAAAACGTTCGCGTACCTGGCAAATAGATGATGTCTACCCACTCCTGCTCTTGGCAGGCATGAGCGGCACTTGCTTCCATGCGACTTATCGTTTCTGAAGAGGGCCCCGGTGCGTTTGCCGCCAGACCATTTAAATAATGAAAGTTACCATTCATATTAAGCTCTCTAACTCTTGGGTCTTCTTACGGGCCGGGGTATCCATTGCCAAGATTGCTTGCATTCGCCCAGGTAGCGCCTCTGAGCGTTGTATTAAAGGCAGCAGCCGTTTGAAGTGTTCAGTACGGGTAATGCCTGCCTCTATCAACATGCCTAGACGTATTAACCAGCTATCGGGTAATTCGGCCATAGGCATTGTTGTAGTGCTACTCAACCACCACGCCTGCTGGCTCTCTTTAAGGGCTTCTTCCATCTCGGTGGTAAGCTGACATCGCTCTGGCGTTGTTGAGGTAGGCTCTTTGACCTGCCACATTAACCACTGGCCTTGAGGGGTGGGGGTTGCCACCTGGGCCAGCGGGCTTAACCAGTGTGGGTAAATGCTGTTGGATGCGCTGGCAAGTAACGCTGTATACACGGCGGGCTGTTGAAGGTTAATCAATGACTTCCCACCGTGTGGGTCATCTAGTACAAAAAGTGCCCCTAAGTGGTTAGCAATACTTAACAGGGTTTGGTCTGCGCGCCCTTGGCATACCCAGCCTAAGCGCTGTTGACAGAGTGTTTGCGCATAACGCCATGCTTCACTGCCTACTTCAAGATCCAATAGCCACGGGCTTGCCTCCAGCAACGGCGACAGCGGCGTGCCTGCAAACAGCACGACAAAGTCGCGCTTGCCGGTCAGCGATAGTAGCGATCGGCACTGTTCCACCGCGTGGCGCTGGTCGAGTAGCACATAAGCTGTTTGGCCATGCTTGAAGTGACCTTCGAGGCACTCAACTTGGCGGCTACGCTCGCTAATATTGCTTAGCCATCCAGGCATGGGCAATCCTCTCGGGTGCATTGGGTATTATGGATCTTGCCGCAGAGAGGCATGATGGCTGCCTCACTTAACTGGTAATCCTTGAGTTTGGGTAACGAGGTAGGCGGTATCACTTCATGCATCTCCGCCATTGCATGCCCTGGCAGCAATGGGCTTTCTACTGCCAGCCCGGAGCCATTACCGGGGCTGCCGCCTGCGTTCACTCTTACCCGTGGGCCGACGATGGTGACACCACCGCTATCCAATTGGATAAAGCTGCCCCCGGCCTTGAGGGTCATTTCACTCCCCGCCTCTAGCACTACTTTTTGGCCTGCTTTGATGTGCAGTTCGCGGCCGCTTTCGCTTAACCACGCCTGGCCTGCTTTGATATGTAGTGAGCCTTCTACACTGAAGTGCTGCTGGCCTTCGGTGCGTGCAAGTCGATTACCATTCACCCTGTGGTGGTCGTCGTTGTCGATCTCGCTGATGCGGTCGTTGTTGACGTGCAAGAAACTGTCGTTGCGAACCTCTTCAATACGGTCGTTAAGCGTTAATAGCTCCAAGTCTTTCTGGGCGTGGAGCCAAATCTGCTCTTCACCGGCTTCGTCTTCAAAGCGCAGCTCGTTGAAGCCTTCGGCCTTGTGGCTTTGGGTGCGCAGTACCGTGCGGGTTTTGTGCTCCGGTAGTGAGTACGGCGGAATGTTGGAAGCGTGGTAGGTACGACCCGTGATAAGTGGCTGGTCGGGATCACCTTCTAAAAACTCTACGATCACTTCATGGCCGACCCTGGGTATTGCCATACTGCCGTAGCCACCTCCCGCCCAGCCTTGGGCGACACGTACCCAGCAACTCGCCATTTCATTGGGTTCGGCGTAGCGGTCCCAGGGAAACTGCACGTTGACCCGGCCGTGCTCGTCGCAGTGAATCTCTTCCCCTTCGGGGCCAACCACAAAGGCCACTTGGGGGCCATCGACCCGTGGTTTGGGGTTGGGGGTGGCGCGCCAGGGGCTATCACCGGGGATCAGTGTGACGTGATTGTGGTAACGCGTCATACCACTTGCGTCACTTTGGGTCATCCCATCTTCTTCCAGCGCCTGGGGCTGCTCACCCTGATGAATAACCTCAACGGCCTGCCAGTCGCAGTTAAGGCTGTTGGTGTCGTGGTCAGTCAGGGTAAAGCGCAGGCCGGGGGCAAGCTCGGGCAGG
>NZ_NWUX01000048.1 GCF_002374315.1 Vreelandella nigrificans | reverse complement strand
ACTGTCGACGATGTGGTGTTACAGAAAACGCCCTTCAGCTTTGATGTTTCTGTATGGGAATTCTTCTGGCCGCTAATACAGGGCGCCCGACTGGTGATGGCACCACCAGGTGCTCACCGCGAGCCAGTCCAACTGGTCGAATTGATCCGTACCCACGGGATCACCACGCTACATTTCGTACCTTCAATGTTGCAGGCCTTCCTGGCCCATGGAGAGGTCGAGACCTGCACCAGCCTGACGCGCCTGGTATGCAGCGGCGAAGCGCTCCCAGCGGAGCTGCAAAATCAGGTATTTGCCCGTTTGTCTCATGCGTCGCTCTACAACCTCTATGGTCCCACCGAAGCGGCTATTGATGTTACCCACTGGACTTGCCAAAACGATGGGCGCAACCAGGTAGCGATCGGTCAACCGATTGCCGGCATTCGTACCTACGTACTGGATGGAGACCTTAACTTGGCGCCGCCTGGGGTCGCGGGTGAACTCTATCTCGGTGGCGTGGGCTTAGCACGGGGCTACCTGCATCGCCCTGACCTTACCTCAGAACGTTTTGTCGCCGACCCTTTTGTACAGGGGGAACGCCTCTACCGCACCGGCGACCTAGTACGCTGGAGGGAGGATGGTCAGCTTGAGTACTTGGGCCGTCTTGATTATCAAGTGAAGATCCGCGGCTTGCGGATCGAACTAGGTGAAATTGAAGCCGAGCTATTAGCTCTGCCGGAGGTTCGCGAGGCGGTGGTGGTAGCCCAAGACGGCCTCAGTGGTTCGAGGCTGGTGGCCTATGTGGCTCCCCAGACCGGTAGTGAGCTTGATAGCACCCTACTGCGTGAGGCGCTGGGTCAAAAGCTACCGGATTATATGGTGCCGGGAGTCGTAGTCACCCTTGATGCACTGCCGCTGAATGCCAACGGCAAAGTAGACCGCAAGGCCCTGCCCGAGCCGGATTTGGCCAGTGACACGCACTATGAGCCGCCTCAGGGAGAGGTAGAAGAAGCGCTGGCGGAAATCTGGTCAGAGCTACTTGATGTCGAACGGGTAGGACGACACGACAATTTCTTCGAGTTGGGGGGGGACTCGCTACTTGCGATGCAAATGGCGGCTCGCATTCAAGCTGATATGCAAGTTGAGCTCAAAATATCGCAAGTGTTTAAAAATCCACTACTCCGTGACTTAGCAGAATGCATTTCCACGCTCAACAGTGAGCACTCCTTTGAGCAGTCGCTCTCCGATATTGATTCCTTCATCGACAGCATGGATACCGTTCAATGAGTAATATCGATACTCGTCGTATTGCAGAGCGTTTTATCGGATTATCTGCCGAGCAGCGCCGCGTGGTTTATGAAAAGATTCGTGCTCAGGGATTAGGCATCGGCCAGTTCCCAATTCTTTCTCGTCCTGCAGCACAACAGAAAGTTTGTCCACCCTCTTATGCTCAACTTCGCCAGTGGTTCCTGTGGCGTTTGGATCCCCAAAGCAGCGCCTACCATATCACAGGGGCTTTGTCCCTTAAGGGGGGGCTAGACTCTGAAACACTGCGGGGTAGCTTTTCTGCTTTGATCTCTCGTCATGAAGCATTGCGCACGGTGTTCCGTGACGATGGCGAAGGTGGGGTGATGCAAGTGGTGCAGGCCGAGAGCAGCTTCGCATGGTATGAAGTTGACCTAGTCCATATGTCGAAGGTTGAGCGAGAAGCGGCGATAGATAATCATGTTGCTCTGCTTTGTAATGATCCTTTCGATTTGGAGCAGGGGCCACTTTTGCGCGTGGGGATACTGCGTTTAGCTGAAGACGAGGACCTGTTGGTAGTGGTAATGCACCACATCATCTCCGATGGCTGGTCGATGCAGTTGATCATCGATGAATTTGCTGCGGACTACTCCGCTCGGGTAGCGGGTGAGACATGGCAGCCGCTAGCCATGCCGATTCAGTACGCTGATTATGCACTCTGGCAGCGTCAGTGGATGGAGGCTGGCGAGACAGAGCGCCAGCTTGCCTACTGGAAGACGGAACTTGGCAACGAACACCCAGTGCTGCAACTGCCGACCAATCGTCCGCGCCGCAACGATGGACATTATCACGCTGCTCGCCATCAAGTGGTGCTTCCAGAGGCATTGATAAACGGGCTACGCAAGCGAACCCAAGCTCAGGGCGTCACCTTGTTTATGACGCTACTGACAGGTTTCCAGTCACTGCTATATCGCTATACCGGTCAGGAAGATATCCGGGTCGGGGTACCGATCGCCAACCGCCACCGTACGGAAACTCAAGGCGTAGTGGGCTTCTTCGTTAATACACAAGTACTGCGCAACCGGTTGAATGGTCGTCTAAGTCTGGCTGAGGCGTTGGAACAGGGAAAACGTGCGGCACTGGGCGCGCAAGAGCATCAGGATTTCCCTTTTGAGCAATTAGTGGAAGCGCTTCAGCCCGAGCGTAGCCTGAGCCACACGCCGCTGTTCCAGGTGATGTTCAATCACCAGCGGCAAGATCATGGATCACTGCAGTCGCTACCAGGGCTGGAATTGAGTACCTGGCCGCTGGAGCAGGGAAAAGCTCAGTTAGAACTGACGCTAAATGTGGTAGAGGGCAAGGATGGTTGCCTGGAGGCAAACTTCATTTATGCAGAAGAGCTGTTTGATGTAACCACCATTGAGCGTCTAGCTCAGTACTATACAGTCATTCTACAGGCGTTGGCAGAGGTGCCGGAACGCGCGTTGAGCGATATCGAACTGCTAGATAAAGATGAACAGCTACAATTACAGGAATGGGGCGTAAACACACACCGGTATACCGATGCTCAGCCAATCCATCAATTGATCGAGCGCCAAGCCGCGGTAACGCCAGAGGCTACTGCATTAGTATTTGAAGAGCAGTCACTCTGCTATGGCGAACTCAATACTCGCGCCAACCAACTGGCCAACTATTTGATCGGAATAGGTGTAACACCTGAAACTCGGTTAGGTATCGCAGCAGAGCGCTCTATCGAGATGGTAGTGGGGCTGCTGGCGATTCTTAAAGCAGGGGGGGCCTATGTTCCGCTGGACCCAGAGTATCCCCCAGAGCGACTGGCCTTCATCGCCGAAGATAGTAGCATAGAGGTGCTGCTGACTCAGCAACACTTGCTCGAGTCATTGCCGGTAGCTGATGACCTAAGCGTTGTTGAGTTGGACTGTCTGGATGTGGCACATCACGCTTCTACCAATCCAGCGGTGACGTTGCACGGCGAGCACCTCGCCTATGTGATTTACACCTCGGGCTCCACTGGTCGGCCTAAGGGCGCGGCTGTCCGCCATAATGCCTTGACCAACTGCATGGTCTGGATGCAGGAGACCTACCAGCTCACTGATACCGATGCCGTACTGCACAAGGCGCCGTTCGGTTTTGACGTCTCGGTCTGGGAAATTTTCTGGCCGCTCAGTGTCGGGGCGCGTTTGGTGATCGCCCAACCAGGCGACCATCGAGATCCAGAGCGCATTATTGAGCTGATCCAGCGGCACGGTGTTACCACGCTCAACTTTGTGCCCTCAATGCTCAAGGCCTTTCTGGCCTATCCCGATGTTAAGGCCAAAACGCGGCTCAAGCATATTATGTGCGGCGGGGAGGCTGTTCCAGCTGCGTTACAACGGGATGTAGCTGAGTGCCTCGATGGTGCCAACTTGCATGATCTCTATGGCCCCACCGAAACTACAATTCATGTTACTCACTGGTGGTGCCATGATGACGATCACCGCCAGATCCCCATTGGGCGACCCATTAGCGGTACCCGCACCTACGTCTTGGATGGTGAGCTCAATCTGGTATCACAGGGCGTCGCGGGAGAGCTTTATCTCGGCGGGATAAGCCTGGCCCGTGGATATCTCAATCGCAGTGATCTCACGGCGGAGCGCTTTATCGCCGATCCGTTCACCGAGGGCGAACGCATCTACCGCACGGGAGATTTGGTGCGCTGGCGGGAGGATGGCCAGCTTGAGTACCTGGGCCGCCTCGACCATCAAGTGAAGATCCGTGGCCTACGTATTGAGCTAGGAGAGATCGAAGCTGAACTGCTATCACAACCGGAGATTCGCGAGGCGGTGGTAGTTGTCCAAGAAAGCCCTAGTGGCTCAAGACTGGTGGCGTATGTGGTTCCCCAAGCCGACGGTGAACTCGACACCAGTAAATTACGCGATCGATTGGGTCAACAGTTGCCAGATTATATGGTGCCGGGAGTCGTGGTCACGCTCAATGCACTGCCGCTGAATGCTAACGGTAAGGTGGATCGTAAGTCTCTGCCCGAGCCGGATTTGGCCAGTGGCACGAACTATGAGCCGCCACAGAATGAAGTGGAAGAAGCGCTGGCGGAAATCTGGTCAGAGATACTTGGCATCGAAAGGGTGGGCCGTCACGACAACTTCTTCGAGTTAGGTGGTCATTCGATATTGGCTCTGAAAGTGCTGGAGCAAATGCGGCACCGGGGGCTGACGACGCAAGTACGCACACTGTTCCAATGTCCTGAACTGGTGGCCTTCGCCCAGGCACTACAGACATCAGAGCGGCAGGAAATCGTCATCCCTCCCAACTGCATTCCAGATGACTGCTCGGCAATCCAGCCCGAAATGCTGCCTTTGATTGAACTCAATGCCGAAGAGATCAGTGCCATCGAAGCGGCAGTGCCCGGCGGTGCTAGAAATATTCAGGATATCTATCCACTGGCACCATTACAGGAGGGGATTCTCTTCCACCACCGGCTGCAGGAAGAGGGCGATGCCTATGTGACGCCTCGGCTGCTGGGCTTTGATAGCCGGGAGAGGCTGGAAGCATTTATTTCTGGTTTTAATAAGCTCATTGCCCGTCACGATATTTTACGTACTGCGGTGTACTGGGAAGAACTCCGCGAACCGGTGCAGGTGGTGTATCGACATGCCATGCTGGATATCGAATGGCCGACCATGCCAGATGTGGCCTCCGGCGGTGTGGCCGAATGGCTATACACCCAGGTGGATCCTGACTACCATCGCCTCGATGTGCGCCAAGCACCTATGATTCGGGCGCTAGCTGCATACGATGCTGAGCAGGAGCGCTGGTTGCTGCAGCTACCTAGCCACCACTTGGTTATGGATCACACCACCCTTGAGCTACTAGTGGAAGAAATTGCCCTGATCCAGCAAGGCCGTGCAGATGAGTTACCCAA
>NZ_NWUX01000047.1:1891-5191 GCF_002374315.1 Vreelandella nigrificans | reverse complement strand
ATAAGTGCCTGACGATGACCTACTCTCGCATGGGGAGACCCCACACTACCATCGGCGCTAAGCGGTTTCACTTCTGAGTTCGGCATGGGTTCAGGTGGTTCACGCGTGCTATGGTCGTCAGGCGTAACGGGCGATGTATATCATGCTGTACGTTCAATCATTGTCTTGTCTGCGTCTCTCACTCCGCCCTCTCAGGGCACAGCGTACGTATCCGGGGTTCTTACGAACCTGTCGTTATCATTGCGACCAGACCCCTTGGGTGTTATAGGGTCAAGCCTCACGGGCAATTAGTACACGTTAGCTCAACGCCTTGCAGCGCTTCCACACCGTGCCTATCAACCAGCTGGTCTTGCTGGGCCCTTTAGGAGGCTCTAGGCCTCAGGGATGTCTCATCTTGAAGGGGGCTTCCCGCTTAGATGCTTTCAGCGGTTATCCTGTCCGACCATAGCTACCCGGCAATGCCACTGGCGTGACAACCGGAACACCAGAGGGTCGTCCACTCCGGTCCTCTCGTACTAGGAGCAGCTCTTCTCAAACATCCAACGCCCACGGCAGATAGGGACCGAACTGTCTCACGACGTTCTAAACCCAGCTCGCGTACCACTTTAAATGGCGAACAGCCATACCCTTGGGACCGACTTCAGCCCCAGGATGTGATGAGCCGACATCGAGGTGCCAAACACCGCCGTCGATGTGAACTCTTGGGCGGTATCAGCCTGTTATCCCCGGAGTACCTTTTATCCGTTGAGCGATGGCCCTTCCATACAGAACCACCGGATCACTAGAACCTGCTTTCGCACCTGCTCGACGTGTCTGTCTCGCAGTCAAGCACCCTTATGCTCTTGCACTCACTGCACGATGTCCGACCGTGCTGAGGGTACCTTCGTGCTCCTCCGTTACTCTTTGGGAGGAGACCGCCCCAGTCAAACTACCCACCACACACTGTCCTCGATCCGGATAACGGACCTGAGTGAGAACGCCAATGATGCCAGGCTGGTATTTCAAGGTTGGCTCCCCTCGAACTGGCGTCCGAGATTCAAAGCCTCCCAGCTATCCTACACAGGCAACATCAGCGTCCAGTGTGAAGCTATAGTAAAGGTTCACGGGGTCTTTCCGTCTAGCCGCGGGTACACCGCATCTTCACGGCGATTTCAATTTCACTGAGTCTCGGGTGGAGACAGCGTGGCCATCATTACGCCATTCGTGCAGGTCGGAACTTACCCGACAAGGAATTTCGCTACCTTAGGACCGTTATAGTTACGGCCGCCGTTTACCGGGGCTTCGATCAAGAGCTTCGGACGAATCCTAACACCATCACTTAACCTTCCGGCACCGGGCAGGCGTCACACCCTATACGTCCTCTTACGAGTTAGCAGAGTGCTGTGTTTTTACTAAACAGTTGCAGCCACCTGGTATCTTCGACCGGTTCGGGCTAGGAGAGCAAGTCTCTTCACCCTACGCCGGCGTGCCTTCTCCCGAAGTTACGGC
Organism: Vreelandella nigrificans; assembly: GCF_002374315.1. Classification (GTDB taxonomy): domain Bacteria; phylum Pseudomonadota; class Gammaproteobacteria; order Pseudomonadales; family Halomonadaceae; genus Vreelandella; species Vreelandella nigrificans. Next base: position 3,703 of record NZ_NWUX01000047.1, on the reverse strand, counting down.
ACCATTTTGCCTAGTTCCTTCACCCGAGTTCTCTCAAGCGCCTTGGGATTCTCACCCTGACCACCTGTGTCGGTTTGGGGTACGGTCGCACATGATCTGAAGCTTAGAGGCTTTTCCTGGAAGCGTGGCATCAGTGACTTCCTGACCGTGGTCAGTTCATCTCGTGTCTCGGCAGTCTCTTTGAAAGAGCGATCCGGATTTGCCTAGATCGCTTGCCTACTCACTTTCACCAGGACAACCAACGCCTGGCCCACCTAGCCTTCTCCGTCCCCCCATCGCAATCATGTCCGGTACGGGAATATTGACCCGTTTCCCATCGACTACGCCTTTCGGCCTCGCCTTAGGGGCCGACTCACTCTGCTCCGATTAGCGTAGAACAGAAACCCTTGGTCTTCCGGCGAGGGAGTTTTTCACTCCCTTTATCGTTACTCATGTCAGCATTCGCACTCGTGATACCTCCAGCAGACTTCTCAATCCACCTTCATCGGCTTACACGACGCTCCTCTACCGCTCATTCCTAAGAATGAACCCGTAGCTTCGGTACCTGGTTTAGCCCCGTTACATCTTCCGCGCAGGCCGACTCGACTAGTGAGCTATTACGCTTTCTTTAAAGGATGGCTGCTTCTAAGCCAACCTCCTAGCTGTCTGAGCCTTCCCACATCGTTTCCCACTTAACCAGGATTTGGGGACCTTAGCTGACGGTCTGGGTTGTTTCCCTTTTCACGACGGACGTTAGCACCCGCCGTGTGTCTCCCACGCTGCACTCACCGGTATTCGGAGTTTGCCTCGGGTTGGTAAGTCGGGATGACCCCCTAGCCGAAACAGTGCTCTACCCCCGGTGGTGATACGTGAGGCGCTACCTAAATAGCTTTCGAGGAGAACCAGCTATCTCCGAGCTTGATTAGCCTTTCACTCCGATCCACAAGTCATCCAAATCTTTTTCAACAGATCCTGGTTCGGGCCTCCAGTTGATGTTACTCAACCTTCACCCTGCTCATGGATAGATCGCTCGGTTTCGGGTCTATATCCAGCGACTGTGTCGCCCAGTTAAGACTCGGTTTCCCTACGGCTCCCCTATACGGTTAACCTCGCCACTGAATATAAGTCGCTGACCCATTATACAAAAGGTACGCAGTCACAGAACAAGTCTGCTCCTACTGCTTGTACGCACACGGTTTCAGGATCTATTTCACTCCCCTCTCCGGGGTTCTTTTCGCCTTTCCCTCACGGTACTGGTTCACTATCGGTCAGCCAGGAGTATTTAGCCTTGGAGGATGGTCCCCCCGTCTTCAGTCAAGGTTTCTCGTGCCCCGACCTACTCGATTTCACGTGATCAGATTTTCGGCTACGGGGCTATCACCCGCTATGGCGGCACTTCCCAATGCCTTCGCCTAATCAGTCACACGCTTAAGGGCTGGTCCCCGTTCGCTCGCCGCTACTAGGGGAATCTCGGTTGATTTCTTTTCCTCAGGGTACTTAGATGTTTCAGTTCCCCTGGTTCGCCTCCTACCCCTATATATTCAGGGCAGGATACTGACCTTATGGTCAGTGGGTTTCCCCATTCAGAAATGCCCGGGTCACAGGTTGTTTGCCACCTCGCCGAGCCTTATCGCAGGCTACCACGTCTTTCATCGCCTCTGGCTGCCTAGGCATCCACCGTGTGCGCTTCATTGCTTGACCCTATAACCCGAAGGAGTCTGGGGTTCGCAATGTTAACGATTGCCGGATACGCTTGAGACGTATCACAAAACAATTACGTATAAACGTTTTAAAAACGCTTATGTCAGCATGATATACATTGTTAAAGAGCGG
>NZ_NWUX01000047.1:0-1835 GCF_002374315.1 Vreelandella nigrificans | reverse complement strand
ACCTTTCTTCTTTTTTAACGTGAAAGAGCGTTTATCACTGCTCATCAACAGCATTCTGATCAGGTAATTCATTGTGAGCGCTTACCGCGAGGGATGATGCATCGTTTAAGGAGGTGATCCAGCCGCAGGTTCCCCTACGGCTACCTTGTTACGACTTCACCCCAGTCATGAACCACACCGTGGTGATCGCCCTCTTGCGTTAGGCTAACCACTTCTGGTGCAGTCCACTCCCATGGTGTGACGGGCGGTGTGTACAAGGCCCGGGAACGTATTCACCGTGACATTCTGATTCACGATTACTAGCGATTCCGACTTCACGGAGTCGAGTTGCAGACTCCGATCCGGACTGAGACCGGCTTTTCGGGATTAGCTGACTCTCGCGAGCTCGCAACCCTTTGTACCGGCCATTGTAGCACGTGTGTAGCCCTACTCGTAAGGGCCATGATGACTTGACGTCGTCCCCACCTTCCTCCGGTTTGTCACCGGCAGTCTCCTTAGAGTTCCCGCCATTACGCGCTGGCAAATAAGGACAAGGGTTGCGCTCGTTACGGGACTTAACCCAACATTTCACAACACGAGCTGACGACAGCCATGCAGCACCTGTCTTACAGTTCCCGAAGGCACACCAGAATCTCTTCCGGCTTCTGTAGATGTCAAGAGTAGGTAAGGTTCTTCGCGTTGCATCGAATTAAACCACATGCTCCACCGCTTGTGCGGGCCCCCGTCAATTCATTTGAGTTTTAACCTTGCGGCCGTACTCCCCAGGCGGTCGACTTATCGCGTTAACTTCGCCACAAAGTGCGCTAGGCACCCAACGGCTGGTCGACATCGTTTACGGCGTGGACTACCAGGGTATCTAATCCTGTTTGCTACCCACGCTTTCGCACCTCAGTGTCAGTGTCAGTCCAGAAGGCCGCCTTCGCCACTGGTATTCCTCCCGATCTCTACGCATTTCACCGCTACACCGGGAATTCTACCTTCCTCTCCTGCACTCTAGCTTGACAGTTCCGGATGCCGTTCCCAGGTTGAGCCCGGGGCTTTCACAACCGGCTTATCAAGCCACCTACGCGCGCTTTACGCCCAGTAATTCCGATTAACGCTCGCACCCTCCGTATTACCGCGGCTGCTGGCACGGAGTTAGCCGGTGCTTCTTCTGCGAGTGATGTCTTTCCTAATGGGTATTAACCACTAGGCGTTCTTCCTCGCTGAAAGTGCTTTACAACCCGAAGGCCTTCTTCACACACGCGGCATGGCTGGATCAGGCTTCCGCCCATTGTCCAATATTCCCCACTGCTGCCTCCCGTAGGAGTTCGGGCCGTGTCTCAGTCCCGATGTGGCTGATCATCCTCTCAGACCAGCTACGGATCGTCGCCTTGGTGAGCCATTACCTCACCAACTAGCTAATCCGACATAGGCTCATCCAATAGCGGGAGCCGAAGCCCCCTTTCTCCCGTAGGACGTATGCGGTATTAGCCTGGGTTTCCCCAGGTTATCCCCCACTACCGGGCAGATTCCTATGCATTACTCACCCGTCCGCCGCTCGTCAGCGGGTAGCAAGCTACCCCTGTTACCGCTCGACTTGCATGTGTTAGGCCTGCCGCCAGCGTTCAATCTGAGCCATGATCAAACTCTTCAGTTTAAAATCATTGTGATGCTTACTCGTCACCCGAAAACGTAATGTTTACGAACAACAAAAGCGCATCAAACTTGGCTCAAGGTTCAAACGAATTCATTCAAACTTTCGTCTTCATGACCGCTTGCCTTGATATTTGGTGATTTATCACCCTCATCGGCAAGCGCCCACATGAATTACCTGATCAAATTGTTAAAGAGCT
>NZ_NWUX01000046.1 GCF_002374315.1 Vreelandella nigrificans | reverse complement strand
GCCACTCCGTGGTTTCGACCGTATCGAGATCTTCTCTTGTCTCCAGACTCATAGAGGTCTCTCCGAATGACGATAAAGGGTAAGCCTCACAGCCTGAAGGTGAGCACCGTTCAGGCTGGAGAAAAGCAGTACAGCTAACGCAGTGCAACTTAAGCTGCGCAACTAGGCGCGTGAGAAGAAAAGGGGGGTAACGTTACTCCGCCGCTTCTGCACGCATATGCAGGCGGAACCGAGCAATCTGAATGATTTGCTGAATGGCAGTTTGGCGTTCGGTCGCAGCATCGTTTTCAAGGCGTTTTTCGAACGCTTCGAGAATAGCGTGTCGATCAAGCCCTTTAACGGCGATAACGAAGGGGAAGCCGAATTTATCTTGGTAAGCCTGATTCATGCGCTGGAAGCGCTCAAACTCTGCAGCGCTGCATTGGTCTAGCCCTGCACCCGCTTGTTCACGCGTGGAATCCTGGGTTAATTCGCCTGCCAAGGCTGCTTTACCAGCGAGGTCCGGGTGAGCACGGATAACCGCAATTTGTTGATTAATATCAGCGCTCTGAAGTACTGCACCCATGCTATCTGCTAATACATCTGCATCATCATGTTGAGTGGTAAGGCCCTGCTCCCAGGCAGTTTCAGCCACCCAAGGCGAGTGTTCAAAAATGTCGCCGTAGTGGGTAAGAAAAGCCTCTAAATCAAGGCTGCTGGGGCGGGCTGAATTTAAAATTCGCGGCATTGTATTCTCCAGTTGTATTGTTTTGTCTTTCTTATTGTATACAAGAAATATATCTAAATGTACTCTAAAAAGAGCCGTTTTCGCAAGAAAAACGGTCCTTAATGCCAGCAGCAGGGACTGCGGCGTTAAAAATGCTTCTAACAACAAAATCAAACAAAAGAGGTTTTTGCATGTTGAAGAGAAATCGAGCAATGGTCAGCTATGTAACTTTGGCTGCTCTATTTGGCACGATGTCGGTTGGGGCCCAGGCGGCAACCTGGAGCGATACCTTTGTGGGGTATCGCTACGGCACACAGTTTACCGAGCCTAATAATCCTGAAAATGTGGAGAAGCACATTCTCCAGCTCACCCATGTAAGTGGTTACTCACTGGGTCAAAACTTTTTCAACCTAGACGTTCTGCAGTCCAGCAGTGCGGACCCCGCCAATAACAGCGATACAGGCGCAACGGAAGCCTATCTGGCATACCGCCATCAACTACATGCGGGGAGTGTATTTGGGGAGCCGATGGCTTTTGGGCCTGTTCGGGATATGGCGCTGACCTTTGGGTTTGATCTCAACACGAAAAATACCGGCTTTGCGCCTCGTAAGCGCCAGCTTGTGGTGGGGCCAACGTTCAAGTTTGATGTGCCACGCGGATTTGTGGATCTCAGCCTATTTTATAGCCGGGAGTGGAACCACTGTGGCTTGCCTCCCTGTGGGCTACCGGAAAACCAGAACAGTCTCTCTTTTGATCCTTACTACCAAATCAATTTGGCCTGGGGATTGCCGTTTGAAGCAGCAGCGTTGCCGCTAAAATTTCAAGGCTTCTATAGCTATAACGGTGCGAAAGGAGATGACTACTTTGGCGATCTGACGAAGCCTGAACAGTTAATGCGTACCTCGCTGATGCTGGATGTTGGGCAGGTCGCCTGGGGGGCTGAAAACTCACTATGGGTGGGTGTTGGTTATGAATATTGGCGCAATAAATTTGGCAATCATGGTAAGCCCGGCGTGGATACCGATGCTATGACACTTAATCTTGAGTGGCACTTCTGATGATTATCGATATTACCTAAAAACATAGCGTAGCAGCGCTATGTCGAATGTTTTAATTCAAGTTTTTATAGTGCTTGAGTTTATTTATAATACTTGGATTTATTTTATTTATAGTAAGCAGCTGGGGGCTATACGCCCCCAGTGTGATTTATATGAAAGTTATCTTTTAGGTTTTATCTAAAATTATACCTTTAAAACCTCTTAAGGGATTAATTACTGAACTGGGTGATATGCTCTACAAAGCGCCTAACCTTGGCTAGCTCACCCAAGTGCTCGGGGTACACCAGGTAATAAGCACTTTCGCTTAAAAGCTTATGTGGCCAGGCAAGTGTTAGCCGTTCTGCAGCGAGCTCTTCGTCCACTATAAAGTGGGGCACTAACGCTACACCACCGCCCGCCATTGCTGTTCGCACCAGCATCGTAAAGGTCTCAAAGCGAGTGCCATGATAGCTACGGTCAGTGGTGATTTTTTGGCCAGCAAACCAGTGGTGCCACGCATCTGGGCGGGTTGAGAGGTGAAGCAAGGGTAGCTGTGCTAAATCATCCACCGTGTGAATGGGATGCTGAGCTAGCAAAGTAGGGGAGACAACCGCCACCATCTCTTCATCAAAGAGCTTATGGCATGCAAGGCTCGGCCAACTGCCGTGGCCATAAAAAAACGCAATATCGATATTTTGCTGCTCAAGATCGAAGTCTTTTACCCGATCATGAAACTCTAAGCTAATGCCTGGGTTAGCGGATAAAAAAGAGGGTAGTTTATCGGCCAGCCAGCGGCTGCCGAAGCTTGGCAAGGTGGCGATCTTGAGCACCTCGCTATTACCGCTAAAGGTCATAATAGTATGGGCTGACATCTCAATTTGGGTGAGTACTTTGCGTACATCACTAAGGAAGATGGCGCCTTCAGGGGTAAGTATCAGGCTTCGCCGTACACGACGAAAAAGCTTGTGCTGCAGCAGTGTTTCAAGATGGGCGACCTGCTTACTCACCGCACTTTGTGTCAGGCTTAATTCATCGGCTGCCCGAGTGAAACTCATATGCCTCGCTGCTGCTTCAAAGCACTGCATTGCCGCCGTTGAGGGAAGGTTACGAGATGCCAAACAAAGTGCTCCTGCTGACTAACAAACCGCCCCGGCGGTTAATCACCGGGGCGATAGAGTACCAAAAATAATGACCGGTTAAGCGAGTGATTGCGCCTCCTGAAATGCATTAGGGCGGCGAGACTGTAGCCATCCGATAATAGCCATCGCTAGCAAGCCTAAGCTGCTCGTCACCAGCTCGGGAACCACCATGGCAAGCCCGGCTACGAACAGTACCAGCCGCTCCCAGAAGAGGGAATCGCGCACAAAGTAGCCTAATAGTGCGCTACTCACCCCCATAATACCGACCAGCGAAAAGAATAACGCGCTGATAAGGCCTGGTAACGTAGGATCAACGAGTACCAGCATGGGATTATAGATGAAGGCGTAGGGAATAATAAATGCGCCAATCGCCAGCTTGACCGCGGTGAAGCCGGTTTTCATTGGGTTGGCACGTGCAATCCCAGCCCCAGCAAAAGCGGCAAGACACACCGGGGGAGTTATATCGGCAATGATGCCGAAATAGAACACAAAGAGGTGTACCGCCATGGGCGGAAGACCAAATTCGTTGATTAGCGCGGGTGCTGCAATGGTGGCCGTAACAACATAGTTCGCTGTTGTCGGTAGCCCCATGCCAAGTACGATACATGCCACCATCGTAAATAGCAGTGCGAGTATTAGGACGCCATCAGCCAGGCTAATGATGCCGGCTGCAAACTTTGACCCCATCCCGGTCATACCTACGACACCAGCAATGATACCTGCACAGGCCACAGCCGCAATAACGGGTAGCGCTACTCGGGCGCCTTTCTCAAAAATATCCAGTATGCCAAGTAGTGATGGGCGTGTTTCTTTGCGTACTAAACTAACCGCAAATGCGCAGGCAATACCGAGTAATGCAGCTCGCTGGGCGGTAAACCCAATGCTAATGGTGGTCACGATGACCAGCAAAGGCAGCAGCATATAGCCTTTTGAAAGCATGAGCTTACGTTTACTGGGTAACTGATCCTTGGGTAGCCCCAGAATGCGGTGCCGTTTAGCTTCGAAGTGGACCCCAATAAAGATACTGGCGAAGTAGAGTATGGCGGGGATCAGTGCTGAGAACATAATTTCCCGGTAAGAAACGCCCACATATTCGACCATGATAAAGGCCGCTGCACCCATTAAAGGAGGCATGATCTGGCCGCCAGTTGATGCAGAGGCTTCAACTGCTCCTGCGACTTCTGGCTTAAAGCGTGCGTTTTTCATCATCGGAATGGTGAAGGAGCCCGAAGCTACCGTGTTGCCTATTGAGCTACCTGAAATCATTCCTTGTAGAGAGCTAGCCATAACGGCTGCTTTTCCAGCCCCTCCGGTAAAACGGCCCGTTACAGCAAAAGCCAAGTCGTTAAAGAAACGCCCTACACCGGTGTGCATTAACACCACACCAAAAAACAGGAATAAGAAAATAAAGCGAGCGGATATTTGTAGCGGTGTACCAAATACACCACTTTCTCTAAACCACAGGTAGGGGGAGACCTGATCAAAAGAAAAGCCCGCGTGAGAAAGCAAAGGGCTCGGTATTAGGTTACCAAACAGCGCATATGAAATGGCCAGAGCTGCCATAATAACGATTGGCATTCCAACTGTACGCCGGGTCGCTTCGAGTACACACAATACCCCAATCGCTGCGATTGCAAGATCAAAGCTTGAGTAACCCGTTATGCGGGCGCGCAGAACTTCTTCATAAAATAGAATCTTATAGTAGGCAGCAAACGTTCCCGTAAAGGCCAGCACAATGTCGTACCAAGGGACGCCTTGCCGATAGCCAGCCTTAGGTGAGGCAGGGAATAGAATGAATATCATCCCCAGTGCCATTCCTAAATGAACAGCGCCCTGTTGCTGAGAGGGGAGAGTGCCGAAATAAGCGGTATAAAGGTGAAAGCAAGTAAGCGACACGCCCATTAGGGTAATAAGCCAAGCCCATTTACCTAACTGTGGCGTTGAGCGTACTTGAGATTCTCGGTCATACTTTTCTAAAAGAGCCGCTTCGTCAGGTGTTTTTTTTTATCCACGATTAAACCTCATGTATATATCGCCGCTGGCTAAACCAGCGGCGAAAAATGGATAATTATTTAGCTAGGTCACTTAAGCTATTAATGTTGGAGCGTTCGCGAGTAACGACTTGAATCACTTCAGGGTAGATATGGCCAATAAACGCGACGTTACCAATCTCCATCCCGTCAAACTCGCCGCGCCCTGCTACAGCATCCTGAGCGGGGGCATGAACAGTCATACCTAGATCCAGGTTGTTATCACGAATGCTTACCAGGTTCTCGATAGAGGCACCTGTTTCAATATTGGTGAAGTTCTGGTCATCCAGATAACGGTTCCAAATAGTGGCCATTTCACCACCGAGAGGGTAGTAAGTGCCCCCTTGGCTGCCAGTGCCTAAAACAAACTCTCTTTTAGAGGTGATATCGCCAAGCTCAGCGACGGGGTTTGCAACGCTAAGCCCTTGCTCTTCGTAATAACGCTTAGCACCAGGGTGAATGGGCAAGCCTTCCGAGCCATTAAGCGCGTTCTCAAGCGTTATGAATGCCGACTGGGAGTGGGTGTTCTCTTCGGCATGCTCGTGCATTAAGCGTGCCAGCTCATACCCCAACTGCTCGTCAATGGTATTGGTGTTGCCAACTAAAATGGCATACGCCGTAATCGTATTAACGTCTTCATCCTGGAAGGCATAGCTATTAGCTGGAATGGTAAAACGCTGGTAGGCGCTATTGCTTTCAATATAGTCAATAGCATCATCGCTTAAGCTAATCAGGCGTACGTCGCCACTAGAGGCTTGCAAGTTTTCGATGCTACCTGAAGGTAGACCAAGGATGCCGATAGAGATATCGATGTTGCCATCCTGAACCCCATCCAGCGCTGCGCCAAACCCTTCCTGGTACGTATTGTACTTATCGCTACCGATACCATAGGCATCAAAAAGCAATTGGGAGACGCTCTGCGTTGTACTAGCAGGCGGGCCAATGGCGATGTTGGGTTTGCTTTCACTGCCACAGCCTGCAAGCAAAAGCGCAGCGCCAAAGCCACAAAGAGCTTTAGAGGGGAGGTGTTTCATGGTAACTCCTGCAAATCAAAATCTTTATAGTAGGTTTGGGCAGTTCAGTTTTCGCAACCAGGCCGTCTGGGGTTGGCAAAAATGTAGCGAAAAGGTAGCTGGCTATTGTTCACGTATACAGCACATCAGACAAAAGAAATTAAGTTGTATACGCATTCCATTTGCTCATGCTTTTCGAGCTGGAATTAAGATCACGCATGATTTTTAAGTTTATTTACGCGTTGTAGTTTGGCTATGCAATCCTGTAAGACTCGCTAGCGTCTGCCCCCTCTGTGTTAGCGCTTGATTTACTATGCATTCCTGATAGGCATATGTTCGGCTGTTTTTTTCGTTTGTGATCTATAGGGTGAACTTGCTTTGATATGGGACTTATCAGGCATTTTCAGGAGAGCTCACGACGATGGACCTTCCCCACGTCAGCAGTGCATTAGGGATCTTACATCCGGTCTGTATTACCAAAGGGCGTAATGCGGAGGTATGGGATGAAGCGGGAAAACGCTATATCGACTTTATTGGTGGTATTGGTGTGCTTAATTTAGGCCACAGCCACCCAGCGATTGTTGAGGCTGTAAAGGCTCAGGTCGAAACCCTAATGCATTCGGCTTTCAATGCGCTGCCTCACCGTGGCTACCTATCTGTTGTTGAGCGGTTAGATAAGTTTGTCCCTGTTTCTTACCCACTTGCCTGCATGCTGACGAACAGTGGTGCGGAAGCAACAGAAAATGCCCTGAAAGTCGCCCGTGGGGTCACCGGGCGGCAAGCTGTTATCGCCTTTGACGATGCTTTCCATGGGCGTACGCTGGCAGCCCTCAACTTGAACGGCAAAGTTAAGCCCTACAAAGCAGGGTTAGGGGCGCTGCCGGGGCCGGTTTATCACGTTCCGTTTCCTAGCCAGGATAGTGGTATTTCTGCAGAGCAGTCGCTTGCGGCGTTTGAACGCATTTTTGAGGTAGAGATTGCACCCAGTGAAGTGGCTTGTGTCATTGTTGAGCCTATTCAGGGGGAGGGGGGCTTTCGCTTGTTATGCCCCCAGTTTGCTAAAGCGCTACGTGCACTCTGTGACCAGCACGGCATATTGTTGATTTGTGATGAAATTCAGTCGGGTTTTGGGCGAACTGGTCAGCGTTTTGGTTTCAGCCATCTAGGCATTGAACCCGATCTCATGCTGTTAGGGAAAAGTATTGCCGCAGGCCTACCTCTCGCCGCCTTGGTAGGGCGTAAAGAGTTAATGGATGCGTTACCGAAAGGAGCGCTGGGAGGCACTTATTCAGGTAATGCGGTGGCCTGTGCAGCAGCATTGGCGGTGATGGACATCATGCAAGATGATGCGCTAAGCGCATGGGCAAGTGAGCAAGAAACGGCGATTGTTAGGGCTTACCAGAACTGGAAAGCAAGTGAGCATTTCCCTATGTTGGGTGCTTTAACAGGTGTTGGCGCTATGCGAGGTATCGTGTTTGAAGATACCGAAAATGCGACAGGTGCAGAGCACTTGGCCAATCTGTTAGCTGCCGGTCGCGATGCAGGTGTTTTATTAATGCCCAGTGGCCGGAAACGTAATGTCTTACGTTTATTACCACCCTTAACCACTGAGCCAGAAGTGATGGCGGAGGGGCTCGGCCTACTAGAGCAAGCGTTGGAGACGCTGCAGGCATGATTGCAAAGGTTGGCGAGGTTGCTGAAGAAAGGGCATATGCTGTGTTTCTTGAAGCGCTACGCGCCCGTGGCTTTGAGGGCGAGATTGCCCCCGATTACGCCAACCGCACCGTGCTGGCGACGGATAACTCCATTTACCAGCGACTGCCACAAGCCGCCGTGTTTCCTAAACATGCCGATGACCTGGAGCGCCTGGCCAAACTGGCGGCGGAATTGCCCCACCGCGATATCGTGTTAACACCCCGCGGTGGCGGCACTGGCACTAATGGCCAGTCGCTAACCGATGGGATCGTGGTGGATGTGTCCCGCCATATGAACCAGATCCTTGAGATCGATGTGGAGGCACGGCGGGTGCGCGTTCAGGCGGGCGTGGTGAAGGATCAATTGAACTCCGCCTTAAAGCCCTATGGCTTGTTTTTCGCTCCGGAACTCTCAACGTCTAACCGTGCCACCATTGGGGGCATGATCGCCACCGACGCCAGTGGCCAAGGCAGCTGTGAGTACGGAAAAACCCGTGACCATGTGCTGGCGCTGGATACCATCTTACTCGGTGGACAACACCTGCACAGCCGCCCACTGAGTGCTGAGGAGGAGCAGCAGGCCGTTGCCCAGGCAGGCATTCTTGGGCGCGTACATACCACTGCTGCCACCATTATCGATCAACAGCGCGAGCTGATCGAGGCGACGTTCCCACCGCTTAACCGCTGCCTGACGGGCTACGACTTGGCCCACCTGCGGGAAGCAGACGGTCAGTTGAACTTAAATAGCCTGCTGTGTGGTTCGGAAGGTTCGTTAGGCTTTTTGAATGAAGCCGTCCTTAATGTGCTGCCGATTCCTAAGCACGCCACCCTGGTGAATGTGCGCTACCCCAGTTTTATGGATGCGCTGCGCGATGCTAAAGCGCTCATGACCGCTAGCGCTAGTCCCACCTCCATTGAAACCATCGACGACACCGTGCTGCAGTTGGCCATGGAGGACTTTGTCTGGGACAGCGTGGCGGCGTTCTTCCCCGCCACCGATAGCACGCCGATTCGTGGCATTAACTTGATCGAGTTTAATGACGATGATCCTGAGCGCTTGGCGGAACGGGTACAGGCGTTCACTGACCATTTGAGCCAAGACGCTAC
>NZ_NWUX01000045.1 GCF_002374315.1 Vreelandella nigrificans | reverse complement strand
GTTTTCTTGGTCATGAACACCTCCAATGCCTCCAGTATGAGGCTTACCGGGGTGTCCGCTCCAATTAGACCAGTTCACTTGGTTGATTAAGCAGCTCAGGGTAGTTAGCAAGGTACCACTCCGAGTGAAAGTAGCCACTTTGTTCTATTTCCGCACGCACAAGGGCTTCTTGATATCCAAGCTTACATTTGAGCTGCCATATGAGCTTTTCTATAAACATTGGCATGTTCAGCCGTTTATCGCATTTGCATGATTGGCAATGCCGGGATGTTCAAGTAGCGGTTGGTGCATTTGGTGTGCTGCCATTACGTCCGTATTGGTTCCAAAAAACGAGATCCCTGTTTCAGTAATCACAAAGCTTAGACTGCAAACGTGCAAATATGATGACTCATCAAAGAAGCGCAGTAGTGCCTTTTTGATAGCTGCCCAGTTGGGTAGGTGTTCACCCACCAGAGTTTGGGCGGTGTCTGGGTGTTGTATATAGGTGTCAACGCTACCCTGCTGGTTAAGCCCACGACAGGCGGTTATTAAGCCTGTTTGAGGGTTGATGCTGGCACTAAGTGCGCCCTCTTCAACTCGGGCGGGCTCCGTACGGGCATTAAGCTGGTTTGCCTGGGTGCCCACCGTTAAGCTGGCAGCAGCTATATCGGGCAGCCCTTCATCAGGTTCTCGTACCAGTAATACGTGCAGCAGATGGTAGCCTACCGGGCTTAGCGTGGTTAGCCAGCTATGCTGTACTGGTGTATTGGAAATAACCAGTGCTTCGTTATGCTCTTGAGCTTCTTCGACCAGCTGATTAATAAATGCTTTTTGAAACGCTAACGAGTCGCTGTTCTCCGCAATGGTTATTTTGCGGTACCGTGCATAATTATCTGGGGCTAGCGAATGTACCTGTACCACGCTAGGGGCAGAGTTTTCAGCCTTCCACCACGGTGGTTCTAACCACTGGGCTCCATTTTTGGAAACCAGGCAGACGTTTTTTTCCACTTCAAAATAGTTGGCCATTACATGGCTACATAGCACGCGGTTTGATAAAACCGTTTGGTATTTTTGATTAATCGATTGAAGCCTAAGTGACTGGTAGTCACTTAGGTAGGCGTTAAGGTCGTTTTCAGTTAGATCGTACAGGGCGGCTCGGCTTCTATAAAAACCGTTATGAAACAGTTGGCTGCTCCTTTCTTCTACTGATGCGTCTTCTACTGATGCATTTTCTACTACTGTTGGCGTGCTTTCTTCCCAGAACCTGAGGGTAAAGTCTTTCCAGGCTTGTAGGGATGCGATGTCGTTGGCGTGCGCAATTATGTCTTTGTGTGTTGTGAACATTGTGTTTAATAGCCACCTATAAAGAATCTATTCGTCGTCGTTGGCTTCTTGAAGAGACTTCAGCACTGCCTTTTCTTTGCGCAATTTTTTCAGCTTGGCGTCCATATCGCTTTTTATTTCTGCTAACTCTTTTGCTGACACACTTTTGCTGTCTTTTGCCTCTTTATAGATAGCCCGGGCTTCTCTATATATTTTCCTCAGCTCGGTGACTTCATGGCGCACTTTTTTAAGCTGTGCTGACTCAACCAAACCATACGCTTCGTGGTAGGCATCAATCGCATCGTCGATGCTATCAAACCAAGTGGCTTCGCCTTTGTTGATAAAGATACCGGCCTGACAGAGCTCTCTTAGAATGCCTTCGCTATGCGAGACCATGATGAGGCTGGCTTTGCCGGTTTTTTCCCGAAAGGCGGCTTTGGCTTTGGCTTTAAAGTTTTTATCGCCAACGGCGGTGGCTTCATCCGAAATATAGACATCAAAGTCAAACGCCAGCGATAGGCCAAACGAGATCCGTGAACGCATCCCTGAGGAAAAAGTTCTAATCGGCTCGTCGAAGGCTTCACCTATTTCCGCGAACTCTTCAACGTATTTGATCACGCGTTTTACGTCTTCGCTGGAGCTGCCGTGAACGCGGGCGACAAACTTGACGTTCTGCCGGGCCGTCATGTTCTGCTGCATACCACCTGAAAGCCCTACGGGCCAGGAAACCTTGGTGTGGCGAATCACCTCGCCTCTTTCAGGCTTGTCCATACCAGCAATTAAGCGCAGCAAGGTTGACTTGCCTGCACCATTGGCACCTATCAAGCCAACACTCACATTGGGGGGAATAGTGAGATTGATATTTTTCAATACCCAGTCGCTACCGTGGTGGTTGTGGTAGCGCTTGTAGAGATTACGAATTTCGATCATATGCTACCTAAAACATGGTGCATCAATAAATGATAGGCCTTGCTGATCTTTGCTTGAGAGCTGCGGCGGCTGATTACTGACCAGTGGCCATTGGATATTGAGCGTGGGGTCGTTCCAGCGCAGCGCTATTTCATCACCGGGGGCGTAATAATCCGTGCATTTGTATTGGAACTCGGCCTCTTCACTGGTGACGTAAAAGCCATGGGCGAAACCGGGGGGCACCCATAGCATCTGCTTGTTCTGTTCACTGAGCATTACGCCCACCCACTGACCAAAGGTTGGCGAGCTTTTGCGCATATCCACCGCAACATCGAACACTTCGCCACGGGTTACGCGTACTAGTTTGCCCTGGGGCTGCTGGTACTGGTAGTGCAGACCACGCAGGATGCCACGGGCGGATTTACTGTGATTATCTTGCACAAACGCATAGTCACCGCAGTGCTCTTCAAATTCACTGTGGCGAAAGGTTTCCATAAAGAAACCACGCTCATCGCCGAATACCTGGGGAGTCATTAACACTACATCGGGAATGGCGAGTTTTTCGTATTGCATTAGATATCCTTTAGCCATTGCCAAATTTGTTTAGCCACGGATGCTCCGGCCAAAACTAGTTATTGGCCACGGACACTCACTGAAAAACACGGATAAGGACGAAACATAAAACAAAAAATCTTTGGGTTTTTATCCGTGGATTCCGTGAGCGTCCGTGGCAAAATTCGTTTATTCCGTGGCAAAAATCTCTTGGCCTCTACTTTTGCATCTTCTGCTGAAGCAGGCGCTGTAGGTATTGGCCGTATTGGGTTTTTGCGAGTGGTTGAGCGAGCTCGGCTAGGCGTTCGTCGCTGATCCACTGCTGCTGCCAGGCGATCTCTTCTAGGCAGGCAATTTTAAGACCTTGGCGGTGTTCAATGGTTTGCACATATTGGCTGGCTTCTAGCAGGCTATCGTGGGTGCCGGTATCTAGCCAGGCAAAGCCACGACCCAGGCGCTCTACGCATAAATCGCCACGCTGTAGATAGGCGTTGTTCACGCTGGTGATTTCCAGCTCGCCACGCTCTGAGGGGGTTACGCTTTTGGCAATTTCTACGACGTCGTTATCATAGAAATATAACCCCGTAACCGCATAAGCAGATTTTGGCTTTAGGGGCTTCTCTTCGATAGAGATAGCGCTGCCCTGCTCGTCAAACTCCACCACACCGAAACGCTCGGGGTCTTTCACTAAGTACCCAAACACGGTGGCACCCGCCGTACGGGAGCTGGCACGCTTTAGCTGGTCCGAGAAGTGCTGACCGTGAAAGATGTTGTCGCCTAGCACTAGGCAAACGGGGCTTTCACCAATAAATTCTTCGCCGATGATAAACGCTTGGGCTAGGCCATCGGGGGTTGGTTGTTCAGCGTACTGCAAGCTAATGCCAAAATCTTCACCGGTGCCCAGTAGGTTTTGATACTGGGGCAAGTCTTCCGGTGTTGAGATGATTAGAATTTCGCGAATGCCTGCCAGCATCAGTACCGAGATCGGATAGTAGATCATCGGTTTGTCGTAAATCGGTAGTAGTTGCTTGGATACACCGCGGGTAATGGGGTGTAGCCGTGTGCCCGAGCCACCGGCAAGGATGATGCCTTTTCTTGGCGCGCTTTGACTCATAGGGGTCTCTTTAATCATTTTCGCTACGTATTATTGGCCACGGATACTCACTGACAACGCGGATAAGGATAAAACATAAAAACATAAAATCTTTGGGTTTTTATCCGTGGATTCCGTGAGCGTCCGTGGCAAACATTCGTTATTGGCCACGGACACTCACTGACAACGCGGATAAGGGCAAAACATAAAAACAAAAAATCTTTGGGTTTTTATCCGTGGATTCCGTGAGCGTCCGTGGCTCAAAAACTATCTAGGTGTTCTTTCAGTGTTAATGCTAGCTGGCTTTGCCAGGTGGGCATGGTGATGCCAAGTGCGTTTTCTAGCTTGCTTACTGCCATGCGTGAATTCAGTGGGCGCTTGGCGGGTGTTGGGTACTCTGCCGTGGGTATGCCTGCGGTACCTTCCGGCGTAATCGCTAGCTTTTCCCCTGCTTTACGGGCGTGGTTAAAAATCTCACTGGCGAAGCCATGCCAGCTGGTTTCCCCCCTGGGGGCTAAGTGGTAGATGCCCATGGGTATGTGGGGGGTGAGGTGTGAGGCGCGGGGAGTAAATGCCAATGCGCTCACTTGGGCAATTAGGCGTGCAGGGGTAGGCGCGCCAATTTGATCATTAACAATATTCAGCGCTTCACGCTCACGACCCAGGCGCAGCATGGTTTTCATGAAATTATTGCCGCGGGCGGCGTATACCCAGCTGGTACGGAATATCAGGTGCTGGCAGCCGCTTTCAATAATGGCAAGGTCACCTTCCAGCTTGGTTTGGCCGTAGATGCTTAGCGGGCTGGTGGGGCTGTCTTCCTGCCAGGGTGTTTGGCCGTTACCTGGGTATACGTAGTCGCTTGAGTAGTGCACCAGCGTAATGCCCTGCTTCACTGCATACGCGGCTAATTGTATTGGCAGTTCAGCGTTTAAGCGCTTCGCCTGCTCCGGCTCGCTTTCGGCTTTATCAACCGCTGTGTAGGCAGCAGCGTTAAGGATTAACCCTGGCTGGTGTTTGGCTAGGTAAGCATCCACCGCATCTGCATTGGCTAGGTCGAGTTCATCCCGCGTCGGGGCCAGAACAGTGCCAAAAGGAGCAAACTGGCGCTGGAGTTCAAAGCCTACTTGGCCATTGCCGCCGGTGATAAAGATGTTCATTAAATCCCTTTATATTCAGCTTATTGCACTCGCACGGATGAGGTCTGTGCCCTTCACCCCAGCACCGCTGTGCGGGTGCCTCGCGGGTGCGCCGTAGGCTTACCCGCGCTACAAAATCTAGTCAGTGCATATTTAATGGCCCGCCGTAACGAGCCTTATCAGCGCACATTTCGTAGCGCGGCGTAACGCGTCTTGTGAGGCACGAACAAACGCGGCACCCGCGTAGATGAAGCCTGTGCGCTTCGCTTACCTCGCGCTACTAGAGGTTTAAGCCAATCACTTACTAGCAACGCGTGCTTGAATAACTTTTAGATAATAAGCGCTTAGCTGTCTCTTTTTCTGCCTTAACGCATCGATTTCGGATCTCGTCAGTGGTTCTAAAGCCGACGAGATAACTTGCTTCGTTGGCGGTAAGGGCCGAGGTGTGTATTCCAAGAATGTTTTTGATTTCATCACCAAAGCGCTCCTCCAGTAATCGAATATGCTTTTCGAACGCTCGAAATTTTTCTGAACGACCAGCATTTACCAGCAGTATAGACCCAATGATATTCCCGCCGTTCATTAACAAGTAATTGGCTAACTCAGCCAGTGTGGTACCCATGCTAGTGACATCGTCCACAAGTACATAGCAGGCACCATGTTGAACAGTACCCTCAAATGAAGGCCTCGCAATTAGCCTTTCCATCGGATCAGCACCGGTATGAAACACTTTTTGCAATTGAACAATATCTGTATCACTGATCCCCCCTAATATTTCTGCACTCATCAGCGAGAGTATTAGGGGCAACGCATTGTCACCGGTAGCTTCTTTAGCATAGGGGGAAACAAAGATAGTCTCTGCTGGGAATTCATCTTTGAGAGTAACTAGAAACTCAAATGCCAAATCATCCACAAGTTGTAACGCAGCCTCGGCATCTCCTGATTTAGCGGCTCTATAATGAGAGTGCTGCTTTATATCATTATCGCTACTGAAGCAGTGAAAATGCTTCGTTTCTTTCGGAAAGGCATACACTCTATCCATTCCCGCTCCTCCAAGACAGCTCCTCACAGGTTGGCATAGTTCACTTCCCCCGCGGGTGCGCCGTAGGCTTACCCGCGCTACAAAACCTGCCTATTGCGCTTTATTTGCTAACGCCACAAGGCATTTACACTCAGCCTGCTACGAAGCAGTACCTAACCGCTGGCCTTGGTAGCTGCCGTCTTGTACGCGTTTCCACCAGGTTTCGTTGGCTAGGTACCATTCGACGGTTTTGCGTAGGCCGGTTTCGAAGGTTTCTTCTGGCTTCCAGCCGAGTTCGCGCTCTATTTTGCTGGCGTCAATGGCGTAGCGTACGTCGTGGCCTGGGCGGTCGGTGACGAACGTTATTAGCTCGCGGTATGAGCTCTCTTTCGGCACTAACTCTTGTAGCAGTTCACATAGTGTTTCTACCACGGTGAGGTTAGCTTTCTCATTGTGTCCGCCGATATTGTAGGTTTCGCCTACTTGGCCTTCGGTGGCTACTTTGATGAGTGCGCGGGCGTGGTCTTCTACATAGAGCCAGTCGCGAACCTGTTGGCCATCGCCGTATACCGGCAGGGGTTTACCTGCCAGGGCGTTTAGAATCATCAACGGGATCAGCTTTTCCGGGAAGTGGTAAGGCCCGTAGTTGTTGGAGCAGTTAGTAACCAGGGTGGGTAGGCCGTAAGTGCGCTGCCATGCGCGTACCAAGTGGTCCGAACTCGCTTTGCTGGCGGAGTACGGCGAGCTGGGGGCATAAGGTGTGGTCTCGGTAAAGAGATCATCAGTGCCTTCCAGATCCCCATACACTTCATCGGTGGAAATATGATGAAACCGAAACGCTTGAGCCTTGGCGGCATTTTGCTGCTGCAGCTTTTTCCAGTATGCCCGGGCGGTTTCTAGTAGTACGGCAGTACCAACCACATTGGTTTGAATAAACTCTGCCGGGCCGTCGATAGAACGATCTACATGGCTTTCAGCCGCCAAGTGCATGACAACATCGGGCTGGTGCTGTTCAAACAACTGCTGCATGGCGGGAGCATCGCAAATGTCCGCCTGCACAAAAGTATAGCGCTCGCTCTTTTCAACGCTTGCCAGTGATTCCAGATTGCCCGCGTATGTGAGTTTATCGACATTCACGACGCGGTGGCCGGTGTTATGGATTAACTCACGAACAACTGCTGAACCAATAAATCCCGCACCACCAGTAATTAGAAATCGTATTGACACTTTTATATAGACCTTTATATAGACCTTAAGCTGACTGCTCTAACGTTTAAATTTAGGACTAGCAAGCTCTACAGTTGCCTAATCACTGCCAAATAAGTCGCGGGTATAAACTTTTTCTGCAACGTCGTCTAGCTCGTTGGCCATTCGGTTGCTTAAGATCAGGTCGGCTTCTTGTTTGAACGCGGTCAGGTCACGAATCACACGGGAATTAAAGAAGTGCGCTTCTTGCAGGGTCGGTTCGTATACGATGACTTCGATCCCCTTCGCCTTGATGCGTTTCATCACGCCTTGCATGGCACTGGCACGAAAGTTATCGGAGCCAGCTTTCATGATCAGCCGGTAAATACCCACCACACGGGGATTGCGCTTGAGGACGGCTTCGGCGATGAAGTCTTTGCGGGTGCGGTTGGCATCCACAATGGCTTGGATCATGTTGCTGGGCACATCTTGGTAATTCGCCAGCAGTTGTTTGGTGTCTTTAGGTAGGCAGTAGCCACCGTAACCAAAACTGGGGTTGTTGTAGTGCTTGCCAATACGCGGGTCTAGCCCTACCCCTTCAATAATTTGCCGAGAGTCTAACCCGTGGGTTTCGGCGTAGGTATCTAGCTCATTGAAATATGCCACACGCATCGCTAGGTAGGTGTTAGCGAACAATTTAATCGCTTCTGCTTCTGTACTGTTGGTCAGCAGAATAGAGGCGTCTTGTTTGATGGCGCCTTGCTGGAGCAAGTTGGCAAAGTGTTCAGCACGCTCGGAGCATTCGCCTACAATAATGCGTGAAGGGTAAAGATTGTCGTAGAGTGCTTTTCCTTCGCGCAAAAATTCCGGTGAAAAAATCAGGTTTTGCGTATTAAACCGTTTACTAGCGCTGGCAGTGTAGCCCACTGGTACGGTCGATTTGATCACCATCAACGCATTGGGATTAACCTTAGTAACTTGCTGAACCACTGCCTCAACACTTTCGGTGTTGAAGGTATTAGTGGTCGGGTCGTAATCTGTCGGGGTGGCAATAATGACGATGTCTGCATTGGCGTAAGCCTGTTCAGCATCTGTTGTCGCCGTAAAGTGTAGGTCATCGCGGTTTAGAAACTGGCTGATTTCAGTATCTTCAATCGGCGACTGTTTGGCTTTTAGTTTGTCTACTTTCTCTTTGACAATATCTACTGCGGTGACGCTGTTATGCTGCGCGAGCAACATGGCGTTTGATAGCCCAACGTACCCTGTGCCAGCTACTGCAATGTTTTTCATGCGATCTCGGCTATCGATGTTGAAATTACTCATTCTGGACTGCTAGACGAGCACTTCGTTTCGCTCGCTCCCCACAAGGCTCGTTACACCGCGCTACGAAATGTGCGCTGATAAAGCGCGTGACGGCGTGCCATTAAATATGCGCTGCTTGGGTTTTGTAGCGCGGGTAAGCCTACGGCGCACCCGCGGAGCAGCGCGCAGCGGTGCCGGGGTTGGTGAATAACCTTGGTGCTCCCAATCACCGGTAGGTGCCGCCGCCTGAACTGACCCCCAATTATTGGACAGTTAGCTCTATCAGTTGACTGCCATTTCCTGAGTCCGGTATTCCACAGGGCT
>NZ_NWUX01000044.1 GCF_002374315.1 Vreelandella nigrificans | reverse complement strand
GGTAACCAATGGATATTGGCAGATTTGAACTCAGCGTGGGTGTTCGTCGTTCGGCTGCTGATCCGTTGAATCCGCGGACGGAGTCGCTTCCGGCCGGTCAACGAACGTGCCAGCTTTCCAAGGAAAGCGGCCAAAGTCATTGACGTCTTCCGGCTCGCCCTTGCGGGTTTCACGGTAGTTGGGCACGGAGAGTTCCATTAAGTCTGGGCGCCCACCCCAAATGGTACTGTCCACCTCGGCGCGGTGCGCCTCGCGCAGCGTCTTAAGCTCTTCCGTGCTGCTATTGGCATATAAATCGCGCCAGTAGGTAGCAGGACGACCACGTTTACCTGCCTCGTCATAGGCCTTGGTAGTCGGATCGAGGTGGCGGAAGGGTTCAACTTGGGGAATATCAGGCAATGGCTGACTGACATCCATATAGCGCTGCAGCATATCCCAAGCGGCATACAGCTGGGCAATGCTGCCACCAACAGTAAAATCAAATTCAAGGGAACTTTTACTATGCGGAAGGCGACTACGATGAGGATAGCGATGGATCAGTTTCAAGGAATGGAACTGAGAACCCTGGGTACCTACCCGCATTTCGATATAGGTATCAAATTCATAAAAAGGAAAGTCGCCTATATCCGTCTTAACCATGCCTGTACGCCGACAAAAGGCATAGTCATTCGACCAATTACGATTGCCCTTATAAAACTTAATAGAATATTTTTCCCACAGTTGGCGGAGGAGGGTCGCAGTACCACAAATTGCTGTAACAATTGCTAGCGGAGCAAATGCTTGCAGCAAAGAATCGGCAGCGAATATAAAAAGAATCGTACACACCGCCATTACACCAAAAATGAACCACCCTCCTCCTCCTACAAAACTAAACAAGTGCGAAAAAATAACAAAAATAAACCTAACAAAGCGGTATAGAACGTAAACATCTTCATCGACACGCTGAGACCAACGCGACTCGTTAATCATGGTATAGTCATGATAGTCATCGCCAATATATAGATACTCTTGAAACCAACTTTCCGAATATTGATTGGTAGTGGGGTTTATCCACAAATAACTGCCCCATGGCAGACGGGTTTCAAGAACGCGCCCGCGCAGCATGTCATTCTGTGGGGCATAGCTCTGTTCGGGGATAGCATCAGCACGATAAGCGGTTTCGGCGTAACCTTCCGCTGGCACTAAAGGTTCGTCTTGCAAGCTCATCGGCGGCCTCCTTGCTGGGGCCGTGCCCAGGTCAATGATGAGGGATGCGTAGTGAAAGTCATTTCGTCCTCAATGGGTTGATAGGTTCTATTTGCCCGATCCCAGAACTTATGGTGAACCTGCCCGGTGAGATCTTCCAGGTGCAGGCGTACTAATTTGTTTCCCCTGGTGATACTCCTGTTTGAAATCTTCTTCATACTGGAAGCGGTGAACGCTATTGCGCATCCAGTCATCTTCCACTCCAAAACGAGTGTCTGGAATGCCCATGTGGTGCCAGCGGTCTGGAAGCTGGAAGCCCATGTAACGAATGGCACGGCCCTCGGGGTCACTTAGGTCAGCAGGCGCTGCGTTCAGGGCATCCCCCAATACAGGCGCCGCCTTGAAATAAGCGAAGCATGGCATAAGGGTCGCCTTGTTCGGCGGCCTTCAAGTACCACTCCATGGCGGCGGTAGTAAAGCCCATCATTTTTTGCCGCCGCTCTGACTCCCCCATGTAATACATGGATTCTACGTCACCAGTATCAGCCGCTTGACGCAAATAGGGCATGGCTGCTGTTGAGTACCCAATATTGTAAAGGCGCATACCTTCACCTTTGGCGGCCTGGATATCCGCGGATAGCGCCCAGCTATGAAGTGACCACATCAATGGAAGAAAGAGAGGCAGTACCAATCGGTTTGCTTTTGCCATACTTAAGCTTAATACCCAAAACGGCGAGGGAAGTTGGAAAGCGGGGGCTCACTGCCTATCCATTCGCTTTCTGCCAGCGCTTTAGCTTCTGCCTCATCCTCTTCTGAAAGCTTTGAACGATTCTGTTCGAGTATGTGCTTCGCTGTACTGTCTTCCGTTTCTTCTACGACCGCATAAAGCATTGCCCCCCCTGGATAGGACTTGCTTCTGTGCGACAATATTCCAAGCCTTCTGGAGCGATAAGGCATTCTCCATGCACAACTCTAGCAATCCTAGATCCAAGCAACGATGCACGCTTTACCCATGACCATAGCTCAGAATATTTGCCTTGTTTCTCTAGAACTGAGGTTAAAGTTACCATAGCAGGCACGTATTCTTGCTCAGCCGCTTGTCGGAGCCAAAATTCAGCGGCTTGCAGACGGCGGCTGTTAGTAAAGTACCAACCACGTCCATCCATTACTTGGCTTCCCCATAGGGTTTGTGCTTCAGCAAGCCCCGCTTCGGCGGCACGCTTTAGCCACTTGCCTGCACGGGTGGGAATGCCCACCAGGTTATAAATAGACGTTAATCGAGAGGCATCGAGATTGGCGTAGATATAGTACATGGCCAACATCGCTTCCGGATCACCGGCTTTAGCTTTGGGCAGAGTGACTTCTAGCGCCGCTTCGCGCCAATCATCGCCACCTTCAGGGCATACACCCCCAATACAGGCGCCGCCTTGAAATAAGCGAAGCATGGCATAAGGGTCGCCTTGTTCGGCGGCCTTCAAGTACCGCTCCATGGCGGCGGTAGTGAAGCCCATCATTTTTTGCCGCCGCTCTGACTCCCCCATGTAATACATGGCGTCTACGTCGCCAGCGTCAGCCGCTTGATGCAAATAGGGTATGGCTGCTGTTGAGTGCCCAATGTTGTAAAGGCGCATTCCTTCATTTTTAGCGGCCTGGATATCGACTGGCAGCGCCCAGCTATTGAGGGGCCACATCAACGGCAACAATAAAACGAATAGCAGACGCGTTGCTTTTGCCATATCTCTACTCAGAAACCAAAGCGGCGTGGAAAGTTGGAAAGCGGGGGCTGACGCCCTATCCATTCCACTTCCGCTAGCACTTCAGCCTCCAACTTCTGATCTGCGGTTAATTCTTCTTGATTCCACTCCATAATATCTTCTGCACCTTTTCCACCCAACTCATGAGACATGGCATAGAGAATTGCCCAGCCTTTTGTTTTATCCTGTTCATTTGAACACCACTCTTCATCGTGGCTGGGATCCAAGTAACACCATCCCACTCCTAGTCGGCTATCAATATTTCCGCTATTGGATGCTTGCTGCCTCCATCGCCAGCTCTCTTCGAAGTCTTGTTGCTCTCTATTCACATAGTCCATTTGCTCCATAGCGGGAACATAGCCCTGCTCCGCAGCGCGGCTAAACCAGCTTTCGGCGGCTTCTAAGCGACGGCTTTGCGTAAAATACCAGCCTCGTCCGTTCATAATATGGCGCCCCCATCTGGTTTGGGCTTCGGGAAGCCCTGCTTCGGCAGCTCGCTTTAGCCACTTGCTTGCACGGGTGGGAATGCCCACCAAATTATAAATAGATGTTAACCGAGAGGCATCGAGATTGGCGTAGATGTAGTACATCGCCAGCATGGCCTCCGGGTCGCCCGCTTCGGCTTTGGGCAGGGTGATGTCCAATGCGGCTTCGCGCCAATCGTCACTACCTTCAGGGCATTTCCCCCCAATGCATGCACCGCCTTGAAACAGTCGCAACATAGCGTAAGGGTCGCCTTGTTCGGCGGCTTTTAAGTACCACTCCATGGCTTTAGTCGTTAAGCCCATCATATTTTGCCGCCGCTCGGACTCACCCATGTAATACATGGCGTCTACGTCGCCAGTTGGTTCATTAATGCATCGCGCTCTTGTGGCGGCACCCAGCGGGCGGTAATAGTAATATTGGCAAATATGCCTTGCAGGCGGTAGTAGGCCTCCAGCCACGGTGCAGCAATGCTGATCCACGAAGGGCCCATAAAAAAATAAGAAATTTCTAATATTAATGACTGGCATGCTTGATCTCATTACTGCCTTACAATATTGAAGTCAGTTTAAGCGATTAAGCTTGTCCCCCTAGGGCTGATCAATACCCCGCCACGTCATAAAACGATACCCGCCAACGAGCTGTGAAGGCTGCCGATTTCGATAAGTCATCTCTTCGGGCTGCTTGTCATGCAAACCATAGGCAAATAAAAGCCCCACTGGTTCAGGTAGCTCAGGAGGCGACTCTTCTCTTGTCCACTGGTACCAACTGCTAGCCAACTGAAAATGGTGGCGAAGTGTTGCGCGAGCATGCGATCCCGTATTTCCAGAGGACATCATTCGACGACGTATATCCTTTGCCTCGCTATCCACATCATCGAGCCAGCCCCAGGCTTGCTTTAATGCTGACAATGCCTCATCAATCTCAGCGCGCTCTGCTGTTTGAATCGACCACTCTTCTTGAGAGCCTGAAACAGATGCCACCAGTGAACCAATAGTGCGATGGTAATAACGGTTGGGCAAGGCATCCTCGCGGGCTTCTAGAGCAGCCAGGGTATCCTGATAGTCACGGTAACGTTGTGCTAGCCAGGCCAGATAAACCAGGGTATGGAGGCGAAAGTTCTCACCTGTAGGACTGTGTCGAGAATTGGTATATCGTTGATAGTGGCGCGCCAAAGCGGGTAATGAATAGCCTTCGATTTCATCATTCAGTTCAAACATTTGGGCAAAACGACGACCTCTAGTAACCAAGCTATCTAACGGCGGAAAAGGGACACCAGCGATAGTGGCATTGCGATACATGCGGTGCAGGGCAGCACGCGATAATTCTGCGCTGGCTTTCTGTTCGTCGGCTACTAAGCCTCCGCCAATATCTTCGCTAATGCCAGGGCATAGTTCTTCACGCCAGTGCGGATTTCCCTTTCCCAGTGGACGGCAGCGGCGGTAAAAACGCCGCTCATGGGCAGCGATTAGATGCAGCACTCGCTGGCAGCCTGGATGTAGCTCTCCGCCATCATCAAGTACCGGACTTAACGGGTGAAACCAATCCAGCAGTCCCATCTCAGCATGGGTACGGTCCACACAGTCCAACAAGCCTACAAATACCACCTCCACATCGCTGTCCTGATAAACAAAGCGCTCCCCGTCTTGATCGCATACTTCATCCAGCAGCCGCCGTAAAAATGCTTTTGCCATGGCGGCACCAAAATCGAAGCCAAAGACAGAGACACGTATTCGGGCCAACGGTAGCTCGCTGTTTTGCTTAACATCAGCAACGCTGTTGTGGAAATCGCGAACAGCGGAGGAAAGGCGGGTGTGGCTTCCACTCATTAAGAGATTGGCGGCAATAGAGGTGTCCCGGATAGGTGCAGCGGCTTCAATACCCGTCCGAATAGCGGCATCCCGGGCCGCTTTTACCCAGTTCCAGGGTTGAGTGATGGATACTTTAAATGAACGCCCAAAAACTTCGTACCAGCGCCCCGAACCACCACCAGAGAGAACTTCTTTTGCAGCATCCGTGCCACTGGAACGCAACTGCCCTTCACCCGCTCCGACTGCTTCACTAGGTACACGATGAGCAGCACCCACCACATCATCTGATAAGCTGGAGTCGAATGGAGTGCCTAGTCCGGAGTAGTAGTGCCTATAAAATTTGTGAGCAATTGTTCCTTGAGCTCTTTCTGGATAAGCGCTATAGAAACGGCCAATATTACTTACATTTCCACTCTGTATGTCTTGCTCAAGATTTCTGCTAATACCGTCAAAAAATAAACCAATATCCAGAATTTGGCTGCAATTAGCTCCTATATTTACTTCAGATGTCGTAGCATTAGATGTTCCCAGTGCTTGCATACACTCTAGTGTACTTTGGTCAATCATTTTGCATGTCCTCTCGGAGTCTATCAGATAGAGGAGATTGCAGGTCTGGGCTCCAAGCAAGCTCGACTTGATTGTCGGGAAGGAAGTGAACGTGCAAGTATTGATCCTCTTGGGTGTAGGGCGGCATTGACACAGTTATGCTATGCCTTTCTTCCTCTAGTCCAGATTCTATATCTTCAGGGGTAACATCTAGAATCCACACCACCTCAACAGTGCCGCTTTGGAAAGACCAGCAGCAGGTAGTCCCACCTCCCGTATATAAGCCTCCAGAGTAGGCAGATAGATTCCCACCCCAATTTCCATCAACCCAAAAGCTGTAAATTGGTCGGTCTATATAACTATGACCCATTAAAGAGCCACTCTTTGAAGAGTTAAAAATCATGCTCCAAGCAATCCATAAAACCACCAAAGCAGCCAATAATATCTGAAGCCAAGTAGGTATCAAACGCATATAACGGCTTATCGCCCAGCGTACTAACATGGTAAATAATCCCTTTTTTTCATAATAAATTCCGCATAGTGCTTATCATTAATCATAGCTATGTTTTTTATCTCGGAGTCGCTCAGAAAGCGGAGACTGTAAGTCTGGACTCCAAGCAAGCTCGACTTGATTGTCAGGGAGAAAGTGGACATGCAAGTACTGATCGTCTCGGCTATATGCTGGCATAGGGATGTTTTCGCTATGTCTCTCTTCCTCAATTCCCTGACGCTTCTGCTCTCCCGTCATACTTAGAATCCATACAACCTCAACAGAATCTCCTTTAAAAGACCAGCAACAGGTAGTACCACCTCTGGTATACAAACCGCCAGAGTAAGCGGATAAATTTCCGCCCCAATTGTCATCTAGCCAGAAGCTGCCAATGGGTCTATCGGTATGATTATGTCCCACTAAAGAGCCACTTTTCGAAGTGTTAAAAAGAATGTTCCAAGCAACCCATATAACCACCAAAGCAGCCAATAACACCTGAAGCCAAACAGGTACAAGGCGCATATAACGGCTTATTGCCCAGCGAACTAACACTCTTCAGTCTGCTGGTAAGTGGTTGTCAGTAAGTCAGCCAGCGTGGCTTCACCACCAGACGCGCGCTGTAAAAGGCTTTGCATATCATCTGATGCCCAGGCGTCACTACCCTGGCTTAATTGCACATAAACAAAGGTTCTTTTGTCGGCAATGGCGGTTAAACCATGGTTATTGGCTTGCATTAGCGCTTTAGCCACCTGACGGGGTCGCTCGCAAAGACATACACCTTCAAATAATGACGGTGAAAAATCGACTAACTCGGCGGTCAATTGCATAACCTCCGGCTCACCGTGTAGGGATTGCCAGCGGGCTTCATCTACTGTCAGTTGCCATGGGGGCAAGCTCTCTGGCAAGGCTTTCCCTTCAAGAGCCGTCCAGCCTAATGTTGCATCTCGATACCACCAGCGAGTAACACCTAAAAACAGTGCGTTTGCTGGATTATCAAGCGCATCCTTATGCAACTGGGTAATGACATCAGGGAGATAAAATCGTAGTAATGAGCGCTGCTTCTGCGGGTTTTCCACCGCCATGGCCGGAGCCAGATGGCTAGCCAGTTCAGTTCCGGTAAGTGGACTCTCGATCCAGCCTTGTAAAGCACATACGATGCCATCGAGCGCTAGCAGTTTATCAAGTTTGTCTTGCCTAACCTGTAACACCCACGGGCCTTCGCGCTGCAAATGGGGCTGGCTTTCATCTTTAACTAGCGGCCAATAATGGCTGTCTTGAACCAGCTCATTGAACAGAGCCGTTCGTGCGGATACGGGTAGGTGAGATAGCTCAATTAAGGCATAGCGCTCTATTTCAGAGGCTTCTGATGATGAGGAGCGTTGCCATGGCGGAAGAGTATCAGCCTTCAT
Source organism: Vreelandella nigrificans (assembly GCF_002374315.1). GTDB lineage: Bacteria > Pseudomonadota > Gammaproteobacteria > Pseudomonadales > Halomonadaceae > Vreelandella > Vreelandella nigrificans. Next base: position 1,218 of record NZ_NWUX01000044.1, on the reverse strand, counting down.
GCCTGTTCCCCTGGTATTGCGCTCTGGCCTTCAGCTAATGCTTTCTGCCAACACTCTTCACATACTTCTGGCAGCTTAAGGTTGGTCTTCAATAGCGCAGTTTGTGAAATATTATCAATTCGATCATGCGCCTCAGCCACTGCATGCCCTGGCAGTAACGGGCTTTCCACCGCTTGGCCACTGCCATTACCGGGGTTGCCGCCTGCGTTTACCCGCACCTTGGGGCCGACCATGGTGACGCCGCCACCGTCTAGCTTTATAAAACTACCGCCAGCGTTCAGGGTTAATTCACTGCCGGCTTCCAGTACCACTTTTTGGCCTGCTTTGATGTGCAGTTCGCGGCCGCTTTCGCTTAACCATGCCTGGCCTGCTTTGATATGTAGTGAGCCTTCTACACTGAAGTGCTGCTGGCCTTCGGTGCGTGCAAGGCGATTACCATTCACCCTGTGGTGGTCGTCGTTGTCGATCTCGCTGATGCGGTCGTTGTTGACGTGCAAGAAACTGTCGTTGCGAACCTCTTCAATACGGTCGTTAAGCGTTAATAGCTCCAAGTCTTTCTGGGCGTGGAGCCAAATCTGCTCTTCACCGGCTTCGTCTTCAAAGCGCAGCTCGTTGAAGCCTTCGGCCTTGTGGCTTTGGGTGCGCAGCACCGTGCGAGTTTTGTGCTCCGGTAGTGAGTAAGGCGGAATGTTGGAAGCGTGGTAGGTACGACCCGTGATGAGTGGTTGGTCTGGATCACCTTCTAAAAATTCCACGATCACTTCATGGCCAACCCTGGGTATTGCCATACTGCCGTAGCCACCTCCCGCCCAGCCTTGGGCGACACGCACCCAGCCACTGGCGGTATCATCTGGCTCGGCGTAGCGGTCCCAGGGGAACTGCACGTTGACCCGGCCGTGCTCGTCGCAGTGAATCTCCTCCCCTTCGGGGCCAACCACAAAGGCCACTTGGGGGCCATCGACCCGTGGTTTGGGATTGGGGGTAGCCCGCCAGGGAGCATCGCCGGGGATTAGCGTGACGTGGTTGTGGTAACGCGTCATCGCTTCTGTTCCTGCCTGACCCTGTAGGTGTGCGTCACGTTGGGTCATCCCATCTTCTTCCAGCGCCTGGGGCTGCTCACCCTGGTGAATAACCTCAACAACCTGCCAGTCGCAGTTAAGGCTGTTGGTGTCGTGGTCAGTCAGGGTAAAGCGCAGGCCGGGGGCAAGCTCGGGCAGG
>NZ_NWUX01000043.1:6097-9899 GCF_002374315.1 Vreelandella nigrificans | reverse complement strand
GTAGCGTCTTGGCTCAAATGGTCAGTGAACGCCTGTACCCGTTCCGCCAAGCGCTCAGGATCATCGTCATTAAACTCAATCAGGTTAATGCCACGAATCGGCGTACTACCGGTGGCGGGGAAAAACTCAGCTACGCTGTCCCAGACAAAGTCTTCCATGGCCAGCTGCAGCACCGTGTCATCCACTGTTTCGATGGAAGTGGGCCGAGCGCTGCTGGCCATCAATGCCTTAGCATCGCGCAGCGCGTCCATAAAGCCTGGGTAGCGCACATTAACCAGCGTGGCGTGCTTAGGGATCGGCAGCACGTTCAATACCGCTTCATTCAAAAAGCCCAGCGAGCCTTCCGAACCACACAGCAGGCTGTTCAGGTTCAGTTGGCCTTGCGCTTCCCGCAGGTGGGCTAAATCGTAGCCGGTTAAACAGCGGTTAAGCGGCGGAAACTTCGCCCCTATCAAATCGCGCTGCTGGTCAATAATCTCAGCGGCGGTGGAGTGCACGCGACCGAGACTGCCGGATTGCGCAACGGCCTGCTGCTCCTCGTCAGCGCTAAGCGGGCGGCTGTGCAGGTGTTGGCCCCCCAGCAGAACCGTGTCCAGTTCCAGCACATGGTCACGGGTTTTACCGTACTCGCAGCTGCCCTGGCCGCTGGCATCGGTGGAGATCATGCCGCCGATGGTGGCACGGTTAGAGGTCGAAAGCTCCGGGGCAAAAAACAACCCATGGGGCTTCAGCGCCGCGTTGAGTTGATCCTTCACCACGCCCGCCTGAACGCGCACCCGCCGTGCCTCCACATCGATCTCAAGGATCTGGTTCATATGGCGGGACACATCCACCACGATCCCATCGGTTAGCGACTGGCCATTAGTGCCAGTGCCGCCACCGCGGGGTGTTAACACGATATCGCGGTGGGGCAGTTCTGCCGCCAGTATGGCCAGGCGCTCCAGGTCATCGGCGTGTTTAGGAAACACGGCGGCTTGTGGCAGGCGCTGGTAAATGGAGTTATCCGTCGCCAGCACGGTGCGGTTGGCGTAATCGGGGGCAATCTCGCCCTCAAAGCCACGGGCGCGTAGCGCTTCAAGAAAACGCACGTAGTGGGTACCGAGGCGTTCAAATGGGGCCGTGCGCGAATCCAAGGATGCAATCATAGTTGGTCAAGCCGTCACTGCTGGGAGCGGATAGGAATTGGCGCTACTTTACCGCAGCTACCACGACTCTGCATCTTGGTGGGAGGGGTTATGAACCCTCCAGCGCTTCTTTTACCAGTGCTGCGCAGGTCTCGTTCATAGGCAGCGCTAGGGCAAGTGTATGTGCTTGAGTTGACATCTTGCCCCAGGTTTTTTGCACGATACGTACCATATGATCATGGTCAATCTTGCGTGAGAAATCCGCGAAGTAGTTTTCCAAGAATACTAGACAAGCGCAGTCCTCCAGCGCTTGTACATCAGGATCGCGACCGAGGCCTTTCTTACGGATAATTGTCGCTGTGCGTTCGGACTCTGCTGCACTATAACCTGCGTCACACATAAGTTTGGCGGTAGTGTCGCCCGCCCGCTCGCCCTGATCGCGACGCCAAGTTAAATAACCAATGCGCCCTTCGGGGTAATCACTCCTAGGCACCAGCCAACGCTGAAGGTGCTGGGCGCGTACCGCTATACACAGCAGCTCGTTGGGCGCGCTATGCAGTTGTTCAAGCCATTGGCTCATCCGCTGTGCGTAGGCGAGCTCCTGGGGTAGGGTCGTGCCATCGGCAAGACTAGTATGGCGCGGGTCCTGGGCGTGCAGTGCATCAATGGCAGTTAGAGTCTGCTCAAAGGAAGAAGGCATAGGCATGAGTACTCGTATAGTTAAATGCTATTGTTGACATGCTAGCAGCTTGGCGGCAAGCCATAAAAAAACGCCCACTGCTAGGGGCAGTGGGCGCTATGCTGATATTAACGGGGAGTTAGGTATTGCTGTTGTTATAGACTTCTTCGTTTAGCTCGCCTTCGCTTTTACCAACCAGGGTTGTGACCATCAGATCACCCGCCACATTGACGCTGGTACGCGCCATATCCAGAATGCGGTCGATGCCAGCGACCACCGCAATGGCTTCTAGTGGTAGGCCAATTTGTGCCATCACGATTGAAAGCATAATCAGGCCCGCGCCGGGAACGCCGGCCGTGCCAATGGACGCTAACGTGCCAGTTGCCACAATCATGGCGTAATCCATCATGCTCAAATCAGCACCGATCATTTGGGCGATAAACAGTACCACGACGCCCTGGTAAAGCGCGGTGCCATCCATGTTTATCGTCGCGCCCACCGGCAATACAAAGCCGGAAACCCCTTCTGAAATACCAAGATTTTTTTGCGCGCAGCGAATAGATACCGGCAGTGTGCCTGCTGAAGACGCAGACGAGAACGCCACCACAATGGCGTCTAAGCTACCCTTTAGGTAGCGCACGGGGTTTAAGCGACCTATAAGCGCAATAAACCCTGAGTAAACCACCAGTACATGCAAAATGCTGGCGAGGTAAACCACGCCGATCAGCTTGGCCAGCGGCAGCAGAATTTCCAACCCATACTGGCCGGAAACATGGGCAATCAAACCAAATACGCCAAACGGTGCGAAGGCCATGACGAGGCCTGTTAGCTTGTACATGGCTTCGGAGAAGCTATCGAATACCTTCATGACTGGCTCGCCCTTTTCGCCAATCAGCGTTAGCGAAATACCCAGGCCGATAGCAAATACAATGATCTGCATAATGTTGCCGTTCGCCAGGGCATCAATCGGGTTGCGCGGTACGAGGTTAATCAAAATCGATATCAGTGATGGCGCTTCGTTAGCCGTAATCTCGGACTCGAAGCTAAGCCCCACGCCCACTCCAGGTTGCAGCAGAGTAGACAGTATTAACCCAATGCTAATCGCGAAAGCGGTAGTTACCAGATATAGCGAAATGGTGCGTGCGCCAATGCGGCCCATTTTTTGTGGGTCGCGCATCGAGGTAATACCCACGACGAGTGTTGAAAACACAAGAGGCACGATCAGCATCATAATGGCGTTAATAAAAATATCGCCCAGGGGCTTAAACACACTAGCGGTTTCACCCAGTAACGCCCCTGCTAACACCCCCAGCGCTAGCCCCGCCAGAATTTTCTTCCATAGCGCGATACGACGCCACCAGCCAAACTTCATTTGCTGTGCTGTTTCCTGCACGACATTTCTCCTGTGAAAAAGCCTTTATTAGTGATCCTAAAGTGAATCGGCGGGCACTCTACCACTTTTGGCTAATGAGCGTATCCACAGCCCCCCAACGCAAGCCAACGCTATGGTTGCTTGAGTAAGTATGTCTCCAAAGTATGGAGAGCGAATAAGTGAAGTACGAGCCAGTGAGGCGCTTACAAAGGCGTCAAGATCTAACTACGCCTACAGATAATTTGCAGAGGAGGAGATTTAGCCCAGGAGAGTGATCTTGCCCGTTACTAGGGGGGCATCTAAAAACATCTTATACACTTGCACGAGGCGATTTATGTATCTAACTACGCCGTAGCGGCATAATTTGCATTAGTGGTAATAGTGCACGGCCTTATTGGGGTTAAGAGGGCTAGCATTTGCTAGGCACACTCTTAGCGGTGAGCGGGCACTCCGTGGTCGAACACCATCAGCTGTTTATCATGTTTCTATCTACGTGCCCCGGGCGGGGCGCGACGGCCAGCAACACCACTTTGCGCTCTACGGTGTACTGTTTCTATCCGCACGCCCCGGGCGGGGCGCGACCACTTCACAGTGTGGCACTTGTCAACCCTATTACAGTTTCTATCC
>NZ_NWUX01000043.1:0-5999 GCF_002374315.1 Vreelandella nigrificans | reverse complement strand
TGTTTCTATCCGCACGCCCCGGGCGGGGCGCGACCACTTCACAGTGTGGCACTTGTCAACCCTATTACAGTTTCTATCCGCACGCCCCGGGCGGGGCGCGACGTAGCGTTGACGTTCGACGTGACAAAATGAGGAGGTTTCTATCCGCACGCCCCGGGCGGGGCGCGACGACCATTTTCAGCTCTCCATATTGGCGCTGAATAGGAGTTTCTATCCGCACGCCCCGGGCGGGGCGCGACGGTCCGTATCGGAGTCGTCTCATCGGATACTGTCGGTTTCTATCCGCACGCCCCGGGCGGGGCGCGACCACTTCACAGTGTGGCACTTGTCAACCCTATTACAGTTTCTATCCGCACGCCCCGGGCGGGGCGCGACGTAGCGTTGACGTTCGACGTGACAAAATGAGGAGGTTTCTATCCGCACGCCCCGGGCGGGGCGCGACGACCATTTTCAGCTCTCCATATTGGCGCTGAATAGGAGTTTCTATCCGCACGCCCCGGGCGGGGCGCGACGGTCCGTATCGGAGTCGTCTCATCGGATACTGTCGGTTTCTATCCGCACGCCCCGGGCGGGGCGCGACCCACCATTTCCATTGAGGGGATGACTCCTGGTCGAGTTTCTATCCGCACGCCCCGGGCGGGGCGCGACTCAATAGTGATTGCTTTTCGTAAGCTGGGAGTTGTTTCTATCCGCACGCCCCGGGCGGGGCGCGACGCATTGGCTGACCTGTTGGCTGGCGTACCCGCTGCAGTTTCTATCCGCACGCCCCGGGCGGGGCGCGACGTCAAAATCATACGAGAAATTAGTCAAGCGAGTGCAGTTTCTATCCGCACGCCCCGGGCGGGGCGCGACAATATTGACAGCTCGCTGATCTTCGATATCTTCGTGTTTCTATCCGCACGCCCCGGGCGGGGCGCGACGCCTCCCGCTGCGCCGGCTGCCGCGCTTATCGCGTTGTTTCTATCCGCACGCCCCGGGCGGGGCGCGACATGGCGGTAGTCGTCTGCAGGAAAGACTCGCCTAGTTTCTATCCGCACGCCCCGGGCGGGGCGCGACACAGCCAGTGGGGGGAGAAAACGGACTCCGACTCGTTTCTATCCGCACGCCCCGGGCGGGGCGCGACCTTACCGCTGCGCAGATTGCAGAGCGCAATGGACGTTTCTATCCGCACGCCCCGGGCGGGGCGCGACGATGGATCGATGTACGGCCCGCTCCTGTTCGTGCAGGTTTCTATCCGCACGCCCCGGGCGGGGCGCGACCTGCATGATCGTTCGCCTACCATCGAAAGACTGGTTTCTATCCGCACGCCCCGGGCGGGGCGCGACGCAGTACAGACCATCCAGGCAAACGACTACATGACGTTTCTATCCGCACGCCCCGGGCGGGGCGCGACCAAGCGCGGCGAAGCGCTCAAGCAGGGTGATCAGTTTCTATCCGCACGCCCCGGGCGGGGCGCGACACAGCGCTGCTGGGTATGTTTGCACGATGTGCCGGAGTTTCTATCCGCACGCCCCGGGCGGGGCGCGACTTGGCTGTCCGCCATCACCCCAGCCGAATACGGTTTGTTTCTATCCGCACGCCCCGGGCGGGGCGCGACGCTCTTGGCCAATCAACGCCGCGTTACTAGGCATCGTTTCTATCCGCACGCCCCGGGCGGGGCGCGACCAGGCTGCCTGCGCGCCAGCGTGGAGAGGCTTGTTGTTTCTATCCGCACGCCCCGGGCGGGGCGCGACGACAAAATCCTGATTTTACCCCGTGGGAGATAGAGCTAGTTTCTATCCGCACGCCCCGGGCGGGGCGCGACCATTGTACCGTTCTAGTTGCTCGCGTGCTACGAAAGTGTTTCTATCCGCACGCCCCGGGCGGGGCGCGACCCCAGAGAGGCGCAGCCGCTGCGATACCGAAGCAGAGTTTCTATCCGCACGCCCCGGGCGGGGCGCGACGTCGTGGTGCCGAGGTCGCGGGCGGTCGCGGGCATGTTTCTATCCGCACGCCCCGGGCGGGGCGCGACGTTATCTGCTGCAGCTCGCCATCTTCGCATTGCATGTTTCTATCCGCACGCCCCGGGCGGGGCGCGACAACCGTACATCTTCCGTAATCAGCCTAACTTGCTCGGGTTTCTATCCGCACGCCCCGGGCGGGGCGCGACTTGCCGGTGTGCGAGCAGGGAGATCTAGGCAATGGTTTCTATCCGCACGCCCCGGGCGGGGCGCGACTGGTCGACCACGCTGCTAATATCGCCGTCGATATGGTTTCTATCCGCACGCCCCGGGCGGGGCGCGACCGAGCAGATTGCCACTGCAAGCAGCCACCACTTTGTTTCTATCCGCACGCCCCGGGCGGGGCGCGACGCAGGCCCTAAGAGCTGGCTAGCCGCTAAGTACGGTTTCTATCCGCACGCCCCGGGCGGGGCGCGACCTCCTAGTGACATATTCTCTATTGCGCATAGTGGGCGTTTCTATCCGCACGCCCCGGGCGGGGCGCGACGCTCAACGTTGGTGCGCAGGCTGCCCGCCATTAAGATGTTTCTATCCGCACGCCCCGGGCGGGGCGCGACCGCCCGACCCTGGGCAGTATCAGGACTTTGATGACGTTTCTATCCGCACGCCCCGGGCGGGGCGCGACATGGCGCGACGGTGCCCTGCATTTTCTGGGGCAGTTTCTATCCGCACGCCCCGGGCGGGGCGCGACCGGGGATAGTAGTAGACCACTGGGGCACCGCATTTGGTTTCTATCCGCACGCCCCGGGCGGGGCGCGACGAACGAGCCATCATGCTGACGTAGGAGTAAGCGTTGTTTCTATCCGCACGCCCCGGGCGGGGCGCGACCGTCTTCAAAGCTGGCGGTTTCCCGGATGATGCGAGTTTCTATCCGCACGCCCCGGGCGGGGCGCGACCCGGCTTTAGCTATCTTCAGTTGACTATCGCCCTGTTTCTATCCGCACGCCCCGGGCGGGGCGCGACACGGGTGATGGCTATCAATACAAGCGTGAATGGTCACGTTTCTATCCGCACGCCCCGGGCGGGGCGCGACGATTCCTCGCCACACCTTCCAAGTTGGTGTATTAGTTTCTATCCGCACGCCCCGGGCGGGGCGCGACGTCTTCATCCCACTCATTCGCGCACCCTGCCGCAATGTTTCTATCCGCACGCCCCGGGCGGGGCGCGACAATAAATCGTGTTATTACCAAAATCAAAATTATTTGTTTCTATCCGCACGCCCCGGGCGGGGCGCGACTATAGCGCTGGCATGAGACGCAGTGGCCACAATCGGTTTCTATCCGCACGCCCCGGGCGGGGCGCGACTTCAAGCTGATAAAAACCTGGGCGTTCATCTGAGTGTTTCTATCCGCACGCCCCGGGCGGGGCGCGACGCCCGGTCGTATGGCGTCGGCATGGATGAGTTGAACGTTTCTATCCGCACGCCCCGGGCGGGGCGCGACTTAAGCTAGTGCTGGCTAATCATGGCTATACAGAACGTTTCTATCCGCACGCCCCGGGCGGGGCGCGACGGGTGATTCCGATGATGACGATTAACCCACAGCGTTTCTATCCGCACGCCCCGGGCGGGGCGCGACGCAGGAGATACGCGATTACGGGCTAGCGATTGATGTTTCTATCCGCACGCCCCGGGCGGGGCGCGACTTGTCAGCGAGCAAACATGGGTGCGCGAAACAGTAGTTTCTATCCGCACGCCCCGGGCGGGGCGCGACAAGGGGTGCTGACTAACGGTCAGGCACAGCTATTAGTTTCTATCCGCACGCCCCGGGCGGGGCGCGACGTACCGCGCGAATGGCGTTAGTGCTGGCGTTATTGTTTCTATCCGCACGCCCCGGGCGGGGCGCGACACAGGTTAGAAGAAAACCTATCGTATAGCGCCAGTTTCTATCCGCACGCCCCGGGCGGGGCGCGACCTTCGATACTGTACTTCAATCGTTCTTTCTCGATCAGTTTCTATCCGCACGCCCCGGGCGGGGCGCGACATGACCGCTTCATCGAAGAGATGAATGATGTTGCTGTTTCTATCCGCACGCCCCGGGCGGGGCGCGACCTAATCATGAACCCAGCGACTTGAGGCTATAACATGTTTCTATCCGCACGCCCCGGGCGGGGCGCGACTTCGCTGGATCATAAAAGAGTTTGCAAAATTGCTGTTTCTATCCGCACGCCCCGGGCGGGGCGCGACCAGCGTCATAAAACCCGCCCATGCCGTATGTGGTTGTTTCTATCCGCACGCCCCGGGCGGGGCGCGACACACCATCGGCGATAGAGTTTGTATTAGACGTTGTTTCTATCCGCACGCCCCGGGCGGGGCGCGACAGGCCGCCGTAGCGGCCTTATGGCGGTATGGCTTAGTTTCTATCCGCACGCCCCGGGCGGGGCGCGACCCATGAACATCGAGCCGGGCTTGGTCGGCAACTGGTGTTTCTATCCGCACGCCCCGGGCGGGGCGCGACTCCTGACGTTAAATTCATGCTGGAAAACGTCAAGATGTTTCTATCCGCACGCCCCGGGCGGGGCGCGACCGCTACCGAGTAGCGCACGGCATGCCGTTGTTTACGTTTCTATCCGCACGCCCCGGGCGGGGCGCGACTTGATTGATGAGGTCGCGCCACCGCGTGACGATGGGTTTCTATCCGCACGCCCCGGGCGGGGCGCGACGACTGGAGTACCGCATCATTCCGCCAGTGCCGGGTGATGTTTCTATCCGCACGCCCCGGGCGGGGCGCGACCACCTGCTTAACTCGCCGATAATACGCCTTTGGCTGTTTCTATCCGCACGCCCCGGGCGGGGCGCGACAAAAGCCACCCAGCAAGGTGGCTTAGTGGTGCGGTTTCTATCCGCACGCCCCGGGCGGGGCGCGACAAGCATGGGCAGGTCATGAGTGCGCAGGAGGTGGCGGTTTCTATCCGCACGCCCCGGGCGGGGCGCGACCAATGGTCATTGCGCGCATCTTGGGTACAGGCTCTTGTTTCTATCCGCACGCCCCGGGCGGGGCGCGACGAAATCCTATACTTGGCTCACTAAAAGCAAGGCTAGTTTCTATCCGCACGCCCCGGGCGGGGCGCGACATTGCAAATGTTCGCAAGTTAGTGTTTTGATTGATGTTTCTATCCGCACGCCCCGGGCGGGGCGCGACGTAGCGGGTGTTGATACATTAATACGCCGCCAGAGTGTTTCTATCCGCACGCCCCGGGCGGGGCGCGACCTGTAAGCGACGCGAGCTGCTTGCTCGCTACTTTGTTTCTATCCGCACGCCCCGGGCGGGGCGCGACATTCCCCAGGGCCAACGTGATCTCGTGCAACCAGAGTTTCTATCCGCACGCCCCGGGCGGGGCGCGACAAAACAGGGCTGTCATCGTTATACAGCTCGCTGCGTTTCTATCCGCACGCCCCGGGCGGGGCGCGACCTCAGAAATGCAACGGTGGTGGTAGAGTGGTCAGTTTCTATCCGCACGCCCCGGGCGGGGCGCGACTAGCGGCCCTTGGCACCCCACCCAGGATTCGAACCTGGTTTCTATCCGCACGCCCCGGGCGGGGCGCGACTCAAGTTTCCCAATACTGGATCAACGATGGTGGGCGTTTCTATCCGCACGCCCCGGGCGGGGCGCGACGCGCTGACTAACGTCGGGCACGTCGGGCATAAGGAAAGTTTCTATCCGCACGCCCCGGGCGGGGCGCGACCGTTCACACTGCCAAGCAGAAACATAGACCGCATGCGTTTCTATCCGCACGCCCCGGGCGGGGCGCGACTCCACGCGGCAGGTAGTAATACATCGCGCCATCGTTTCTATCCGCACGCCCCGGGCGGGGCGCGACTTTTTGACGCCTGATAGGTCTGGCGTCATTTTCGATGTTTCTATCCGCACGCCCCGGGCGGGGCGCGACGTTGGGATGGGTATCAGATAACGCCGGTTCGCAGTGTTTCTATCCGCACGCCCCGGGCGGGGCGCGACTTCGCAACAACCCCGACGCGCACGCCATCCTCAGCGTTTCTA
>NZ_NWUX01000042.1 GCF_002374315.1 Vreelandella nigrificans | reverse complement strand
AGTTCGCCCTGCTTGTCGCGGGTGATGATCACCGGCTGGCGACCCATGGTGACGGTCATGTAGTCACCGGGTTCCGCGACCTGGCTCTCATGGGCCAGGAACAGCCAGTTGCCTTCGAAGATGTGCTTGAGTTCAAGCTCAAAGAAGGCGGGATCGGTGAACATGCTACGGTGGCAGCGGAAGATGCCCTGGGCGGGGTCGTCTTGGACGGCGCCGCGCACGCGGGCTTCGAGCTGATCAAGCTGTGTGGTCATGATCTCTCTCCTCGTATTTATTATGTCGCGCTGTTATGTCTTGCTCAGGCGGGCCAAGGGGAGGGCCCGCCTCGCTCAAGGTATAGGGGTTAAACCTTGGCGGTACCGGCGAGCTGGCTAGCCAGATCCTGGTCGTCTTCTTTAGCCCGTGGGCGGGCGTGGCGGACTTGCAGCTCGGGGGCTTCGGTTTTAGCCAGTTCGACGTTAAACACCACGTGGGAGAAGGGGCCGTCGAGGTCGCGCTTGGCGATCTCGGCCGGGTCTTCAATCCGTTCAGCGGGCACCACCAGCTCTTCCCGTGTCGCGAAGGCGAAGTCGTCAAAGGTGTAGGGGTCGCCCGCCAGGTTGATCTGCGTGGTCAGGTGCTGGTGGCCCGGGGCGGAGACGAAGTAGTGGATATGCGCCGGGCGCTCGCCGTGACGGCCCAGGGACTTGAGCACAACATCGGTGGGCGCACCTTCGGGTACGCCGTAGCCGGAGGGAATAATGCTGCGCGCGGTGTAGCGGCCGTCGCTGTCTGCGTAGATCGTGCGGCGCATGTTGTACTCGTCCTGGGAGGGATCAAAGAACGAGTAGCCGCCCTGGGAGTTGCAGTGCCAGATTTCAACTTTGGCGCCAGGGATCGGGGTACCGTCGACATCGCGCACCTGACCGGTCAGCCACATCACCTCGGCATCGGGATCACTGCCGTCGTCCATGCGGGCGAAGCCTTCCGCTTCTGGGGCACCGGCCACGTAGAGGGGGCCTTCGATGGTGCGCGGGGTACCGCCGGTGCGCTTGGCTTCGGCATCGATAGCGTCCTGGCGCATATCGAGGAAGTGGTCAAAGCCAAGACCGGGCGAGAGCAAGCCGAACTGGGTTTGACTGCCCAGAGCATTGAGGAGGTTAACGCCCGCCCAGTACTCTTCCTCGGTGACATCGAAATCATCGATCAGCTTGAACAGGTCGCCGACCAGGCGATGGACGATCTGCTTGGCGCGCTCATTGCCGCCTGACTGATCAAAGCCAGCAACGGTTTTGACAAAGTCTTGTACTTCGGGGGTGTCGAATATCTTCACAGTCATGGTGAAACCCTATCGTTGGATTTTGTCGTTGTCTTTTGCCCGGCGATAGCGTCAGTAGATTCAAGGTGAGATTGGAATACGTCTATCTTGGGCTTAAAGACGACAGTTGTTGTTGTGTTCGTCATCAATATCGACTAAGTCGTAGCCACCCGACCAATATCGTTTGAGTTTCTTTCTATACTTCATAGGTATTCCAGAGCCACCTCCCATCACCTAAAATCAGTTATTTCTAATTTTATGATAAAAAATAACTCTTTGATTCATATAAAAAACCCAAAAAAATTAGTAAAAAAAACTTACTTTATTGCCAAAGTACATCTTCACTTGTTTATTTTTTCTGTTATGCAGGGTTTAGTTAACCTTATTCAGCGCATTTCACTCATAAGAGAGCATGTAGCAGGGCTTTAAACTAAGACAAAAGAATAAGAGGCTACTAACAGCAAGTAGCCCATGCTCAATTTTTAAATCTCTGCTGTACGATCTAGACCGTTAGAAAAGCAGCTAACCCTGAAACCACATATAAAAATATTGCAGTGGAGAGGAATGAGATGAGTACACAATTGACGCCATTTCAGAGGCTCAGTGAAGCTAGGAAGACCTTCTTTCAAGAAGGAAACCTCCCAACTGGGCTAATAGATGAAGCCATCCTCAGCTCATGGAAGCGCTGCATAGATCATCACAAGAGCGTAACCGAACGGGTGGTGTACGAATCGCTACCTCGCAGCAGCTTCAAAGAACTAATAAACGTCAATCGAAAGCTAACCGAGGCCGCTAATGAGCCACTTGAACAACTGCATCGCACAGTCAGTGGTGCTGGTTATGCACTGTTGCTCACAGACCACATAGGCCATGCTCTCAACACCTATCAGGCTAGTTCTCACTCCGATAAGCTAATCAAGCAAGCATTTCGCCCCGGGGTCAATCTCTCAGAGCAATACATCGGCACTTCAGCAATGTCCTGCGCGCTTACCGAAGGTCGGCCTATCACCGTCTCGGGCCCTGAACACTACTTCAGTGTCAATCAGAGACTCAACTGTGCAGCCGCGCCAATCATTGCCCCCAATGGCCAAATCATTGGTTCAATTGATATCACTCGGGAGTATTCCTTAGCCCCAGGCAGTGCGCTTGCGCTCGTAACACACTGCGCTCGGGCAATAGAGGGTCGGCTGTTAACTCAGCTAGCACCTTACTTGATACTGCAACTAAGCTGGCAGCAGCAAGAGCCGGCCACTTGCGATATGTTGATTGCCCTTGGCCCAGAAGGCGAGATCCTCGGTATGACGCCGAAGGTGCGCGAAGTAGCCGGCTTGTCAGTTGGCTGTGGCCCAGCCAACATCCAGGAGCTATTTGATCTGCGCTTTGGCGATCTGGTGGATGCATCCCGAGGCCGGCGTTCACCACTGCTAGGCCAGATACACTCTGGGCTTTCCTTCGCGTTATATCCCTCTCTATATAAGAAACCATCCCTCATCGAGGGTACCGCACAATCTAATAGCCCGCGGACTGAGCCGATCTCTAAAACTTTGCTCCCTAGCTTCGGCGACGCCTCCTTGGCTGAGCGATTTCCCCTTGCGCTCCGAGCGATGAACAAAGGGCTCCCCATACTAATACAGGGTGAAACTGGCACAGGCAAAGAGGTAATGGCCAAAGCCCTCCACGATAAAAGCAATAAGAGAAGTGGCAAATTCGTGGCCATCAACTGCGCCGCCATCCCGGAAACACTGATCGAAGGCGAACTTTTTGGGCATACAGATGGCGCCTATACGGGAGCCCGCCGTGGGGGAGCTCCAGGCAAGATAGAGCAGGCAAATGGGGGCACCTTGTTCCTTGATGAGATAGGCGATATGCCCTTAGCCCTACAGTCCAGGCTACTGAGAGTCCTGGAGTCCCAGGAGGTTACTCGCCTAGGTGATAGCACGACCAAGCAACTTAACTTCCAACTACTCTGCGCCACCCACCGAGACCTGAACGCCGCCGTCGCCCGAGGGGAGTTCCGGGACGACCTACTCTACCGAGTCAAAGGCATGCCACTATGGATACCCCCACTACGTGAGCGCTCCGAGCTATGTGAGTTCTTGTCAGAACAGTGCGACCAAGTTACTGAGGGCCGACGTCAATTAACACAAGATGTATTGAAGATACTAAAAGACTACGATTGGCCTGGAAATGTGCGCGAACTACGGCATGCCCTAACTCATGCTGACGTACTAGCAGAGGATAGCCATGACCTTATCCTGCCTTGCTACCTACCAGCGGATATCGTTAAAAAGAGCTCCCATCGAACAACCTTATTGAATGAACAGCAGCTGGGAACCCTGAAATCTTTGGAGCTCGAAGCCATTGAAGAGGCTCTAGAGCAGGCCAGCGGCGATGTAAACAAAGCGGCTAAGCGCCTAGGTATTGGCCGCGCCACTTTTTATCGCAAACTTAAAGAAATTCGCAGCAGTCAGTAGCACTCGTTGCTTTTTCAGCGAGCGAAATGCGACTTGACTATCGACCATCTTCATCAATGCAGAAATATAAAAAGTATCAGAATGAGAAAAATCCATTACTTCTCTCATTTTGAGATATAGAAACCCTGTTATCAATTTTTAGGAATCATAGAAAAAACAATTAAAATCAAATAATTATACAAAAATTTAACTTTTACTCCATTTGGCATGCTTATCGCACCAGCTCAGGGCACCTAACAATACCAACGAGCATGATGGAGATACCAACAGTGACGACATTTAACCCGACCACTGATAACAAAACCACGCGCTGGAGCGTTAAAGGCATTCTAATAGCCGGAGGTCTAACACTCAGTATCACAACAACGCATGCAGCTGAGATAACCACTGATCCAGGCGACTATGTACCGCTCCCGGCAGGAAGCAACTTAGGTTTACTCTATCTACAACACGCTAGCCGTGATTCGGTTTACTCAAATGGTGACCAGCTTCCCGGAGAGGCGGGGCTTGATACTCACATCGGTTTAGCCCGCTTCATTCATTACTTAGATATCGGCGGCTATACCGTCAACCCTCAAGTAATATTACCTTTTGGCAAAGTAGACCTGACATCTCCTTTCGGCCCCCTAGAGCCAGAGTCCTCCACTGGCATCGGTGATCCGATGATAGGAGCGACGGCTTGGCTAGTAAACAATCCAGATCAGCAACAATGGTTTGGATTGTCAGCTTTTGCCTCAATTCCTTTTGGCCAGTACGACTCACATAAGGGCCCAGTGAATGTTGGTGAAAATCGCTGGAAAGGTATCTTTCAAGCTGGCTATGTAACCGGCCTTAGTGACCATTTCATGCTGGATCTTATCGGTGAATATGCCGTCTACGGCGACAACGATGACTTCTTCAACACCCGCCTTGAACAGAACGATAGTCAGAGTTTGCAGGCCCATCTCCGGTATCTGATCAGCCCCCAGACCCACGTCGCTCTCTCCTATTACCACGCTTTCGGTGGTGAAACGACGGTGGGCGGCGTCGACCAGGACGATGCTCTGAACACTAACCGTTGGCAGGCCACCTTTTCTACCTTCGTCCAACCGACCCTCCAGCTCCAGGCACAGTACGGCCAGGACATCGATGTGGAAAATGGTTTCAAGGAAGATCAACGCTTCAACCTGCGCCTCGCCAAGGTGTTCTGACTCGGCCGAAGACAATAAGATGGGAGAATAACCATGCACAATCTACCTGACAATACCCGTGCCGCCCTGTCACGAGTCCACCAACTGAGCCGCCGCGACTTCCTCAAAGCGGCAGGTGGCCTAACCATAGTGGCATCGATGAGTACCGGCCTGTTTGGCGCGGCCCAAGCGCTGGCCGATGATATGCCAACCGAGATCAGGGTAATGTCCACCAGCGAGTATGCGGTGATGCATCGCCTGATGGAGGTGGCCCTGCCCACTACGGGTACCTCGCTCGTACCACCCACCAGCCTACCAGTGATGCAGACTCTCGACGCTGCCCTGCTAGAGAAGATGTCCCCCCCACTACTGGCCGGTCTCAAGGAGGGCATTGCCTACTTCAACGAGGGGCCCCGGGAAGAGTATGACAAGTCCTTTGTCGAGCTGACAGACGCCGAGGCCGTCGCCTTCTGTGATGCCTGGGCCGACTCAAACGAGCCCCCCCAACGCGCACTGGCCATGGGGCTGAAGAAGCTGGTGGGACTAGCCTACTGGGCCCATCCCCCAACTTGGGAGCCCCTGGGCTATGGCGGCCCAGTCACTGAGCGCTGGGGCTTAGAGTCTCTGGGCAATGCGCCTATGCCTTTGAGTGATGAGTCCACAACGCCAACCCCCCAAGGCTGACAGGCAGGAGAACAAAACGATGACACAACAGATTTCCATTAATGAAGTCCCAGCCCATGGGCTGGCGGTCACCCAGGCAGCCGATATCGACGTGGCCCGCCTCGACCTAGAGGTCGATGCCGTAGTGATCGGCTCAGGTGCTGGCGGCGCCATCGCCGCCTACGAGCTAGCGAAGGCAGGAAAACGCGTTCTGGTACTCGAAGCAGGGCCTTATATCCCCTCCGAGCAGTTCTCCGAGATGATGGCCGTTTCCATGGACACCCTCTACCAGGATCATGGCGCCCAGGCTAACGCCAGCGGGGATATCAGTGTCCTGCAGGGCGCATGCGTGGGCGGCTCGACGGTGGTCAATGCCGCTCTCTGTTTCCGAACCCCAGACTATTACCTGGAGCTGTGGGCTAAGAAGTTCGGGCTCTCCAACCTCACCCCCGAGGTCATGGCGCCCTACTTCGACAAGGTGGAGGCCAACCTGCATATTGCCCCCAACGCACCCCATGAAAGCAGTCCGGGAGCCCGACTGCTCAAGCAGGGCATCGAGAATCTCGGGCTACCTGCAGGTAATGCTAAACGCAATATCAAGAATTGCGCCATGACCGGTTTCTGCTTCGCTGGCTGCGTCTCGGATCGCAAACAATCCATGCTGATCACTTACCTGCCCTGGGCGGTGGCCCATGGCGCAACCATCTACGCCGATACCCGTGTCACTCGGATCTTGGCAGAAGGTGATCAGGCCAATGGGGTCGAAGCCGAAGTCATTGATCAGCAGAACGGCGAGGTCAAGTGTCGGTTAACGGTCACCGCGCCTCTCGTAGTAGTGGCTGCCGGCCCGATACAGACACCACTCCTGCTACAGCAAAGCGGCCTAGCCAACACCAGCGGACAGGTAGGCAAGAACTTCGCCTGCCACCCAACCCTCTCCATTACCGGGATGTTCGAGCAGGACGTCGACAACTTCTACGGCGCCACCCACTCCCTTTACATGGATCAAAATGTCATGCCCGAGGAGGGTGGTTACCTGCTACTCGACGCCATCCAGGATCCAGTAGAAGCTAGCTTCCAGGCTGAGCCGGGCACCGGTGAACCCTACATGGCCTACATGAGCCGCTACCGTAATTCTGTTCGCCTGATCACCCTGATCCACGACAAGAACGTCGGCGAAGTGAACTGGAAGAATGGCACCAAGGAGATCATCTACCTCGTCGATGACCAAGACTTCGAGATCATGAAAGCAGGACTCAAGACCAACGCCCGCATTCTCTTTGCGGCAGGCGCCAAACAGCTCTATATCCCCAGCTCCCAGCCACTGACCATCGATGACGAGAGCCAGATTGAGGCAGTGATCGATGGCCTTGCCAACGAGCCTGCGCGCTACCGCTATACATCCTTTCACCCACAGGGCACCTGCCGCATGGGTGCCGACCCAACCAGCACAGTTGTATCGCCAAGCGGCGAGACACATGACGTTAAGAACCTCTATGTGGTCGACGCTAGCCTGCTGCCCACCTCCATCGGCTACAACCCATCGGAGACCGTCTATGCCCTGGCCCACTACATCTGCGACCAGATCAACCAAGCCCATGCCTGACCCAACACCACCACAGGAGCATTCAACATGACGACTCACCGCTGGGAAAATCATCTCTACCTAGGCAAGTGGCAAACTAGCGACGGTCCCCAATCTGCCGTCATTGCGCCTGCCACGGGTGAAGTTATCGCCCAAGTACAAACGGCCACGGCAGCAGATGTGGAACGCGCCACTCACATCGCCAAGGATGCCCAACTATCTTGGGCTACCCTACCTTTCGACCAGAAGGCAGAAATCCTCCGCCGCGCCGCGGGCCTGATCAAGGAGCGGGCAGACGACCTCAACTACTGGAATATTCGAGAATGTGGCTCCATCGGCCCTAAGTCAGATTGGGAACTTCAAGCTACCTATGAACAGGCGCAAATGGCCGCGGCACTGCCGATGCAGCCCTGCGGCCAGATATTCCCTTCTAGCATGCCGGGAAGGCGCAACTACTGGAAGCGTATACCTATCGGCACTGTCGGCGTGATTGCGCCTTGGAACTTTCCTATCTTATTAGCCATGCGTTCGGTATTTCCAGCGCTGGCCATGGGCAACTGCGTCATTCTCAAGCCAGCACCTGACAGTGCAGTCTGCGGGGGTGCATTGATGGCCGAGGTGCTAGAGGCCGCTGGCGTACCTGAAGGGGTTTTCCACGTACTGCCAGGCGGGGCTGAAGTGGGCGAGGCATTGGTGAGAAACCCTGATGTGGGCATGATTTCCTTTACAGGCTCCACCGCCGTAGGTGAGAAGATCGGCGAGACCTGTGGGCGCATGCTAAAAAAATGTGCCTTAGAGCTGGGCGGCAACAACGCTTTGGTGGTTTTAGAAGATGCCGATTTGGAGGCCGCCGCCTCTTCCGCTGCTTGGGGAGCTTTCCTACATCAGGGCCAGATTTGCATGCAGGCGGGGCGACATGTCGTACACCGTTCCGTGGCAGGCAAATACATGGAAAAACTCGCCGAGCGAGCCTCTCACCTTGTCACAGGGGATCCTTGGAAACAGCAGGTACACCTCGGCCCGTTAATTAACGAAACCCAAGCTCGCCGCGTCGAAGATATCGTCAACAGCTCAGTTGCAATGGGCGCTAAGGTAGTCGCTGGGGGGGAGCGCAACGGCAATTTTTTTGAGGCCACAGTGCTCAGCAACGTAACACCAGAGATGCCCGCTTTTGGCGAGGAGATTTTCGGCCCTGTGGCACCGATTACACTCTTTGATAGTGACGAAGAGGCCATCGCCCTGGTCAACGCTTCAGCCTACGGACTCGCCGCTGCCATCCATTCTGCCTCCACGGAACGCGCTCAAAGCATCGCCGATCGCCTTCGAGTGGGGATGGTGCACATCAACGACCAGACCGTGAATAACGAATTCCAAGTTCCCTTCGGTGGCATGGGTCGCTCAGGTACCAGCGGCCGTTTTGGTGGTCCCGCTAACCTGGACGAGTTCACCACCACCCAGTGGGTCAGCGTTATGGAGCATGGCATTCAGTACCCCTTCTAGACGAAGCCCAGTAGCCAATACTTGCCGGAGGATAATGTCCTCCGGCATGATTATCAGTGACCTCTGTAAAAAAGGCCCGCACTGCAAAAGCAGACACGGGCCAAGAGGATAACCATTATAAAATTGCCGGTATGAAAGTTTCAGCCGCTCTCCTTCGCAACCTCACGGCTAAAAATAAATTCGAAGTCCTTAGTTTCGAAGATTGCCGAGACAACAACACCCAGAACCAACGCCCAGAACGTGGAACCTATCCCAAGAATCTGAATTCCGGATGCAGCAATTAAAAAAGCAAACAACGCGCCTATCTCATGCTTCTTGCCTGAAAAGGCGATTGCCATTGAAGAGGTGATGACGCGCATAAGTGCCAGCCCGGCGATAATGGCAATAAAGTAGCGCGGCGTAGCCTCCAGTAGGCTGACCACATAGCCGTAGAAAGGCGCGGCAACTACAAAGATAGCCCCGGCGATCACCGCGGCTACCCAACGTTTATCATGAGTGCCTGCTTCCGGTGAAGCGCAGATGCCAGTCATAGGGGCTGCAATACAGGTACTGTGCAGATTGAAAAACGCCGACACCATAGTGCCTAGACCACCTACCGCGGTAATCCCGTTTGCTGGAACTTCTTTGTACCCCATCCCTTTTAATAGACCGACTCCCGCTGGCGTCTCCATTCCCACCAGAATAATGGCAAGCGGTAAACCGTAAGTGAGGAAAGCACCTAAAGTGAACTCTGGGATAATGAACTCAGGGAAGCGAATAGTTGCTTCAATGCCTGAAAGGTCAACACCGGTAGCTATTAAATAGAGTATTCCCGCCAACATTGCTACGACCAGGGGAGGGATTTTACGAAAGAGGCGTGAGGAAATGAAGAAAGCCAGAATCATGATAGAGGCTGGCACAATGGCACTCTCCAACGGCTCCACCATGTTAAGGCCAAAGCTAAGCAACATACCGCCCACCATGCCCATTACAATAGGCATCGGGATTAGTCGCATTACGATACCCATCACGCCAGTGATACCTGCAATCAATGTGATGGCACCCGCAATCAAGCTGGCGCCTAAGGCGGCCTCTAGGCCTATCACAGGAATGACCGCTGCAAACATCAACGCGCCGGGGATGGAGTTAGCCATCGGCAGCGGCAAACGGTAATAGGCTGGCATGAATAGCCCAAACAGCCCGTTGATCATCAGGTAGCTGATGACCCAAATCATGATAAAGGAGGAATTGAGGCCCGCTGCCGTACCTGCACTAATATGAACGACCCCAACGCTGAGCCCTAAAATGCCGGCGACTAAACCGGTACTGGCGTTATCGACATTGAGGTCGCGCATGAAATCACGGGGCGCATGCCTAAGGCTGACGCCTTTCTCAATATGTTTCACGGTTTTCTCCAGGGATATTATTGTGCTTAGAGTTATAATTAACGCTTATTTAGAATTATGGGTTTCATTTAGTTAGCCAAGATCTCCGCCTGCTACGGGCATTACGCTACCGGTGATATAGCTGGCCTCGTCGGATGCAAGGAATAAAATAGGCGCGACCATTTCATCTAGCGTGCCGTAGCGGCTCATTAAACAGCTCTGCTTGGTCTGATCGATATGCGCTTGAAACCACGCCTTCTCCGTCTCGTTACTTGGCGTCGGCGTTCCACGCGAAATTTTTCTTGGCGGGGCTTCGGTGCCGCCCGGCGCTGTGGCGACAACGCGAATGCCGTGCTCAGCATACTCAAATGCCAGTGACGCAGTTAACGCATTGATACCGCCCTTCGCCGCCGAGTACGGAATACGATGAATACCCCGCGTCGCCGCTGAAGAGACATTGACGATGACGCCGCTGCCCTGCTCCACCATGGTTGGAAGCGCTGCACGGCAGCACCAGAGCGTAGGCATTAGAGAACGGTTGATCTCTGCCGCAATTTGCTGCTCGCTAAACTCGGTAAATGGCTTGAAGTTAATCGCGCCGCCGACGTTGTTAACCAAAATATCGATACGACCAAAGTGAGCGAGCGTCGTCTGCATTACTTGCTCGGCGCCTTCCCATGTTTCCAGGTCGGCTTGTACCGCAACCACGTCACTCCTTTGCTTGCCTATTTCAGCAACCACCTCGTGGACTTCATCAGCGCGATCTACCAATACCAAGCGTGCACCTTCAGCGGCAGCACGCTCAGCAACTCGCTGACCAATTCCTTGGGCAGCGCCGGTAACCACCATTACTCGATCTTGAAAACGTGGGCCGTCAAAACGTTGATCACTCATGCGCGCTCTTCCACTTGGTTAGGGGTGAACTTCTCATAGTGGAAGCTCTGGGGCTCAATCCCTTCCGCGTCGAAGTACTTCAGCACGGCATCCACCATGGGGGGCGGGCCACACAGATAAACGTCCACATCGCCGTCATGCATGACCTCTGCGTCCATGTGGTGCGTCACGTACCCCTTACGCGAATGCTCGCTGGCTTCATCGACCACTACGGTGGCGTAGGTAAAGCCAGAAAGCTTTTCTACGAAGGTATCTAAAACATCTGTTTTTACCAGGTGGTCATCTTTATTGACGCCGTAAATCATATGAACCGGCGCATCACTGCCTTTCTCGACCAATTGCGCCAACATGGAGAGGAATGGTGCCAGCCCCGTGCCGCCAGCCAGCATCAGCACCGGACGCGTTACTTCGCGTAGATAGAAGCTGCCCAGCGGGCCGGTCAAGGTGAGCTTTTCGCCTACCGCCGCACGCTCGGTCAGGTAGCCGCTCATTACCCCATTGGGAATGTTGCGGATCAAAAATGTAGCTCGCTTATCGCCTGGCAGTGAGCTGAAGGAGTAAGAGCGATGCACCTCAGTGCCGGGCACATCAATATGAATGTACTGACCCGGTAAAAAGGCAAGGCCCTCATCATCCAGTTCAACCGCCAGCTCAATACTATCCTCAGAGAGCTGCTCCACCGCCGCTACAGTACCCTCAATCTTGCCCACCGCTGTTTTACATAGCGTGGAGGCGACTGGCACTTGGATCACGCAGTCCGAAGAGGGCACCATTTGGCAAGTGAGCACTTGGCCTTCAGCGGCTTCCTCATCAGAAAGCGCATCCTCCAGGTACTCGTCGCCCATGTCGAACTCGCCCTGTTCGCAGTGACCTTTGCAGGTGCCACACACGCCGTCAGAGCAGTCCATCGGTAGGTTCACTTTCTGCCGGTAAGCAGCGTCGAGAACAGTCTCCCCCTCTTTACAGCCAATAAAGCGGGTCACGCCGTCCTCAAAGTTGAGGGCAATGGTATAACTCATGGTTAACTCTCCTCTCCCATCAGGTCACACGTGATAGACGTCGATAACCTGATGAATATAGTCGTTGTTCAGCTGCACGACTTTTCTTATGATCAGTGGGGTCTCGCCCGACACGTCCAGGGTGTAGAAGCTCGTGCCGAAGAAGCTGTCGGTCTTCTTGTAGCGG
>NZ_NWUX01000041.1 GCF_002374315.1 Vreelandella nigrificans | reverse complement strand
GCGAGGCCAATGAAGAAGGTAACAGCAACATCATCACCAAGCTGACTGATGATGAGACGCTGGAACTGGCGTTGAGCAACGACCTTGAAATTGGCAACAGCATCACGGTGGGTGACACCTTCATTGATGGTGACAGCATCACCACCAACAACGTGACGGTGAATGAGAACCTGTACGTTGATGGCAGCACTACCATCAATGAAAACCTCACGGTAGAAGGTGAAACCCGCCTGGGCGACAACTTCTTCGTTAACAACGAGGGTAACGTCACCTACACCGGCGACATCACCGAAGGTGATCACATCACTAACAAGGCTTACGTTGATAACAGCGTGGCGGAGTTGGGTGATACGCCGCTGACGTTTGGTGCTAACGAAGGTGAGGACACTGAGCGCCGCTTGGGTGATCGTCTAGATATCGTGGGCGAGGCCAATGAAGAAGGTAACAGCAACATCATCACCAAGCTGACTGATGATGAGACGCTGGAACTGGCGTTGAGCGACGACCTTGAGATCGGCAACAGCATCACGGTGGGTGACACCTTCATTGATGGTGACAGCATCACCACCAACAACGTGACGGTGAATGAGAACCTGACCGTGGCAGGTGAAACCCGCCTGGGCGACAACTTCTTCGTTAACAACGAGGGTAACGTCACCTACACCGGCGAGATCACCGAAGGTGATCACATCACTAACAAGGCTTACGTTGATAACAGCGTGACAGAGTTGGGTGATACGCCGCTGACGTTTGGTGCTAACGAAGGTGAGGACACCGAGCGTCGTCTGGGGGATCGGCTAGATATCGTGGGCGAAGCCAATGAAGAAGGTAACAGCAACATCATCACCAAGCTGACTGATGATGAGACGCTGGAGCTGGCGTTGAGCGACGATCTTGAGGTCGGCAACAGTATCACGGTGGGTGACACCTTCATTGATGGTGACAGCATCACCACCAACAACATGACGGTGAATGAGAACCTGACCGTGGCAGGTGAAACGCGCCTGGGCGATAACTTCTTCGTTAACAACGAGGGTAACGTCACCTACACCGGCGAGATCACCGAGGGTGACCACATCACCAACAAGCAGTACGTGGATAACTCGGTTAACGCAGTTTCCAACACGCCGCTAACGTTTGGTGCCAATGAGGGTGATGATACTGAACGCCGTCTGGGCGACCGTCTGGACATCGTAGGGGAGGCTGATGAGGAAGGTAACAGCAACATCATCACCAAGCTGACTGATGAGCAGACGCTGGAATTGGCGCTGAACGATGACCTCAAAATCGTTAACAGTATCACCGTAGGTGAAAGTGGTCCTGTGATTAGTGGTGACGGTATCAGCATGAGCGATACCAAAATTACTAACCTGGCAGAGGGAGAGGTCTCTGAAGGTAGTCAGGATGGCATCAATGGCTCTCAGCTTTATGCCACTAATCAGTGGATTGAAAACCTGGAGAGTAACGTCACCAATATCGTCGGTGATAGTAGCGATGACTACATGACCAACAACGGTCGTGGTATTCGCTACGTGCGTACCAACGATAGTGGCTTAGCGGTGAGCGACGCCTTTGCCCAAGGACAAGGCTCGACAGCCGTTGGCTATGAGGCCATTGCTTCGGCAGACCGTGCACTGGCAATGGGCTACGACGCTATTGCATCGCATCAAGGCAGCGTTGCATTGGGTGAGGGCGCGCGTACTACCTCCGCGGTAGGTACCGCAGCGGTAGAGATTGCAGGCCAAACATACCAGTTTGCTGGTGCCTCTCCAGTGGCCACGGTAAGCGTGGGTAGTGTTGGTGCTGAACGTACGGTGACCAACGTTGCAGCAGGTCGGATCTCCGCGGAGAGCACCGATGCCATTAACGGCAGCCAGCTTCATGCCACCAACCAAGCAGTCGGTGATTTGGATGATCGCGTCACCAATGTTGAAGGCGATATCAGTAATATCACCAACGACCTAGCCGACCTGGGTGACCGCGCGGTGCAGTATGACCGTAACGATGACGGGAGTGTCGATTACACCACTATTACGCTGGAAGGTGATGGTGGCACGACGATCACCAACGTCGCAGCAGGTGATATTTCGCAGAGCAGCTCGGACGCGGTTAACGGCAGTCAATTGTGGGATGTGCAAAACCAAATCACCAATATTGAGCAAGGCGGGTCCAAGTACTTCCGAGCCAATAGCGATGGCCCCGCGGCTGACCCACAAGGTGCTGATAGCATCGCAATGGGGGCAAGTAGTGTCGCGGCAGGCGATCGTAGCGTTGCCTCAGGTGCCGGTGCTCAGGCAACAGCGGAAGGAAGTGTAGCGCTGGGGGCGGATTCCGTTGCTGACCGTGAGGGGATGAACGGTGAGCGTGAGCGCTTCTCCAACGAAGCCGTTGCCTCTACCCAAGGCGCTGTCTCAGTCGGTAGTGCAGGTAACGAGCGCCAGATCACTAACGTGGCGGGCGGTACCCAAGACACCGACGCAGTCAACGTCCGCCAACTTGATGCGGTGCAGCGTGGCGCTGTGAATTATGACCGTGATGAAAGCGGCAATATCGACTACAGCACTATCACGCTGAAAGGTGATGAGGGCACTACCATCACCAACGTGGCGCCAGGTATCAATACCAATGATGCCGTGAATTTGGGTCAGATGCAGGAGCTAAGCAGCCGCTTCGAAAACGAAATTCTTAATGTTCATGGCCGCATTGATAACGTTGAGCGCAATGCTAACGCCGGCTCAGCCAGCGCCATAGCAGCCTCTACTGTTCCGCAAGCCTGGATGCCTGGTAAGAGCATGGTGGGTGTGGGGGCAGGCACTTACGGAGGTGAGTCAGCTGTTTCAGTTGGGGTATCACGTCTCTCTGACAATGGCCGTTGGGTGATCCAAGGCAAAGTGACGGGCGATTCGCAAAGCAACTTCGGCGCTGGTATTGGCGCTGGCTGGCACTGGTAAAGGAGAACGACGTGAATAAGCTTAGTAACAACATGATGACAAAGGCGGCCCTAGGGGCCGCCAGCATAGCCGCCGTTCTCACTATAGCAGGATGTGCGAGCCCGCCTAACAATGACCGTACAGATCTGCGTGACGCCGAGGATGGTTTTCCAGCGCTCGCGGGTAACTGGTATGACGGGGGTAAGTTTGTTAATCCTGAAAATATTTTACGTATTCGGGAAAGCCAAACGAAAGACCAAGTACGCCAATTGATTGGTAACCCCCATTACGCGGAAGGGTTCTTTGGTGTTCGGGAGTGGAACTATGTCTTCAACCTGTACACGGGCAATGGCAATGAGTACATCACTTGCCAGTACCAAGTGCACTATGACGACGATATGGCGCTAGAAAGCACTCGTTGGCGGGATGCCCAGTGCCCAGCGTTACTGGTGCCAATCGAAGTAGAAGAAATTGCTGCTGAGCCGCGCGAAGAGAAACTAACATTATCAGGCGATGTGTTATTTGATTTTGATAGTGACACGCTTACGTTAGAGGGGCGTCGTGCCGTTGATCAGGTAACTCAAGCGATCACAAATGACTTTGTAAGCCCAAGTGTATTGATCATTGGCTATACAGATCGCTTTGGTAGCGAGGCTTATAATTTAGCATTATCCAACTCCCGTGCTGAGACCGTAGGTGACCGTATGGCTAATCAGGGAGTTCGTCGCTCAAGCATTATGACGGCTGGGCGAGGTATGGCTGATCCTATTGTTGAATGCCCAGGTGGAACGGCGACCCCCAGCGTTACCAACTGCTTGAGGCCAAACCGAAGGGTGGAAATCACCGTTACCGAGAATGCTCAGTAATTAGCACTAATAAGGGGGGCTTTGTTCTCCCCATTTCTTACACGGTAGAGAAAAACAGGATATTGAATGATGAAGTATGTTGGCTATATCACTACTTTTGTTGCGGCTGTTGGAGTAGCTGTTGGGCTGTCGATTTACAGCATGGGGGTATTGGCAGAATCGCAAACGCAAGAGCCTGCCCCAAAAATAGACCAAGGTTCAGTATGTGTCGCGGTGAGTGATGAGCAAGCCTTAGGTTGTCCTGAAGGTAGGCTATTTATGGCGAGGCTGACCATCAATGAAAGCGACCTGCAAAATTCCTTGGTACTTGAAAACCGTGTATTGAACACAATGGCTCTTTACTGCGATACAAATTTTGAGATTCAGCATATACGGACAGGGGTGCTATGTGTGTTAACTCATGAACGTATTCAAACCGCGTCTCAAGAAAATATTGGGAGCGATGCAGTAGAAGAAGACTCCTAAAAAATTGACATTGTCGATGCTAAATACTGCGCCCTGTTAAATTCTAATGAGCTATTTGCGAGAGGTGGTTTTGCATGAACAAGCGGCACACACCCAGCCAAACTAAAAATAGCATGGCTAACAAGAAAGCCGTCAGTAAGTCTGAAAAAGTTGCTAGTCGTACAGAAAGCGAAGAAGCCGTTGCAGTGGGCGATCAGGCTACTTATCCGACAGTGACTATCAATGGTCAGCAATATTCGCTGGAGAGCCTAGGGGAGAAGGGCCGTGAGCAGCTGCAGAATCTGCGAGTTACCGATCAAGAATTGCAGCGTTTACAGGACCAGCTGGCAATCATGAAAACAGCCCGTAATACGTATGCTCGTGCGCTGACTGAAGTCACGAAGACAGTAACGCCAGTAGGTGAGCTGACTTAATATCGTTGAATGCCCGATAGGCGAGAGCCTATCAGGCTTTTGTGAAGGAATGTCTGAAGATGAGGATACTGCCCTGGTTGAGCCTTATTATTGTCGGGATTAGCACGCTAGCAATAGCAGACTATGAGGCTGGGCTCAGCCAATACCAGCGTGGTCATTATGCTTCTGCTATCCACGAGTGGCGTACAGCGGCTGAACAGGGTAATGCTGAGTCGCAGTTTGCACTTGGCATGATGTTTGAGCGCGGTCAAGGAGTGAACGCTAATGTTGACGAGTCCTATAAATGGTATCGCCTTGCAGCGGATAATGGTTTAGTCGATGCTCAAGTTAGGTTGGCGGAACTGTATCTTCTTGGGCGTCTTGAGGGTGGAACGGAATTAGCTGCGCAATGGTTTGAACGTGCCGCTGAGGCAGGTAATGCCACAGCTCAATTTCAACTGGGCTTGTTGTATTTAGAAGGAAAAGGTGTTGATGTAAACCCCGAGTTTGCAGCGCGTTGGTTTGAGCTGGCAGCTGAGCAGGGGCATGTGGCTGCACAAAACAATATCGGAAGCCTCTATGAATCTGGTAGGGGGGTAGAGCAAAGTTACGCCCGTGCTTTTGAGTGGTATGAGCGCGCCGCGAAGCAAAACGATCTGTTTGCACAAAACAATCTTGGCGCTATGTACTCTAGAGGGCATGGAGTGGAGCGTAATCATGCCTGGGCAGTTTTTTGGTTTGTAATGGCGGCTCAAGGGGGAAATGAATTAGCAAAAGAAAATATTACGGCAAGCCTACCGAATCTCCAAGAAAAGAAAATTGCAGGAAATAGCGTCAATATTCGTTCTGGAGCTAACACCGAGTTTGATCGTATTACGGCGTTAGGGAGAGGTGAGGCTGTTTATGTGCTGGGGAGTATGGATGGGTGGAGTCAAGTTTATTTTATGCACAATGGCGAGCCAGCGCTAGGCTGGGTATCCAATACGCTCATTGACTAAGTATGAGTCATTGAGTCTTCCGGTAATATATATGGTGGCATGTTTGTGCGTAATAAAAGGGTGGCATTATGAAGACGAGCTTTTTCCGAAACAGCCAGCCAATTAAAGTATTAGCGTGCCACTACAGCAGTATTGGAAGGTTTTTTTTACAGGGCTTGATGCTAGGAATTATTTTGTGGCTGCTAGCGGCATCCGCCAACGCATCTGATGAATCTGCCTCTTATCACCGTGTGATACCGGGTGACACGCTTTGGAATATTTCTGAACGCTATTATGGTACTCCCGCCGAGTGGCCCGTTTTACAGCAATTGAATACTATTCAGGAGCCAGAGAAGCTCCAACCAGATACTTTAGTGGACTTGGGTTTTTTTAGCCCTTTTCCATTAACAGTTCTTTATAAATCAGGAGAGGCATGGCTGATTAGAGGCTCTAATGAAGTTTCTCTGGAGCGTGGTGATACTATTGATGCAGGCGCCATTTTGCAAACGGGGAGAGGAACCTCCTTAGCGTTACAAATGAGTGATGGTGCGAGGGTGGTTGTGCCATCTATGTCGCGTGTTGTATTAATGCGCGAAGGGAGTAAGGGGATTACATTTTTCTTGGAACAAGGCGAAGTAGAGTCATACGTGCCGACAGGGCGAGCGCAACAACGAGCATACAATATAAAAACAAATACAGGAGTATTGGGTGTGCGCGGTACCCACTTTCGGGCGCGCTACGAAGATGAGGCGCTATTAACCTCAATCTATGAGGGGAGTATTGTTGCTCAAGCTCAAGTTGGTTTTGAACAAGTCTCAATGGGCGCAGGTGAGGGCGCGCGTGTTGGGATGGTAGGGGATATCCAAGTGGTGCCCCTCTTGCAGTCACCAGATGATGTGAATATTACCTCTCTCATGGATAATGGCGTACAAATAGATATTTTATCGCCTATGTTGGGAAGTTTTTACAGAGCACAAATAGCGCAAGACCCAAGTTTTTTAAATATATTACGGGACCAACGCTCTAGTGATAGTCAGGTACGGTTCGACCCACTACCTCCAGGGTTTTATCATTTACGAATAGCCCCTATCGATGCGCTTGGAATCGAAGGGTGGAGCGCCACCTTCGTTATTCATCATCATGGTAATCAAGTTTCCGTTGAGCAAAAAGAGAGTGCATGGGTATTCGAGTGGTCTCATCGAGCACAAAACTCCTATCGTCTGCAGTTGGCTGCGGATCACGAATTCACTAGAGTCCTACTGGACTATGAGCCTCAAGGCAAGGGGCCTTTAAAGATAAGTCGTTTACCCGAGAATGAAGTGTATTGGAGAGTAGTAAGCTTAGATGAACGTGCCGAAATAAGCATTATTCTCGACACTGGAAAGCTAAATGACACATGAAGTTAGCCTTTCGAGAGTATTACACCGACGGTTTGTGATGACATGGTGTGCGATGGGAGCGCTATTACTACCCATTGCTTTTTTTATACATAGCTTTTCTCCTTTACTATCCGATAATTTTTTTTATGACGCATGGCTATCGAAGCAGGTAAAGCCACCATCTGCAGATATTTTAATTGTAGCGATAGATGAACCTAGCTTACATACGCTAGGGCGCTGGCCTTGGCCAAGAGATATCCATGCCCAGCTTATCCAGAAATTGAATCTAGCAGGTGTCGAGTCTATTGCACTGGATATTCTTTTTGTCGAGCCGAGTCGTGAGCCTGAAGAAGACACGTTGCTGGCTAAGGCGATGCGCCAACATGGAAATGTCTATCTTCCCATCGCGCTGCTTCCTGAACAATCAACCGAAAATAATATGCGTGATGTTTTAGTACCTTCTCCGCCTTTGCAAGCAGCGGCAAAAGGGCTCGGGCACATCAATATTTCTTTGGGTGATGATGGTGTCGCACGTTCAGTTAAGCTCGTCGAGTTACGCCGCGGAGAAGCAGTGCCGCAACTGATGACAGTTTTTGCTTCAAATAGCCCTCGTACAGCATGGCCGTCTACAGCAGTGAGAATACCGTTTAGGGGCTCATCAGGCACTTACCCTACTGTTTCTTATAGCGATGTGCTAAAGGGGTATGTTCCTGAATCATTATTGTATGGTCGTAAAGTGCTAGTAGGTATGACGGCACTGGGGTTAGGGGACAACTATAATGTTTCTTTATTGTCATCTGGGTTAATGCCAGGCGTTGAAGTGAATGCTCACTTACTGGATGCACTGGAGAGTAATACTTATATTCGAGAAGTTGATGGTTGGGTTGGATCGCTTTTAGCAATCATACCTGTTGTTTTATTAATTCTATTGGCATGGTGC
The DNA here is from genome assembly GCF_002374315.1 of Vreelandella nigrificans. Lineage (GTDB taxonomy): Bacteria > Pseudomonadota > Gammaproteobacteria > Pseudomonadales > Halomonadaceae > Vreelandella > Vreelandella nigrificans. The sequence goes on along the minus strand of NZ_NWUX01000041.1, from coordinate 4,828 downwards.
CTTCGCTTTCGTTATTTACTAGCAGTAGTCATGTGTCTTGGAATCGGCGTTTTTTTGGCTTCTTTTATAGCCTTGAGTTTTAGATGGTGGTGGCCACCCACCGCTAGCCTAATAGCACTCGGTATAGCATTTGTAACATTTGTCTGGAAAAGTCAGTCAGTGTTACTTTCTTGGTTTGAGAAAGAGCTAGAGCTCTTATATAAAGAGCCATCCATTTTGCCAGCTCCAGCGAGAGAGCCCGGTTTTATATGTGGCGAGGGGGGGAAGTTATACCAGCAATCCCAAGCGCTTGAGTTTGCATTAGGGCGTATAATAGAAGGACGCAGATTCGTCCTTGGTTCAATGAATTCTTTGCCTCTTCCTATCTTTGTTTTAAATAAAAAAGGTGAGGTGCTACTAGCGAATAAACAGGCAGAAGTGATCTGCTGGGTGGATAGTCAGAGGGTTATTAGTCATATTAACGAGCTATTTTCAGTGTTGTCGTTTGAAAAAAGTATAGGTTTTGCATCACCATGGCCTCCTCAACTCCCCGCGGGCAGAGAAGTAAGCAGCATCGAGCCAGGCTGGCTGTGCACTGATAGCAGAGGTCGTACCTACCGCCTGGAAATGGGGGATTTATCTACGACTGCCAGTAGTGTCACTGGAGGCTGGCTGGTGTGGTTAGTTGATTTGACAAGTGAAATGGAGGCTGACGCTCAGCGTTCCAGTATGTTGAGTTTCCTATCTCATGATATGAAGGCTCCTCAGGCAAGAGCTTTGGCATTATTAGATGCACAAAAAGACCCCGTGTTAGCAGTGCCAGAGTCTACTTTTTATAGTTATTTAGGCCAGTGCCTTAATGTGGGCCTTGATATGATTAATGATTTTATAGGGTTAATAAAAGCTAGGTCGTTTGATTTTGATAAACAGGTGGTTTTGTTTGAAGATGTTGTTATGGAAGTGTTGGATGAGGTTTTTCCTATTGCGAGATTAAAAAATATTAAGCTGGCAAGCGAGCTGCTAAATGAAGATGGGGCGCCTGTGTTGGGAGATAGAAGCTATCTTTCGAGAGCAGTCTTCAATGTAATAGAAAATGCAATCAAATATACTCCTTGTTATGGTGAAGTGAGTGTGTATGTATTTGTAGAGCATGAATGGATCGTGCTGGAGGTCGTCGATAATGGGGTTGGTGTTTCACCTGAAAAAATGGATAGTATTTTTGATGAGTTCAAACGTGGTGATGAGGGGGGAGGGGAGAAAGGCCATGGTTTAGGCCTTGCTTTAGTGAAAGTGGTAGCAGAAAAGCATGCTGGTATCGTTAAGTGTAAAAGTGAGTTGGGTAAGGGTAGTCGGTTTACGTTGATGATCCCTTCCTTTCAATTATAAATTTAAAAGTAAAATTTACGTTGATTGTAAATGGCTTTTTTCTTCATGTTTTTTGTTTGATTACCAATGCTCAATATTATTGATCGCTAAACGTAGCAATTTTGTCAACGTGCAGCGTTACCTGACCATTTCCTACCGTAGTGGAGCGAAACTTTACATCCACATCACGTAAGCGTACTCCATAAAGCCGTTCGCTATGGCCCTCGCGCTGGTAAGCTGGTCGCGGATCCTGCCCGAGTACCTGTTCAATCAATGCATAAAGCGAAGCACCGTCGGCACGGGCTGCGAGGCTTGCCTGCGCCGCTTGGCTGAAGGTGACCGCCAGCAGATCGGGGGCATTGGGGGCAAAGCCTGCCTTGGCTTCCGGCCGTGCCTCTGCCCAGGGTAAGTAGGGTTTTATATCCACCACGGGTGTGCCGCTTACTAAATCGCAGCCCTCAAGCTGCAAACGTACCCCGTTGGATGTGTCGATGCCGGTCAGCGCTATCAGTGAAAGCCCTAGCCTGTTAGGGCGATGGGTGCTGCGACTGGCAAATACGCCGACCTTGCGATTTCCCCCTAAGCGGGGCGGTCGTACTAGTGGTGTCCAACGGGTAGGGCTTTGATGGAAAATAAACGATACCCAGATGTGGCTGAACTCGTCTAGGCCACGCACGGCAAGCGGGTCATCGAAAGGGGGAGTCAACACTAGGCTCGCATCGGCGGCTGGTGCTAGCCCTGGCTGGCGGGGCACGCCAAACTTATCAGGGTAGTCACTTTGGATATGGCCGATGGGTGTTATCGAAAAGTATTCGCCGTGAGGGGCGTGTTCCATCACACTGCCTTTTGCTGGAGTTAGTTGGCACAGTATTTAGTTGGCGCCGTATTTAATGGGCATAGTATAAAACAGCCCGTTTGTATAAGCGTAATGGAATCATATCGTGAATAGCTCAGAGGTGACGCATGACGAAAAGCGAAGAGCGTAAAGCGCCTGCCTCAAATGCACGTGTAACGTATCGCGCTGCATTAGTGCGGGATGCCGCTGACCAAGCCGAGGTTTTTTATCATGCAGTGATGCAAGGGGCTGCTTCTCATTATGGCTTGGCTGAGCGGCGTGCCTGGGCTAACGCTTTGCCCCGTGAAGCGAGTGCTTGGGCCGCTCGCCAAGCACTTTATACGACGCTGGTGGCCACTTGTGATGGGCGCTGCGTGGGGTTTTTAGAGCTGGATTTAAGCGCAGGCCGTATTGAAACTCTATATGTTTGGCCATCTCTGATGGGGAGAGGGGTTGGTACTACGCTACTCATCCACGCCGAGCGCATGCTGCTTGAGCAGGGGGTATCGAAGGTGGAAATAGAAGCAAGCTTAATGCTGTATGAGCGCCTGCATCGCCGGGGTTTTGAAAACCTCGGCGAGCAGTGGATAGAGCGCAGTGGGGAGTTGCTAAAGCGTTACCGTATGGTTAAACAGCTGCATGCTGTGGAAACCTAGCCTTTTTAGACATTAAAGGTTTGGGTAATGCGCATGGAGAGATCAATGGACTTGATATCTTTGGTTAACGCACCGCTGGAAATACAGTCTACCCCTGTTTCAGCAATTGCTTTTAACGTTGTGGCATCCACATTACCCGATGCCTCTAGCGTTGCCCGGCCACCGTTAATTTCCACCGCTACATGCAGATCCTCTAGGGCAAAATTGTCGAGCATAATAATATCAGCACCAGCGGCCAGTGCCTGATCAAGCTCTTCAAAGGTTTCAACTTCGACCTCTACCTGTAGGTCGCTTGCCAGTTTGCGAGCCTGTGCAACGGCTGCTTGAATGCCTCCACAGGCTGCAATGTGGTTCTCTTTGATCAAAAACGCATCCCACAAGCCGATGCGGTGGTTATGGCCGCCACCGCAGGTGACTGCATATTTTTGCGCAAGGCGCATGCCTGGCAGTGTTTTACGGGTGTCGAGTAAGCGAACGTTTGTGCCTTCGATTAAATCAACGTAACGGCGTGTTGCTGTTGCCGTTGCAGAAAGCGTTTGTAGCACGTTCAGCGCCGCGCGTTCGCCGGTTAACAGGCTGCGAGCGGGGCCTTCAAGCTCTAAAAAACATTGGTCCGCATCGAGCAGGTCGCCATCGGCTGCCTGCCAACGTAGGGTGACTCGGTTATCCAGGCAGCGAAATATTTCATCCACCCAAGCAACGCCGCATAACACCGCTGCTTCACGGGTAATAACTTTAGCCGTGGCCCACTGGTTTTCGGGAATTAACTGCGCAGTAATATCCCCAGGGCCAACATCTTCGGCCAGCAGATGTGTGGCGCTGGAGCGGATCTCTTCGGCAAGTGCGGTTTGATAATGCATGGCGGTGGGTTCTCTGGGCGTCATCAAGTGTGAGCAGCATTATAGTGAATGTAAGCGTCAACGTAGAGGAGTGTATGTGTGATGAGCAATGAGGCCGATGGCGGCTACTGGAAATCTGCCCGACAAGTCGTGTCGCCCAACTGTGACGCTCGTCCAACGGATGAAGTATCGCTGTTGTTGATTCATGCGATTAGCCTTCCCCCTGGGCAGTTTAGTGGAGGCGCTATTGAGGCCTTGTTCACTAACCAATTAATCCCAGATGAACATCCCTTTTTCGCTGAGATTACCCATTTACGTGTTTCGGCGCATTTTTTGATTCGCCGTGATGGGCAATGTGTGCAGTTTGTTGATACAAATCAGCGTGCCTGGCATGCCGGTCGTTCATGCTGGTGGGATAACCGTGAACGAGCCTTACGCACAGCGCTGAATGATTTCTCCATTGGTATTGAGCTGGAGGGAGATGACGTTACTCCATTTACGAAAGCACAATACCGAGCGTTAGCAGCGGTGACTCAGTGGCTAATTGCACGTTACACACTGTTGGATAGGTCGCGCATTACCAGTCATGCCCACGTAGCACCGCTGCGAAAAACTGATCCAGGTCCAGCATTTGATTGGGCCTATTTTGACCAGTGTTTGGCTAGAAATGCATTTTGATGTTGTGGAGAGGCTGACAATAAGTACTTAACCCATAAGTGAATAAAACGGTAGTTTGGTTACATTTTACTACCGTTTAGTCGTAATGGTGAAAGTGCTGGAAAGCTACTGTAAGTGGCTAATGTTGCGGTGCAGTAGTTTGTTTTCGATGGGCTTTTTCAATGTGCTGGAATTGGCAGCGTGACGACTTTGCGGTATCTTCGCATATACAAAAGGCTAACATTTACGATATTTATGTAGCTTTACTACATTTAAAAGCAAGTAGCTCGTTGAATGTAGTACGAAAAATTTAGAGCGAAAATTTTCTGCACGATGCTCATGCATCGGCTACTTACTGGCTTGTGGTGGCTAAACGCCGCAGCCGCCCCAAGCCCCATGGGTTAGCGGGGCTCATTGTCATTTATCGTCATTCGGAGAGACCTCTATGAGTCTGGAGACAAGAGAAGATCTCGATACGGTCGAAACCACGGAGTGGC
>NZ_NWUX01000040.1 GCF_002374315.1 Vreelandella nigrificans | reverse complement strand
CTACCACGCGCCAAGGGAGATCGAGAAAATCGCGGAAGCAGCTTAATAAAAGTGTCCGCTACGACTTGACCAGAACACTATCACTGTCGTGTGTGTAATAACGCAAAAATATCGTTGGGCAGGTCGAACTGTTAAGTGTTTGTCGTCGACGCTTATCTGTATTTATCCGTTATGCTAAGCATTAAGAGGCAAGAAAATATGAATTCTGTCATCAAGCTGTTGCAGTCCCATCGTTCTATCCGCAAGTTTACCGATCAAGAAATCCCACGTGGTCTGCTTCTAGAGCTCATAAAAGCTGGGCAGGGGGCCGCTACCTCTAGCCATGTGCAAGCCTATACGATTATTCATGTGAAAGATTCGGCAAACCGTGAACACATTGCTGAGCTGTCCGGTGGACAAGGCTATGTTGCAAGCTGCGCAGCGTTTTTAGTGTTTTGTGCGGATATGAAGCGCCCAACAGAAGCCTCTGAACGCACGGGAGCGAACGTTGAACGAGGTATGACGGAGCAGTTGCTGGTCGCCACCGTAGATACGGCGTTAGTTGCACAAAATGTTGTGGTAGCCGCCGAATCAGAAGGACTAGGTATTTGCTATATCGGTGGTATTCGCAATAACCCTCAGGCCATTAGTGACTTACTGCGCCTACCTGAGCATGTTTATCCAGTGTTTGGTTTGTGCCTTGGTTACCCAGCACAAGACCCTGAAGTAAAGCCACGCTTGCCCGTAGAAGCGATATTGAAAGAAGACTACTACACTGAAGATGCCAGTTTAGTAGAAGCCTTCGACGCTACGATGCACACCTACTACCAAGCGCGTAGCAGTAGCAACAAAAATACCGATTGGTCACACAACCTGAAACCACTGTTTGATAACAAGTTGCGCCCTCATATGAAAGACTTTCTGGTAAAACGTGGTTTTGAGATGAAGTAGCCCATTGATTTTCATCAATAATGCTCGTTAATGAGTTTCATGGGCTGGGGGGAGGTAAACTGGGGAAAGCAAGCTGGGATCAGTAGGTTTAGAAACATGACTGGAGCTACATGACTGTCGCTCCATGGCTGAAACATCGTTTGAGATACATGTTCTAAAGCTTGTTGGGCGTAGCGGCTTGGTTCGAGCATAGCTCAAATGAATACGGCTTAAAGCGCCCAGCTTTTTTTGACTACACCCTATACTTGAGTACACGGCAAAAATAACAAAAGGAGCCATCAATGACCCTGACGCGTGCCTACTATCTACTTGCGGCGTTCTACACGCTTATTCCTGTAATGGGCATAGTTGCACTGTTTGCTGGTGGTGGAACACCACTTGCCGTCGCTCACCTCTCCTTAGGAGGGCTCGCTGTGCTGGGCCTGTGGGGCTATATATTGAAACGCGGTTTTATGAACCCACGTATGTGGCGGCCTTTTGCTGTAATACTTGCCGTTGGTGCAGCGGTGCAGTTGTTGGTTATTCTCACTATGCCTGTGGCGAATGTAGAGCTTACCTGGATGCTTACCAGCACCGTTTTCTCGGTCCTACTGGTTATTCTGCTTTATCACTACGGCAACCGTGATCAGCCGTTTTGGGCGACTGCAGAAGAGCAGGCAGCAGCTCGTCAATTGGCGGATTTATTGGAAATGTCTCCTTCTTTAACTGCGGTGCACCGCGAAGGTGAGCGAGAAAATAGCGCTAACGTTTTCAAAGTTGGGAGCGAGTATAAAGCTCGCATCACTCGGCGTAGCCGCAATGGTCAAGAGGCATTCGAACGGCGCTTTCAGCACCCAGAAACGTTAGTGTTTTTTCTGGAAAAATTTGCCAGTATTCAGGTTCAGGACTTCAAACAGGAGAGGATGGCGTAACCCAGTGTGCTGGTCATGTGTCATGTTCAATAGTAGCCGTATGGCTGTCAGGATGAGTCAGTTAACTGCGAGTTAAAGAGCCTCTGATTTTGATAGTCGTGAATCAAAGCGAACGAGTAGCACTGATCTCATGGGCGTACAGGTACCAATGAGAAGCAGTCTGCTCTTTGGCTTTATACATCGCCATATCGGCACTGGCCAGAAGGTCAGCAGGGCTTTGACCATGGAGGGGGAATAGAGCGATACCGATACTTGCAGACACATGGTGTTTTATACCAGCACTGACAAACTCAATAGAGTCGAGTAACTGGGTAATATACTCGGCAATATGAATCGCTTGTTCACTATTAACACCCTCTAGCAGTAGCGCAAACTCATCGCCACCTAAGCGTGCGATTGTGCTGCGTTGGCCTAGGTTGGCATATAGCGTTTCTGCTACCTCACGTAGCAACTGATCGCCAATATGGTGGCCACTAAGCTCATTGATTTCTTTAAACTGGTCAAGATCAAGTAGCAGTATGGCACCCTCACTCTGGTGTGAAAGTGAGTTGAGCATCGCATCCTGAAAATAGTGGCGGTTAAATAGCTCGGTTAAAGGATCATGTTCCGCTAGCCAGGTTAAGCGGGTTTCAGCAGTCTTGCGTTCAGTAATATCTAACCCAACAGAAATTCTTGCAGCATTGCCGCCTAGGTTGTCATTTAAAGGTGTGTGGTACCAAGCGACAATGCAATTACACCGATCAACCGTTTGAAAGATTTTTTCTTCCTGCGAGGAAATTTCGGCACGGCCTTTATGGTGGGCGCTGTCTCGATCACCAGTAAGTAATGAAGTAGGTTGATCAAAAATATCGTTAAAGTGGCGGCCTAAGAGGTCGTTATCACTGAGAGCAAGCCGTTCCCGGGTATAGCTATTGACCAGTTGTATATGGCCAGTAGCGCTTTGCGCAACAATAAAAACCCGAGCGGTATCTAGCAGGCTGCTAATAAAATCTCGCTCGCTAGCTAACTCATCGATGCGTTCCGCAAGCTGCTGGCTACGCTCTTGCACGGCGTTTTCCAGTGTCTCAAGCTGGAAAGATAGCTCGCGAGTTGAATGCTCAAGCACATTAATCTCGTTAGAAAGCCGTGGGGTGGAAACCGGCAATTTGGCCCTCACGCTACTGAATTTGCCGTTCGCAAGGGCTGGTAGCAGCTCAGCTACTCTGCGTAGCCGCGCCATGGGCCCTAATAAAATAATCAACTGTAGTAATTGTGCGGCCAGCCAGCCTATTAGCCCAACAAAGAGCAGCGTGTTAGTAGCGCTCTTAATAGCGGTAACTTGATCGGTAATGTCAGAGATGAGTAGGAAGTAGCTGGTGCTGCGCCAATCAGCATCCTCCTCCATATACACAGCGCTTAGCTCTAAATAGCGGCTGGCATGCTTGATACTAAAAGGAGCATCGTTAAGTGGGTCAATAGGTGTTTGGGTTGAAGCAAGCTGCAGTAATGGGAGCGTAAGCTCCCGGCTAGTAAGTGCTACTAGGTGGCCTTTCCAGTGGGGTAAACGGCGCTCTTCTGCGGCTTCTTGCTCCTCCTGGTCTCCTATCACCAACAGTGCTATTTCACTGCTCGAGACTTCTTTTGCTTGACGGGTTACATCAGCAAGCGAACGTGACATCACTACAGTGCCGATACTGTCGCCTTCTAATAACATGGGAACCGCTACAAACTGCTGGCAGTCCATGGCACAGCGCAGCGTCGTCACAGGTGATTCCGTCGCCAGTACATCTCCTATCCAACTCTGTAAGGGGGGCTCATTGGATGGCGTGCTGGCGCCGAAGCGTCCCATCAAATGACCTTGGGCGTCAAATATGAATAACTCATCCACACCGGCTTCAAGCTGTAGTGAAGGCCATAGAGCATTTAGTGTGTCTGCTACCGTTGAGAGATTGCTGTGTGCTAATGCGTTGGCCAAGTTTGGAGCCGATGCCGTTAAACTAGCCAGTTGGAGTAGGCTGTCAGCAGAACGTTGCAGCACGAGGCGTATTTCACGCTGCTGGCGCTCATGCTGGGTAAGGCGGCTTGCCTCGAATTGTAGGGTTAAATAGTAGTGGCCCAACCAAGTGAAAAGGGCGACAAGTACCAGTAATAGCAGGCTGCTAAGCGCGGTGACACGCCAGGTCAAACTTAACCGTTGTCGTACTTTTAAAGATGAAAGTAGGTTCATCACGGGCAGCCAAGTTTAGGTTTCATGAATAATTAAAAGCGTAACGAAAGTTGGAACAGCAGCATGTTCCAGTGTTGTTGGGTTGCCGAAGAGTCAGGGTTATCTTGCCCTGGCAACCAGCCAGTACCGTTCACATGATGATACTCACCCGCAAGCATGAGGTGGGCGCTGGGCGTCCACTGAAGGCCAATCGTGATATCGTCAGCAAACTGAGAGTGAGCAGGTCCAAAACCACTCTGCTCGTACTGATAGCCTGAGCGATCAGCATTATTATTGATGAGGGAGTCATACCTCACCAGCCAGCTCCAGGTAGGCGTCATGCGTCGCTGATACTGTAAATACCAGCTTTGGCCAGTGATATCGAATGATGTAGGTATATTATCACCCTCAAGAGACTGTTGTCTCAGGGCGAATTCAGCCGTTAGGCTCCACAGGTCGTCGTTATATTGCAATGAGGCCACCCAAGGCTGAAAGTTGAATTCAGCTGGATTGCCTGCAATGTCAGTATCCAGGTTGACGTTGGCTGCACTCAACGCGGCTAAAAATTTGCCATTTTGGTTTTCATATAAAATCTGCGCAATGGCTGACGGTGTGGATGAGGACACACTGCCGATGGTGTTACCAAACAACTGCCTAGACAGGCCTGAGCCTGTCTGAGGGCGACCAATACCACCACTCATCCTAAGCGTGCCAGTGGAGATGCGTTCTTCCAGATAAACGCTGACCCCGTCTGCGGCTATGCCGATGGAACGCGTGCGATCAAAGTAAATCGATTGAGGCAGTAAGATGCTTGGCCGAGTAAAAGCAATATCACGGGTCTGGTTATAAAAGCCTAGGGGGTTTTTAAACCTGCCTGCTTGCAGGCCTAGTGTACGCTCTTGGTTCGATACCATCTGGTAGTCTATAACGCCGTAATCCAGCGTAGGCTTGGCATCTCTGATTTCACCACCTGCTCGTCGACTGAGTAGTTGGGCGGCTATCAGCATATTTGGGCTGGGGCGTAGTGAGGCATTTACTCCCAATTCGGTAAATTCAAGGCTCCCAGCCTTCTGGCTACTGGCACCAAAGAAGTCGTTATTATCCGTCACAATAAGTGCTTGGCTAAGAAAGCCGTGTACCTGTAGCGTATCGAGCGGGCTCTCGTCGGCCCAACTGACAGCGGTAGGCGGGGTTGCTAATAGACAGACCAGTAGCCTGACAGGATTTCGGTCACTCCATTGAAATGACTTGGACACTTTCATCCAGGTACTCCCTTTCAAGGTAGCCCACTGCTCCTGGAGTGCTGGCCACTCGCTGTCGCATTTCGTTGAGATCGCGAACACGGTTAGGCGCTTGCCCCATGCCAGAAAACACTATTCGGTCCCAGGCCAACTGAAGCTGGTGGGGATAAGCCGCTAGCTGCTCTTTTACAAACCGTGCGTGTGTAGGGTTACGGTTAGGTAGAACAAACACCTGAACTGCCTGACCATCCGGCCAAGTACGCTGGCGCATGGCGAAAATAGCCCGAGTTGTATCCTTATTTAAACAACTGGTGGATACATCCGGGTGGGCAACCAACAAGATAACGTGCTCTATATTAGGCGGCTGAGCTTCCATCGATCCTGAAAAAAGAGCGAGCGCTATGCACGCTGTCGCCCAGGCACAGCGCTTAGGTATGCAACCGAGCCAGGAGAACACTGGCATAAATGGGAGCTTATCCATTGCCTAGAGGAGGGGAGACATCGCACCCGGCAAGTTTCGCTTTTGTTACCGATGAGAATAAGTAAATAACGTTTTCTCCAAACAGCATTTGTGAAAAAACTCCAGAGTATTAATAGCTTATCGGCTTTCGGCTGCTGCGGAAACAATAAAATAGTCAGGCGAATGCAACTTAGTGCCCGCTTAAACATACAGTATCCAAAAGTGGGGCCAAGAGGTGAAACCACATAGCTATCGCTGTTAAATTAAGCGTGTTAAGCAAGGTAGTTTAGCTATGGCTGTGCGTAAGCAATCCACAAGGAGATGTTATGGCGATATTAGTGATTGGTTCTAACGGGCAAATTGGTAAACAATTTTGCGAGCTTGCCCAACAAGCTGGCACTTCGGTCAAGGCGATGATCCGCAGCGAAGAGCAGGCAGCGTGGTTTCACGAACGTGGTATCGATAGCGTGGTTGCCGATTTAGAAGGTGAATTTGAACATGCCTTTGAAGGATGCGATCAGGTTGTTTTTACCGCAGGTTCAGGGCCCCACACCGGGCCAGATAAAACCCTGATGATTGATCTTTTTGGTGCCATTCGTGCCGCTGATGTTGCCAAGCAAAAAGGGCTGTCCCGCTACATTATGGTCAGTGCCATGCGGGCAGAAAATCCGCTTGGGGCACCGGAGAAGCTGCGCCCTTATATGGTCGCGAAATTTGCTGCCGATGCTCATCTACGCAATGGCAAACTCCCTTATGTCATTCTCAAACCAGGGCGCCTGACCGACGAATCGGCCAGCCGCCTGTTTGCTAGTACTGTTGAAGAGTCAGGCGATAATCAGATCTCCCGCGCTAATGTCGCTCATGCACTGCTGCATGTGGTGCAAACTTCGAGCATCATTAACCAGGAATACTCACTACTGGATGGCAAGCGCTCGATTGAGGAGATTATTCAGTAGCAGTACTTTGAGAGCAGTACTTTGAAAAAGACCGTTGCCGCTTAAGTATTTACCCCTTTCATACCTTCCGGTGTATAGCGCTCGCCGATGACTGGAAGGTTTTCGGTAGCCGCCTCAAGCTGTTGCTGCTCATCAGCGGTTAGGTGAATGGATGCCGCTGCTGCATTCTCTTCAAGGTAGCCTAGGCGCTTAGTGCCGGGGATAGGCACAATGTTGTCACCTTTAGACAGCAGCCAAGCCAGTGAAAGCTGCGCAGGTGTGCAGCCTTTGAGTGTGGCCACGTCACCAATTACCTCGGCGATTCGGCGGTTAGTGCTCATAGCCTGATCTGAGAAGCGCGGCAGGTTGGAACGAAAATCACCTTCCTCAAAATCCTCAGTTGCTTGGAACCTTCCCGTCAAGAAGCCTCGGCCCAGCGGCGAGTAGGGCACAAAGCCAATGCCGAGTTCATTGCAGGTGGGCAGAACATCTTGCTCAACATCACGTGTCCAGAGCGAATACTCGGTTTGTACTGCGGTCACTGGGTATACCGCATGGGCTCTACGTAGGGTTTCTGCACTAACCTCGCACAGGCCTATATGAGCAATTTTCCCCTCTTTCACCAGTTGGGCGAGTCCGTCCATGGTCTCTTCGATGGGAGTGTTCGGGTTAACGCGATGGGCGTAGTAGAGATCAATTTGCTCGACACCCAGCCGTTTCAGTGATGCTTCGCAAGCTTTGCGTGCATACTCGGCGCTGCTGTCCAGGCTGCGTTGGTACTCTCCGGGGTTACGCACAATGCCAAACTTGGTCGCGATACGTACCTTCGGTTTATGGCTGGCGAGAAAGCGGCCAATCAGCTCTTCGTTATGGTGTGGGCCGTACATATCCGCCGTATCTAAAAAGTTGATGCCCAGTTCCACTGCCCGTGCTAATACCCGCAGCGACTCGCTATCATCCCGGGGGCCGTAGAATTCGCTCATTCCCATGCAGCCCAAGCCAATAGCGGAAATAGAAAGGTCGGTGCCAAGTGTACGTTGTTGCATGCTGTCTCTCCGTGAATCGTTCTTGAGTAGCGGAGTGACAGCGTGGCACTATCCGATAATGAAAAAAATGAACGAATTTGATAAGCCGATTTCCGGTTTTGAAAAACAGATGCCGCGAGGGTGGGTCTGGGACGATACCCGTACTTTTCTTGCCGTGGCCCGTCACGGTACGCTGAGTGGTGCCGCAGCGGAACTCCACTTGGGCATTGCGACGCTCTCTCGGCGTATTGAACGGCTAGAAAAAGCGCTTAAGCTACCGCTTTTTGTGCGCCAACAGTCGGGCTACCAGCTTACTGAGGAGGGGGCCGGGCTGGTCGAGAAAGCTGAAGCACTGGAAGCAGCCGCATTGGCGTTTACAACCGATGTTTCCCGTTACTCACAGCTGAGCGGTAGAGTGCGATTGGCTACCGCTGAAAACCTGGCAACAGCACTGATCCTACCCGCGATTGCGCAATTTCGTAGCCAGTATCCAGGTATTACGCTAGAGCTGGTGACGGATATCTCCACCGTCAATTTGCATCGTCGCGACGCCGATTTAGCCCTCAGAATGGTCAAACCCGAACGGGGGAATGTCACCCTTCGCCGTTTGGGTACCCTGGGTTTCGGGCTTTACGCTAGCCCTGGCTATGTGGCAAGGCGTGGAACTCACCGCGATGCCGGTGAGTTCGATGCCGACGCCTTTATCACTTGGGGTGAGCCACAAACCCAGCTGCCCGCTGCTCAGTGGGTCGAGCGAGTTTTGCAGGGGCGTGAGCCTGCGTTAACCACCACTTCATTGGCGACTCAGCTGGCTGCTGCAAAAGCGGGTATCGGGATAGCGGTATTGCCGCATTTTCTGGCGCTGGAGGCTGGACTGGTTTGCATGGCTACTGATATCGGTATGGATCAGCCTATCTACCTCGTCATTCAAACGGATCTTACCCGATCAGGTCGTACTCGGGCAGTGGCAGATTTTCTGTCTGAGTTGGTGGCTAGTCATGGTGACCGCCTAGCTGGTAAGCGCTCGATTGAGGAGGTTATTGGCTAGGGTTGGCCGTATGAGCTCCTGAGTCAAATAGTCTAGTGATGGTGTTGTAGTAATGGATTACTACCCGCAGATGGAGAGTGCTTGCTAGTCTCATCCTTACACGCTCAGCGTGTGCTCAATCACTCGATAAACAACGACAAGGAGTACTGAGATGAGCAGCAAGAAAATTTTGATGATTACCGGTGACTACACCGAAGATTATGAAACCATGGTGCCTTTTCAGGCTTTGATGGCGGTAGGCCATCAAGTGGATGCCATATGCCCTGGAAAAGCATCGGGCGATACGGTAGCCACTGCGATTCACGACTTCGAAGGTGATCAAACGTATTCTGAAAAGCCTGGTCACCGCTTCGCTCTAAATGCCGATTTCGCCAGCACCAACCCAGCAGACTACGATGCCTTAGTGATACCCGGTGGGCGAGCACCAGAGTACCTGCGTTTGAATAAAGAAGTGCTAACCATGGTCCAGCACTTTTTTGAGACCAACAAGCCCGTAGCCGCGATTTGCCATGGTGCTCAGCTATTAGCTGCTGCCAAGGTGCTGGAAGGCAAACAGTGTTCTGCCTACCCAGCTTGCCAGCCAGAAGTGGAGCTTGCCGGAGGTCACTTCGCTAACCTGGAAGTGACGGATGCTGTCACCGATGGCAATCTGGTCACAGCACCGGCTTGGCCTGCTCACCCTGCGTGGCTGGCGCAGTTTATGGCATTGCTAAATAAGTAAGCATTGAATAATAAGCAGGTATTGAATCAGTAAGTATTAAGTGGCGGCGGGAATGCCATGTTCGCGCCCAGCACCTGGTTGGTTGTTGGGCGCATGTCGAGTTTGCCCGCTATCCTAGCAGTATGCTTGAACGTTAAGAGATCATCCCATGTGCAAACTATTTATCGAAGCTGATCCCGAGCTATGGCGCAGCGCTACGCACTCGCTACGTATAGATGGCATGGTAACAAGTGTACGAATGGAAAATTACTTCTGGCACCTGCTAGAGGAGATCGCGCAGCGCGATGGAATGAACACTGCCCAGATGATTACCCGCCTGTACCATGAGTCCATTGATGCAGGGCACGACCTGGGAAACTTCACCTCGTTCTTACGCGTGTGCGCGTTACGCTATCAAGCGCTGCAGTTAACGGGGGATATTCCCGGTTATCACGAGGTACCTATCGCCACGCTGGATGCTGAAAAAATCCTCGCCCGCGAAAGGCGTAGCAGGCTCAATCAGATTCACTAGCTGACGGAGTGTCCGCTAAGACGGCTCATGTTGTGGTGAGGCCCCCAATACTTTTGTGCGTAAGGTTTCGGTGAAACGGGCTAGAGCGGGTGACCAGGTGGCGGGTTCTGATGTAACAAAATAGGTATCGATATTGGCAATGGAGGAGGGCAGTTCCATATAGTGAATACCAAAGCGGTGCTGGTGCGCCACAACGGTGACGCGTGGCAGTACTGTGTAGCCCATTCCTGCCGCAACGCAGCCAAGCATGGCGTCTAACGTGCCAAACTCGAAAACACGCACAGCATTAATGCCCTGAGATGCCAGCAGCAACTCGATACGCTGACGGTAACTGCACCCTTGACGAAATGCGAGAAACGTTGCCGATAGAAGCTCTTCAGAGCTGGGGATGCTCGTCATCGGTATTGAACTTACCAGCACAAGCTGTTCGCTGAAGACGTTAAGCGAACGATAGCGATGATGATCAATGCCTCCTGCCACAAACACACCATCAACCTGCCCGGCCATGAGTTGCTCAATTAAAGTGGCGGTGGGGCCGGTGCTCAGAGTCATATCAACCTCTGGGTAGTTGGCATGGTAGGCCGCTAGAATCGGAGGCAGACGTAATGCCATGGTGGTTTCCATTGCTCCTAAGCGTAATTGGCCAGAGGCGCTCTCTTGGCTTTTAAATAGCGCTAACGCTTCATCATGAGTAGCCAGCATTCGCTTGGCGTAATCCAATAATGCCTGCCCAGCAGACGTGAGTCGCACGCCGCCTGTACGATGAACCAGCTGTGCGCCTAACTCCTCCTCAAGTTTTTTGATGTGGGTGGTCACGTTAGATTGCACCGTGTGCAGCTGCTTGGCGGCTGCTATAAAACTGCCGGTTTCAGCCACTGCCATAAACAGCCGCAACGATTTAAGTTGCATTTTCATCCCTCATTAAGTCACCTTTATCTCAAAACAAGATAGTTAGTATCACTATAAATCGTTTCCAAGGAATTTCTACTGTGCGTAGGCTAGCGGTAAACCCACTTGCCGCCAACTCTGCCTGCATAGTGATTTAGTAAGGACACGACATGACCAACAGCAAAGATCTGCCTGCTCTGCTTACCGGGATAATGGCCACTCTGGTAGGAATAGGCATTGCCCGCTTTGCCTACACGCCGCTACTGCCAGCGTTGATTCAAGAGGAGTGGTTCAGTGCCAGCCAAGGTGCCTACCTGGGGGCTGCCAATCTTTTGGGCTACTTTATTGGTGCGTTGTCTGCCCACTCCCTTAGCGAGCGCTTTTCTGTTCGTGTTGTGATAGGTACAAGTTTTGTGGCGATTGCGCTGAGTTTCCTGCTTTGTGCAGGGGCAGGTAGCTTCAGTTGGTTCTTCTTTTGGCGGTTAGTCTCAGGCATTGCCGGGGCTATTCTCATGGTGGTTGGTCCATCGCTGGCTCTGGCAGCTACACCCCCGGAAAGGCGAACCAGTGTCGGTGCGTTGGTTTTTACTGGTATAGGGCTGGGTGCACTGCTTTCAGCATCGGTAGTGCCGGTGCTTTTGGAGCTAAGCCTAACGGTCACCTGGGGAACGCTTGGCCTGCTCTGTATCGCTGCGGCTCTCTTATGCGACTGGGGCGTTTCTCATTTAGAATCACCAATGGCGCTCAGCTCAGTAGCGAATAGTCAGCAGGGACATAAAGGCGTACAGATCGTCGTGTTACTTGTGGTGGGCGCTTATGCGTTAGACGCGGTCGGGTTCGTCCCTCATACCCTGTTTTGGGTGGATTACCTAGCCAGGGAAAATGCGCTAGGCAATCAAGCGGCTTCTCTACAGTGGGGCATCTTCGGCTTGGGCGCTGTATGCGGGCCACTGATGGTGGGGGTATTAGCGCGCAAAGTAGGCTGGCATGGCGGTTTAACCATCGCTTTTTTAGCCAAGGCTGCTGCTGTTTCCCTGCCGGTATTTTCTCTCACACTTTTCAGTCAGTCAGTTTCCTCGTTCATGGTCGGCGCAATGATCCCTGGCATTGTTGCGCTGACCTCTGGACGGCTTGCTGAATTAGTTGGCCCTGTCGCCCACAAAAAGCTTTGGGGGCAAGCGACCGCCGCCTTTGCTGCGGCCCAGGCGTTTGCTGGCTATGGTATGTCTGCGCTTTTCGCTGTTTGGGGCACTTACTCACCACTATTTGCTATCAGCGGCCTGATGTTAGTAGGAGGCTTTGTGCTGGTGCTGCTTAGCCGTGGCGTGGAGCAGCGTCACGTTCTCTTTTCTGATCAGAAACGGAGGCAATAATGCAACTCTTCCTGAACGCAACCTCACCCTATGCGCGGCTAGCGCGGATTCTCTTGCTGGAAAAAGGCATGGTAGATGACGTTACCCTGCGCTGGTGTGATCCCTGGGCAGACGACAAAGCGCTGCTAGAGGTTAATCCCGCCGGGCGAATTCCAGCGCTAGTGACTGACGACGGCACAACCCTCAGTGAATCGCTGCTGATTGCTGTTTATCTTGATAGCGTTAGCTCCCGCTTGCCAATGATACCTACATCCCAACTAGCTGATGTGTTGCATCTGGCTGGGCTTGGGCAGAACCTCATGGATGTTGCGTTTAACACCGTTATCGCAAGGAAGCATTATGGCGCTGAGATTGATCAGAGTGAGCTTGGGCGAAGGCGCCAGCGAGCTATGCAACGAATAGTGGAACAACTGAACAGTGAACTCCACGAAAGTCAGTTGGCGCCTTCGATTACTCTTGGTGAAATCGCCACCGCCGTCGCGCTAGATTATCTGGCCTTCAGGCTGCCCGAAGTGCACTGGAGGGAAGCGTACCCTCAGCTCAAAGCGTGGCATGGCACGGTAATTTCCAGGGATAGTTTTCAGCAGACCGCTTTTGTGTAGTGTGCTGTAACAAGCCTCATGGGGCATGAAATAGTGAGGTACTCGCGGGTGCGCTGGCGCTTACGCCGCGCTACACAATGTGCTTGCTTCCGCGGGTGCACTGGCGCTTACACCGCGCTACACAATGTGCTTTCTTCCGCGGGTGCGCTGACGCTTACGCCGCGCTACATAATGTGCTTGCTTCCGCCGGGTATGCTGACGCTTACGCCGCGCTACACAATGTGCTTTCTTCCGCGGGTGCGCTGACGCTTACGCCGCGCTACACAATGTGCTTGCTTCCGCGGGTGCGCTGGCGCTTACGCCGTGCTGCATAATGTGCTTTCTTCCGCGGGTGTGCTGACGCTTACGCCGCGCTACATAATGTGCTTTCTTCCGCGGGTGTGCTGACGCTTACGCCGCGCTACATAATGTGCTTTCTTCCGCGGGTGCGCTGACGCTTACGCCGCGCTACATAATGTGCTTGCTTCCGCGGGTGCGCTGACGCTTACACCGCGCTACACAATGTGCTTGCTTCCTCGGGTGCGATGACGCTTACGCCGCGCTGCATAATGTGCTTTCTTCCGCGGGTGCGCTGACGCTTACGCCGCGCTACATAATGTGCTTTCTTCCGCGGGTGCGCTGACGCTTACGCCGCGCTACATAATATGCTTGCTTCCGCGGGTGCGCTGACGCTTACACCGCGCTACACAATGTACTTTCTTCCGCGGGTGCGCTGACGCTTACGCCATGCTACATAATGTGTCTATGTATTTGAGGTAGGCATCCTTGTAGCGCGGCGTAACGAATCTTGCGAGGTACGAGCAAATGAGGCACCCGCGAACTGAACTGCCCCCCGAAAGTTGGACACTTTACTCCAACCTTCGAGGCACTCGGGTGAGAAATAAATATACTGAACGCT
>NZ_NWUX01000003.1 GCF_002374315.1 Vreelandella nigrificans | reverse complement strand
TCACGAGCAATGGGTGGCTAACCTGCGCGATCATATGTGCCGTCCGTTTGAGATTAATGACCATTCTCTACGTTTAGGGCTAACGTTTGGAACTTGCCGGGCTCCTGAGGATGGCCGTGACTCAGGCGTGTTGTTTCAGCGCTTGGAGTCTGCCTTATATAGCGCTAAACGGTTAGGGCGTAATCATAGCCAACGGTTTCGCCCGGCGCTGGATAAGCAGGATAACCCTCAACTTGCCCTCGTCAGCGATCTGCGAGCCGCACTCATTTCGGGCGATCAGTTGGAGCTTCACTATCAGACCCAGCACCATCCGGGGACTGGGGCTTTAGTTGGGATGGAGGCGCTGTTGCGTTGGCAACATCCCAAAGATGGGATGATTTCACCTGGAGACTTTATCCCTCTAGCCGAACGTCATGGTTTGATGGCTGAACTCGGTAGCTGGGTGATTGAAAAAGCCTGCGCCCAGCAGGCGCATTGGCAAAATAGCGGTATGCCGAAGGTAACGGTGTGGATCAATATTTCGGCCCTGCAGCTCTTTCAAGGTGACTTGGAAACCCAGCTTGCCACCTGCTTAGAACGCTATCGGCTGCGGCCCACCCAAATTGGCTTAGAGCTTACCGAGTCTGTGCTGCTCGATGAGCGTGCTGGGGATATGGGGCCGCGGCTACAGGCCTTAAAGGAGATGGGCTATGCCATCGCCATTGATGACTTTGGCACTGGTTATTCGTCGCTGGGCTACTTGAAGCGCCTGCCAGTGGACAAAATTAAGTTGGATCGCGCATTTATTCGTGAACTACCTAACGACCAAGCCGATGCGGCTATTGTTAAGGCGGTGCTCGCTATGGCTGCTGGAATGGGGCTTCAAGTAATCGCCGAAGGGGTAGAGACCCGAGAGCAGTGCGAGTTTTTAGTAAAGGCTGGATGTACCTTGGTGCAGGGCTTTTATTTTGCACGTCCACTGCCTGCTGATGAGCTGGAGAAGCGTTGGGCACCACTGTCATTGGTGGCTGGCGCACATGGATAACAGTAGGCGAATAAATAAATATTAACGGCCAGGCAGGTTAACGGATAGACAGGCTAGCCGTGCGCTTGAGACGCATTGCATAGCGGCTAATCCCAAAACATAGTACTGCCCAAATAGCAGCCTGGGTAGGCAGTAACCAAGGGGCAAGGCCCACGTCGGCAAGCGCAGCGCCACCCAGGTAGGAGAGCGGCCCACTGACCGCGCCGCAGGCTGCGGCAATCAGCGGGTAACGCCATAACCAGGCGAGTGAATGAAACACCAACGTGGCGAATAGGGGCCACAGCATCCATAGCCATAGTGGCAGCAAACCCACTGCTAACGCATGCCCACCAAAGTCAAAGCCGCCCACCAAATGTAGCCCGCCATCAATAGCCAGCCCCAGCACAGCAAACACACCGATAAAGCGCCATTCGCCAGGCTTGGCACAGCGCCAAATATGCCAGCCCAATAGCCCCGTGCCAGCGAAAGCCGCTACCCAAGAGCCACCTAACACACACAAAAGCCAGCCCGCCTCAAAGCGTAACGCGTTAAATAATATTTCGCGCCAGTGCTGTGTGGCCACTTACAGTGCGCCTGTGAGGGGTACTGGCTTTGCATTCGGTTTTGCCAATAGCAAGTGGCATGTGCCAATGGAGCGTTCAATAAAGCCTCCCTCGCAGTAGCATAGATAGTAGCGCCACATGCGAATGAAGCGTTCGTCGTAGCCCTGCTGGCGCACTTTATCCAGGTTGGCTTCAAAGCGGTGGCGCCACTCCCG
Source organism: Vreelandella nigrificans (assembly GCF_002374315.1). Taxonomy (GTDB): domain Bacteria; phylum Pseudomonadota; class Gammaproteobacteria; order Pseudomonadales; family Halomonadaceae; genus Vreelandella; species Vreelandella nigrificans. The sequence continues at coordinate 295,763 of NZ_NWUX01000003.1, read as the reverse complement.
CAGGGTGCGAGCATAGTGCTGACCAATCTCGTCTAGTGCCACCACATTAAGTGATGTTTTACGCGTTACGCTAGCTAACATGGCGTGATGCGAAGGCAGAAAGCCACCTGGAAAAATATAGCGCTTAATAAAGTCCATCTCCCGCTTGGCTTCGTCAAAGCGCTGGTCGCGAATAGTGATCGCTTGCAGCATGGCTTGACCATCTACAGTCAGCAAACTGTCAACTTTTTCGAGGTAGGTATTGAGGTATTGGTGGCCGACTGCTTCGATCATCTCTATCGAGATCAGTCGATCGTAACGCCCCTCCAACGCTCTATAATCCTGTTTGAGAAGCGTGATTTGCTCTTCCAGGCCCTCTTCCTTAATGCGCCGAGCCGTATGGGCGTGCTGCTCTTCAGAAATCGTTGTCGTCGTTACCTTGCAGCCGCGAGTTTTTGCCGCATGGATAGCCAGTCCACCCCATCCTGTGCCAATCTCGAGCAGGTGGTGCTCTGGCCGGACATCAAGCTTCTCGAGCATGATGTCGAGCTTGTAAGTAGAAGCCTCTTCTAGGCTTGCTTCCGGGTAGGGAAAGACGGCGCTGGAGTACATCCAGTGGCGTTGGTCTAAAAATGTAGCGAACAGGTCGTTGCCAATATCGTAGTGGGCCGAAATATTGCGCTTCGAACCAGTGATGCTATTGCGCTGAAAGCGGTAGGCAAGACCCAGTAACCAGCGCGCAATGCGTGCACTACCGTTTTCCATTTTGCCGTTTACTTGCTCCAGGTTTGTCGCAAACAGGCGCACCAATGTGACCAAATCATCAGTATCCCAATCACCATCCATATACGATTCTGCAGCGCCCACCGTGCCGCCAAAAGCTAGCCGTTTCCAAGCACGGGAGTGGCGGATAATCACCGTAACTTGAAGCGGTCCTGCCTGACCAAGATGGTGGCACTGGCTGCCCTCAATCAGGGTGATGCGGCCACCGCGAAAAGCATCCAACTGAGCCATTAAGCGTGGCTTAAGCCAGCGTGTAAAGCGGTCCTGGCATAGAGGCTGGCTGCTAGGGGGCGTGGTACGCAGGGTCGTCATTTTGAAGTCTCCTTGCGCTTCGGGTGGTTATAAACGGGGACGCGCTTAAGCCACAGGCGTAACGCTTCAAAATGGATACCCGCCACTGTTTTTATACTCATCAAGGGCTGCCGTGCCAGCGTAGTGAGTAGCACTCTGCGGGTAGCTGGCGCAGCTTCTAATGTCAGAGTGGCATCAAAATGACGCTCTCCGTCTTGCCAATTTTCCATGTGCAGGTAAAGCTGCTCGCCGGGGCAGTTAAACTTCCAGCGGTAGGCCATTTCCATTGGGTTAAATGGCGATACATGCATTGCTTTGAGAAAACTGGCTTGGTGGCTGTGCCGCGCAGATTCGACGTTGCAGGCATAGCAGGTTCGCTCCCGCCAGGGCATGTTGGTTACTTCACCGAGCACCGCTGCAAGCCTGCCCGCATTGTCGTAGGCGTAATAAACCGAGATAGGGTTAAATACCCTGCCTAGGGTGCGTAGCTGAGTAAGAACACAAACGCGCCCCTCCGGCGCACTGCCTAGCTGGCGGGTTAGCTCTTCGCGAACGGCAATGTGTAGGGGACGGTCAATGGGGCCTAAATAGTCTTCGCGGCGAAAGCGTGCTAGCGCAGGGCCGCGTGCGCTAAACCCAAAAACGCCGTCAAATAGCGTAGGCAGCTCGTCCAGGTCTAGCCATGCCATCCATACTTGGTAGCTAAAGGCGTGTATTTTGGGTGTGAAGCGGCGATGGCGCAGTGTGCCGCGATAAATGCGCGAGCGGGGTGCGGCGATCATCCCAATCCCTCCCCAGCGCTAGCGTTAGGCATCAGTTCATAGGCGGGGAGTGCGCTGGGGGGGGCTGGCGGAGTGGCCGCTTCATCGCAGCCTAATGCTTGGGCGACCCGCAGTGCACTCCATACACCGTCTTCGTGAAAGCCATTGCGCCAGTAAGCACCGCAGAAGTGGGTGCGCCTGGTGACCGAAGATATTTCTGCGTGGCGCTGCTGGGCTGCCTGACCTGCTAAGGTGAATTGAGGATGGGCGTAGGTATAGCGCCCCAATACCTTTGCGGGGTCGATGCTTGTGGAGTCATTCAGCGTGACGCAAAAGGTGGTTTCACTCTCCAAGCGTTGCAGGATGTTCATGTTGTAGGTGACCGAAACGCGCTCCTCTGCCTCACGGCCATCCAGCCGGTAGTTCCAGCTTGCCCATGCGCGCTGTCGCCGTGGCAGCAGTGCCGTGTCGGTATGCAGCACGACTTCATTATCCTGGTAGGGCATGGCACCGAGAATATCTTGCTCTGCCGCTGTCGGGTCACCTAGCAGGGTGAGTGCTTGGTCGGCGTGGCAGGCCAGTACTACTTGGTCAAAGTGTTGGGTGCCTTGCGCGGTGGTGACCCAAACGCCCGTATCGGAACGGCTTATGCTGGTCACCGGTGTATTTAAGTGAATGCGCGCGGCGTAAGGGGCAGTAAGGCTGGGAATGTAGCACTTCGAACCGCCTACCAAGGTATACCACTGAGGGCGGTTATTTACCGAAAGCAGGCCATGATTGCGGAAAAAGCGCACAAAAAAGGTCAGTGGAAAGGCGCGTAGGTCGCCAATACTTGCCGACCAGATTGCTGCTCCCATGGGCAGTAGGTAACGGCGTTGAAAGGTTTCACTGTAGCCTTCCAGGTCAAGGTACTCGCCTAGAGTCATCTCTCTCGGCAGTCGATGATTCTCTAAGTCGGCGGTGGCCTGTTTATTAAAACGTAAAATGTCGCTCAATAAGCGGTAAAACGAGGGGCGGAACAGATTGCGACGCTGAGCAAACAGTGATGTCAGTGTGTTGCCGTTATACTCAAAATCGACATCAGTTTCATGCACCGAGAAGCTCATTTCAGTGGCTTGGCTGGGCACGCCGAGCGTTTCCAGCAGGTGCTGAAAGTGAGGGTAGGTCCAGTCATTAAAGACGATAAAACCGGTGTCGATGGCGTATTGTTTGCCTCCTACCTCAACATCCATGGTGGCGGTGTGGCCGCCTAACCGCGCGCCTGCTTCAAACAGGGTTACTTCATGCTGGGCAGACAAATACCAGCCAGCTGCCATGCCGCTGACACCACTGCCAATAATAGCAATACGCTGCGATGCTGTGCCGCTCATTGTTGTTCCTCTTGGCGTCGTGTCATACGTAGACCGATGTAGTGCCGTATTACGGGGGGTAAAATGCCCAAACATTTAACGATATAGGTAAAGCGGCGAGGAAAATGAATATCCAGCCGCCCTTTGACCAAGCCTGTAATAATCGCATCAGCTGCTGCGTCGGCGGATACCTGCATGGGCATCGGGAAATCGTTGCGATCAGTTAGCGGCGTTTTAACGAAACCTGGGTGGATCAAACTGACATCGATACCTTCGTGGTCCAGATCTAGGCGAAGGGATTCAAAAAAATAGCTAATCGCCGCTTTTGAAGCACCATAGGCTTCTGCGCGGGGTAGCGGTAAATAGGCTGACGCACTGGAAGTGGCAGCCAAGCGGGCAGGTTTACCCTCTTTGCGTGCCGTGCGTAATAGCGGCAGGGCGGCTTCAACGCAGTACAGTACGCCAAATAGATTAGGTGTGAACACACGCTCCACCAGCGCCATATCAAAGTGCTGCGCATCGAGATATTCGCAGGTACCAGCGTTAAATAGCGCGATATCCAGTGCACCTACCCACTGTTGAATTTGCTCTCCAGCAGCAAGCACTGCTTGGCGATCGCCTATATCGAGCGGTAGTGGGTAAGCCTTGGCATGGCCTTCGCAAAGAGTGTTTAGCGCCTCCTGGTTACGCGCACTTAGTACTACCTGATGGCCCTGGGCAATGAGCTTTTTTGCAAGCGCCTCACCTATGCCGGAGGTGGCACCTGTTAGCCAAATACGTTGGGGCGTTTTCCATGTGCTCATTGTGCCTCTCCAGGTGCCCCTGCCTGCACAGAAGATGCGTGCACTCAAGCAAAGGGATAATTAACTAAGGCGATGCTTTAACCAGCGTATGGCTCGACCTATTAGTGGTAGATGTTCATATAGCATCGCTCCAGCGTCGAAGTAGTCACGATGGCGTAATACTCGACCATCATCAGCAAACGTTAACGCGCTACACCCCTCTACGCGAATTGGCTGGCCACGGGCTAAGCGAGGGTGGATAAACACCATTGTCCACGTCACAAATGCTTGATTAGCCTGCTGTTGCTGCGTGTGATAAGTAAACTGACAGCGCTCAATATTTTCGTACATAGTGGCGAAATAGCGCTCCAGCGCCTCGCGGCCTTCAACATGGTGCAGTGGGTCGCTGAAGACTACTTCTTCAGTATATACCTCGTATAGCTTTTCTGTACAGGTGTTGTCTAGCTTATTGAAGAAGGCACAAAAGTTCGCTAAGGCTTGCTCGTTAGACATCACGCGCTCCTTACCTAGGGTGGAGTACAGCAAAGTAAGATGGGGCTCTCCCTGCGCTGCACTGGGTTGGGGTATTGTGCAGCGTAGGAAATATGAGGTTGCTGGCTGCTACTGCTATTTCGAAAGCGCTTTAAAGGCATCCAGAGCGCGCAGGCGAGCGGTTTTGTGATCAACGATCGGCGCGGGGTAATCAATTGGATTTAGCATATCCTGCGGTGGCGCATGGCGCGCTTTGGCAGGCAAGCTTTCAAGCACTGGCAGCCAATGGGCGATAAACTCACCCTCTGCGTCAAAGCGCGTGGACTGAGTGGTAGGGTTAAAAATACGAAAGTAGGGTGCCGCATCGGTGCCGGTAGAAGCTGCCCACTGCCAGCCGCCATTGTTAGCACAGAACTCGCCATCGACTAAGTGGCGCATAAAAAATGCCTCGCCGCGGCGCCAGTCGATCAGCAGGTGCTTACTCAAGAACATCGCGGTTACCATGCGCAGTCGGTTATGCATCCAGCCCGTGGCTACCAACTGTCGCATGGCTGCATCTACCAGCGGGTAGCCAGTTCGTCCTTCACACCATGCTTTAAAGCCTTCATCGTCATTGCGCCACTTAAGCTGCTGGGTATGCGCTTGAAAAGGTTGGTAACGGCATACCTGGGGAAAGCCCACCACTACGTGCTGATAAAATTCGCGCCAAACAAGCTCGTTCACCCAGGTGGTAAGTCCTGCATCTCCGTCGGCCAAGTGGCCACCATTTTCGCTCATGACAGCTTGTAGGCATTGGCGGTAGGAGATCATGCCCAGTGCCAGGTAGGGTGATAACTCGCTGGTGCCGCGTACTTTAGGGAGGTCGCGCTGGGCCTTGTAGTGGCGGCCTCGAAAACGTAAAAAGCGCTCTAAATTATCGCTGGCAGCACTTTCGCTGGCTAGCCACAGGCGACCATCTACTGGCTCTTCATCAAGTGCTGGCAGAGTGGGCAGTGGATCGCTTTCGATCGCTAATGGGGACTGCACCTTAGGAGTGTCACGTAGCGTCAGCTGATCGGCGGTAATCTGCTTGTGCCATGCTTTCGAAAATGGTGTGAAAACACCGTAATAGTCACCTTTGCCTGTTAAGAGACTACCGGGGGCGAAGGCAATTGCGTCGTGGTAGCCCTGAACGCTAATTCCTTGCTGCTTGAACGCTTCCTGAACGGCTTGATCGCGGCGCTGCTCGTTAAGTGGGTACTCAAGGTTGAAGTGAAGCTGGTCAACTTTATGCTCATGAGCAATGTCCAGCAGCACCTGTGCGGCATCGTCATAAGTGTCAATGTCGCGGTGTAATAGAGGAATGTTTAGACCATCAAGAGAGGCTTTAATTGCCGCCACACCGCGTGCCCAAAAGTCGATTTTATTAGCGCCATGGCCGTGGGCCTGCCACTGTTTAATACTACGTAAAAAAACTGCCACAATCGGCCCCTTTGCTGCGGCAGCAGCGAGCGCCGAGTTGTCGTGGGTACGTAAATCACTGCGCAACCATACAAGCTGTACGTTCATAGCGACTCCTGCTCAGGGCTAAAAAATTGGCCGCTGCCCTATGTGGGCAAGCGGCCATGCGATTAACGCGACAGCAACTATCATACTGATTAAAAACAGTCAGTTATAGCACGCCGGATTCGCGTAGCAGCGGGCGAAGCCGGGCAATTGCTTGAGGCAGGTCATCGCCCAGCATGTGTACGGGGCCATCACGAAGCTCGCCTTCTCTTAACCGAGCAACTTCACCGCATACGCCAATTGGCACATTGAGTGAGTGGGCTGCCTGAGGCAGAGCGTGACGAATGTAGTCATCGCTTTCCCGCTGGCCGCTAGAGAGCAGTATCATGGATGAGTGTAGCCGTGCCACTGCTTGGGGAAGGTCTGTCAGTGCCAGGGAGTGGTCAAGTAGCTGCACTCGGTAGCCCTGTTCACTGGCCATCAGCGCACACATTAATACCCATAGTGGTCCTGGGTCGTCGGGCATAGCGCTCAGTAGAATCTGCGGCCCCCGAGTAGCTTGGTTGGCATAGTGGAGCCGTATCCCCACTTGGCTGCGCAAGAAGGCTTCCAGAGTGCGACGCACAAGATCATCAGGCTGGCTTGCCCACTTTGCTTCCAGGGCCAAAATAACGGGCTGCCATAGCTCGTTGATAGCTACGCTAAGTGGATACAGTGCCAAACTCTGGTAGTACAACGCCTCTAGCTTGGGTAAATCGATTGACTCAATCACCGCTTGAAGTTGTTGGCGCTGACTTGCCCAGTCACCTGCTTCGGGAGCGGGGGTTTCTACTGTTTCAGGCTGATCGAGTAAATCCACTACCTGGCTGACGGGCACTCCACGGTTGAGCCACTGCAATATACGCTCAATACGGGTGATATCGTCTTGGGCATAAAGTCGATGACCCTTTGGGGTACGTTGTGGGCGGATTAAACCATAGCGTCGCTCCCAGGCACGGAGGGTGACCGAATTCACACCCGTCAAGCGGGAAACTTCCCGAATCGGATAGAGCGGGGTATCGGGTGGGTGGGTCGCCTTATTGCTCATGGGCGCCATTGCCTCTTGGTTGCCTACAGGGAATGCTGCAGGGGTCTGTCAATAGTTGTTGTAGCACTGCGTTAGCGCTTAACCGGCGCTTTGCCACATATCTGCCAAATAATTGGATAGCGAGTAATCGTATAGATAGAGACACGCTATTATAGGCACCTTTGTACAACTTGTGGCTGTTGGGTACAACCTTTAGGCCGTACCTGTTGAAAGCTTGGTTCTACTCACATTGGTGGACCGACTGGCCTAATAGTGCGTTTGCTAGCTCAAAACCAGAGAGCCAGGCATCCTCAACACGACTACCACGAAAGCTATCCCCACATAGTGCTAAGCCCTGCTGGCTGTATAGGTATGATTGTTGCCCAACTTCTGCGGGCTGAGCATATCGCCAACGATGGGCACCCCACTCAATGAGCTCAGGCAACGCCGTGTTTTCTGGAAACAGCGCTGTAAAAGCGCTGAGCAACCGCTGAGCTGCAATATTGTTGTCGAGTTCGATATGTGCATCGCTCCAAGTCAATTGAGCCAATAAGCTGACGCTTTCCTGCTGCTGCTCGCGTCCTGGCTTGGTGCTGTTTCGTGTAGCTAAACGTAGCACCTCATGGGCCGTTGCTACGCTGTGCCAATTGGGCATCACGTCAGCAATGGGGGGGAGCGGCGTCGCAAAAATTGCCCAGCCTGCCCAGCAGCCGTGCTGTGGGCTAGCCTGGCAGGCAGTCGCTAAATCGGTATCCCATTTGGCGACTAGCGCATGGGCTTGGGGTGGTGGCGCACTAATTACTACTACGTCAAAGGGGCCGTATGAAGCGCCGTTTTGATCAATTAGCTGCCAACCACTCGACGTTTTTTCAAAGGCCACTATCGCCGTGTCGTATATCTGAGCGGTGCTTGGTAGCGAGGCAAGCGTTTCAGCCATATGACGGGTAATGGCGCTCATACGGGGGGCACCTGTATAGCGTATTTGGCCGTCATTGTGCGTTAGCCAACCGCTTGAGCTAGCCTGATAACAACAGGTGGGCCAAATAGCTACACAGCCTGCTTGTTGCCACTCCTTTACGGTTTGCGCGAAGCGCTTGTCACGTACAGTGAATGCCTGGGCGCCTAAATCGACAGTTGCTGTTGGGCGGCGCTTGCTAGACATCCGGCCGCCGGGGCCGCGTGCTTTATCAAACAGTGAGACGCTAGCCCCCTCTTTGGCTAACGTCTGCGCACAAGCCAAGCCAGACATCCCGGCCCCAATAACTGCCATGCGGCGAGGCGTTAACTGAGAGTGTGAAGTAGGAGTGGCGTCCATAAATCCCCTTAGTACTAGAAGAGCTGTAGCTTGCGATGTGCTTTGAATATATTTGTCTTTGTAATACTTGTGTATAAATATCGTACAATAAAAATCATATGCAACCAATATTACATTAGGCTGCACCTACTTCTTTTCATTTACTGGAGCGACACCATGCGGGTATTAATAACAGGAGGCAGCGGCTTTGTTGGTCAGCGGCTATGCCAGCAACTAATCGCATCAGGACATCAGGTTCAAGTGGTTTCCCGCACGCCTCACAGCGTGCGGGATCGGCTACCAGCTACCTGTGATATTCGTGATAGTGCTCAGGCGTTTGTTGATGCTCCAGCGGATGCGCTGGTCAATTTAGCGGGTGAGTCGATAGCCGCCAAGCGCTGGAGTGACAACCAGAAAAATGAGCTCATACGTTCACGGCTGGAGAGCACGGTACAGCTGGTAGCGCTATGCGAGCAGCTACAAGCTAATGGCCAACCGTTGCCCAAGGTGATGGTGAGTGGTTCTGCCATGGGCTATTACGGTGACCAGGGCAATAAAGTGGTAGATGAAAAAACCCCACCAAACGATGAGTTTGCTCACCGATTGTGCGAGCAGTGGGAGGCGGCCGCTAAGCCTGTTGAGGCGCTGGGTGTTCGTTTAGCGCTTCTGCGTACTGGCTTGGTGTTAGATGCGGGTGGCGGTTCGTTACAGAAAATGCTGCCACCGTTCAAGTTGGGACTAGGTGGGCGCTTTGGGGATGGTAAGCAGTTTATGCCTTGGATACATCGGGATGATCTGGTAGCAGCGATTGTGTTTTTACTCAACGAGTCGTCGTTATCAGGTGCATTTAACGGTAGTGCGCCGCACCCGGTGACTAATGAGGAATTTACCAAGGTGTTGGCCAAACAGTTGCATCGCCCCGCGGTGTTGCCCGTACCGGCTTTTGCCTTAAAAGCGGGCTTGGGGGAGATGTCACAGCTATTGCTAACCGGTGCAGATATGCGGCCCACGCGGCTTGTCGAGGCTGGGTTTACCTTTCAGTACCCAACTCTCGACAAGGCGTTAGCCGCTATTCTTTAGCCGAATATCGCGTTTTAGGCGTTAGGGTCGACGGTGATGACTACTCGCACTGAGTCCAGCCGTAGACGGGTATTTTCGATAGCGTCGCTCAATGCCTGGCGCTCTTGCTTTAACGCCTCTAGCTCCTCGGCACGTACCGCTGGGTTGTGCTCTGCCAATGCTGTTAAGCGGGCGAGTTCGCTGTCCAATTGCGCGCGCATACGGCTTTCAGCAGCCTCCACAATGCTGGGTAGCTCGCGCTCGGCTTCGCCTTCTCCCTGGGTTAGCAGATCGCGCAGCTGATCGTGACGGCTTTTAATCAAGTCACGGGCCAGTGACTTATTGACCTTCTGGAGGTTTTTACCCAGGCCAGTGAAGGAGATTTTGCTGGTTAGATTAGCACCAGACTCATCCAGCAGGACGCGGATTGCTGTGGGGGGTAAGAAGCGGTTAATGTGCAGCGATTTAGGTGCTGGGCAGTGAGTACGGAATACCAGCTCTGCCATTAGTCGGCCGCTGGGAATCGCTGGATGGCGTAGCAGCGCCAGGGCAGTATTGCCCATGGTGCCATCTAATATGCGCTCCATCATTTCACGCAGCAGCGGGTGCTCCCAGGAGAGCCGCTGTATGTCGTCTCGTGCCAGTGCCTGGGCGCGACTATAGGTAGCAGAGAAGCCCTCTTCGCCTTTTACTAACCCAGGAAGGCCATCGAGCATGTGTTGGCTGGGCTGGAGGTGGAGTAGGCCGTTGCCAATCTCCTGGCTATCAACGCCAAAAACATCCAGTGCCCGCTCAACAAACTTCGGTAGTGCTGGATCTTCGTCGAGTTCGCGCACTGCGTCACTTACCTGCTTTGCGCGTGTAGGGCGACAGGCATTTAGCTCCAGTAGGCGGTTGCGCCCGGCATCTCGTTCGGCCAGCTTGGCGGTAAACATTTGCCGGGTTTCGGCGATGATTTCATCAAGCATCTCATCGTCGAGCAGGGCATCGGCCAAAGCGTCGCCAAAGGCATCGAATAGCTCACTACCAATGCCATGGGGGGCACTGAACGCATCCATGCCTTCGTGGTACCAGCGCAGCAGCCGCTCGCCGGGGCTACCAGTAAATGTAGGCGCGTGCAATTCTATGGCATGGCGTTGGCCAATACGGTCTAAGCGGCCAATGCGCTGCTCCAGCTGGTCAGGGTGCTGGGGCATATCAAACATCACCAAGTGGCGGCAGAACTGGAAATTACGCCCTTCTGAGCCGATTTCAGAGCACACCAGCACTTGGCAGCCATCCTCTTCGTCGGCAAACGCCGCCGCGGCACGGTCACGCTCAACCAGCGATAGGCCTTCATGGAATACAGGCGCATGGTAGCCACCCAGCACACGAAGTCCTTCGGCAAGCCCTTCTGCGGTTTCTCTATGGTGGGCAATGATCAGTACTTTGTCGTTGGCGAAGCCGCTTTCGCTATCGTCGCTGAGCTTCTCTAGCAGCCAGTTCACCCGTGGGTCGATATGCCACCAGGACTCGGTGTTAAGCGGGTCGTTGCTTAGCTCTCGGTACGTCGCGTCCGGGTAGATCAGTACATCCGGGTGATCTATGCCAGTTTCGATCAGCAGTTCGTCGAGATAGTCTTCATCGCGTTCTAAGCGACGTACCACCCGGCGATAGGCTGACGGCATTTCTAGCGCTTCAAGGTGCAAGCGGCGCTCGGGGAAACCACCAACATGACGGCGACTATTGCGGAACATTACTCGGCCTGTACCGTGGCGATCGAGTAGCGCGTCGCGCAACTGGGCGCGTGCGGCGTCCTGCTGCTCGCTACTGGCCTCTTGGTTACACAGGGTTGCCAGCAACGCTTGGCTATCGCGATCATCTGCGACGACTTCTACGCGGCTGCGTGCCTCCACCGCGTTAGGCAGCTCATCCAGGGCATCGATGGCACTGGCCACCGCAATGTAGTGGCGCTCTTCGTCTTTGAAACGCTCAATATCGTGGTAGCGCTCAGCATCCAGCAGGCGTAGGCGAGCAAAGTGGCTCTCAACACCCATCTGCTCCGGTGTGGCAGTTAGCAGCAGTAGGCCAGGAATTTCGGCGGCGAGCTGTTCAACACACTGATAGCCGGGGCCGCTGCCTTCGCTGCTCCAGTCCAGATGGTGGGCTTCATCCACGATCAACAGATCAAAGCGGCTGGCTAGCGCCTGGTCTTGGCGGTGGATATTGGCAAACAGCCAGCCTTGGCTGGCCAGTACTAACTGGGCGCTCTCAAACGGGTTAGCGCTGCCGTGGGCTTGGCTTTGATGCTCATCCAGCAGGCTAACGTTGAGCGAGAAACGGCGCAAAAGCTCGACCAGCCACTGGTGGGTTAAGCTATCCGGCACCAGTATTAGCGCCCGCTCTATCCGGCCAGTGAGGAGCAGGCGGTGTAGGATCAGGCCTGCTTCAATGGTTTTACCCAGCCCGACTTCATCCGCCAGTAGTACCCGTGGCGCGTGGCGTCCTGCCACTTCGTCGGCGATATATAGCTGGTGAGGGATAAGGTCGATACGCGGGCCGGCAAAGCCTAAAGCGCTGTGCTGCTCAATACGCTGGTAGTGGTGCAAGGTGCGAAAGCGTAGGTCAAACCAGTCGTTGCGGTCTACCTGGCCGGTCAGTAAGCGGTCTCGGGCCTGGTCGAACTGCATCGTGTCGGCTAGTTTCGCTTCTGGCAGCTCGCGTAGATTTCCTTCGCTATCTTCGCCAATGTAAGTGATCAGACCGCCAGACTCTTTGCTGTCATCAACGAGCATCTGCCAGCCGTCGGCTGAGAGCACGCGGTCCCCGCTACCAAACATCACGCGGGTTAATGGCGCCTGGCGTGTGTTATAGGTGCGGGTTTCCTGGCTGGCACTGAACAAAATGGTAACGCTACGGGCGTCGCAGTTAAGCACGGTGCCGAGTCCAAGCTCAGCCTCGCCGTCACTAATCCAGCGCTGGCCGGGAGAAAAATCGCTCATGATGCCTCAGGGAAGTCTACAAAACGGGTCATACGCCACCGGGAAGGTTCGCCGATGGCAGCAGGGCGGGGGATTCTAACGCAAAGCAGCGAGGGGATTAAGATCTATTGGCTTCAATCTTCCAACCAGCGGCTTAATTGAGCACGAGTAAGCTCGCCGACATGCACGTCCAGCGTGTTGCCCTGGCGGTCAAAGAGCACTGTGGTGGGCAAGCCCGGCGCCTTGAACTGCGCCATCAGCGTTTGGCTTGGATCGCGCAGTGCATAGCGAAACGAAAGCCCCTGCTCGTCCAAATAACGCACGATGGGGAGCAGGTCTTCACCTTGGTTAGCGATGACAACGCTTACCTCGTCACGCTTGGCGGCCTCTTCCAGTAACGGCATTTCTCGCAGGCAGGGAGGGCACCAAGTGGCCCATAGATTAACGATAATCAGGTCGCCGTTTTCACTGAGCGACGGTAAATGCACAGGGTTACCGTCAACATCCTCTAGCGTGACATCCGGCAGAGTATCCACAGCAAACTGATTACCCAGCGGCGCGAGTGTCACTACCACAAGCCATAGGCTAGACGCGCCAACGAGCATTGCCAGGGCACCTATCATCGACAGCAGGTGCGTGCGCAGTGACCAGACTGTCCATAGCAACCCCGCGAATAAGCCACCCAAACCATAATAGCCGGGTTGCCACAGCTTCAGGATATCCAGTGGTGCAGCGTAGTAGCTTTCCCAGTTGAGCGCGACGTAGGCCACGCGTGCGCCCACCACCCATGCCAACAGCAGCCCGTTAAACCAGCGGCTATGCTGGCGTGCTGATACACCCAGTAAATAGCGGCTGGCCAGTAGCAGCAGCAGCGCGCAGCCAATGGCATATAGCCGTGGCAGTGAAATTAGCAGTGGGCCGAGGGCAATCGCGTTCATCAGTTTTCCCGTTAAGCAGGTACACTAGTAGACCATATCATGCACGTTAGAAATTACGGAGATGTCTATGCCGCAACCCGCCTTCGACATGCTGCGGGCGCTGGCCATTGGGTCGCAAGCGCTGGGCTTAATGCTGATTATTACCTTAGAAACCATGATGGGTGACGCTGCCCGCCCCTGGCAGGGTGTTGTGTTGGCCTGCATGGTGACCGCAGCGTTGGCTATCGCATTGGTAAGGCTATATCGCCGTAACCGCTTGCGTAAGCGACAGGCACAGAGGCTAGCTGATCACGATGATGACTAGCACCAAGCGGTGCTCTCACTGGCTGTTAGCTGCCACGATCACCACCCTGTTAGCAGGCTGTACCCATACTGTAGTACGTGAGCATCACGTTAGCCTTGAACCACCGGAAGCACGACAAACCTGGCTTGGCAATCAGGCTGCCCTCGCGCTGGATGCGCAGCCGGATCCTGATGGTTTTGCACTGCTGGCCAACGGCCAGGCGGCGTTCGCTGTACGAGCAGGGTTGATTCGCCAAGCCCAGCAGACACTGGATATTCAGACGTATTTACTTGGCGATGGCCAAACCACGCGGCTGGTGCTATCTAAGTTGATTGAGGCTGCTGAGCAAGGCGTGCGCGTTAGGCTGCTCGTAGATGATATTGGTGCAACTGGGCAGGGTGGCCGTTTAGCGGCATTGTCCAGTCACCCGGCTATTCATGTGCGGGTTTATAACCCACTTTCGGTTGGCCGTGGGCATCTTGTTCCCAGGGTTCTGGCATCGGTAGTCAACCCCACCCAGCAGCATCGACGCATGCACAATAAACTGTGGGTGGCCGATAATAGCGTGGCGATTGTCGGCGGGCGCAACCTGGGGGATGAGTATTTCGACGCCAATGACGCACGCAACTTTGCTGACCTCGACCTAATTACGATTGGCGAGGTAGTGCCTACGTTATCAGATAGCTTTGATCTTTACTGGAATCATGGCTTAGCCCAACCCATAGAGCGTTACCATCAGGTAGACGCCAATGCTTGGCTCTCGTTGAAGATGGAGCTGACAGACTGGCTAGATAACAACGCAGACTCTGACTATTTTACCGAGCTTCGCCGCCAGCCGCGCAGCGCTCCCCCATGGGAGGCCTTGCACTGGGGGAAGGGGATAGCCCTATGGGATGCGCCTGGCAAGGTGGCTCATTCTGGCACCCCAGATTGGCAATCCACGCTAATGGGGGATTTAACCGCCGCAACGACACTAAACGAGCGATTAATACTGATTTCTGCCTATTTTGTGCCAACCGAGCGTGGTGTAGAGCGCTTGGTTGAGCTCGCTCAACAAGGGGTAGAGGTGGATATTATTACTAACTCGCTGGAGGCAACCGATGTCGCGATGGTACACGGTGCTTACGCCCCTTGGCGGCAGGCGCTGCTTGAAAGCGGAGTAGCCCTCTATGAATTGCGCCCTGAGCAGGAGTCATCCTCCTCAGTCGATAGAGGAGAGATGCGTGTGCCAGGGGCATCAGCATCGGCGCTGCATATTAAAGCTATCCGTTATGATGACCAGTTGTTTGTCGGCTCGTTTAATGCCGATCCACGGTCAGTTTTTTGGAATACGGAAGTAGGCGTGCTAGCGCGTAGTGAATCGCTGTTGCAGGCGTTTAATGAGTTAGTGGCGGTAGGCCAAAAGCCATCTATTAGCTACCGAGTAGTGCTTGCTGATAATGGTAAATTGAACTGGCAATTTGAGCGGGAGGGACAGCTTGAAGTGCTCACCAAAGAGCCGGGAAGCGTTTGGCGCCACTTTAATGCTTGGCTAAGCCATACGCTGCGCCTTGAACGCTGGCTATAAACGAAATGTAAGGTAGCGTTAGAAAGCGTTACTTGTGTTTTTTGCATTCCGGTTCCAGATTAAGAGAAGTCCCGTGCTGGACCGTTGGGGCATTTAATCACTGGGAGCGACCAATAATATGATTAATAAGCGCGCATTAGTCACCGCCGTTGCGGCCTCATCGTTCGCCTTAACGGCGATGGCCCAGGCAGAGGTTAAAGTTGGCTTCTTGGGCGGTTTTACCGGGGGAATTGAAAGCCTTACGCCCCCTATTTTTGAGGGTGCCAAGCTGGCCGTGGCTCAGATAAATGAACAGGGGGGGATTTTAGGCGGCCAAACATTGGTCATGCCGTCAGGGGACACCACCTGCTCTGATGCGTCGGCAGCCTCTAATGCTGCCGACCGAATGGTGAATTCCGAGCGGGTCACCGCAATTGTGGGTGCACTTTGCACTGGGGCCACTATTGCGGCTGCCAATAATGCAGCCATTCCAGGTGGCGTACTGATGGTTTCGCCAGCGTCTACTGCTCCGGCGGTTTCTGAGCTGGACGACAATGATTTGGTTTTCCGCACCGTGCCTTCTGATGCCTTCCAAGGTGAAATGCTGGCTAAGCTATTGCTTGATAAAGGCATCGACTTTGTGGCGGTGACCTACGTCAATAACGACTACGGCCGTGGCCTCTCAGAGGCGTTTAGCACAGCCTTTGAAGAGGGTGGTGGTGAAGTTGCAGAAAACCTTGCCCACGAAGATAACCGTGCCGACTACCGTTCCGAGTTAGGCTCACTGTCAGCAAGCGGTGCCGACACACTCGTTGTACTGGCTTACGCCGATACCTCTGGCCAAACGGTGCTGCGCCAAGCCTATGAAAGCGGCATGTTTACGCAATACGTCGGTGCTGATGGGATGGTGGGCGATAGTCTCATCCAGGCCATTGGTGCTGACGTGCTGGACGGGATGATTGCCACACGCCCTGGTAGCCCTGACCTACCGGGCACTGAGATTTTCAACGCAGCGGCAGCCGCGGCAGGTATTGACCCTAGTGCAGTCTTCGCTGCCCAGGCATACGATGCTGCTTTCCTGGTGGCACTGGCCATTGAGCAGAACGGTAGTGCTGAGCGCGAAGGGTTAAGCGAAGCGTTACGTAGTGTTTCCAGCGCGCCGGGCGAGATCATCCTGCCGGGTGAGTGGGAAAAAGCAGTGGAGCTGATAGCGGCAGGTACCGAGATCAATTACGAGGGTGCCTCTGGCTCCCACGAGTTTGATGAGAACGGTGATGTGCCTGGTGTGGTCGTAGAGATGGTCGTCGAAAACGGTACCTTTACCAGCAAAGGTCTGGTGGAGCTATAAATTCTAAATAGAGTAGCGGCGCTATCAGGTAGCAAGCATTAGCAAAGCAAAATGCCCTAGGTCACACCGACCTGGGGCATTGTTTAATGGCGTTGCATTTGCTAAATCAGGCGATTAACCGTGGCTTTTGATCTTCTCGGGCAGTAACCCTTTAGGGGCGAAACGCAGCACCAAAGTAATCAGCAGACCGATGACAAAGACCCGCGCCTGAAGCGCTCGGCTCTCCAGGTTGCGTGGCGGCTCCCAGCCGAACCAACCTTCGCCAATAAAGACCGCCATCTGCATCAGGGCTAACGCCAGTGGCTCCGACATAATCCAGATAATGTAGACGGCCACAGCGCCGAAAATGGTGCCTAAGTTGTTACCAGGGCCGCCTAAAATCACCATGACCAGTACTAGGAAGGTATGGTTAAGAGGTAAGTAGCCCTGAGGGTCGAATAGGCTATTAAATGTTCCCAGCATACCGCCGCCCAGGCCCATTAAGATGCAGCCTAATACGAAAATCTCTAAGCGACGCTTGTTGATATCTTTACCCATCGCCGCTGATGAGACTTCGTTATCGCGGATAGCGCGAATCATCCGTCCCCAGGGGGCGTGATAGGCGCGGTGGAGCAGCAAGAATATCACCGCAATCACTACGGCGGTGACGGACAGGTACACCGCGCGTGAAAGGGTAAAGCCCAGCTCTGCTGGGCCGGGGGTGGGCCAGGGGAGCGGGGAAACCGTGGCAGTGCCGCGAGTCAACCAGTCGGAGTTTTTCAAAAACGCTTTAATGATTTCCGCGATACCTAATGTGGCAATGGCAAGGTAGTCGCTACGTAGCCCAAGGCAGACGTGGCCAATAAAGTAGCCAACGGCCCCGGCCAGCGCGCCACCAGCTATCCAGCCCAACCAGGCAGGTAGGCCGAAGCCGCCGACAAACCCCGCTCGTGACTGGATATCGCTGGTTACTTCACGCAGTAGGCTGATAATCACTAAATAGAGCACTACAGCCAGCACCACAGCAACCACGGTACGCAGCTTTTTAGGCACACCCAGCCTATCCAGCTTGGTAGCACCTACCACCACCAGCGTGGCGGCAATACCATAGAGCAGTACGCGGCCGAGCTCTCCGGGTAGCTCGGTGCCCCAGAAAGCGTCATTTACCGGCACGCTGAACAGCATGGCGCAGAAGCCACCTAAGGCAACAAAGCCCATCACGCCAGCATTAAACTGTCCCGCGTAGCCCCACTGAATGGTTAGACCGAGGGCTAGAATGGCGTAACAGGCCGCCTCAACCAGCATACGCGTGCTGTAGGCCGCCCCCATCACTGCGTAAACCGCCAGTACTGCGACGAACAGTGCACCAAACAGTATTAGCTCTCGCAATGGAAAGCGCCGCTCAGGGGGGGGGTCTTTAGGTGTATAAGCGGGGTTACGTGTTTTTGTGGGGTGGCTCATGAGATCACCTTACCCTTAAACAGGCCGGTAGGGCGCCAAACCAGAATGGCCACCAGAATAAAGAACGGCACGACAATTTTGTACTCGGTGCCCACGAAGGCGAGATTGTTAGGCAGCTCAAGCCAGGCTGGTAGGCTATCGCGGAAAGGGCGTAGCAGCACGTTCCAGTTAAACACCGCTAGCGTTTCTGCAAAGCCCACCACAAAGCCTCCCGCAATGGCGCCGTAGGGGTGGCCAACGCCACCGACAATGGCCGCTGCAAAAATTGGTAGCAGCAAGAAGAAGCTGAGGTCGGGTTTGAAGGTAACGTCCAGCGAGAGCAGGGTGCCGGCGATCGCTGCGAGTCCACCCGCGATCACCCAGGTCACCGCCACAATAGTGTTGGTGTTGATACCCGATGCCTGGGCAAGCTCAGGGTTGTCGGACATAGCGCGCATCGCCTTACCCAGTCGCGAGCGGCTAAGAAAAAAGTGCAGCGCTACGACGGCGACAATGGTGATGACAAATAAGTAAATTTGTGGCTCGGTAATCACAATCGGCGCGCGCGCACCTTCAAAAGGCAGAGCAATGCGGAAAATCTCTTTGCGATCGTCCACATATAGGCTCTGCCCGCTAGTGCCCGCAAATAGCCGGATAAGTCCCTGGAGCATCAGCGTCACACCCAGCGAGCCGATCACCATAACGATAGGCTTCACCCCGTGAGCGCGCAGCGGTTTGTAAAACGCTTTATCAATACCTACTGCCAGCACTGCAGTTAACACCATGGCAAGTGGTAGCATGAGTATCGCTGTGGGGACGCCAATGCTGGCGCCCGCTGCCGGAAAGGCGGTGGTGAGCAGCAACACCATAAAGGCACCAAAGGTCATCATGTCGGCATGAGCAAAATGGGCAAAGCGCATAATGCTGAAAATCAGCGTTACGCCGATGGCGCCGATGGCATAAATAGAGCCAGTGACGCTGCCCGCAATTACCACGTTATTAATAAAAAAGACCAGTTCGTTCACGCGTTTCTCCCCCGGGCTAGCCGCCCAAAAAGCTTTTAGCAACGTCAGGGTTTGCTAGCAGCGCTGCCCCGGTATCCGTAAAGCGGTTTTGGCCTGCTGCCAGCACAAAGCCCTTATCTGCAATTGCTAAGGCCTGCTTGGCGTTCTGCTCGACCATTAAGATACCGACACCTGCGGCGTTGATTTTTTTCACTCGGTCGAAAATCTCGTTCATATAGAGTGGTGACAGACCCGCGGTGGGCTCATCCAGCAGTAATAGGCTGGGTTCGGCCATTAACGCGCGGCCCATGGCGACCATCTGACGCTGGCCACCGGACAACTCGCCTGCAGGCTGATGGCGCTTCTCCACTAGCGGAGGGAAAAAGTCATACACCTGCTCCAGCATACGCTTAACGTTTTGTGGCTTGAGATAGGCGCCCATCTCCAGGTTTTCTTTAACGGTTAGGCTAGGGAAAACATTTTTTTCCTGAGGTACAAATCCCATGCCTCGCTCAACCAGGCGGTTGGGTGGCAAGTTATGAATTGGCTGGCCGTTAAGCAGAATCTCGCCGTGATTAACGTTTAACAGGCCAAATATGGCTTTTAGCATGGTGGATTTGCCCGCCCCGTTGGGGCCGACAATGACGCCAACTTCATCGGCGTACAGGGTCATATCAACCCCGTTTAAAATATTCATACTGCCATAGCCGCCGTGCACATCGCGTGCTTCCAACAGTGGCTGAGGTTGCGTTGACGACATAGAAAGTGTCTCTGTGAGAGTGTCTCAGCAGTGCCGCCCATGGCTTAACCAAGGTGGCCGTGTTTTGTTTTGGTTATCGTTTAACGCGCTGTTTTGGCATTGTTCATTTAAGCGGCATCAGTGCCGAAGTAGGCCTCTATGACCGCAGGATTATTGCGTATCTCCTCAATATTCCCTTCTATCATTACGCTCCCTTGGGCTAGCACAATCACTGGGTCGCATAGTCGGGAAATCATGTCCATATCGTGCTCAATAACCAAGAAGGTGTAGCCCAACTCACGGTTTAAGCGTTCGATGTTGCCCATTAAGTCGCCTAGCAGCGTGCGGTTCACGCCAGCGGCAATTTCATCTAACAGCACGACTTTGGCGTCGCTCATCATGGTACGGCCAAGTTCTAACAGCTTCTTCTGGCCTCCTGATAAGTTGCCTGCCAGCTCATTTCGTACATGATGAAGTCCAACGAACTCAATTACTTCCAGGGCGCGGCGACGCACTTCGGCTTCCTGCTGGCGTACTAGCCCTGGTTTAAACCAGGCGTTGAATAGGTTTTCACCAGCCTGATTGGGCGGCACCATCATCAAATTTTCCAGGGCGCTCATTTGACTGAACTCATGGGCAATCTGAAAAGTGCGCAGCAAGCCTTTATGAAAACGTTGGTCGGCACTTAATGCCGTGATGTCCTCACCATCCAGCAGTATGCGGCCGCTATCTGGTGTCAGTGCCCCGGCGATGAGATTAAACAGTGTGGATTTTCCGGCCCCATTGGGGCCGATCATACCGGTGATTGAGCCTCTTTCGACACGAATCGAGCAGTCGTTGATCACCTGTAGCCCACCGAATGCTTTATTAACTTGTTGTACTTCGATAAGCGGTTTCATCGTATCCTCGCACCATAGACGGTCTGGGCTGTCTGCGTAGTTATTTATGTAGTTGTTTATATGTGCTTATTTGCGTAGCTATTGTTGTGTTAAGTGGGTTTACGCATCCGTTGGCTAAGCGCAAACGCGCCCACGATAATTAATGCGCCAAGAGTAGGAATCACATAGCCTTCTACGTAAGGGATGGTGCGTAAGAAAACAAACGATACCGCTGCCGGGCCAACAAAGCGCACCAAAAACCGCCATACCATAAACCAGGTTTTATTGGTGCCGAGCTCTTTCATGACCTCGCTTTGAGTCAGTGCCCACCCCGCAAAAAGCGCGATCATCAAGCCGCCTAGTGGCATAAAGATATTGGTTAGCAGCTCGATAAAGTCGAAAGCGCTGCGCCCAAATAGAGTGTGGAAAATCGTCCCTTCTGCCCAGATGTTGAAGCTCACCACCGTCAGTAAACCCATCGCCCAAGCGGCAACGACCATAATTGTTACCGCTTGGGGGCGGGTCATATCAAAGCGCTCGACCAAGAAAGCGGCGACTGGTTCTATCAATGAGATAGACGAGCTGATCGCGGCGCCCAGCACTAAAATAAAGAATACGCCGCCGACCAGTGCGCCAAAGGGCATATCGGCAAAAGCCAGCGGCAGTGTTACAAACATAAGCCCTGGGCCTTGGCTAGTCTCAAGCCCGGCGCCAAATACGATCGAGAAAATTGCTAAGCCAGCCACCATCGCCACGGCGGTATCCACAAAGGCGACGGCAATGGCGGTGCGGGTTAGTGAGGCCTCGCTAGACATATACGCGCCGTAGGCCATGATAGCGCCCATACCAAGGCTCAGCGTGAAGAATGATTGACCCATGGCCTGTAGCCAGCCTTCCAAGCTGAGATCGCCAAGATTAAAGGTGAACAGGAAACCGGCTGCGGCGCCTACGTCGCCGTTAATGACACCGTAAATAAGCACCACGATCAGAATGGCAAACAGAGCAGGCATCATGATTCGCAGACCCGACTCAATGCCTTTGTGAATGCCCATTGCCACAATAAGCGCAGAGGCTGCAATAAACAGGGTGTGGTAGAGCGTCATCAGCCCTGGCGACGCTAACAGCGCATTGAAGCCATCGCCGATGGTTTGCGCGTCCGCGCCAACCAGTTCGCCAGTCAGCATTAGCCAAGTGTAGTGCAACGCCCAGCCTGCAATGACCGAGTAGAAACTTAGAATTAGAAAAGCAGAGACGGCCCCCAACCAGCCAATCGACTCCCAAACACGGGAGGTCTTGTGGGTTTTGGTTAAGTGCCGCATACCCATAATAGGGCTTTGGCGGCTGGTGCGCCCTAGCATGGTTTCGGCAATTAAAATGGGTATTCCCACTGCAAAAATGGTCAATGCATAAACCAAAATAAACGCCCCGCCACCGTTTTCACCAGCAAGGTAAGGAAAGCGCCAGAGATTGCCTAGGCCAACGGCAGAACCAACCGCTGCTAATAAAAAAGTGCCTTTATGAGTCCAGACGTTATGACCGCTCATATGAAGAGTGCCCATGTGCTGGTGGCCGGATAGGGGGAA
Organism: Vreelandella nigrificans; assembly: GCF_002374315.1. Taxonomy (GTDB): domain Bacteria; phylum Pseudomonadota; class Gammaproteobacteria; order Pseudomonadales; family Halomonadaceae; genus Vreelandella; species Vreelandella nigrificans. The sequence continues at coordinate 273,724 of NZ_NWUX01000003.1, read as the reverse complement.
AATCCAAACACCTGTATGAATTGCAAGATGCCAGCGGGCCGAGACCATGCTGAGGTTAGCGTTACTGTGCGATAGAACGCGCCATCTTTCCAGCCTGCTAGCGTTTAGGCTGCGTTAACGGAGCCACTTGGCGCATTGACTGAAAGTGGGAAGGGCGAGCCGGAAGGCGGATGGCTGTAAAAGAAAAAGCCCGCACAAATGCGGGCTTTTGGGGGCTTGCTTAAAGTTTGTTGCTGCTAACGCTTACTTCTTGCTAGCACGCTTACGCTCATTTTCGGTCAAGTATTTCTTGCGCAGTCGGATATGGCTTGGCGTTACTTCCACCAGCTCATCGGAATCCAGGAACTCAATGGCCTGCTCAAGGGTGAACTTGATGGGCGGGGTCAGCACGATGTTCTCATCGTTACCCGTTGAGCGCATGTTATCGAGCTTTTTGCCCTTGGTCGGGTTAACGACCATGTCGTTGGCGCGATTGTTAATACCAATCAGCATGCCTTCGTACACTTCGGTAGCGTGATCAATAATCAGCTTACCGCGTTCTTGCAGGGCATATAGCGCGTACGCCAGGGCTTTGCCGCCTACCATGGAAACCAAAACGCCATTGCGACGCTCGATAGATGCATCGGGCTTCAGCGGGCCGTAATGGTCAAAGCGGCTGGTGAGGATGCCGGTGCCTGACGTCAAGGTCAGGAACTGGCCACGGAAGCCAATCAAGCCACGGGCAGGAATCATGAAGTCCAAGCGAACGCGGCCTTTACCGTCCGGGTTCATATTGGTCAACTCGCCTTTGCGGTAGCCAAGCTCTTCCATGATTGAGCCCTGATGCTGCTCTTCACAGTCGATGATGACTTCTTCGTAAGGCTCCTGCTTAACACCGTCGATCTCTTTGATGATGACTTCAGGACGGCCAACAGCCAGCTCGAAGCCTTCACGGCGCATGGTTTCAATCAGTACCGAGAGGTGTAGTTCACCACGGCCGGAGACTTTAAATTTCTCTGGCGTTTCGCCTTGTTCAACGCGCAGCGCCACGTTGTGGATAAGCTCTTGTTCCAGGCGATCTTTAATGTTTCGGCTAGTGACGAACTTGCCCTCTTTGCCAGCGAATGGCGAGTCGTTGACCTGGAAGGTCATCGAAACGGTTGGCTCATCCACTGACAACGGCGGCAGTGCTTCGACGCTCGTCGGATCACATAGCGTGTCAGAAATCGATAGATTATCAACACCGGTAACGCAGACGATATCGCCCGCTGTCGCTTCGGTGGTTTGCACACGCTCAAGGCCCATATGGGTCATGACCTGGCCAATTTTGCCCTTACGGATAGTGCCATCAACGCTAATTACGGAAACTTGCTGGTTTGGTTTTACCGAGCCGCGCTTAATGCGACCAAGGCCGATAACGCCAACATAGCTGTTGTAGTCCAGTGCGGAGATCTGCATTTGGAAGGGGCCATCGAGCTCAACCTTAGGCGGCTCAACGATATCCACAATCGCCTGGAACATCGGGTCCATATTGTCGGATAAGTCTTCCGGATCCATACCGGCAATGCCATTTAGCGCCGAGCAGTAAATAATTGGGAAATCAAGCTGCTCATCAGTAGCGCCCAGGTTGTCAAATAGATCGAAAATCTGATCGATAACCCAGTCAGGGCGTGCGCCAGGCCGGTCAATTTTATTGACTACCACGATCGGCTTAAGGCCCTGGGAAAATGCCTTCTGGGTAACAAAGCGAGTTTGCGGCATTGGACCATCAACGGCGTCTACTAGTAGTAGAACAGAGTCCACCATGGACATTACACGCTCGACTTCGCCACCAAAATCGGCGTGCCCAGGGGTGTCCACGATGTTGATGTGGTAATCCTTGCCACTGCTATCTTGCCACTGAATGGCAGTGTTTTTGGCCAGGATGGTGATGCCGCGCTCTTTCTCCTGGTCATTGGAGTCCATAACGCGCTCTTGGCCTTCAGCCTTACGGTCAAGCGTGCCAGATTGACTTAACAGCTTGTCTACTAAGGTAGTTTTGCCATGGTCAACGTGGGCAATAATGGCAATGTTGCGAAGATTATCAATTGACGGGGTGGTGCTCATAGGAGAACTCTATCGATTAGAATGGCACCTATGGATACAATTTTGAAGAGTCCCTAGGCGCGGTTAGGGAAAATGGGCGAGCATTGTACCCACTATGCTGCTGGTGGGATAGTTTCTTTGTAAGTTCGAAACCTAGTTAGCACTTATCATCGCTATAACGCCCTCTAGATAGACCATTTGAGGGCGTTATGTCAGCACATATTTAGCTATGCGGATTAGTCGTCTGAGGGAACGCCGCCCATTCGCTCAAGTAGTGCACGGTAATTTTCAGACTGCGCGTAGAGCATCTCTGTGGCTTCTTCCTCGCCACGGAAATGTACTGGCATCAGGATGCGTTCTTCGGTGATTTCGATAAAACGCTCATCCTGTGTTGCCTCTTCTAGGGCTTCGGCCAGCCGCTCTACGTTACTGTCGGGCGTGTTTTTGGGGACAACCACAACACGAAAGTCTGAAGTGTCAATGTCATAGCCGGCCTCCATAACGCTTGGGGCATCGGGGTAAGCAAATAAGCGTTCAGCATCCATGCTCAGCAGGACGGGCATTTCTCCGCTATCTGCGTAACCAGAGTGGGTGCCGCCGCTATAAGCAAAGTCAACATCACCTGAAAGAATCAGCGGTGCCATACCACCGCCGCCAGCTGTTGGCACGATGCGTAGATCAAGCCCTTCCTGCTCCATGATGTACTCAATGACCAGTCTATCCAGCGCGTGCTGGGTGGCGTAGCTGGTCCCAGGATTCTCTTTGGCGTACTCGATTAAGTCTTCCCAGCTATCGCCAAATGGGCGGTCTTTGCCTGTTACTAAGGCGTGTTGCACGGTAGTAATGCTGGCAACGTAGCGGAAGTCGTCTAGCGTGAAGTTCGTATCATGGGCATGTGGGGCGAAAGTCAGTGTGCCGTTAGTGCCAGCGTAAACAAACGTATGACCTTCATCCTGATTGTGCATTAATCGTGCTAGCGAGACTGCACCTCCAGCGCCAGGTTGGTTGACAACGTTGACAGGCTGGCCAAGGTTTTCTGACAAGACATTAGCAAGTACCCGTGCCTGAATATCCGTACTGCCCCCGGCTGCAAACCCGACAACCAATGTTAGCGGGCCAGAAGGGAAGTTATTGTCTGCATGGGCTGAGAGGCTCATCGTAAGTGCAAAGGTAGCAGCGGCCGTAGCAAGTGTTTTTTTATTTAGCATCCTGCTCTTCCTCGTAATTAGTAAATAGAAGCAATGGCATAGCCAAGTGATTATTAGTCAACAGACGTTGCTTGACGCCCTGCGCTTTATAGTAAGCACAAAGTATGAAAAGGCGACCTCTAAAATGGGGGTTGACTTCGACGCTAAAAATCAAATTGAAATCTCAGTGCTTTCCGACACTTTTATATATCCGGTAAGATTGGTTTTTTTTGGCAGGGCAAGCACATGACCATCGGTAACCTGATGCGTTTGTTGAGCGATGGCGAGGTTCATTCCGGTGAACAATTAGGTGAGGCGCTGGGCGTTTCACGAGCCGCTGTATGGAAGCAGCTCAAAAAGTTAGACGCTCTGGGCGTAGAATTGGTAGCAGTCAAAGGTCGTGGCTATCGGCTTGCCCATCCTTTAGAGCCTCTTGAGGGGGCGAAAATCGTCGAGCATTTGCCTGCTAAAGCCCGTCATTTATTGGCGCGACTATTTGTGCAGGATCAACTTCCTTCTAGCAATGAGTATCTGCGCGAACGTTTTGCCCAAGGGGCGGGCCATGGCGAGGTGTGCCTGGTTGAGCTTCAAACAGCTGGGCGTGGTCGCCGTGGTCGGGTGTGGTCGACGCCTTGGGGGCAAAGTTTAATGCTCTCAATTGGTTGGCGTTTTGAAGCAGGAGTGACTGCTCTTGAAGGGCTAAGCCTTGCCGTGGGCGTTGTCATGGCGCAAGTTTTGGAGCAGTACGGGGTCGAGCCGAAGCTGAAATGGCCCAACGATATTTTACTTGCTGAGCAGGGCGGTGAGCTTGGCAAGCTCGCAGGGATTTTGATTGAGGTGACGGGCGATGCTGCGGGACCCTGTGAGGTCGTTATTGGTATCGGTATGAACCTTTCGCTGCCCGATAGCCTGCGCGCCACTATTGATCAGCCTGTTGCCGCCTTATTTGATGCGAAAGAGGGAATCTCGCGTAACCAGTTGGCCGCTGATACGGTTGCTGGGTTGCTGGATATGCTGGCGGACTTTGAGAATGAAGGGTTTTGTGCATGGCGCGATGGGTGGAATAAGCGCCATGCCTATGTAGGGCAGCCTATACGTGTCATTCAGGGGGAGCGCTCCAGCGATGCGTTTGCAGGAGAAGTAGATGAGAGCGGTAACCTTTGGGTTACCGAGGATGACCACCCGCGTCGCCTATCGGGCGGTGAAATCAGTATACGCAGGCGCTTATGATTCTGGATCTGGATATCGGCAACACGCTGTCAAAATGGCGGCTTAAAGATGCCGAGAGCAGTGAAATACGCTCGCGAGGGGCAGTATGGACCCGAGAGGAGTGGCGCCCCGGCGCGGATATTCCTGATTTGGATGTCGTAGAGGCGGTTCGAATCTCAAGCGTTGCAAGGGCGGCGGTGTTAGAAGAGACCGTTACGCTTCTACGCCGCCAAGTGCGGCATGTTTATGTGGCTCACTCGACGCCTGAGGCGTTAGGCGTAGTTAATGGCTATGACGAGCCTGGGCGTCTTGGTGTGGACCGCTGGTTGGGTGCGCTTGCGGGCTATCAATTGGCGGGTGGGTGCTGTGCGGTAGATTGTGGCAGCGCCATTACTATCGATTTTGTGTTGCCGGGCGGGGCTCATCTCGGTGGGTTCATTGTCCCTGGGCTGCGTTTGATGAAAGAAAGCCTCAAACTTGGGACTCAAAATGTGGCAATTGACCCTGAGAGTGAGGCTGATGCGTTGCTAGAGCCAGGGCGGCGCACCGTTGATGCTGTTAATCATGGGATCTATATGGCGGCTGTAAGTGCGATTAATCGCATTTACAGCGAGGTGTGTGATCAGCAGGGTGTTGCACTACCTGTGTTGCTTACCGGGGGGGATGCTCGAGTGATTTCCCGCGGAGTGCAGGTGCCCCATGCTGTGTGGCCCGACATGGTTTACGGTGGCTTAGAAGCGAGTTTCCCTCTGACCTTTGCTGAGCGTGCAGGTAAGCTTTCCGGCGCACCGGCGGTGCCTAAGCCAGTGTCATTAGAAAAAATTCGCGCAGGCCTTGCATTCTCGATGCTGCTTTGACAGAATGCAGCGCGTTCCAGAACGGAAGCAGCGCTAAATATCACGTTATATTCAGCAAGCTAGCGTAAATAAAGTGTCTATAAGCTTGACACTGTTCTGGAGGTTGGCATAATGTGCCGCCACAGCTGGAGAGGTTCCCGAGTGGCCAAAGGGAGCAGACTGTAAATCTGCCGCGAAAGCTTCGAAGGTTCGAATCCTTCCCTCTCCACCAGTTTAATCGAGCGTTGATTTTTTCGGCGCTTGGGAATGAAAAGCCGGTTAGCGGGCATCAAGCTACTGTTTCTCGTGCAATGGGCTGTCATTCTAAAGGCAAGTTCGGCGGGCGTAGTTCAATGGTAGAACCTCAGCCTTCCAAGCTGATGGTGCGGGTTCGATTCCCGCCGCCCGCTCCAGTGTTGTGTTTGGCTCATGTAGCTCAGGGGTAGAGCACACCCTTGGTAAGGGTGAGGTCGACGGTTCAATTCCGTCCATGAGCTCCATATTACAAAAAAAGCGAGCTAAGCTCGCTTTTTTTGTCTTTGTCTCTGGTTGTGTGTGCCATAGATGAAGTGTAGGGGTTGTCAGATGGTTCGTTCTCGGCTATCATGGCGCCCGCTGTTGCGTAGGCATTTGCTTACGTGCATGACGATACAGGCCAGTAGCTCAATTGGCAGAGCAGCGGTCTCCAAAACCGCAGGTTGGGGGTTCGATTCCCTCCTGGCCTGCCAGCCTTCCCCAGGTTGGTATGTCTTTCTAGAATTCCTTTGTCGCTCGCTGCACCCTTGGGAGTCTCGTTTTTATGAAGCCTAATTCTGTAAAACATGGCGCAGAGGTGCAACAGTCTCGTCATGACGGGCTCAAGTGGGCAGTGGTTGTGGTGCTGCTTGCCGTTGCGGTCGTTGGAAACACCTATTTCGCTGATGTTGGTCTTCTCTACCGCGTGCTAGGTGTGGTGGTGTTGTGTGCGACTGCTGGTTTAGTTGCTCTCACCACGGCAAAAGGGCGCGATTTAGTGGAGCTTGCCGTGAGCGCTAAGAAAGAGATTCAGCGCGTTGTGTGGCCGACCCGTCCCGAAACCGTGCAGACCACTGCTATTGTACTGGTCGCGGTGTTGGTGGTTGGGTTGATGCTGTGGTTGATCGATACTCTTCTTAGCTGGGCAATGTCCGGCGTCATTGGTTAGGAGCTTTCATGTCCAAACGTTGGTACGTCGTCCACGCCTATTCCGGTTTCGAAAAGCATGTCATGCGCTCGCTGATCGAACGTGTGAAAATGTACGGCATGGAAGATCGCTTTGGCGAAATCCTTGTGCCGACGGAAGAAGTGGTTGAAATGCGCGACGGTAAGCGCCGTAAGAGTGAGCGCAAGTTTTACCCTGGCTACGTGTTGGTCGAAATGGAAATGGCTGACGAGACTTGGCACCTGGTAAATGAAACGCCCCGCGTGATGGGCTTCATTGGTGGTACCAAGGAAAAGCCAGCGCCTATTACTACCCGCGAAGCTGAAGCGATTCTGCGTCGTGTGAAAGACGGTACTGATAAGCCGCGGCCCAAAACCATGTTTGAGCCGGGTCAGTCTGTCCGCGTTGTTGATGGTCCATTTGCCGACTTCAACGGCGTTGTTGAAGAGGTGAATTACGACAAGAGCCGCCTGCAAGTCAGCGTGTTGATTTTTGGGCGTGCAACGCCGGTGGAGCTTGAATTCTCCCAGGTGGAAAAAGAGTAATACAGATAATGTAGCAGGGTGGTGCGCGTAGCGTACCACCCTGGATTCATGCAAAGCAGCCGAGTGCTGCTTTGCGCGTACCGGGGAGCCGAGAGGCGCTATCACCCAATTGGAGTTACTGTTATGGCCAAGAAAGTACAGGCTTACATCAAGCTGCAGGTTGCTGCAGGTAAAGCCAATCCTAGTCCGCCCGTAGGTCCTGCGTTGGGTCAGCACGGCGTGAATATCATGGAATTCTGTAAGGCGTTCAACGCTGCCACTCAAGAGATTGAGCCTGGCTTGCCGACGCCTGTCGTGATCACTGTCTACTCCGACCGTAGCTTCACGTTCGTTACCAAGACTCCGCCTGCTGCTGTGCTGCTGAAAAAAGCGGCTGGTATCAAGTCCGGTTCTGGTGAGCCGAACAAGAAGAAGGTTGGTACCGTGACTCGTGAGCAGTTAGAAGAGATCGCCAAGACCAAAGAGCCGGATATGACGGCTTCTGATCTCGATGCCGCGGTGCGCACCATCGCTGGTAGTGCTCGTAGCATGGGCCTAAACGTGGAGGGTCTCTGATCATGGCTAAACTGTCTAAGCGTGCGAAGGTTATTCGCGAGAAAGTAGACGCTAACAAAGCTTACTCTCTGGAAGAAGCTGTGGCGCTGCTGTCTGAGCTGTCTACTGTTAAGTTCAATGAGTCTTTGGACGTTGCGATCAACCTTGGTGTTGACCCGCGTAAATCTGATCAGGTAGTACGTGGCGCGACCGTTATGCCTAACGGTACCGGCAAAGACGTACGTGTAGCTGTTTTCACCCAGGGCGCTAACGCCGATGCTGCTAAAGAAGCGGGCGCTGACATCGTAGGTATGGAAGAGCTGGCTGAGCAGGTCAAGAAGGGCGTGATGGACTTCGACGTTGTTATCGCCTCTCCTGATGCGATGCGTGTTGTGGGTCAACTTGGCCAGATTCTTGGTCCACGTGGCTTGATGCCTAACCCGAAAGTTGGCACCGTAACGCCTGACGTGGCGACTGCGGTTAAGAATGCCAAAGCGGGTCAGGTGCGTTTCCGTACCGATAAAAACGGCATTATCCACACTACGCTGGGTAAAGCTAATTTTGAAGCAACTGCTGTTCAGGGCAACCTGGAAGCGTTGGTTGCTGACCTTAAGAGGCTCAAGCCGAGCTCCTCTAAAGGTATTTACTTTAAGAAAATCACCCTGTCCACTACCATGGGCCCGGGCTTAACTCTCGACCACTCTGCGCTGGTATAAGCGAGTCGTTGATAGTTTAGTAAGAACTGTTTTTAGTAAGAACCGGTTTCAGTAAGAACCGAGCAAGAACTTTGCGGTCCCCCATGCTGGTTGAAGTCTGTATCTGCCTGCTGGGGCGCCGTCAAAGACCGCAGGTGCCGCGCAGTGTTCGGGCGCGGCTTAATTGCCTAGATAAGCGCCTGCGCAGATGGTGTGGCCGCCAGTTGGTTAACGCTTTTTAGCAAACCGCTTTCTGGTGAGCACCATCCCCTAAGGCTTCCAGGGTTGATGTTGAAATGCCTGGAAGAGATGGTAACCACCGGAGCCTGTTTATGGGTTCCGGCACGAAGGAGTGATCACTGTGCCACTAGCACTTGAAGGCAAGAAAGCGATTGTTGCCGAGGTCAGTGAAGCGGCCAAAGGCGCACTCTCCGTCGTAGTTGCCGATTCTCGCGGCGTAACGGTCGGCAAAATGACCGATCTGCGTAAGCAAGCGCGTGAGAATGGCGTCCAGTTGCGTGTTGTCCGCAACACACTGGCACGCCGCGCCCTTGAAGGTACTCAGTGGGAGTGCCTGAATGAGAGCTTTGTTGGTCCTACTCTGCTGGCTTTCTCTACTGAACACCCGGGCGCTGCTGCTCGTCTGTTCAAAGAGTTCGCGAAGCAAGATCAGAACTTCGAAGTGAAGGCGTTGGCCTACGAAGGTGAGTTGATCCCGGCTGCTGACATCGATCGTCTGGCAACCCTGCCGACCTACGACGAGGCAATTGCCAAGTTGATGTCGGTAATGAAAGAAGCCTCCGCTGGCAAGCTGGTTCGTACTCTGGCCGCCCTACGCGACCAGAAACAAGAAGCTGCATAAGCAGTTTTTCTTGCAGGCGGCGTGAGCTGTGTGCGCTTTACAGAGCATAAGTAGAGCGCTGCCCGAATCAAGCAATGAACCCTGAGTGCTCGGTAGACCGAGACTCCCGCAAAGTTAGGAATGAAACAATGGCACTGACCAAAGACGATATCATCAATGCTGTAGCCGACATGTCCGTAATGGAAGTTGTCGAGCTGATCGAAGCGATGGAAGAGAAGTTCGGCGTATCTGCAGCTGCAGCCGTAATGGCTGGCCCGGCTGCTGGTGGCGAAGCTGCTGAAGAGCAAACTGAATTTGATCTGGTACTGACCTCTGCTGGTGACAAGAAAGTTAACGTCATCAAAGCGGTTCGCGAAATCACCGGCCTTGGTCTGAAAGAAGCCAAAGGTGCTGTTGATGGCGCGCCAGCAACCATCAAAGAAGCAATGTCTAAAGAAGACGCTGAAGCAGCTAAAACCAAGCTGGAAGAAGCGGGCGCAAGCGTCGAGCTCAAGTAATTCTTGTGCTGACGGCTTTACGCGCTGCGTAAGCTTCCACGGCTGGCGGCGGGAACATCCCGCTGTCGGCCTTTTTCTGTTGTATCGTGCTGCAAGGTGCAGTGTTGAGTCAGCAGAAAAGCTGCAAAACGAGCAGTAAATAATACAGTAAGACCGTTGTTGTGAAGCGTACGTTGTTGTAACGCGTAAGTTGTGAAGCGCGAGTGATGGTAAGCGTGAGCGAAAGCGAAGCGTGAACAGCACTACTGTAACACTGTTATCTATCAAGATTTTTGACGGCGAGCTACCGATTTAGGAGCTTGCTGTCTGCGTCTGAAACGCCCGCGGGGCAGATGACCACGCATCGGTCACCCATGGTGAACAAGCTGGGGAATACAGATGGCTTACTCATATACTGAGAAAAAACGCATCCGCAAGGATTTCGGCAAACTGCCCCAAGTGATGGATGTGCCTTACTTGCTGGCCATCCAGCTTGATTCCTACTACGACTTTCTCCAGCAGGATCGTTCGCCTGACGAGCGTCACGAAATCGGCCTGCACGCGGCGTTCAAGTCCGTGTTCCCGATCGAGAGCTTCTCCGGCAATGCGGCGCTTGAGTACGTCAGCTACCGCTTCGGCACGCCAGCGTTCGATGTGAAGGAGTGTCAGCTGCGTGGCGTGACCTATTCCGCCCCGCTGCGTGTCAAGGTTCGCTTGATCATCTATGATCGCGACTCCTCGAACAAGGCAATCAAGGATATTAAAGAGCAGGAAGTCTACATGGGGGAAATCCCCCTGATGACCGAAAACGGTACCTTTGTGATCAACGGTACTGAGCGGGTTATCGTTTCCCAGCTCCACCGTTCACCCGGTGTGTTCTTCGATCACGATAAAGGTAAGAGCCACTCCTCGGGTAAGCTGCTCTATTCAGCTCGCGTGATTCCTTACCGTGGCTCCTGGTTGGACTTCGAGTTTGACCCCAAGGACAACGTCTTCGTACGTATCGACCGTCGCCGCAAGCTGCCGGCCTCGGTGCTTATGCGTGCCCTGGGGATGAACACCGAAGAAATTCTTAGTGAGTTCTTTGAGAGCAGTGTTTTCCATATTGAGAAAACCGGTTTCTTTGTAGAGCTAGTACCCTCACGACTGCGCGGAGAAACTGCCACCTTCGACATCAAAGATGGCGAAGGCGAAGTTATCGTTGAAGAGGGACGTCGGATTACTCAGAAGCACATTCGCCAGCTTGAAAAAGCTGGTCTTGAGCGTCTGGAAGTGCCGATGGAATATCTATTTGGCAAAACGCTAGCCAAAGATCAGATCGACACCAAAACTGGTGAGCTGATCTGCCCCTGTAACACTGAAATTACTCCGGAAGTGTTGGAGCGTATGGCGCAGGGTGGTATCACCCATATTGAAACGCTATACACCAACGATCTGGATTGCGGTTCGTTTATTTCCGACACCTTGAAGCTGGATGCCACAGCATCAGCTCTTGAGGCATTGGTAGAAATTTACCGCATGATGCGCCCCGGTGAGCCGCCTACTAAGGAAGCTGCCGAGACGCTGTTTAACAACTTGTTCTTCAGCGAAGATCGCTACGACCTGTCGGGCGTTGGCCGCATGAAGTTCAATCGCCGTCTGCGTCGCGATACTGATACAGGTTCTGGCGTACTGGATCGTAAAGACATCCTTGATGTACTGCGCGAACTGATCAATATCCGTAACGGCTTTGGTGACGTTGACGATATCGATCACCTGGGCAACCGTCGTATTCGCTGCGTTGGCGAAATGGCTGAAAACCAGTTCCGTGTTGGCCTGGTACGTGTTGAGCGTGCGGTGAAAGAGCGCCTTTCCATGGCGGAAAGCGAAGGCCTGATGCCCCAAGACTTGATCAACGCCAAGCCGGTAGCGGCAGCGGTGAAAGAGTTCTTCGGTTCCAGCCAGCTTTCTCAGTTTATGGATCAGAACAACCCGCTTTCTGAGGTTACCCACAAGCGTCGTGTGTCTGCACTCGGTCCCGGTGGTTTGACCCGTGAGCGTGCAGGCTTCGAAGTACGTGACGTACACGCCACGCACTACGGTCGCTTGTGTCCGATCGAAACGCCGGAAGGCCCGAACATCGGTCTGATCAACTCGTTGGCGACGTACAGTCACACCAACAGCTACGGCTTCCTCGAAACGCCGTACCGTAAGGTCAATTCCTGTCAAGTGACGGACGACATCGTTCACCTGTCGGCGATCGAAGAGGGTGATTTCGTTATTGCCCAGGCATCTGCTGCAGTGGATGAGTCCAACCGGTTGAGTGACGACTTGGTTCAGGTGCGCCATCGTGGTGAAACCACGTTTATGCGTCCTGAGCAAGTCACGCTAATGGACGTTTCACCGCGCCAAGTTGTTTCGGTTGCGGCCGCACTGATTCCGTTCCTGGAGCACGATGATGCTAACCGCGCCTTGATGGGTGCGAACATGCAGCGTCAGGCAGTACCAACCTTGCGCGCTGACAAGCCGCTAGTGGGTACTGGCATGGAGCGCTTCGTTGCTCGTGACTCCGGTGTTTGTGCCGTGGCACGTCGTGGTGGTGTGATCGACTCCGTTGACGCGCGTCGTGTAGTGGTACGGGTACACGAAGATGAGATCATCGGCGGTGAAGCTGGCGTTGATATCTACAACCTGACCAAGTACACCCGTTCAAACCAGAACACCTGTATGAACCAGCGTCCTATCGTACGTCCTGGTGACAGCGTGGCCCGTGGCGATATTCTTGCCGATGGCCCGTCGGTGGATATGGGTGACTTGGCACTTGGGCAGAACATGCGCATCGCGTTCATGCCCTGGAACGGCTACAACTTCGAGGACTCCATCCTGCTTTCTGAGCGGGTCGTTCAAGAAGACCGTTTCACGACTATCCATATCCAGGAGCTAACCTGTGTGTCTCGTGACACCAAGTTAGGGCCGGAAGAGATCACTGCTGATATTCCCAACGTGGGCGAGTCGGCTCTCTCCAAGCTGGACGAGGCAGGCGTTGTTTACATTGGTGCTGAAGTTGGCCCCGGCGATATTCTGGTCGGTAAGGTAACGCCGAAAGGTGAAACCCAGCTGACACCAGAAGAGAAGCTGCTGCGTGCGATCTTTGGTGAGAAAGCGTCTGACGTTAAAGACACCTCGCTGCGTGCCCCTACCGGCATGAAAGGCACGGTTATCGACGTTCAGGTGTTTACCCGTGATGGCGTTGAAAAAGACTCTCGCGCCCTTGCTATTGAGCAGATGCAGTTAGATGAGGTACGTAAGGATCTTCAAGAGACTTACCGTATCGCTGAAGACGCTACCTTTGAGCGCCTCAAGCGCACTCTGGATGGCCAGGGAGTTAACGGCGGACCGAACCTCAAGAAAGGCGACGTGCTCGACGAGGCATATCTCGATGAGTTGCCGCGTCAGCAGTGGTTCAAGCTGCGCATGCAGGATGAGTCCTATAACGAACTGCTGGCTCAAGCCGACGAGCAGCTCGAAAACCGTCGTAAAGAAATGGACGAGCGCTTTGAAGATAAGAAGCGCAAGCTGACCCAGGGCGACGATCTCGCACCGGGCGTGCTAAAAATCGTCAAGGTCTACATGGCTGTTAAGCGCCGCATTCAGCCGGGCGACAAAATGGCCGGTCGTCATGGTAACAAAGGTGTTATCTCGGCGATCATGCCGATCGAAGATATGCCGTTCGATGAGAAGGGCGAGCCGGTCGACGTGGTACTAAACCCGTTGGGTGTACCGTCGCGGATGAACGTGGGGCAGATCCTGGAAACCCACTTGGGTATGGCTGCGCGTGGCTTAGGCATGAAAATCGAGGCTATGTTGCGCGATGCCCGTGGCCAGCAAGTTGCAGAGATTCGTGACTTCCTGGGTCAGGTTTACAACACGCCTGGTAGCCGTTCAGAGGATCTCGACTCGCTTAGCGATGAGGAAATTATCGCGCTGGCGAAAAACCTCAAGGGCGGTGTGCCGATGGCAACGCCGGTGTTCGATGGTGCGAAAGAGCACGAAATCAAGCACCTGCTGAAGCTGGCGGACATTCCCGAGTCTGGCCAAATGGCGCTGTACGATGGTCGTACCGGCGATGCGTTTGACCGTCCGGTCACCGTTGGCTACATGTACATGCTGAAGCTTAACCACTTGGTAGACGACAAGATGCACGCCCGTTCTACCGGCTCTTACTCGCTGGTTACCCAGCAGCCCTTGGGTGGTAAGGCACAGTTCGGTGGTCAGCGCTTTGGTGAGATGGAAGTGTGGGCGCTAGAAGCCTACGGCGCAGCCTATACGCTGCAAGAGATGCTCACCGTCAAATCGGACGACGTCGAAGGCCGCACCAAGATGTATAAAAACATCGTGGATGGCGACCACACCATGCAGGCAGGCATGCCGGAATCCTTTAACGTACTGGTTAAAGAAATCCGCTCGCTGGGCATCGATATCGAGTTAGAGAGCTAGGAGCCGTCCCATGAAAGATTTGGTGAAAGTACTCAAATCGCAATCTCAGTCCGAAGAGTTTGACGCGATCAAGATTACCCTGGCGTCGCCGGACATGATTCGCTCCTGGTCTTTCGGCGAGGTGAAGAAGCCCGAGACCATCAACTACCGTACCTTTAAACCGGAACGGGATGGTCTGTTCTGTGCCAAGATCTTTGGCCCAGTGAAAGACTACGAGTGTTTGTGCGGCAAATATAAGCGCATGAAGCACCGCGGTATCATCTGTGAGAAGTGTGGCGTTGAAGTCACTAAAGCCGCCGTGCGCCGTGAGCGCATGGGGCATATTGAGCTGGCATCACCGGTTGCTCACATCTGGTTTCTGAAGTCACTGCCGTCGCGTATCGGCATGTTCCTCGATATGACCCTGCGTGATATCGAGCGCGTGCTGTACTTCGAAAGCTTTGTTGTTATCGACCCAGGCATGACCACGCTGGAGCGTGGTCAGTTGCTGAACGATGAGCAGTACTTTGAAGCCCTTGAAGAGTTTGGCGATGACTTTGATGCCCGCATGGGTGCCGAAGCCGTCCAAGAGCTACTCAAAGACATCGATCTGGAAGAAGAGATTAACCACCTGCGTGAAGAGATTCCGCAGACTAACTCTGAAACCAAGATCAAAAAACTCTCCAAGCGCTTGAAACTGCTTGAAGCGTTTTACCACTCCGGCAACGCGCCGGCGTGGATGGTCATGGAAGTGCTACCCGTGTTGCCGCCGGATCTGCGTCCGCTGGTACCGCTTGACGGTGGCCGTTTCGCGACCTCAGATCTTAACGACCTTTACCGTCGTGTGATCAACCGTAACAACCGTCTGAAGCGTCTGTTGGACCTCAATGCGCCGGATATTATCGTGCGTAACGAGAAGCGCATGCTTCAGGAAGCGGTGGATGCACTGCTGGATAACGGTCGTCGTGGCCGCGCCATCACGGGTTCTAACAAGCGCCCGCTGAAATCGCTCGCCGACATGATCAAAGGTAAGCAGGGTCGTTTCCGTCAGAACTTGTTGGGTAAGCGTGTCGACTACTCTGGCCGTTCGGTTATTACCGTTGGCCCGACGCTGCGTCTACACCAGTGTGGTCTGCCGAAGAAAATGGCGCTTGAGCTGTTCAAGCCGTTTATCTACTCCAAGCTGCAGTCGCTGGGCCATGCGTCCACGATTAAAGCTGCCAAGAAAATGGTTGAGCGTGAGCTGCCTGAGGTGTGGGACATCCTTGCTGATGTTATCCGCGAACACCCGGTACTGCTGAACCGTGCGCCTACGCTGCACCGTTTGGGCATCCAGGCGTTTGAGCCGCTGTTGATCGAAGGTAAAGCGATCCAGCTGCACCCGCTGGTATGTGCCGCCTACAACGCCGACTTCGACGGTGACCAGATGGCGGTACACGTACCGCTGACGCTGGAAGCCCAGCTCGAAGCCCGTGCGCTGATGATGGCCACCAACAACGTGCTATCACCTGCTAACGGCGAGCCGATCATCGTACCGTCCCAAGACGTTGTTCTGGGTCTGTACTACATGACTCGCGAAAAGATTAATGCCAAGGGTGAAGGCATGGTGTTCTCGGACCTCAACGAGGTAGAGCGCGCCTTTGGTACTCAGTCGGTATCGCTGCACGCCCGGGTTAAAGTGCGCCTAGACGAAATCGATATTGAAGAAGAGACTGGCGAGCGTAGTTTCCATCGTCGCATCTACGATACGACGGTTGGCCGCGCGATGCTGTTCCGCATCCTGCCGGAAGGCGTACCGTTCGCGCTGATCGATCAGCCGATGAAGAAGAAGGCGATCTCCAGTCTGATCAATGAAGTCTATCGTCGTGCTGGTCTTAAGCCGACTGTTATCTTCGCTGACCAGCTGATGTATACCGGCTTCCGTCTTGCGACCTGGTCCGGTGCCTCTATCGGTGTAAATGACTTCGTTATCCCTGAAGCGAAAACGGCTATCGTTGACGCGGCAGAAGCTGAAGTTAAAGAGATCGAAGACCAGTTCTCTTCTGGCCTGGTAACTGCAGGTGAGAAGTACAACAAGGTTATCGATATCTGGTCCAAGGCCAACGATAAAGTCGCCAAGGCGATGATGGTAGGTATCTCGAAAGAGACGGTAATTGACCGTGAGGGCAACGAAGTTGAGCAAGACTCGTTCAACAGCGTTTTCATCATGGCCGACTCCGGTGCCCGTGGTTCTGCCGCTCAGATTCGTCAGCTAGCCGGTATGCGTGGCTTGATGGCCAAGCCGGATGGCTCGATCATCGAAACGCCCATCGTCGCCAACTTCCGTGAAGGTCTGAACGTACTTCAGTACTTCATCTCGACCCACGGC
Organism: Vreelandella nigrificans; assembly: GCF_002374315.1. Lineage (GTDB taxonomy): Bacteria > Pseudomonadota > Gammaproteobacteria > Pseudomonadales > Halomonadaceae > Vreelandella > Vreelandella nigrificans. Next base: position 257,313 of record NZ_NWUX01000003.1, on the reverse strand, counting down.
GCACGTAAAGGTCTTGCGGATACGGCACTGAAAACAGCCAACTCCGGTTACCTGACGCGTCGTCTGGTAGATGTGGCGCAAGACTTGGTTATCACCGAGACGGATTGTGGCACCGAAAACGGCCTGACGCTGCACCCGATCATTGAAGGTGGCGACATCATCGTACCGCTGTCTCAGCGCGTATTGGGTCGCGTTGTTGCGCAGGATGTGGTTGATCCAGGCACTGAAGAAGTGCTGATTCCGCGTAACACGTTGCTGGATGAGAAGTGGTGTGCCGAGCTCGACACTATGGGTGTGGACGAGATTATCGTTCGCTCTACCATCACCTGTGATACCGCTCACGGCGTATGTGCTTCTTGTTACGGTCGTGATCTGGCTCGTGGTCATCAGGTCAACATCGGTGAGTCTGTCGGGGTTATTGCCGCGCAGTCGATCGGTGAGCCGGGTACCCAGCTGACCATGCGTACCTTCCACATCGGTGGTGCGGCATCGCGTTCATCTGCAGTGGATAGCGTACAGGTGAAGCACGGCGGCAAGGTTCGTCTGCACAACATCAAGCACGTAGAGCGTGCCGATGGCAAACTGGTGGTGGTTTCTCGCTCCAGTGCCTTGGCAGTAGCCGATGATCATGGCCGTGAGCGTGAGTACTATAAGCTCCCTTATGGTGCTGAGCTCTCTGTTCGCGATGGTGACGTCGTGGATGCGGGTGCGGTTGTGGCGAAGTGGGATCCACACACCCATCCGATCATTGCTGAAGTAGAAGGTAAGGCGCAGTTCATCGATCTTGACGAAGGTGTCACCATGCACCGCAGCGTCGACGAGATGACTGGCTTGTCCTCTATTGAAGTGATCGAATCTGCAGCACGCCCGATGGCTGGCCGCGATAAGCGCCCCATGGTAATGCTGCAAGATGCTGCTGGTGAATACGTATCGGTATCTGGCTCGAATACGCCCGTACAGTACCTGCTGCCGGGTAACTCCATTATTTCCGTCGACGATGGGTCTACCATCGGTGTTGGTGAAGTAGTGGCGCGTATTCCGGTTGAGGCCTCGGCTAACAAAGATATTACCGGTGGTCTGCCACGGGTTGCTGACTTGTTCGAAGCGCGTAAGCCGAAAGAGTCCTCTATCCTGGCGGAAATCAGTGGTGTAGTGAGCTTTGGTAAAGAGACTAAGGGTAAGCGTCGTTTGACGATTACTCCGGAGTCTGGCGATCCGTTCGAAGCGCTAATCCCGAAATGGCGTCAAATTGCCGTGTTCGAGGGTGAAGCAGTGGAGAAGGGGGAGGTTATCTCTGATGGCCCCAGCAACCCCCATGACATCTTGCGCCTATTGGGCGTAGCGGAGCTAGCCAAGTACATCACCGCCGAAGTGCAGGACGTTTATCGTCTGCAGGGCGTAGGCATCAACGATAAGCACATCGAAGTTATTGTGCGTCAGATGTTGCGCAAGGTAGAGATCACTGACTCTGGTGACTCCGACTTCATCACTGGCGATCAGGCAGAGCTTGTGCGTGTACTTGAGCAGAACGCACGGCTTGAGAAAGAAGGCAAATTCCCAGCCAAGTATCAACGCTTACTGCTGGGTATTACCAAGGCCAGCTTGGCCACTGAGTCGTTCATTTCAGCGGCATCGTTCCAGGAAACGACCCGCGTACTGACCGAAGCGGCAGTGACCGGCAAGCGCGATTACCTGCGCGGCCTGAAAGAAAACGTGGTGGTTGGACGTCTGATTCCGGCAGGTACCGGTCTGACTCACCACGCAGAGCGTCGTCGCAAGCGCGAAGACGTAGAGCGTCTGTTCAATCCCTCGGCGACCGAGGTAGAGCAGGAGCTTGGTGCTCAGTTGACCGCCCTGGACTCAGACGACGATCTGTAACCAGCGGTAGGCAGCGAGCAACAACGAGTGGCTGGCCCTTATGGCACAGTCTTGCTGGTTAAACCGCCAGCAAGACTTGACGTCACCTAGGGTCAGCCTTTAGAATGCGCAGCCTTTAACAGTGGGGTGGGTGCGCCCGCATCCGCTGCCCGTATTTGTTGAAAAGGCTACTTGTTGGAAGACAAGGCAACCATTGGAGTCAGCTAAACACCATGGCAACGATTAATCAGCTAGTGCGCAAGCCGCGCAAGCGCCCCGTCACTAAGAGTGACGTGCCTGCGCTTCAGGCGTGCCCGCAAAAGCGCGGCGTATGTACGCGCGTTTACACCACCACCCCTAAGAAGCCGAACTCGGCCCTGCGTAAGGTTTGCCGTGTGCGCCTTACCAACGGTTTCGAAGTGTCTTCTTACATCGGTGGTGAAGGTCACAACCTGCAAGAGCACTCTGTTGTTCTGATTCGCGGCGGTCGTGTAAAGGATTTGCCAGGTGTGCGTTATCACACCGTTCGTGGCGCCCTTGACACCTCTGGCGTTCAGAACCGTAAGCAGGGTCGTTCTAAGTACGGTACCAAGCGTCCGAAGTCCTAAGGCGTCTTGTTGCAGCGTCTTAAGACGCTGGCGTTGTTACCTTAATACGAATATGACGGTCTGATAAGAGTAAGGTCGGGCGGCGCTATTAGCGCAACTGGTCCCGGGTTTACCTGAAGGATCCTTAATTGAGGGCTTATCATGCCTAGAAGAAGAGTTGTAGCTAAACGCGAAATCCTGCCGGATCCTAAGTTCGGAAGTGAGCGTCTGGCGAAGTTCATGAACCACCTGATGGTCAGCGGCAAGAAGTCCATAGCTGAGCGTATCGTCTACGGTGCGTTGGACAAGGTTGCCGAGCGTAGTAAAGAAGATCCGCTGGAGACTTTCGACAAAGCGCTGGAAGCCATCCAGCCTATGGTCGAAGTGAAGTCGCGCCGCGTTGGTGGTGCGACCTATCAGGTGCCGGTTGAAGTTCGTCCGTCTCGTCGCCAAGCGCTGGCAATGCGTTGGTTGGTGGACGCAGCGCGTCGTCGCGGTGAAAAAACCATGGTGCAGCGTCTGGCTGGTGAAATGCTGGATGCCGCAGAAGGTAAAGGTTCTGCTGTTAAGAAGCGCGAAGACGTGCATCGCATGGCAGAAGCCAACAAGGCCTTCTCGCACTACCGTTTCTAAGATCGACGTTTCTAAAAGCGGCGTTTCTAAGATCGACGTTTTTGAGTACGGCGTTTTTAAGTACGGCTTTATGGTTTTTATATGCACGTTGTTCAGCATGGCGAAGTGTTTGCTGAGACGCGTTGTTGCAACACGTATTTGTAATACTTAACGTATTCGCAATGCTTGGTTGCAATACCTAGCCGCTATCCTTTGTGGGTGGCGGCGGTCGCATAAGCCTCGCCTGCATGCGCCGCTAAATTAACGAGCATCGCCAACAAACGGGAGTTACACCGTGGCACGCAAGACTCCACTTAAGCGTTATCGCAATATCGGTATCGTCGCTCACGTTGACGCGGGTAAAACCACGACAACTGAACGCGTACTTTTCTATACCGGCCTATCCCATAAGTTGGGCGAAACCCATGAGGGTGCTTCGACAACAGACTGGATGGAGCAGGAGCAGGAGCGTGGTATTACAATCACCTCTGCTGCTGTTACCACCTTCTGGCAAGGTATGGACAAGCAGTTTGACGAGCACCGCATCAATATCATTGATACGCCTGGGCACGTTGACTTCACCATCGAAGTTGAGCGTTCTCTGCGTGTTCTTGATGGCGCGGTCGTTGTACTGTGTGGCTCTTCCGGCGTTCAGCCGCAGACCGAGACCGTTTGGCGTCAGGCTGATAAGTATGAAGTTCCGCGTATGGTGTTCGTCAATAAGATGGACCGTACCGGCGCTGACTTCTTTATGGTTGTTGAGCAGTTGAAAGAGCGCTTAGGCGCTAACGCTGTGCCGATCCAGATTAACTGGGGCACAGAGGAAGATTTCAAAGGCGTTATCGACCTGATCCAGATGAAGGCTATCCTGTGGGATGAGGCGAGTCTGGGTATGAATTTTGAACTCGTTGATATTCCGGCTGAGTTACAAGAAACAGCTGAGAAATATCGTGAGCAAATGGTTGAAGCGGCTGCCGAAGGCTCTGATGAGCTGATGGAGAAGTATCTCGAAGGTGGTGAGCTGACCGTCGAGGAAATCAAGGCTGGTCTGCGTGCGCGCACCTTGGCTAACGATATTGTTCTGGTCACCTGTGGTTCTGCGTTTAAGAACAAGGGTGTGCAGGCAGTATTGGATGGCGTTATTGAATACATGCCTTCGCCGACTGAAGTTAAGGCGATCGAGGGTGAGCTGGACGATAAAGACGGCACCATCGCTACTCGTGAGGCTGACGACAGCGCTCCGTTTGCGGCTCTGGCGTTTAAAATCGCCACCGACCCCTTCGTTGGTACGCTGACCTTTATTCGCGTCTATTCGGGCGTTCTAAAATCTGGTGACGGCGTGTATAACTCCGTTAAGCAGAAGAAAGAGCGTGTTGGTCGTATTGTTCAGATGCACGCCAACTCCCGCGAAGAGATCAAAGAAGTCTTGGCTGGCGACATTGCTGCCTGTATCGGTCTGAAGGATGTCACCACTGGTGATACCCTGTGCGATATCGACAACAAGATTGTTCTCGAGCGCATGGAATTCCCGGATCCGGTTATCTCTGTTGCGGTTGAGCCGAAGTCTAAAGCTGACCAGGAGAAAATGGGTGTTGCACTGGGTAAGCTTGCCCAGGAAGATCCCTCCTTCCAGGTTAAGACCGACGAAGAAACCGGCCAGACCATTATCTCTGGTATGGGTGAGCTTCACTTGGATATCATCGTTGACCGTATGCGTCGCGAGTTCAAGGTTGAAGCTAATATCGGTAAGCCGCAGGTTGCCTATCGCGAAACTATTCGCGGCAAGGTCGAGCAAGAAGGCAAGTTCGTACGTCAGTCTGGTGGTCGTGGTCAGTATGGTCACGTCTGGCTGCGTATTGAGCCGCTAACTGCAGAAGAGAAGGGTGAAGGCGAAGGAGAGATCTTCTTCAAATTCAACTCTGAAATCGTAGGTGGCACGGTTCCTAAGGAATACGTACCTGCGGTTGAGAAGGGTGCTTTTGAGCAGCTGAAAAACGGTGTCATTGCGGGCTACCCGATGATCGACGTTAAAGTGACGCTGTTTGATGGCTCCTTCCACGACGTGGACTCCAACGAGACTGCGTTTAAGATTGCTTCTTCTATGGCAGTTAAAGAAGGTGCCAGGAAGGCCAAGGCCGTGCTGCTGGAGCCGGTGATGAAGGTCGAAGTCGTGACCCCCGAAGACTTTATGGGTGACGTCATGGGCGACCTGAACCGTCGTCGCGGCTTGGTGCAGGGCATGGATGACTCCTCTTCTGGTAAAGTCATTCGTGCAACGGTGCCACTGGGTGAGATGTTCGGTTACGCAACCGATCTGCGCTCACAAACCCAGGGCCGTGCGAGCTACTCTATGGAGTTCGCGAAGTACGAGGAGGCGCCCTCCAGCGTCGTTGAAGCCGTCATCAATCAAAACGGTTAACCGTTAGCTAACGTAAAGAGGTTATAGCAGTGGCTAAGGAAAAATTCGAACGTTCCAAACCGCACGTCAACGTCGGCACCATCGGTCACGTCGACCACGGTAAAACGACTCTGACAGCGGCTCTGACCCGTGTGTCTGCTGAGGTTTTCGGCGGTGACTGGCGTGCATTTGATACCATCGATAACGCTCCTGAAGAGCGTGAGCGCGGTATCACTATCGCTACATCTCACGTTGAGTACCAGTCAGAAGAGCGTCACTACGCGCACGTTGACTGCCCGGGGCACGCTGACTACGTCAAGAACATGATCACCGGTGCTGCGCAGATGGACGGCGCGATCCTGGTATGTTCTGCCGCTGACGGCCCTATGCCGCAGACTCGCGAGCACATCCTGCTGTCTCGTCAGGTTGGCGTACCGTACATCGTTGTGTTCCTGAACAAAGCGGACATGGTCGATGACGAAGAGCTGCTTGAGCTGGTCGAAATGGAAGTTCGCGAACTCCTCGACGAGTACGACTTCCCGGGTGACGACACTCCGATCATCATCGGTTCTGCGCTGATGGCTCTGAACGGCGAAGATGAGAACGGCATGGGTACTACCGCCGTTACTAATCTGATCAAGGCTCTGGATGAGTACATTCCTGAGCCGGAGCGTGCTATCGACCAGCCGTTCCTGATGCCGATCGAAGACGTATTCTCTATCTCTGGCCGTGGTACTGTTGTTACCGGTCGTGTAGAGCGCGGTATCGTTAAAGCTGGTGAAGAAGTGGAAATCGTGGGTATCCGCGACACCACTAAGACCATCGTTACTGGTGTTGAAATGTTCCGTAAGCTGCTCGACGAAGGTCGTGCAGGTGAGAACGTTGGCGCCCTGTTGCGTGGTACTAAGCGTGATGACGTTGAGCGTGGCCAGGTTCTGGCCAAGCCGGGTTCTATCAACCCGCACACCGTTTTCGAAGCTGAAGTATACGTACTGTCCAAAGAAGAGGGTGGTCGTCACACGCCTTTCTTCAAGGGCTACCGTCCTCAGTTCTACTTCCGTACCACTGACGTAACTGGTACTTGTGAACTGCCGGAAGGTGTTGAAATGGTAATGCCGGGTGATAACGTTAAGTTGGTTGTTACTCTGATCGCTCCGATCGCTATGGACGACGGTCTGCGCTTCGCAATTCGCGAAGGTGGTCGTACCGTTGGTGCTGGCGTTGTGGCCAAGATCGTTAAGTAAGCTGTTTACTTGACTGATCAAGGGGGCTCTTGCGAGCCCCCTTTTCTGCGCACCATCAGCAAATGTTTGACATGGGCTGATGGCGTGCCTATAATGCGCATCCTTTGAATGCGTGGGTAGATGGCTCGCGCCATCGACATCCATTGGAGTTTAGGGCAAATGCAGAACCAAAAGATTCGCATTCGGTTGAAAGCGTTCGACCATCGCCTGATCGATCAGTCCACAGCGGAGATCGTTGAAACCGCTAAGCGTACTGGTGCTCAGGTTCGTGGGCCGATTCCGCTGCCGACCAACCGCGAGCGCTATACCATTCTGATTTCACCGCACGTCAACAAAGATGCGCGCGATCAGTATGAGATTCGTACTCACAAGCGTGTGCTCGACATTGTTGAGCCGACTGAAAAAACTGTTGATGCGCTGATGAAGCTCGATCTCGCCGCTGGCGTAGACGTGCAAATCAAGCTCGACTAATTACACTAGTCACTTTGCGGCCCAGCGCTCATTAATTTTTTAGAGTGAGCAGCAGCCGCCGCGCCGTGAGGCGCCACACAATGTGCTAGTGGAATGCTCTGGAAAGGGCAGCCATAGCGGGTGATAGCCCCGTACACTATAGGAGACTGAGTATGACTATCGGTTTAGTCGGTAAAAAGGCCGGGATGACCCGCGTCTTTACCGAAGATGGCGCTTCTGTGCCCGTGACCGTTATTGAAGTTGATCCTAACCGTGTAACGCGCGTTAAGACTCTTGAGTCTGACGGTTACGCAGCGGTTCAGGTCACCACAGGTTCTCGTAAAGCCAAACACCTCACCAAAGCGCAAGCTGGTCAGTTTGCCAAGGCGGGTGTTGAGGCTGGTCGTTCACTAATGGAATTCCGTCTTTCAGAAGGCGAAGAAGCTCCAGAAGTGGGTGGCGAACTCACCGTATCCCTCTTCGAAGCTGGTCAAATAATCGACGTGACCGGCACCTCTAAGGGTAAAGGCTTCCAGGGTGCTGTTAAGCGCTGGAATTTCCGTACCCAAGACAACACGCATGGTAACTCCCTGTCGCATCGTGCGCCGGGTTCTATCGGCATGTGTCAGACCCCGGGTCGTGTATTTAAAGGCAAAAAAATGGCCGGTCAAATGGGTAATGCCCGTTGCACCGTACAGAGCCTTGAGATCGTCCGTGTCGACGCCGAGCGTAACCTGCTGCTGATCAAAGGTGCTGTTCCGGGCGCTCCCGGTAGTGACGTTATCGTTCGCAGCGCCGTGAAAGCTGGCTGAAGGGGATAATTACCAATGAATCTGAATCTTGCTGCAGGCGCGGGTACCGTTGAAGTAGCCGACGCCACTTTTGGCAAAGAATTCAACGAAGCGCTGGTCCATCAGGTTGTCACCGCCTATCTGGCTGGTGGTCGCCAAGGCACTCGCGCTCAAAAGAGCCGTTCCGACGTGCGCGGTGGTGGTAAGAAACCGTGGCGTCAGAAGGGTACCGGTCGTGCACGTGCTGGTACTATCCGCTCTCCGTTATGGCGCAGCGGCGGCGTAACTTTTGCAGCGCGTCCTCAGGACCACTCGCAAAAAGTTAACCGCAAAATGTACCGTTCGGCGATGCGTTCCATCCTGTCTGAGCTGGTACGTCAAGAGCGTCTGATCGCGATTGAAGAGTTCAGCGTTGAAGCGCCGAAGACCAAGCAGGTAGCTGCCAAGCTGAAAGAGCTCAACCTTGAAAAAGTGTTGATTGTCACTGAAGAAGTTGACGAAAAGCTCTATCTGGCCGCACGCAACCTTCCCCACGTTGATGTGGTGGATGTCGCGGCAGCTGATCCGGTAAGCCTGGTAGCCTTTGATAAGGTCCTGGTTACCGTCTCCGCCCTGCGTAAATTCGAGGAGAAGCTGGCATGAACCAGGAACGCGTATTCAAGGTTCTGCTTGGACCGCACGTGACCGAAAAGGCCGCGATGGCTGCTGAGCGCAACCAGTACGTTTTCAAGGTGGCAAGCGATGCTACCAAGCCCGAGATCAAGAAAGCCGTTGAAGCACTATTCGGCAAGAAGGTCGGCAGTGTTCAAGTATTGAACATGAAGGGTAAAACAAAGCGTACTGCTCACGGCGTTGGCCTGCGTAAGGGTTATCGCAAAGCGTATGTGACCCTGGCTGCGGGTGAAACGCTCGAAGACTTCTCTGGCGCCGAATAAGGGCAGGAGTACGGATAATGGCAATCGTCAAGACCAAACCCACATCCGCCGGTCGTCGCCACGTCGTCAAGATCGTTGGTGAGGAACTGTACAAGGGCCGTGCTTATGCACCGCTTTTGGAAAAGCAGTCCAAGTCCGGTGGCCGTAATAACAACGGTCGCATCACCACCCGTCACGTGGGCGGTGGTCACCGTCACCACTATCGGTTGATCGACTTCAAACGCACCAAAGATGGCATTCCTGCCACTGTTGAGCGTCTGGAGCACGACCCGAACCGCAGTGCGCACATTGCGCTGCTGAAATACGCTGATGGCGAGCGTCGTTACATCATTGCACCGAAAGGTGTCAGCGCGGGTGACGTGCTGGAATCTGGTGTTAACGCGCCCATCAAGAAAGGCAATGCCTTGCCGCTGCGCAATATTCCGCTTGGTTCTACCGTTCACGGTATCGAACTGAAGCCGGGTAAAGGCGCGCAGATTGCTCGCAGTGCCGGTACTAGCGCCCAGTTGGTCGCTCGTGATGGTAACTACGCCACTTTACGTCTTCGCTCTGGTGAAATGCGTAAAGTCCTGGCTGAGTGCCGCGCGACCTTGGGTGAAGTGAGCAACTCCGAGCACAGCCTGCGTCAACTTGGCAAGGCCGGTGCGAAGCGCTGGAGAGGCGTGCGTCCGACTGTTCGCGGTGTCGCGATGAACCCGGTGGATCACCCGCACGGTGGTGGCGAAGGCCGCACCAGTGGTGGCCGTCACCCGGTATCCCCATGGGGTGTGCCGACTAAGGGTCACAAGACGCGTAAGAATAAGCGCACCGACAAGCTGATCATTCGTCGTCGTAATAAGACGCGTTGATCTAAATTGCCAAGACATTAAGGGGTAACGGCTGTGCCACGTTCACTAAAGAAAGGTCCCTTCATTGACCTTCATCTTTTGAAGAAGGTAGAGGCTGCAGTGGAGAAGAACGATCGCAAACCGATCAAGACTTGGTCGCGTCGTTCGATGATCCTGCCAAACATGGTAGGCCTCACAATCGCTGTCCATAACGGTCGCCAACACGTCCCGGTGCATGTCTCCGAGGAAATGGTTGGTCACAAGCTGGGCGAATTCGCTGCTACTCGCACTTATCGCGGGCATGCGGCGGACAAGAAAGCCAAACGGTAAGCCAGAGAGGATTGAGAGATGGAAGTCACAGCTAAGCTGCGTGGCGCTCGTTTATCCGCCCAGAAGGCCCGTTTGGTGGCTGACCAGGTGCGCGGTAAACCGGTCGCCGAGGCACTCGACCTGCTGACCTTCTCACCGAAGAAGGCTGCCAAGCTGGTTAAGAAAGTGCTGCAGTCCGCCATTGCAAACGCGGAAGAAAATAACGGCATGGATATTGACGAGCTGCGTGTCTCGACCATCTGCGTCGATGAGGGCATGACGCTCAAGCGTATCAAGCCGCGTGCCAAAGGGCGTGCGGATCGTATCTTGAAGCGCACCTGCCACATCACCGTCAAGGTAGCCGAGAAGTAGGAGTCGACCAGATGGGTCAGAAAGTCAATCCAACAGGCATTCGACTGGGCATCGTCAAAGACCATGCTTCTGTCTGGTATGCCGAGCGCGGCGCATATGCCGATAAGCTCAATAACGATCTCGAAGTGCGCAGTTTCCTGGAAGAGCGTCTGAAAAACGCCTCCGTGAGCCGCATTCACATCGAGCGTCCGGCGAACAATGCCCGCATCACCATCCACACTGCCCGTCCGGGTATTGTGATTGGTAAGAAAGGTGAAGATGTCGACCGTCTGCGTCGCGATCTCACCGAGATGATGGGTGTTCCCGTGCATGTGAACATTGAAGAAGTTCGCAAGCCGGAGCTGGATGCCAAGCTAGTCGCTGCTAACGTAGCGGGTCAGCTTGAGCGTCGCGTTATGTTCCGTCGTGCTATGAAGCGCGCGGTACAGAACGCAATGCGTCTTGGCGCTGGCGGCATCAAGATTCAGCTGTCAGGTCGTCTGGGTGGCGCCGAAATCGCACGTACCGAATGGTACCGCGAAGGTCGCGTTCCGCTGCACACTCTGCGTGCGGACATCGACTACGCCACTTACGAAGCTCACACCACCTACGGCGTCATCGGCGTCAAAGTGTGGATCTTCAAGGGCGAAATCCTCGGTGGTATCGAGGAAGTACGTGCCAAGGCTAAGCAACAACAGCCTGCCGGCAACGCGCCCAAGAAGAAAGGTTCCAGGTAAGGGGAGAGCGAGTCGATGTTACAGCCCAAGCGTATGAAATTCCGTAAGATGATGAAAGGCCGCAACCGTGGCCTGGCGCATCGCGGAAGCAAGATCAGCTTCGGGGAGTACGGTCTCAAAGCAACCGGTCGTGGCCGCATCACTGCGCGCCAGATCGAAGCAGGCCGTCGTGCGATCACACGTCACGTTAAGCGTGGCGGTAAGATCTGGATCCGCGTTTTCCCTGATAAGCCGATCTCCAAGAAACCGCTCGAAGTTCGTATGGGTAAGGGTAAAGGTTCAGTTGAGTACTGGGTAGCCCAGATCCAGCCGGGTCGGGTCCTGTATGAAATTGAAGGTGTATCCGAAGAGCTGGCCCGTGAAGCATTTGAACTGGCCGCCCAGAAGATGCCCCTGTCCACCACCTTTGCGAAACGGACGGTGATGTGATGAAAGCCCAGGAAATTCGTGAAAAGTCCGTAGGAGAGCTTCAAGAGCAACTCCTCGAGCTCCTCCGCGAGCAGTTCAACCTGCGCATGCAGAAGGCCACTGGCCAACTGAGCCAGACTCATCTGCTCAAGCAGGTCCGTCGGGATATCGCCCGCGTGAAGACTATGCTCAACGAGAAGGCAGGTGATTGAGATGGCCGAAGAAAAGAAAGCACGTACGCTCACCGGCAAGGTGGTGAGCGACAAGATGGATAAATCCATCGTCGTTATGATCGAGCGCCGTGAGCGTCACCCGATCTACGGAAAATACGTTAAGCGCTCCACCAAGCTGCACGCCCATGATGAGGCGAACCAAGCTAAGGCAGGCGATACGGTTTCCATTCAGGAGTGCCGTCCGCTTTCCAAGAAGAAAGCTTGGACGCTGGTCGAGGTGGTTGAGCAGGCCAAAGGTTAACCCCTGCGTCTGTTCTACCAGTGCAGTCAGATTAGGTTTGGAGAAAACCGATGATTCAGACTCAGACAATGCTGGATGTCGCCGACAACAGCGGAGCGCGCCGGGTGCAATGCATCAAGGTGTTAGGCGGTTCACACCGTCGCTACGCCCGCGTTGGTGACGTCATTAAGGTAACGGTGAAGGAAGCTATTCCGCGCGGCAAGGTCAAAAAAGGCCAAGTGCTGAAAGCGGTAGTAGTTCGCACCCGTAGTGGCGTCCGTCGTAGTGACGGTTCGCTGATCCGTTTCGATGGAAATGCGGCAGTTTTGTTGAATAACACCAACGAACAGCCGATCGGCACGCGTATCTTCGGGCCGGTAACTCGTGAACTTCGTAATGAAAAGTTCATGAAGATCATTTCCCTAGCGCCTGAAGTGCTGTAAGGAGCGAGGCGGATATGCAAAAGATCAAACGTGACGATGAAGTCATCGTCATCGCCGGGAAGGATAAAGGCAAACGTGGCACCGTTAAGCGGGTATTAGAAAACCGCTTCGTGGTGTCCGGTGTGAATATGATTAAACGTCACACCAAGCCTAATCCCATGGCGGGTAATCAGGGCGGTATCGTCGAGCGTGAGGCTCCGATTCACGCGTCCAACGTAGCCATCTTCAATTCGGAGACCGGTAAGGCGGATCGCGTCGGCTTCCAAGTTAAGGAAGACGGTACCAAGGTACGTATCTACAAGTCGACGCAGACGCAGATCGACGCCTAACGCGAGTCGGGTAGCAAAATGGCGAACTTGAAAGAACGTTATCAAAACGAGGTTGTAGCTCAGCTTAAAGAGCAGTTTAGCTACGCCAACGTAATGCAGGTACCCCGGATCACGAAAGTGACCCTGAACATGGGTATCGGCGAAGCAGTCAACGATAAAAAGTTGATTGACAACGCCATCGGCGACCTGGAGAAGCTTTCCGGTCAGAAGCCGCTGGTGACCAAGGCACGCAAGTCCATCGCGGGCTTCAAGGTACGCGAAGGTTGGCCGATCGGTGTCAAAGTAACACTGCGCTCAGCGCGTATGTGGGACTTCCTGGACCGTCTGGTGAACATTGCGATTCCCCGCGTGCGTGACTTCCGTGGTCTTAACCCGAAGTCTTTTGACGGTCGCGGCAATTATTCAATGGGTGTGCGTGAGCAGATCATCTTCCCAGAGATCGAGTATGATAAAATCGATCGTATCCGGGGGCTGGACGTCACTATCACTACTACCGCCAACACCGACGAGGAAGGTCGTGCGCTATTAGCGGCACTGAACTTCCCGTTCAAGAAATAAGGGTTGGATCATGGCTAAGAAAAGTATGATAGAGCGTGAGCTTAAGCGTACACAATTGGTGGCGAAGTATGCCACCAAGCGCGCTGAGCTCAAGAAGATCATCTCAGACGTTAACACGACTGAAGAAGACCGCTTCGAGGCGACGCTGAAGCTGCAGCAACTGCCGCGCGACTCAAGTCCGGTGCGTCAGCGTAACCGCTGCCGCGTGACTGGCCGTCCGCACGGTTTTTACAACAAGTTCGGCCTCGGCCGTAACAAGCTGCGTGAAGCCGCCATGCGTGGCGACGTTCCTGGCCTTAAAAAGTCCAGCTGGTAACGCCACGTAGAATCATCAGGAGCGCACATTAAATGAGCATGCAAGACACTCTGGCGGATATGTTTACCCGTATCCGCAATGCGCAGATGGCCACCAAGGAGACGGCAACTATGCCGTCCTCCAAGCTGAAAGTTGAAGTGGCCCGAGTGCTAAAGGAAGAAGGCTACATTACCGACTTTACGGTGGCTGAAGGCGTTAAACCCGAGCTGACCGTTACTCTCAAGTACTTTGAGGGTAAGCCGGTTATTGAGCACATTCAGCGGGTTTCCAAGCCGTCTCTGCGTCGTTACATGGGCAAGGACAACCTGCCCAAGGTCGCCGATGGTCTGGGTATCGCGATTGTCACCACCTCTAATGGTGTCATGACCGATCGTGCCGCGCGCCAAGCAGGCGTCGGTGGCGAAGTCATCTGCACCGTATTCTAGGAGGCTGGAATGTCCCGCATAGCGAAATATCCGGTTAAAGTGCCTGCTGGTGTCGAGATCAAAATCGACGCTGGCCAGCTGACCGCCAAAGGCGGCCAGGGCACACTGTCTCTCGCCATTCACCAAGATGTGGTGATTGGTCAAGAAGATGGTCAGCTGACCTTCGCCCCGAGTGAGTCTGCCAAGAGCTGGGCAATGGCCGGTACTACCCGCGCCTTGGTTCAGAACCTGGTAACGGGCGTATCCGAGGGTTTCACAAAAACTCTCGAAATTGTAGGCGTCGGTTATCGTGCCCAAGCAAAGGGCCAGACGCTCAATCTTTCACTGGGCTTCTCGCACCCGGTCGACTATGAACTGCCTAAGGGTGTATCAGCGGAAACGCCGAAAAACACCGTGATCGTGCTGAAAAGCGCGGACAAGCAGATGCTCGGCCAGTGCGCCGCGGAAATCCGCGCCTTCCGTCCGCCTGAGCCGTACAAAGGCAAGGGTGTTCGGTACGCCGACGAGCAGGTGCGTCGCAAAGAAGCCAAGAAGAAGTAAGGCAGGGTTATGAACGCGAAGAAAGAATCTCGTCTCCGTCGTGCCCGCCGCGCTCGCGCCAAGATCCGCGAGCTGGGCGTGTATCGCCTGTGCGTCAACCGTACCCCGCGTCACATCTATGCGCAGATTATCTCGCCGGATGGTGGCAAAGTGTTGGCCAGCGCTTCCACGCTGGACAAAGCACTGCGCGAGGGTGCGACCGGTAACTCAGACGCGGCCTCTAAGGTCGGTGCTCTGATTGCTGAGCGCGCTAAAGAAGCAGGCATCACCCAGGTGGCCTTCGACCGTGCTGGCTTTAAGTATCACGGTCGCGTCAAGGCTCTGGCCGACGCCGCTCGTGAAGGCGGCCTGGAATTCTAAAGGGTTTTACGATGGCGAAGAACGAACAGCAAAGCGGTGATCTGCAAGAGAAGTTAGTGCAGGTTAACCGCGTCGCCAAGGTGGTCAAAGGTGGTCGTATTTTCGGCTTCACCGCGCTGACCGTCGTTGGTGATGGTAAAGGTCGTGTCGGTTTTGGTCGTGGCAAGGCGCGTGAAGTGCCTGTCGCGATTCAAAAAGCGATGGACCAAGCTCGTCGCAACATGGTCAAGGTGAACCTTGCTGGCCATACGCTGCAGTATCCGGTGAAAGCACGTCATGGTGCTTCTAAGGTCTACATGCAGCCGGCTTCCGAGGGTACCGGAATCATCGCTGGTGGTGCTATGCGCTCTGTACTAGAGCTTGCTGGTGTCCACGATGTACTGGCCAAGTGCTACGGTTCCACCAACCCGGTTAACGTGGTTCGAGCGACTGTTAAAGGTCTCTCTGCCATGCAAGCACCGGAAGACATCGCCGCTAAGCGCGGTCTGTCTGTCGAAGCGATCACGGGGTAAGGCACCATGGCAGCAACGATCAAGGTTACCCAGATCCGCAGCACCATCGGCGTTTTGCCCAAGCACAAGGCTACTATGAAAGGCCTGGGTCTGCGTCGCATCGGTCATACGGTTGAACTGGAAGACACCCCTGCCGTACGCGGCATGATCCACAAGGTAAATTACCTTGTGCGCGTTGAGGGAGAGTAATCCATGAAACTCAATACCCTGAGCCCGGCACCGGGCTCCAAGCACGCTGAAAAGCGCGTTGGTCGTGGTATCGGCTCCGGTCTTGGTAAGACCGGTGGCCGTGGTCACAAAGGTCAGAAATCACGCAGTGGCGGCAGCGTCAAGCCTGGTTTCGAAGGCGGTCAGATGCCGCTGCAGCGCCGTTTGCCGAAATTCGGCTTTACGTCCGCTAAATCGCTGGTATCTGAAGAAGTACGTCTGGCCGAGCTTGCTAAAGTTGCCGGTGACGAAGTCACTATGGAAACCTTGAAGCAAGCCAACGTGCTGAAGGATGCAACGCTTCACGCGAAGATCATCCTTTCTGGCGAACTGAACAAGGCGGTTACCGTTCGTGGAATCAAGGTCACCAAAGGTGCCCGTGAAGCGATCGAAGCCGCCGGCGGCAAGGTAGAGGACTAAATGGCCAAGTCAGGAAATATGCCGGCGATGGGCAGCGGTCTGAGTGAACTGTGGGCGCGTTTGCGCTTCGTGCTCCTCGCCATCGTGGTGTACCGTATTGGTGCCCACATTCCCGTTCCCGGTATCAATCCTGACCAGCTTGCTGCCTTGTTTAGGGAGCAACAGGGCACCATCCTGGGCATGTTTAACATGTTCTCGGGTGGCGCCCTGGAGCGTATGAGTGTCCTCGCCCTGGGTATCATGCCCTATATTTCGGCGTCGATTATCATGCAGCTCATGACTGCGGTCTCCCCTCATCTTGAACAGCTCAAGAAAGAGGGCGAGGCCGGCCGCCGCAAGATCAGCCAGTACACCCGCTACGGCACGGTGTTACTGGCGTTTGTCCAGGCTACCGGCATGTCCGTCGGTCTGGCTAGCCAAGGCATCGCGTACAGCGCTGACTTCAGCTTCTATTTCACCGCTATCATCACCTTTGTGTCTGGTGCGGTGTTTATGATGTGGCTAGGTGAGCAGATCACCGAGAAGGGCATTGGCAATGGTATTTCGTTGCTAATCTTCGCGGGGATCGTCGCTGGGCTGCCCAGTGCCGTGGGGCAAGCGTTTGAGCTTGCTCGTAACGAAGGGGCCTGGAATGTTCTTCCGCTGTTAGCGCTGTCAGTGTTAGGTATTGCGACTGTCGCCTTTGTAGTCTTCATTGAGCGTGGCCAACGCCGCCTCAAAGTGAACTATCCTCGGCGCCAAGTGGGCAATAAGATGTATGCAGGGCAAAGTAGCTACCTGCCTTTGAAGGTTAATATGGCCGGCGTTATTCCGGCGATCTTTGCCTCCAGTATTCTACTCTTTCCGGCCTCTATTGGTCAGTGGGTGGGTGCCGGTGAAGGTATGGAGTGGTTGCAGCGTGCATCTCAGGCATTAGGCCCAGGTCAACCGCTTTACATCTTGCTTTTTGGCGCGGCGGTGGTATTCTTCTGCTTCTTTTACACAGCGCTGGTCTTCAACCCCAAGGATGTGGCTGACAATCTTAAAAAGTCAGGCGCTTTCCTGCCGGGCATTCGCCCCGGCGAGCAGACCGCTCGCTATATCGACAAGGTTATGACACGTCTGACCCTGTTCGGTGCCTTGTATATCACTGCGGTTTCCCTGATGCCCCAGTTCCTGATCGTTGCATGGAACGTTCCGTTCTTCTTTGGCGGTACGTCGCTTCTGATCGTGGTAGTGGTCATCATGGACTTCATGGCTCAGGTGCAGTCGCATCTCATGTCGCATCAGTATGACTCAGTGATGAAGAAGTCCAACCTGAAAGGCTACGGTAGCGGCGGCATTATGCGCTAAGGCGCTGCCCAATTTATTGGCGCGCCGCGAGCCGTTTTTGGAGAAAGAACGATGAAAGTTCGAGCTTCCGTAAAGAAGATGTGCCGTAACTGCAAGATCATTCGTCGCAATGGCGCTGTCCGCGTCATCTGCAGCGAGCCACGGCACAAACAGCGCCAGGGTTAATTCCTCTGGGTTGTTTTTAGCGGGTGCTGGCATACCCCTTGCCTTAGGGCTTATAAAGGGGTATGCTGTTGCGCCTTTTGTAGATGAATAAACGAGCAAGCCGCTCAAATTTCGGAGTAAGCTGATGGCCCGTATTGCAGGCGTCAATATCCCGGACAACAAGCATGCGGCGATCTCGCTGACCTATATCTTCGGGATTGGCCGTACTCGCGCTCAGCACCTATGTGCTGCTGCCGGTATCGCGCCGACTACCAAGATCCAGGATCTGTCTAGCGATGAGCTGGATACCCTGCGTTCTGAAGTTGGTAAGTACACCGTAGAAGGCGACCTTCGTCGTGATGTCACGCTTAACATTAAGCGTCTCATGGACTTAGGCTGCTACCGTGGTCTGCGTCATCGTCGTAGTCTTCCGCTGCGTGGTCAGCGGACTAAGACTAACGCGCGTACCCGTAAGGGCCCGCGTAAGCCGATCCGCAAATAACACGCACGTTCTGGCGTAAAGACAGGAATAGACATCAACATGGCTAACCCGCGTAGTAACCGTAAAAAGGTTAAAAAGCAGGTAGTGGACGCCGTAGCGCACATCCATGCCTCTTTTAACAACACGATCGTGACGATCACAGACCGCCAGGGCAACGCTCTTTCTTGGGCGACAGCCGGTGGTTCGGGTTTTCGTGGTTCTCGCAAGAGCACCCCGTTCGCTGCTCAAGTGGCAAGTGAGCGTGCAGCAACTGCTGCAGCCGAGTATGGTGTGAAAAACGTAGACGTGCTGGTCAAGGGCCCCGGTCCCGGCCGTGAATCCGCCGTGCGTGCACTGAACGCCGCCGGCTTCCGCGTGCAAAGCATCACAGACGCGACGCCCATTCCCCATAATGGCTGCCGTCCGCCTAAGAAACGCCGCGTTTAAGGAGACAGATTCATGGCTCGTTATATTGGACCGAAGTGCAAACTGTCTCGTCGTGAAGGCACAGACCTCTTTTTGAAGAGCGGTGTGACTCCCTTCGAGAAAAAGTGTAAATCCGAGCAAATCCCGGGTGTACACGGCCAGCGTCGTCAGCGTCTTTCCGACTACGGCTTGCAGCTTCGCGAGAAGCAGAAAGTACGTCGTATGTATGGCGTACTCGAAAAGCAGTTCCGCAACTACTACAAAGAAGCCGCTCGCCTGAAAGGTGCGACTGGTGAAGTATTGCTGCAGTTGCTCGAATCCCGACTGGATAACGTCGTCTACCGCATGGGCTTCGGCTCGACTCGCTCTGAAGCGCGTCAGCTGGTCAGCCACAAGGCGATTTCCGTGAACGGCCGCACCGTTAACGTAGCTTCCTACCAAGTGAAGCCGGGTGACGTTGTATCCATTCGCGAGAAGGCGAAAAACCAAGCCCGTATTCAAAACGCGTTGACCATTGCGGCCAACCGTGGCGACATCGCTTGGATCGAAATCGACGCCAAGAAGATGGAAGGCACTTTCAAGGCTCTGCCTGAACGCGGTGACCTGACTGCCGACATCAACGAAAACCTGATCGTCGAGCTGTACTCCAAGTAAGCAGTTTGTTTCATATTTCTGCTTCTTGAGGCCTGGGCGGGATAGCAAAGCTAACCGCCCAGATGCTCTTGAGTATTGTGCTTTAGAGTACTCAGTATCCGTTTGGCAGCCTGAAGAAAGGTGTTCATATGCAGCGTTCAGTGACAGAGTTTCTTCGCCCTCGCGACATCAAGGTCGAAGAAATCAGCGCACATCATGCCAAAATCGTTCTCGAACCGTTCGAGCGCGGCTTTGGTCACACCCTGGGGAATGCACTCCGTCGCATTCTGCTTTCGTCCATGCCCGGCGCTGCCGTGGTAGAGGCTGAAATTGCCGGTGTAGAGCACGAATATAGTGCGCTCGAAGGGGTGCAGGAAGATGTCATCGAAATCCTCCTGAACTTGAAAGATGTTGCGATCAAGATGCACAGCCGCGATGAGGCGGTGCTCTCGCTGAACAAGCAGGGCCCAGCCGTCGTCACCGCTGGCGACATTGCGCTTGATCATAGCGTCGAAATCGTCAACCCGGACCACATCATTGCGCATGTCAATGAAGGTGCCGAGCTGAAAATTCAGCTTAAGGTCGCGCTGGGTCGTGGTTACGAACCGGCTGACGCCCGTGGCTCTGATGAAGAGACGCGTGCAATTGGCCGCCTGCAGCTGGATGCTACCTTCAGCCCTGTCCGCCGCGTTTCCTACTCGGTTGAGGCCGCTCGTGTTGAGCAGCGCACCGATCTCGATAAATTGATTATCGACCTGGAAACCGACGGTACTCTGGATCCGGAAGAGGCTATCCGTCGCAGTGCGACCATTCTGCAAGAGCAGCTGGCCGCCTTCGTCGACCTGGAAGCTGACAAAGAGCAGGAAGTCGAAGAGGAAGAGGATCATGTTGATCCTATCCTATTGCGCCCCGTAGACGATCTTGAGTTGACCGTTCGTAGCGCTAACTGCCTAAAAGCCGAGAATATTTATTACATCGGTGATCTGATTCAGCGCACAGAAGTTGAGCTGTTGAAGACTCCGAACCTCGGTAAAAAGTCTTTGAATGAAATCAAAGATGTATTGGCGGCGCGCGGCCTGTCCCTCGGTATGCGGTTGGAAAATTGGCCACCCGCTAGCCTGAAGGACGACAAAGCCTCCGCGTAAGCGTCGACTTGAGTCCCAGTTTGGTAAGGAATTACAACCATGCGTCATCGTAAGAGTGGTCGTCATCTGAATCGTACCAGCTCGCATCGTCAGGCCATGTTTAAGAACATGTCTGTCTCGCTGGTCGAACATGAAGTCATCAAGACAACCCTGCCTAAGGCCAAGGAACTGCGTCGCGTTATCGAGCCGCTGATCACCTTAGCCAAGCAGGATAGCGTTGCAAACCGCCGTCTGGCATTTGCTCGTACGCGCTCTAAAGAAGCCGTCGGCAAACTGTTCAACGAGCTGGGTCCGCGTTACGCCGAGCGTCCGGGTGGTTACATCCGTATTCTCAAGTGCGGTTTCCGCACCGGCGACAACGCACCTATGGCGTACGTTGAGCTAGTTGACCGCCCGGTTGCTGAAGAAGAAGCGGTTGCAGAGTAATATCCTGCGCTCTTCTTCAAGAAAAATGAAAACCGACCCTGCGGGGTCGGTTTTTTTATGTCTATCTGTTTGTTCTTAACCTATATACTCTTTAGCAGACAGTATTTTGCTAAGCAACCGTGCTAGTCTGGTACGGTTATTTCTGGCGAACTGGCTATCATTGAGTATTTAACATACGTTGATTGAGCGGGGGCATGTATGGCCACAACGGGAATGTATGCAAGAGCAATAGCGCGTTGGTGGCTGCCGCTTACGCTTTCTTTATTAGTGCTGGGAACTGTCAGCCAGGCCCAGGCCAATCCGCGCTATGCTGGCATTGTCGTTGATCTGGAAAACGGTGAAGTGCTATACGCAGAAAATGCGGATGAGCCACGTTATCCGGCATCGCTTACTAAGATGATGACACTTTATCTTACCTTTGAAGCGCTTGAGAAAGGCGAGCTAAGTATAAATCAAGCGCTACCTGTTTCAGCACAGGCCGCGGCTATGCCAGCGACCAAGCTATGGCTATCTGCAGGCAGTTCCATCCCCGTTGATACGGCGATTCGGGCGTTGGCAGTGCGTTCAGCCAACGATGTTGCAGTAGTGGTGGCTGAAGCGTTAGGTGGTAGTGAGCAGGGTTTTGCCCACTTAATGACCGCTAAAGCACGCGAACTGGGCATGAACTCTACTACGTTTCGTAATGCCTCTGGTTTACCAGATGATCAGCAGATAACCACAGCACGGGATATGCTGAGGTTATCAGTACGGGTTATGCAGGACTTCCCCCAGTATTACCACTACTTCGGCCTCCAAGAGTTTACCTATCGGGGAACTCGCCATACCAGCCATAACCGTTTGGTACGCAACTACCCCGGTGCAGATGGCCTAAAAACAGGTTTTATCCGTGCTTCGGGCTTCAATGTGGCAACCACCGCCGTTCATGGTAATCGGCGCTTGGTAAGTATTGTAATGGGTGGCTTTACTGGCGCATCGCGTGATACCCATATGGCGAACCTGCTAGATCGTGGTTTTGCTCGTGCAGCGCTGCGCGATCAGCGAACGTGGCTGGCCAGCACTAATTTCTCGCGTGAATTTATGGGGTTCTCTGGCTCTGCCCAGCCGATGCCTACTCAGCCGCAACAGCACACACCTAGCCGTCCGATGATGGCCAGTGTGGACGCAACAGCTCGGGCAACAACTGCTCGGGCAACACCGGAGCGGGCAACAGCTACGTGGACCGCAGCTTCGCAGACACCTGCTATCTCTCAAGGTAGCTCCACGGCGGCGGCAGCCGTCGAACAGCAGCTTTTACGTGCCCAGGCTGCTCCCGTGGAAAAAGACCCGCTGCAGGAAGTTGTTGAACGGGAACGCATAGTTGCTTCGTCACAGGCTACCCCCTCAGCGCAAGCGCCTGGTGGTAACTGGGGGATTCAAGTGGGGGCTTTCAGTCAGGCTGCACATGCCGAGCAATTAGCCCAACAAGCTGCCCAAAGGTTACCCAATAATATGGGTGGTCGCGTAGCAGTGGATACTTTGGAAGGTCAAACGCCGGTATTCCGAGCCCGGGTAGTGGCTCTGGATGAAGGGCGAGCCAGGCAGGCCTGCCAGACGCTACAGGCTCAGGGGATGGACTGTATGGTAGTTAACGCAAGCTTGTAACTGCTACCAGGTTTACTTACCCCGCCAATGCCTCACCTCATTGGCGGGGTTTTTTATATCTAACGGTATTGCCACTTCGAGACCAACAGGAGGAAAGCATGACAACATCGTTTAAAGGCATACTCTGTATGTGTTTAGGTGTGCTGTTTCTAGCGCTTGGCGATGCTGTTTCAAAGTGGCTTGGCGAAGTGCATTCGCCGCTGCAGATTATTTTTTTCCGTACGCTCGTGTCATTACCGCTCATTGCTTTGTTGGCCCATTTTGCGGGAGGGCTACGCAAGTTGCGCACCAAACGTCCCCGTGTGCACCTCTTAAGGGGGCTGATTTATACTGCCACGATGGTGTGTTTCGTCTGGGGGCTAACGCTGCTGCCGCTAGCGGAAGCCACTGCCATTGCGTTTGTGGCACCGCTGTTTGTGACGTTGCTGTCGGTGCCGCTGCTTGGTGAGCGGATCGACCCACCTGTATTGATTGCCTCCCTGGCAGGTTTTGTGGGTGTACTGATTGTTGTACGCCCTGGTGGGGATGCGTTCCAGCTAGGCACACTTACGCTATTGGGGGCGGCCTTTTTCTATGCACTAATGATGATTACGGCACGTCGCTATGGAGCCCGGGAGCACCTATGGGCCATGGTGTTCTATATGACGTTAGTGCCATTTATCATCACAGCCATTAGCTTGCCCTGGGTATGGCAGACGCCGCAGCCTGGGCATTGGCTTGGGTTTTTGGCCGCGGGTGTTTTAGGTATTGGAGCAACGGCTTTTATTACACTGGCATTCCGCTTTGCACCTGCGGCGATAGCCGCGCCGTTTGATTACACGGCGATGTTGTGGGCAGTACTGCTAGGCTGGTGGTTCTGGGGAGAGTTGCCTGATGTATGGGTATGGGTGGGTAGCGCGCTGATTATGGGCAGTGGTTTGGCGATTGCCTACCATGATCGCCGCACAACGCTGAAAACGCGTCCAAGCGCTTAAAGCGCTCTTTTCACTAACAGGTGTTTGTCACCACTAGGTTTTTGTCACTAAAAGTTCTGTTAGTCACTAAAAGCTCTGTTAGTCACTAAAGAGTCTCTTGGCTACTAAAAGGTCTTTGGCACCCAAAGGCCTTTGTTTTCATTGTGTCATCAACGGCCTATTACCGTTACTTTTTGACCTGGGTCAGCAAAGTAGACTGTTGAGCAAGACAGGGTGTTGGAGCTGGCTATAATCCAGCCCTTTCATCATAGCACCCTGCGTGCCATGGTCCTGAGAACGGTGACTCTTTATGCAAGCTCCTGAACTGCTTTCTCCTGCCGGTACCTTTAATAATATGCGTTATGCCTTTGCCTACGGTGCGGATGCGGTGTACGCAGGGCAGCCGCGCTATTCACTGCGTGTGCGTAATAACGATTTCAAGGTCGACAATTTGCACCGTGGTATCGAATACGCCCATGCACGTGGTAAGCAGTTTTATGTAGCTTCAAATATTGCACCGCATAACAGTAAGCTGAAAACCTACCTGCGTGATATGGAGCCGGTGATTGATGCTGCGCCTGATGCGCTGATTATGTCAGACCCAGGTTTGATCATGATGGTGCGTGATCGCTGGCCAGACCAAGAAATTCACCTTTCAGTGCAATCTAATGTCGTCAATTGGGCGGCCGCTAAGTTTTGGCAGCGCCAGGGCATTAGCCGAATTATTTTATCCCGTGAACTTTCCCTGGAAGAGATTGGCGAAATACGTGCTGAGTGTCCGGACCTAGAGATTGAAACCTTTGTTCATGGGGCACTATGTATTGCTTACTCAGGACGCTGTCTGCTATCAGGTTACTTCAATCATCGTGATCCTAATCAAGGTACCTGCACCAACGCATGCCGCTGGAAGTATAATACTGTCGCAGCGACGCACGATGAGACCGGTGACCTTATACCGGCACAGCAGGGAGTGGCGGTAACCGCTAATGAGCAGGATGAGCTTTCGGCCCTGATTGAGGATGTCACCCGCCCAGGTAAGTTAATGCCCGTCTATGAGGATGAGCACGGCACCTACATTATGAACTCAAAAGATCTACGTGCTGTTCAGCACGTGGCGCGGTTGGCGGAGATGGGAGTGTCATCGCTAAAGATCGAAGGGCGTACTAAGTCTTATTACTACGTAGCGCGAACGGCCCAGGTGTATCGCCAAGCCATTGATGACGCTGTCGCGGGGCGACCCTTTAATATGCGCCTTATGGATGAGCTGGAGAATCTCGCGAACCGAGGATATACCGAAGGCTTTTACCGGCGCCATGTACACGATGAGTTTCAGAGCTATGAGCAAGGTAGCTCAATTGGCGTGCACCAACAGTTTGTCGGCGATGTGCTGGCTTACGACACCAGCCGTGAACTGCTTGAGATAGAAGTGAAAAACCGCTTTGAGGTAGGCGATAGCATGGAGTTAATGCTACCGGGTGGAAATCATCGCTTCATGCTCAAGCACATTGAGAACCTGCGCGGCGAAAGCCAGCGCGCCGCGCCTGGTTCTGGGCATCGGGTGCGTATCCCCGTGCCAGGTATCAACCTGCAACCCGAGCAGCTTGAGTTTGCCCTGTTAATGCGTGATCTTACCTCCTCCAGGACAGCGCAGCCGGAATCCCTAGGAGTATCGATCAGTTAAAGGCATAAACATCCATGGTGAGTACGCCGTGTTCTACGCTATGGTGCAACTGTGTCGCTTCGCCTCCCGCCCCCATGGCCACCAGTAGGGGTTGAAAGTGTTCAGGGGTGGGGTGGTTTTGCTGTGCTTTTGGGGCGTGCTCCCAGTTGAGCAGTGCTTGCCGATCGTTGGCGGTAATATGCTCGTTCACCCAATGTGAAAACTCATCCACCCAGGTGGGGATGGGGCTGTCCTGGGGTAGCGTCTCATACAGGTTATGGGTCAGGCTGCCTGAGCCGATAATCAAAACTCCTTGTTCCCGTAGTAACGATAGGCGCTCGCCTAGGGTTACTAGCGCCTGATTACTCCAGCGCACGGGTAGAGAAAGAGAAACCACCGGTATATTCGCCTCTGGAAACATCAATGAAAGTGGCACCCAGGCGCCGTGATCTAGGCCGCGCTCTACACGTTCCGCTCCCAGTAGTACGGCTACTTGTTCAGCCAGCTCAGGGTCGCCAGAGGCAGGATATTGGCAATCGAAGAGGGCTTGCGGGAACCCGCCAAAATCGTGAATGGTCTCCGGCTTGGCACTAGTACTGACTTTAAGCGTCAGGCTCTCCCAGTGTGCTGAGACGACGACTACAGCCTTGGGGGAAAGCCGCTTACCCAATTCGCGTAGAAAAGCATGGGCCGGTGTTTTATTCAGCGCCAGCATGGGGGATCCATGGGAAATAAACAGGCTCGGTAACATGATTCAATCTCCTACAAGGTGACCCCAGTGCATGCTGGGGCACTGCGATAGGTGAAATGGTTTAGCTGAATCGACGGTTTAAAACCAGACTACCACTGCCTAGGCCTGCTTGAACGAGTAGGGCGATGGTCCAGAAAACAGGAAATTCCCAACCGCCGCCTGCGTTAGAGAACAGCCAGCCATTGCCAATGTGTACCCAGACAGCGCCTAACAGTACGGGTACCAAGGCAAGGCTTACCCAGCGGGTATAAACGCCCAGTAGCAGTGCTAAGCCGCCGCCGACTTCAGCAGCAATCGTCAGGTAGGCTAGAAAGCCCGGTAAACCCAAGGACTCAAAATAGCCGACGGTGCCAGGTAAGGTGAAGACAAACACCTTCAGCAAGCCGTGAGCTAAGGCCATTACGCCTAAGCTGATGCGTAGCAAGGCGGTTGCGTGGAGAGGGAGAGATGCAGTGTTAGCAGTGGTCATGGCAGTTTCTCTTAGTCGTTAGCATCACGCTGGATGCGATAACGCTACTCTACTGCTGAAAGACACTGAGATAATCCACTGCTAGTGAACTTCACTGTTGCTAAAAAGGCGACAATCCAAGTTCGACTTCCCATACCGGTGGGTCACCCCATGCTGCTGCTAATAGCTCAATAAAGCGCTCTACCTTAGCCGGTAAGTAGTGGCGGGCCGGGTAAAGAGCATGAATTTCCAGCAGGGAGGGCGGTAAGTCTTGCAAAATAGGCACTAAACGCCCACTAGCAATGCTATCGGTCACTAAAAAGCTAGGTTGCTGTGCAATGCCCAGGCCTGCCTCCGCCGCGTGGGTCAACATATCGCCATTATTGCTTTCTAGTGGCCCAGAAATGCTAAAGGCACGATCGCCAACCCTCCAGTCTCCACTGTTTTGGCCGCTTCGATAACGTAAGCAGCGGTGAGATGACAGCTCTTCAATACGCTCTGGTGTGCCATGTTGAGCGAGGTAGCCAGGTGATGCGCAAAATAACATTTGGCACCGGGTGAGTCGCCGTGCAACCAAACTGGAGTCGGGTAGGTTGCCGATACGAATAGCGACGTCGTAACCCTCTTCCAGTAGATCAACCCGGCGATCATTCAGGTCTAAACGCACCTCAAGCTTAGGGTGGGTTTGCATAAACTGTGCAACGAGCGGCGAGAGGTAGCGGGTACCAAAGCTCATAGGGCCATTGATGCGTAATCGCCCGCTCACCGTATTGGTACCACTGCCGACTTCTGCCGCTGCTTCTTCTAAAGAGAGCAGAATTCCCTGGGCCCGAACCAGGTAACGCTCGCCAGCTTCCGTGAGATGCAGCCGTCGCGTGGTGCGCTGAATCAGCCGAGCGCCTAACGACGCTTCAAGCGCCATCACTTGGCGGGATACTCGCGTACGGGACAGATCCAGCGCCTCAGCTGCGCGAGTATAACTGCCTAGCTCGGCCACCTTTACAAAGGCCATCAGGTGTTCGAGCTGGTTCATGGGCTATGGAATGCCTGCGCTGCAAGGCGCGGGTCGGGCTGGCCGCAGATAGCGGAAATAACTGCGCTGCCGTCTGCCCCGGCGGCTTTTACCCGTGCCGCGTGTTCGGCCTTTAAGCCGCCAATCGCCACGCAGGGTAGTTGGCTTGCGCTGGCAAGTTGGGCTAACCCCTCAAAACCTATTGGCTGGGCATGGTCTTGCTTGCTTGCGGTCGCAAACACAGGCCCTAAGCCAACGTAATCCAGCAGCTCAAGGGGGGCATCCTGCAGCTGGGTAAGGGTGTTAATTGAAAGACCGATGATGGCGTTGGAGCCTAGTGTTTGGCGAGCTTCCTGCACCGCGGTGTCGCTTTGGCCCACATGTAGGCCATCGGCCCCGCTTTCGGCGGCCACCACCAGGCGATCATTAATAATCAGCGGCACGCCACTACCGGCTAAAACGGCTTTAAGGCGTTTAGCTTGGGCGATCATGTGCTCGTCGCTGGCGTGCTTGTCGCGTAGCTGCACCATGGTAATGCCGCCTTGAACAGCCGCTTCAACCGTTTTTTCAAGGCCAATGCCAGCACACAGCTCTGCATCGGTGATTAAATAGAGCGAGAGATCAAACGGCATGCACTGCCTCCATTTGGGCAATAGTAGAGAGGTCTTCGGGCGTTAACTGATAGAGCGCGTCTAATAGTGCTACTTGAAAACTGCCTGGGCCTTGGGCCTGCTGGCCCGCACGGCTACCTGCAATGCTAAAGCAGGCCAGTGCGGCCAAACTGGCCTCCAGTGGCTGTGTACGATTAGCCGCCACAAAGCCTGCAACTAGCGCACTTAACCCACAGCCTAAGGTAGTAACACGTGGCATCAGCGGGTGGCCACCTTTAAGCCGATAATGATCAGTGCCGTTAGTAATGAAGTCCTCCTCACCGGTGACCGCCACCACGCAGCGATATTGCTGCGCTAACGAAATAGCTGCTGCCGCTGCTTCATGGGTACTGGCGGTGGCATCCACACCACGCCCCTGGCCAGCTAATCCGTTGAGTGCCTGGATTTCAGATGCATTGCCACGAATAACGCTGGGTTGATGGACTAGTAACGCACTGCACAGCTGTTGACGAAATGCGGTAGCGCCAACGGCGACTGGGTCAAGAACCCAGGGAATATGCTGCTCTTGGGCGGTGCGTGCTGCTATCAGCATGGCATCCGCCCAATGTGCGGAAAGGGTGCCAATGTTAATCGATAGCGCGCCAGAAATAGCTGTAAATTCAGCTACCTCTTCTTGAGCGTGAAGCATTGCGGGGGAGGCGCCGGTGGCGAGTAGCAGGTTAGCAGTGCTGTTCATTGCCACATAGTTAGTAATGCAATGTACCAGCGGCGTGGCATCGCGCAGGGCACTGAGGTAATCGCCAAGGGGGCGTGAAAGCATAGTGTCCTCCCGGCCGGGAGGTGATGCAGCAGCACCACGACTCCCTACGCCGGTGTTATCCGGTTCAGGTTCAAAGGGTGCTTCTCAGCCCTGCTAAGCATGGGCGCCCCTGTCGTGAGAGTACTATCCTTGGCTCAGGCCGGTCTGTAAAGCCTCTAACGCTAAGGCGAGCGTAGCCGTAGCGTAAATTAGCTCAGCGAAACGCGATGCGAGTACCGTACGTCAGCATTTCCTCGGGCGTCATGGCTTTGCCTTCTACGCCGATCATCTCATCGCCGCACTGGTCGGAGAACGTCAGTACGCCGTGGGTTAGCCCTAGTTGGCCAAGCGTATCGCGAATTTCACCGGTACCTAAAAAAGTACTCACTTGGCCTTCGTTATTGCACAGGTCAGAGACGCCGTTAGCGTGATGAAAGCGAACTTTATAAATACCATCCATCGACTCGACCTCCACTATCGGTGAAAAGCCGTGCTGTAGAGCGTGAGCCAACTGCTTTAAGGTTAGGCGGTCGCCAAGGGAAATATCGATTTCAGTCATGACAAGCTCCGTATGAGCGCCGCCTGCTAGGTATCTCATTCATCAATGGAAAGGCAGTTGATTAATAAACATGCCATGTGAAACTTCTGAAATGTAATTGTTAAGGTGTTGCATCGGTTTTTCCAGAGAACGCAATACTACTGATACACCCAGGTTTTGTCCGTGGGGCATCTAGCCTCCTTGCTTTCCCCAAAGTGCCTTCCCCAAAATGCTTCCCCCAAAACGTTTTACCCAGAGCGTTTTACTTAGAATGCTCTTCTGAGCATAGAAACAGGGCTGGAATTAGCCATCAGCCACCCTCATGGTAAATACTAGTAGCAGAATTGCGGCTTATTTCGTTGGATGTAGATTACAGCCTTGTACAAAGTGTTAATTTCGTCAAAGTTTCGCGTTATTTAAAGGAGCGTATTATGAGTTTCCAAGGTGAACAGCACCCAGGTGTTGCCTCCGCTGCACCTCAAACACAAGGGTTTCGGTTAAATCATACGATGCTGCGGGTAAAAGACCCCGAGCGCGCCCTGGCGTTTTATTCCAAGGTGTTTGGTATGCGGGTGCTGCGCCGGTTAGATTTTGAAGAGATGCAGTTTTCGCTCTATTTCCTCGCCAATGTGGAAGCTGGCGATAATGTGCCCGAAGAGACCCAGGCCCGCACTGCCTGGACATTCAGTCAAAAAGGTCTGCTGGAGTTAACCCATAACTGGGGCACCGAAGACCAGCCAGACTTTACCTACCATGATGGCAATGCCGAGCCACAAGGCTTTGGCCATATCTGCTTCGCTGTACCGGATCTGGAGGCTGCCCAAGCATGGTTTGATGAACACGATGTCACTTTTGTTAAGCGTGCTGACCAAGGCAAAATGAAGGACGTCATTTTCGTCAAAGACGCCGATGGTTACTGGATCGAAGTGATTCAGGCAGACCGTATGGCGGCCATGGGCGACTAATATGGCCCATTTGCTGTTCCGGCTGCGCCACGTGACGGATGAAGAGGCGCTGGAAGTTCGCCAACTGCTAGATGAGCATGGCTTTGATGTATACGAGACCCAGGCGGGGTTTTTTCGCCTGGGGGTCGATGCTATCTGGCTGCGCAATCCTCACCAGCGCGAGGCTGCTGAAGCCGCTCTGGCGGAGTATCAGGCTGAGCGCCAAACGAGAGCCCGGCGGGAGCACGACGAAGCGGTGGCCAGAGGAGAGGCGCCAACGCTATGGCGCCGGTTAACCGCTAACCCGCTACAAGTGATACTGGTACTGGTCGCTGTTGTCTTGATTGTGCTGGTAACGCTACTGCCCTTTATAGGTTTGGTGGGCTAACCCTAGCTAAGTGACCACGCTTCAGATACAGCTGCACACCTGTTGTACCTGCCTGCAACTGCGGTGCTGCGCCCACAGGGTAGCGGCACCAACTACCCTGCGGGTATTCGGTATCGCCATCCCTTAGTGACCCTTCCAGTACTAAGAGCTCTAGTCCACCGCTAAGGCAAGGGTAGTTGACCTTTACCTCAGCGGCCCAGCGCTCCAGGCTAACTCGCTCCTGGCCGAACGTATGCAGCATTTTGTAGCTAACGCCGGTACGGCGATCGGGCTGCCAAGGTAAACGGTGGGCGGGGATAGCAAGTCGTAGAAGGTCATTCTCATCGAACTGGCGCAGTTTAACTAAAATAAGAGCACCTTCGCTGCCGATTTGGGGCGTATGGCCTGTACCGATGGGATTGCGTAAATAGCTCCCCGCTGGGTAGCGGCCATGCTCATCGGCAAACACACCATCGAGCACCAGAATCTCTTCACCACCACCGTGGGTATGATGGCTAAACTGGCTGTTTGGCGCGTAGCGCACCAAGCTGGTAGCCCTGGCTACTTCATCGCCAACGCGGTCGAGCATCATACGTTCCACGCCAGTACTAGGGGAGTTGACCCAGCGGTAATGTTCCGGTGTAACGCAGGCAAAGTGGCTAAAGTCGGCGTTCAGGCGCATGGTATTGGCTCTTTGCAGTGGTTAAAACGAAGCGGTGGTGCCAAGTCTCCCCATCAACCGAATAAAATGCAATGCAAAAAAACCGCCCGAAGGCGGTATCGTTCAAGGGGCCTCGGTTAAGGCGGTTAGGATATGGTGGGCTGCTTGAATACGTGCCTGATTGGGATAGTTTCGATTGGCCAGCATCACAATACCGATCTGCTCGCTGGGTACAAAGGCCACATAGCCACCAAAACCGTTGGTTGAACCGGTTTTGTTGTACAACGCAGCTTGCCGGGGCGGTAGCGGCGGGTTCAAGTGGTTGGCGGGGTTAGGCTCCAGGATCATCTCAAGGGAGTTACCTTCCAGTAGCTGCTCAAGTGCTACCGGGTAGGCGTAGCTTTCCCAGCCCAGGCCCTGGGTCATATGGCCCATCTCAACGTATCCCGTGCGGGTGATCGCCATGGCTTGGCTAAGTGACTCATCCGCTGCAGTGTCGTTCATGTTGGCTTCGATGAACGTCAGCACATCCGCTGCTGTTGATTTCAATCCGTATGCTTGGGCGTCTAGCATGCCTGGGTTCACCCTAACCGGTTTATCCTCTTTAGAGTAACCGTAGGCGTAGTGCGCTTGCTGCTCGTCGGGCACCTGAAAATAACTATCTTCAAGCCCCAGTGGTGCGAACAACGCTTCCTCCATTAGCGTCTCGAAGGGCTGGCCAAGGCTTTGGGCGGTTAAGTAACCCAGTAGGCCGATGCTCGGATTAGAGTACAGCCGATGGCTACCGGGGGAGGACTCGGGTTGCCACTGTTGGTAGTAGTTGATCATCTCCGCGTCGCTTTGTACCGACTCGGGAAACTGTAGGGGGAGCTCGCCCGCAGTGTAGGTGCCCAGTTCTAATAGCGTAATCTCATCGAAGGCACTGTTTTCAAGGGCTGGCAGGTACTGGCTGGCCGGGTCGGAAAGCGAAAGGGCGCCGCTGGTTTGCGCATAGCCTGCCAGTGCAGCAGTGAAGACTTTACTAACGGAGCCTAGCTCGAACAGCGTCTCTTCCGTTACCGGCAGACTTGCTTCTTGATTAGCAAGCCCATAATTAAAGTAATGCTGCTGTCCATTAATACTCAGCGCGACGGCCATGCCGGGGATGCGATGCTCATCCATCAGCTGTGCGATAGTGTCGTTCACTAGCGCCTCGATTTCCCCGTTATCTGTATCCCCGAGCGCCCAAGCCGAGCTGCTAAATAGCAGAGAAGTTGCCATGAAGAGGTGGGTTTTTGCTGCTAATATCGTACGCATACGAGAATCCTGTTCCTATTGTTGAAGCTAGGCGCTTAATAAATGTCGCCAGTTGAAATAGCGTAAGCCTGCCTATATAAGCGTGCTAAAGAGCTAACATACGGCGCGCTGCGAAGATTCACAAACAGCGATATTTTGCATGAGCCATTAGAAAAATTTGGGGGTTCAAGTGGTGCGTCCTTACCTGCCGCTAAAGGCGCTGCGTGCCTTTGAAGCGTCGGCCAGACATTTGAGTTTTACGCGAGCGGCAGAAGAGCTTTGTGTGACCCAGGCCGCTGTTAGCCATCAGGTTAAGCTGCTTGAAGGTCAGTTGAGAGTACCGCTATTCATACGCTTGCCACGGGGGCTAATGCTTACCCAAGAGGGCGAACTGTTGCTGCCAGTGCTTGAAAGCTCGTTCGACCAGATGGCCCATACGCTGGACCGGCTCGGCGAGAGCCGCTACCGTGAGGTATTGAACGTCGGTGTGGTAGGTACGTTTGCTGTTGGCTGGCTACTGCCGAGGCTGGAGGATTTCCAGAAAAAGTATCCCTTTGTCGACCTGCGCCTCTCTACCCACAACAATCGTGCGGACTTAGCCGCAGAGGGGTTAGATTTAGCTATTCGTTTTGGCACTGGCGCTTGGCACGGTACCGCTGCACAGCCGTTGCTGCCGGCATCATTATCGGTAATGTGTACGCCTACTATTGCTGCTCGACTCACAACACCTGCTGATGTCTTGGGCGAGACGTGGTTGCGCTCTTATCGCGCCGATGAATGGACCGAGTGGCTATTAGTGGCGGGGCTGTCAGGTAGCTTTCCGATGGCCAAAAGCATTGTGTTTGACTCTTCTATCGCCATGGTGGAAGCCGCCATACAAGGGGTAGGCGTGGCCTTGGCGCCACCCCTGATGTTCTCCCGGCAACTGAACAGTGGCGCGTTGGTGCAACCCTTTGACACCACTGTCAGTCTGGGAGGTTACTGGCTCACTCGCCTACAGACGCGCACAGAAACCCACGCGATGGCGTCTTTTCGGGAGTGGCTGCTCACGGCAATTAATGCTGATGCCTGAGCAGCGCTGTTGACGTTGGCCGCTTAGTGGCTATGACCATGATCGTCGTGGTCGTGGTCGTGGTCGTGGTCGTGGTCGTGGTCGTGAGAATGACCGTGATCATCATGACCCGGTTCGGCTAGCGCCGTGTGAAGCAGCTGCGCATTGTGGCGCATCATACCCAGGTAAGTGCTAGCGTCACCTTCTGACGCCAACGCATCGGCGTAGAGAGTGCCTGCGATCGGCAAGCCAGTCTCTTCGGCCAACTGCTGAATAACCGCCTGATTGGTCATGTTCTCATGAAACAGTGCTTTGACATTCTGCTCATTAATAACATCGACCAGTGCCGCCATGCTGGCGCCGCTGGGCTCAGCTTCAGTGGAAAGACCTACCGGGGAGAGGAAGTTAACTCCGTAAGCATTTGAGAAGTAGCCAAAGGAATCGTGACCAGTAATCACGCTGGCAGAGGCTGGAATCTCTTCTATTAATGCACGAATCTCTGCATCCACGGCAGCCATCTCTGCCAGATAGCGCTCGGCGTTAGCCTGATAAGCTTCAGCATTGTCGCCATCTACTGCGATTAGCCCATCACGAATATTGGCCACATACACCTTGGCTTGTTGCATATCCTGCCAAGCGTGAGGGTCATATTCACCATGTTCGTGGTCGTGGTCGTGGTCATGTCCGTGTTCGTGGTCATGTCCGTGGTCGTGATCATGTCCGTGGTCGTGGTCATGTCCGTGGTCGTGATCATGCCCGTGGTCGTGATCATGCTCGTCATACGCTATCGTCGAAATGCCATCCGTCGCAGTGACCAGGGGGCCATCGTAATCACTAGCGCTAACCAAGCGCTCCATCCAGCCCTCAAACATCAAGCCATTGAATACGACTAAGTCAGCAGCCGTCAGGGAGCGCGCATCCCCTGGAGTAGGTGAGTACACATGAGCATCACCATCAGGGCCAACCAGGGAGGTCACATCAACGTGATCGCCACCTACGTTTTCCACCATGTCGGCAAGGATCGAGAAGCTGGTGACGACCTGGACGCGGTCATTGGCGATGGCCGCAGGCAACGCCAGCATAGCGGAAACGCCAACTAACCAGCGCGATGAAGAGGCAATAGACATACAGCACTCCTTTACGGTTAAGCATGAACGATAAAGATCAACACCCTTGTTCTACTGCCAACGGCGTTGTTTTACGCCGCAGCTTGGCCGCCAAACTGTGGTAGCGGCCAAACAGGGCCGAAAACAGATAACCCACTCCAGCCAGCAAAATAATGCTGGGCCCCGAAGGGATATCTAAGTGAAAAGAGAGCAGTAAGCCGCCGGTGCTCGCCACCATGGCCAGCACAATAGCAATACCGATTAGCCCCTCTAAACGGTTGCTCCAAAAGCGTGCCGAGGTGGCGGGTAGCATCATTAAGCCCACCGCCATCAATGTGCCCAGGGTTTGAAAGCCAGCGGTTAAGTTCAGCACCAGCAGCCCTAAAAACACGCTGTGTACCCAGCCACTGCGGCGGCTTTGACCGCGTAAAAACAGCGGGTCTAAGCATTCCACCACCAGGGCGCGAAACACCACTGCTAGCGTCACTACAATCAGTGTGCTGATGCCCGCGATCAGCAGCAGCGCGGTGGAATTGATAGCCAAAATGGACCCAAACAGCACGTGGGTAAGATCGACACTGCTGCCGCCTAATGAAATCAACATCACACCGGCCGCCAAAGAAATAATAAAAAAGCTCGCCATAGCGGCATCTTCACGCTGACCGCCCATTTTCGACACCGCCCCCGCCAGCAGCGCGACCAGTAACCCGAACAGCACGCCGCCAATGCTCATCATCGGGAGCGAAAACCCCGCCAGCAGAAACCCTAACGCTACGCCGGGCAGAATCGCATGGGCCATGGCGTCGCCAATCAGACTCATGCCGCGCAGCACCAAAAACACTCCCAACGGCGGAGCGGCCAGCGAAAGCGCTAAACCGCCTACCACGGCGCGGCGCATAAAGCCGTAATCGAATGGGCTGATAAACCAAGCATTAAGCAGATCCAGCATGGCGACCTCCCAGCGTGAACGGCACCACTTGGGCAGGTGCATGTTGATGAGTAAGCTCACTGGGCGCGACCCAGCGGCTATGGCCGCCGCTTAGCATCAGTACTTCGTCGGCCAGGCGGCGCAGGTGATCCATATCGTGCAGTACCACAATGATCGTCGCGCCGTCGTCGGCCATCTGGCGCAGAATGCGGATCAAAATATCCACCGTATCGCTATCCACATTGGCAAACGGCTCGTCTAACAGTAAAAGCTCAGCCTCTTGCATCAGTGTGCGCCCAATCAGTGCACGCTGGCGCTGGCCACCGGAAAGCTCACCCAGCGGGCGGTGGGCCAAATGCGAAATACCCAGGCGGGCCATAATCTCACGACCCTTGCGGTAGTGCGCCGCACAGTAGCCAGTGAATGCCCCGTGACTTGGCCAACTGCCGGTCATCACCAACTCCTCCACACTCATGGGGAAGGTGAGATCTAATGCCAGCTGCTGGGGCAACCACGCTCGGCGCTCTTTCGGCACCGTACACACGACTTTGCCACTGATAGGCCGTAACTCACCCATGATGGCCTGGATCAGCGTACTTTTACCGGCGCCGTTGGCACCGATAAGTGCCGTAATCGCCCCTGGCTGAAAATCGCCCTCAATATGTTCCAGCACAGTGCGCCTTGCTTGCGCCAAATGCAGGTTATGCAGTTGTAAGCGTGATAGTGAGCGCTGACTCATCTCAACCACCCGCCAGCCCATACCACTAAGACCCAAAGTATCAACAGTGGTACGCCAACAAATATCAGCCGTTTAGTAGCCGACAATGACATCAAGGAGAAATGACAAGGGCCTTCCTTATTATGGCGGTGCGCACGATGACTCACAGACTACCCTCTTTGTTAACCAAATAGGTTATAACATAACGTTAATTAAAGCCAAAAGTTGCCAAATATTTTACGTGTTAATGCCACGCTGGCAACGATAAAGCACTGGTTGCTAGTTGCCACCAGTGCTGTGGAAGAACAAAAAAGAAGGCAGAGCTTAGAAGGGCAAATTAGTAACGCCAGGTGGCACCAAGCTGCTGAGGCGTTACATGCAGTGCGTATTCACCGGGGATAGTGATAGGCCCCAGCGACAGGTTGGCAGGCTGAAAACGATTAATCGCGCTAGAGGCCTGGTTGGGCTGCGTCCATATTTGCAGCTCATTAATTAACATACCGGTAGCAAAATTAATCGCACCGTCTCGCTCGCGACCATCGGCGGCAATCACTGCTCCTGCAAGGCTGTTGACCACTAGCGAGCTAATGCGTGCTTCAAAACCACGACGAGCCTGTTCGGCTTGGGCAAGCTCTAAGCCCAGCGCCTGCACGCCGCTTAGCTCACCGCTGGCTTTTAGGCGCTCATACTCAACCAATGCCGCTTGGTGCGGCTGACGGTCTAGCAGCATGCCACCTAACGCCAAGGCAGATTTCACGACCCCCACCCGCGCATCAAAGCGGTCATCTCGGCTGCTTGCCTCACTCGCTTGGTAGGCGTCGATCGCGAAACTTGCTGCATAAATCCCCGTCCACCCAGCATCCCACCAAGCAGCATGGCGTGCCCCGCTTTCAAACACCTCGTCATAGATCGCCCAATCGGTAGAGGCTTGAGATGAGGTTTGTGAGTAAGCAGGCAGCGCGATCACCAAGGTGGTAACCAACGCGGTAAAAACGCGAACAACATGCATGGTGAAGGCCTATAAAAGGGGGCGGTAGCGCTAAGCGTAGCATGGAGAGCACCAGAGGCTAACGTGTATTCAAAAGGCGCGAAGTATGACTAAGGTCAATAGCATGGTGGGGCGAAGGATGGTTAGATGGGAGATCGCTACTCAGGAGTGCTACCGTGGAAGACTTCTCACCTTCGGATCTTAAAACAATCCTCCACTCCAAACGCGCTAACCTCTATTACCTGCAGCACTGCCGGGTGCTGGTGAATGGTGGCCGAGTAGAATACGTTACCGATGAGGGCAGCAAATCCCGTTATTGGAATATCCCCATCGCCAACACCACCTCGATACTGTTGGGCACCGGTACCTCAATTACCCAAGCGGCCATGCGTGAGCTTGCCAAAGCAGGTGTATTAGTCGGGTTTTGTGGTGGCGGTGGCACGCCGTTATTTGCCGCCAATGAGGTGGATGTGGATGTCGCCTGGCTAACCCCGCAAAGCGAGTACCGGCCCACGGAGTATCTTCAATACTGGGTGCGTTTCTGGTTTGACGATGTAAAACGTCTGGATGCCGCCCGCGCGTTTCAGCAGGCGCGCCTTGCGCGTATTGAAGCGCTATGGACAAGCCGTGTGATGAAAGACGCAGGCTTTACTATTTCCACCGACCACCTGCATAGCGCACTGAACCATCACCGTGAAGCAATTACCAAAGCCCCCAACACCGTTGATCTACTGACCTTAGAAGCACGCTTAACCAAAACGCTGTTCAAGCTAGCGGTTAATGCGGTCGACTACGGTGACTTCACCCGCGCCAAGCGCGGCTCAGGCACTGACCCTGCCAACCGCTTTCTTGATCACGGCAACTACCTCGCCTATGGCCTAGCGGCGACCGCCACCTGGGTATTGGGCATTCCCCACGGGCTTGCGGTACTGCACGGTAAAACCCGCCGCGGAGGACTGGTGTTTGATGTGGCGGATTTGGTGAAAGACGCCGTGATTCTGCCTCAAGCATTTATTTCCGCCATGCGCGGCGATGAAGAGCAGGAGTTTCGCCAAGCCTGCATTGAGCGCTTAACCCGCACCGAATCCCTCGATTTCATGATTGATACGCTCAAGGAAGTGGCTCAAGCGTTGGGGGGCGCGGAGCAATGAATGTGTTGCTTATTTCCCAGTGCAACAAAAATGCCCTTAAAGAGACGCGCCGAATACTCGACCAGTTTGCCGAACGCCGAGGAGATCGCACCTGGCAAACACCTATCACCCAGGCGGGACTAGATACACTGCGCAAGCTGCTGCGTAAAAAAGCCCGCAAGAATACCGCCGTCGCCTGCCACTGGATTCGTGGCCACGACCACAGCGAGCTAATGTGGGTAGTGGGGGATGCGTCGCGGTTTAATATCAATGGTGCAGTACCAACCAATACTACCGCCAGAGATATCCTTCGCCGTCGCGATGAGAACGACTGGCACAACGGTGAAGACATTCTATTGCTTACTGCGATGGCTGCGTTACTCCACGACCTGGGAAAAGCCTGCGACGCCTTTCAGCAGCGGCTAAAAGGCAAATTGGAAGGGCGCAACTTATACCGCCATGAGTGGATCTCGCTACGCCTGTTCCAAGCGTTTGTAGGTAGTGATGACGACTCCACATGGCTTGCGCGCCTAGCCGAAGGCGGCTATCAAGAGCAGGACTGGTTGGCAGGATTAGAGCGCGACGGGATAGATACACCCACCTCTACGGTGTTTAGTCGTTTACCGCCGCTGGCGGCTGCGCTGGGTTGGCTAGTGCTTAGCCACCACCGGCTACCTTTAAAACCGCCGGAAAACGATGGTGAAAATGAAAGGCGCTGGGGCAGAGGAAAGGCGCCACTTCAGGCGGAGCAATTGGGCGGATTGTTTGCTTCTATTTATGCCGAGTGGAACGAGATTCCCGAGACCCAAGACCCTAAACGCATCACACCCTACTGGCAGTTCAAGGGCGGATTACCTGTTAGCACGCCACGTTGGCGTGAGCGTGCCACAAAGCTCGCCACGCGGTTACAGGTACGGCTGCAAAATGGTAGCCACTGGCTGGAAAGCCGCTACGTTATGCACTTAGCTCGGCTTAGCTTAATGCTGGCCGATCACCATTACTCAAGCCTGGAAGACCTACAGCATCGCGTGCGCGGCGAGCCCAATTACCCGTTAATTGCCAATACCGTGCGCAAAACCGGACAGCCCAATCAACCGTTAGATGAGCATATTTTAGGAGTTGAGAAACACGCGGCAGCAGTTGCCCGTGCACTACCCAGCGTAGACAGCCACTTACCCCGTTTAGCGCGCCATAAAGGCTTTCGTAAGCGCAGTAGCCACCCACGCTTTCGCTGGCAGGATAAAGCTTTCGATCTGGCGCAATCGCTTAGAGAGCGTAGCCAGCGCCAAGGCTTTTTTGGCATTAACATGGCGTCCACTGGCTGTGGTAAAACCTTAGCGAATGGCCGCATTATGTACGCTCTGGCTGACCCACAGCAGGGCGCGCGCTTTAGCATTGCGTTGGGGTTGCGCACCCTAACCCTGCAAACCGGCCAAGCTTTACGTGATCGTTTGCATTTAGGTGAAGATGAACTCGCCGTGCGCGTGGGTGGCAGCGCTAATAAAGCCCTGTTTGAGCACTACGAGCAGGAAGCCGAAGCCAGTGGTTCAGCATCCAAACAGGCACTGATTGAAGAAGATGCCCACGTGGTGTTTGATGGCAATTTTGATAGCCACCCGGTACTGCGGCGTTTGAGCGATGAGCCGGGCACCCGCGCGCTGATCGCCGCACCGATTTTAGTATGTACCGTTGACCATCTAGTGCCCGCCACGGAGAGCACACGAGGCGGACGGCAGATCGTGCCCATGCTACGCCTAATGAGCAGTGATTTAGTGCTCGATGAAATCGACGATTTCGATATCAACGACCTGCCGGCGCTTACCCGGCTCGTCAATTGGGCTGGGCTGCTAGGTTCACGGGTGCTGCTTTCCTCGGCCACCTTGCCGCCTGCGCTAGTGGAGGGTTTGTATGAAGCCTATCGCAGTGGTCGCGAAGCCTTTCAGCGTCACCGCGGCGAGCCGGGGTTAGCGACCGATATTTGCTGCGCTTGGTTCGACGAGCACGACCGCCAGCATCACAACTGCTCCAGTAGCGAAACTTTTCGAGAGGCTCACCACGCCTTTGCCAAGCGTCGGTTAGAGCGCCTAGCCAAAAGCCCGGTACGCCGCCGCGCAGATATTTTAGCGTTGCCACCGTTGGGTAAACGCCCCGAAGAGATAAGACCCGCCATTGCATCCCTGCTGCGTGAACATGCGCTAGCGCTTCACCAACAGCATCACTCCGTTGACCCCCATTCGGGAAAACGCGTCAGCTTTGGCTTGATCCGAATGGCCAATATTGACCCCTTAGTAGATGTGGCCAGAGCACTGTTTCAGCAGGGCGCACCTGAGGGTGTGCGACTTCATCTGTGCGTCTATCACTCCCGCCACCCATTGGTCATGCGCTCAGAAATTGAGCGCCGGTTAGACAGAACGCTGCAACGGGCTGAGCCAGATCGCGTTTTTCAGCAGCCGGATATCCGCCGCCTACTGGATAGCAGCGAAGAGAACGATCACCTGTTTATGGTGCTTGGCTCGCCGGTCACGGAAGTGGGCCGCGACCACGACTATGATTGGGCCATAGTGGAGCCTTCTTCCATGCGCTCGATTATTCAGTTAGCAGGCCGGGTGCGTCGCCATCGCGAACAGGCCTGTGAGGTGGCGAATATTCTGCTGTTGGAGACCAATCTAAAGCATCTGGAGCGCGCGGATGAGCCCGCGTTTCATAAG
This sequence comes from Vreelandella nigrificans, assembly GCF_002374315.1. Taxonomy (GTDB): domain Bacteria; phylum Pseudomonadota; class Gammaproteobacteria; order Pseudomonadales; family Halomonadaceae; genus Vreelandella; species Vreelandella nigrificans. The sequence continues at coordinate 216,368 of NZ_NWUX01000003.1, read as the reverse complement.
CCAGGCTTTGAAACGAAGATGGCCTGGCGTCTTAATAGCCACTCACTTAACACGCTGTTAACGCCAGATGAGTATCAAGTGATTGATGCCCGCCCCCGCGTGCTGGCACGAGAAACGCTGCACGCCAAAGATAGCCTGGTAGACCTGGAGCACGAGCGGCTACACCAACTGATGATCGAACAACCCGCCGAGCCGTTAACCAAAAAAGAGATACGGATAGGGAAAACACCCAAGCCACCGCCGTTAGGCGCCTATAGCTGGCATGTGATGCCGCAGCTGCATTTAACCGGTGTGTTGATTCAACGTGACCCATTTCGTAAGCAGCTCGAACCTGAAATAACCCTAGCGCTGCTGCCCGATGAGGGCGGTGAAACCTGGACGCTACACCGCGTAGATGATGGCGCAAGGCGCGGTGAAAAACTCTACGTTCCGGTGGAAGAGAGCCTACTGGTGCGGATAGACCTAGCAAACGAGCAGGGCGAACGGATACAACCCTGGGGTGCAAGCGACTACTTAACAGCACTGGCTGACTTAGCGGAAGACTTGGATATCTCCCTTGACCGCGCCGCCCGTACCTTCGGCACGGTGACTGCTTCGGCTAGAAGCCCACGGTGGGGATACCACTCCGTATTGGGGTTTTGGAGGAGCAAATGAAGTTAAACATGCTAGTTAATATCCGCGAGCGTTTCGCGTACAAGCGTTTTGATACCAGTAAGAGCATCGGTGCTGTCATTAGCAAGCCAGGAAAGACTTGGAAAATCCGAACATAAACCGACAAATTGTTGGTCTTCTTCAGACCAAAGAATACTAAAGATGTGGTCGCTGTGTTTTATCATCATTTCTATGCCAACAGAGTGTGATAAACAAAAGGAAAATGTATGGCAGATAATAGCAGAGCAGCAGAAATTCGCTCTGGGGTCGAAACCTTCTTAAAAGAGCGTTTCGATACCAAAGCGGAAAAGCTAGCTCCCGACGATCCAAAATACCAGGCGTTAGTGGAGCAGTTCCAGTTCGATACCTGGATTAACGATGCGGCAAGACGTGTTGGTCAACTGCAAGTCGTTACCCACTCCCTCAAACCTATTCATCCGGATGCCAAAGGCTCCAATCTTTACGCCCCACCTGAATTGCTAAACAACCATCATCTTGTCGGCAGCCACACGCTTCCCGCTGATTTTGCGGGCGATGTTGTGGGAAATGCTGCAGCTTTGGATGTTTATAAGTTCTTGAAGCTACAATTTGAGGGAAAATCACTGCTTGAACGTGCGTTGGAAAATGATGGTGAGCTGGCAAAAGCGTTAAGCGATAACCACGAACAAGCCCAGGCTTGGATCAACGCTTTTGCGGCGATTACCGAGCCGAGTGGCGAGCACGCTTCACACACTCGGGGCAAGCAACTCTATTGGCTGGTGGGCGAAGACACCTTGGAGGATGAAGACTTCCATCTGCTAGCCCCGCTCTATGCCACCTCGCTAGCGCATCGCGTATTTCAAACTATTAACCATGATCGCTTTAGCGAAGAGGCCAAAGAGGCACGTAAAGCCAAGCGGGAGGGCAAATACGCCGAGCAAACCGTGCACAACTATCCCGACTTAGCCGTACAGAAAATGGGGGGCACTAAGCCACAAAATATCTCGCAGCTGAATAGCGAGCGAGGCGGGAATAACTATTTGCTGGCCTCAATGCCACCGAGCTGGAATGTGCGCGATATTCGCCCACCGCTGAAAGTCGCATCGGTTTTCTCTCACCCTGGCGTCTTTGGCAGCCGTTTGGACGTGCGCTCGCTGGTTAAAGACCTCAAACAATTTCTTGAAACAAACCCTACGTCAGATATGCACACACGCGATTTGCGCGATGACTACACCGCCATACTGATGGATGAGCTGGCGCTATTCGCTATGCAGATGCATAGCCTGCCTGCGGGATGGAGTGACGATGAGAAGTGCGAATTACCAGTAGAAGAAATTTACTGGCTAGATCCTGGCCGCGCCGAGAAAGATAGCTCTTTTCGTGAAGCGCGAAACAGCGTGGAGTGGGCAGACGATATTCGTCACCGCTTTGCTAACTGGCTGAATACCGCGCTCGGCGGAAAGCTTCCCTTTGGTGATGTGGAATTTCGCCACTGGAAGAAAACATTGGCGAAAGATGCTACCCATCAACGCCTGCAGGATCGTGACCGCCGCTGGATGGAAAGCCTAATGGAAGACTTAACCAACCTGCCAGGAGGTGATGACGATGAATAAAGTGAAAAACCTCCTGGTCCTGCCGCGCCTGCGGGTACAAAACGCCAATGCCATTTCCAGTCCAATGACCTGGGGCTTTCCCGCCATGAGTGCTTTTGTAGGCTTGATGCACGCCTTGGAGCGCAAGCTCTTTTCGGCAGGTATCAACGTTTCGCTCGGTAATGTCGGTGTTATTTGCCACGATTTTGAAGCCCAGGCCACTGAAGGCGGCTACATTCGTGGTTTTCACCTAACGCGTAATCCGGTGGATAAAACCGGCGGGACGGCAGCCATTGTAGAAGAAGGGCGCGTCCATCTTGATATCACGCTGATCTTCACGATTGATAGTGCTGCTACAGAAAGTGAGCATGAGGATATTGCCTATCAAATTGGTGAAATTGTGTCGGGCATGCGAATTGCCGGTGGTAGCGTAGTGCCTAACCGCAACGTACCAAGCCACAAGCAGCGACCGCAATGGGTGGCGCTGGATGACAAAGAAGATGAACGCTACAAGCAATTCGCACGCCTAAAACGGCGCTGGCTCCCCGGCTTTGCGCTAACCCTGCGCGACGACTACCTCACCGAACACCATCAAACGCTGCAGCAGCACAACCCCGAGTGCAGCCTGCTGGATGCGTGGTTAGACCTCTCTCGTCTTAACCATGTTTGCACGTTAGAGAATGAAGGCGAACCCAGCGAGAAGCCCGTTTGGCAGGCTCAGCGGCCCTATCGCGGCTGGCTGGTGCCGATTCCGGTGGGTTATGGCGCTATTTCCGACCTTTTCCAGTCTGGAGAAGTGGCCAATGCTCGCGATGCCAAGACCCAGTTTCGCTTTGTTGAAAGCCTCTACTCCATTGGTGAATGGGTCAGCCCGCACCGCATGAAGCAACCTGAAGACCTGCTTTGGTACGTTGATAACGACGAAGAAGCGGGACTTTACCGACTCAATAACGATTACCACCTACGCGCCACTGCACAGTAAATAAGGAGCTTCATCATGGCTAAAAACGATACCCTTAAAACCGCTTCCGTCCTCGCCTTTGAGCGTAAGCTCGACCCTTCTGATGCCCTGCTTTACGCCAGCAATTGGGATAAGCGGGAAGATGAGCAGCAGTGGCAGCCGGTCGTGGTGCGTGAAAAGTCGGTTCGCGGCACTATTTCCAACCGCTTGAAAGCGAAAGATCAGGATCCCGCCAAGCTAGATGCCGCGATTGAAAACCCCAACCTACAAACCGTCGATGTCGCCACACTGCCCCACAATGCAGATACCCTGGTTGCTCGCTTCACCCTGCGCGTATTAGCTGGTGCTGGAACGCCATCAGCCTGTAATAACGCTGAGTACCAAGCCAAGCTGGAACAGGCAGTTGCCGAGTATAAACAAGCGCAAGGCTTCGGCGAACTGGCGCACCGTTACGCCAATAACCTCGCTAATGGTCGCTTTCTGTGGCGTAACCGCATGGGCGCAGAGCAAGTAGAAGTCAGTATTCGCCAGTTGGCTCAAGGCAAAGCCACCAAAGAGTGGACGTTTGATGCATTGTCGCTTTCGTTGCGTGCCTTCGAGGATACTACCGAGCTTAAAGAGCTTGCGGGAGTTATCGCCTCCGCGTTAGCGGGCGAGCAGCACTTACTGCTAGAGGTAGTGGCCTATGTACGAATGGGCAGTGGTCAAGAGGTGTTCCCCTCTCAAGAGCTGATTCTTGATCGCGGGCGTGGTGATAAGAGCAAAACGCTTTATCACGTCAGCGATATTGCCGGTATTCACTCTCAGAAATTGGGGAACGCCATTCGTACTATAGACACCTGGTACCCCAATGAAAACGATGAAGACCTTGGGCCTATTGCTGTAGAGCCTTATGGATCAGTAACGACTCAGGGCAAAGCGTACCGCCAGCCCAAGCAGAAAGCCGATTTCTACTCACTGCTGGATAACTGGATGATCAAGGATTCAGTGCCGTCCACTGAGCAGCAGCATTTTGTGATGGCAACGCTGATCCGTGGTGGTGTGTTCGGCGAAGCGGGGTAAGCCATGGATCACTACATTGATATTCGCTTGCGCCCCGACCCGGACTTTCCGGAAACAATGCTCATGGGCGCGCTTTACAACAAGTTGCACCGAGCGTTGTTTGATCTAGAAGCCGCAGATGTAGGTGTCAGTTTTCCAAAGCATAAACATGGTGTTCGCGCTCGCACACTAAGTGATCATCTTCGCCTACATGGTACTCAAGCGCGTTTGCAGCAGCTAATGAGCGCGAACTGGTTAGCGGGCATGCGTGACCATGCCAAGGTGAGTGAGGTAATCGCTGTTCCTACGAATGCGCAGCATATTAATGTCGCGCGGAAGCAGTTCAATACAGGGAGCGCAAGCCGTGCCAAACGCTATGCCAAGCGGCATAACATTTCAGAAGACGAAGCGCGGACAATTTACGCCAAAGTTGCGGCGCGGCGTATAGAGCTGCCCTTTGTACAGATCAATAGCCGTTCTACCCAGCAGCGATTCAGCCTGTTTATAGAGCACAGCAAGCCTCATGAAAACGCGGTGGCGGGTGCGTTTAACCACTATGGTTTAAGCAGTAACGCTACCGTGCCGTGGTTTTGACCCTTTTTTCTAACGTGAAAATTGGCAACCAATAATCAACCACTTAGCGGTATCGCTCAAAAAAGGGTGATATCGCTTTTTTTGGCTAAAGCTCTTTAACAATCAGCACATTAATTTTGATATGCTCTAGTGCGCTGCCGCCCAGGCAGCTCAGAAAACCACCCGGAACTACCTCACGCACAACGCCGCGTGCGCTGCCGCCCAGGCAGCTCAGAAAACAGCCGAATGGCTATGATAGCACATCTATTTGTGCGCTGCCGCCCAGGCAGCTCAGAAAATCCTATGGGGCCGTGACCCCGACGAGCTAATGTGCGCTGCCGCCCAGGCAGCTCAGAAATGCCCAACAAAACCAGGGGGGCGCAATAGATCGTGCGCTGCCGCCCAGGCAGCTCAGAAAAAGTGATGACATACGAAAACGCCACTAATGGTGTGCGCTGCCGCCCAGGCAGCTCAGAAAATTGGATGCCTTTGCCAGCGCCGCCGGATCCAGTGCGCTGCCGCCCAGGCAGCTCAGAAAATTGCTCGCTGTCATAACATCCAGGCGAGCAAGTGCGCTGCCGCCCAGGCAGCTCAGAAAATAGCTATTCTTTAGCGCAGATTCGCGCATACGTGCGCTGCCGCCCAGGCAGCTCAGAAATCTTTGAGGTCGCCATTCAGAAGCAGGTTGCCGTGCGCTGCCGCCCAGGCAGCTCAGAAAAATGACACCCTCCAAATAAGACGCACCCCCGCGTGCGCTGCCGCCCAGGCAGCTCAGAAAACCACATGAAAAGCATGTTTAGCAATATACGGGTGCGCTGCCGCCCAGGCAGCTCAGAAACACAGAGTAATCACCTACAAATCAAAGGCCACGTGCGCTGCCGCCCAGGCAGCTCAGAAACGAACGAAAAACTACGCGAGGAAGCCATAAAAGTGCGCTGCCGCCCAGGCAGCTCAGAAATATATGAGGCGCTCAAGTCTGTCGTTGATACGGTGCGCTGCCGCCCAGGCAGCTCAGAAAACGTTTCAAGCACGTTTCCAATGGTAAGTAGCGTGCGCTGCCGCCCAGGCAGCTCAGAAATATACAGGCCGTTTTTGTCGCTGATCGGTTACGTGCGCTGCCGCCCAGGCAGCTCAGAAATTGCCGGGTGGCTTTTTTATTTCCTATCGGTTGTGCGCTGCCGCCCAGGCAGCTCAGAAAAATAAAACCATTAGTGGCGTTTTCGTATGTCAGTGCGCTGCCGCCCAGGCAGCTCAGAAAATCCACAGATTGGTTACAAGGAGGGCCACTAAGTGCGCTGCCGCCCAGGCAGCTCAGAAAATGAGCGCGCTAGAGCAATACGAATACGACTTGTGCGCTGCCGCCCAGGCAGCTCAGAAACAGCGTGAGCAGTAATCTTTCATCTTGTGCACGTGCGCTGCCGCCCAGGCAGCTCAGAAATAACGCCACCCGTGTTTGAGCAAACGGCAGAGGTGCGCTGCCGCCCAGGCAGCTCAGAAAATCCACCTCCCCCGGTGGCGACCACATGGCCGGTGCGCTGCCGCCCAGGCAGCTCAGAAATGGGCGCCGCAATCGGCGTAGCAGCCGTCCTCGTGCGCTGCCGCCCAGGCAGCTCAGAAACAGAGCAAGCCTGTTATTATGACGATCTTGGGGTGCGCTGCCGCCCAGGCAGCTCAGAAATACACACACCAGTGCTGCCGCAGCCGCCAAATGTGCGCTGCCGCCCAGGCAGCTCAGAAAGGTGGGCGTTTGCAATGGTTTATCGAGACATGGTGCGCTGCCGCCCAGGCAGCTCAGAAATCAAAGAGGAGCTGAGAAAGAGCCTTCTAACCGTGCGCTGCCGCCCAGGCAGCTCAGAAACACGAGTTCACCGCGCCCGCCATCGTGATAACGTGCGCTGCCGCCCAGGCAGCTCAGAAAATCGCGTCTTGCAAATCAAATGCAGGCGCTGAGTGCGCTGCCGCCCAGGCAGCTCAGAAAGTGGCGAACTGTGCCCAGTCGTGGGGCCAATCGTGCGCTGCCGCCCAGGCAGCTCAGAAAGCCAGCGCCGCCTCCCGCTCCTCTAGCTCGGCGTGCGCTGCCGCCCAGGCAGCTCAGAAAGCAGGTGCAATGGCGCTCTGCTGGCAGGGGCGGTGCGCTGCCGCCCAGGCAGCTCAGAAAAGGGCGCGCAGATTAACGACCCAAGCGTCACGGTGCGCTGCCGCCCAGGCAGCTCAGAAAATCGTGATAACGGGCGCTACGGTAGTGATCGAGTGCGCTGCCGCCCAGGCAGCTCAGAAAGTCAGTGATCCGCACGTTTGAGGGCGCGCCGAGTGCGCTGCCGCCCAGGCAGCTCAGAAAAGCATCTCTAATTGAGTGCTCGTACATAACTAGTGCGCTGCCGCCCAGGCAGCTCAGAAATGGAGCTGCGCATTCATCTTTAATGCGTACTGGTGCGCTGCCGCCCAGGCAGCTCAGAAAAGCGACTTTCGCTTTCACTGACACGCTGATACGTGCGCTGCCGCCCAGGCAGCTCAGAAACGCCCGCAACGACAGTGGGCAACAGCGGCTTGGTGCGCTGCCGCCCAGGCAGCTCAGAAAAACCCCGCCAAAGCGGGGTTATATCCATGTTTGTGCGCTGCCGCCCAGGCAGCTCAGAAAACGCTGGAAAAGAAGCGTAAAGAGATCAAAGAGTGCGCTGCCGCCCAGGCAGCTCAGAAATCTCCGTTTTCGTCACAATTGCCGCATGCTGGGTGCGCTGCCGCCCAGGCAGCTCAGAAAAGGGCGAGCTAGTTAAGGTGCTACGCCAGCTTGTGCGCTGCCGCCCAGGCAGCTCAGAAATCAGTGACTCACGCACGCGGTAGACTGCATCAGTGCGCTGCCGCCCAGGCAGCTCAGAAAAGACTGACGCCGCTCTAGCGGTTCTGCGCGAAGTGCGCTGCCGCCCAGGCAGCTCAGAAACAGCACTTCGGCATGAAGGTCTCGGAATTCATGTGCGCTGCCGCCCAGGCAGCTCAGAAAAAAAAGGATCACTAAACCCAAAAAGTTGGTCTGTGCGCTGCCGCCCAGGCAGCTCAGAAACGCGAAAAATAATTGCATAACGGGGCGTTGTGGTGCGCTGCCGCCCAGGCAGCTCAGAAATGCATATCGGCGGGATAGCGTGCCCGGGCGCAGTGCGCTGCCGCCCAGGCAGCTCAGAAAGCGAATGCCACAAAGCCCAAGAGCTGAAATAAGTGCGCTGCCGCCCAGGCAGCTCAGAAACGTGATAGCGCTCTCATACTCAACGTCAACGGGTGCGCTGCCGCCCAGGCAGCTCAGAAAACCGTCATAAAGTTTGATGCCATATGTAGTGCGTGCGCTGCCGCCCAGGCAGCTCAGAAAGGCTTAGCAACAGCGTCATGCTCACGAGCCAGGTGCGCTGCCGCCCAGGCAGCTCAGAAAATTAAAGACGATCCTAGCGCGGAGTTTGTGGAGTGCGCTGCCGCCCAGGCAGCTCAGAAAAGTACGCATTTAAAATTGGCAACGGTGATAAAGTGCGCTGCCGCCCAGGCAGCTCAGAAAACGCCCTCTTCACCGCTCACCCACGCCGCACGGTGCGCTGCCGCCCAGGCAGCTCAGAAAACTCTCCACGCATGTACGATGGCCACGTATCGGTGCGCTGCCGCCCAGGCAGCTCAGAAAACGAATTGTTGTCAGGATCATCTATTTCATTATGTGCGCTGCCGCCCAGGCAGCTCAGAAAATGGACATTATCATCGCAGAAACCGGCACGACGTGCGCTGCCGCCCAGGCAGCTCAGAAAATCGACACACTAAACCAGTTTGGGCGTGGGAAGTGCGCTGCCGCCCAGGCAGCTCAGAAAGACACGCGCTGATACAGCGATTTGCTAACATCGTGCGCTGCCGCCCAGGCAGCTCAGAAACTTTACAGTGGCCAGAACGCAAGACGTGCACGGTGCGCTGCCGCCCAGGCAGCTCAGAAAGTAAAGCTGCAGAAAGCGTGGAGGCCGATAAGGTGCGCTGCCGCCCAGGCAGCTCAGAAATGAATCGTGACCGCTAAGGTGCTAATCCCGGCGTGCGCTGCCGCCCAGGCAGCTCAGAAATCATCAGAAAGAGCCCCGGAGAGCATCAGCTAGTGCGCTGCCGCCCAGGCAGCTCAGAAAGGCGGCGCGGGCTGGTAATCGGGCTTGCCCACGTGCGCTGCCGCCCAGGCAGCTCAGAAAACTAATGACAAGGCCAGCGGAAAGCGCTTCCGGTGCGCTGCCGCCCAGGCAGCTCAGAAAGCTGGCCTTGTCATTAGTGGCGCTAACGCTCAGTGCGCTGCCGCCCAGGCAGCTCAGAAAGCGACGAAAATAGCTGGACCATTGAGGTGGTGGTGCGCTGCCGCCCAGGCAGCTCAGAAAAGCAAGCCATCCAGGAACTCATGCTTTGATGTGTGCGCTGCCGCCCAGGCAGCTCAGAAAAATAAAAAGCTGCAGGAAATGGCCACTGCCGGGTGCGCTGCCGCCCAGGCAGCTCAGAAAAGCGCTAATACGCGCCGCCACATCATCCGCATGTGCGCTGCCGCCCAGGCAGCTCAGAAAAGGGGTAAAAGAGATGACTGATAGCACTACACGTGCGCTGCCGCCCAGGCAGCTCAGAAAGAACGGAGGCGTTAACAATGAAGATGATTGCCGTGCGCTGCCGCCCAGGCAGCTCAGAAACAAGGCAAATGGTGCTGCTTCTAGCACATCGCGTGCGCTGCCGCCCAGGCAGCTCAGAAATGCTTTCGTCACTCGCACGCCTTGCGCCATTTGTGCGCTGCCGCCCAGGCAGCTCAGAAAAGCGAGGTGATTAGGATGGAGCCGTCTGGCACGTGCGCTGCCGCCCAGGCAGCTCAGAAATGTTCGACCTTGAGCAGCTGCGCCTTGAATACGTGCGCTGCCGCCCAGGCAGCTCAGAAAACGCCCGGCCAGCAACAAGGCGGGGAGCAATAGTGCGCTGCCGCCCAGGCAGCTCAGAAAATCAACGCTATCACGTGATAGTCGCTCTGCCCGTGCGCTGCCGCCCAGGCAGCTCAGAAAGGTAACGAAATTCCACGGCGGCGGGCGGGTCAGTGCGCTGCCGCCCAGGCAGCTCAGAAAGTCAGGGATGAGTAATATTAATGCGACGGCGGGTGCGCTGCCGCCCAGGCAGCTCAGAAAACGTCTGTAAATTCGGCGGCGAATGAACGCACGTGCGCTGCCGCCCAGGCAGCTCAGAAAAGACTCGCCAGATGGGTCAGAGCTAGGAGCAAGTGCGCTGCCGCCCAGGCAGCTCAGAAACCGCAGAAGAGGGCGTTGGTAAATCACTAATGGTGCGCTGCCGCCCAGGCAGCTCAGAAACTCGCGGGCAAAGTACCAAGTAGCACCGATCTGGTGCGCTGCCGCCCAGGCAGCTCAGAAAGTAGCCGCCAAAACATCGTTGACGCGGTTAAGGTGCGCTGCCGCCCAGGCAGCTCAGAAAGTAGCCGCCAAAACATCGTTGACGCGGTTAAGGTGCGCTGCCGCCCAGGCAGCTCAGAAATGCTACTAAACATACGCGTGCCCCGGCAAATTGTGCGCTGCCGCCCAGGCAGCTCAGAAATGCCCGCAGCACAGTATTTGCCGCATCCTTCAGTGCGCTGCCGCCCAGGCAGCTCAGAAAGCTATGACGTCGCCCTAAAAGCCCAAATGGTGGTGCGCTGCCGCCCAGGCAGCTCAGAAAAGAACGGATACCCCTCATGGCCAACACTCGACGTGCGCTGCCGCCCAGGCAGCTCAGAAAACCGTGTACAGCCGCTGTCATCACCACGGTGTGTGCGCTGCCGCCCAGGCAGCTCAGAAATCACCTGCCAGCGAGTCGCGATCGGTCTCGGAGTGCGCTGCCGCCCAGGCAGCTCAGAAAATGATTTTCGCTTACTTATTGATAGCGCTTGGGTGCGCTGCCGCCCAGGCAGCTCAGAAAAAGAGATGGAGCCGTTACTTCAATACCGGGTCGTGCGCTGCCGCCCAGGCAGCTCAGAAAACCAGGTGTGCTTGATCCCGATGAAATGGAAGGTGCGCTGCCGCCCAGGCAGCTCAGAAAAGGCGGCGCTTGCCACCCATCCATTTAATAAAGTGCGCTGCCGCCCAGGCAGCTCAGAAACAGATTCCTCCTACCTCCTTGCCTGCGTACATGTGCGCTGCCGCCCAGGCAGCTCAGAAAAGATAAAGACAGCGGGCGCGAATACATCACGCGTGCGCTGCCGCCCAGGCAGCTCAGAAAGCTATCGAGGAGTTTTATGCATGGGGGTATGAGTGCGCTGCCGCCCAGGCAGCTCAGAAAATGCGGCTCAGACGGCACTCGGTCGGGGAGGTGCGTGCAGAGGACTGACTGCACACAGCTGTGGTGCGTTCTCTTTGTGAGGCTAGTTACTCTTTATCTTCCCCTCCGTCTGCCCTGTTGCCGTTAATGTGGGAAAGTTGGCCATGAGTAAGAGTTCAGCTTGCTTCTTCAATGGCAGGGGCTTGTGGTTCGGCCATGCATCGAGGGTGTTGCCTGCTGTGCGGCGAATGCTTTGCTCGGCATTATCCATATGCTCAAGGAAGCGTTCAGTGGTCAGAATCTCGCCATAGATTCGGCTAAAGGAGTAGATGTGAAAGCCGCTCTGTGTCAGCTCTCGTGCCATTGTTCGGGCTTGCTCGATCAGCGCCAGGGCCTGTCGGGCCAGGCCTGCGGTGCGTTGAGGGGTGAAGTCCCACAGGGCGACAGCGGCCGTATAGCACAAGGTTGGTCGATAGGCGCGCAGGGCAATGGCATCGTTATGGAACGTGATTTTGTCCAGCAGCTTGTGTTCCACAAACTGGTTGCCTTCTGGGGTGAGTGCGGCCTCCACATCATAGCCGCGCAGCCTTAGCAGGTTGATTGTCTGCTCCGCTGCCAGTGGCTGGCTTCCATCCACTCGGCGCCTGTCATCAATCAGTAGGTGCGGGTCTGCGCGAAAGAACGCCTTCAGCAGGCGAGCGCTGGCCAGCAGGAAGCTTGAGCGTAGGCCGGCAGGCGAGACGCTCATGCCTTTTTCGAAGAGGTCTGCGGCTTCTTCCAGCAGGGCCAGGAAGCGCTCCTCCTCACCCATCGCGTTACCGGCGGCGCGGGAGAACTTGGCCAACGTGAGGGCCTCGGCCAGTGCTAATACGCCGACTTCACAGTAATAATCCTCGGGTAGCGAAGCATTATGCTGACGAATACACCAGGCGTCCTGGGCCGCCATCCGAAAGAGTGCTGTGGCGCCGGAGAGTGTGGGGCACTCCACCGCCATATTGCGGTAGATCATCATGCGCAGCGTGCGGGCCACCATGGAGCTTGGGTCTATGCTGAGCACGATACGCAGGATGTCGCAGGCTTCGGCAAAGCGGTGGCGATAATAGAGCGTCTTGGCGATCTCGATGCCCAACATGGCGTTATGGGGAGTGCGCAGGAAGGTGCTGATGGCATCCTTGGCGGTATTTGGGGTGTAGGTTTGCCAGGTGTCGAATTCGAATCTGGTTCCTGTCGCGTTGAGCACGGGGTCGCTCTGCAGTTCGGGAGCGAAATCGAAGTAGATGAAGCTCCAGAGCGCAGTGAGCGGCCAGGCTGCCAGCACTTCACCATTGAAGAGTGTCACCTCGGTGGGGCGCTCCTGGTACAGAACCCGTATGTCGTTGATCTGCAGGCATTGTCGGGTGAAATTAGACACTCGAACCACTGGGTCACCCGGTAGCTCGGCCCCGAGTAGTGGTAGCAAATAGCCGTCGAGACTCGAGAACTCGCCGGTCGTCAGGCCGATAGAGAGAAAGCGCTTGTGGCTGGAGTGTTCCGACAGTGCCCAACTGATAGCGACTTTGTGGGCCAGTGAAACCGCCTGGCGCAGGCATTGGCGGTAGGCGAGGGGGGCTCCGGAGTCATGCTCTTTGGGGATGTCTATATATAGCGTGGTGATATCGTGGGAATGTACCTTGCCCCAGCGCCCGCCGGGCGAGCCTTCATCGCGCTGGTCGAGGTGGCGCTTGAGGGTTCGTTTGAGCCAGTTGACGACGGGGTTGTCGATCAGGTCGCCGCGGCTGCTGAGGGAAAACCCCATGCGTACTCCCGCCGTGAAATTTTCTGTTCGCCTACTGGCCTGGCAGAGTGCCAACAACGCTTCGAAGTGCCACTGATCACCGAGTGTTTGCCGCTGATGCCCGATCCAGAAAGCCAGGCTGCGCAGTACGTTCTGTTTATGCAGGTTATCGGCCGGTTCTCGCTTCAAGCGAGTCAGCATCGAGTTGCTGACTCGGGGGAGTGCGACTTGGTGCTTGTCGAGTAAGGCATTGATGCGCTCGGTCCAGGCGCGTATCGATAGGGGCAGTGAAAGATGCGCTTGCCTGTTGTCGAGCAGCTCTTCCAGGGTTTGTGGCCTTCCTGCGTCCAGTGATCTGCTCGCGCCGCCGCCATGCTCGTCGATATAGCGATACAGGGCATCAACGTCGGCCTCCTCTAAGACACCATGGCGTTGAGCGAAAGCGAGCAGAGACTCCAGCAGGGGGGCGTTATCGCCCGCCTTCGCGAAGTGCTTCAGGCTGTCGGTGGTAGGAAAGACTGCCAGCATGGCCGAAGCAGCGTTCTGGTGCGCGCTAGGCTCCTGCCTATTGCTTTCCATCATGGCTTGCTCCTTGAGTGTTTTGCGAACTTGTATTCTTCACTGCGGAAGAGTTGGGAGGTGTTTCAGTATAAAACAATAATTTCAGTGAAACAGTGCCTTTCCTTTGTCGTTTCAGCATGCGTTGGGTAGGGTTTTTCAAGCAGAACCATTCCTACACAATCATAACGCGTCATTGCATGACCGCGCTTACCCACAGGGCGACGTCTGCAATCGGGAGGTACAACATCCATGGATTCCTACCAGCTCTTCATCAACGGCGAGTTCGTCAATGCCGCCGATGGCAGAACCTTCACTACGTATGACCCGGGTAACGAGAAACCGGTCGCAACGGTGGCCCAGGCGGGAGAGGCAGATGCCCTGCGCGCCCTTGAAGCGGCACGAGAGGCCTTCGATCACGGCGAGTGGCCAAGGCTGACGCCGACGGAGCGTGCCAGCAGGGTCTATGACTTCGCTGACCACGTCACGAAGTTGGCCGGGCGCCTGGCCATGGCCGAATCCATGGATGCCGGCCACGTGATCAATCTGTCCAAGTTCTGGGCCTCCAATGGTGCCAGCCTGCTGCGTAACCTGGCTCACTACTCGGCGAACAGTTTTCCCTGGGAGGAGGAGATTCCCTACTCTGGGAATGTCGGGGCGCCGGGGCGTGACTATATTCGCCGTGAGCCGATCGGGGTTTGTGTTGGGATCATTCCATGGAATTTTCCGGCTAGCATGGCGTTCTGGAAGATCTCTCACTCCATCATCATGGGTAACACCATCGTACTGAAGCCGGCGACCCAGACGCCGCTTACCGCTTTGATCATTGCCGAGGCGGCCCAGGCCGCTGGTATTCCCAAAGGGGTCATCAACGTGATTACTGGTCAGGGGCGTGAAGTGGGCAATCTGCTCTGCACGCACCCCTACGTCGACAAGATCTCCTTTACCGGCAGCACCAGTGTCGGCAACGACATCATGAAGCTGGCGGCGGATTCCACTAAGCGAGTTACCCTGGAACTGGGGGGGAAGTCGGCCAATATTATCCTCGACGACGCGGATCTGGATGCGGCGGTCGATGGTGCGGTCTTTGGCACCTTTCTGCACCAGGGGCAGGTGTGCGAGTCGGGTACTCGACTGCTGGTTGCCTCAAAGATCTATGATGAATTCATTGCCAAGCTGAAGACGCGTACCGAGGCGTTGCGGGTCGGCTACCCGCTCTCTCCAGAGAGCCATCTGGGGCCGCTGGTCAGTGCCAAGCAGCTCGAAACCGTCGATGGCTACGTTAAGCTGGGTCTGGAGGAGGGCGCTACCCTGCTCACCGGTGGGCATCGGGTCGAGGTGCCCGGCATTTCGGGCGGCCACTATTACGCGCCGACGATCTTCACGGATGTCGATAATAGTATGCGTATTGCCCAGGAGGAGATCTTTGGCCCGGTCGTGGCGGTGATCAAATTTGATAGCGATGAAGAGGCCGTGGCTATCGCTAACGACTCTATCTATGGTTTGGCGGGTGGCGTGTATTCCGGCAGTAATGCTCGGGCACAGCGGGTTGCCGCCCAGATGCGCACGGGGACGGTGTGGATCAATAATTATCATGCCTTCGGTGACTTCTGCCCCTTCGGTGGCTACAAACAGTCCGGGTTCGGCCGTGAGATGGGGGCGTCTGGGCTGTCGGAATTTGTCCAGGTCAAGCGGATCCATGTCAGCGCCTACGCGGCGGTCGGGGCCAGTCCGGCCATGGCCATCCTCTCGGACGACAAGAAGACGCCCTTCGTGCAGTACAAGGCACCCACCAATATCATTTCCGGTCACGGCAGCTTGCCAGCGATCTACAAAGAGATGGTCAAGCTGGGTTGTAAGCGTGCGGTGATCATGACCGACGAGGGCGTCAATGCGACGGGCCTGCCAGCCATGGTTAGAGAGGCGCTGGATGATTTCTGTGTAGGGCTTTACGACCGTATCGAGCAGGACTCGTCTCTGGATACCGTCGATGCGGCGGCGGCCTATGCTCGTGAATGTGGTGCCGATGCCATTGTCAGTGTTGGTGGTGGCAGTGTGATCGATACCTCCAAGGCGGTATGCGTCGTGTTGAAGAATGGCGGCAAGTGTAATGATCATATGGCCATGCTGCGTTTGCAGGAGCCGCAGACCCCTCATATTTCTATCCCCACCACCTCCGGCACAGGCAGCGAGGTGACCAACGTGGCGGTGATCAAGAACAAGGCGGTGGGCCGCAAGGTCTATATCCTCGATCCCTATATCGTGCCCAACAGCGCCATTCTCGATCCTCTCTTTACCCTCGGGCTGCCCCACCGCATGACTGTGACCACGGCGCTGGATGCCATGACTCACTCTATTGAAGCGCTGACCAGTACCCGCTCGCAGCCAATCTGCGACGGTCAGGCGCTACAGGCCATTCGCCTGATCAGTGAAAACCTGCCCAGGGTAGTGAAAAATCCCCGCGACGAAGCTGCTCGTTCCAATCTCCAATTGGCGGCCACCATGGCTGGCTGGGCATTCAATGTGGCACAAGTTGGCTTAGCCCATGCTATGGCCCATACGCTGGGGGTGGTCCATGACATCCCACACGGGCTCGCCTGCGGCATCATGCTGCCTCGGGTGATGCGCTTTAACGTCGACCATGCCAGCCACAAGTTGGCACTGGCGGCCCAGGCGCTCGGCGTGGAAACCGTAGGTATGGGTGAACGCGAAGCGGCGTTGGCCGCGGCCGCGGCGGTGGAGTCGCTGATGCAGGCGGTCGACCACCCGCGCCATCTGCGCGATCTCGGCGTACCGCAAGAGAATCTGCCGAACCTGGCCGTACATGCCATGGGGGACGCCGCTATCATGTTCAATGCAAGGCCGGTGAAGAGCCCTCAGGAAGTGGCCGCCGTCTATGAAGAGGCTTACTGACGCTGGCTTGACTGTCTCCCATCCATCGCTACCAACCCCGGCCCCTGTGGTCGGGGTTTTTTTATGGTGTGTCTGTAGCTCGGGTATGGGTCGCTGGTAAGCGGTGTATGACCAGCATGACCGCTATCAGGATCGCGGCGGCAGCGAAGGGGGCGCTAGGGTTCAGTTGATACAGCGGAGCGGCGACCAAGGGACCAATAATGAAACCTACCGCGGGTGTGGCTGACACCAGCCCGGTTGCTTTTGCCTGCTGTTGGGCGCTGCCGGTTGAAGTTGCCGCAGTGGCGGCTGCCGGGTAGCTCAATCCCATACCAAGACCGACCAGTGCCATGGCAACGTGCAAACTGACCATGCTGGCAGCGAATGCCAGCAGCATATAGCCGATAAGCAGGCTGGTTAGACCGAGTATTAGCATGCGACCTGTGCCCCAACGACTGCGTTGGACGAAACCGAATTGTACCGCGACCGAGACCAGTGCCAGCGTCAGGACGGAGAAGCCGACCTGTTGAGCGGCCCGTGATGGAGAGAGATGCCAGATATCGATGAAGAAGAACCCCAGAGTCTGATGAATCATGGCCATGGCCGAGAATAGGGCGGCTGCCACCATTAAGTAGCGCCAGGAAGCCCAGGTGAGCCGTTCACTAGTGTTGAGGTGCGTCGTTTTTGCATCGACCTGCCCTGGCAGTAGGCGGTCATCGGGCAGCCTAAACCATAACCAGCCCAGCGCTAAAAAAGTCAGCAGCGCAACGGTGTAGAGGGGTACCAGCAGGCCTAAGGCCGCCAGTAAACCACCGAAAGCAGGCCCCACCACCTGTCCCAGGCTATTGGCGGAGGTGGTCCGGCTGATCGCGGCTAGGCGTTTGTCGGCCGTCGTTAAGGCAATCGCATAGCCTAGGGCGGCAGGCGGGGTGGCTGACATGATCGAGGATTGCAGCATGCGGCTGAAGAGTAGTGCCATGAATAGCGGCAATCCCGCCAGCAACCCTAGCATGCCCAGCGAGAAGACCGTGGTGAAGAGCAGTGTACCCAGTGTATAGCCGGCCAGCCCAATAAGAATGATACGGCGCCGGCCGAAGTGCAGGCTCACCCGTCCCCAAACCGTGGTGCCCACAGCATAGACCAAGGCGGAAGACGATATGATGATGGCTACCTGGAATTCATTGAGTCCTACTTCACGCCCCAGGGGCGGGAGCAGCGTCATCACCACGCCTTGGCCGGTAGCGGTGGCAAGCAGAGCGGTAAATAGCAACCAGAGGGTCATGCGATTGTACTCCAGCGTTGTACTCCAGCGGTTGTACTCCAACAAGGCGAGAGGTCGGCAGTAGCAAAAAAGGGTTGTGCCAGTTGGCACAACCCATAAAGGCCCTCAGGGCCGAGAGAAACATTGCGTGCCCTGGCGGCTCAGAGATCGGAGAAGCGTTTGCCTTCTTGCACCAGCCGCTCTAACAACGGGGCGGCTTGCCAGGTATCGCCGTAGCGCTGTTGATACTGCTTGATGGTGGTGAGAATGGATGCCAGTCCGATGCTGTCGGCATAGTGCATGGGGCCGCCGCGGTAGGTCGGGAAGCCATAGCCGTTGATCCAGACCACGTCGATATCGCTGGGGCGCTGAGCAATCCCTTCCTCGAGAATTTTTGCCGCCTCGTTGATCAACGGATAGATCAGCCGCTGCAGGATTTCCTCTTCGCTGATGTCACGGCGCTCGATGCCAAGCTGCTTGGCGGCCTGCTCAATGACCGTATCTACCTCCGGGTCGAGTATCGGCTTGCGAGAGCCAGCCTCGTAGCGGTAATAACCCTTACCACTTTTCTGACCCAGGCGGCCCATCTCCACCAGCCGGTCGGCCACAGCGCCATCGGTGGGGGAAACCGTTTCTCCACGCTGACGGCGCTCTTCCCGCGCTCGGGAACCGATATCCAGGCCAGCGAGGTCGCCCATCGCCATCGGCCCCATCGCCATGCCAAAGCGGTTCATTGTGCTATCAATCTGGGAGGGGCTAGCTCCCTCCAACAGCAGAATACCGGCTTCCCGGCCGTAGCCTTTGAGCATGCGATTACCGATGAAGCCGTCACAAACGCCAGAGACAACTCCCACTTTGCCAATGGTGCCGAGCAATTTCATTGCGGTGGCGAGCACATCGTCGGCGGTCTTGTCGGCCCGCACCACCTCCAGCAGCCGCATTACATGGGCGGGGCTGAAGAAATGCAGGCCCAGTACATCCTGCGGACGCGAGGTAGCTGCGGCGATCTGGTTGACGTCCAGGTAGGAGGTGTTGGTGGCCAGGATGGCCCCTGGCTTGCAGACCTCATCGAGCTTGGCAAACACCTCATGTTTGACGGCCATGTTCTCGAACACCGCTTCGATGGCCAGGTCGACGTCGTTGAAGTCAGCATAGTCGAGCGTACCGGCTAACCGTGCGAAGCAGGCATTGGCCTTTTCCTCCGACATGCGCCCCTTGGCTTTGCGATCGTCGTAGTAGGCCTGAATGGTTTTTATGCCGCGCTCCAGGGCCTCGCTCTTCATCTCCAGCAGGGTAACGGGAATCCCTGCGTTGAGAAAATTGATAGCGATGCCGGAGCCCATTGTACCGGCGCCGATGATCCCAACTCGACGAATCTCCCGTTTCGGTGTGTCGCGCGGCAAGTCGGTAACCACGGGAGCTTGGCGTTCGGCAAAGAAAACGTGTCGCAGGGCAGCCGACTCGGAGGATGCCATTCGCTCGAGAAACAGCTCGCGTTCCTTCTTCAAGCCTTCGGCGAATGGCAGCGTGGTGGCTATTTCGATGGCCTCGATGCAGGCCTGAGGCGCTTCCAGCCCCCGCTGCTGCTTGGCCACCTGGGTGCGATATTCAGCGAAGAATGTTGCTCCGATATCAGCGGTGTTTACTGCCATGTCGCTGCAGCGGCGCAGGGGAGCTGAGTTGTCCACCAGTTCTCGTGCATAAGCCATGGCTTGTTCGGTCAGGTCGCCCTCGGCGATACGGTCAATGGCGCCCAGCGCCATGGCTTCAGGTGCCGCAACCTGGCGGCCCGACACGATCATGTCTAGCGCACTCTTGACGTCGATCAGCCGCGGCAAGCGCTGGGTGCCTCCGGAGCCGGGTAGGAGGCCAAGCTTAACTTCCGGTAACCCCACCCGGGCCGATGCTTCGGCAATGCGGTAGTGGCAAGTCAGGGCTGTTTCGAACCCGCCACCGAGTGCTGTGCCGTGTAGTGCTGCCACTACTGGCTTGGTGAATGTATCGATTTGATCAAGCACTTCTGGCAAGGCGGGAGGCTGCATTGGCTTGCCGAATTCAGTGATATCGGCACCGGCGATGAAGGTGCGCCCCGCACAGCGCAGGACGACTGCCTTCACGGTAGGCTCCTGCTCGGCGACAGCGAACGCCTTGGATAGGCCTAGGCGCACAGCGGCAGAAAGTGCATTGACCGGGGGGTTATCAATGGTAATCAGCAGGACGCTATCGTGCTGCTTGCATGTGACGGGTTCGCTCATGGTGATCCCTTGCCCTTTTCCTTAACGAATGACGATTGGCCCCCCGGGACAACAGGTCGATAGGCAGGCCCACTATCTATGCTATACGGTATGAATCTGTATTTGCAAAATATAATTCTGCATAGCGGTCATCGTGGCGATCTTCATATTTATGGAAGCCTCAGGCGACGTCCAGAATGTCGCAAAAATGGTGGTGGGGAGAGCAGACTTTGCCGTGGTAGCAGCCTCGCTTCATGAGTAAATAGGTTGTTTTGTTTTTCCTTGCATTGTTTCGCTGTGCGGTTGTATATTTCGCTTGTTGGTTTTTGAGAGATGGTTTTTGAGAGATGGTTTTTGAGAGTTGGTTTTTAAGAGCTAGTTTTTGAAGATCGATTTTTGAGGGCTGGTTTTGACCTGGCTTAGTAGACAGAAGGTCAGAAACAAGGCGAACGGCTGCCGTGGAAATGGCGTGGAGGGGGCTAGATGGGTTCTAAAATGATCTGTCGGAATGATCTAGATTTTCTGCTTTATCAGGTGATTGACACCGACGAGTTGGTGTCGTTGGAGCGGTTTGCCGAACACGGCCGTGAAACCTTCAACGCGGCTCTCGATACGGCCGAGTCCATCGCTATCGATTATTTCGCTCCTCATGCCGCAGAGCTGGATGAAAACGAGCCGCGCTTCGACGGAGAGAGAGTCGAACTGATTCCACAAGTGAAAGAGGCTCTCGATCAGTACTACGGTGCCGGCTTCGGTGCAGCCACCCAGGACTATGAATTGGGCGGAATGCAGCTCCCCTTTACGGTATCGGTGGCCTGCAAGGCGATCTTCAGTGCCGCCAATATCTCGACGCTTGCCTATGCCTCGCTCAGCGGTGCTAATGCCAATGTGATCGGCGCCTTTGGTTCGGAGAGCCAGCAGCGCCTTTATCGTCAGCCGTTGCTCGACGGGCGCTTTACCGGAACCATGGCCCTCACCGAGCCCCAGGCGGGGTCGTCGCTGGGAGATATCGCCACGACTGCCGAGCCCATGGTCGATGGCGATTATCGTTTGCGTGGCAGCAAGATTTTCATATCCGCCGGTGACCACGAATTGAGCGAGAACATCGTTCACTTGGTGCTGGCGCGTATAAAGGGTGCGCCGGAAGGGGTAAAGGGGCTGTCGCTATTCCTGGTGCCCAAGTATCTGGTCAATGAGGATGGCACGCTCGGGCCGCGTAACGATGTGGTACTGGGCGGCCTGATTCACAAGATGGGCTATCGTGGCACGACATCCACCATCCTTAACTTCGGTGAGCAGGGTGGGGCCGTGGCCTATCTCGTCGGTGAGCCCCATCGAGGGTTGGCCTATATGTTTCAGATGATGAACGAGGCCAGAGTAGGGGTTGGCGTGGGGGCTGTAGGCCTTGGTTATGCGGCTTATCGGCATGCCTTGGACTACGCCCGCGAACGGCTTCAGGGGCGCCCCCCGGAAAGTAAGGACGCCTCGTCATCGCCGCAACCGATCATTGCCCATGCGGATGTGCGGCGCATGCTGCTCGCGGCGAAGAGCTATGTCGAGGGTGGCCTATGCCTGTCTCTGTATGGAGCCCAACTGGCCGATCGCAAAGCCTGGAGTGCGGATGCCGCCGAGCGGGAACGAGCGGCGATGTTGCTCGACTTGTTGACCCCGGTGCTCAAGTCTTGGCCGTCACGCTACTGCTTGGAAGCTAACTCCTTGGCGATCCAGGTGCATGGCGGCTATGGCTATAGCCGTGATTATCCAGTGGAGCGGCTCTATCGTGACAACCGGCTCAATCCGATTCATGAAGGTACTGAGGGTATTCAGTCGCTGGACCTGCTCGGACGCAAGATCATGATGCACGACGGTGGGTCATTCAAGCTGCTCTGCGACGAGATCCAAGTCACCATCGAAAGTACTCGTTGCGATTCACGCATACGGGAGTTCGCCGAGTCGCTGCAAGCCGCCCTCGATAGATTCCGCGATACCACCAAGGCGCTGTCAAACCTGCTGCGTGAAGGCGACGCCAAGCATGCCCTTGCCAACTCATCACTTTATTTGGATGCCTTCGGCCATCTCGTCGTGGCGTGGCTTTGGCTGCGCCAGGCCCAAGCGGCCTTGGCTATGCAAGCCGCTTCCGGCTCCGAGTCGGAGGCCTTCTGTCATGGCAAGCACATGGCTTGTCAGTACTTCTTCCGCTGGGAGTTGCCCAGGATTGAGCACAGTTGCCACCTACTACGTGCCCTGGATACCACCTGCCTGGCCATGCCGGTCGATAGTTTCTGAAATGGTTTCTGAAATAGCTTCTGAAATAGTTTCTGAGCTTGTTTTTGAAATAGTTTTTGAAATGGTTTTTGAAATGGTTTCTGAAACTTCGAGTCATTACCGTAAACCTAGGGAGTGAGCCTATGAAAGCCATCGTTTGCGACCAATTCGCACCCGTTGAGAGCCTTCAGTATCGCGACGTTGAAGAGCCTGAACCGCGTAGCGGAGAGGTACGCATCACCATCGAAGCGATCGGGGTGAACTTTCCCGATGGTTTGCTAGTGGAGGGAAGCTACCAGGCCAAGCCTGAGCTTCCTTTTACCCCGGGAGTGGAATTTGCCGGCATCGTGGATGCGGTTGCCGAAGGTGTAACTGACTATGCCATTGGTGACCGGGTCATCGGGGTTAGTGATCACTACTCTGCCTATGCAGAGAAGGTCTGCTGTGCAGTAGAGCGGCTCATGGCGATGCCGAAGACGATGCCGTTCAGTGATGCCGCTAGTCTAGTGCTGGCCCATGGCACCGCGCACCACGCGCTAAAACAGCGCGGCCAACTGCAGCCCGGTGAAACCTTACTGGTGCTCGGCGCAGCAGGCGGCACTGGTCTGGCTGCGGTACAGATCGGCAAGGCGATGGGAGCCAGGGTCATAGCGGCCTGTTCCACCGATGCCAAGCTGGCCTTGGCAAAGGCCAATGGGGCCGATGAGCTGATTAATTACCAGACCCAGGAGTTGCGCGGGGAGCTGAAACGGCTAACCGATGGTAAGGGGGTCGATGTGGTGTACGACCCGGTGGGTGGCGCCCAATTCGACACTTGTGCCCGCAGCATGGCGCCCTATGGTCGGCTGCTCGTTATTGGCTTTGCCAGTGGTGAGATTCCCAAACTTCCCGTCAACCTGGCGCTGGTGAAGGAGTTCGCCGCGGTGGGGGTCTTCTGGGGCGCCTTCGTGCGTCGGGACCCGGCGACCTTCGCCACCAATATGCAGGAACTCTTTGGCTGGTACGAACAAGATCAGGTGCGTTTGCATATTGACCAGTCCCTGCCGCTTTCGCGTGCCGCAGAGGCGTTGCGCCGGGTGCTCGATCGTCAGGTCAATGGAAAGCTGGTGCTGGTGCCTGACGCTGTTGCCCAGCGCTGATTCTTTTTCATGCTTACTTCGGCCGCGCTTCGTCCAAGCCGCCGGCCCTACAGGAGTCGAATGATGCACTTCGAATTCAACGAGCGGACTCAGGCACTGCGCGATCAACTGATCCGGTTTATGGAGGAGAATATCGTTCCTCGTATCGGACAGCATCGCGAAGAGGTCCGAACCGGCCACTATCCCGTGTCCTTTATGGCGGATCTCAAGGAGCTGGCGCGTGCCGAGGGACTGTGGAATATGTTTCTGCCCGGGCTGCGGGACGATGAGCCTGGAACGCGGCTTTCCAACCTGGAGTACGCCCCGCTGGCCGAGCAGATGGGGCGAGTACCCTGGTGTGCCGAGGTGTTCAACTGCAATGCGCCGGATACTGGCAACATGGAGTTGCTGCACATGTTCGCGACGCCAGCGCAGCGTGAGCAGTGGCTCGACCCTCTGCTCAACGGCGAGATTCGTTCTGCCTTCGCCATGACTGAGCCGGACGTGGCATCGTCCGATGCCACCAATATCCAAACCCTGATTACCCGTGAAGGCGGTGACTACGTCATCAATGGCCGTAAGTGGTTCATCTCCAACGCCAGCCACCCCCACTGCCGACTCTTTATCCTGATGGGCAAGAGTGATCCGGACAATTCGGACCGCCATCGTCAGCAAAGCATGGTGCTAATCCCCTATGACGCGCCGGGGGTGACGGTAGAGCGCAATATCACAGTGATGAACCATACCAACCCCCATGGTCACTGCGAGATCACTTTTCGCAACGTCAGGGTGCCTGTCAGCAACTTGTTGGGCGGCGAAGGGGAAGGCTTTGCGATGGCCCAGGCGCGCCTTGGGCCGGGGCGGATACACCACTGCATGCGTTCTATTGGCCAGGCAGAGCTGGCCCTGGAGCTGATGATTGAGCGCTCCCAGGAGCGTAGGGCATTTGGTAAGCACCTTCATCAGTACGGCGCGGTATCTGACTGGATTGCCCATTCTCGGCTTGAGATCGAGCAGGCCAGGCTCCTGGTGCTGAAAACTGCCTGGATGATCGACCGAGTCGGCGCTAAGGCGGCTGCCAAGGAGATCTCCCTGATCAAGGCGCTGGTACCTAAGTTGCACACTCGAGTGGTGGATCGGGCAATGCAAACCTTCGGTGCCATGGGGGTGAGCCCGGACACGCCGTTGGCAGATATGTGGTCCCAAGGGCGAGCCTTACGCTTTGCCGATGGCCCTGATGAAGTGCACTTGCGCAAGATTGCACGTATGGAATTGAAAGAGCGGCAGGCCTCGCTCGGTAAGGGGGCGGCATACCTGACCCCACCGTTGCGAGACTGAAAGCTATTTCAGTTCTGCATAGTAAAATTAAATACTGCTATTTGATATGTGGTTTTGCTGGTGATAGCTTTGGTTAAACATTCCTAGAGGTTGGAGAGCGGTATGAATATCGATTTGACCGGCGACGAGCTCGCCTTCCGCGACGAGGTGCGGGCCTTCTTTCAAAATGAGTTGCCTCCCCAGGTCATGGAGAAGATCCAGCGCGGCTTGCGTATCAGCCGTGACGACCAGATCGCCTACCAGCAGGCACTCCATGCCAAGGGGTGGGCAGGGGCGAATTGGCCGGTGGAATACGGCGGTACGGGCTGGAGCGCTACCCAGAAGTACATCTTCAACAATGAGGCGGCCACTGCTCAGGCACCACGTATCATTCCTTTCGGCCTCACTATGGTGGCGCCGGTCATCTATACCTTTGGTAATGAGGAGCAGAAGCAGCGCTTTCTACCCGATATCCTCGCCAGCAAGGTGTGGTGGTGTCAGGGATATTCAGAGCCCAACGCGGGCTCCGATCTGGCGGGGCTTAAGACGCGTGCAGTACGCGATGGTGACCATTACATCGTCAATGGCACCAAGACCTGGACCACTCTGGGGCACTATGCCGACTGGATTTTTTGCCTGGTTAGAACCAGCGATACCGGTAAGAAACAGGAAGGTATCAGCTTTCTGCTGATCGACATGAACTCTCCGGGGGTCAGCGTTACTCCGATCATCACTCTAGATGGGCGGCGCGAAGTCAACGAAGTGAATTTCGAGGATGTTCGTGTGCCAGTAGAGAACCTGGTGGGTGAAGAGGGTAAAGGCTGGACCTACGCCAAGGTTCTGTTGACCCATGAGCGAACCAATATCGCTGGTGTGGCGTCCTCAAAGCAGCGCCTCAAACGATTACGCGAGATGCTCAGCGAGCCGCCTTTAGGCATGCCTAACCTTATTGATAACAGTGTCTTCATGGCGCGAGTCATGGAAACCGAGATCGAACTCAAAGCGCTGGAGTTCACTGAGTTACGCGTGCTTTCTGCGGTTTCTACCGGTAAGGCGCCGGGGCCAGAGTCGTCGATACTCAAGATCAAGGGCACCGAGGTGCAACAGATGATCGATGAACTCTACCTAGAGGCTTCTGGCCACTATGCCTTACCTTTCGTGCCGGAACAGTACGAAGAAGAGGGTGACGGGATCGTCATCGAACCGCATTTTGCCCCCAATACGGCGCCCCATTACTACAACAACCGTAAGGTCACCATCTTTGGCGGCACCAATGAAATTCAAAAGAACATCATCGCCAAGGCGGTTCTGGAACTCTGAGGAAAACGACTATGGATTTTGCACTCAATGACATTCAGCAGATGCTCCAGGACAGTGCGGCGAAGTTCATTCAGAACGACTATGACTTTGAAACCCGTCGCCGTCTAACCGAGAGTGAGCTGGGCTACAGTGAGGAAAACTGGAAGCTTTTTGCCGAGCTGGGCTGGTTAGCGCTACCTTTCGATGAAGCCTATGGTGGTCTGGGCGGTAGTCTGACCGACTTGATCGTGCTGCAAACCGAACTTGGCCGTGGCCTGGTCGTGGAGCCTTACTTCTCCACGGTAGTTCTGGGCGGCAACCTGATTCAGCGCCATGGTAGCGAAAGCCAGCAGTCGGAATTGCTTGAGCGGCTTATCGCCGGTGAGCTAAAGCTGGCGTTTGCCCAGGCCGAGCCGCAGTGCCACTCGTCCATCACGGATATCGAAACGTCCGCCGAGCGTAGTGAAGAGGGCTACCATATCACGGGTCACAAGGCCGTGGTGCTAGGAGCACCGAGCGCCGACCTACTGGTGGTGGCCGCTCGCACCAGTGGCAATCGAGGTGATCAGAATGGGCTGTCACTGTTCCTGGTAGATCCGGCCCAGCCGGGCGTCACTATGCAGGCCTACCCGACCAATGACGGTTTTCGTGGCGCTGAAATTCGTTTCGATAGCGTCAAGGCAACCCTTCTGGGGGAGGTGGACAGTGCCTACGATGCTATCCAGGCGACCTTGAATGACGCCATCGTGGCGCTGTCCGCCGAAGCGGTTGGCGTCATGGAGAAGCTGCTCAATGCCACTGTCGAGTTCTGCAAGGTGCGCAAGCAGTTCGGTCAGCCTATCGGCAAGTTCCAAGTGCTACAGCATCGCATGGCTGACATGTTCATGGAGTGTGAGCAGACGCGCTCAATGCTCTATTTCGGCGCGATTACCGTTGCAGGCGGCGGCGAGGAGGCGAGTCACGCTGCCTCCATGTTGAAGGTGAAAGTGGGTAGTGCCGGTCGCTTGGTCGGCCAGCAGGCGGTACAGCTACATGGTGGTATGGGCGTGAGTGATGAACTCGATGTTGGTCACTTTTTCAAGCGAATTACTATGATCAATACCCTGCTTGGCTCCCGTGATGAGCATCTACAGCGACTGATTCGTAACGCCCAGGCCGCGTGACGCCCCGGTCATATTTGCTGATGCGTTGCTCCGAACGCTGCTGACCCGGTACGACTCAGTCGTGCCGGTGCCGCAGCGTTCGTGTCAATAGCTGACTCAGAGAGGTATGAAGATGAAAATAGTGGTATGCGTCAAACGCGTCATCGATTACAACGTCAAGATCCGGGTTAAGCCGGACCACTCTGACGTCGATCTCACCAACGTCAAGATGGCCATGAACCCCTTCTGCGAGATCGCCGTGGAAGAAGCGGTGCGTCTCAAGGAGAGCGGCGTGGCCACCGAGGTCGTCGCCGTGACCATTGGCCCCAAGGCCGCCCAAGAGCAACTACGCACCGCGCTGGCGCTGGGCGCCGACCGTGCCGTGCATATCGACACATCAGCCGAGGCCAATGAGCGCATTGAGTCGCTGACCGTGGCCAAGTTGCTGGCCAAGGTCGTCGAAGAAGAGCAGCCGGGACTGGTCATCCTCGGCAAGCAGGCCATCGACACTGACAACAACCAGACCGGCCAGATGCTCGCCGCACTTGCCGGACTGCCCCAGGGCACCTTCGCCTCCGAGGTGAAAATCAGCGGAGATGAGGGGGATAAAAAGCTGCAGGTGACCCGTGAAATCGACGGCGGTCTGCAGACCATCGAACTGAGCTTGCCGGCCATCGTCACCACTGACCTGCGTCTCAACGAGCCGCGCTACGCCAAGTTGCCGGATATCATGAAGGCCAAGAAGAAGCCCATGGACGTCAAAAGCCCGGCAGATCTCTGCATCGAGGTGGCCTCCAAGGTCACGCTGCTCAAGGTCGAGTCCCCGGCTGAGCGTAAGGGCGGCATCAAGGTGGGCTCCGTCGACGAGCTCGTGGACAAACTCAAGAATGAGGCGAAGGTGATTTCATGAGCATCTTGGTACTTGCCGAACATCACGACGGCCAGCTCGCTGGCGCCACTGCTCACGTGGTCGCGGCGGCCCAGGCCATTCAGCAGGACAGCGGTGGCGACATCGACATCCTAGTGGTCGGCGAAAATGTCGCTACCATTGCCGAGGCCGCCGCCAAGCTTGACGGCGTGAGTAAGGTCCGCGTCGCCGATAATGCCGTCTACGCACACCAACTGGCTGAGCCGGTGGGCGCTCTGCTGGTTGAACTCGTCAATGATTATGGTCACATTCTGGCGGCCGCCTCCACCACTGCTAAGAACATCATGCCGCGCGTCGCTGCGCTCAAGGATGTGTCGCAGATCTCCGAGATCGTTGCGGTGGATGCAGCCGACACCTTCAAGCGCCCGATCTACGCCGGCAACGCCATCGCCACTGTG
Organism: Vreelandella nigrificans; assembly: GCF_002374315.1. GTDB lineage: Bacteria > Pseudomonadota > Gammaproteobacteria > Pseudomonadales > Halomonadaceae > Vreelandella > Vreelandella nigrificans. The sequence continues at coordinate 188,106 of NZ_NWUX01000003.1, read as the reverse complement.
CGGAGCACCGACGTCCTCAAGGTGATCACCGTGCGCAGCACCGGCTTCGATGCAGTCGGGACGAACGGAAATGCCAGCGTTGAGACTGTCGACACGGTGGTAGAGAACAGCCAATCAACCTTTATCCGGCAGGAGCTGGCCGAGAGCGATCGACCCGAGCTGGCCGGCGCCAAGGTGGTTATCTCCGGTGGCCGTGGTATGGGCAATGGCGAGAACTTCAAGCTGCTCGACGGCATTGCCGACAAGTTGGGGGCGGCTATCGGCGCCTCACGCGCAGCGGTGGACGCTGGCTTCGTGCCCAACGACATGCAGGTGGGCCAGACCGGCAAGATCGTCGCCCCCGAGCTTTATATCGCTGTGGGCATCTCGGGTGCCATCCAGCATCTGGCTGGGATGAAGGACTCCAAGGTGATCGTTGCGATCAACAAGGACGAGGAGGCCCCGATCTTCCAGGTCGCCGATTATGGCCTGGTCGGTGATTTATTCGAGATCCTGCCGGAATTGGAAAGCAGGCTCTAAGGAAGATATAGGCTCTTAAGGAAGATGTAGATCCGCGCAGTGCCCGTTGTGCTGACGGGGGCTGCATGGGGGTTGCATGGGAGCATCGTGTTGGCCCGTGCCAGTAGGCAGCAAGAAAGCCTCGACCAAAGGTCGAGGCGAAAAGATCGAAACTGGTTGTCGAAATCTGGCTGTCGAAACCTAGCCTACGAAACAGTGAGACGCGATCAGAACGTCAGCTTCGCGCCGACGCTCAGGCTGCTCTGGCCGTCGAGGTCAAAATTGCCGTTCTCAATGAAGAACATCAGGTCTTCGTTGAAGCGCTTCTGCAGCGTGACCACCGTTCCCTTGTTGTCCTGAGAAGACATGAGATCATCATCGAAACTGCGCTCGTAATAGCCAGCGCCTAGCGTATAGCCATTGTAGGTATAGCTGGCAGCGATGCCATAGGTTTCCCTGTCCATGTTGGCGAAACCTTTGAAGTCCGAATGCTCGTAAGTTGCCCCAAGGTGCAAGCCGTGGTTGGTATAGCCAATTGTGGCAGTTGTTCGAACGGCATCATCTTCGGCCAAGGCATGAACTGCCAAGCGATCGATATACACTTGGCCGATAGCGGCTCTTAAGCCGGATAGGTCGCTCTCCTCGTCAGCTTGCCATTCTAGCCACCAGGTCACGTAGTCGGAGTCAGTGCCGCTGTCGGTGCTGCCTGTTAGATAGGAGAGCAGACCCTGAAAACCATACTTACGAGGACTCAGCCAGGCCAGTACATGGGAGGATGTCTCGGCCTGGTCAAATATCTGTGACACACCGTTATTGGTATAGGCGCGGTTGGTCTCAAAGATATCGACTGCACTGTAGAGAATTAAGTACTGACTGCTGGGTGTTTTTGGGGCAATTACAAAAGTACCGAGCTGAGTCGGGAATAGAAGGCGAGCATTGCGGATTTCAAGCTCATTATCATCATTGTTGTTATCGCTACTGTCATTCACCGCGTTGGTGAATTCGGCTTCGAGCTCGTAGACAGCGGTGATATTGGCGTACTGGCCCATTCCCCTGAGGCCCAGACGAACGTCATAAGCTTCTACCGAGCGGTCCTGATGTTCTTGATCAATGACGCGGGCGGCGACCTGACCATAGAGTTCGGGTGTGCCCTGAGCGGCGGCAGTCGTGGAGAGTAAGCAGAAGCCGGCGCACAAAGCCGAGATCTTGTTGGTAGTCATACCCCTTCCTTTTAATTATTCGTTGTACTTGTCGGCCATTCAGGCTGCAGGTATCGAGAGGTAGACCTGATGACCGTATTGCGATAGTATGTTCTGCTATGCGGTACTTCAATTCCGCCAAGTGGTACATAGGTCTAATATTTGATAATATTTTGTCTTTAGTGGAATTGCGGGGCGTTTGGCAATATGAATATGAGATCCAGCTGGTTTGATCTCCCAGAGAGGATGCTGGGTGAGGCCAGGTGAGTAACAACAGACAGGTAAATAACAACAGACGAGGGGGCTAGCAGAGAGGGCTATGGCAATACAAAGAGATGTGATGGAATTCGACGTGGTCATCGTCGGCGCCGGGCCCTCGGGCCTATCGGCGGCCTGCAGGCTGATGCAGCAGGCGGGTGAAACCGGCCAGGAACTAACGGTGTGCGTGGTGGAGAAGGGCTCAGAAGTAGGCGCCCATATCCTCTCCGGGGCGGTTTTCGAGCCCCGCGCATTGGCTGAGCTATTCCCCGACTGGGAGGCGCGCGGCGCGCCCCTGACCACCCCCGCGACCCGCGACGAGCTCTACCTGCTCAAGGATGCCGATAAGGCCCAAAAGCTGCCCAATGCCCTGGTGCCCAAGTCGATGCATAACACCGGCGGCGAACTACCTCGCTATGTGATCAGCGCCGGTAACCTGTGCCGCTGGTTGGCTGAACAGGCCGAGGGCCTGGGCGTGGAGATCTTCCCCGGCTTCGCCGCCCAGGAAGCTGTTATCGAGGACGGCACGGTCAAGGGTATTTTGATCGGTGATATGGGAGTGGCCGCCGATGGCCAGCCCAAAGAGGGCCATATGCCGGGTATGGAACTGCGTGCCAAGTACACCCTGTTCGCTGAAGGGGCGCGGGGCCACTTGGGCAAGCGACTGATCCAGAAATTCGACCTGGCCGCTGGCAAAGATCCTCAGCACTACGGTATCGGCTTGAAGGAGCTGTGGGATATCCCCGCAGAGAAGCACGAGCCCGGCCTGGTACTGCATGGCTCCGGCTGGCCCCTGGACAAGTCTACCCATGGCGGCTGGTTTCTCTATCACGCCGAGAACCAACAGGTGATGGTGGGGCTGATCATGGATCTCTCCTATCAGAACCCCTGGCTGTCGCCGTTCGACGAATTCCAGCGCATGAAGCACCACCCAGTGCTGGCCAAGCACCTGGAAGGCGGCAAGCGGGTCGCCTACGGCGCCCGGGCCATCACCAAAGGCGGGCTCAATTGCCTACCGAAGATGACCTTCCCCGGCGGCCTGTTAGTTGGTTGCGACGCCGGTACTCTCAATTTTGCCAAGATTAAGGGCCTGCATACCGCCATGAAGTCGGGCTTGGTAGCCGCCGAGAGCGTCTTCGAGGCGCTCGCCGCGGGCGACGAAGGTGGCCAGGAGCTGACCGCCTTCATCACCAAGTGGGAAGCCAGCTGGGCCTATGCCGAACTCCAGGAGAGCGCCAGCTTTGGTCCGGCGATCCACAAGTATGGCACCGTCGGCGGCGGTGCTTATAACTTCGTCAATCAGCTGCTGGGCGGCAAGCTGCCCAATGTCCATGACACCCGCGCGGATCATGCCCAGCTCAAGCCAGCCAGTGAATTCGAGAAAATCGACTACCCTAAGCCGGACGGTAAGCTCTCCTTCGACAAGCTCTCCTCGGTATTCCTTTCCAACACCAACCATGAGGAAGATCAGCCTTGCCACCTGCGCCTGTCCGATCCACAGTTACCGATTCGCGACAATTTGCCTGAATATGCCGAGCCGGCGCAGCGCTACTGCCCGGCGGGGGTCTATGAAGTGGTGGAGGGGAGTGACGGACAGCCGCAGTTCCAGATCAACTTCCAGAACTGCGTGCACTGCAAGACCTGTGATATCAAGGACCCGGCCCAGAACATCACCTGGGTGGCGCCGGAAGGCGGTGGTGGACCGAACTATCCGAATATGTAAGTAGCCTCAAGGGGGGGCGGTGCCGGAGTGCAGACGGAGGTTTTGCATAGCGATCTAGGAGGGATTCGATGCGATACATGTGATACGATAATTACAGTGAAAAACCTTGATGTGCCAACGCTTGTCGAATGATTATTGAAGCGGTGGCGCGGTTCGTTTCGAGTCTACATAAGATAATGGCTGATGAACGAAATTTTCGATTTACCCCGCGACAAGAATGGTGAAAAAGATCGTAAGTTCGTCGAGGCGTTGGCGAGGGGGCTCGACGTCCTTCGTGCCTTCGGCCAGCAGGGCGGTGTGTTGAGCAATCAGGACCTGGCCAGGATTACCGGCCTGCCTAAGCCGACCATCTCTCGGATGACCTACACTCTGACCAAACTCGGCTATCTGGCGTATTCGAGGCATTTGGAGAAGTACCAGCTTGACGCTGGGGTGCTGGCACTGGGCTATGCCTATACCTCCAACCTTCACGTAAGACAGATCGCCAAGCCCTTCATAGAGCGACTGGCCAATCGTGTCAATATATCGGTGGGACTGACCATTCGTGAACGTCTCTCGATGATCTATGTGGAAAACTGCCGGGGCGATGAGACCCAGGCATTGCGCATGGAGGTCGGTTCTCGACTACCGATTGCGACATCGGCGGCGGGCCGCGCTTTTATCGCTGGCCTGCAGGAGCCTGAGCGTAATCATATTCTCTCCGATCTCGAGCGCGTAGGCGGTGAGCGCTGGCCGGCTTGGAAAGAGGGTATCGACCGGGCACTTGAAGAGTTCGAGGACAAGGGCTTTTGTTCCTCTTTGGGCGAATGGGACAAGACGATCAATGCGGTGGGTGTGCCTCTGCAGCTCCAGGATGGACGTGTGCTGGCACTGAATTGCGGCGGCCCCAACTACCTGCTATCTGCTGAGGATGCGCTACAGTCGCTGGGCCCTCAGCTCGTCCAAGTGGCAAAGGATATTCTTTCTACGGGTGTCTAGTGCTAGTGACCAATCCTTGATGCTGAACGGCTACGCAACGCGCGCTTTTCGCGATGGTTGATCAAAACCGCCAGGACCTAAGCGAACGGTAGGCAGCACCAGGTCTTGTAAACGACCTGGTGCTTGTTGTGGTTTCGGTCTGGCTAATACCTGTCTATTTTTAGCGATCCTATCTATTTAAGCGATCCTATCCATCTTAGCGATCCTATCTATTCTGCCTAGCTTGGCACTCCATAGTCTGCTCTCTCTCGTCGATTTTTCGTACCAAACTTAGCTCCACCGGGCTCTTCTGCCAGTGGCGCCTTGGTCTCTTCCCAGGTTCCCGTTCATCACTTTCCGGCTCGCCTTTCGATCGTTGTGGCATTCGACTAAAGGGTGGGAATGCTGGGGGAACCGTTGTGCTTTAGCCCTTGACGCCCCCTTCATTGGCTGTTTAAGATGGTACTTAGTTTCGTATTGTGAAATAGGCTTTCGTTTTAGTGGGTCGATGAATCCCTATATGTGCTATGGCGCGATAGAACAGAACAACCAACAATGATTCCTGGAGAACACGATGAAGCCAAGAGCCCTGTTGCCCCTTGCTGCCGGCTTGATACTAGCCTCTGCCACCGCCATGGCAGAAGAGATCGAAATCAAACTGGCTTCCTGGGGGCCTCCCAGCCACTTCGTGGCTCAAGCGCGTGCTGACTGGATCGAAGAGGTTAATGAAGCTGCCGCAGGTAAGATCCGGATTATCGAGTATCCGGGGGGGCAACTCTACGATGACAAGGATATGCATAATGCCGTTGCGCGGGGCCATGTCGATATAGGTGTCTTGCTATCACCTCGCGTCATGGGGATGGTGCCTATGCTGCAGGGTGTCTACCTCCCGTTTGCATTCGACTCTCTTGAGCATGTCGCGGAGGTTTATCAAGGCGAGTCCCTTGCAATCATCGAGGATGCCCTGGAGCAGCGGCGCATGAAGTTGATCTATACCAGCTTTGTGGATGGTGTGCAGATCTATAGCTCAAATGGAAACATTGAAACGGTGGAAGATTTCGAGAATTTACGCGTACTCTCCACAAGCCCGATGGGAACTAATATCTTCTCCCGCTTAGGGGCTTCACCTGACAGCTCCATTCCCCAGATAGAACAGTATATGGCCCTCAGGCTTGGGGTGGCCGATGCCAGCCTCAATTCCATCGTCAACGGCTACTTTCAACAGACCCACGAAGTCGCGCCTCACTTGACCAGAATCAACCTGAGTTTCCCCACCATTATGGTGGCGATGAACCTCAACAAGTGGGAGTCACTGCCTGAGGATGTGCAGGAAATCATGCTGAGTGCAGGCGAGCGGATGCAGGCCAGAAGCCTTCAGGAAGCCATGGCCTGGGAGGCAAAATTCCTGGCCGAGTCAGCAGAGGATGGCGCTATCGTCACGGAGTTCCCTGCGTCCGAAATGGAACGAGTGCGTGAGATAAGCCATGGTGTGTGGCAGGAGTGGGCAGACGCCAATGGGCCGGAAGCTCAGCGCCTGCTTGAGCTGAGTCTCCAATAATCGCGCTAAGCCAATAATCGAGCTGAGGTCGACTATCTATCGCTTAGTTGGCCTCGCAATACTGTCTAGCACTGTCCTCGTGTATGGATTGTGACTTTGCTCGCAGGAGTAGTGATGAAAAGTCCAACTGAGAGAAACTGGCTGTCACGCTGGATCGACTTTAGCAGTGGAGTGGGTGGTGTCATTGCCGCCTGTTGCCTGATGCTATTGGCGCTCATTATCACGTATGAAGTCACCGTACGGTATTTCTTCGGCAGCCCCACAGCCTGGGTGCAGGAATTCAGCGTATACCTTTGGATGGCTATCGCTTTCCTAGCAGCCGCCTATGCCCTGCGCAATGATAGCCATTTTGCCGTGACAATCTTTGTCGACCGGCTCAAGGCGAGTAATCGTAGGCGGTTGAGGATCTTTACCCATCTGATTGGCCTGGGGTATTCGGTCACATTTGTCATCAAGGGAATCGAGATGGTCCATTTCTCTTATGAAATGGGTGATACCAGCACGGGCTTGATTCAGGTGCCCTTATGGATTCCAGGTTCCTTGCTTCCGATTGGAGCAGTATTGCTTGCCCTTCAATTCTTCAACAAGTTGTTGCTGGAGTTAATGAATAAGGGGGCACAGTGAAACCTATTACCGCCATCACCAAGCCGCAAGGTGCCTAGCATGACAATTTATATCATAGGATTCGTGATCACCTTCCTGCTGGTCATGGCCAGCGGGCTGCCAGTGGGCTTCGGCCTTGGCTTTCTTGGCATCGCTCTGCTAACGACCTATATCGGTCTCGATTCAGCGACTAGCATCAGTGTAGAGAAAGCGTATTCGGCGATGGATTCCAGTATTCTCGTTGCCATTCCGTTGTTTGTGCTAGCCGCGCAGCTAATTTCGGAAACGGGGATGGGGAAGCGCCTTTTTGATGCTGCCAAGTCTTTCTTATGGTGGTCTAAATCGGGACTTGGGGTGGCCACCATATCGAGCAGTGGCGTTTTTTCTGCGATGACGGGTTCCAGCTTCGTTTCTGCTTCGACGATGGGCTTGATTGCGACGCCAGAGCTGCGTCGAGCGGGATATTCTGACTCCTTGATAGCCGCTTCCATCACGGCAGGGGGGTCGTTAGGGAGTGTCATTCCACCCAGCATTGTCATGATCATCTATGGGTACTTGACCGACGAGTCGATAGGTAAGCTTTTCATGGCCGGTATCGTGCCCGGCATATTGCTGATATTGCTCTATTCTCTCGCCCTCTCCTTTTTCATCAATCGTCATTACCGGATGACGGCACCACCTCTGCAGGTGGGAGCTGCAGCAACCCGAACGGAGTCGACTCGTGAGGTCAATCACGAAGCAGCGCCTGCTCCTGAGAGGCTTAGCAAGCGCAAGGCACTTAAGGAGGCGTTCTGGGGCTTAATGGCACCGGTCATCATCTTGGGTGGTATCTATCTCGGGGTGTTTACTGCATCAGAAGCAGCCGCTATCGCTGTCGTATATTGTATGCTGGTGGGCTTCTTCATCTATCGAACTCTGACCCTGAAGAAGCTGGGCAATGTGTTGATGGAGGCCACGGCCGTGTCTGCCATGGTGGGGGTCATCGTGGTGGGTGGTGCCGTGCTGGGGCATGTGGTTTCGTTTGGACGTATTCCTCAGCAGCTTCTGGAAACTATCATTGCCTTGGATCTTTCTCCTCTGCAATTGATGCTACTGATAAACCTGTGCCTTTTCGTGCTCGGCATGTTTCTAGAAGTGATGGCTTTGATGTATCTGGCGATTCCACTGTTGGTGCCGATCATTGCTTACATGGGCTGGGATAATATCTGGTTCGCGGTCATCATGTTGCTCAATGTCAATCTGGCACTGATTACGCCGCCGATGGGTGGGGTGTTGTTCGTCGTATCACATATCGGCTCGATACCCATCGTCAAGGTGATGAAGGGGGCCATGCTGCCAATCGCCATGATACTGCTCGTGCTGCTTCTAGTCGTGCTTTTCCCCGGAATCGCTACCTGGATTCCTAACAATATGTAGCGCTCCAGGAATATGTAGTGCTTTAGGGAGTACTTGGTATTAGACCGCCCCGCCTGTTCGACAGGCGGGGCGGTCTCGTCTTGATTAGCCAAACGAAGCGGTGACTCAAGCAGTGACTCAGAGTCACCGCTTCACGAGTGGATATTAGAGGCAGATTACGTCGGGGTCTGGTGATGTGGCATAAAGTCGCTCAACCTGATCAGCTCGGCGCTCAAGTACCGCAAGCTGATTGATATATCGCTTGTCCGTGATCTCATTGTGATCCAGAGAAGGCGGTTCCGTCAGTAATAGTAGACGCTTGATACGCATTGAGCTGTGATTATGCACCTGATTATGTTGTTCAAGACGCTGTGACAGCAGTTGGTGTAATGCCGTCGAGCCCATCAGAGTACTCAGCGGCGTCTCGCTGTCATCCAGCAGGGCACGGATGCCGGCTTCGTTGGGCCAGGCCATCAAACCGATGCAGTCGCGATCCTGGCCGGTCATTACCAGGTCGGTTATCAAAGGGGCCAAGGCTGAAGCCGCTGCACTTCGTAGGCTGCCAGTATGTACCCAAGTGCCGCTCGAAAGTTTGAAGTCTTCGGCCACCCTTCCGGCAAATTTGAGGCCAAGGTGGGGGTGTGCGGCGTCGATCCAGCGTACGGCATCGCCAGTGCGGAAAAAGCCTTCTTCATCAAAGGTCTCTCGGGTCCGGGCATCGTCATGGAAGTAGCCTTGCATGACCTGGGGTCCCTTGACACGCATTTCGAACTTGTCGCCCAGTGGTATTAGCTTGACGGTAGTGCCCGGCACAGGTAATCCGATGTTGCCCATCTGCTCGCTAGGCCAGTGTGTAGCAGTAATGATGGCTGATGTTTCGGTGGAGCCCATGGCTGTGATCACTGGCATTCGCTTGCCAGTCGCTTCGATGGCTACCTTCTGAATACGGTCAAAGATGTGCTGGGGCATGTCAGAGCCACCGTAGCTGATCCAATCGAGTTCGCTAAAGAAGTTCTCGCGCAGCGGCTTGTCACGCTCGAGTGCGTCGAGGAGTGCTCCGAAGGCGGCAGGCACGGTGCTAAATGTTGTCACCTGAATCTCGCGCAGGTTGTGCAGGGTGCGCTCGAATAATCCCGGTAGTGGCTTGCCGTCATCGATATATAGGGCGCCGCCGTAGCGCAAGCTGCGATTGAAATTCTGGTTGCCACCAAAGGTATGGTGCCAGGGTAGCCAGTCGAGCAGGATAGGGGGGCGATTGTCAGCATCGAGATGCACGAGAGAGCCCAGGGCCGACTGCGTAAAACAGAGGTTGTGATGCGTATTGATGACGCCTTTGGGCTCTCCGGTCGAACCTGAAGTGAACAGTATCTTGGCCACTGTATCGGGCTGGATGGCATCGCAGGACGCCTGCACCTCATGCCCGGCCTCGTCTGCTTCCAGCCTGGCGAACGGAGTGATTGAGCCACCTTCGCCATGGCCCGCTACGGTGACCAGAGCGGTGTCGCCAAGCTCCAGGGCCTGTAAGGCCTTAGCGTAGCGCTCTGTATCTTGTACGAACACGACACCAGGTTTCACGAGTGAATGGATACGGCGCAGCTTGCAGTGGTCGTGACTCATCAAGGAGTAACCAGGCGATACGGGAACGACTGGCAGTCGGGCTTTCATGGCACCAAGCATGAACAAGGCATGCTCCAGTGAGTTTTCCGATAGGATCATGACCGGAGTTGCTTCTGGCAGCCCCAGGGATAACAGCCAATGGGCAACCCGAGAGGAGCGTTCGTCGGCTTCCTTGAAACTGAGACGTACCCAGCTCTGGTTGTTGCTCTGGTTGTTGCTCTGGTTGTTATCTCGTTGTGCCAGAAAGGTGCGATCGGCATACCTGTCGGCTGCTCTGGCAAGGACCTCGATCAGATTATTGGCCACCGGTAGCGGTTGCCGAGGTGAGCTGACGAGCTGGATACCTGAGTCGAGCACCTCGACTGTAACGTCGGGCGCCTCCCAGTCATTCTGTTTGAAAGGAGGGAGGTCATTGTGGTTCATGGCGCATACTCTTGTTGCATTGGATTTGTCGTTGGTTGGTATTTTGCTGCGGCAGGTGCGGTTATACCTTCATGCCAGGCATATTGAGCGAAGCGGTATTGCCGCCATCGATGGCGAGGGCCTGTCCGGTGATAAAACTGGCATCGTCGCTACCCAAAAAGGCTACCGCTGAGGCAACCTCCTCGGCGCGGCCATAGCGCAGTAGCTCGCAGCGTGCGCCAAGCCGGTCCACGACGCCTTTTTCACGTGCTTTGTCGAAAAACGGCTGGGTCATGCCTGTTTCGATCAGCCCTGGGCAAACGGCATTGACACGTACATTGTACTGGCCAAGGTCACAGGCGGCGGTCTGGGTAAAGTTCAGGACTGCCGCCTTTGAGGCGCTATAGGCGTTGCCACCAGCACCAGAGCGTATCCCGGCAATCGAGGCAGTATTGACGATAGCGCCCCCTCCTGCCGCGACCATGTGCCGAGCGGCGTACTTGGTGCCGTTGACTACCCCCAATAGATTGACCTGCAGTACGCGCTGCCAATCCTCCGGGTCCTGTTCGGTGGCGATATTGCGATTGCTGGCCACGCCGGCGTTGTTGCACAGCAGATCAAGGCGGCCATAGCGCTCAAGAGTTGCCTCAACCATCTGTTCTATCTGATTGTCGTCGGCGATATCCGTGACCCGAATGGCAACTCGGTGGGCATCGTCAAAATGCGTTAATAGTGCCTGTAGGCCTTCATCGCTGCGGTCTACCAGCATCAAGGCTGCACCCTCGGCGTAGAGGCGCTGCGCAATGGCGCGACCAATACCGCTGGCGGCACCGGTGACTATGGCGACTTGTTCGGTAAAGCGATATGTCATGATATTTCCTTCTCTAGCGGTAGGTGAGCAGCTCGGGGCCTGCCAGGCGCAGGGCACCTACGTCATTGAATCCAAGCAGTGAAAAGCCAGACCGGCCATAGGTGAGATGCGTGGCTGATGCGTTATAGATACGCCGGTTGAGGGCCAGGAAGCCTTCTCCGTCGAGGTGTAGCACCCTAGCCACTGCGCAGGCGATCACCCCCGCTGAAGTGAAGATCACCAGTTGTTCATCAAAAGCGGCTGTTTGCACGATCTGGTGCAGACGGTCGTGCACGCGGCCATTGAAGTGTGACCAGGATTCGAATGATGAGGTGTCTGGTGCGGTGTGGATCCAGTTGCGTAGTGCCTGTTCCAGCTGTAGCTGGAAGTGGCGGCTATTCTGTGTGATCGGGGAGTGCTCTGGTGCGCCATAATGGTGCAGTAGTGTATGGGCACAGTACTCGTTGAAAGCACTGTCCTGGACAGGCCGGGGGGAGTCCTCGGTGGCCAGTCTGGCGGTATCTACCTGACGCTCCAGGGTGCCGCTGTAGGCTTGATTGAAGCGCCATCCAATGTGTTGCCAATGCTCTTTAAGAGCTTGAGCCTGCAGGCGGCCCCGGTCGCTGAGACGATCGTAGTGGTCGCTACCAAACGATGCCTGTCCGTGCCGTACCAGAATCACTTCCGTCATATCTCTCCCATCTATCCAGTCACCCATCTACCAGTTCCAGCCACCATCTACCCAGTGCCTTGTCTGGCGTGCCTCGCTCCCCTCGCGCCCCTTCCCCTCTGTGTGAGTTCGGAATGACGTGCATGATTGACATTTAGTATCTCCAAGGTAACACTAAATACTGCTATGCGAAATATGGTTCCATTTAAATGGATAATTATTTTATCTGCGAGCGAGGTGATAGCTTTGAGAGTCATCCACTCCCTTGAGGAGCTTGACGATAGTCTGGGTCGCCCTCTTGCCTTCAGTGACTGGTTCGAGGTCGACCAGCAGCGTATTGATGCCTTTGCTGCGGTTACCGGTGATCGCCAGTGGATCCATTGCGATGTCGAGAGAGCTGTGTCCGAGTCTCCTTATGGCACGACGATCGCGCACGGTTACCTGGTTCTTTCGCTGATCGTAACCATGGCGGAAAGCTGCTATCGCATCGACGGCTTTAGCAGCAAGCTCAACTACGGGCTCAATCGGACACGTTTCATTCAACCGGTCCCCTGTGGAAGCCGGGTGCGTGCGCGGTTCGTTCCGCAGGCCATTCATTACAAGGGTGAGGGGCGCTATCAGTTGGTAACCGATGTCGCCATTGAGCTTGAGGATCGGCAAGAACCGGCCTGTGTGGCTCAGTCGCTCACCTTACTTATGCCTTGATAGCCATCATTTCCTGTCCAGGTCGCACTAGTTTCTATTCGGAGTGAAAATGATCGATTTCTTAAATCTCGAAGGGAAGGTCGCGCTGATCACCGGCAGCAGCCGTGGTATAGGGCGCAGTATCGCTGAAGTCTTTGCCCAGCAGGGGGCCAAGGTGGTGATTTCCAGCCGTAAACCGGAACCCTGTGCTGCCGTAGCGGAGGCGATATGTGAACAGGGTGGAGAAGCGATCTCTATTCCTTGCCATATCGGTGACAAAACCCAGCTTGAAAACCTGGTGGAACGCACACTGGCTGAATGGGGACGGATCGATATTCTGGTCTGTAATGCGGCCACCAACCCCGTGTATGGCCCTATGTCGGAGCTTACTGACGAAGCCTATGACAAGATCATGGATACCAACGTCAAGAGCACCTTCTGGCTGTGTAATAGCGTGTTGCCGAAGATGGCGGATCAGGGCGGAGGAAACGTGATTATGCTCTCCAGCATTGCCGCCTTGCGTGGCAACACGACCATCGGTTGCTATGGCGTGTCCAAGGCAGCGGAAGCGGCCTTGACACGCAACCTGGCAGTCGAATGGGGGCCGCGTAACATTCGGGTTAACTCCATTGCCCCGGGTGTGGTTGAAACCGACTTTGCCAAGGCCCTGGTGGAAGACCCTGTGCGCAAGCAGCGTGCTGAGACCAGGACCCCGCTGCGTCGCCTTGGCCAACCCATCGATATCGCCGGAGTGGCCCTGTTTTTAGCCAGCCCCATGTCGAGCTATGTCACCGGCCAGGTGGTCGTGGCTGACGGTGGCGAAACCATATCCTGATGAGGTCTAGCCATGAGTAAATCACAACCTGTCCTAGGCCCGGTCCAGCAAAGTCACCGGTTTGACGAAGCGGCTCTGCAGACCTATCTCCGTCACAAGCTACCCGGTGCCGAACAGGAAATCTCGGTACAGCAGTTCCAAGGTGGACAGTCTAATCCCACCTTTCTGCTGACCACGCCAGCGGGTCGCTATGTCCTGCGTAAGAAGCCGCCCGGCAAACTATTGCCATCGGCTCACCAGGTCGAGCGTGAGTACCAGGTGATGACCGCATTGCAGGGGTCGTCCGTGCCTGTCCCGGTGACTCGTCTGCTATGTGAGGAAAGCGAGATCATCGGCACACCCTTCTACATTATGGATCATGTCGAAGGCCGGGTACTGGACATGCCGAACCTGGCTGATCTGTCTGTCGATGAGCGGAGTGGAATTTATACCTCCATGGCTGCAACGCTAGCTAATCTTCACTCCGTCGATTGGCGACAGATCGGCTTGTCGGGCTTCGGCAAAGAGGGAGACTACTATTCCCGGCAGATTCAGCGCTGGTCAAAGCAGTACCTGGCTTCGTGCGACGAACCCGCCGGTGGGCCCGAGGGGGCTGCTGCCATGGCCCGGCTGATGGAGTGGCTACCGCATAATATTCCTGACGATGCCACCACGGGGATCGCTCATGGTGACTACCGTATCGGCAATCTCATTATCCACCCCCACAATCCCGAGGTTAGTGCGGTGCTGGACTGGGAACTGGCCACACTGGGACACCCCCTGGCTGATCTGGCCTATTGCTGTATTCCTTACCACCTCCCCAGCGGGCAGAGTGGCATCAAGGGGCTTCAGGGGCTCGATCTCGCAGCCGCTGGCATTCCTTCCGAAGCGGCGTTTATCGAGGCCTATTGCCGAAGCGTTGGACGTGGTGAAATCCGGCATTGGAACTTCTATCTTGCCTTTTCCCTGTTTCGTCTGGCCGCCATTCTCCAGGGGGTCTATTCCCGTTCACTACAAGGCAATGCCAGTTCGAATAATGCACGCCAAGTGGGGGCACGTGCAGGCCTATTGGCTGTCACCGCATGGAAGCTGGCGATGAATCAAGAATAAGTCTACCGCTCCCCATTAAGCGCACATGGATCTTAGTAAAGACACAGACTGCGGTTCGATTAGGTGTCGTCTTCCTCGTTGTCTGCCCAGTGCTCCATGGCGCGTTTGTCGTCGGGAAGTCGCACTATATCGCCTACGGTAAGCTTGAAGTGTGAATCGTGGTGGCGGCCATGGCGGTCGAGAATGGCGGCAACACTGCCGATGCTGACGGTATCATCTTCGCGGTAGGCCTCTACCTTTACCCGCACAATACGGCCTTGGTAACGGGCGGAAAGCATGGCTCCTGGGTAGGGCGGAGTGTAGTCAGGGTCATTTTTAAAGTACTCCATCACGCTAGCGCTGCCTGGATCATCCCATTCGATATGCTTATGCATCGCAGTATCCTTAGTAGTGAGTGATAAAGTGGATAGAAAATAACTGCCTACCTTCAGTGTAGATAATGTTGGTGGGGTACTGCCAATAGGGCATTCCAACGGTGTAAGCAGTGAAGGGGATAGAGGGCGGCCTCTTCTGTATGTACAGCAAAGGCTAACGGGCTAAATCAGTCAGTGCTTTACTCTACCAGCACCTTTGGGTGCCCCACATACTGAAACATGAAGTTTAGTGCGGCTGGTAGGCTGGCTCGCCATACACGCCACGTGTGGCCGCCAGGGTAGAGGTCTAGCCGTACGTAACCCGGTTGAATACGTTCCATGGCTTGGCGTAGCAGCCGGGCGTGGAATTCTGCATCGTATACATCACTGCGCCCCGCGCTTATATAAAGCGGTACGGGGGGGATATCGCTAGTAGCTGAATTGGGCCGTGGCGTTACGTGAATACGGTACTCTTCCAGATGCGCGTTATAGTTGAGCCGTTCCCATAGGCTTTGGTCGAACTGCCCCTGCTCGTTTAAGAAAGCGGGGTGCCGGTTGGCTGAGGAGTTGGCGGGAGGCGCTGGTACGTAGCTAGCAGGGCTTAAGGCAGCAACAGCGGCGAACATATCGGGGCGCTCCAGGGCAAAATTAAGTGCACCAAATCCGCCTGCTGAGAGCCCGGCAACACCGCGTAGATGGCGAGTGTTACCTACGTTATAGGTGCTTTCGATATGCGGTAGCAGGTCGTTAAAAAAGGCGCTGCGGGCGGGTTCGTTATAGCCATCTACCCACCAACTGCGGCTACCCGGCATTACAAAGACTGCAGGGGGAATGTGCCCAGCGCTTATTAAACGGTTGGCTACCAGGGGAAGATTACCGCGGGTTGCCCAATCCAGCTCGTTACCAAACGAGCCGTGTAGTAGGTAGATAACCGGGTAAGGGGCTGACGCATCCTTGTCATAGCCATCGGGTAAATAGATTGTATAAGGGTAGCTGTAACCTAGCGTGGGTGAGAAGAACTGCTCGCGGGATATATCGCTAGCCATCGCGTAACTGCTGAGTGCCAGCCAACCGGTAAGCGTAATTAGACAGCGCCAAACAAGCCGGAAAAGAGACGCTAAGGGAGTGATGAACACATTGCCTCCAGAAATTAAATTACGTTACAAACATCGTACAGCACATCAGGTAATGTTATGCGGCACGTTCTTAGCGTAGCAGGGTGTTCTCTCGTCGGGAGGCTGGATGCAGAAGGTTGAAGAAATTTACTGGTTACGTGCTTATGGTTGTGTCGCTGTTTTCTTATTTCACTGGCTCGACCATATAAATCAGCGTGTTGATAATGTGGTTACCGATCTGATGCGGATCCCACTGGTACTTGGCACGCCTATCTTTTTATTTATTTCGGTATTTGTTTTTGCCATTCGTTACAACAAACAAGTACCGCCGGGGTTTCTAGGGCAGCGAGTTAAGTACGTTATGCTGCCGTACTTAGTATATGGGTTTATTTATTCTACGGCTGAGTGGGTGCGCTTACTGAACAGTGATGAGCCGGTGGGATTTATTAGCAATGCAACGGAGTATTTTATTTTTGCAGGCTGGCATGGCTACTTCTTGATCGTTGCCATGCAATTTTACACGGCCTATTGGCTGTTTACCCGCTGGCAGCTGTGGCGCTTTAACCCGGAACCCTGGCTGTGGGGAAGCTGTGTCGTAAGCATGGCCTACTGGGGGCTGGCTTATTGGCTAGAAGTGGCGCCGCCTGGCTATTTGCTGTGGATTGCCCCATTGGGTTGGGTGTATCTCTTCTTTTTAGCGCTAGTATTAGTGCGCTATTACCTGCCCACACCACCATCAGCGCCTCAGTCGCAGCCAGTTCAACTGCCGGCTTGGGTGAGTGTATTGGCTTGGCCAGGCTGGCTGATCGGGATGGTTGCTTGCATTGTGATGGCAACCTTTGCCGGATGGTTGGCCTTTTCATCTAAAGAGGTATGGGTCATTCCCTTTTTCGTGTTGTTTACACTGTGGGCAATGCGCTACCTAAAGGGGCGCCGAGCACCTGCCTGGGTACGCTATATCAATGCATATTCGTTTGGCATCTATCTTGCGCACCCGATGTTTTTTGCCATCACAGATTTTATAGTAGGGCCTTCAACTCTTCCGCTCGTAGTTTATGCGGCTTTGCTCATCATAGTGGGCAGCGTAGGCTCTGTTTTGCTGAATAAAGCAGCTAACACTACCACCCTGGGCGCGATGCTCTTTGGTAAGCGCCTTAAGGTCTGAAATCCCCTTCGTCACTGCGTGCAATCGCGCTGGCGATAAGTGTCTGTGGCAAGCGTTTGTGATAAGTGCTTGTGATAAGTGCTTGGCTAGAGACTTAAGCTAGAAGAGTGTTGTGCGTAACCAGCGGCATCCTTGGTAAACAAGCCGGGCTGCGAGCGTAGTGTTGCGCTACTAATCGTTTTCAAGCGTGTTGGGCATGCGTAGAGCCGCTGTAATAAATCTTCTAGCGAGGACTCGTCTAGCTCAGGGTCAAACCCTCCTAATCGCTCTAGCCATGTGCGCCTAATGACGAGGTAGGGTGGTACTGAAGCAGAAGCTTTCACTAAACGCCGTAACAGGCGTGCAGAAAAGCGTGGTGGGACGTTAAGAATGACTAATGCATCTAGCAGTGTAGAGGTGTCCAGCTGTGCATAAAGTGTGCTCCATAATTGAGAAGCTACGGGCTTTTTGCTCAGCGCGATAAATAGCCACTCGGCTTGGCTGATGTTTGCTGCTTGGTTAATGCGCGCTCCCAAGAGCTGTGCCGGTGTCACCAAACCGCGTGCATGGTAGCGCTGCTCTATTTGGGCCAGCCGTGTATCGGCACATGTGTTAGTGACGATAATAGGTAATAGGTGGTCTGCATGACCTGACTGCCGAATGGCGCGTAAGTGGCGTGGTAAACAGGACCCCGTTACTACTGCATCAACAATAAAGCAGACCGTAGCCATAGAGGGAGCTTCCTTTTCATTGAGTGCGTTATTTAGAGTGTGTTTTTGTAATTAAGTGTAGCCATCTGTTTCGTCAAGTGGCAAGAATTAAGTTTTTCCTCACCTTGGCATTGCTTTATTTTCTTTCTGCACTTGAATGGTGCTTGTGGGTGAGTTTTTGCTTTGTTTTGGTGCATTTTGCACTGAGAAGGGGAGTTGGAGGCCTGCTGCTATCGTTTAATGCAACATGAAGATGCATGTCTAAGGAATTTTTAGTTCAATATATACAATGGTTTGCTGATTTTTTATGCCATCTTGGTGCAACGTTGGCATGCTCTGTGCTTTATGTTGAGCAGCGGCTAGCGTGTCGTAGGCAGGTGCCCTTCGGCGTGCTACAACGATAGCCGGTTTGAAATGATCGCTGGACGCTTTGTTATCCACTGTCAGGCAAACGTTGAGCGAAGAAGAATGACAAACGTGACACATGCCTTTAGCGTGTTGAATGATTTGTCGAATATCACTTTTATCGAAAGCTTACTGTTTACGCTTTAAGCCACGCTCATACCGGAGGACACTATGTCAGCCAAGACTCTCGCGCTAATCGAAGAACATGATGTTAAATGGGTAGACCTGCGTTTCACCGACACGCGCGGTAAAGAGCAGCACGTCACCGTACCGGCACGGGACGTGGACGAAGAGTTTTTCGAGAACGGTCAGATGTTTGATGGCTCCTCTATTGAGGGCTGGAAAGGCATTAACGAATCCGACATGATTCTTCGCCCTGAAGATGGCACCGGCTTCCTCGACCCCTTCACCGAAGACGCTACCCTGATTCTGCGTTGCGATATCATCGAGCCTGCCACTATGCAGGGCTATGACCGTGACCCGCGTTCCATTGCCAAGCGTGCAGAAGCTTATCTGCAGTCCACCGGCCTGGGCGACACCGCCTTCTTTGGCCCTGAGCCTGAGTTCTTCATTTTTGACGAAGTACATTGGAAATCTGACATTCAGGGCTCCATGTACAAAATCACGTCTGACGAAGGTGCCTGGGCGACCAGTAATCAGGTAGAAGGTGGCAACTTGGGTCACCGCCCGCGCGTTAAAGGTGGTTACTTCCCGGTTCCTCCGGTTGATAGTTTCCACGATATTCGTGGCGCGATGTGTAACACCCTGGAAGCGATTGGCCAGACCGTTGAGGTTCACCACCACGAGGTTGCTAACGCGGGTCAGAACGAAATCGGCGTTAAATTCAACACGCTGGTGAAGAAAGCTGACGAAGTTCAGGAAATGAAATACGTGATCCATAACGTGGCTCACGCTTACGGCAAAACCGCGACTTTCATGCCGAAGCCGCTGGTAGGCGACAACGGTTCTGGTATGCACGTACACCAGTCGTTCTGGAAAGATGGTCAGAACCAGTTCGCGGGTGACGAATACGCAGGCCTGTCTGAAATGGCGCTTTACTACATTGGCGGTGTTATCAAACACGCCCGTGCCCTAAACGCCTTCACTAACGCGTCTACCAACTCATATAAGCGTTTGGTACCAGGCTTTGAAGCGCCGGTAATGCTGGCCTACAGCGCCCGTAACCGCTCTGCCTCTATCCGTATTCCGTACACCGCTAGCCCGAAAGGCAAGCGTGTTGAAACGCGTTTCCCAGATCCGACTGCCAACCCGTACCTGGCGTTCTCTGCCTTATTGATGGCCGGTATCGACGGTATTAAAAACAAGATTCATCCTGGCGATGCCATGGATAAAAACTTGTATGATCTGCCGCCAGAAGAAGGTAAGTCAGTACCGACCGTTGCCAACAGCCTGGACCAAGCGCTGGAAGCACTCGATGCAGACCGCGCGTTTTTGACTGAAGGTGGCGTGTTCACTGACGAAATGATCGATGCTTACATCGACCTCAAGATGGAAGAAGTGGAGCGCATCCGCATGACCACTCATCCGATTGAGTTTGATATGTACTACAGCTGCTAATAAAGGCTCACCCTTGTGGTGTGTGCTTAGCCTAAAACCCCGCCACGGCGGGGTTTTTTTGTTGCAAGCGGGAGAGACGCAGCAGTGACCGGGTGCAGAAACGCACAGAACCAGTGAATATTATTATTACTGATGATTAGAGGTGCACTTTTTTGGTGCATGATAGTGGCCAGGAAAGTGCTGCAATGCGCTATAACGATCCGCTCTGCCCAGCGGGCATGCTCCCCAGCCGTGCAATTAGGCGTTTGATGATAATTGGCGTGGTTTTTGCAGTTCTCCTTGCATGATTGGCTGGGTGCTTTTTTAGCTGAGTCTTCAGTTCCGCTGCTAGACGAATTCATCAGCACATTGGTTCGGTTTATTACTTCAGCTCATTATTTCAGGAAACACCATGTATCAACGTTTATTAGAGCATCTCACTACTGCAGTACTATTGTTGGACGGTGAGCTACGTGTTTGCTGGATGAATCCTGCTGCTGAAGCATTGCTGGCGGTTAGTTTAAGCCGTGTACAGGGGATCAGCCTGGATACATTGCTAGGCAACGGTGAAAGCATTGATGAGGTGCTGGCCAAAGCCCGGGATGCGTTTCACCCCTATACCCAGCGCGAGGCGAGAATTACCCCGCTCAATAGCGAACCACTCACGGTGGACTACACCGTCACGCCGCTGTCTGAAAATGAGCTGTTGTTGGAAGTCGAACCCCGAGACCGCTTAATGCAAATTTCCCGGGAAGAGGCGCTAACCACGCGGCAAGAAACTATCAAAACATTGGCACGTGGCCTGGCCCATGAAGTTAAAAACCCACTCGGGGGGATTCGCGGTGCTGCTCAACTATTGGAACGCGACTTAGACGATCCAGCGCTACGTGAATTCACGCATATTATCGTTGAAGAAGTGGACCGACTGCGAGACTTGGTGGATTCCATGCTCGGCCCTAATCATATTGTTAAACATGAGCCGGTCAATATTCATAAAGTACTCGAACGGGTGCGGGCGCTGTTGATTGCCGAGCACCCCGAGGTGACAGTGAGCCGCGATTATGACCCTAGCCTACCTGACCTTTCTGGCGATGAGTCACAGATGATCCAGGCGGTGCTTAATGTCGCTCGTAACGCAGTTCAGGCGATGAGCGATGCGGCCACCCCTGCGCCTTCGCTAACGTTACGTACCCGTGCCAGACGCCAGTTTACGCTTGGGGCAGAACGCCACCGATTAGTCAGTGAAGTAGGGGTGGTTGATAACGGCCCCGGCATCCCTGATGCATTACGTGAAACGCTTTTCTATCCAATGGTTTCTGGGCGCGCCGAAGGCAGCGGCCTAGGGCTATCCATTGCTCAGTCAATTTTGCACCAACATCAAGGATTGATCGAATGCGACTCACGACCCGGACACACCGAATTTCGTTTACTGATTCCATTGGTTGTTAATTTTACCGGAGAAGCGTCATGACTGAGACGACACGTACCGATGTTGCACGGGTGGTCATCGTCGACGATGATCGCGCCATCCGTTGGGTGCTGGAGCGCGCACTGGCGCAGCCAGACCTGCAAGTGGAGTGTATTGAGCGGGCGGACACGGCGCTTACGCGCCTGTTAGAGAACCCGCCGGATGTGCTGGTTACAGATATTCGTATGCCCGGTATCGACGGGTTAGACCTAATGTCACGGGTGCGAGACGCTCACCCAGACTTACCCGTTATCGTGATGACCGCTCACTCTGACTTAGACAGCGCGGTTGCCTCCTACCAAGGGGGGGCATTTGAATATCTGCCGAAGCCGTTTGATGTGGATGAAGCGCTTGCATTGGTAAGACGTGCCGTTGCCCATGCCCGTGAGCGTCAGCGCCCGATTAGCGTTCCTGAAGGCTTGAATGCCGAAATCATCGGTGAAGCACCTGCCATGCAGGAGGTTTTTCGCGCCATCGGTCGCCTCTCCCACTCGCATATCACTGTCCTGATTAATGGTGAGTCAGGGACTGGTAAAGAGCGTGTTGCCCAGGCACTACACCAACATAGCCCTCGGGCGGTTAAGCCGTTTATTGCGCTGAATATGGCTGCAATCCCCCGTGACTTAATTGAGTCTGAGTTATTTGGCCATGAAAAAGGGGCCTTTACCGGTGCTGCGCAACAGCGTCAAGGACGCTTTGAACAGGCCAACGGCGGCACTCTGTTTCTGGACGAAATCGGCGATATGCCTGCTGAAACGCAAACGCGGTTGCTGCGGGTACTGGCTGATGGAGAGTTTTACCGCGTGGGCGGGCATACACCGGTAAAAGTTGATGTGCGCATCATTGCGGCCACTCACCAAAACCTGGAGTCCCTGGTTGATGAGGGGCGCTTTCGGGAAGATTTGTTTCACCGTTTAAATGTCATCCGGGTCCACCTGCCGCGCCTTGCTGAGCGTCGGGAGGATATTCCCCGTTTAACGCGCCACTTCCTTGCCGAAGCGGCAAAGGAGCTTGCGACGGATATCAAGGTGTTAACCGCAGAAGCGGAGGCTCATCTAACTCGCCTGCCATGGCCGGGTAACGTGCGTCAGTTAGAGAATATCTGCCGCTGGCTAACCGTGATGGCCTCGGGCCGTGAAATCCTGGTCGAAGATTTACCGCCTGAGTTGCGTTCGGTAGGCACGTCGGAAAGCAGCGCCTATGGCGATTGGCGTACAGCGTTTCGCGATTGGGCGGACCATGCCCTGGCAGAAGGACATACTCACTTGTTGGAAGAAGCCGTGCCGGATTTTGAGCGAATTTTAATAGAAACTGCGCTTAAACATACCGGCGGACGAAAGGGGGAAGCGGCGGAACTATTAGGCTGGGGGCGCAATACGCTGACCCGTAAACTCAAAACCCTGCTGCCCGCACTGGCGGATGAGTAACAAGCTTTGTTGGGGCTGCTAAACGTTCTGATTCGTTTTTGGCCCCGCTAATAAAACAGCGCCCGCTGCTTTTAACAAGCAGCGGGCGCTTTAGCGTTAGACGGGTACCTCTTATTCGTCGGCGCCGGGCACGCCGCCTAGCTCTTCAAGCAGGGCTTTGTAGCTTTCTGACTGTGCAATTAGTGTTTGGGTGACTTCCTCTTCAGGGAGGTAGACCACCGGCATTAAGATGCGCTCTTCGGTAATCTCAATAAAGCGCTCGTCCTGGGTGGCGGCTTCCAGTGCTTCTGCCAGGCGCTCAACGTGGGCGTCGGGGGTGTTTTTAGGCACCATCACCACACGAATTTCTGCCGGATTAATGTCATAGCCAGCTTCTTTCATGCTGGGTGCATCAGGGAATGCCACTAAGCGCTCTTCCGCAAGGCTGAGCAGTACCGGCATTTCACCAGACTCTGCATAGCCTGAGTGCGTACCGCCGCTGTAGGCAAAATCAACATCGCCAGAAAGAATCAGCGGGGCCATGCCTGCACCCCCAGCAGTGGGAACGATGCGCAGCTCAAGGTCTTCCTTCTGGGCAATGTATTCAATGATCATACGATCAAGTGCGGTTTGCGTGGCGTAGGTAGTGCCAGGGTTTTCGCGTGCGTACTCAACCAGCGACTCCCAGCTGTCGCCAAAGGGGCGGCCTTCACCGGTTACGATGGCAGACTGGCCCAGAGTCACACCTGCTACGTAGCGGAAATCATCAAGTTGGTAGGCGGTTTCGGTTGCCAGCGGGCCATAAGTGATGGTCATTGAGGTGCCAAAAGCAAAGGTGTAGCCCTCATCGCGGTTGCTGGCTAAACGGGTTAACGCGACCCCACCACCAGCACCTGGTTGGTTAACAACGTTAACCGGCTGCCCCAGCTCTTCTTCTAATACGTTGGCCAGCACGCGGGCTTGAATATCGGTGCTGCCACCAGCGCCAAAACCAACCACTAGCGTAAGTGGCTTACTAGGAAAGTCATTCGCTTGAGCGGTGCTGACGCCGATAGCCAGAGCCGCAGAAAGAATTGCTGTGCTAAGAAGTGTTTTTTTCATGGTGCCATTTCCTCAATAATTGTTAGGAATCGTTTTTATGGTTCGTTTTTTCTAATTTTTTTAGAATGATTTTTAAAAATCTTTTTATCGTGGTTGTGGTTGGGTTGAAAACAGCATCGCTACGCAGAAACCAAGCGACGCTGGCGGTAAGTACGATAGCCACTCCAGGCAAGGTGTAGCACCATCAGGCCTGTTGCGACGACAAAGAACAGGGCGATAGGTCGTTGCAGCAAAATGCTAATTTCTCCGCCGGAAAGGATCACCGACTGACGCAAATTCATTTCCAGCATAGGCGTCACAATGAAGGCTACTAAGAAGGTTACGAAGGAGTAGTCGTGTTTTTTAAGGAAATAACCAAAGATGGCAAAACCAAATACGGTCAGTAGACCAAAGGTGCCGTACCCCTGAACTTGTATGCCCGCCAAGCACAGGAATATAACGACCGGAATCACAATGTTTTGCGGCACGTTAGTCACTTTGGCAAAGATACGTAACCCGTACCAGCCCACGGCCAGCATGATAAGGCTGGCAATCACCATGCCTGCAAAGATGGTAAACAGCATTTGTGGGTGGTCGCGTAGCATCAGTGGCCCAACCTGAATGCCGTGAATCATAAAGGCACCTACCAGCAGCGCAGCAGAAACACTGCCGGGGATACCTAAACCGAATAGCGGAATATAGCTTGCGGGGATAACAGCGTTATCCGCTGCTTCCGCTGCTGCAATTCCGTTAGGGTTGCCTTTACCAAAACTATCGGGATCTTTTGCTCCCCGCTTGGCAAGCCCATAGGCCATAAACGAGCCAACCGAAGGGCCGAGGCCTGGCAGTGCACCTACAAAGGCGCCTACGCCGGTGCTTTTAAAGATAGTAGGCAGTGTCTTTTTGAATTCGCTATAAGAGAGATCGTCATCGGGATTGTGCCCAAGGCGAACGGAGCTGCCGCCTTTGGTACGCCGATACTCATCTAATTGCACAAACATTTCGGAGAGCGCCAAGGTACCAATTACCAAGGGAAGAATCGGTACACCTTCCATTAATTCGGCGAAGCCAAAGGTAAAGCGCATTGCCCCTGTTTCTGGGTCGAGGCCGACGGTGCCTAAGATAACTCCCATGCCGCCAGCGGCCATACCTTTTAAGAACGAGCCACCGGCCATGCCTGCAATAAATACCAAGGCAAAAATCAGGATAGCCGCCAGCTCATAAGGGCCGAATTTAAGCGCAATAGAGGCAAAAGGGATAACCACAGCGATCAGCAGCAAGGTGGAGAGCAAATCGCCGATAACGGATGCCAGCAGGCCCACCTTGAGCGCTTTGCGTGGCTGGCCATTTTTAGCCATGGGGTAGCCGTCTAAGCAGGTAGCGGCTGAGGAAGGCTCGCCAGGGGTGTTGAGCAGAATAGCCGAAACGGCGCTACCCGCAGCAGTGCCTTTTGAAAGGCCAATGAGAAAAGCGATAGCCGCATAGGCGGACATATAAAACGTTAGCGGAATGGCGATCGCGATAGCGACAGAGCGGTTTAGGCCAGGAATAACGCCCACCAAATAACCTAACAGTACGCCGCCTAAAATGACGCTGATTGAGTGCAGTGTTAAAGCATCGCCAAAGGCACTTGTGATGGCACTAAGTTCAGGCATATCAGACCACCCCTATGCGCATTAAATGGACTGTTAGTAAGTAGAGTGCTGCGGTAGGAATGGCCGCTGCCAGCAGGATGACATGCCATCGTCGTTCGCCAAGCAGCGCAACGAGCGTGCCTACAATAAAAGGCGCGAGCCAGGTAAGCGGCAGAAATATTGCCAGCACAATAAAGAAGAGAACGTATAAGAAAGGCCAAGCTTGGTGCCAAACGTTGGTTAATGGCGGTAATTGAAACAGCGAGGATCGGTGTTTCCTAAGCGTTATCAGGCTACCTATTGCAAGTGCTGCGGCGCATATCAGCATTACCCACGCACCTAGCGTGGCGAGGCGTTGTGGGTGCATACCAAAAGCCATGCCTGACCCACCGTATCGGGGAATAAGCCACATCAATAGCCAGCAGGCAAGTAACGTAACTCCCAGGCCAGACCACAAATTTTTCCGTTGCATTTGAGTTTCAGTCGTCATAGCTATTTTTATCGACAAAAGTTGAAGGCTCATACCCTATGAGCTGAGACAGCGGGGATCAATTGGTGATGGCCTGGCGTTTAAACGCGACAATCAACGCTACGCTCTGTATATGCTCAATAATGGTGCAATTTTGAGTCGACTATAAATTTGCCTACAGATTGGCCACTAGGATTGTCCTGCAGTAGGCTCGATGCCGTCAGTCGGACTCTTTTGGTTGTGCAGGCAGGATGAAGACAGCGTCTGCTAATGCAGGGGGTGGTGTCTCGCAGTGTTGGCGTTCCCAAGGTAACAAGCTTAAGCTGCGTTCCACGCCCATTCCGCTGAGCTGGTGCGCAACGCCCTCGTTATAAACGACGTGACCCAGCCCCATTAAGCCAACGGCTAATGCGCCGCCTTCTGTTGCCTGGGCAAGCCCATGGGCCATGGCGACATCCCAACTTAATTGAGCGTCAATGAAGCGGGTCAGTTGCTCAGGGTCGTTAACATCCATGGCATGCTGCTCAAATGCCTGTTGAAGCCTCTCTTTGTAGGTGTCGCTGGCAGTGAGTGGAGCAGGTATACCGTGGCGTTGATCTGAGGGAATGTTCACAAATCCCTCTTCTACTAGGCGCCGACGCAAGTCTGGTGTGATGTTTAAGGCCACGAGCGGGATCTGGTGTAATCGTGCGAAATGCAGAATGGGCAGGTAAAGCTCAGAATCAAAGCCCCATGTTTCTTGCCATTGTGTTTGCTCTAGCAGCTCTTCTTCGCTTAGCGCGCCTGCCACCCAGTTATCCAACACGGGTTGTGTACTACGAGGCAGCATTTCCAACCCAATGACCATGTTTTCACGCAGTGCGTGAAGCCCTGCCAGGGTACTCAGCTGCCATCGGTGGTGATCAATGGCGTCATGCTGTTCGCCTAGTAATACCACCTGTTGTTGGGCCGCCTGGGTGAGAAGTGCGCTATGGGAAACAACTTGCTGTGCTTGCCACCATTCACCGGGTGAGGGGCAATTTGCCGCTGCGCTAAACGGTGTTAAACCCAAACAAGCGATCAGTGCTGTGATGACTAAGCGGGAACCCTGTGCATTGAAGCCCTGTGTATTGAAACGCCGTATATTGCGACCCTGTGGCATTGAAATCCTATTACTTGGCAGTTGTTAAACGATTTATTTCAGACAGTATTGCTTCGGCTTCTTCCGTTAAAGTGGCATTGGCTCGCATATCGCCGTTGCGAGATGCCTCCATGGCCGCTTGTAATTTACGCTCATACGCCTGCTGAAGCTTCTTCTTTGGGTCGCGCTTAAATAGTCCGAACATGTGAGCACTCTCCTAATGGATGTATATTATTTGTATATGCTTGTAGAGTGCTTGTCGAATATTTATTGAGATTCGTAAATAAAGGTGTGTCAGCAGGGACGGTTTAGCGCAGCGCACTGAACCAAAAAACGCTCGAAATCGCTCAGAATAGTATCGAGACTGTCATGCAAACGGTGGTCATCGTCGACCATGCGCAGCGATAGCCGCTGCAAACGGGCGTGCTCGATAACTGGACCGGGTGCCACAACGTCGTCCCGCCATCCATGAATGATGTGCGTTTCTGCGGCTTGAATAGTGAGCGATGTTTCTGGGTAGTCGGGCAGGCCCAGCGCTGGTGCTAGTAAAAAACAGCCCAATACAGGTTGCTGGGCGCTGACCGCAGCGCTTAGCCAGCCGCCAAGGCTTGAACCTGCCAGTACACAGTTAGCCAAGCTATCATGTCGGGAAGCTATGGTAGCCAAAAGGTGGTGCAAACGCTGTTGAGGTTTGGCCATGCCCCGGTAGTCCATAACGACCGGCTCACAGTTATCCAACTGTTCAGCGATGCCGTTAAGCGCTTGGATCTTTAGTGCGCCGGGGCCACTCTCCAAGCCATGGGAAAGATAAACAGTCATCATGGTGGTTTAACTATCCGCTGTGCGCTGGATAGCCTCGCCGCCTTTTTCAATATCTTGTCCCATCCCTCGAACGGTATTGCAGCCACTAATGGCTATTAACGTTGCCATTAACAAGACGCAGAGCAGCAGTGTGCGTTTCATTGAGGGATTCCTTCCGAAGTCGTAAGCCCAACGTGGGCGAAGAGGTTCATTAATCAACATAAGCTCAGTTGGCGAACTACGCCACTGGTTTAATGTGCAAGGTGGGCTTTTGACAAGCTATTTTGTCCCATGTGTCAGTTTTATACATAAGAATCTCTCGTTTAAATACCTATGAGATAATTGTGTGTCAATGTATTTTATATTAAGAATATGTTTTTATTGGTTTTTTATTTTTTTAGGGGAGTGTTGGCTTAGTGTGTGCAGGTAGCTAGGTAAGTAACCTAAAAATAGGTGATCATTTTAAAAGCCCTCGGTAAAGTTCTGTTTTAAAAGCTCTAAAATTCACAACGCATGCCAGTTCAGTATCAGTAAAGAGAGTCAGTAAAGAAAGCTAGAAGAGGTCAGAAGAGAGAGTTAGAAAAAAGTCAGAAGTTAAAAATGAGGTAAATAGACCAGAGGGCAGCGAGTACAGAAATGGCGAGCACAGTAAAAGTTCGGGCAAGTTGACAGATAAGACAGGAAGGCATGGAGCCTAGTTGTTGAAAAGGAAGTAAAAGGACACTCAGCTTGCCCGTCCCTATCAGCGCACGAAAGCGCTGGTCATCAAGGCCACGGAACGGCAGCGATGCAAAATAACCATCTTGTTCACACAAGGTGGTTTTTTTGTGCATTTTGTTCACAGATAACCTTTTGATGTCCCTGTGTTTTTAGAATTTAAAACCATTTTGCATAACTTTTGTACAGATAAAGGAGATACTTTTGGTCTATGCTTCCCTGTGAAGCAATTTTTAGCGGTTAGAAAACGTCAACGCAGCGGCCGCGCATCTTCAGGGACAAGTGTTATGGCAATGGTACTGATGTTATGCATGTTCGTGCTGTTTCTAGTGTTCTCAGGGCTTGGGTTGTACATGATGTTTAAAACATCGTTTCTGGCGACTGCAGAAGATATGGACGATATGCCTCCTGATATGTGAGTACTGAACATCGCTAAATTAACGCCCGCAACTGCGGGCGTTAATGTTTAAAAAGTGAGATCACTTACCTGCTTTATGCCACCTTCCTTTTCCACGTTCAGGCACCATACGGCCAAAATAGAGAAGCCCAAAGGTAAGCCAGCAGATGGTTAAAATGCCGGTAAAGATGAGTACTGACAGCGCTCCGAATTGGGCGATCAGCGGCAGTGCAGCAGCTGTAAATAGGCCACCACCGACGACCGGTTCGAACATCAACTGCTTATAGCCAAAGCTTTCTAATGCACCTGATTTATTTTTAGGGTCAGCCATCTTCATCAGCAGCAGCCCCGTCACGGTTACCCCCATCGATTGGCCAAAATCGCCAATACCGCGTTCAAACCAGTTTTCCGGTATCACCCTGGGAGCAATGACGATCAATACGAAGAGCGACCAACCAATGCCTGCCAGGGCAAGTAGTAAGAAAGGCACGAAGTAGTCGCCTAGTGTGGTGAGCGAAAGAGTGGCCAGGGCGGCAACGATAGTAAAATCGAGTGCGGTGCCTGCAATTCGCGACATCGTTCGGGTGGATACATGGCGTTCAAGGCCAAAGCGCATAACGCACAGTTGGACAATAACGCCCCCAATCATGGCCACTGGGAAGAGCGGGACGTGCGCTAATATTTCAAGCCCGTCGTTGCGCGCCCAGGTCACCTGCTCTATCCACTGTAAGGCGGATAGCAGCAGCCAACCGATGACAATGGCTATGCCCACAAGGCCAATGTGGAGGCTAAGAGGGTCGGTTGTGCCCGCTTCTTGCATCAGGTCCTTCTTAAACTCGCTGAACTCTTCGGTAGATGGGCGCTCATCGTTGCGCATCAGCTCATCTGGGTCCTCTTGCTCGCCATCTAGCTTTACTACTCCTTTAC
Organism: Vreelandella nigrificans; assembly: GCF_002374315.1. Lineage (GTDB taxonomy): Bacteria > Pseudomonadota > Gammaproteobacteria > Pseudomonadales > Halomonadaceae > Vreelandella > Vreelandella nigrificans. The sequence continues at coordinate 158,465 of NZ_NWUX01000003.1, read as the reverse complement.
GAGCGGCAATATTGATCATTACGGTGCCGATTAACACACCAGAAACAATACCTACGGTGGCAAGCCCTAGTGCCAAGTCTGCCCCTTCCTCAAAGCCTAAGTCTGCGAAGGTATCTGCCATGCCTGCAGCGGTTCCATGGCCGCCCTCAAAACCAATTTCTATGAGCGCACCCACCATTGGGTTCATGTTAAAAATGGGTACCAGAACTAAGAGTGCGAGGGTAAGCCCGACAACATATTGGCCCCAAGCCATGGTTTGCCCGACCACTACCTGCGGCCCTGCGCGCAGCCAAATTGTGCGTAATCCGGGAATAGCGGTGCCAATAAAAAGTGCGGCAAATACGACGTTAATCAACAGGCCCGGCAGGGCTGCCCAGCTTTCCTGAACATAGGCAGGAAAAAGCCCAGGGCTCTCGGCAAAAATCGGCGGCATAAACCGGCCGATTACATCAGGGCCAAGCAACAGTAGAAGTAGCCCACCTATTACGGAGCTAGGCAAGAAAAGTCGTCGTAGCCAGGGTAGCCATAGGCGTAACGCGTTACTTAACAGCAGAACTAGCGCAATAATCACTAGCGCAATAAATAGCTCACCTACTGACATGGTCATCCCATCACTCCTTGATGAATAACAAAGGCCGAGCAGGGCCCGGCGGTATCGTTACTTCGGCCATATCAGCAATATAGTCATGAACAGCGATATAGTCATGAACAGCGATATAGTCATGAACTGCAATACAGTCATGAACAACGTTATCGCCAGGAGTGGTGCACACGTAATGGGGCATACAGGATTGCGCTGCCCCGCAAGTGCCAGAATAGTAGGGGGCAAGCGCTAATGGGCGAGCGTTAACCCATCATATAAAGGCCGATTAGCCCGAAAATGTAGCCCATGGCCCCTCCTGCCAATACGTCGCTGGTGTAGTGCAGCCCAAGCCCTACCCGCGACACCGCGATCAGCAGCGAAAGTGGCAGGACAATAGGGAGTAACCATGGAGTATGCGCTGCTACAAAAACGCAAAACATGACGGCGTGCATGGTATGGCCGCTAGGGAAGCTGTAGCGATCACGTGCTGGCTCACCGCAATGCACGCCATTGCGGTAAGTAATAAAAGGCCTTTCACGGCAAAGACGTGTTTTGACAAACCGGTAAACGATAATCGCCACCAGTGCCGTCGCGGCGTATTGTGCTAGGCGCCACTCATGCTGAGGTTGTAGCCAGGGTTGTGCGGCAATCAGCGCAACCCATACTGGCCAGTCACCTAGCCTGCTGGCTGTTTGCAGGGTAAGCCGCCAGGGGCGATAGAGGCTAAGTAGCGTGACGCGTTGGCAAAAACGCCACTCCCATAGGTCAAGACGATCGAATACGGCAAGTGGGCGTGGGCGCATTGTGGCTCTCCTGGGCTTGAGAAAGATAACGTGCGAACTGCTCAGCGATGCCTGACCAGCTCTGTTCCAATACCTTTAGTCGGGCAACTCGGCCGAGGCGAGCGTAGTCCGCCGGGTGTTGGCATAGCTCTACAGCCGCTTGTGAAAAGGCGGTGGAGTCTCCTGGTGCAACGGTAATGCCGTTGTGTCCGCTTTGGATCAGCTCAGCACTGGCGGCATGATGGTAGGCAACTACCGCAAGCCCGCTTGCCATGGCTTCACTAATCACATTGCCCCAGGTTTCGGAAAGGGAAGGAAACACAAAAATATCAGCGCTTGCGTAGTGGCGTGCCAAGGTTTGTTTATCTACAAAACCAGTGAAATGGGCATCGGGTAGTGCTTTTTGTAACTGAGTGCGGCCTGGGCCATCACCGACAATTATCTGGGCCATATCAGGACAAGCGTTGCGCATGGCTTGCAGGGTTTCTTGTAGTAGCGCTAGATTTTTCTCAGGCGCTAAACGCCCGACATAAAGGGCTACGGGCTGGTGGTCTGATACTCCCCATTGGCGGCGTAGCTCGGCATCACGGTGGGTAGGTGAAAAGCGCTTACCATCAATGCCACGCGACAGCACATGTACTCCCTTAATCCCCTGCTGCTGGAGTGTTTTTGCCTGCTGGTGAGTGGGCACTAGTGTTAACGCGCAGCCGTTATGGAAGCGGCGCAAATAACGGTAGGTAAGCGCTGATAGCCAAGGCACACCATAATCGTGGCAGTAATGGTCAAAGTTAGTGTGCCAGCCCGCAACCAAAGGGATATTCAGCCGCCGCGCAGCTTTGCGGGCAGCCCAGCCCAGTGGACCTTGGGTGGCAAGATAAACAGTGTCAGGGCGGTATTTGCGCCAAAAACGGCTTATTTTAACGGAGGAGGCTAGCCCCACCTGCACTTCGGTATAGCCGGGTAGTGGCAGCCGCTGCACCTGTAGCTCGTTAGCCACATGTTGTGCTTCACCGGCTACCCTGGGCTGAGGGCGTATTACATCCACTGTAACGCCCTGTTGGTACAGTTCGCGACATAGTCTGCTCAGAGTGTGAGCAACACCGTTAATATCAGGTGACCATGTTTCACTAACGATACAGAGCCGCATGAGCGATTCATCCCTTTATCACGTTTGAATGTAGTGTGAACAGGCTGAATGACACTCAGGAGTCAGATCGGTGAACAAGTGATGACACCCTGGCATTCTTCTGCACAGCATTGGCTGCCCCTGGATGCGCATAACAGGATTTAGAAAAGTGCCTATAGAAAAGGAAGCACTGGTAGAAAAGTACTTGTAGAAAAGTACTTAAAGAAAAGTACTTATAAAAAAATGCCTACAGATGGCGGCATACAACTGGCAAGTGTATAGATGTTCTATTCTTGTCATTATCATTATGCAAAGAAGCAGGGATCCAAAATGAAAGCGACTGTTGTCATTACGGGAGCTAACCGGGGTGTCGGTTTAGCACTGGCGGAACGCTACTCTGATACTGGTTGGCGCGTGCTAGGCGTTTGCCGTCAGTCGTCGGCAGAGCTGGACCGCGTGGCTGATCTGGTGATCGACGGGATTGATGTCACCCAACCTAATGACGTCGCCCGGCTAGCTGAGGCGCTGAATGGCCAATTGATTGACCTATTAATTAATAATGCCGGGCTGCTACGTGATGAGCCGCTGGGTAGTATTGATTTCGACAGTATCCGCGATCAGATGGAGGTCAATGCCTATGCGCCGCTACGAGTGGTCGAAGCATTACGGCCAAATCTTAAAAAAGGCAGTAAAGTCGCAAATATCACTAGTCGGATGGGCTCAATAGCGGATAACGACTCTGGTGGTCGCTATGGCTATCGTGCCTCTAAAGCCGCTCTTAATGCGTTTGGTAAATCGTTGGCAATCGATTTGAAGCCGCAAGGCATTGCTGTGGCACAACTTCACCCTGGCTATGTGCAAACACGCATGGTTAATTTTGGTGGATTGATCAGCCCCCAGGAGGCTGCATTAGGTATTACCGCACGCATCGAAGCGCTTACGTTAGATAACAGTGGCGGGTTTTGGCATAGCAATGGGGACTCACTCCCCTGGTGATGGTGGGCGCATTGGGCGTGCGCGCTTTTTATCGCGCCGCCGTTGCCTGGCAATGGCATTGCCATTAGCAAGTTGAACTAAGTACGCTATTTCCTCATCGCTGAGAGGCGAGCGTGGGTGGTTAGCCACTCTTGTCACCGTTTTGTCAGGCTTTTATGGCACGCTAACAATGAACCATGACATCAATATGAAAGGAGTCATCAAGATGCTTTTTAGCCGCTCTGGTATTGCGCTAGGGACCGCCTTATTTGTCACTGTTTCCCCCGCATTTGCAGATAACTACACTCTTACGCTGTTTCACACCAATGACTTACACGGACGGACCGACCAGTACCCACAGTTAGTCACCACGCTAAATGAAGCGCGAGAGCAGTATGGCGAAGGGTTATTGCTGGATGCTGGCGATATTTTTTCGGGCACGCTCTACTTCACTGAGTTCCAGGGCCAGGATGCCCTGGAGTTTATGAACTTAATGGGCTACGACGCGTTTGTGCCGGGCAACCATGAGTTTGATTTGGGTGATCCAGATGAGGGGCATCAGGCACTCGCAGCGTTTTTTGCAGGTGCGGAATTTCCCATTTTAGGCGCCAACCTGGATTTCTCAGCAGCCCCTGAGTTTGCTGACATGCTGGGTGAACCGGTCAGTTCAGACCCTCAAGCGGGAATGCTCTATGACGGTATTATTGTTGAGCATAATGGCGAGCAGATTGGCATCTTTGGGTTAAGTACACAGGATAGCGAGACGATTTCAAGCCCTGGCCAAATCACCATCAGTGATTATCGCCAAGCCGCTGAAGCCATGGTGGCAAGCTTTGAAGAGCAGGGCGTGAATAAGATCATCGCCCTGACGCACCTTGGCTACGATAGCGACCCCAGCGTGGGTAACGATCTTCTCTTGGCCGAGTACGTCGAAGGCATTGATATTATTATTGGTGGCCACAGCCACACCAAAGTATCGCCACCGACCTTGCTGACTGAAAACCGTGCCGGTGAAGCACTCTCGCCGACGGTGATTGGTCAGGCGGGGGAGTACGGGCAATATATCGGTGTGATGCAGGTTACCTTTGATGCTGATGGGTTAGTGGTTGATGTCAGTGGTGAGCTGCTCGCTGCCGATGAGCGTGAGGCAGACCCTGATGCAGCGGAGCGCCTTGAACCCTACACGGCTGTGATTGAAGAGCTACGTGATACCCAAGTCGGGGCCAAGGTGATTGCAGCACTGCCCAACCCACGCCATGGCCGTGGTGATGAGCGCAGCGTTCGCGCGGATGAAACCGCGCTGGGTAATTTAATTACCGATGCTCAGCTTTATGCCGCACGTAAAGTGGCGCCGGAAACTGTACTGGCGATCCAAAACAGCGGCGGCATTCGTGAAGCACTTGAGAGCGGCGATGCGTCGGTGGGTGATCTGATCGCTGTGCAGCCATTTGGTAACCGGCTCGCGCTACTTGAGGTTACTGGTGCAGAGCTGCTTGAAACGTTCGAAATTGCTCTAGCTGACGCTCCTGCTGAGAACGGCGGTTTTCTGCAGGTATCTGCAGGTGTTGAGCTGGTATACGACAGCAGCAAACCAGCGGGTGAGCGCGTGGTTAGCCTGAAAGTAGCTCAGGAAGGCATTCAGGATGGTGCTCAGAAAGAAGCCATGCAGGCCATTGATCCCGAGCGCACGTACACTATCGCTACTAACAACTTTACGGCGACTGGCGGTGATAGCCACGCGGTGTTAGGTGCTGTTTATGAGGATGGCCGTAACACTATCGTCGGTAACACCGACTGGGAAATGCTGCGTGACTACATGGTGTCGCTTGGGGAGGTGGATTACCAAGTTGAAGGGCGCATAGTGGATCTTGTTGAAGTAGAGGATCTTGTGGAAATAGAAGATCTTGCTGAAGCGAACTAATTGGCAATAAACCCTTGAAACCAGGTCTTTGAAACCAGCACCTTATGGGCCGTTGCGATAGAACGGAACGGCCCAGTGCACTCACCTTCTCATTCATTAATGATGCTTTCAAAGCCTCCAAAAATGAGCCGCTTGCCATCAAACGGCATGGGGTTAACGTCCATTTGCAAACGTGGATCTTGCATGACCTTAGGCATAGCCTCATCGCGCACGGCTTTGGAAGGCCACTCTATCCATGAAAAAATAACGCTTTCGTCATCTTTGCGCTTAACCGCCATGGAGAAAGAGGTAGTATCCCCTTCCGGTACATCATCTCCCCAGCACTCTACCACTCGTAGCGCGCCATGCTCCTTGAAGACCACAGCAGCAGCGCTGGCATGTTCAATAAATTGAGATTTATTAGCGGTTGGCACGGCAGCGACAAAGCCATCCACATAAGGTTGGGCGATAGTACTCATAGTGATGCTCCAGTGTCTGTTTTGGGAGGAAGTTCTCGAACGGGGCGTACCTCAATGCTGCCCAGGCGAGCCGGGGGAATACGACTAGCGAGCTGTAGTGCTTCATTTAAGTCGTGGGCTTCGAGCAGATAGAAACCGGCCAACTGCTCTTTGGTTTCGGCAAAGGGGCCGTCGGAGATCAGTGTTTCTCCATCGCGAACGCGTACCGTGGTGGCGGTTTCTATTGGTTGTAACGCTTGGCCAGCCAAGTAGTTGCCATTAGTGGTTAAGCGTTCCACCCCAGCGATGCACTCCTGGTTTAGGTCGTGCCAAGCCTGGTCGCTCATGGCATTGATTATTTGCTCCTGGTAATACACCAATGCAACGTACTTCATGGAGTGCCTCCTTCATTGGCTGGCTGACAATCGTCTGATGACACATTAATCATCCAATTGACGCCAAACCGATCGGTTGCCATGCCGAACCCTGGAGACCAAAAGGTAGCCTCGAAAGGCATGGTGATTTCGCCACCTTCCGCTAGGTGTGCGAAGGTGTTTGCGGCCTGTTCTCTATCCTGGTATTCCATCTGAACATGAACTCCCTGCGGTGGTGCGTATCTCTCTGGTGCTATGTCCGCCCCCATCAGGCGCCGACCACGTAGGTTGAGTGAGGCATGAATAACGCGGTCGTGAAACGAGGATGGTGTATGTTCTGCTGCTGGCGTTTCCCCATAAGTCAGTAGACTCTCCAGATGCCCGCCGGTCACATCGGCATAAAACTGCATTGCCTCTCTACAGGTGCCGGGAAAAGCAACATATACGTTCAGGGTGTCTGGGATTCGGGCGTGAGTGCGGTGCTGTTCCAGTCCTGCTCCTGGTTCGAAGTCCTCCAGCGAGAAGTAGCGGCGTAGCTCAAGCGTCACGTTGCCATTGGCATCCATGGTGGGCCACTGTTGCGCCCATTCAATGGCATCCTGTAGTGAAGGGGCTTCTAGCACGCTATAGCCTGCAACACGCTCCTCTGGGGGAGATAAGGGGCCAGGAATAATGGTAGGCGAGCTATTCTCGAAGCGGATAAGGCAGCCATCACTGGTTGGCCGTAGGCCATTGCCGCTGATAAACACACCAGCCTGAATCATGCGCTGGTTATAGGCGGCCATGGCGGCGAGCATTTCCTGTGATGGTAGCGCTCCATTTTCGGTATTGGCGTCGGCGCGGCGTATCAGCATAAATTTCATCGAGAGCCTCCTTGATGGTTAGGGGGGGTACTCTCTCTAGTCGTTTAATGCGTCCACAAATCGACATGGCGGTGCGGTTTTTTTTAAGTCAATTGTTCTAGCTCGGTTAACCTCCTGAGCAAAAAGCGTTTTTCTGGGCCTAGAGTGGTCAATAGCAACGCCTGTTGGTAGGCGCCGCGCGCCGCTTCACGCTTGCCCAGACGACGCAGTAAATCCGCTTTAGCGGCATGAAATAAGTGATAGCGGGATAGCTGAGGGTGATGCGAGATGTCGTCGAGTAACTGCAGGCCGGTAGCGGGAGCGCCATTCATGGCGATAGCCACTGCTCGGTTCAATGCCAGAATAGGCGATGGGAAGCGTCTGCATAGGGCATCATACAGCCTAACGATTCGCCCCCAGTCAGTCTGCTCGGCGTTGTTAGCCTGTGCATGAACGGCAGCAATTGAGGCTTGAAGCGTGTAATACCCCGTGGGTGATAGTGCCAGTGCCTGTTCGAGCCACGTTATGCCAGTGCTAATGTCCTCTTGGTGCCATAGGCGTCGGTCCTGGGCATCCAGCGTCACCAACTCGCCGGTGCTATCCTGGCGTGCATCGCGACGGGCATCACTAAGCCGCATCAGCGCCATCAGCCCAAACACTTCGCCCCGAGGCAGCAGCCTTGCTAGTTCCTCACCAAGGCGCAAGGCTTCACGGGTCAGGCTAATATCCACGACGCTGGCGCCTGAGCTGCGTGAGTAACCTTCGTTAAACACCAGGTAAACGACCTGAAGTACATCAGGAAGGCGTTCAGGCAGCTCTTCCTGAGCAGGAACAGCATAGGGTATCCGCGCATCACGAATCTTGCGTTTGGCGCGTACGATTCGCTGTGCCAGCGTGGTAGGTTTCATAAGTAGTGCGCTAGCTACCTGCTCCGTGGCCAAGCCACACATCTCGCGCAGAGTGAGAGCAATCCGCGCTTCCATGCTTAGGCTTGGGTGGCAGCAGGTGAACAGCAGCCGCAACGCATCGTCTTCAATAGCGGCATCGTCGATCTCCAGTGCCTCATCAGCAGGTAGCAGCAAGTGGGCTCGGCGGCGTGCGGTGCTGCGCTGACGAATTTGATCGATACCGCAGTGGTAGCCGGTGCGAATTAGCCAGGCTGTCGGGTTGTCAGGCTCACCGCTAGTGGGCCACTGCTGAACTGCGGCGACAAAGGCATCCTGCATGGCTTCTTCTGCAAGTTCAAAATCTCCCAGCAAGCGGATCAGAGTCGCTTGAACGCGTCTAGAGTGGTCACGATAAAGGGAGTCAATGCATAAAGTTTCAGCGCTCATTAGTGGCGGTCCGCACGCTACTCGGATAAATAATAAAGTGAGCAACACGAGTGTTGCTCGTCCTCTCAAACCGTTATCTCAAACGTAGCGCATGGACTCTCCGCTGGCTTGCTTTTCTTATAGCTAGCTTTTCGTATGACGGGCACTGACTTCTCTGCTGACGGTTTCTCCTGGCTTGACGTTGCGTTCAATCCCCTGTGCGTTTGCCCGTAGTGCTGTTGAAAGGGTGCAGCGTGTTGCGGGTAACATGGAATCGCAGGGTTTCGCCTTCGGCGACCGGTGGCTGGCCCGAAACACGAATTACCGTGGGTTGGTCACTGTCGGCGAGACGCACATACAGGTGGCTTTCAGCACCCGCAGCCTCAAACAGCTCCAAGGTTGATTGGACGATTAAATGTGGGCCTTCCGGCGGGGTTAAGTGCATATCATCCGGGCGAATGCCGACGATGTCTGTGCCGTCGGGAAGGTTGTCCAGCAAGCCGTTGGAACCCCGTGCATGTAGGTATTCAACCGGTACCATATTCATGGCGGGCGAGCCGATGAATCCAGCAACGAACATGGTGGCCGGGCGGGCGTAGATCTCCATAGGGGTGCCCACTTGCTCAATTTGTCCGGCACTCAGCACTACCAAGCGGTCGCCGAGGGTCATGGCTTCCAACTGGTCGTGGGTCACATAAAGGCTGGTGGTTTTCAGGCGCCGTTGGAGCTGTTTGATCTCAACACGCATCTGTACGCGCAGTTTGGCATCCAGGTTGGAAAGTGGTTCATCAAATAAGAATGCCGCTGGCTCGCGCACCAGGGCACGGCCCATGGCGACACGCTGACGCTGGCCGCCGGATAGCTTGCGCGGTTTGCGTTCTAAGAAATCCTCGATTTCGAGCATTTTGGCGGCAATACGCACGCGCTTTTCAATCTCGTCTTTTTTAAAGCCTCGGTTCTTCAGGCCATAGGCGAGGTTGTTGTACACCGTCATATGCGGATAGAGCGCATAGTTTTGAAACACCATCGCGATATCCCGCTCGGCGGGTTCGAGTTTATTGACGACCCGGTCGCCTATTTTGAGCGTGCCGTCGGTAATGGTTTCAAGGCCGGCTACCATACGCAACAGAGTGGATTTGCCACAGCCGGAGGGCCCTACCAGCACAACGAATTCGCCATCCTCAATGTGCAGGTCAATGCCTTTAACGGCATCGACGTTACCCGCATAGGTTTTCTTCAGCCCTTCCAAGGTAATGCTGGCCATCTTATTTCTCCGTCTCGGTCAGGCCTTTCACAAATAGCCGTTGCATAAACAAAATTACTAATACGGGGGGCAGGGCGGCCATGACCACTGCTGCCATCACCAAATGCCACTGGGGGTTCTCTTCTGCGGTCATGCGCTGGATGCCCATCACTATGGTGGTGTAGTTGGGGTCAGTGGTGATCAGTAGTGGCCAGAGATATTGGTTCCAGCCGTAGATAAACATGATCACAAACAGCGCGGCGATATTGGTCACTGAAAGTGGCAGTAAAATATCTTTAAAGAACTTGAGCGGCCCGGCACCATCGACCCGAGCGGCTTCAAGCATCTCTTCGGGAATAGTCATAAAGAACTGGCGGAACAAGAACGTCGCGGTAGCGGAGGCAATCAGCGGAATCGATAACCCAGCAAAACTGTTGAGCATTTTAAGATCCGCGACGACCTGGAACGTGGGAATAATACGAACTTCTACCGGTAGCATCAGGGTGACGAAGATCAGCCAGAAAAAGAACATCCGAAAACGGAACCTGAAATAGACAATTGCAAAAGCGGACAGCAGCGAAATAGACAGCTTGCCCACGGTGATTGCCATTGCCATTACAAAGCTGTTCCAGAGCATCTTTGCGGCAGGGGGGGAGTTAGCTGTCGATACGCCGGATTGCCACATCAGCTTATAGTTTTCGATTCCATGGCTGCCGGGCAGCAGCGGCATAGTACCGCGCAGTAAGTCACCCGGTGCCTGGGTCGATGCCACTAGGGCGATATAAACCGGGAAAATCACCAGCGCTACGCCAATAATCAACACGGTGTGGGCGAAAAAATTGGCCCACGGGCGGTTTTCAACCATTTTTGTTCTCCCAAAGGCTCAGTAGTTGACTCGGCGCTCGATAAAGCGGAATTGAATGACCGTTAACACCACTACAATCACCATCAGAATCACTGACTGGGCTGCTGAAGAGCCAAGGTTAAGGCCGACAAAACCATCGGCGTAGACCTTATAAACCAGGATGTTGGTCGACTGAGCTGGCCCGCCTTGGGTGGTCGTGTGGATAATGCCAAAGGTGTCGAACATGGCGTACACCACGTTAACCACCATCAAGAAAAAGGTGGTGGGCGAGAGTAGAGGGAAAACAATCGTCCAGAAGCGTTTAAAAGGGCTGGCGCCGTCAATGGAAGCGGCTTCAAGTAACGACTGAGGAATGGACTGCAAGCCTGCCAGGAAGAACAGAAAGTTATAAGAGATCTGCTTCCAGGCAGCGGCTAAAATCACCAGCAGCATGGCATCACTGCCCGAGTTGCGGTGGTTCCAACGGTAACCCACCATTTCAAGCATGTAAGGCACAATGCCAATCGAGGGGTTGAAGATAAACCACCACAAAACACCCGCTAACGCTGGCGCAATGGCGTAAGGCCACACCAACAGCGTGGTATAGGTGCTGCGTGAACGAATCATCCGGTTTACGGTGCTGGCCATCAGTAGTGCCACCGTCATGGATAGCAGCGTGGTGCCCACCGCGAATACCACCGTCACCGATAGTGAATTGAGATAGGCGCCATCGCGGAATAGCCGCACAAAATTCTCAAGGCCCACAAAGGTGGTGCGCAGCCCAAAGGCGTCTTCGCGCAAGAGCGATTGATACAGCGCTTGGCCCGCAGGCCAGATAAAAAAGATCAGAGTAATGATTACCTGAGGCGCCAGCAGCGCGAAAGGTAGCCATTTCCCTGGGAACGTCATGCGTTTAGTTTGCATGGGGAGCTCTGCAAAGTATTAAACAAGCATATGAAAAATATAAGCATCAAAAACGACAGAGCCGCTTACCCATAGGGTAAGCGGCGTAGTGAGTGCTTATTTACTGGTTGGCAGATTCAAAGTCACGCAGCAGATTGTTGCCGCGCTGCACCGCATCGTCTGCTGCTTTTTGGCCACTTTTGGCGCCGGTCATCACGGCTTCCATCTCTTCAGAGATAATGTCGCGAATCTGTACGAAATTGCCAAAGCGCAGGCCTTTGGAGTTTTCGGTTGGTTCGTTGAGGGTCATCTGCTGTAGCGAAATATCGGCACCCGGATTCTCTGCGTAGTAGCCCTGCTCTTCGCTTAAATCCCATGCAGCTTGAGTGATGGGCAGGTAACCGGTTTTCTGGTGCCAATCAGCCTGCACTTCAGGCTGGGAGAGGTACTCAAAGAAGGCCGCAACGGCTTCATATTCATCGTCGCTATGACCCTGCAGTGCCCACAGTGTGGCGCCACCGATAATGGAGTTTTGTGGGGCACCCTCTACATCGGCGTAGTAGGGCTGCATGCCGAAGCCAACTTCGAAATCTGCATTGGCCGCCACATCGGCACGTGAAGCCGAAGAGCCAAAGAAAATCGCACAGTTTTGAGAGTAGAACATTGGCTCGGAGTCAGCGCCGGTACCTGGACCACCCCAGCGATAAATGTTCTCTTCCTGCCAATCGTGCAAGTTGTCCCAATGACGGGCGACCAGCTCGTTGTTAAAGTTTAGCTCGGTCTCCATGCCGCCAAAGCCATTCTCCAATGTGCCTAATGGTGAATTATGCATGGCGGAGAAGTTTTCCAGCATCACCCAGCTGGGCCAAGAAGAGGTAAACCCGCAGCGTGCAGCACCAGACTCAACGATTTGGCGCGAAAAGTCAGCTAGCTCTTCCCATGTTTCGGGCGGCTGTTCAGGGTCTAGGCCCGCCTCCTCAAACACGTCGCGGTTGTAGTACATAATCGGCGTGGAGGAGTTAAAGGGGAACGAGAGCATATTGCCTTCGGTGTCTGTGTAATAGCCGACTACCGCAGGTAAAAATGCATCGTTATCAAACGCCCGGCCATGCTCTTCCATCAGTTGATATACGGGATATATCGCGCCTGAGGCATTCATCATCGTGCCAGTGCCGACTTCGAACACTTGCAGTATATGAGGCTGTTGACCAGCGCGGAAAGCAGCAATCGCACCGGTCATGGTCTCGGTATAGTTACCCCGGTAACTGGGGCGCACACGGTACTCATCCTGTGAGGCGTTGAAGTCTTCGGTGATTCCCTCAAGAATCTCCCCCAACTGGCCGCCCATGGCGTGCCACCAGCTAACTTCTGTTGCAGCCTGGGCAGATAGGCTAAGGCTGGCAGTCGCCACCCCAACGGCAAGCGCGTGCAGTGTAAAACGAGACATAACAGCTCCTTGATGGGCCTGAGCTTAATCAGCTAACTAGTTGATAAGCTCGTGACAATGCGTTTGTTAAGATTTTTGGATGCACTGAACAGTAAGAAGTGTAGATGACGTTTTGATGAATGCACGATGAAGTTGCCGTGACAGTCAAGGTTGTTCTTTGAGTAGGAAAAGCACTAGGGCAGTGCTAGGGTTGAGCTAATAAGCTAACCAAGAGAGCCGTATGACTGACGCGACCACTTTATTGGCGAAACTGGTGTCGTTTGATACCACCTCCAGCGAGTCCAATCTGGCCCTGATTGAATTCGTTGAGCACTACTTAGCGGATAACGGCGTTGCCTCAGAGCGCGTAATGAGCCCCTGTGGGCAAAAAGCTAATCTGATTGCGCGTATTGGACCGCAGGCGCCAGGTGGCGTGATGCTTTCTGGACATACTGATGTGGTGCCTGTGGCAGGCCAGCCATGGACAAGTGACCCCTTCACACTGCTCGATGGTGGCAATGGCCGCCTATATGGTCGCGGTACCTGCGATATGAAGGGGTTTATTGCCTGCGCGCTGGCCATGGTGCCCTCCTGGGTAAACGCATCACTTAAGCAGCCTATCTATTTTGGCTTTTCTTACGATGAGGAGATCGGTTGCGTGGGCGCACCAAGCCTCATCAAGCGCTTCTATGAGCAGTACTCCACCACCGCTCATGTCATTGTTGGCGAACCGACCAGCATGCAGCCGGTGGTGGCGCAGAAAGGCGCGACTAATCTACGTACCACAGTGATTGGCCGTGAAGCCCACAGCAGCCAGGTTAATCAGGGCACATCTGCCATTCACGTCGCGGCAAGGCTAGTCACTTTTATTGAAGACACCATGGCAGCGTTGGTGGAGGAGGGACGAGTCGATAAGGCGTTTAATGTGCCTCACACCAGCTTGCATGTCGGCAAAATTAAGGGCGGTACGGCGATCAATATCATGGCACGAGAGTGTCAGTTTGAGTGGGAGATTCGCCATCTTCCGACGGATACCTTTGATGAGATATACGCACGCTTTGAAGTGTTTTGCGCGCAGCTAACCACTGAATTGCAGGCCAAAGGTAAGCACGTTGAAATCACCACCGAACCCCTCAACGTCACCGTCCCTGGTCTTGCCGACCGAGATAATGACCGGGTGCTGCGCTTGGCTAAAGACCATTTACCCGCCGCCTGTTGCAACCATGCGGTTGCTTACGCCACGGAGGCAGGGCAGTTCCAGGGGCAGGGCTTACAAACCATTATTCTTGGCCCTGGCAGCATTGCCCAGGCGCATCAGCCGGATGAGTATATTGAAACTGACCAGCTTGATGAATGTACGGCGTTTATGCAGCGATTGGGGCAGGCGCTAGAGACCCCTTTTTTGGGGTAATGGCGACGCAAAATGCGGCCAATAAAAAACACCCGCCAAGCGTTTGAAGCGGGCGGGTGTTTTTCTAAGACGTTTACTAGTTACTGCTCTTAATGCTGATGTTGCTCTTCGTAAAGCTCAGCTTTTGCGTGGCGCATCACATCTTCGCAGGCCTGTTGGCGGGCAAGTTGGGTCAGTAGTCGCTGAGTCACTTCAAACCCTTTACCTAAACAGGTATCAACTTCGTCTCGGCTAACGTGTGGAGAGACGTTGTAGTCGATTTTCACTGTGCGGCCGCCGCCTTCAAGTCGGTCGGCAAACTCCCTTAGCCGCCACGCGATTCGCTCTTTCCAGTTTGCTGATTCTACCGCGCCTTCGTTTACGCTAAACGTGCACTGCCATTCGGGTTTGTAAACCTTCATAGGAGAACCTCCACTGCGTTTGGAAAGAATGATCGATCGTGTTTCGTACTCCGTCTGTCTGATAATCTTGCTTTGTTACTATACCCACTCTATGACAGGACTGATACACCTACTCTTAGGCAATACAGAAACAAAACCTCTACTGCGCCATCATATTTATCAGCTAGAGCCACCACTATGACTCAATTAATCGCCACAAGTTGTACATGTGGCAGCAATCTTCCGCTACAAAAGTGCTGTCAGCCTTATCATCAAGGAGTGGTTGCACCCACGCCAGAAGCATTGATGCGTTCACGTTACACGGCATTTGCGTTGAATGTTCGTGATTATTTGCTTGCAACCTGGCATACCTCTACTCGGCCTGCGCAACTACCGCCAGACCCAGATACCCAGTGGAAGGCGCTCACTATTATGGCGGCTCCCCCTGCCAGTGATGATAAAGGCCGTGTGCATTTTCGTGCCTACTTTCGAGAGCCTAACGGTTGGCATGTGCTTGAAGAGGAGTCGCGGTTTGTTTTTGAAGGGGGGCGTTGGTGGTATGTGGATGGTAAGCCTAGTGTCGAGCGCCTCAAACCTCGTCGCAATGAACGGTGTTTGTGCGGCAGTGGGCGTAAATTAAAGGTGTGTTGCGGTGAGTAATGGTGGCTAAGTAGAGTGAGGTTTGACGAGGTGATATGGCGCAAGTGAGTAATTTGGATTCAGGCAGTCAGGCCGTAAGCAGTTCGGCCGCAGGAGCCCAATGGTATCTCTATTTATTGGAGTGCCAACGAGGCACCTATGCGGGTATTACCAATAATCTTGCTAAGCGCTATCACGCTCACTGCATGGGAAAAGGCGCGCGTTATACCCGAGCGAACCCGCCCATAGCACTGTTGGGAGCACAACCATTTGCCGACCGCGCTGCTGCCAGCCGAGCGGAGTATCAATTAAAGCAGCAATCCCCCTCCCAAAAACGCCAATGGGCTGCCCAATGGCCTTATCTCCTATGTAATGAGGAATCGACATGCTGACGTTTTTCTCTGAAGGTAGCCGCCAGCGCCAAGCGCGCAGCGAGCTTCACGATGGCGCACTAGTGACTCCCTTTGAGTGCCCCGAACGGATAGACTTAGTGCTTAACGCACTGCACAAAGCGGCATTTGAAGTGCGCACCCCCAGCGACTATGGCCTTGCACCGGTACTTGCAGTGCATGATTCGAGTTACGTCGCGTTTTTGGAAAGCTGCTGGCAGGCATGGCAGGCCGCCGGCCACGAAGGCGAAGCTATCCCTAATATTTGGCCAGCCCGCACCCTGCGAGGCGATAAAATCCCTAAAGCGGTGAGCGGTCAGCTGGGGTATTATGCTTTGGCGGCGGAAACTTCAATTACCGAAGGCACGTTTGCTGCAGCCATGGCCAGCAAAGATACTGCGTTGGGCGCCGTTGAGCATACCTTAGCCACCGGCGAGCCGACCTTTGGCCTATGCCGCCCGCCCGGCCATCACGCGGCCTATGACCAGTTTGGCGGATACTGCTTTTTCAACAATGCCGCTATTGCAGCCCAACGGGCACTGGATGCGGGTAAGCGACGGGTAGCGGTGCTGGATGTAGACTTCCACCATGGTAACGGCACTCAGCAAATTTTCTATAGCCGTGATGACGTGCTGTTTTTATCGTTGCATGGCGACCCGAATGTGACGTTTCCTTACTATTCTGGCTACGCAGATGAAACTGGCGAAGGCAGAGGGGCAGGGTTCAACGTTAACTACCCACTGCCCCCAGGCACCTCGGTAGCGGCCTGGATGACGGCCCTGGAAAAGGCGCTTGAGCGTATTCACCAAGCGGAGTGCGAACTTATCGTGGTATCCCTGGGTGTGGATATTTTTGAAGGTGACCCGATTAGCGCTTTTACCTTTCAGCACAGTGACTTTATTGCACTGGGCAAGCGCTTGGCTGAGGCTGGACTACCCTGCGTATTTTTAATGGAGGGGGGGTATGCGGTTGAGGATATCGGTGTCAACGTGGTGAATGTGTTGCAAGGCTTTAAGCAGGTGCGGGGCTAGCGATATGAAGATGACAGTTGTCCCAAAATCGGGCAGTCTAACGCACCTTTAGCAAGTGCTAATAACACCTATTAACCGTTAAGCATGGAGTGCAGTGTGGCAGTTTACGGCGGTATTCAGGCGCATGAAGTGGAGCGCTGGTTAAATGCATTAACCAACGCGGCCTATGACCGACGCTGCCCACTTGCCAAAGTGCACGGTGGTAATGCCCGTGCCCGCACTGCCCGCCAAGATCTTTTGCACTTGGCCCATGCTTTTCGTAGCGGCGAGCGCAGTCGTGAGCAGATTGCCGATAGCTTAGGCCGCTGGTGCCAGCACTATCTAACCGAAGCTGAGTGGTACGTGCTGGCAGGGGGGCGTAAGCCCACTGCTCAACCTGAGGCTCCTTCTAGCGCTGTTAAAGATGACGACGCGTTGCAGGTGCTTTATCAACATCGGGTGGGTTAACCCGCCCAATTAGCACTGCTATAATGGATGTATGAACAGTGCCTATGTCGCACCAGCGACTGCCTCCCTGGATGACCCTCTCTATTACCTAACGAACTTTCGTTACGTAGTCGCCTGGGTGGAAGCCCGCCACCACGATTTACTGAGCGTCACCGAGTGTGATGCGATTGCCAGCTTCAGGGCACTACCGCAAGCCTCCCAGGCGTTACTGGTGCGCATGGTTATGCGCAAAGGTGAGCTGTTTCGTTTAGACAAACTGAGCTACGCCGAAATTGGCGATACCCAGCAGGCGCTCAAGCCACTAGTAGCCCTTGGCTGGGTAGATAATTGCCCTCAACTAAGTAGTATTGAGCTGTTTCGACTACTGCGGTTAAGTGAATTACGCCAAGCGCTAAAAGACGAAATTACTGCAGCAGGCCTCGCATCAAACAGTGGCAAAGCTTTGCTCCAGTCGGCATTAGCCCCCGTGTTAATCGACCCAACGCCTTTAGGCCAGTGGTGGCCAGCGGCCACCACAACTATTGTGCGGCTGAATGTGATGCCGCTTTGCGACCGCCTACGGCTGATGTTTTTTGGCAACCTGCGTCAGGACTGGGCGGAGTTCGTGCTTACCGAGCTGGGCTTGCAGCGCTTTGAGCAGGTTACGTTTACCGCTGAGTCGCGGGCATTTCAGCGTCGCGACGAAGTGAACACCTACTTAGTGCTGCACCGCCTGCGCGAACGCTTGGACGGGGGTGAACCCCCGGACGTGCTCTTTGCTGAGGTGCCGCCAGCATCCAATAACCGCTGGCTAAACGCTCGGCGGGCGCGGCTGTTGTTCTCCATGGGACACGCTGCTGAACGCAGTGGTGATGCTGAGCTTGCCTTAATGCTCTATACCGATGCCAATAACAGCGATGCACGTATTCGCAGGTTGCGTGTGCTAGAGCGGTTAGGCCGCTACCAAACTGCCTATGACCACGTTAGTAACGCCTTAGCCGCTGAGCCAAGTGAAAGTGAAGCTCAAGCGCTTGCACGGCTACTGCCGCGCCTTGCACGCAAGCTGCACCGAGAGGTTGAGCTGACAGCTGGGTTAGGTAAAAAGGCGGCTGATGCACCCACGTATGTGCTTCAACTGCCCGGCCCTCAGCCAGTAGAACAGGCCGTTGCTGAACATATAGCAACCCCTAGCGCACCGGTGTATTACGTTGAAAATAGCCTGCTTACTGGGCTGTTTGGTTTACTGTTTTGGTCGGCCATTTTTAAACCGCTGCCAGGGGCGTTTTTTCATCCGTTTCACAGTGGGCCAGCGGATCTATATCGTGAGGATTTTGTGCGCCAGCGCCAAGCGGATATCGATGATTGCCTGGCCCAACTGGATGATGGCCGCTATCAGGCGGCGATACTTAGCACGTGGCGCGCTAAGCAGGGCATTGCTTCGCCATTTGTTCACTGGGGAGTCGTCAGTGAAGAGCTGCTAATGCTGGCCCTTGAGTGCCTACCTCCTACCCATTTACGGGCTTGTTTTGTACGGTTGCTAGAGGATCTTAAGCACAACCGCGCGGGCCTGCCTGACCTGATTCAATTTATGCCGGAAGCGCCGCTGGGTGAACCCCGCTACCGGATGATTGAAGTCAAAGGCCCTGGCGATCGCCTGCAGGATAACCAGCGCCGCTGGATCGACTTCTTTTGTCGCCATGGCATGCCTGTTGAAGTATGCCATGTACGCTGGCAGCCGGAGGAGGCTGAAGCCGAAGTAGTTGAACCAGAAGCGACTGAAGCAGAAGCGACTAAATGAGCCGTTACCGGGTGGCGGTGCGCACGTTGTGCGACTTCACCGCAAGGGAAGGCGATCTTGACCACCGTTTTACGCCAGCACCCAGCGCCCAAGAAGGCATCGAAGGGCATGCTCTGGTAGCCAGCCGTCGGGGCGAGAGCTATCAGGCTGAGCTGCCGCTTTCCGGCTACTATCAAGGTCTGCGTGTGGTGGGGCGTGCCGATGGTTTTGATCCCAGTGCCAACCGTCTTGAGGAAGTGAAAACCTATCGCGGTAGCTTGGAGCGCATGGCAGCTAATCAGCGTGCGCTGCATTGGGCGCAGGTGAAAATATACGCAGCGCTGCTGTGTGCCGAGCGTCGCCTTGAGCGAGTCACCCTCGCTTTAGTGTATCTGGAAATTACCAGCGGTCAGGAAACGGTGCTTACCCAAGAGGCTAGCGCTAACGAGCTACAAGCGTTTTTTGTCGCCCAATGTCAGTGCTTTTTGGCCTGGGCGGAGCAGGAGTCCCTCCACCGTGAGCGGCGTGATGAGAAGCTGGCCACACTCACCTTTCCCTTCCCAGATTTTCGCACTGGACAGCGCGCACTGGCGGAAGATGTGTACAAAGCGGCCAGTACCGGCCGTTGCCTGCTGGCTCAGGCCCCCACTGGCATTGGTAAAACCCTCGGTACGCTGTTTCCCATGCTCTCTGCGATGCCTCGCCAGCAGCTGGATAGAGTAGCGTTTCTCACTATGAAGACCCCAGGCCGCCGTTTGGCGCTGGATGCGTTGGCGTGCCTTTCCTCATCGACTTCGCCATCTTCACCGACTGTGCCACTGCGCGTATTGGAGCTGGTGGCAAGGCAAACAGCCTGTGAATACCCTGGTACTGCCTGCCAGGGGGATGCTTGCCCATTAGCAGCAGGCTTTTATGATCGTTTGCCTACGGCCCGCCAAGCTGCCGTAGAGCGTGGTTGGCTTGATCGCGATGGGCTGCGTCAGGTGGCGCTGGCCCATAGCGTTTGCCCTTATTACTTAGGGCAAGAGCTGGCCCGTTGGGCCGATGTGGTAGTGGGCGATGTCAATCACTGGTTTGATGGCCATGCGTTGCTACATGGTTTGGCCAAAGCCAACGACTGGCGGGTCGGCCTGCTGGTAGATGAGGCGCATAACTTAGTCGAACGAGCGCGGGGTATGTACAGTGCTGAGCTTTCGCAACAGCGGTTGAGCCACTTGCGTCGCAGTTCTTCTCCTGCCCTTGCTAAGCCGCTGGCACGTGTCGGTAGGCAGTGGCAGGCGCTAATTAAGGAGATATCCATCAGCGAAGCAGCATCACAGCGTTATCATTTGCTTGATGAGCTGCCCAGTAAGTTGGTGGCTGCGATGCAAACACTGGCGGGTGCAATAACTGATTATTTGGTTGAGCATCCCGAAGCTGCAAGCTTTGAACTCCAAGAGCTGCTGTTTGAAGCGTTGGCCTTTTGCCGCTTAACAGAGCGGTTTGGCGATCACTCGCTGTGCGACCTTGCTATTCATGGGCGAGGTAAGGCGGTACTTGGGCTGCGCAACGTTATTCCGGCGGACTTTCTAGCACTGCGCTTCAAAGCAGCGCACACCGCTGTGCTGTTTTCGGCCACGCTGACGCCCTTTCATTACTATCGTGACCTACTGGGGCTACCGGAAAGCAGTGTGTGGCGGGAAGTGGTGTCACCGTTTTCCAGCCGCCAGTTGGAGGTGCAAATTTGCGCCGATATCTCCACACGCTACCATCACCGAGAGGCCTCTGTTGCGCCTATTGTGGAAGCCCTGGCAGGTCAGTATCAGCGTAAGCCAGGTCACTATCTGGCGTTTTTTAGCAGCTTTACCTACCTGGAACAGGTGCTGGCGACGTTTCAGTGCGCACACCCCAGCGTACCGATATTCGCCCAAACCCGTGCTATGCAGGAAGCCGAGCGTGAGCTGTTTCTAGCGCGCTTTACCCCAGGCGGAAAAGGAATCGGTTTTGCGGTACTGGGCGGCGCCTTTGCGGAAGGTATCGATCTTTCTGGAGATCGTTTAATCGGCGCGTTTATTGCCACTTTAGGTTTGCCGCCGTTTAACGACTTTAACGAGGCACTGAAAGCACGTATGAACACCCGCTTCGGCCAGGGCGACGATTACACCTATCGCATACCCGGTATGATCAAAGTGGTGCAAGCCGCAGGAAGAGTGATTCGTAGCCCAGAAGATAAAGGGGTTGTGATATTAATGGATGACCGATTTACCCAGGCCAAGGTGCGCGCACTGCTGCCACGCTGGTGGGGGCTAGACAAACCCTTTCACAAATAAGGACCTATAGGCGAGCGATGGCGGATCTACTCTGGTACCAGTATCTTCTTATCGGGCTTATCTTCGCGTGGAGTGGCTTTGTTCGCACCAGCCTGGGGTTTGGTGGTGCCGTGCTGGCACTGCCTTTCCTACTTTTGGTGACGAACCAGCCCTTGGTGTTTTTACCGATTATTGCCATTCACTTGCTGGTTTTCTCCAGTTGGATTGCCTGGAGTGGTCACCGCCAGCTGCAAAAAGTGGGTGTGGAAGGGAGTGCGCCGGAAAGTAATATCGACTGGAAGTATTTATCCAAAGCTTTAAAAATCATGATCATTCCCAAGCTGATTGGGGTGGTGGGGTTGTTAACGCTGCCTACACAGGTCATGACCAATATTATTTTCGGCATTGTGATCATTTATGCCATTGGGTATGTGCTGAATAGGCCGTTTAGAAGTAACAACAAGTATGTCGATGTCGTGCTTCTCAGTCTGGGTGGCTATGTCAGCGGTACGTCGTTGATCGGCGCGCCGCTGATTGTGGCAGTGTTCGCCACTCACGTGGCCAAAGAGCAGCTGCGCGATACCATGTTTGTGCTGTGGTTTATCCTGGTAGTGATCAAGATGGTGTCGTTCGTCATCGCAGGCGTCGACCTCCAGCTAATTCATCAGCTATGGCTACTGCCCTGTGCTTTTATCGGCCATTTGGTTGGTGAGAAGGCCCACCGCTATATGCTTAAAGCGGATACCGGGCTGTTTTTTCGGGTGCTGGGAGCGGTGCTGATGTTGGTCAGCGTGGTGGGCCTGCTTAATCCACCGAGTTGAAGAGCCCATGGGTAGGAATTCGCGACTATGAAATGTGTGACTGGCGCTTTGTGTAGGGGGAGGGCAGGCCGCTACAAGACGTTTGCAAGACGTTTAGCCCAAGGTGCCGGGTGGTTGGCGCTGGTGTCGTTGGCTTCTTCCGCTATGGCCAGCTGCCCTGGTGAATCTTCCTCGGATTTGGCACGTATCAAAGGAGTGGGTGAACACGCAGCCCTTGCCACGGGCAGCGACGTGACCATCGATGGCATCGTGACGGGTGAGTTCCTTGGCCGAGAGCGCCTCAGCGGGTTTTATCTGCAGCAAGCCACTGAACAGGGTCCGGTGGGTATCTTCGTGTATGCACCAGAGCTGGCTGAGCATAAGGCAGCGCAGGTTATTCCAGGGCAGCATCTACAGCTACAGGCCCAAGCGGGCAGCTTTCGAGACCGCCCTCAGCTCCGGCGGGTGTCCCACGTGGCCACCTGTGGCGGAGCTGGTGAACTACCAGAACCCATGGTGCTGCCATGGCCGCTGGATGAAACATCACTTGCTGCCGTGGAAGACCTGCTGGTCACCTTCTCCGCCCCGCTCACCGTAACCGGTAACTACGAGCTTGCCCGCTATGGCACCTTGCAGCTGTCTGGCCAGCGACTTTTTAGGCCCACCAATATGGCCTCTCTGGTGTCGCCAAACCAGGCTACTCTGCTATTGGATGACGGTAGCTACCGCACTGATCCTGTTCCCGTGCCCTACCTGGATGAATACGGTACCCGTCGCGTCGGCAGCACGCTGAATGGGCTCACAGGGGTTCTCACCCACGCTTTTGGCGACTATCGACTACACCCTACGGAGGCAGTCACATTTACGAATAGCAACCCACGCCCCGTTCCTCTGGATGCACCTGAGGGCGCTCTGCGGGCTGCCACCTTCAACGTGGAAAATTACTTTATTACGCTGGGAGAGCGAGGCGCCGCGAATGCTGAAGCGTTAGAAAGGCAGCGCGCTAAGCTGGCCGCCACGGTTGAGGGCCTTGACGCCGATATACTGGCACTGGTCGAGGTGGAAAATCGCCTAGAGGCGTTGGCCGACCTAGCAGAGCAACTGCACCAACGTACCGGCATTCGCTATCAGACTGTGGGTGGCCAAGCCCGCCGTGGCACGGATGCCATCACGGTAGCGCTGCTCTATCGGCCCGATCGGGTGGAGGTACTCAGCGACTTGTATATGGACCGTGACGATGTCCACGACCGACCACCTCTTGCCGCTTTCTTTCGCAGCGTCCAGGGCGGGCCTGCCTTTGGTGTTGTCACAGCGCACTTCAAGGCGAAATCCGGTTGCCCTGCTCAAGGGGATGTTGATCGTGGCCAGGGATGCTGGAACCAGCGTCGTGTCGCTCAAGCGGAAGCCACCAGCCGTTTCCTGGCATCGCTGGCCGATGAGGCTGGCCACGAACGCCTATTGCTGCTGGGTGATCTTAATGCCTACGGCGCTGAAGACCCCATCCGTATACTGGTCCACGCGGGCATGAACGACTTGATCGCCCGCGACCTTCCCCCAGAGCGCCGCTACACGTACGTCTTTCGTGGTGAGTCGGGCTATCTCGACCACGCCCTTGCCAGTGCTGAACTGGCCGCTGCCGTACAACAGGTGCATCTTTGGCCCGTCAATGCCGATGAGCCGCGTTTCTTAAGCTACGACAGCCCAGCAAACACGCGGGAACAGAGCCAGCCTGACCCTTTCCGCTCGTCAGACCATGATCCCGTCGTGGTGGATCTTGCTTGGCCTTGAAAGCTAGATCTTAAAAACTAGGTCTTGAAAGCTAGGTCTTAAAAACCAGGCTTTGGAAACCAAAAAAGGCCACTTGCTGTGTTAGCTAAGTGGCCTTTTTTGCTGAATTCTTGGTCGGAATAGCAGGATTCGAACCTGCGACCTCTGCCTCCCGAAGGCAGCGCTCTACCAAGCTGAGCTATATTCCGAGCATTGTTGAAGCTAAGTGTTGTTGAACACAATGTTGTTGAAAGCGTACCGAGCAGTGCTCAACAACGGAGCGCATCATACGCAGAAAAGGGGCTTTTTTCAAGCCCCTTTTCGCGGTGCGGCCCATCGGTAGTGCAGAAATTACGCTTGTCGATCAACCGCTAAGCGGGCGAGTTGCGCCATGCTGTCGCGGTAGGGGCTGGGTGGTAAGGCATCTAATTCGGCGAGGGCTTTATCAGCCATTTCCTCTGCCCGTGCGCGGGTGTACTCCAGTGCGCCGGTAGCATTGATGATCTCAAGCACCTCATCCAACTGCTCAAGCCCGCCTTTGCGAATGACTTGACGGATCAGCTTGGCCTGCGCTGGCGTACCGCGTTCCATGGCATGGATTAGCGGCAGGGTGGGCTTGCCTTCCGCTAGATCGTCGCCGACGTTTTTGCCCATGGCCTCAGCGTCGCCCTGGTAGTCCAGCAGGTCATCAATTAGCTGGAAGGCCAGGCCTAAATAGCGGCCATAGTGTTGTAGTGCGCGTTCCTGTTCAGGCGTGGCGGCGGCGAGCACGGCCCCACTATGAGATGCCGCTTCAAATAGCATCGCCGTTTTACCTTGAATGGTTTCAAAGTAGTCCGCTTCTGAAATGCTAGGATTGCCGATGTTGGTCAGCTGCAGCACTTCTCCCTCGGCAATCACGCAGGTAGCGCCCGAGAGAATCGCCATAATACGCATGGAGCCCACACCGACCATCATTTGAAACGAGCGCGAGTAAAGAAAATCGCCCACTAACACAGAAGGCGCATTACCCCAGGCGTCGTTGGCGGTTTTTTTGCCGCGCCGCATATGCGACTCATCCACTACATCATCGTGCAGCAGGGTTGAGGTGTGCATAAACTCGATCAGCGTGGCCAGGGTAATATGCTTGTCGCCTGCATAGCCAATCGAGCGAGCAGCCAATAGCACTAATAGTGGGCGCAAGCGTTTGCCGCCACTTTCAATGATATATTGGCCGATAGTTTCTACTAGCGGCACTTTAGAGTTTAGCTGCTCAACAATCGTACGGTTTACGGCGTCAAAGTCATCAGCCACCACGGCGTGCAGCGGTGAAGGCGTTGGGCTGGCAGGCGGGGTTGGGGAGACGTTGGCTGTCATGGGTTCCGTTCATCGCGGCAGGTGAAAGTGGCGGCAAGGTTTCCAGCGGCCGCCTTAAGTTGAGAGTTATGCTATGGGGCTGTCTGTAAGGCGTCAAGGCATCAAGTGGCGCATGAGGCGATGTGGCAATTGACAATGTCCCATGGCCTTGTGGTAAGCGCCGATAATCGTTATAATCCGCGACCCACTCATCATGCTCCCTGTCAGATGGCTCCAAAAGGGGCGCCACTCGCAGCAGGTCGATAAGAGCGGAAAGCGATGAGCGTTGGCTATGCAAGGCATACCAGCATTAACGACAAGTCCGGAGAGCGACATGTACGCAGTTATTAAAAGCGGTGGCAAACAGTACCGCGTTAAAGAAGGTCAAACCCTCAAGCTCGAGAAAATCGAAGTCGCTACCGGCGAAACGATTGAGTTTGATGAAGTGCTGCTGGTAGCAGACGGTGATAACGTGAACATTGGCGCACCTTTAGTAAGCGGTGCCAAAGTTTCCGCTGAAATCGTTTCCCACGGCCGTGGCGACAAAGTAACTATTATCAAATTCCGTCGCCGGAAGCACCACATGAAGCGTCAGGGCCACCGTCAGTGGTTCACTGAAGTCAAAATTACCGGAATTTCCGCGTAAGCGGTAAAATTCCCTTAAGGAGGATTTTGCAATGGCACATAAGAAGGCAGCCGGCTCCACGCGTAACGGTCGCGATTCCGAATCCAAACGCCTTGGTGTGAAACTCTTCGGTGGCCAAGCGGCGACTGCGGGTAACATCATCGTTCGTCAGCGTGGCACACGTTTCCACGCCGGCACTGGCGTTGGCTTGGGCCGTGACCACACGCTGTTCGCACTGAGCGATGGCTTCGTGAAGTTCGAGACCAAAGGTCCGAAGAACCGCAAATTCGTTAGCATCGTTTCTGCCTAAGCAACATCGTTGCGCAGGACGAAGATAACGAAAGAAAAGCCCCGCCATGGCGGGGCTTTTTTGTCTTTTTGATCCCTTTTACTCGCACGTTGCGAGTGGGATATAGCAGTTAGGGCGGCGGAAGCGGCCGGGAGAATCCAATGCAGTTCGTCGATGAAGCCTCGATTATTGTTGAGGCAGGTAAGGGCGGCAATGGCTGTCTTAGCTTTCGCCGCGAAAAATATGTGCCCAAAGGTGGACCCGATGGTGGCGATGGCGGCCATGGTGGTAGCGTTTACCTGATTGGTGATGATTCACTGAATACGCTGATTGATTTTAAGTTTCAGCGTTTTTATAAAGCCGAAAACGGCCAAGGCGGCATGGGTCGCCAAATGAGTGGTAAAGCAGGTGAAGACCTACACGTAAAAGTGCCGGTGGGCACCACGGTGATCGACGAAGATACCCTTGAGGTGATCGCCGATGTCACCGATATCGGTCAGGTGGTATTAGTGGCCGAGGGTGGTCGTCGTGGGCTGGGGAATATTCACTTTAAATCCTCGACCAACCGAGCGCCGCGCCGCACCACGCCGGGTACCGAAGGCGACCGCCGCAACCTGCGCCTGGAAATGAAGGTAATGGCTGATGTGGGCCTGCTGGGCATGCCCAATGCGGGTAAATCAACATTGATCCGCTCGGTATCCGCAGCCAAGCCCAAAGTGGCGAATTACCCGTTCACCACTCTGGTGCCTAACCTGGGTGTTGTGAAACTCGGCATGCACGAGCACTTCGTGATGGCTGATGTACCGGGATTGATTGAGGGTGCTTCTGATGGCGCTGGCCTAGGGCTGCGTTTCTTAAAACACCTGACCCGTACGCGACTGCTGTTTCATGTGGTCGATGTGGCGCCGTTTGATGAGTCTGACCCAGTGGAAGCTGCCCAGGCGATTATTCATGAGCTTGGTCAATTCTCTCCGGCACTATCCGAACGGCCGCGTTGGCTAGTATTGAACAAGTTCGATCTGCTGCCTGAAGAGGATCGTGAAGCTCGTGCCCAGATGATTATCGATGCGCTGAACTGGGATGGCCCTGTATTCCGCATCTCGGCGATCAGCAGTGATGGTACCGATAAGCTGGTTCAGGCGGCTTACCGCTGGTTGACCGAACAGCAGCGCCTGGAAAATGAAGATGAAGAAGCCCATGCCCGTGAGCAGGAAATGCGCCGACGAATGGAAGAAGAGTCGGTTGCACGTACCGAGGCGCGACTGGGCCGCCGCCGTAAGCGTGACGATGAAGATGACGAAGACTTCGACGACGATGATTACGATGTTGAAGTTGAGTACGCCCCTTAGTTTTAAGTATCTAGTTCTTAGCATCTAGTGTTGAGTCTTTAGCACTAAGGCAGGGGTGGTTCGGTAGTAAGCTAATAAGGGCTGCGTTCGCGCGGCCTTTGTTATAAGTGCCTGATAATTGTCTGATATAGGTTATAAGTACCTGGTGCAGGTTATCAGTGCCGGATATAAGCTATAAGAGCCTGACTAAGGTGGGGTCGCATGGAAAGTAATGAGCAAATCCTTGGGCGCGATGCGCTCAGCCGTGCACGACGAGTAGTAGTGAAAATCGGCAGTGCGCTAATTACTAATGATGGGCGTGGCCTGGATGAAGCTGCCATTGGTGGCTGGGTGGATCAGATTGCCACCTTGCATCAGCAGGGGATAGAAGTGGTCCTGGTCTCGTCGGGTGCCGTTGCTGCTGGCATGGTGCGTCTGGGTTGGCAGGTGCGCCCCAGCGCCGTGCATGAACTGCAGGCGGCTGCGGCGGTGGGCCAAAATGGCCTGACCCAGTGCTACGAGCACCATTTTGCTCGTCACGGTATGCTAACGGCTCAGATTTTGCTCACCCATGATGACCTTTCCAACCGTAAGCGCTATCTCAATGCGCTATCGGCGCTGCGCACCTTAGTGGAAATGCGTGTGGTGCCAGTTATCAACGAAAATGACACGGTGGTCACCGATGAGATTCGTTTCGGTGATAACGATACCTTGGGCGCACTGGTCGCCAACCTGTTGGAAGCAGATGCGCTGCTGCTGCTTACCGATCAGGAAGGTCTGTTCAGTGCCGATCCTCGCCATGACCCCACCGCACAGCTGATTGCCGAAGGCCGCGCCGACGACCCGCGTTTGGCCGCTGTAGCTGGCAGCGGCGGTGCCTTGGGGCGTGGTGGAATGACCACCAAGGTGAGGGCTGCACAACTTGCAGCGCGCTCTGGCGCGGTGACGGTAATTGCCAGTGGCCGCCAGCCGGATGTGATTACCCGAGTGATGACGGGGGAAGCGTTGGGAACCTTATTGCGGCCGGATCAAGCACCGATTGCAGCACGCAAGCGTTGGTTGGCTGGTCAACTGCAGGTGCGTGGCACCTTGGTGCTGGATGCCGGGGCTGTGAATGTACTGCGCGGTAGAGGCTCTAGCCTGTTAGCGGTGGGCGTGCGTGAAGTGCAGGGTAGCTTTAAGCGCGGTGATATGGTGCTCTGCGTGGATGAGCAGGGCGCGCGGGTGGCTAAAGGGTTGGTCAATTACGGGGCTGATGAAGCCCGTCAGTTGGCGGGCCAGCCTAGCCACCAGATTGAAGCTATTTTGGGTTACGTAGAAGCCCACGAGCTGATTCATCGCGATAACCTGGTGGTTGTTTAATCGCGAGTGCGGGGTGGTAGCGGCACTTGGCGTGGCCAGTCATTGGGCACAATGATAAGGCGCTCCATGTGTCGCTCACTGGTTGTTGTTGTTGTTGTTGTTGTTGTTGTTGTTGTTGTTGTTGTTGTTGTTGCTGCTTCTGGGTCGTATAGCATCACTTGCTGTGGCCCGTAGCGCTCAATCAGTGGTCTCACTCGCGCTATTTCTTCGCTAGTAGAATGAAATGCTCCTTGTGGCGGCGGAGCTAGCCAATGTGGTTTCTCCAACCACGCCATTTGCAGTGCCGCGCTTTTTTCAGCCGCCAGCGCTGGCCAATCTTTTAAATAACACCACAGCCCGCGCCGGTGATTGGCAGTTGCCCCTATTGGTGGTGGTATCACTGCGTGCCAGGGGTAAAACAGCACGCCAGGTATTGCCAAGCGCTGGGTGAGCTGGCTGATCAGCGCTGGGGTTGGGCCTAAGTCTCTGGGGGCTAACCAGTGAGCGATAATCGACAATGCCGTGGCAGTGCTCGAAATAGGCAGTTGATGGTGACGTAGGTGGCTGCACTTCAGCGCCAGACTATCCAGCCCACCGGGGCCAATCCAACGGCTTTGGTTGCTAGCATCTCCTGGTCCCTCCGGTAGCCCAAGATAAAACTTAATCGCCACCTCCAGATGCACGGGTGCGGGGTTTCCCCGTGTTCGATAGAGCATATCCAGCTCGCCAAGAGTGGTGCGCTTATGGGTGATTTTTACATTACTCGCCAGCAGGCGAGTGTTGGGTGCGTTATCTAGCAGTAGGTGCCACAGCCGCTCGTGGTAGTGCCCCATACGCGTGCCTAACTTGCCATCCAGTGCGCTTATCAGCGGTGCAAGCTGTGCCAGCCACCTTTCCACACCATCTTGTAAGCCAAGCTCTTGCTGAGTTGGCCGACCGCCGCAGGGAATGGGAGGCGGCAGCTCAACCACATCCGGAGTGGTGAGCAGCCAAGCTAGATCCCGTGCCGTTTGCGAAGTGAGGTGGGCTGGAACGTGTTCACGCTGCTCTGAGCGGTGGGTCATTGGATACAGTACGCGGCGAGCAGGACAACGGCAATGAGCAGTGCTAACACGCCAACGCCAGCGTATCTTGCGTAGTTGTGCAGCATAAAAACCCCCTAAACGATGTCGAAACGGTCGGAGAAAATATGGGTGGGAGCGACGCCTTGGGCAATCAACCCCCGTTCGGCACTATCCATCATGGGGTCTGGCCCGCAAATAAAGTAGTCACGCTGCCCATCGTCCGGGGGTAAGCAGCGGGCGAGTAGAGTCTGATCAACGTAGCCCTCTTCACCTTCCCAGCCCTCATGGGGATCTGAGATGACGTGAATCAGTGTTAGCTCAAGATGCTGCGCCAAATCGTCTAGGTTGTCGCGGAATGTGGCCTCCCGCCAAGTTGGATTGGCATAAATTAACCAAATAGGCTGGCGGTTGTGCTGGTCACGAAAGGTATACAGCATACTCATAAAAGGAGTAATGCCAATGCCACCTGCAATCATCACTAGGCCGGACGGATTATTGGTGCGAGGAATAAAGGCACCAAAAGGACCTTCAATAAACGCGAGAGTATTGGCGGTTACGCGAGGTAGTTGCTGGGTAAAGTCACCCAAACGTTTAGCGCTGAAAGTTATTCGCCCGCTGTTGGTAGCGCTTGATGAGAGGGAAAAAGGGTGTTGTTGCAGTGACCAAGGAGTGTCACCCAGAGTAATCCAGAAGAACTGCCCCGGCTGGAAAAAGAACCGATGGGCCCCTGCGGGTTCGAGCGTTAGCGTGGTGGTATCACCACGTTCAAGCTTGGTATCCACCACACGCCAAGGGCGGCGGCGCATACGCCAGGGCCTTACTAGGCGTGTTTCCAACACTAAGCCAGCAGGAAGTAGAATCAGCAGCGCCAAACCAACCGAGGTAACCAAGCCCTCGGTATAGCGTTGGGCCATGATGGCATGGCCTAGCCCCCCAAAAACGATAAACAGCGCTAAGCCGCCATGGAGCAGTCGCCACCACTCATATGATAGCCCAAATCGTTTGCGCCAAAGCGAGCTAATAATCAGCATAATGCTGGCACCCAGCAGAGCCATCAACGTTAAGGCGCGCAGGGTTTCCTGCCTAGGGTCAATAAAGTGAATCAACGAGGGGTGCGCAATAAACAAAGCAGCCGGGTGGGCAATCACTAGAAAAAGCACCCCGATACCGATTTGGCGATGAAATTGCAGAACGTTATCAAAGCCAACGCCATGGGCAAACCAAGTGTGTCGGCCGGATATTAGGGCCTGCAACGCCATGATGCTAAGGGCCAGCGCCCCTAATAAAATCGCCGCTTCACCTAGCCAACTACGGGGGGCTGGCGGTGAGAGCAATAGCCAGCCTATCGGCAGTAGGGCAAGTAAGCAGTAGAGGCTGCCCCATCCTAAGGCGCTGCGTGTCACTGGGCTCACGATGTTCCCCCCTACGATGTTCTCCCCCACAATGTTCTCCCCCACAATGTTCTCCCTGGGCATCCGTGCAAATAGCCTAAGTGTGAGAAAAAGCTGGGATTTCGCAAGTAAAAAGCGCTTGTTGTTAGCAAACTGCTACGCTTAGACAGTGCCAAATTGCTTGCTAGAAGACGTTGACGCTTACCCTGCAAAAGGAGAATGCGATATGGCGAAAGCGAAAAAACATAAAACAAAGCATAAGACGTCCAAAGCGCGCCAGCCTCAAGCCGAACAACAAGCCCCTCAAGCACTTACCCCTGAAACTGGCGCCGCGCTGTTTGAGGATGCCCGCTCGCGATTGGAAGCGGTGTTTGAAGCGCTGGATATCCATCCTGATGCCCAGGCACGGCTGATGCAGCCTAGCTTATCGCTTCAGGTCAGTGTGCCGGTGCGTATGGATGACGGTAGTCTTAAGGCCTTCCCTGCTTGGCGGGTGCAGTACGACACTAGCCTCGGTCCAGCCAAGGGCGGTGTGCGTTTCCATCTGGATGTTAATCAGCATGAAGTCACCACGCTGAGTTTCTGGATGGCAGTGAAATGCGCAGTGGTTAACTTGCCCTACGGAGGTGGAAAAGGCGGTGTTCAGGTTGATGCCAAAGCACTTTCATCACTTGAGCGAGAGCGCTTAGCGCGAGGTTATATTCGTGCTATTGCCGATATTATGGGCCCTGACAGGGATATTCCTGCGCCGGATGTGAATACCGATGCCACAGTAATGGGCTGGATGATTGATGAGTATGAGCATATTGTGCGTGCTCAGGCACCAGCAGCCATCACCGGTAAGCCGCTTTCACTGGGTGGCTCACCAGGTAGGGTAGAGGCAACTGGGCGCGGCGCTTTAAAAGTGCTTGATTTGTGGGTCGATCGCGAAGAGCGCAAACCGGAAGAAACCACTGTTGCCGTACAGGGGTTTGGCAATGCGGCTTACCATTTTGCCCGACTCGCGAGAGAGCGAGGCTACAAAATCGTGGCACTATCGGACTCAAGCGGCGCCATTTACAGCGCTGACGGACTAGACGTGGACGCCGCAAAGCAGGATAAAAACAAGCACGGCTCATTATCGAAGAGTAAACAGGGCAAGCCGCTATCGGGTGATAAGTTGCTGTCGCTTGAGGTAGATGTGTTGGCCTTAGCGGCGCTAGAGAATCAGGTCCACTGCAATAACGTTGACGATGTGCAGGCAGGGGCCATCCTCGAAATTGCTAATGGGCCGCTGACCTGTGATGCCGATACTGCATTAGCCAAACGCGAAATCCCAGTACTACCTGATGTCTTGGTCAATACCGGTGGGGTGATTGTTAGCTATTTTGAGTGGCTGCAAAATCGTGTGGGTGAAAAGTGGTGCGAAGAGGACGTCAATCAGCGCCTTGACCGCCTGTTAGGTGAGCAGGCTCAAAGCGTACTGGCGCGGGCTGAGCAAGAGCAAGTCACTTATCGCCAAGCTGCTTATCGCCAGGGGATAGAGCGCATTGCCGAAGCCATTATGGCACGGGGAAACTGCCAGGATTGTCGCTAACGTCTTCATCATCCCACGTCTATCAATGTCGATCTGCTCGACATCGTCCATGCTTTTAGTCTGTGTGCTGCTCTAGTGGTGGCAGTGTCACGCCTATGTCTGTCACTGATATGTCACGGGGTTGTCATGGAAGTGACCCGTGCCTGTCATGCAGGCTTGGCAGCATAGCGTCATCTTCGAACAGCCCGCTTAGGTGATGCATGCAATCCTCCTGTTTTTCTCACCCGCTTTCTCGCACGTTGATTAGCGCTGCTGTTGCCAGCACGTTTGCGTTGGCGGCGGTTAACGCGTCTGCTGACCTCTCTTCGCGCTATGTAGATAACGATGGCGATATGGTAGCCGATGTACCTACTGATGAATCCCAGTGGGTTGACCCGAATACTTTGGTTTTCGCTTATACGCCCGTTGAAGATCCTGCCGTTTACGCTGACGTGTGGGCTGGTTTTCTGGATCACCTAAGCGAAGCGACTGGTAAGCGGGTGCAGTTCTTCCCTGTACAGTCCAATGCTGCTCAGCAGGAAGCACTGCGCGCAGGCCGCCTGCACGTAGCAGGCTTTAACACCGGTGGTGTGCCGGTTGCGGTTAACTGTGGTGGTTTCCGCCCCTTTGCCATCATGGCCAGTGAAGATGGCAGCTATGGCTATGAGATGGAGATTATCACTTACCCCGGTAGTGGTATTGAGAGCGTTGAAGACCTGCAGGGCCGCCAGCTGGCGTTTACTTCTGAGACCTCTAACTCTGGCTTCCGTGCGCCTTCTGCGTTGCTGCGCTCAGAGTATGGCCTAGAAGCTGGGGACGACTTTGAAACGGCGTTTTCCGGCTCTCACGACAACTCCATTCTAGGGGTGGTCAACAAAGATTATGACGCAGCCGCTATCGCTAACTCTGTAGGTACCCGGATGATCTCGCGCGGCGTGGTCAACGAAGGTGATTACGACATTATCTACACCTCGGAAACCTTTCCCACCACCGCTTATGGCGTTGCCCACAATCTGAAGCCTGAGCTTGCTCAGCAAATTCAGGACGCTTTCTTCAGCTACGACTGGGAAGGTAGTGCTCTTGAGGCCGAGTTTGCCAATTCCGGTGAAGCGCAGTTCATTCCGATTACCTATGCAGAGCATTGGTCGGTGATTCGTACTATTGCCGATGCTAATGGCGTGACTTACGACTGCGATTAACCCCTTGGTAGCTGTGTAACCCCATCGGCCAGAAGGACAACCTTCTGGCCGAACCGTTATGAAGATGAGGTAACCCCATGTTGACACTCACTGGCGTTGGTAAACGTTACCCAACGGGTGATCGTGCGCTCACCGATATTGAATTGTCACTCCCCAAAGGTCAGGTAATGGCGCTGATTGGGCCGTCTGGTGCGGGAAAAAGTACCCTGATCCGCTGTGTAAACCGCTTAGTCGAGCCCACTCAGGGCAGTATTCGTTTAGAAAATACCGAGCTGACCAAGCTATCCGGCAGCCGATTGCGCCACGCCCGTCGCTCCATGGGGATGATTTTCCAAGAGTACGCCTTGGTGGATCGCTTAACCGTGATGGAGAACGTGCTATCGGGCCAGCTTGGCTATGTAGGGTTCTGGCGTAGCTTTCTGCGTCGCTATCCGAAAGAGGCGGTAGCAGAGGCTTTTCGCCTGCTTGAGCGAGTAGGCCTGCCCCACGCCATTGATAAGCGTGCCGACGCACTTTCAGGGGGACAGCGTCAGCGGGTGGGAATTGCCCGTGCGCTGTTACAGAGTCCTAAACTGTTGCTTGTAGACGAGCCAACCGCCAGCCTGGATCCTAAAACCTCACGCCAGATTATGCGGCTGATACGTGAACTTTGCGCTGAGCGTGAGCTGGCGGCGATTATCAATATTCATGATGTGGCGCTCGCTAAGCAGTTTGCCGATCGCATTGTTGGTTTACGAGCTGGGGAGATCGTATTTGATGGCCAGCCTAGCGAACTAACCAGCGAGATTCTCACCACCATTTATGGTGAAGAGGATTGGGACACCACCCCCGAGCCAGCTGAGGAAAAGAGCGAGGATGCTTTCCAACCTACGGCTTACACTGCGCACGCCATGCCTACCATGGTCGCCGGAGGCGCGCTATGAACACCAGTGCTGATACGCTGGCGCGTCAGCAGGCCGCTCGTCAAGGTCACTGGCGGCGGTTACCGCTGATTGACAATCCGCGTGTGCGCTGGGGGTTGGTGCTTGGCGGTGTGGTTTACCTAGTGCTTGCATTAGCCTCAGTAGAGGTAAACTGGGCACGAGTGGCTGAAGGCTCGGGCCGGGCGCTAAATTTTTTAGGCGCCTTTCTACAGCCCGACTTTGTTAGCCGGCAGAACGATATTATGGCGGGGCTAATGGAAAGTCTCACCATGACGCTCACTTCCACCGTGATTGGCGTACTGCTGGCGATTCCAGTGGGATTAGGTGCGGCGCGCAATATCTCACCGCTACCCGTTTACGCGGTGTGCCGGGCGATTATTGCCGTGTCGCGCACCTTCCAAGAGATCATTATCGCCATTCTATTTGTGGTGATGTTCGGCTTTGGCCCCTTTGCGGGCATGCTGACTCTCGCATTCGCCACTATTGGTTTTATGGCCAAGCTGCTGGCGGAGGATATTGAAGACCTCGATTGGAAGCAGGTTGAAGCCGTGCGCGCGACCGGAGCAAGTTGGTGGCAAACCATGAACCATGCCATTCAACCCCAGGTAATGCCGCGCTTAATTGGTCTTTCCATGTATCGGTTAGATATTAACTTTCGCGAGTCGTCGGTGATCGGGATTGTGGGCGCAGGCGGTATCGGCGCCACCTTGAACACCTCATTAAGCCGTTACGAGTACGGCACCTCCGCTGCCATCCTGCTGATTATCATCGCGATCGTGTTGATGAGTGAGTATGCCTCGAGCCACGTTCGCCGCTGGACACAGTAATGCAATGGCTGAGCCCACACATATAACCCATATGCCTCGGTTCTTGCGCTTTACCCCGCACGCTCATTGCATGTCTTGAAAAGGAATCATCTATGCCAGTTTCAACATCGTCTCAAGGTACCCCGCTGTGGCAGCGGCGCACTACCCGCGCCCAGTGGCTACAGTACGTCGCCTGGTTGGCGGGGATAAGTCTGTTTTTGCTCTGCTGGAAGGTGATTTCCGACAATACCATGTGGGTGTTTGTTGAAGATGCCGGCCGCCAGGGCAGCGACTTGATAAGCCGTATGATGCCGCCGCGCTGGGAGTACGCCAGTGTATTATGGAAGCCCATGTGGGATACGCTGAACATCGCTACGCTGGGCACTGCGTTGGGGATTGTGATGGCGTTTCCCGTGGCGTTTTTAGCCGCACGAAATACCACGCCGCATCCATTGGTACGCAGCCTGGCGCTCACTATTATCGTTTCCTCACGCTCTATCAATTCGCTGATTTGGGCCATGCTATTGGTGACGATTCTTGGCCCTGGCGTGCTGGCGGGTATTATCGCCATTGCACTGCGTTCGATCGGCTTCGTGGGCAAACTGCTGTACGAAGCGATTGAAGAGATTCACCCCACGCCTGTTGAAGCGATTAGCGCCACCGGTGCCAGCCGCCTGCAAGTAATGAACTACGGCGTACTGCCCCAGATAATGCCAGCCTTTGCAGGCATTAGTGTCTATCGCTGGGATATCAATATTCGTGAATCCACCGTGCTCGGTTTGGTGGGAGCCGGGGGTATCGGTCTGCAACTTAACGCTTCGATTAATAGCCTTGCCTGGAACCAGGTTAGCGTTATCTTTGTGATGATTTTTGCCACGGTGCTGGTTTCAGAGTGGGTATCTGCCCGTGTGCGCCACGCCATTATCTAGCTAGCCGACAGGGTAAGGAGCAACCATGCGTTTTCCTGATGCACAGGTCACTACGATTGATATTATGCGCCATGGCGAGCCAGTGGGCGGACGCATGCTACGGGGTAGCACCGACCACCCGCTTAGCGAAACCGGCTGGCAGCAGGTGACCAATGCCGTGATGCGGCACACTGTGGCGGGCCGTCCACCGTACGATGCTATTGTCTGCTCGCCGCTGCTGCGCTGCCACGAGTTTGCGCTTTGGTTGGGCGAGGAGTTTGAACTGCCGGTGCAGGTTGAGAATAACCTTGCCGAGCTTCATCTTGGGCGCTGGGAGGGTAAAACCCATGCTCAGGTATTTGCCGAAGAAGGCACCGAGCAGATGAGTGCGTTTTGGTACAACCCCACCCAGGCTGCTCCTCCTGAAGGAGAAACACTCGCTGAACTGGATGCCCGGGTCAGCGACGTTTGGCGGCGACTACTGGCTAATCCGCCCGGTAAGCACGTGCTGGTGGTTGCCCACCTATTTGTATGTAATGCACTACTACGCCAAGTATTGGCGCAGCCATTAAACAATGGCTTGGTGATGGACTTACCCTATGCTGCGATGAGTCGGCTGCGTCATGAGCGCCACGCCCTAGGAGAGACAACCTTCGTTGAGTGGATTGGGCGTTAACGAAACAGCATCAAGAACCAGTAGCGAGTAAGCCGAGCTTGGGCCATCATAAAAGCACTGCTAGCGTGCTGAGCCGGAGCGTTCTATGCCGTTTATTCGCCTATCCCCACTGCTAACGCTATTTACCCTGCTGCTATTAGTGGGGTGTGCCAGTAAAGAAACAAAAATCGCACCGGCGCCCAGCCCTCAGGCAGGCATCTCCATGGAACGTGCGCTGATTCTTTCCCATGCCCAGCAGGCCATTGGCACACCGTACCGCCTTGGCGGGAGCTCGCCAGGGGGGCTTGACTGCTCAGGTTTAGTGGAAATGACTTACCGCGCAGCGGGCATTCGTGTACCGCGCACTGCTGATGAGCAGTTTCGAGCGCTGCCTCAAGTAGAGGCTCCCCGCCCAGGTGACCTGCTGTTCTTTGGCAGTGGCGCAAAAGCTACCCACGTAGGTATCTACCGTGGAAACCGTCAAATGATACACGCCCCTGGCAGTGGCAGGGCGGTGGTCAGCGTGCCACTTGATATTGACTACTGGCAGGCCCGCTTTTTAGGCGCCGCTGCACCTGCACCATGAGCAGTGCCAACGTTTTATCCACAACTAACTTCTCTTGGGCACTGAGCTGCTAGGGGGATCAACGGTTTTTTTATGCCTACTATTGATGTGGTTATCCGTCTCTCTGAGAGCGAATGCTTGGCACACTATGAGGGGCGTTACTCCAATGTGCGTACACGCAGCGTGGATGGTCGCTGGGTAGTGTTCCCCGCTGGGGCGCTACGCCGTGTTGTGACAAGAGACGGCGTACAGGGCGTTTTTCGGCTTGAGTTTTCCGACCAGGGGCGCTTTGTTAGTATTCAGCCGCTCTCAAGGTATTGAGTGCTTTATCGGTACTCACATGGCATTAAAATTGCTTGTATACTGTGGCACAAGTAATGGGCTTACCCGCCCGTCAGCAAGCAGCCTGCCTACCCGGCCATGGCTGTAGCGTTTTTAGGAGATATACCATGTCTGCCTCACCTGTCACGTTAATGGTGGCTCGCCGAGTGGCGAATGGCCGCTATCAAGATTTTAATCGTTGGTTAAATGAAGGCCGTGAACTAGCGGCTGACTTTCCGGGTTACCTGGGGTCTGGCGTATTGGCGCCGCCAACAGATGATGACGAGTACCAGATTATTTTCCGATTTAGCAGTAGCGATACGTTGAGTGCCTGGGAACACTCGGCTTCACGCCATGCATGGCTTAAGCGCGGTAAAGGCCTTTATGACGCCCCCCATGAGCATCGTGCCACAGGGTTGGATGCCTGGTTCCAGGTTAGCCCTGGTGTTACGCCGCCACGCTGGAAGCAAGCAGTGGCTGTTTGGCTGGCGTTCTTCCCTGTTTCGCTTTTGTTTCAATGGTTGTTTGGTGGAGTAATTGCAGATTGGGCGCTATTACCACGAGTAATGGTAAGTACCCTTATGCTAACTCCTGTAATGGTGTTTGTATTTATTCCGCTTTCGACGCGCTTATTGGCCCCGTGGCTGCAGGGGAAATGGTCATTTGTTGACGTATTAATGCGCTGGCGTCAGGAACATAAAGTGTGAAGTGGCGTTTTTTTAAATTAGTTTCAGGTTAGTTAGCCTAAAGGAATAAGGGGGGGCGCACTATTATTGTGCAAACTACTACTTTGGCATAAAAGATAAGGTTTGCTTTCCTCCTCCATGGGGTTCAACGCGGCAATGGTGCTACGCTAAATATGCTTGCAGTAGAAGGGTAACTGGCTCTGGCCATTTGCCTATGTAAGAAGCCGCCCCATGGAGAACCTATGATTCACGTTCATCATCTGGAAAAGTCTCGTTCACATCGTATTCTATGGCTTCTTGAGCTACTGGGCGTTGATTACGAAATTCAGGTTTATCAGCGCGATAGTAAGACGCAGCAGGCACCGGATGCGCTAAAAAAAATTCACCCGCTAGGTAAGTCCCCAGTTATCACCGACGGCGAGCTGACCATTGCCGAGTCAGGGGCAATCATAGATTATCTTGTACACCGCTATGGGGAAGGGCGTCTGCAGCCAGCAGCAAGTGACACCCATGAGTGGGTAGATTACCGTTACTGGTTGCACTACGGCGAAGGCTCATTGATGCCTCTGCTGGTAATGGGGTTAGTGTTTAGCCAAATCCCCAAACAGTCGCCCTGGATCATTAAACCCCTGGCTAAGGGGATCTGTTCTACCGTACGACAACGCTTTATCCAGCCGCAAATAAATCAGCATTTAAGCGTTATCGAAACGCACTTGAGCAAAAAAGAGAGCTTTGCAGGCCATTGGCCGAGCGGAGCCGATATTCAGATGAGTTTTCCGCTCCAGGCAGTGGCAGCCATGCAAGCCCCGGGCACACAAGCTCTGACAAAGTATCCCCATATTGCTGCGTTTGTGGCGCGTATCGAAAATGACCCCGCCTGGCAGCGGGTGGTCGCGCGTGCAGGCCCGCTTACGATGCCTGGTGGGTAGGTATAGTGATGACGCGCGCACTGCTCCCGCTAGCCATCCGGATGGTGACAACTGCAAAGACTGCAGTGCGTCTACCATGCTGCAGTTTTGCTGCAGCCATGCTGGTTGGTACGTGGCTATGGGTACCTCCTTCATTCGCTAATGAAGTGTTACTCGTAGGGGTATATCACAACCCGCCAAAGCTCTTTGTTGGTGACCAAGGAGAATTGAAAGGTATTTTGGGCGAACTGCTTGAAGCCATCGCGCACGAGGAGCAGTGGGAATTAGAAGGCTTCACGTGTGAGTTCTCTGACTGTCTAACGCTGTTAGAGCAGGGCAAAATTGACCTACTGCCTGATGTTGCCTGGAATGAAGAGCGTGCAGAGCGCTTTGCTTTCCACAAGGAACCCGTCATGCATAGCTGGTCTCAGCTTTATCAACGCGAGGGCTTGAACGTTGAAGCTATCTTTGACTTAGCGCAGATGCGTGTTGCAGTTGTTGAGGGGTCCATGCAGCAGAGTTACTTAGCTGCTGTTACTCAACGCTTTGCTATACCGGTAACGTGGGTGCCATCGAGTAATTCCTCGGAAGGCTTCCAATTGGTGAGTAGTGGTGAGGCAGATCTTGTAGCGTCAAATCACCTGTTTGGCAATTGGCGCGCTCATGATTACGGCCTGCGGGAAACGCCAGTTATCTTCCTACCGGTAAGGCTATTCTATGCTGCGTCTCCTCAGCTATCTGA
Source organism: Vreelandella nigrificans (assembly GCF_002374315.1). GTDB lineage: Bacteria > Pseudomonadota > Gammaproteobacteria > Pseudomonadales > Halomonadaceae > Vreelandella > Vreelandella nigrificans. Next base: position 118,147 of record NZ_NWUX01000003.1, on the reverse strand, counting down.
AGACGTGCTTGATCGTATCGATGTGGTACTTCGCCGTTGGAAGCAAGATGCTGACTCCCGGTATTTCGACACCTTGGTTGCTTGGCGGGCACAAGCCCCTTTGTCGCCTTTACTGCCTACTTGGCTGTGGTGGTGGGGTGGACTGTTAACACTACTCTTAGCACTGGCACTAGGCGGTAATGTATTACTTAAGCGCCGTGTTGCGCTGAACCGAGATCAGCTCACTGTCAATGAAACTTTGCTGTCCACTATTTTAGACAGTGTTGATGCGTACATTTATATCAAGTCACCCTCACTAGAGTATCGCTACGTTAACCACCGGGTTAGTGAGTTATTTGGTCTTCCAGCAGACCAGATCATTGGGAAACGTGATGACGTGTTTTTTGATGAGGTAAGCGCAGCTGAACTTTATCGAGTAGACCGTGAGGTACTCGCGTCCGGCAAAAAGATGACGGTTGAAGAGCACAATGTGCTGCAAGGTGACAATCAGGATCAGGTGCGCACTTTTTTATCAATTAAGACACCGCTTGTTATGCGCAAAGGTGAAGCGGCCTGTTTGTGTGGTATTTCAACCGAACTGACTGAGTATCTAGAGATGCAATCGCGAACCCATCATTTGGCCTTTTATGATGCCTTGACGGGATTGCCGAACCGCCGCTTGTTGATGGACTCCCTGGCTATGGTGACCGAGCAAGATAAGGCTGAGCCTACGTTCAGTGCGGTGTTGATTGTCGACCTAGACAATTTTCGTCTCGTCAATGATATCCAGGGCCATGAAAGTGGCGACCAGCTGTTGATAAGCGTCGCTGTTCAGCTACAGCAGTTGCTAAACAAGGTAGCTCAGGACGCTACGGTCGCACGGGTGAGTAGCGATGAGTTTGTGGTGCTGCTAAATGCCTTGGGTGAGCGGCAAAATGAGGCAGCGTTAGTTACTGAGCGTGTCGCACGCCAGTTGCTGGAAGCGATATCCCAGCTACGTAATGACCGTGAACTACCCATTAGTGCAAGCATCGGCATTACCCTATTTAGTGGTGTTAGCCACAGTATGAATAGCGTGCTACAGCAGGCTGATATAGCGCTTCAGCAGGCCAAGGCAGCAGGTGGTAACAAACTACGTTTTTTTAATAGCGATATGCAAACAAGTGTGCTGGAGCGGGCTAGTCTGGAGGGTGATCTACACCAGGCGTTGGCGCGTAACGAGCTGGCGCTTCATTATCAGTTGCAGGTGGACCATCACGGTGCGACGGTGGGCGTAGAAGCACTGCTTCGTTGGTACCACCCCCAACGTGGCTGGGTATCACCCGCAACCTTTATCCCGCTGGCTGAAGAGAATGGTTTAATTGTGCCTATTGGCCACTGGGCGCTGAAATCTGCCTGCGAGCAGCTAGCTAAGTGGGCTGCGCAACCAGCTTATTCGTCTTTGTCTCTTTCGGTAAACGTCAGCTCGGTTCAATTTCAGCAGCCCGACTTTGTACGTGAGGTAGAGGGGCTGTTAGCCGAAACTCAAGCACCGGCAAGTAGGTTGGTGCTGGAGGTAACGGAAAGCTTACTAATGCGTGAGCCGACAAGGGTGCGCAATACTATGCTCAGGCTACGCGCCCGAGGTATCCGTTTTGCTCTGGATGATTTCGGTACGGGCTACTCCTCGCTGAGTTACTTAAAACGCCTGCCTCTCGATGAGCTAAAAATCGACCAGTCCTTTATTCGTGAGCTACTGACGGATAAAACAGATGCCGCCATTGTAGATACTACGATCTTACTCGCCGTAAGCCTGGGTTTAACGGTAGTGGCAGAGGGGGTGGAGAAGAAAGAGCAGTTGGATTGGCTGAGAGGTCACGGGTGTTACCGTTATCAAGGGTATCTGTTTGGCAGGCCAACACCAATTGAGTACTTGTTTGAAACGTATTAACGCTGTTGGGCGTGTTTTAGTTCGTTATTAGCGCTAAGTAAGCGCAAGCAGTAAACACTACACTGCTTGCGCTTATTTTAGTCAATAAGATGGGCGGCAGTTGGGTTAATGAAACTGAGTGAAGCTAGCTGCGTTTAACCACATGTGTACGGCAATACTGGCGATATAGCCTAGCATGATCACCGGCGCCCAACGTAAATGCCCCATAAAGGTATAAGCACCACGGGCTTGTCCCATAACGGCGACGCCTGCTGCGGAACCAATAGAGAGTAAGCTGCCACCTACACCAGCAGTTAAGGTGATCAACAGCCAGTGTCCGTGAGACATCTCGGGTTGCATGGTCAGTACGGCAAACATCACGGGAATGTTGTCCACCACCGCCGAGACTACCCCAAGCACAATATTGGCCCAGGTTGCGTTCCAACCCGTATAAAGCGCATCGGAAAGCAGCCCAAGGTAGCCCATAAATCCAAGGCCACCCACGCACATAACAACCCCGTAGAAGAATAGCAGTGTATCCCACTCGGCCCGGGCAACACGGTTGAAGACATCAAACGGTACCACGCTGCCTAGCTGCTCAAGCTTTTTATTGTCGCCACGGCGGCTATAGCGTTCGCGCTTGCGCTCAAGCGAGCGAGGTAGCGTGCGGCGTAGGTAGTAGCCAAAGAACTGCAGGTAGCCAAGTCCTGTCATCATGCCAAGTACCGGCGGTAGATGAAGCAGCGTATGGCACAGTACTGCGGTGGTAATGGTCAGTAGGAACAGTGCGATAATCCGCCGTGCACCGCGTTTCAGCCATACATCTTCGTAAACGCTGGCAGGTTTCTCATCTTTGATAAACGCACTCATGATGATGGCGGGTATCAAGAAATTGACCAGAGAGGGCAGGAAGAGGACAAAGAACTCCTGAAAGGCAACCATCCCCGCTTGCCATACCATCAGCGTTGTAATGTCGCCAAATGGGCTAAATGCACCCCCTGCGTTGGCAGCAACCACAACGTTAATACACGCTAAGTTAATAAAGCGCTTATCACCCTCTGCAACTTTAGTAATAACAGCGCACATTAATAAGGCTGTGGTTAAGTTATCGGCAATGGGTGACAACACAAAGGCAAGGCCACCCGTTAGCCAAAATAAGGTGCGATAGTTAAACCCTTTGCGCAGCATCCAGGAGCGTAAAGCATCGAATACTCTGCGCTCTTCCATGGCATTGATATAAGTCATCGCTACCAATAGGAACAGCATTAGCTCGGTGAACTCCAGCAGCGTCACGCGGAACGCATGTTCCGACGTTTCCGACATACCGTTTTGGACGTACACCCAGCCAATGAGTCCCCAAATGATACCGGCTGCTACCAGCACCGGCTTGGATTTGCGCATGTGGATTTTTTCTTCCGCCATGACTAACGCATAGGCTAAAACGAAAATTGCTACCGCAAAAAAGCCGACAACAGAGGTCGTGAGATCAATGTCACCGGTCACGGCAAAAGCTGTAGGACTTACACATAGCAGCACAGCCGCTAACAGAAAAAGCCAGCCACGAGAAACTCGTGGCTGGCCAGGGTCGTGGTGTAACGTCAGCATGGCGCATTTTTTCCTAATAATAGTTAGAATTAGAGGTTGTAATCGACACTAGTGTAACAACCAATATTGCATCGCAATACGGAATAAAAACGAATGAAAACTGCTGATAAGCAAGCTATTCCGTCTTTTTTTAGAAACAACCTACTAGCTAGAGCAATCAAGTGGGGGTGAGCTTGAACGAGCTAATACTTTGGGAGTGGGGAGTGAGCGAGTAGGAGCTAGTAACAGATTCTGCTGCTAGCTCCCACCGTTGTCTCTCATCACCGTAGGCGATGTTAGTTTGCTCGAGTTTCGAGTGCCTCCTCAAGCCAGCCCAGTTTCATTTGTGGCACCGAGGCTAGCAACTGCTGGGTATAGTCGTCGAAGGGAGGGGAGAGTACCGTTTCACGGGAACCGTAACGTACCACTTCACCTTTATACATAACTGCAATCGAGTCAGCGATGGCTTTTACGGTTGCTAAATCATGGGTAATAAACAAGTAAGCGACATTCTCTTTGGCCTGTAGGCGCAGCAGGAGTTTAAGAATGCCATCGGCAACCAGAGGGTCTAGCGCGCTAGTGACTTCATCGCAGATAATCAGCTTAGGCTTAGCCGCAAGTGCTCGGGCTATGCATACCCGTTGCTTTTGGCCGCCGGAGAGCTCTGCGGGGTAGCGATCAATGAACCCTTCTCCTAGTTCGATCTCTTCTAGCAACTCAATCACCCGCTTGCGCCGGGCTTTGCCTTTTAAGCCAAAGTAGAAGGTGAGTGGTCGGCCAATGATGGTTTCCACTGTATGGCGTGGGTTCATCGCCACATCAGCCATTTGATAAATCATCTGTAGTTCGCGTAGCGTGTCTTTGTTCCGAGCGCCCAGCGTTTTTGGCAGCGGCTGTCCGTCAAATAAAAACTGCCCTTGGTTGGGGGGGAGTAGCCCCGTAATGGCTCGTGCCAAGGTAGATTTCCCCGACCCTGACTCACCAACAATGGCTAGTGTTTGGCCTGCGCAAAGGCTCATGCTGATCCCTTCGAGGACATTCCCTTTGCTGTTGCTATAAGCGGCGCTAACGTTATCCACGGTGAGAAGGGGATTACCCGTTGGCGGTTTAGGGGCATGCTCAATTGAACGAACAGAGACCAGTGCTTGGGTGTAGGGCTGCTGAGGGGACTCAATAATTTGGGCAGCGCTGCCCATTTCGACCTTTTCACCATGGCGCAGTACCAAAATATCATCGGCCACTTGAGCTACCACCGCAAGATCGTGAGTGATGTAGAGCGCTCCCACGCCAGTGGTTTTAATCGCATGCTTAATGGCTGCCAATACGTCTATCTGGGTAGTTACATCCAGTGCCGTAGTTGGCTCGTCGAAAATGATTAAATCAGGTTCTGGGCATAGTGCCATCGCCGTCATGGCTCGCTGCAGCTGTCCGCCGGATACTTGGTGCGGATAGCGGCTGCCAAAGTGCTCGGGGTCCGGCAGGCCCAACTGTTTAAACAGCTCAACTGCTCTCGCTTCGGCGGCTTTACGGGTGGCTAAGCCATGTAGCAAGGTGGTTTCAATCACTTGCTCCATCAGCGTCTGAGCGGGGTTGAAGGCCGCCGCCGCTGACTGTGCCACGTAGCACACGGCTTTGCCGCGCAGTTGGCGTAGCTCTTTAGGCGAGCCTTGCAAAATGTCGCGGCCGTTAACCCATACTTCACCGCTTAAGCGAATACCGCCACGACCGTAGCCTGCTGGTGACAGGCCAATGGTGGATTTCCCAGCACCAGACTCTCCAATTAGCCCCAGCACCTTGCCGCGTTCCAGTGTGAGGCTGACTCCATTGACGATAGTGATGTCTTGAGGCGCTTCGCCTGGAGGATAGGTGGTGGCTTCGATGGTTAAGTTGCGGATGTCTAATAGCGTATCAGCCACTGCGGCCCCCTTTGAGATCTGTCGTGTGGCGTAAAATCCAGTCAGCCACTAGGTTTACGGAGATAGCGAGCAGCGCGATGGCCGCAGCGGGAATTAACGCAGCGGGGACGCCAAATACAATGCCCTGGCGGTTCTCACGCACCATACTGCCCCAGTCGGCATCCGGTGGCTGAACGCCTAGCCCCAGGAACGACAGCGATGATAGAAACAGCACCGCAAAAATAAACCTCAAGCCTAGTTCGGCGACTAAAGGCGTTAGGGCATTCGGTAAAATCTCACGAAAGATAATCCAGCGTTTGCCTTCGCCTCGCAGGCGAGCGGCTTCAACGAAGTCCATCACATTGATGTTGACTGCCACCGCCCGCGAGATACGGAATACCCGCGTAGAGTCGAGCACGCCCATAATTAAAATCAGCATGAGCACGGTGCTGGGCATCACTGAAAGAATCACTAACGCGAAGATCAGCGTGGGGATCGACATCACAATATCGACACCACGTGAGATCAGCTGGTCTACCCAGCCACCGTAAACTGCGGCCAAAATACCCAGAACGGACCCCAAGGAAAACGCTAGGGCAGTGGCAAGAGCGGCGATGGTCATGGTGGTGCGCGCGCCGTAAATTAGCCGCGATAGCAGGTCTCGGCCAAGGTTGTCGGTGCCGAGCCAAAACTCTGCCGATGGCCCCATCCACATATCGCCCACGCTTTCAGACATGCTGTAAGGTGCAAGCCACGGCGCGAAGACCGCCATGATTAAGAAGCTGAAGGTAAGCAGTAGTCCGACTAGAGCGGTCACCGGCAGTCGCTTCAGCAGCGAAAAAGGTTTCGACATGGTGTTGCATTCCTGTCTGGTAACAGTGGCCTTAGTAAAGGCACATTATTTAGGGTGGCGCAGGCGTGGGTTGGTAACGATGGCGATGATATCCGCCAGCATATTCAGCCCGATATATACCGCTGCGAAGATCAACCCAACTGCCTGTACCACAGGCACATCACGTTTCGAGACATGATCAATTAAGTATTGGCCCATGCCTGGGTAGACGAATATCACCTCGACCACCACCACGCCGACAATCAGAAACGCCAAATTCAGCATGACCACATTCACCACCGGGGCGATGGCGTTAGGAAAGGCATGGCGGGCAATAATACGAAAGGTGCCTAGCCCTTTAAGCTCAGCGGTTTCGATATAGGGTGACTGCATGACATTTAAAATGGCCGCGCGGGTCATGCGCAGCATGTGCGCCAAAATTACTAGCGTTAACGTCGCGGCGGGTAAGGCAATAGCATGTAAGCGTTCGCCTAGACTCATGCCGCTATGCACGGTGGACACACTAGGGAACCAGTTGAACTTCACCGCAAACAGGTAGATCAGCAGGTAGCCAATAAAGAATTCCGGCAGCGAAATGGCGGTGAGGGTAGTGCCAGAAATGGCCCGGTCGGGCCAGCGGTTTTGATAGCGCACCGCGACAAGCCCCAGCAAAATCGCTAGCGGCACCGCTACAATCGCTGTCCAGAAGGCAAGAAACAGCGTATTACCAACGCGGCCCCATAGTGAGCTGCCGATATCCTGTCGGTTCGACAGCGCCGTGCCCAGGTCGCCCTGCAAAATACCGCCTAGCCAATCGAAATAACGCAGCCAAGCAGGTTGGTCCAAGCCCAGCTCGCGCCGCAGGTTTGCTACGGCTTCCGGGGTGGCGCTTTGGCCGAGGATAGACTGAGCAACATCACCCGGCAACAACTGGGTGCCGACAAATATTAGTACCGAGACGGCAAGTAATAGTAAGAGGCCCAGCGCAATGCGCTGGGCAATCAGTTTCAGTACAAAGGTGTTCATAGCAGAGATCCGAGTTATGAGGCCAACCAGCACTTAGAGAGCGCAAAGCCTGCCATCATCTCTCCCATTGGGTTAGCTGACCAGCCCCCAACGTTACTTAATGTGGCTTCGATGTAGTCGTTAAACATCGGTAGGATCAGGCCGCCTTCATCACGCACGAGCATCGCCATATCGCGATATAGCTCGGCACGACGGGCCTGGTCTAATTCGCCGCGGGCTTCGCGCGCTAAGGTATCGAAATCATCGCGGAAGAAACGGGTGTCATTCCAGTCTGCGCTGGAGATATAAGCCGTGGAGTACATCTGGTCTTGGGTGGGGCGGCCGCTCCAGTATGAGGCGCAGAATGGTTGTTTATTCCACACCTCGGACCAGTAGCCATCCCCGGGTTCGCGACGGACTTCCATATTGATGCCTGCCTGGGCGCAGCTTTGTTGGAACAGCTGAGCGGCATCCACCGCGCCTGGGAAGGCCACATCCGACGTGCGTAGTACGATAGGGCTGTTATGGCCTGACTTTTTGTAGTGATAGTTAGCGCGTTCGGGATCAAATTCACGCTGGGGAATGTCGTCAGGGAACAGTGGGTAGGCCTTGTTGATCGGGAAGTCGTTGCCCACACTGCCATAGCCACGCAGGATACGTTCGACCATATCTTCCCGGTTGATTGCATACTTCAGCGCGAGCCGCAGGTCGTTATTGTCAAACGGCGCGGTATCACAGTGCATCGGGAAGACATACTGCGCCCGGCCCGAGGTGTTATTGATCACGATATTGGGCAGTCGCTGTACCATATCGACAACCCGAGGCTCTACTCGGTTGATGAGATGCACTTGGCCGCTCTGCAACGCTGAAATGCGCGCAGTAGGATCGTTGATTACGATAATTTCAATTTGATCGGCAAAGCCGTACTCGTCGGGATTCCAGTAGCCTTCAAAGCGCTCAGCAATTTGGCGCACACCAGGCTGGAACTCGACAACTTTATATGGGCCGGTACCAATGCCTGCTGCTGGATTATCCTTGCCGCCATTGGGCTGAATCATCAAGTGATAGTCAGACAGCAGGAAGGGTAAGTCGGCGTTTGGCTCTAGAGTCACGATAGTGACTTCATAGGTGTCGGTGGCTTGTATCGATTCAATGCCGCGCATAATGCCTAGCGCACCAGACTGCGAGTCTTCATCGGAGTGGCGTTCAAGCGTGGCAACCACGTCAGCAGCCGTCATCTCCTGGCCGTTATGGAACTGAACACCACGGCGGAGCTTAAATATCCAGGTTTTGGCATCGGCGGTGGAGTCAACGCTTTCCGCAAGGCGGGGTACAAGCTCGCCCTCTGGTGAAACGTTGGTTAGGGCTTCCCCCCAGGATTGGCCAAATGAGTGTTGTACTTGGCTTGTCCAGCTAGCCGGATCCAGGCTGTCGGTTGACTCACCACCCTGCATGCCTGCTTTAAGGATACCGCCTCGCTGCGGAGTTGCGGTGCTAGCGAACGCTTGGCTGGTTAGCAGTGAACCTGCGAAAGGCGCGGCAATGCCGAGTGCCGCTGCGCGGCGTAAAAAATCGCGGCGCGACAGCTGGCCGAGGGTCGCTTGCTGGGTAAGGGTTTTAAGTGAAGGGTGCATAATTAGAGTTCCCTTGATTGGTTAGTGGTGGGATGGCGCGATGGTTAGCTCGTTGTAATCGCGAACCACAAGATCGGCATGGGTCAGATAAGAGCCATCAAGATGGGGGGCGGCACAGATGCCAATACTGGCCAGCAGGCCTGCATCTTTACCCATCGCCATATCGCCATTGGAGTCGCCAATGATGAGGGTGCGTTGGGGAAGAACGTTTAGCTGTTGGCAGGCCGCTAGTGCCATATCGGGGTAGGGCTTTCCACGTGCGACTTGGTCATGGCCAAGTACTACGGGAAAATGATCGGTAAGCGACAGTATAGATAGGTGAAGATCAGCGTTTTGCTTGTCGTCTGAAGTCACCACACCCATACGCACCCCGGCATGGCTGGCGCGTGTCACAAAATCAATAAGTCCTTCTACGGGAGTGACGCAGCTCAGCCAGTCAAGCTGCTGTGCCAGCGTGGTCATTGCATCCTGGGTGATTTGTGTTGCATCGTTCCATGCCACACGGGCCTCGAATAAGCTAAGCGCTAGAATTGTCGCGATATCGTCAAGCGAGCCAATCGTAAGCGGTCCCGTTGGGTCCCAAAGTCTCTGCTCTGGATAAATACCGACTTTGGGATAGAGGGCATGGTGTGAGAACTGTTGGTGGGAAGGCAATTGGTGGTTGACGGTAGAAACCAACTGGTCGAACCAGCCAATCCATAGGTCACCAAAGTTGAGGAGCGTGCCATCTTTATCAAACAGAATGGCATCAATATCGTAGGTAACACCTTGGGCGGTAAGTTGGGGCATGGGCAGCTATGGCTTCGATGAGCCGTCTCGTTGAGAGTGGTAGCGCTGAGCCTGTAATGTGCTTTCGATAACCTCGTTAAGCGGCAATCTGTTCTACGTTTGGCACTGATGTTAAGGGTAGCGGCTACCGGAGTTTTTATTGAACGTTCAATTGAAAACAAGCAGTAGCCTGATTAAAGCCAACGTTGATGTCAAGTTGATGACAGCTGTGGAAAATTTCAGCTATTGCGTTAAAGCATTGAAAATTGTGCTTATCCACGCAATGGAAATGTTGGATAGGCGGTCAACAGGTCAGCTAGCTCGTTGCATACAAAGCGTGCCTCGATCCACTGTTCGAGATGGGTATGAGTGTACTGGAGAAAGCGCTGGGCTGATTGGGGCAAGCGTCGGTCGTTGCGCACAATAACCTGCCAATGGCTTTCAATCGGTAGCCCTGCAACAGGTAGAATCGTGAGTTCGGGATGCTCGTTTGGCAGCACATGCTCCGATAAAACGGCGACCCCCATTCTCGCCGCCACACCAACGCGAATAGCTTCATTGCTCGCCATTTGTAGGGTTTTCTGCATTGTTAAACCGTGCTCCTGAAGCCAGCTCTCCAACAGCATGCGTGTAGCTGAGCCTGGCTCGCGCAGCAGTAAGCGCTCCTTGAGCAGCTGTTCCATGGTAATGGCTGAATGCTGCGCAAGAGGGTGGTCGGCCGCCGCAATCGCTACCAGCGGGTTGCGCATAAAGCGTGCTGCTACCGCGTGAGCAAGAGCGGGAGGGTGGCTGAAGACGTATAGGTCATCTTCTTGGCGCTCAAATCTCGCCAATACCTGGCGACGGTTACCAATATGTACGGTCACATCCACATCAGGAAATGCTTGGCTAAATGGTCCCAGTAGGCGTGGTAAAACATATTGAGCGGTATTCACCAGAGCAATGCTAAACCGCCCTCTGCTACCTTGCTGCAAATCGCTGAGCTGGTCTGCAAAGTCATCAAAGCGGCCTAGCACATCCCGGCTAGCGTGATAAAGCGCTTGCCCTGTGGCTGTCATGGTTAGGCCCTGTGTATGGTGTTCTAACAAAGGGCTGCCCACTGCTTCGCTTAGACGTTTGAGCTGTTGGGATACCGTAGGCTGGGTGAGATGAAGCTGCCTTGCCGCTTCACTAATCGACCCGCAGCGCACCACGGTTACATACACCTGCAGTAATCGAAACGTCAGGTGACGAATATTCATTGGCCTTGGCTCTCTTAAAGGGCAGTCTCGGAATATCAGTAGTATAGATGATTATCTATATATATCTTGAAAGTTATTATTAGTTGTCTTGCGCTACTCCCAGCAAAATGCAGCATCTTTTTTAACCCTGTGGAGCGCCAGCGATGCCAGATATTGTGGTGATGTTTTTCTTATTGGGGCTAATAGCAGGGGCAGTGAAATCGGACCTGCAGGTCCCTAAGGCCACCTACGACACATTAAGTCTGCTGTTAATGTTAACTATTGGCCTAAAGGGCGGTATGGCGCTGTATGGAAATCTGCATTGGGGGTTGGTGCCGGAGCTGTTAGGGGTAGCACTGTTATCGGCGTTGATACCGCTGATGTTGATGCCAGTACTGCGCCGCTGGGTGCGCCTTTCCGCAGCGGATAGTGCTAGCATTGCTGCTCACTATGGCTCGGTGAGTGCAGGTACCTTTGCGGTTGCGCTCGCTTATGCGGAAGCGCGGCAACTGGCTGTAGGCAGTGAGGTAACGCTCTATTTAGTAGCGATGGAGTTGCCTGCTATCATGATCGCTATTGCGCTATTCAGACGTTACCAGGGCGCTGCCGTTAAAGAGAGTACGCGTAAACTCTGGCATGAAACGCTAACTAATCGCGGTGTGATCTTACTGATTGGCGGGGTGGTAATTGGAGCGCTCTACGGGCCATTTCAAGGAGAAGAAGTCACCGCGCTGTTCACCGGTGCATTTAAAGGTGTGTTGGCGTTATTCCTGTTGGAAATGGGCCTAACCGCCGCGCAGACGCTTCGTCCAATGCCATGGCATCATTGGCGTTTGGTGACTTTTGCCCTTGTTACGCCAGTGCTATTGTCGCTGCTAGGCATTGCTGTAGGCGTAGTGCTAGGGCTGCCGTCTGGTTCGGTGGTCATTCTTGCTGCCTTGGCCGCCAGTGCTTCCTATATTGCAGCACCTGCTGCGATGCGTGCCGCAATTCCTCAGGCGAATATTGGCCTTGCTATGCTGGCATCACTGGGTATTACCTTTCCAATCAACGTCATGCTGGGTATTCCTCTTTACCACCTGCTCATTGAGACGTTGCTTAGTTAGTTATTTTTGAGCCGGGTGCTGGGGAGTGTTGTAGTCACCCCAATTGACAGCGCCCGTCTCAATACCTAGGGTAGCAGCTGTCCTAGGGGAGCCTGCACTGGCTGAGACTCCACCGCCACTTGGCGTTGGTAACCCTTAGAACCTGATCCGGGTCATGCCGGCGAAGGGAAGGATGTAGCCAACCAATACACCTCTTTGCTTTCGCCTGCCTGCTGTGCGCCCCCTGCATCCCCGGTCTATTAACAGGCAAAGAGGATTTTCTTTCATGCTGCTTGACCCTATTTGGACCGGCCTTTGGCTATCTCTCTGTGCCATTGTATTGGCTGTGCCAGGCATACTCTATGCCCGCCGCAATCGCGATAATCTTGAAGATTACATCATTGCTCGCAACAGCCAGAACACCCGCGCCACTGTGCTCACGCTGGTGGCGACCACGCTAGGTACCTGGATTTTGTTCGGTCCTGCCCAGGCGGCTACCTGGGGTGGTATTGGGGCCATACTCGGCTATGCGTTTGGCTCTATGGTCCCCCGGTTAGTAATGATTCCCCTTGGTCGACGGATGCGCGAGCTGATCCCCGAAGGCCATGGCTTAACGGAGTTCGTTATCCATCGTTACGGCCGTATTATGTACGCTTTTACCCTGGTGATTATGCTGTTTTACCTGTTCATTTTATTGGCTGCCGGGTTAACCGCTGTAGCCCGTATGGTGGGCTTGCTGGCTCCCATCCCGCTATGGGTGACTGCCAGTGTGGTCATGGTCGCCACGTTGATTTACACCTTCTATGGTGGACTGAGAGCGTCTATTTACACCGACAAGCTACAAATGGTGGTGATTATGCCGCTGCTGGGGCTGCTGCTAGTATTTGGTTGGCAGGCGGCAGGAGGCGTTGCGCCGACGCTGGCAGGGCTTGCCGAGAGTGCACCGCAACTGTTGCAGGTAAGTGATATAGGTGGCATCCGCGCAGGCTTGACGTTCTTTCTTGCCGTGGCGCTAACCGGGCTCTTTTATCAAGGCACTTGGCAGCGTATTTATGCGGCTAAAGATACCAAGGTGCTACGCCGTGGTTTCTGGATAAGCGGTGTGTGCAGCTTTATCGTGGTGGGTTTGATGGGGCTGTTTGGGCTGGCTTTTGTGGGGCTTGGACTTGAAGGCGATGGTTCTGTAGCACTGTTCAGTGTGCTGCTGGCAGATGTGCCGTTATGGTTCGCATTGGCGTTGGTTCCACTGGGCTTGGCGTTGGTGATGAGCAGTGCCGACTCCACCATTAGTGCCACGTCGAGCATTATCGCTGTGGATATGGGGCGATTGATCCCCAACGCGAGCAGTGCCTCATTGATGAGCATGGCGCGCTGGCTGATCGTTTTAGCAGCTATTCCTGTCACTTGGGTTGCTTCCCAGGGCTATAGCGTGCTGTACCTGTTTTTGCTGGCTGATTTGCTATGTTCGGCAGCGGCGTTCCCCGTATTTTTTGGGCTTTTCTATCGCCGTTACACAGGCCTTAACGCTGTCATCAGTACCGCGTTAGGCCTGGTGGCTGGCTTAGCAATGTTCCCTGCACCAGGTGGGAGCACGGCAACATTACTGGAGTCTTTTCTGTTAGCGGCACTGGTGCCCGTGGCGGTATCGCTACTGCTCTTACGTGTACTGCCTTCCCGCCCTGCGTATGACTTTGGCCTGTTACACACGGCGGTGCGCCGCTTTAAGGGGTGAATGCCCGGCAGTCGATATAAGCACGACAACACGACCGCCCGGCATCGCTTATGCTGCCGGGCGCGACAATCCTAAGTGGTCACGCAGTGTGCTACCCGTGTACTCACGGCGAAATAGACCACGGGCTTGCAGTAGCGGTACGACTTGATCAATAAAGTCATCGATACTTCCTGGCAGCGTGGGCGGCATTAGGTTGAAGCCGTCTGCGCCGCCCCCCTCTACCCAGTGCTGCATCTTGTCAGCAATCTGCTCTGGCGTGCCGACCATCGTGCAGTGGCCACCACCAGCCGCTAACCTGCCTAATAACTGGCGCAGTGTAGGAGCTTCACTTTCGATAATACGCAAAATAGTGGCATAGCGTCCTTTTGGGCCAGCGAACGCCTCTAGCGGTGGCAGTTCAGGTAACGGTGCATCCAGTTCCCAGTGGCGGCAATCCTGACCGATAAACTGGCTTAACTGATGAAGTGAATCTTCCGTGGGTAAGCGCTCATCTAATTCACGCTGCTGTGCTTTTGCGGCGGCTTCAGTGGACGCTACATAGGTGACTAACCCAGGCATAATTGCCACTGGCGCACGGCCAGCGGCGCGTACACGGGCTTGGATATCCTGGTAGTAGGCCTGGGCAGAGGGCAGGTCGTAGGCCACGGCGTAAATAGCCTCCGCATAGCGGGCGGCAAGGTTGCGCCCCGGTTCAGATGCACCCGCTTGAAACAGCACAGGGTGCCCCTGGGGTGATCGCGGTACGGTCAGTGGGCCATCAACCAAAAAGTGCTCGCCATGATGGCCGATGGGCTGCACTTTGCTTGGGTCTGCAAACTGGCCCTGTCGGTCGCAGCGTAGCGCATCGTCGGCCCATGAATCCCACAATGCTAACACCGTGTGTGCAAACTCTTCAGCGCGGGCGTAGCGTATGTGCTGAGAAGGCATAGCCTCCCAGCCATGGTTGCGCGCCTCGCTATCAAACATCGAAGTGACTAAATTCCACCCCATACGGCCGTTAGAAATATGGTCTAACGAAGCGAGCATTCGCGCCGCATGGAAAGGGCTAAAAAACGTACTGGATATGGTGGAGATCAGGCCGATGTGATCGGTGGCCCGCGCCATGGCTGAGAGTGCCGTCAATGGTTCCAAGAACCATTGTGGCCCCCCGGCCACGTTGCCTGCGGCATGGCCATCGGCGAAAAATACCGCGTCTAATTTTCCGCGTTCGGCGGTGCGTGCCAACGACTCATAATAACGAATGTCGCCCATGCGCTCGACGGCTGAGTTTGGCTCGCGCCAGGCTGCCTTATGGTGTCCGCAGCCCATGATAAAAAGATTGAGATGCATCTGTGTGGCCATCAGTTTTTAACCAAACCGCCGTCGACCACTAAATTTTGGCCGGTGACAGCCCTGCTCCAAGGTGAGGCAAAAAACAGTGCTGCATCCGCAAACTCCTCGGGGGTAGTGACACGGCGTAGTGGCGTGTTGGCTGCGATGAGATCGAACACCGCTTCAGGTGTGGCAGCAGAAGCATCGGTTGTACGCAGCAGCCCACCCGACAACATATTAACCGTAATACCGTCAGGCCCCAGGTCGTTGGAAAGCGTACGGGTGAGCGACAGCAATGCCGCCTTGGCAGCCGTGTAGTCATGATAAGGCACTACTGGATTTTGGAAGAGGTTAGTGCCAATGTTGATAATCCGCCCACCACCCTGCTCACGCATGCCCGGTAGCGCCGCCTGAATAGTGTTGAGCGCACCACGTGCCACGCCCTGCAACTGCTGGTCGAGGTTTTCCCAAGTAAGCGTGTCCGGAGTTGGGCGCGCATCGCCATTAAACGAAAAATCCGGCAGGGCATTATTAATCAGCGTGGTCACCGGCATTCCAAAATGCGCTTTTGCAGTGGTAAACATCGCTTTCACGGCTACTGGATCACGCACATCCGCTTGTATCGCCAGAGCGCGCTCAGGGGCTTGTGCCGCCAGGGCTTCTGCCGCGTCAGTGCTGTTTAAGTAGTTCACGACAACCCGTGCGCCCTGCGCTAAAAACGCATGCGCCAGGCATGCGCCTAGGCCCCGGCTAGCGCCGGTAATCAAAACAACTTGCTGGGAAAGCGGAAGTGCGGTGGGTATTGTCGGCATTATGGTATGTCCCTCGTAAAGGCAAGAGATGCATACCGACCACATGGCTGGCCATTAGCGTGACATCCCTTCGCCGGTATGAACTGGATCAGGTTCAGCGGGTCTTATCTCAGCCCTGGCGTAACGCCAGGACACCCCGTGTCGTTTGTTAAAGGTATCCTAACTGATAACCCTGCTCGATTCATACCGCAAGACTCATCGCCCTCTTTTTAGACCGTATTTGATCAACGAAATGTTATAGTATACCTTTTTTGATGGACTGAATTGCTTTGCAATCGGCAAAAGGAGAGATCAGCTATGACAGCATTGCCACTGAAGGGCGTCAGCGTACTTGCATTAAGTGCCTTGATACTAACGGGTATTCAAACTGTTGGCGCCAGCGACCATGAACATGGGCATGATCACGGTCACACTCATAACGACCACGACCACGACCACGACCACGACCACGACCACGACCACGACCACGACCATGACCACGACCACGACCACGACCACGACCACGACCACGACCACGATAGCGACATCTATTCAGGCTATTTTGATGATGACCAAGTGGAGGATCGCCCCCTTTCCGATTGGGAGGGTGATTGGCAGTCCGTTTATCCATACCTGGAAGATGGCACGCTAGACAAGGTATTTGCGCATAAAGCCGAGCATGGCGATAAGACAGCTGAAGAGTACAAAGCCTATTACGATACAGGTTATCAAACCGATGTAGGGCGTATTGTCATCGATGGAAGTACTGTCACTTTCTACGAGAACGGCGAGGAAAAATCTGGCGATTACCAATATGATGGTTATGAAATATTGACCTATCAAGCTGGCAATCGTGGTGTTCGGTTCATCTTCGAACTTGAAGAGGGGGCTGACGACCTTCCGCAATATATCCAGTTCAGTGACCACAGTATTTATCCAACAGATGCGCACCACTTCCATCTTTATTGGGGCAATGATCGTGAAGCGCTGCTAGAAGAAGTCACTCACTGGCCGACGTATTATCCCTCAGAGCTGGACGGTAATGCGATTGTTGAAGAAATGATCGCACACTAACCAAAGCAGCCTAAGCTGTTTATGAACGACTAAAAAGCGCTGGCCGAGATGCCAGCGCTTTGCTTTTATTGGTACAGGAGTAATGCTGGTTAGTTAGCGTTATGTCGTCGTATCTCAGAGTATATTTAGTAAACATCAAGAGGTGTCACCATGCGTTTAGCGCCACTCTTTTTGGGTGTGGGTTTTTTGGTATCAAGTGGTTTTGCAACCGCTAACGAGGCATGTGATAACGCCAATACGCAAATGGAGCTAACCCAATGCACGGCGCAGGTCTATCAAGAGGCTGATGGTGAGCTTAACGAGGCTTACCAAGAGCTCATCAGCAAGCTGAGCCAATCCTCCAGCGATCAGCTAAGAGCAGCGCAGCGGGCGTGGATAGCATTTCGTGACGCAGAGTGCGCGTATGAAAGTAGCGCCGTGGAAGGTGGCAGTGCGCAGCCGATGGTCCGTAATGGTTGCCTCACAGCGCTAACAAAACAGCGTACAGAGAGGCTGCGTGAGCATGCTAGCTGCGAAGAGGGGGATATGAGCTGCCCGCACTAAATGGGAATGATTTTAGGGGGTGTTCAGACACAAAAAAAGCACCCGTAGGTGCTTGATTTGTATAGTAGGGTGGTGGAGGCGGCGGGAATTGAACCCGCGTCCGCCAGCACGCGCCTATTGGCTCTACATGCTTAGATTTCGTCATTTGATTTAACGCGACTGACTCCGACGATCAGGATTCAGCAACGCGAGTCTTCTAAAGTTTGACGATTGGCGAGAAGACACCACCAACCGCGGTCCTATCAGCTTTAGCTCATATCCCCGTAGTGATGAATAGGCACATCACCTTGGGGCCAGACAAGAAGCTAACAGTGTTTAAGCTGCTAGCGCGCCTTGAGCATAGTTTTCGTCATTTGCGACTATTTTTCGTGATGTGGGATTTACGAGATACATCACGCTCTCGGCATGCACCGCAAGGGTTGTCACCAGCGTCGAAACCATGTCGCCCCCTTATTACAGACGAGCATTCTACCGTGCTCGCTGCCAATTGACCAGTTATGCCTTGTTATGTTCCCGCATAATTCGGCCTTTTTGACGACTCCAGTCGCGATCTTTTTCAGTGGCACGCTTGTCATGCAGTTGTTTGCCGGTTACTAGTGCCAGCTCACATTTTACTTTGTTACGCTTCCAGTAAAGCTTAAGCGGCACGCAAGTGTGGCCCTTGTCCTGAGTTACCGAGAAAATCTTGGCGATCTCTTTGCGGTGCAGCAGCAGCTTGCGGGTGCGGGTTGGGTCGGCAATTTCATGGGTACTTGCCGTATTAAGCGGCATGATGTGGCTGCCCAGTAAAAATGCCTCGCCGTTACGCACCAGGATGTAAGTATCGGTAAGCTGCGCTTTGCCAGCGCGCAGACTTTTTACTTCCCACCCAGCGAGCACCAAACCTGCTTCGAAGGTTTCGTCGATATGGTACTCAAACCGTGCCTTCTTGTTTTGGGCAATAACGCTGCTGCTGGGGCCCTTACTGTTACCTTTCTTAGTGGCCATGGAACCTCATCGTTGATCTGTCGGTAGCGCCCCCTTCGTTATGCGGGGAGGCGTGATACCATTTAAGGTCTGAAAAAATGTTTCCCATGATACGCTTTGGGCACTGTGAAGTCAGCGGAGAGGTCAATGCCAACCGTTAATCGTACCGCCTTGGTGCGGCACACCCCCCAACAAATGTTCGATTTAGTGAATGACTTCGAACGTTACCCTGAGTTTCTACCGGGGTGTCGCCGTGCACGTTTGCTTGAGCACGATAACGTCCACTTGGTCGGCGAGATGACCCTGGGGCGCGCTGGTGTAGAGCAAACCATTACTACCCGAAATAACTTATTTGCCCCCGAGCGCATCGAGCTTTCGCTGGTAAAGGGACCATTTAAACGTCTGAAGGGGCGCTGGTTGTTTGTCCCCATGGGAGAAGATGCCTGCAAGATTAGCCTAGAAATGGAGTTTGAGTTTGCCAATCGGTTGCTGGGGATGGCGTTTGGCAAATTGTTTCAGCAGATTGCAGGGCAGCTAGTAGATGCCTTTACGAAACGTGCTGACGAGCTTTATGGACGCTAATACGCTGACAGTAGAGGTAGCCTTCGCGCTACCGCATAAGCAGCGCCTGGTGGTCGTTCAGGTGCCTCAGGGCACAACGGCACGCCAGGCGGTTGCGTTGGCTGATTTTCCAAGCCTGTTTCCCGAGCTACCCAGCGCTACCTTTGAGCAGGCGCCGTTAGGTATTTTTGGCAAGGCACTGCGCCAGCCTGAGCAAGAGGTTCTACGCGCGGGCGATCGCGTGGAAATTTATCGCCCGCTGCAGATTGATCCCAAAGCTGCGAGGCTGGAGCGTGCAAAGCGCCAAGCCAAAAGCCAATAAGTGTTACTCGGTCATAAACACCGGCTGTGAATCGGGTGTGCTTTCAGGCACTGGTGCTCGCTGAGTAGGCGTCGGTAGAGCGTCAATCGGGTCGGCGCCTTCTACCGCTGGCCCCATCCCGCTATCAGTACTGATTGGCAAATCGCGAGATAAATCGCCTTGCTGCTCAACATTTACCAAGCGACCTGCGTTATCAAAGGTAAGGGTGACACGACGCTGTTCAACACCGCTGTAGGCTTTATCAAGGCGATAAACATAGTCCCACTGACGCGAGTCGAAGGGGGCTTCCAGCAGAGGGCGCCCCATCACGTAGGTCACTTGCTCCTGGGTCATACCCGGCTGGAGCTGGCTAACCATCTCTTGGGTCACCAGGTTGCCCTGGGGAATGTCGCGCTTGTAAACGCCGACGTAACTGCAGCCGCTAACAACGGTCAGGGCAACGGAAAGAGTAATGATACGAGTCAATTTTTGCATTTGAGCCTATTCTTCACTATCGTGGTTTCGGTCGATGATACCCGACCTAACCTGTTACTGCGAAGAGCAACCATGGCCGATCAGAACCATGAACTGCGCAAAGCCGGGCTAAAAGTGACCCTGCCGCGCGTCAAGATCCTGCAGATTCTCGAAAATGCTTCGGGCCAACACCACCTTAGCGCAGAAGAAGTGTATAAAACACTGATTGATGCGGGCGAGGATGTTGGTTTGGCAACCGTATACCGTGTGCTGACTCAATTTGAGTCAGCAGGCTTGGTTATTCGTCATAACTTTGACGGTGGCCATGCGGTATTCGAGATGACCCAAGAGGACCACCATGACCACATGGTGTGCCTGGAGAGCGGTGAGATCGTCGAGTTTCTCGATGAAATCATCGAACGTCGTCAACAAGAGATTGCAGAAGAGCACGGCTACGAGTTAGTGGACCATGCCCTTGTGTTGTACGTGCGCCCACGTGGGTCGGACGTTACGCGCCAGGACAGCGGCCCCGTTAACCGTAAATAATCCGTGAGAGGTGGGGCGTGGTCAGTGCTCTGCACTTGGCGCACGCCTCAAATTTATTGCCAAAAAGCGCTGACATTGCCGTCAGCGCTTTTTTTATGCCACGTTTAACCCACAGCAGTAGGTACGAGTGAAAACGCCACCAGCAGCATAATCATGCCAATTAACGTGTCGAAGGCCCGCCATGCGCGTGGTGATTGCAGTTTGGGGCCAAGGTAGCGTCCAAACGCAGCAAGCGAAAAAAACCAAAACACCGATGCAAAAGCAGCTCCGACAACAAAAGCCGCCGTATTAGGCTGCTGAACGCCCACACTGCCAATAAGTACCACAGTGTCTAGATAGACATGTGGGTTTAAAAGCGAAATAGCGGCTGCTTGGCCTGCAACTTTCCAACCGCTATGGGTGCCATGCTGCTGACTGGCTTTTAAGCCACTGTTGCCCTGCCATGCGCGTTTGAAAGCTTGTCCACCTAACCAGCACAGTAGCGTGATGCCTAGCCATGTCATAACTGGGATCAGCGTAGGTAGCTGCTGCTGTAGTGACTCAATGCTATACACACCCAACGTAATCAGTACTGCATCGATAGTGGCGCAAATGGTGGCCACCACCCAGGGATACTCTCGGCGCATGCTTTTGTTAAGCACCCAGGCATTTTGGGCGCCTATAGCGACAATGAGGCCGATGGAGATGGCAAATCCCGTGAGTAACGATGGTGTCATGCTGAGAGCCTCTAACGCTGGTCAATGAGCGTTTTACAATAAATGTGGGCTCGTTCATTAATCTAACGAATAATATTTATGCTACATAAGATATTCTTATGATAGCTGTAGCACTAGCAGATGCCTTAACCACAGGTAAGTACGTGGATAAGTACATGGGTAGGCACGTGAGCAGATGTGTGGATAAGTATGTGGATATAAGGTGTTTAATCCTGTGGTTATAAAGTGGGTAAGTGCGTAGGTAGCGAGTAGATGTGAGGGTATTAGGTGGGTCAGTATGTGAATGCTTAGTGGATAAATATGTGGATATAACGTGAGTAAGCTTGTGAAAAGGTGTGGTTAGTTTCCTGTTGTAGGGTAAGCCATTAGCAAAACCCCGCGTAAACCCTCGCCCAATCGGGCGGGGATACAAGCGGGAACCGCGCAGCGGTTCTAATCAGGTGTAGCCTGACTCTGCACATACTCTCTCAGTGTTTCGATAGTTGCCCCACCGGCACTACAGGCAAAGTAGGAGCGCGACCAGAGCGCTGCACTTTTGCTTTGCCGAGGTATGTGGGTATTAAGTATTCGTATCCGGCGTGATGAAACCGATTTCAGGTTGTTCACCATCACGCTGATCGCCAGCTTCGGTGGATAGGCGATCAGCAGGTGGACGTGATCTGCTTCACCATCCATTTCCAGTAGGTCACATTCCAGCTTTTCACAAGCGGACTCAAACGCTTCGTGTAGCTGCTCAATCATATAACCATCGAACAGTTTTCGTCGGTACTTGGTGGTAAATACCAGATGTACAACCAGCTTGGTGACGCTGTGGCGTTTTCGGAGGTAATCTGATAGCAATTCTTTGTTATGCGCACTCACTTGAAATGTGACCTTTCTGACTTATAATTGCTGAATTCTAGCTATGAGCACTGAAATGTTAAAGGCCACTAAGGTACGCATCTACCCTACACCCAAGCAGGCGGAGTTTCTTAACCGCCAGTTCGGTGCGGTTCGGTTTACGTACAACAAGGCGCTGCACATAATCAGCTCGCAGTACAAGCGCCACGGCTTGAAGCTGAAAGCCAAGAAAGACCTCAAACCACTGTTGGCGGTGGCGAAAAAGTCCCGCAAATATCACTGGCTCGGAGATTTCGACTCCATCGCACTCCAGCAAGCGTGCATCAATCTCGATAAAGCCTTCCAAGCCTTCTTTGATCCAAAGCTCCCAGCGCGTTACCCGAAGTTCAAGCGTAAGCACGGGAAGCAGTCCAGTTACCACTGCATGAGCGTCAGCGCGGGTGATAACTGGATTAAAGTGCCGAAGATGAAACCGATTAAGGCGCGGGTTCACCGGGAGCTGGACGGAAAGCTCAAGAGCATAACTCTGTCGCGCACGGTAACAGGGAAATACTACGCCTCGCTGTTGATCGAAGATGGCGTAGAAGCGCCCGTGCCAATGCAGACTGTTGATACGGTGCTGGGTGTCGATATGGGGCTTACCCATCTTGCTATCGACTCAGAAGGCAACAAAATAGCCAATCCACGCTTCCTGAAACGTGCCGCCGCAAACCTTCGGCGGAAGCAAAAAGCCCTGTCTCGCTGCCAGAAAGGCAGCAAAGGTCGTGCGAAGGCGCGGCTTAAACTGGCCAAGGCGCATGAGCGTCTAGCGAACGCCCGTGCTGATTTCCAGCACAACCTGTCCCGACAACTCATTGACGAAAACCAAGCGGTGGTGGTCGAGACACTGAAAGTAAAAAACCTGCTGAAGAACCGGAAGCTGGCGAAGCACATCGCAGACGCAAGCTGGTTCGGCCTGATTCAGAAGCTGGAGTACAAGGCTAAGGCGCAGGGCAAATATCTGGTCAAAATCGACCAGTGGTTTGCCAGCTCCAAGACCTGCTCTTGCTGCGGTCACAAGGTAGATTCTCTGCCCTTGTCGGTGCGCAACTGGACATGCCCTGCTTGTGCAGCAGAGCTTGACCGCGACATCAACGCCGCGATCAATATCCGTCAGCAAGGTATTATCAAGCTACGGGCCGAAGGACTGTCGGCTCCTGCCAATGGAGGCTTGCGTAAATCCGGCCACGCGCCGGTTGCTGCCTAAGAAGTTGGAAGCCTCGCCCGATAGGGCGGGGAGCAGTCACCGAGTCAGATATTTACCCAACGCTTTTCAGAACAATCTTGAGGCAGGTGTGTAATGTTGGACTACCGGCTATTGGAGGCACTTAGTGCAGTCATTGAAACGGGTGGCTTTGAAAAAGCAGCGCAGAAACTTCATCTTACCCAGTCAGCTGTAAGTCAGCGTATTCGCCAGTTGGAACACCGCTTGGGCCAGCCAGTGGTACTGCGTCGCTCGCCGCCTGTGGCCACAGCATTAGGACGTCGCCTGAATAACCACTTGCAGCAGGTCAAACAGTTGGAGTTGGGTCTGTTAGATGAAGAGCAGGGTGAGCCGATCAAGATACGTTTGACCGTCAATGCGGACTCAATGGCAACATGGTTGCCACAAGCGATAGCAGCTTGCCCGCTAAGTACCCAGATGGACTTTGACTTAGTGGTTGAGGACCAAGAGGTAGGGCTTGACCGGATGCGTAATGGAGAGGTGATGGCATGTATATGTGCCGAAGCCCAGCCGGTCAACGGGGGTGCTGTAAGTTCACTAGGTGTCTTGCGTTACCGCGCCTTGGCGAGCCCAGCGTTTGTTGAACGCTATCGCACACAGTCTGAACCTAAGCGGTTAGTTGACGCCCCCTGTTTGATTTTTAACCGAGATGACCGCCTACAGCACCAGTTTCTTGAGGCGCTGGGGTTACCTCCGCCTGTTCGTCAACATCGCGTCCCATCCTCTGAAGGCTTTGTTGAAATGGCGTTACATGGCATGGGATACGGTATGTTGCCTGAGCTTCAGGTGGCTGATTATCTCGCGAGTGGTCAATTGGTTGATGTAGGGCCAGTTTTTATACTGGATGTACCCTTATATTGGCACTTTTGGCAGACGGAAAGTGCGCCTCTTACAGCATTGCGGCGCACAGTATTGGATCACGCGAGCCGATTATTGCAGGGCTAGTTATGGCCAGCACTGCATTGATCAGTGTGGTGGGCGCTGGCTGGCGTGAAGCATCTCACGGGCGTGGGCGAGCGTCTGATCGGAGAGTGTGACACCGCCAAGCATGCGTGCCAGTTCACTAATGCGTCCGCGCTCGTCTAGCAGTGCCATATGAGTCAGAGTGGTATCTCGCTTGGCGCGTTTTTCGATATGCAGGTGCTGATGCGCTTGAGCGGCGACTTGAGGGAGGTGGGTGACGGTCATCACTTGGCCATTTTCTCCCAATTTACGCAGCAGTTGGCCGACGATTTCAGCCGTGGCGCCGGAAATTCCCACGTCTACTTCATCAAATACCAGGCTGGGGATGGTTGAGTGGGCAGCTGCCACCACTTGAATGGCGAGGCTAATACGCGAAAGCTCGCCGCCAGAAGCTACCTTGGTTAGTGGTCTTGCGGGCTGGCCAGGGTTGGCGCTAATCAGAAACTGCACGTGGTCCAAGCCTTCCGGTGTGGGCGTTTCACGCGGTGTAACGGCGACCTCAAAGCGGGCCTTGCCCATGGCCAGGAAAGCTAACTGCTGTTGAACTTCTTTGCCTAAGCGGGCTGCGGCTTTTTGTCGCGCTTCGCTGAGCTTCTTAGCCTCACTGCGGTAACGCTCGCGGCACTCCGCCACTTTACTGCTAAGTGCTTCCAGGTCATCATCGCTGGCCTCAAGCTGAGCAACTTCCGAGCTAAGTTGCGCATGTAGCGCGCAAATTTCTTCTGGGGCAACGTGATGTTTGCGAGCTATACGGTGCACATCGCTCATGCGCTCTTCCACCCAGGCTAAGCGCTCTGGGTCTAACTCGGTAGTGCTAGCCAAGCGGTTCAGCTCGCTAGAGGCTTCTTCTACTTGGATGCGGGCATCGCTCAGCATGGCTAGGGTGTTAGCTAGCGTGCCTTTGTCACTGCCAGGTAAAGCGCTTAGGTGGGCGTAAGCTTGATTCAGTAGAGAAAGCGCTCCACCTTCATCGCTAGCGCAGCAGTCGGCGGCGAACTGAGTTTCTCGCAGGGTTTCTTCTGCGTGGGCTAGGGTGTGTTGCTCCTCTTCCAGGGTTTTAAGTTCGCCTTCTGCCAAGCCCAATTGGTCGAGCTCTTCCACTTGGTAGCGCAGTAGCTGGCGCTTGGCTTCCACCTCGCTGCCCTCTTCGCTGAGCTTTTTCAACTGTCGCCGGGCGTTGCGCCATTCGCGAAATACTTCTGCGAGCTGCTGGCTGCTTTCCCGTAGTCCCGCGTAGTCGTTTAGTAGTGCGAGGTGGGTCTCTTCGCGCATTAGCGCTTGGTGGGCGTGTTGGCCATGGATCTGGATCAGTTGCTCGCCGAGTGATTTAAGGTCGGCGATGGTAGCTGGGTGGCCGTTGATCCATGCTTTAGAGCGGCCGCTAGCTGTGACTACTCGGCGCAGTAAGCACTCTTCTATAGGGAGCTCTCGGGCGGCTAGCCACTCGATGGCTGCGGGCAGGTGCTGAATATCAAACCGGGCGGAAAGGTCGGTACGTTCGCAGCCATGGCGGACGCTGCCTGCATCGGCACGCTCGCCTAAGCAGAGGCCCAGGGCGCCCAGTAAAATCGATTTTCCCGCCCCGGTTTCACCGGTAATGGCGGTCATGCCACGGGTTAAATCGAGTTCAAGTCGGTCAACAATAGCGTAGTCCTGGATTGCTAGCTGAGAGAGCATGGGGCCTCCTGAGGCGATGCAGCACAGAAGCTGGATACTTATCCAATGGTTGTTGTTTTATACAGTAGTCGATAACTCACTTCAATGCCCCTCTTGAGATGGCTTTTATGGCCCCCATATAGCCAGCATGTGTAATTCACACCCTCTTTGGAATCTAGGTGGCCGATTGCGGCACCTTTGCATATTTTAGGAGCTGAACATGGCAAAAGAACCGCAAACCCCGTTGGATGATGAGCTGGCTCGCCGTGAACAAGAAGCCGAAGTCACTGAACAGACTGTCGAAGAGCGCCTGCTGGAAGGTGAGCTGGAAGACTTGATTGGTGACGAAGAAGTTAGCGGCGAAGAGCTGCTGGTAGACAGTATTGATAACCCAGAAGCCGATATGCTGGCTGCTCAGGTAGAAGAGCTTGAGCAAAGCTTGGCAGAAGCCAAAGATCAGGCGTTACGAGCTGCCGCTGAAGCCCAAAATGTGCGTCGCCGGGCCGAGCAAGAAGCAGATAAGGCCCGTAAATTTGCGCTCGAAAAATTCGTGAAAGAACTTCTCCCCGTCGTAGATAGCCTCGAAAAAGCGCTAGAGAGCATGCAGGATGGTGCATCGGATGTTCATCGCGAAGGCGTCTCCATGACCTTGAAAATGCAGCTTGATGTGCTCAATAAATTTGGTGTTGAAAGCGTTGAGCCCCATGGCGAGCCCTTCGACCCACAGGTACATGAAGCGATGGCCATGGTGCCAAATCCCGAGCTTGAACCGAATACCGTTATGGATGTGATGCAGAAAGGTTATCTGCTCAATGGTCGCCTAGTGCGCCCGGCCATGGTGGTGGTCAGCCAAAAAGCGAAGTAAGAAAAGGTTGGCGCAAAGCAGTAAAAAGCCCTTGAAATGCTGCCAGCGGCCCCCAAATAAAGGTCAACCCCGCGGGTAAGCCCGCAATATGTTTTGAAAACGAAATTTTTAGTTTTGTAACTACCGAATTCGAGGTTTTTGCTATGGGACGCATTATTGGTATCGACCTGGGCACCACCAACTCTTGTGTGGCTGTGCTTGATGGTGATAGCGCTAAAGTAATTGAGAATGCCGAAGGTGGCCGCACTACGCCTTCTATCATCGCGTACACCGATGATGGCGAAACACTGGTAGGTCAGGCCGCTAAGCGCCAAGCCGTGACCAACCCTGAAAACACGCTTTACGCGATCAAGCGCCTGATTGGCCGTCGCTTCAAAGATGATGTTGTACAAAAAGACATCAAAATGGTGCCGTACAAAATCGCCGAAGCCGACAACGGTGATGCCTGGGTAGAAGTAAAAGGCAAGCGAATGGCGCCGCCGCAGGTAAGCGCGGAAGTGTTAAAGAAAATGAAGAAAACCGCCGAAGACTACCTCGGCGAACCGGTTACTGAAGCGGTTATCACCGTACCGGCCTACTTCAACGACAGCCAGCGTCAGGCTACGAAAGATGCCGGCCGTATTGCTGGTCTTGATGTAAAACGTATCATCAACGAGCCGACGGCTGCCGCATTAGCCTACGGTATGGACAAATCCCGCGGCGATAAAACCATCGCGGTATACGACCTGGGCGGTGGTACCTTCGATATCTCTATCATCGAAGTAGCGGACGTTGACGGCGAAACTCAGTTTGAAGTGTTGGCCACTAACGGCGACACCTTCCTGGGCGGTGAAGATTTTGACTTGGCGCTGATCAACTACTTGGTTGACCAGTTCAAAGCTGATAGCGGTATTGATCTGTCTGGCGACAACCTTGCTATGCAGCGTCTAAAAGAAGCTGCAGAGAAAGCCAAGATCGAGCTTTCCAGTGCCCAGCAAACCGACGTTAACCTGCCGTACATCACGGCCGACAACACTGGCCCGAAACACCTTAACGTTAAGGTGACACGTGCCAAGCTGGAGTCTCTGGTTGAGGAGTTGGTACAGCGCTCTCTTGAGCCTTGCAAAATGGCGCTCAAAGATGCTGGCCTGTCTGCTTCTGAAATCGATGAAGTGATTCTGGTTGGTGGTCAGACCCGCATGCCGATGGTGCAGAAGAAAGCGGCTGACTTCTTCGGTAAAGAAGCGCGCAAAGATGTCAACGCTGACGAAGCGGTTGCTGTCGGTGCTGCGATTCAGGGTGGTGTACTAGGTGGCGACGTTAAAGACGTACTGCTGCTTGACGTAACCCCGCTGACCCTGGGTATTGAAACCATGGGCGGCGTGATGACCGCACTGATCGACAAGAACACCACGATCCCGACCAAGAAGACACAAACCTTCTCAACGGCGGATGATAACCAAACAGCGGTGACCATTCACGTTGTTCAGGGTGAGCGTAAGCAAGTGTCGCAGAACAAGTCGCTTGGCCGTTTCGACCTTGCTGAGATTCCGCCGGCACCGCGCGGTGTACCGCAAATTGAAGTTGCCTTCGACCTGGATGCCAACGGTATCCTGAATGTGTCGGCCAAAGACAAAGCAACTAACAAAGTGCAGTCCATCGTCATCAAAGCGTCTAGCGGTCTTACCGATGAAGAGATCGAGCAGATGGTGCGCGATGCAGAAGCCCACGCTGACGAAGATAAGAAATTCGAAGCGTTGGTACAGCTGCGCAACCAAGCTGACGGGATGATTCACGCTACGCGTAAAACCGTTCAGGAAGCGGGTGATAAAGCGACCGATGACGAAAAACAGGCCATCGAAACCGCTATTACTGAGCTGGAAGAAGTGATCAAAACTGACGATCAGGACAACATCCAGAAGAAACTGGATGCTTTGACCGAAGCTTCGGGCCAGTTGGCGCAGAAAATGTATGCTGAGCAGGCAGAAGCAGCCCAGCAAGCCGAGGGTGATGGCGCAGAGAGTGCCAACGCCAAGCAGGATGATGACGTGGTTGACGCCGAGTACGAAGAAGTCAACGACGACAAGAAACAGCAGTAACCAACCTCTTTCTGCCAAGGAAAGCGGTGACGCGGGAGGCAACTCCCGCGTTGCTGTTTCCGCGGTCGAGACGCCTATTAAGTGCGTAGCTAACCAGGAGGCGTAGGACCCATGTCCAAACGCGATTATTACGAAGTCCTGGGTGTCGAAAAAGGGGCCGATCAGAAAGAGATCAAAAAGGCCTATCGCCGTCTGGCGCAAAAATTCCACCCTGATCGAAACCCGGACGATAACAGCGCAGCGGAAAAATTCCGTGAAGTGTCTGAAGCGTACGAAATCTTAAGCGATGGCGAAAAGCGCGCGGCGTACGACCAGTTTGGTCATGCCGGAGTAGATGGCCAGGGCGGCGGCTTTGGTGGTGGCGGTTTTGGCGGCGGCTCTGGCGACTTTGGAGATATCTTCGGCGATGTGTTTGGCGATATCTTTGGCGGCGGCGGTGGCCGACGCCGTGGTCCCAACGCGCCTGCCCGAGGCTCTGATCTGCGCTATAACCTAGAGCTTGATCTCGAGAGCGCGGTGGCTGGTACAACGGTAGATATTCGTGTGCCGCGCCATATCGAGTGTGACCGCTGCGATGGAGAGGGTGCGGAGCCAGGCACTAGTAAAGTGACTTGCCCAACGTGTAATGGTCACGGCCAGGTGCGTATGCAGCAGGGCTTCTTTGCTGTGCAACAAACCTGCCCGACCTGTCATGGCACTGGTGTGCAGATTAAGGTGCCATGCCATAAGTGTAATGGTGAAGGGCGCGTGCGTGAAACCCGCACTCTGTCGGTGAAAATTCCGCCAGGTGTCGATACCGGTGATCGTATTCGCCTAAACGCTGAAGGTGAAAGTGGCGTTAACGGTGGTCCACCGGGCGACCTATACGTACAGGTTTCCATCAAACCGCACCATATCTTCAGACGCGACGGCAAGCACCTACAGTGTGATGTGCCGATTAACTTTGTAGATGCAGCCCTTGGTGGCGAACTTGAAGTGCCCACGCTAGATGGCCGTGTGAAGCTGAAAATCCCGCCGGAAACACAAACAGGCAAGCTATTCCGCCTGCGTGGTAAAGGTGTGAAGCCAGTGCGTGGTGGTGCCCCGGGTGACCTGCTGTGCAAAGTAGTGTTGGAGACGCCCGTCAATCTTAACGACGAGCAAAAAGACCTGCTTCGCCAGTTGCAAAAGAGCTTCGACGGCAGTAACAGTCACAGCCACTCACCGAAGAAGACCGGTTTCTTCGACAGTGTGAAGAAGTTCTTTGAAGAGATGAAACCGTAATTCCGAGATAGTGCTGTGATTCTGAGATAGTACTGTGATTCTGAGATAGCACTGTGGTTCTGAGATAGTGCTGTGATTTTGAGATAGTGTTTAGGCACTAGATGTGTGATTCAAAAACCCTCGGTTCTCCGGGGGTTTTTGCTGTTCAAGGAACGTTAGACCCAATGGATAACCTTGAAGAAAGGCCCTCAATGGGTATTTTGCTACGGGTTCTGTCAGGCCTGCTATTCACCGGGATGCTGGTGTGTATTAAAGCCGTGAGCGACACAGTGCCAGTGGGGCAGTCGGTATTTTTCCGCTCGCTGTTTGCGCTACTACCGATTGTTGTTTTTCTGATGCTACGGCGGGAGTTCCCCCAAGGGTTAGCTACGCGACGCCCGTTGGGGCATGCGCTGCGTTCGGGGTTGGGGGCGGCAGCGATGTTTGCCTCTTTTGCGGCGGTGGCGCTGCTGCCGGTCGCAGAGGCAACGCTGCTCGCCCAGTTAACGCCTGTCTTTATGGCGGTGGGTGGTGTGCTGCTGCTGGGGGAGCGGTTCTCGCTTTATCGGGCGGGCGGTGTCCTGTTAGCGCTTGCCGGGGTGGCTGTACTGATCTTGCCTGGGCTTGATGCTAGTGCCGGTAATGGACAACTGACCGGATATATTTTGGGGGCGCTCAGTGCGCTGCTAACCGCAGGGGCGCTGTTGACGGTCAGGCGTATTTCCCGGACTGAAACGGCGGCTTCCATTGCCTTCTATTTTATTGTGGTTGCAGCGCTGGCAGGGCTGGCAACACTTCCGTTGGGCTGGGCATCACTTACCCGAGTCGAGTTTGCGCTATTGGTGTTATCTGGCCTGTTTGGTGGCGCCGCCCATATCGCGATGACCTTAGCCCTGCGTTACGCTGAGGCATCGCGTTTGGCGCCTTTCGAATATATAGCTTTGGTGTGGCCTGTGCTGGCTGACTGGGTGCTATTTGGATCGCCGGTATCCAGTGCCTTTCTGCTAGCACTACCGCTGATGTTGAGCGGAGTCGCGTTAGCAGCGATGGAAGGACGGCGACTTAGGTTAAGGGTTAAATGGCTGCTTCGACGATGAGCTGAGGCTGGCCCTTTGAGCAGGACTCGATACGCGCTGCTACGTGATAGACCTGGCGTAGCCGTGCAGGGGTGATCACCTCAGCGGTGGGGCCGCAGGCAATTAAGCGGCCACTTTCAAGCAGCATGGCGGCGTCAGTGAAGCGTAGCGCATGCCCCAGGTCGTGGAGTGCTACCAATATCAGCATCTGACGCTCGTCGGCTAGTCTGCGCAGAACCGTCAAAAGACTAATTTGGCGGTTAAGGTCGAGTGCCGAGGTGGGTTCATCCAGCATCAGAATTTCGGGCTCCTGCACCAGGGCCTGGGCAGCGCTGACCAACTGGCGCTGTCCGCCGCTTAGGTCACCAATATCTCGCTCGCCAAGCACCGTGATGCTGAGCTCTTCCAATGCACGGTCAACCTGCGCTAAATCGTCGGGCTGTACTTTTAATCCACGCCCCTGCATGCGGGCCAAAAGCACCGATTCATACACCGTCAATACCGCCCTGGCACCGGTGTCCTGGGGCATATAAGCCACTGGGCGCTCGGCACTGGTGCCGCTGATAATCACCTCGCCCTCGCCTTTTAACAGCCCTAACACACGGCGAAAAAGCGTTGATTTGCCTGCCGCGTTAGGGCCCAGTAGTGCCACCATTTGCCCGCCCTGGAAGCAGGGCGTAGTGATCTCTTCCAAAATAGAGCGGCGCCCATAACGGGCGGATACGCGGTTCAACTGTAGGGTTACCATGAGGCCTTCTTATGGTTAAGTACCAGAAATAGAAAGAAGGGAATCCCCACCAGCGAGGTGATAATGCCAATGGGAACGATGGTGCCGGGGATAATGATTTTGGAGATAACCGAGCCAACGGAGAGTATCAGTGCACCACACAGGGCAGAGCCTGGTAGGAAAAAGCGTTGATCCTCACCCAGCAAAATGCGAGCGATATGTGGCCCCACTAAGCCAATAAAGCCAATGGTGCCTACAAATGCCACTGAGATGGCAGCGAGCAGTGATACCAATACCAGCACTTCCAAGCGTAGCGCTCGTGGGTTCACACCCATGCTCTCGGCTTTAGCATCGCCCAGGCGCATAGCGGTTAGTGCCCAGCCATGGCGGGCAAGCAGCGGCATCGACAATGCAAGGATGCTTAGAGCGATCCAGAACTTGGGCCAGGTCGCTTTGGTTAAGCTTCCCATGGTCCAAAATACCACCGCGGATACCGCCTCTTGGCTGGCGAAGAACTGGATCAGTGCCATTAAGGAATTAAAGATAAACACCATGGCGATGCCTAGCAGGATTATGGTCTCCACCGTAACGCCACGGCGCAAGCTTAAGGCGTGGATTAAAAAGGCGGTGAACATGGCCATCACAAAGGCGTTGATGGGCACCACAAATTCGATAGCGGCTGGAATAATTGCCACACCAAAAGCAAGTCCGAGCGCCGCGCCAAAGCTGGCACCTGCAGAGATGCCCAGGGTGAATGGGCTGGCAAGAGGGTTGCTTAAAATGGTTTGCATCTGCGCACCAGCCACCGACAGACTAGCCCCGACAACCAGTGCCATCAGCGCCACCGGCATGCGGATTTCCCACACAATCACTCGTGCTTGCTGGCTGACGCTATCCGGCGTAAAAAGCGCCGCGATCACTTCGCCCAGGCTATAGCGGGCTGGCCCAAGCGCCAGGTCGACGCAAAGGCTAAAAAACAGCGCAAGAACCAGCCCCGCCAATATCATTTGGCGGCGGAAAACCTGGCTATGATAGAAAGCTCGCCCTCGTGACAGGGTTTCTGTCATCCTGGTTTCTGCCACCTCTGTTTCTGTCACCCCAGTGTTAGTCGTCATTGAGCGATATCCAGTAGCCGGGCTCATAGTCGATGGGTAGGAAGTGCTCGTGGAGCTCCTGCATCGTGGCGTTGGGATCTAGGTCGGTAAATAGCTCAGGGTGTAGCCACTTGGCTAGCTGTTGAACAGCCACGAAGTAGTAGGGGCTGTTATAAAATTGATGCCAAATAGCGTGAAAATTAGCTGACTCCACTGCATCAATACCAGTCATCGCGGTGCGCTTGGTCAATGCAGTAAGCTTAGTGCGTGCGCGTTGCATATCGGCGCCAGGCCCCATATCGACCCAGGCGCCACCAGGCACATAAGCGTCCCAGTTACCGCCGGTGACAACCACGTGGTCGGGATTAGCGGCAATAATCTGTTCAGGATTCAGGTTGCCGAAGCTGTTGGGAATAATGCCTTCGGCAATGTTGGTGCCGCCTGCCAGGGTGACATATTCACCAAAGTTGGCCGGCCCGAAGCTCATGCAGCACTCGTCGGAATAACCACCTGCACGGTCAATAAATACGCTTGGGCGCTCGGGGTTGGCCTCGGCAAGCACATCCGTTACCCGTGCCAGTTGAGACTCAGCAAACTCGATGAAGGCTTCTGCTGCTTCTTCATCGTCCATGATTTGGCCGATGATCCGCATGGAGGGAATTGTGTTCTCAATCGGGTCTTCCCGAAAGTCTACATAGATGATGGGAATGCCGAGCTGTGCCAGTTTTTCGTCGTAAGCGGCGTCTTCCGTCGCTGCTTTTGCTTCGATATTCATCAGTACCACGTCTGGGTTAAGCGCGGCGGCCTGCTCCACATCAAAGGTGCCGTCCTTAAAGCCCCCGAAGGTCGGTATCGCTTCAATTTCTGGGAAGCGCTCGGCGTAACGGGCGTAGTTATCGGGGGCTGCCTGTGAAAAGTCTTCGCGCCAGCCGACCACATGGGCGAAAGGGTCTTCTGGTTCGAGTAAGCCAAGCAGATAAATTTGTCGCCCTTCTCCTAGAATGACCCGCTCAGCCGGGGCGGATAGGGTGACTTGGCGGCCAGCGATATCGGTGATGGTAATAGCGTCAGCTACAGCCGTTGTGCAGCATCCAAGGGCCATGAGCGTGCCAAGCAGCATGTTGAAGCGTATTTTGAAGCATGGCTTTAAGCGTAGTGAATTGAGCATTGCTTACTCGTTGATCGATAGAGGTTAATAGAAGATTGGCATTGCTGGCGTATTGTGGTTTCGTTGGGATTGAGACGCAGTTAGTATTGTAACTTATTAACGTTTGGGCGCTATCTGTATATGCTATTTTTAGTGCTCGGCGCCAATGTTTTGGCTGCCTCTTGCTCGTCAGTGAGAAATAGCCCACATAACATGTCCCTTAAGACATGCCCCTTAAAACATGGCAGTAAGAAATAGCCCGTAAGTATTTATATTTTGGAGTAGACCTATGCCTTTATCTCGTGCCGAAATTGCTACGCCTTCTGCTGAGCGTTTGATAAACCGTCTTTGCAAGCATTGGGCGCATAAGCTGGAGGTAGAGCAGAGTGATCAGCAGGCCACCATTACGTTTTCAACCGGTGCCTGCCTAATGCGCGCTGAGCCCGAGCGGCTGCTGGTGTCTATCGAGACTCTGGAAGAGGAGCATCTGGATCAGTTGGAGGGTGTGGTGGAGAGCCACTTAGTGCGTATGGCAAAAGACGAGCCGTTAGAAATCGTCTGGGAAAACTAATTTGGATGATATATAGGACTGCCTTTAGCGCCGCATCGCTAAGGGGGGTCTGTTATAATCGCAGTCACTTTTCTATCCCTGATTTTTTCTCAAGATTGATGCCGAACGGCGCGTGCGCAGGAGTTTCCATGACCCGAATTGCCATTGTAGGCGTAGCTGGCCGTATGGGCCGCACGTTAGTAAACGCGGTTGAGCAGGAGGCGGGTGCCTCGCTAGCTGGGGGGATTGTTGAGCCGGGTAGTTCTCTGGCCGGTGCGGATATTGGTGAATTGGCAGGCGTTGGTAAGCGTGGCGTGGTGGCGGTGGATTCGTTAAGTGCGATAGCGGACGACTTCGATGTACTGATCGACTTCACCGCGCCCCAGGTAACGCTGGCTAATTTAGCCTTCTGCGCTGAACACGGTAAACGCATCGTGATTGGCACCACCGGTATGAGCGATGACGAGCTGGCCGAGCTTGATAGCTACCGTGACAAAGTGGCAATGGTATTCGCGCCGAATATGAGCGTGGGCGTTAACCTCACCCTTAAATTGCTGGAAACCGCTGCTAAAGCGTTGGGTGACGAAGGCTATGATATCGAAGTTATCGAAGCACACCATCGCCATAAAGTAGATGCGCCCTCTGGCACGGCTATTAAGATGGGTGAAGTGGTTGCAGAAAGCATCGGCCGCACGCTAAAAGAGCACGGTGTGTTTGAGCGGGTAGGACAGTGTGGCCCGCGCACCGACAAAGAGATCGGCTTTGCCACAGTGCGCGCTGGCGACATCGTTGGTGAACACACAGTAATGTTTGCCACAGAAGGCGAGCGTATCGAAATTACCCATAAAGCCTCCAGCCGCATGACGTTTGCCAAAGGGGCCGTACGTGCCGCCCGCTGGGTCGCAGACCAAGCGCACGGCCGTTACGACATGCAGGATGTGTTAGGCCTGGAGTAATTGTATTGCTCCATGTGCGCTGAGCCTTGCTTCAATCCTGGCGGCGATGTTGTAACCGTCCCCCTGCCCAGGTTTCAAAGATGGCTCGGTCGTCACCTAGCATCATCAGGGTGAATAGCTCTTCTGCCAAGCTCTCGCATCTGGCCATACGCCTTGCCATCAGCGGTGAGGCTGACAGGTCGATGACAACGAAATCGGCATCCATGCCCGGCGCGAAGCGGCCTATGCGGTCATCTAGTGACAGCGAGATGGCATTGCCTCTGGTCAGAGCATGGAAGCCTGACCAGGCAGTAAGTGGCTGACCGAGTAGTTGCCCTACCTGATAACCCGCCTTGAGGGTGGCTAGGCCGGAAAGGTCGGTGCCGGCCCCAATATCGCTGGCCAGGGTCAGGTTCAGTCCTATGTCCTGCGCTGCACGGCGGTCGAACAGTCCGCTGCCGAGAAATAGATTGGAACTTGGGCAGAAAGCGATATTGGCACTGCGGTCGGCCAGTCGCTTGCGCATTCCGTCGTCCAGATGGATTCCGTGGGCGAAGGTACTACGTGGGCCCACCAGACCGGACTGCTCGTAAACCTCAAGGTAGTCACGGCTTTCCGGAAACAGTTCAGCTACCCAGTCCAACTCGCCTAGGTTTTCCGATAAGTGGGTTTGCAGCCATAGGCTGCCATCGTTGCGTAGTAGGCCGCCGGCAGCATCCAGCTGGGCGCGAGTTGAAGTGGGGGCAAAGCGTGGCGTGACGCTGTAGCCGAGACGGTCGGTGCCGTGCCAGTCGCTGATCAAGCGTTCAGTATCGCGGATACCGCCGAGGGTCTGATCGGTAAGTGCTGCCGGTGCGTGGCGATCCATCAGTACCTTGCCTGCGAGCATGCATAGACCGCGGCGCTGGGAAGCACTGAAGAAGGCATCTACCGAATTGGGGTGGCTTGAGCAAAATACTTGGGCTGAGGTAGTTCCGACGCGCATCAGCTCTTTGAGAAAAGCTTCGGCCATGTTGTCGGCATGTGCGCGCTGGGCAAAGCGACACTCCTCGGGAAAGGTGTAATCATTCAGCCAGTCCAGCAATTGGCGGCCATAGGAGGCCATGATGTCGAGTTGGACGTAGTGGACATGGCTGTCAATGAAGCCCGGCATGATCAGTTTGTCACGCTGGTCGATGACGCTGACATCTGCAGGCAGTTGAGGGGCCAGGTCACGGTAGTCGCCAATGCCCTGAATGCGGCCGTCAGCCCACCACAGGGCGCCATCCTGGTGGTAGACAACGCTGCCATCTCGTGGAGTATCACCATCGCCTGGGTCGGCATCGAAACTCAAGATGCGTGCACGTATCAACCAGGCATGCTCTTGCTCTTGTTTCAGGTATTGTCCTTGCTCTTCATTCACGGTGTGGCTCCTGAAGATAATTTTAGAGAGGGGAGCTTAGTGGCCATTACTTTGTCCTCCGTCGGCGGCATGGCGCAGATTGATGCGTGCCGCTTCGGCTGCGGCCATGACTCGCTCAGGAGTGGCCGGAGTGTCCAGACGCACCGCCTGGGTGTATCCGCTGAGGCTGGCCAGGGCGTCACGCAGTGCCGCCCATACCGATATGCCGAGCATAAAGGGAGGTTCACCCACCGCCTTGGAGCGATAAATGCTGGCCATGGAATTGGGATGCCCTTCCATCAGGCTGACGTTGAAGGTTGGAGGGAGGTCGCCGTAGGTCGGGATCTTGTAGGTGGCTGGGCCGTTTGAGATCAGCTGGCCGCGGTCATTCCATTTCAGCTCCTCGCTGGTTAACCAGCCCATCCCCTGAACGAAGCCGCCTTCGACTTGGCCGATATCGATGGCTGGGTTAAGGGAGTCGCCTACGTCATGAAGAATGTCGACGCGATCTACCTGGTATTCACCGCTCAAGGTATCCACCGAGACTTCAGCCACGGCAGCGCCGAAAGCGTAGTAATAGAAAGGCCGACCGTTGCCGTTGGCACGGTCGTAATGGATCAATGGCGTGGCGTAGAAGCCTTTTTCCGACAGCGAGACGCGCGATAGATAGGCAGCCTGGACCAGCTCTCCCCAGGCAATGCGGTGTTCACTTTCCCCAAGGCCTGTGACCAAATAACCATTTTCCATACGCATGGCTTCGCGGTCGAGGTGATAGTGCTCGGCGGCAAAGTCATAGAGCCGTGTCTTGAGTTTGAGCGCTGCATCACGGGCTGCTTGGCCATTTAGGTCGGTGCCGCTGGAGGCTGCGGTGGGTGAGGTGTTGGGCACCTTGTCGGTGCGTGTGGCGGTGATGCGCACCTTCTCCAGGTCCAGCCCCAGCTCCCGCGCCACCACCTGGCAGATCTTGGTATGTAGGCCCTGGCCCATCTCGGTGCCGCCGTGGTTGATCATCACACTGCCGTCGGTATAGACGTGAAGTAGCGCACCAGCTTGGTTGAGGTGCTGGGCGGTGAAGGAAATACCGAATTTTACCGGGGTCAGTGCTAGGCCTTTGCGAATCACAGGGCTCTGGGCGTTGAACTCTCGGATCGTCTTGCGCCGTTGCCAGTAGTCACTCGAGATTTCGAGTTGCTCGACTAGCTCATGCAAGAGAGCGGTCTGATCCACTGTCTGGCCGTAGTGGGTGGTATTGCGCCCGTCGCGGTAGAAATTGCGCTTGCGCACAGTCAGTGGATCCTCACCCATACGGCGTGCGATGTCTTCCATTGCCGCTTCGATCACCATCATGCCTTGGGGGCCACCGAAACCGCGGAAGGCCGTGTTAGAGGCGGTATGGGTGCGGGCGCGGTGACCGGTGACGCGAACCTCACCGAGGGAGTATGCGTTATCCGAGTGGAACATGGCGCGATCGACGATGGCATCGGAAAGATCTGGAGAGTAACCACAATCGCCGATCACATTGATATCGCCACCCAGGATCACGCCATGGGCATCGACGCCGAGACGGTAGCGATTATGAAAGGGGTGGCGTTTTCCGGTCACGCGCATGTCATCGACCCGCGATAATCGGAAGCGGCAGCTGCGCCCGGTGCGCCTGGCGATCAAGGCGGCCAGGCAGGCCCAGGGGGAGGCCTGCGTCTCTTTGCCACCGAAGCCGCCACCCATGCGCCGTGTCTCGACAGTGACCGCATGCAAGGGGATGCCGAGTACCTCGGCGACCAGCTTCTGCGTCTCACTGGGATGTTGGTTCGAGGTATGGACCACGACACCTTCGTCCTCGCTGGGGTGAACAACGCAAGCCTGCCCTTCCAGGTAGAAGTGTTCCTGGCCACCAACGAACTGCTCGCCGGTAATGACAATGGCAGCATTGTCGAGGGCTTTCTCCCAGTCTCCACTGATTTGCTGGTGGGTAGGGCGTACTAGATCACCGGCCTCGACAGCGGCCACGGGGTTGAGGCTAGCAGGGCGTTCTTCGATCTCGACGATGGCCTTGTTAACTGCCTGACGGGCAGCACGGTGGCTGTTGGCCGCCACGGCGAACAGCACTTGGCCGGCATAGAGCACTTCACCGTCGGCCATGATGGGATCCCCTGGGAACACTGGGCCGATATCGGTATGGCCTGGTACGTCTGCCACGCTAATAACGTCCACCACGCCAGGGGCGGATCGTACGGCTTCCAGATCCATCTGGGTGATGCGGCCATGGGCAACAGGCGAGAGGCCCACGGCTAGGTGCAGGGCATCGGCCGGAAGGGCCAAATCATCAATATAAGCCGCGCGCCCGGTGACATGCTTGATCGCACTCTCGTGGTGGGCCGAAGCCCCTGAGAAAGAGCTACCTGAGAAAGAGCTACCTGAGTTTTTTTCAGGCTGAGACTTTTTCTGTTCGGTCTGAGACTCTGATAAATCAGTGAGCGTACGCATGTAGCATCACCTCCTGAGTTTGTGCCTGGGGGGAAGTAGGTGAGGCGATGACTAGGCGTAGGCGTTCAAGCAGCGCGCTGGCGGATCTAGAGCGGTAATCGGCACTGCCGCGCACATCGCTCATTGGTGAGAAGTCACTGGTCAGGGCCTTGCATGCAGACTCGAAAACGGCTGGTGATGGTGGACATCCTTCGAGTGCGGCCTCGGCAGCTCGGGCTCGGGCCGGTATGCCAGCCATGCCGCCGAATGCCAAACGTACATCACGCAGGCAGCCATCCTCCAGATGCCAGGCAAAAGCACCAAGCACAGCAGAAATATCATCTTCGCGGCGCTTCGAGAGTTTCCATACCTTAAGTGGGCGGCCCGCCTGGGGCTCGGGAATAAAGATCGTGCTTAAGACTTCATCTGCGCCCAGATCGGTCTTCTTGTAATCAAGGAAGAAGTCGGTGGCGGCAATTTCGCGGGTTCCTTTAGGGCCGGCAAGGCGTAGCTGGGCATCGAGGGCCAGCAGTACCGGTGGCGTGTCGCCGATGGGTGATGCGTTGGCCACGTTGCCTCCCAGTGTGCCGCGATTGCGTACCTGGGCTGAGCCGAGGCGGTGAAGCAGGTGGGCGAAGGTTGGGTATTCGTGCTTGAGCAGAGGCTCCAGGCGGGCATAGGTGACGGCGGCACCGATCCACCAGCCGGAGCGCCCGTCGGTATCCTGGCCTTGTTCGATACGCTGGAGCTCATCTACTCGCGTGGTATCAATGACCCGTGGGAAGTCTGTCAGGTGCTGAGTGGCCTCAAGCCACAGGTCGGTGCCGCCAGCGACCAAGCGTGCCTCCGGGTGGGCTGCACGCAGGCGGACCAGTTCGCCCAGTCGGCGGGGCTGGTGGAAATGGCTGGCATCTACAGCCAGTTGATTGGCCGGGTGCTGGTTATCCAGCGCGTCATCCCAGGTTTTATCCAGCCAAGCTGGGCGGTGGCCATCAATCTTGTTCATGGCCAGTGCTGCATCGCGGATGGGGCGATAGCCAGTACAGCGGCACAGGTTACCGCCAAGGGCTGCTTCCAGGCGTTCGGAGCTAAATGCAGTAGCGAGCGGAGCAGGGTGCCGATGCTGTTCTTCGTGGAGCGTAAACAGTGACATCACGATGCCTGGTGTGCAGAAACCACACTGACTACCGTGGCATTCAACCATGGCTGTCTGGGCAGGATGTAGGCGCTCCTGGCCATCCGCCAAGCCCTCTACGGTTACCAAGTGGCAGCCTTGAAGTTGATGGGCCGGCATGATGCACGCGTTGGCGCTGTGGTAGCGCAGCTCACCAGTGGCATCAGGGGCGCCGATGGCCACAGTGCAGGCACCGCAGTCACCAGAGGCACAGCCTTCCTTGGTACCGGTCAGGTGAAGTTGTTCGCGCAACAGCTCCAAGACGCTGAGGTGGGCATCCGCGGCGACGCGCTGCGGTTGTCCATTGAGGTAAAAGTTAATCATAGTTCTACCTGTTATGTTGTTATTCGCTATTTAGTTATTAACCAACCATTTATGCCGTCAGCAACAACTATGCCGTCAGCAACATGACCACCGCTAACAGGGCCGATACCCACATAGCGGGCTTAATCTCGTTCAGCTTGCCGGTGGCGAGTCGGATTAGTACAAAACTGATAAAACCAAAGGCGATACCAAGGGTGATGGAGTAAGTCAGTGGCATTAAGATGATGGCCAGAAATGCAGGGAAAGCCTCTTCAAGGCGGCTCCAGTCGATTTTGCCAATGGGGGCCATCATAAACAGCCCTACCAGTACCAGGGCTGGGGCAGTCGCAATGCTAGGGACCAAGGAGAGCAGTGGCGAGAGGAACAGGAAGGGCAGGAATAGCACGCCAATAACTACTGCAGTGAGTCCGGTACGGCCACCCTGGGCGACGCCAGCACCGGATTCGATAAACGTCTGTGCCGCGCTGGTGCCGAGAGGAGCTGCAATCATTGACGCAAAGGCATCTACAGTCATGGAGCGCTTAAGGTTGCGTGGATTGCCGTTGGCATCCTTGAGGTCAGCAGACTCGGACAGGGCCATGAAGCAGGACAGCGAGTCGAAGAAGTTAGTGAACAGCATCACAAAGATAAACGGTAAGTAAGCTACCTTTAGGGCGCCTAGAATATCGACCTTCATCACAGCCGAGAAATCCGGCCATGAGGCCAGCCCTTGCCAAGCCACCAATACTTCGTCACTCCACAACCGGCCCATAGGGGCCGCCAGTAGGGTGGTTAGGGCGATGCCCAGGATCAGAGCGCCATTGAAGCCGCGAATCACCAATATCGCTGTGACCATCAGGCCAATGAAGAAGGTGACGAGACTTGCATTCAGGTCGCCGAGGCTAATAAGGGTCGCTGGGTTGGCAACGATGAACCCGGCATTTTTGAGCCCAATAAAAGTGATAAA
The DNA here is from genome assembly GCF_002374315.1 of Vreelandella nigrificans. GTDB lineage: Bacteria > Pseudomonadota > Gammaproteobacteria > Pseudomonadales > Halomonadaceae > Vreelandella > Vreelandella nigrificans. Next base: position 76,496 of record NZ_NWUX01000003.1, on the reverse strand, counting down.
CAGGCCGATGCCACAGGTGATGGCGTAGCGCAATGAGGCGGGAATGGCCTCGATGATAGCTTCACGAACGTTGAACATTGCCAGTACCGCGAACAATACCCCCGACCAGAACACACAGCCCAGAGCAACTTCCCACGATAACCCTGCGCCAAGCACCAGGGTATAGGTGAAAAGCGCGTTCATGCCCATGCCTGGTGCGACCAAAATTGGGTTTCGGGCATACAGGCCCATGGCCAGGCTACTAAAAAAGCTGATGACTACTGTGGCGGAAAGGGCTGCCGAAAAGGGAATGCCAGCATCGGATAGGACTGCTGGGTTGACCACGATGATATACATCCCAGCCAGAAAAGTAGCGATGCCTGCAAGCACTTCGGTCTTCACCGAGGAGCCGCGGCGGCTGACATTGAAGTAGTTATCCAAGGCAGTTGTTGCCGGGACGGGGGAGGAGCCGGAATACGGCGTAGGGCTTTGTGGCATGACGATATTCTCTTTGTAGTTATTGAGTGAGCTATCGAACAAAACGAGTTTGACCATTTGGTCAATATTTGCAAGCGTAGACAAAAAGCGCTCTATAAGGCAACTAAATATATTAATTTTGTATACTAGATTTATTCCGTTCGACGAAGATTTCCGCACGGGTCAATGGTCAGAAGTCAATGCCAGGAGAGAGGGGAGGATCGTTTAGCGTGATCTGTGCTTTTAGGCCTAGCCTAAGGTCGATAAATCCTGTAACATTCCAAAAATTTTGGCCCAGTGGCTGCAGAAAAGCAGCAAAATATCTGCATTGAGCGAGCGAATAACCTGTAGAGAAGGTGCTGACGAGATGCTCTTCAGAAAAGAGGGTGTTCTTCAGGAAAAACTCTGCGAGGGAGTTCTGCGGAAAAAGCTCTGTAGAAAAAGCTCTGTAGAAAAAGCACCGCGCTTGTTGCACTGGCCTAGGTTAGAAAAATAGTCAGCTAAGCGCTGCGCCATGGCCACTTACCATGGAAGAGAACAACAAGCGGGATGAAACCGATTTTTTATTATCGGCTTCGTCCCGCTTTTTTACGACCCGACGTTTGCACGCAAACGCCGACAAACCGGATCGCCGAGCCTGCGCCCACAGGCTCCCACCAGCATGGGAGAACTTGTCTTGAATAACCCCGCATTGAGCAAACCTGCGATATTGGCCCTGGAAGATGGCAGTGTATTTCACGGTACAGCCATTGGCGCGGAGGGCGTCACACGCGGTGAGGTGGTGTTCAATACAGCCATGACCGGCTACCAGGAAATCCTCACTGACCCCTCTTATACTCGCCAAATCGTTACGCTTACCTATCCCCATATTGGCAACACTGGCATTAATTCGGAAGATGTAGAGTCCGCATCAATTGCGGCGGCGGGCTTGGTGATTCGTGATCTACCGCTGATGGCCAGCAGTTTTCGATCCGAGCAAACGCTTTCTGACTATCTGAAAAGCCAAAATGTGCTGGGCATTGCGGATATCGATACCCGTCGCTTAACGCGCATTCTGCGCGATAAAGGTGCACAAAATGGCGCGATTCTGGCGGGAGCAGATGCAGAGGGCGATGACGCGGTAGAGCGGGCGCTGGCGGCGGCGAAGGCGTTTCCTGGTTTGAAGGGGATGGACCTGGCCAAAGAAGTGTCATGTAAAGAGGCTTACGAGTGGACGGAAGGCGAATGGACCTTGGGCGAAGGTTATGCCGATGCTGCCGGCCCTGATGGAAAGGCCGAGCGGCCCTATCATGTGGTGGCGTTTGATTACGGGGTGAAGTTCAACATTCTACGCATGCTTGCTGCTCGTGGTTGCCGTCTAACGGTAGTGCCAGCACAAACGCCCGCAGCTGAGGTGTTGGCGATGAATCCAGATGGGGTCTTCCTGGCTAACGGCCCGGGTGACCCAGAGCCTTGCGACTACGCTATCAAAGCAATCCAGGAAGTGCTGGAAACCAATATCCCGGTATTTGGTATCTGTCTTGGTCACCAGTTGCTGGCGCTAGCCTCCGGTGCAAAAACCGTCAAGATGAGCCATGGCCACCACGGTGCTAACCACCCGGTGCAAGATTTAGACACCGGTACGGTGATGATCACCAGCCAAAACCACGGCTTTGCTGCCGATGAAGCGACCCTGCCCGCCAATGTGCGTGCAACACATCGTTCGCTGTTTGATGGCACGCTACAAGGGATTGAGCGTACTGACCGCCCGGCGTTTAGCTTCCAGGGGCACCCGGAAGCCAGCCCTGGCCCACGCGACGTGGCGCCGCTGTTTGATCGCTTTGTCGCCATGATGCTGGCGCGTCGTTAACTTAGCGCCGCTGACACTGCGCCTTATTGTCGCCACGTAACGCCGTTTTTTGTTGCTCATCGTCACCTATTTTTGCGGGAACCGTTATGCCAAAGCGTACTGATATCAAGAGCATTCTTATCATTGGTGCTGGCCCGATCGTTATCGGCCAGGCCTGCGAATTCGACTACTCCGGCGCCCAGGCGTGTAAAGCGCTGCGCGAGGAGGGATACCGGGTTATTTTGGTTAACTCCAACCCGGCTACCATCATGACCGACCCCGCTATGGCCGATGCCACCTACATCGAGCCGATTACCTGGCAGGCGGTGGAAAAAATTATTGAAGCTGAGCGCCCAGATGCCATTCTGCCCACGATGGGTGGCCAGACCGCACTGAACTGCGCGTTGGAGCTGGATCATCACGGCGTGCTGGAAAAGTACGGTGTTGAGATGATTGGTGCCAATGCCGATGCGATTAATATGGCGGAAGACCGTGATCTGTTTGATCAGGCCATGAAGCGTATTGGTTTAGAGTGCCCGAAAGCGAAAGTTGCGCACACCATGGATGAGGCGTGGGAGATTCAGGCGGAGCTGGGTTTTCCGACCATTATTCGCCCGTCATACACCATGGGTGGCTCTGGCGGCGGTGTGGCGTACAACAAGGAAGAGTTCGAAGAAATCTGTACCCGCGGTTTCGAGCTTTCCAATAACCATGAGCTGCTGATTGATGAGTCGCTGCTGGGTTGGAAAGAGTATGAGATGGAGGTTGTCCGCGATAAAAACGATAACTGCATCATCGTCTGCGCGATTGAGAACTTCGACCCCATGGGGGTGCACACCGGTGACTCCATCACCGTGGCCCCGGCACAAACGCTGACCGATAAAGAGTATCAGATCATGCGTGATGCCAGCCTCGCGGTTCTGCGCGAGATTGGTGTAGAGACCGGTGGCTCCAACGTTCAGTTCGGTATGGACCCGAAAACCGGGCGTCTGGTGGTTATCGAAATGAACCCCCGGGTGTCGCGCTCCTCGGCGTTGGCCTCCAAGGCGACCGGTTTTCCGATTGCTAAAATCGCTGCCAAACTGGCGATTGGCTATACCCTGGATGAGCTGCAAAACGATATTACCGGTGGCCGCACACCTGCATCTTTCGAGCCATCCATCGACTACGTGGTTACCAAGATTCCACGTTTTACCTTTGAGAAATTCCCTCAGGCCAATGACCGTCTGACCACCCAAATGAAGTCCGTGGGTGAGGTGATGGCGATTGGTCGTACCTTCCAGGAGTCACTGCAGAAAGCGCTGCGCGGCCTGGAAACCGGTAACGATGGTCTTGATCCGATCATTACCGACTTCACGCCAGATAACATGGCGATCATCCAGGGCGAGCTGCAGGCCGCTGGCGCCGAGCGTATCTTCTACGTGGCGGACGCGATGCGTTCAGGCATGAGCGTCGATGAAGTGTTTGCGCTGACCAATATTGACCCTTGGTTCCTGGTGCAGCTTGAAGACTTAGTGCTGACCGAGAATGCCGTTGCCCAGCGCTCCTTGGCCGACTTCTCAGCCCGTGAACTTTATCAGCTCAAGCGCAAAGGTTTCGGTGATGCACGCTTAGCCAAATTGTTGGGTGTGACCGAAAAAGAATTCCGTAAAACACGTCAGGCAGCGGGCATTCGTCCGGTTTATAAGCGTGTCGACACCTGTGCTGCTGAATTTGCCTCCGACACCGCGTACATGTACTCCACTTACGAAGAGGAGTGTGAAGCGGAGGTGTCTGACCGCCAGAAAATTATGGTGCTTGGTGGTGGCCCGAACCGTATCGGTCAAGGTATCGAGTTCGATTACTGCTGTGTTCACGCCGCCTTTGCCATGCGCGATGACGGTTATGAAACCATCATGGTTAACTGTAATCCGGAAACTGTCTCTACCGACTACGACACCTCTGACCGCCTCTACTTTGAGCCGGTGACGCTAGAAGACGTGCTCGAAATCGCTGATAAAGAGAAGCCAGTGGGTGTCATTGTCCAGTTCGGTGGCCAAACGCCACTGAAATTGGCCCGCGAGCTAGAGGCGGCTGGTGTGCCGATTATTGGTACCACGCCGGACGCTATCGACCGTGCCGAAGATCGTGAGCGCTTCCAAGTAATGATCGACAAGCTTGGCTTGAAGCAGCCGCCCAATGCTACTGCCCGTAGCTTTGAAGAAGCTTTCTCCAAGGCGGAGGTGATTGGTTATCCGCTGGTGGTACGCCCTAGCTATGTATTGGGTGGTCGGGCCATGGAGATCGTCTACGACGCCTCCGAGCTTGAAAACTACATGACCCATGCAGTGAAAGTTTCCAACGACTCGCCAGTGCTGCTTGATCACTTCCTAAGTGCGGCGGTAGAGGTCGATATCGATGCAGTATCGGATGGCCACCAGGTTGTAATTGGCGGCATCATGCAGCACGTCGAGCAAGCGGGCGTCCACTCAGGTGACTCTGCCTGTGCATTGCCGCCTTACTCGTTGCCTGCTGATGTACAGGATAAAATGCGCGACCAGGTTAAGCAGATGGCTGTTGAGCTGGGCGTGAAAGGCTTAATGAACGTGCAGCTCGCCTGGCAGGATGGCGAGATCTACGTGATTGAGGTCAACCCCCGTGCTTCGCGTACAGTGCCTTTTGTATCTAAGTGCATTGGCACCTCTCTGGCGCAGATCGCTGCGCGCTGCATGGCCGGTAAAACGCTGGCTGAGCAGGGTTTTGAGCGCGAAATCGTGCCGCATTTCTATAGCGTCAAGGAAGCGGTGTTCCCGTTCAATAAGTTCCAAGGTGTAGACCCGATTCTCTCTCCTGAGATGAAGTCGACCGGCGAAGTGATGGGCTCAGGCGATACGTTTGCTGAAGCCTTCTTCAAGGCGCAGCTAGGCGCAGGCGAAGCTATTCCATCACTAGAGGGTGACCGTAAAGCGTTCCTGTCAGTGCGTGAGCCGGATAAGCAGGGGATTATCGAAGTTGCTCGTTCTCTGTTAACATTAGGCTTCACATTATGTGCAACACGTGGCACTGCAGCGGCACTTGAAGCTGCTGGGCTGGAGGTGGAGCACGTCAATAAAGTCTACGAAGGCCGTCCCCATATCGTCGATCTGCTTAAGAACGACGAAATCGCCTACATTGTGAACACAACCGAAGGTCGCCAGGCTATTAACGACTCTTCGGTGATTCGCCGTACTGCTCTCGCGCGCAAGGTGCCCTATGCGACCACCTTGGCGGGCGCTAATGCTGTTTGCATGGCGCTTGAGTACGGTAGGGAGATTACGGTGCGGCGCCTTCAGGATCTGCATGCAGGAGCAACGCAATGAACAAGGTCCCGATGACGGTTGCGGGAGAAAAAAACCTTCGTGATGAGCTCGCCCATCTGAAGGGTGAGGCGCGCCCTCAGGTGATCGCTGCTATCGCTGAAGCGCGTGAACACGGCGACCTTAAAGAGAACGCCGAGTATCACGCAGCCCGCGAGCAGCAGGGGTTTATTGAAGGTCGTATTCAGGAAATTGAGAGTAAGCTTTCCGGCGCTCAAGTAATTGATGTCACTAAGCTGCCGAATACGGGCAAGGTGATTTTTGGCGTGACCGTATCGCTGCTAAATCTGGATAGCGATGCGAGTGTTACTTACCGCATTGTGGGTGAGGACGAGGCCAATATTAAAGAGGGCCGTATTTCGGTAACCTCGCCAATTGCCCGTGCGTTAATTGGTAAGGAAGAGGGCGATGTTGTGGTGGTGAAGACCCCTGGTGGCGATGTTGAGTATGAAGTAGAAAGCGTGGAACACCTCTAGCGTAGCGCTATTGCCGGGCAGCGGGTGCCGGTGTGTTATAGCACCGCGCCCGTGCCTTGGTATTTTTATTGGCGCATTAAAAAGCCCAAGGCAGTTAACTGTCTCGGGCTTTTTGCATTGCTTACGTTCAGCAGCACGCTCTGGGAGAGTTAGTGCCGACCGTGGTGGCCTTCGAAGCGGGTAACGTTGGAAAGCTTCGGGTTGGCCTTTGGGTTGCGACGATAGAGTAGCGCCATTTTGCCAATGGTTTGCACCAGCTCTGCCTTGCTGTTGTCCAGTAGCTCGTTGATCATGGCAGCACGGTCATCGCGCTCGGGCAGGGCGAGCTTCACTTTGATTAGCTCGTGATCATCGAGCGCGCGGCTGAGTTCTGCGAGCAGGTTTTCGGAGACGCCGTTCTCAGAAACGGTGACCACTGGGTTAAGATGGTGGCCAATGCTACGAAATGCTTTCTTTTGTGCCTGTGACAAGCTCATGGTATCTTGCGGTATCCCGGTTAGCGCTTAACGTTCCATCTTACGGTGAAATGCCGCTAAGTGAAAGCAATCGCGTAAATGCGCCCATCTCTTATACCAGTGCCAGATTCCCACATGCAGCAAAAGCCCCCAGGTCGTAAACATTCAGTCAGTAAAACCAGCAATAACTGGAAAAAGGAGCATTTTGACGACCAGTATGTCAAACAGAGTTGGCAGGATGGTTACCGCTCCCGAGCAAGTTATAAGCTGCTTGAGCTCAATGAAAAAGATAAGCTGTTTCGCCCAGGGATGACGGTAATTGATCTTGGTGCCGCCCCTGGTGGGTGGAGTCAAATTGCCGCGGAGAAGGTCGGGCCAGAGGGAGTGGTGATTGCTTCCGACATACTAGAGATGGATGCCCTGGCAGGCGTTGACTTTATCCAGGGGGATTTTACCGAAGAGGCAGTGCTCAAGGCGATATTAAAACGTCTGGATAATCGGCGTGTAGACCTTGTGATGTCGGATATGGCCCCCAATATGAGTGGGATGGCAGCGATAGATCAGCCACAAGCCATGTATCTGGTAGAATTAGCGTTAGAGCTAGCCCGAGAAACGCTACCGCCTGGTGGGCGCTTTTTAGCCAAGGTCTTTCAAGGTGAAGGGTTTGATGCCTACCTGAAAGAGCTGCGCGGGAGTTTTGATCGGGTGGTGAGTAGAAAACCTGATGCTTCGCGAGCCCGCTCGCGGGAAGTCTACTTTCTGGCTGAAGGGTTTCGCGGTTAACCAGCCCCAGTCGATACCTCAGTGCACCTTTTGGGTGCTGGAGGGTGTTGGCAGCTAGTGCAATAGCAAAGATTTATCACTGCGATTGCCAGACAGGCAGGCGCAAGGTGTGTCACATTACGGACATTGGACGAACGTGACACAGATGGCCCAAAGCCAAATGTGCTTTGGCAATGGTTGAACGTTGAGCTCTAGTGTAAGGTCTGAGTATCAATGGTTAACTGACGGATTCTTGTAATGAGGGTAGCCCCTTGAACGATATGGCGAAGAACCTGATTCTGTGGTTGGTCATCGCGGCCGTTCTACTGACAGTGTTCAACAATTTCAGTACGGAAAGCGCACCACAAACCACTAACTACTCGCAGTTTGTGCAGCAGGTGCAAAATCAGCAGGTACGTAGCGTCACGATTGATGGCTATACCATCATTGGTGAGCGTACGGATGGTACTCAGTTCCAAACCATCCGTCCTGCGGCAGAAGATCCTAAGCTGATCGATGATCTGTTGAGCAATAATGTGACGGTGGTCGGTAAAGAGCCGCAGCAGCAGAGCATCTGGGCGCGCTTGCTAATTGCCAGCTTCCCGATTTTGCTAATCCTGGCCATCTTCATGTTCTTTATGCGTCAAATGCAGGGCGGCGCTGGAGGCGGCAAAGGCGGCCCGATGAGCTTTGGTAAATCTAAGGCCAAACTGCTTTCCCAGGATCAGATCAAAACCACCTTTGCTGATGTGGCGGGCTGTGATGAGGCGAAGGAAGAGGTTGAGGAGCTGGTGGACTTTCTGCGTGACCCGACGAAATTTCAGCGTCTGGGCGGCATGATTCCTCGTGGCGTACTGATGGTGGGCCCGCCCGGTACTGGTAAAACGCTGCTGGCTAAGTCCATTGCAGGTGAAGCCAAAGTGCCTTTCTTCTCCATTTCAGGCTCTGACTTCGTTGAAATGTTCGTAGGTGTTGGTGCCTCTCGGGTGCGCGATATGTTCGAGCAGGCCAAGAAGCAAGCGCCCTGCATTATCTTTATCGACGAGATCGATGCAGTGGGCCGCTCACGTGGTACTGGTATGGGCGGTGGTAACGACGAGCGCGAGCAGACTCTTAACCAGTTGCTGGTTGAGATGGATGGCTTCGAAGCTAATGAAGGTATCATCGTTATCGCGGCGACCAACCGACCTGACGTACTTGACCCGGCGCTGCTACGCCCTGGTCGTTTTGACCGCCAAGTGACGGTTGGTCTGCCAGATATTCGTGGTCGTGAGCATATCTTGGGCGTTCACCTGCGCAAGGTACCGTTGGCTGATGACGTGAAACCGCAGTTAATTGCCCGTGGTACGCCAGGTTTCTCTGGTGCTGACCTGGCTAACTTGGTCAACGAGGCGGCGTTGTTTGCTGCTCGTCGTAACAAGCGTCTGGTTGCCATGGAAGAGCTGGAGCTTGCCAAGGACAAGATCATGATGGGCGCAGAGCGCAAATCGATGGTCATGACCGATAAAGAGAAGCTGAATACGGCGTATCACGAATCAGGCCATGCGATTATCGGCTTGGTGATGCCTGAGCATGATCCTGTCTACAAGGTAACGATTATTCCGCGCGGCCGGGCGCTGGGTGTGACGATGTTCCTGCCGGAAGAGGATCGTTATAGCCTCTCTCGCCAGCAGATCCTCAGTCAAATCTGCTCGCTGTTTGGTGGTCGTATTGCCGAAGAGATGACGCTAGGTCCCAATGGTGTGACCACTGGTGCGTCGAACGATATTAAGCGCGCGACCGAGCTTGCCCACAACATGGTAGCTAAGTGGGGCTTGTCGGATGAGATGGGTCCGATCATGTATGACGAGGATGAGTCTCACCAGTTCCTTGGTGGCCCAGGGCAGGGCGGTAGCAAGATGAAGTCTGGCGATACGACTACTCGCCTTGATAAAGAAGTGCGCAAAATTATCGATGACTGCTACGAGCAGGCGCGTCAGATTTTGCACGATAATCGCGACAAGCTGGACGCTATGGCTGAGGCGTTGATGAAGTACGAGACCATCGATGCCAGTCAATTGAAAGATATTATGGAAGGTCGCGATCCGCGTCCGCCGGAAGGTTGGGATGATGGAAGTTCCACTGGCGGTGGTGGCGCGAAGGTAGGCGATGATAAGCCTGCGGCGACTCAAGATGATGGGAATGATGCTCCTTCTGGCGTCTCGGGTGATGATGGGGAGGAAGATGATGATGAATCCCGTCGCCGTCCTTCTGATCCGCTGGGTGGCCCGGCTGGACCATAAGTACCACAAGCCTGTACGAGCAAAGGCGTCCCATCATGGGGCGCCTTTTTGTTATGCTGTAGACACAAGCAGCAGTGTTTCTTTTCTTTACCAGGCCGCAGTATGAAACCGATAGTTGACCCTTCATCTTCCAGTCAGGCAGTGAATGGCGCATATCACTTGCGCTGTGGGCGCCATTCGTTAGATCTCTCGTTCCCCAGGGTTATGGGTATTCTGAATGTGACTCCCGACTCTTTTTCTGATGGTGGGCAGCACATTGGATTAGATGGCGCGTTGCATCATGCCGAACGTATGTTGGCAGAAGGCGCGGCAATGATCGATGTGGGTGGGGAGTCGACCCGCCCTGGTGCTGCTCCTGTGTCTGAGCAAGAAGAGTTAGATCGTGTGGCGCCAGTGATTGAAGCGCTAGTGCGTGAGCTTGATGCCCTGGTCTCGGTGGATACCAGTAGTGCTGCCGTTATGCGGGAAGCGAGCGCATTGGGAGCAGGTATGATAAATGATGTGCGGGCGCTAGAGCGCGAGGGTGCTTTAGCAGCAGCGGCTACCAGCGGACTGCCCGTATGTTTAATGCACCGCCAAGGTGAACCTCAAAGTATGCAGCAGTCTCCGAGTTATGATCAGCCGGTGGAGAGTGCCGTTTTTGCTTACCTCGCCGAGCGCGTGGCAGCCTGTGAGGCTGCTGGGTTACGTCGCTGCCGGTTATTGATCGATCCCGGTTTTGGCTTCGGTAAGACCGTTGAGCACAACCTACGCTTGCTAAAGTACATGGATACTTTACAGGCGTTGGAGCTGCCACTGTTAGTTGGTATGTCACGTAAGAGTATGATTGGTAAAGTGCTGGGCCGACCCGTTGAGGAACGTTTAGCGGGTGGCTTGGCGTTGGCAGCTATGGCGGTTGAGCGCGGGGCGAATATTCTGCGCGTGCATGATGTAGGGCCAACGGTGGATGCCGTTAATATGGCGTGGGCGGTATTGCAAGAGGGTTGCGAGCCGCCGTTAAATAAGGAGCTTGATGCATGACACGACGTTATTTTGGCACCGATGGTATTCGTGGCACCGTTGGCCAGTCACCGATTACCGCTGATTTTATGCTCAAACTGGGCTGGGCGGCGGGTCAAGTATTGCGCCGTGAGAAAGGTCTTACTCGGGTGCTTATTGGTAAAGACACGCGTATTTCAGGCTATATGTTTGAATCTGCCTTAGAGGCAGGTTTGTCTGCTGCAGGCGTTGATGTTGCTCTGTTGGGGCCGATGCCTACTCCCGGTATCGCCTATTTAACGCGCACCTTTCGGGCAGACGCAGGTATCGTGATTTCCGCGTCGCATAACCCGTTTGATGATAATGGCATCAAGTTTTTCTCCGCCGAGGGTAAAAAACTACCTGATGAGATCGAAGATCGCATTGAAGCAATGCTCGAGGCGCCGCTAACAACAGCAGCTGCTGCCTCTTTGGGCAAGGCGACGCGGATTGATGACGCAGCCGGGCGTTATATCGAATTTTGTAAGTCCACCCTGCCAGATCGACTAAGCCTGCATGGACTGAAAGTGGTGCTGGATTGCGCCCATGGAGCGACTTACCATATTGCGCCTAATGTGTTTCGAGAGTTGGGTGCCGAGGTCAGCGTGATTGGTGCTGCCCCCAATGGGCTGAATATTAACCAGCAGGTGGGCTCCACCCATCCTGCAGCGTTGCGGGCGGCGGTTATTCAGCAAGGGGCTGATTTAGGCGTTGCCTTTGATGGTGATGGTGACCGCTTGTTGCTGGTAGATGCTGATGGCCGAGAAGTAGATGGTGACGATATTCTTTATCTGATTGCTAGGGATCGTCATGAGCGCGGCTTGCTGGAAGGTGGTGTAGTAGGCACGTTAATGAGCAATTTTGGCCTTGCTATGGCACTGGAGAGACTTGGCATCCCCTTTGTGCGCGCCAAGGTTGGCGATCGCTTCGTGATGGAAATGATGGCCGCGCATGGGTGGGAGCTGGGTGGCGAAGCATCAGGGCATATTGTCTGTGGCCATGTGCAGTCTACGGGGGATGGTATTGTTTCTGCGCTGCAGGTGCTGGCGCTGATGATGCGCGAGCAAAAAACCTTACCTGAGCTACTTAAAGGTTTGGAAAAAGTGCCACAAGCGCTAGTAAATGTAAGGCTGCCTAAGGGAGCAAGCGCCAAAGAGGTTATGGATTCCGAGTCTTTGCAGCAGGCAGTGTCGATGCTTGAGGAAGAGTTGGGTGACCAGGGGCGTGTACTGCTCAGGCCTTCAGGCACAGAACCACTGATTCGGGTCATGGTCGAAGGGTGTGCTCATCTTGACGTTGAGCGGCTAGCCAATGCCTTAGCCGACCAGGTGCAGGCCCAGTTTAGCTGACCTGCTCACCAAGCCTGCTTCAACAAACCGCGCTATGCCAGTAACAGCGGTTGTCTTGACAAGGCTGCTCCTATACCATTTCGCTCCACCTTGAGTGAGGATAGTCAATGCGTACGCCATTAATTGCCGGTAACTGGAAAATGAACGGTTCAACGGCGTTGATTGAAGCATTTGGTAGCGCGTTCGCTTCAGCCACGCTGCCAGCGCACATCGACATTGTCGTGATTCCGCCGTTCCTGTATCTGGATGCGGCGCGTCATGCGTTCAAAAACACACCGCTGCAGCTAGGGGCGCAAACGCTAAATCCCCAACACTCAGGGGCGCATACCGGTGAGATTAGCGGGCGTATGCTGAAGGAGTTTGAGGTTGGCTACGTGCTGGTCGGCCACTCAGAACGTCGCAAGCTTTACCGTGAGACCGATGAGCAGGTATTCGACCGTTTGGTGGCTGCGCTGGATGTTGGTCTAACGCCTATTCTATGTGTTGGCGAAACTCTGGAAGAGCGTGATGCGGGCAGCACGATGCAAGTTGTTCTTCGCCAGGTTGGGCATGTGATGGCGCGGTTAGAGCCTGCTCAGCGCCTTCAGGTAGTGATTGCCTATGAGCCTGTGTGGGCAATTGGTACCGGTCGCACTGCTACGCCTGAGCAAGCCCAAGAGGTAATGGCTGGTATCCGTGCTTACCAAGCTGGGTTTGATACATCGCTTGCCGAGCAGCTCAAGCTGCTTTACGGCGGCAGTATGAATGCAAGTAATGCGGCTGAGCTGCTCGCTCAGCCGGATATCGACGGTGGTTTAGTGGGCGGAGCTTCGCTCAAAACCAACGATTTCTACGCCATTTGTCAGTCAGCAGGATAACGCCATGCAAGTTGCAATTCTTATGGTTCATGTGGTGATTGCGATCGCCCTGGTTGTACTCATCCTGCTTCAGCAGGGTAAAGGTGCCGAAGCAGGCGCTGCCTTTGGTGGTGGTGCATCGCAAACGGTCTTCGGTTCACGGGGGAGCGGTAGTTTCTTATCCCGGACTACCGCTGTGTTAGCGGCAGGCTTTTTCGTTACCTCAATGGCCCTCGCTTACTTTGCTACTCAAGCGGGCCAGGCGCCGGAAGCAGGTATCCCTGACTCGCGTCTAATTGAGCAGCAGCGTAACTTCCCAACGCTTGACGACGGCCCTACAAGTATGGATAATACCGCGCCAGTGCTAGAGGAAAGCAGCGAGTAACATATTGATGTCGCTTTCTTTAGCCTCCCCTGATGCCGAAGTGGTGGAATTGGTAGACACGCTATCTTGAGGGGGTAGTGACCGTATGGTCGTGCGGGTTCAAGTCCCGCCTTCGGCACCATCTGTTTTGCTGGTTCACCAGCTTCCCAGAGTTTTTGCCAGAAAAGCTTTTGTAAAAGAAAGCAGGGGTTGGCACCTAAGACGAAAAACACACTTGAAAAGAAAGGTTGACGTAAGTGGTTCAAGTGTCTATTATCGTCGACCTAGATTGATGCGGGGTGGAGCAGTCTGGTAGCTCGTCGGGCTCATAACCCGAAGGTCATCGGTTCAAATCCGGTCCCCGCTACCATCTTCTAGTGATGTGTTGTATCTCGGTTACGGTCATTATTGAGTAGCTGAGGTGGTGAGTCAGTCATTATGACGAGGTGGTCATTTTGACAATGTTCTCCGCATATTGCTAAAGAGGTATTACAGGTTTCTTTCAAAAAGCCCCTTCCTGTGAAGGGGCTTTTTGTTAGTAGCCTTTTTGTTAGCATCATTTGTTAACAGTTTTGTTAATAGCTTTTTATTAAAGCTTTTTGCGAGCCAAGCGTGTCTCAAAGCGGATGTCATCCGAGTTGCCAGAGACACATTTCCGGGTAACGCCAATCAGCCACCTGACTTTTCTTATTTACTCCTGGCCAGGTGCCTGATGCAACGGCTATAGGAGCTTTGTCTGTGGCCACAAAACACGCTGCGCTTCACGCGCTGATCGAACCTGTCGTTACCGCCATGGGCTTTGAGCTTTGGGGTATCGACCATATTTCCCAGGGCAAGCACTCGCGGTTGGTGATTTACATTGAGCGCGAAAGCGGCGTCAGCGTACAAGATTGCGCTGATATTAGTCGTCAAATTAGTGCCGTTATGGATGTAGAAGATCCCATTCCCGGTGAATACCGTCTGGAAGTGTCTTCGCCCGGCATGGCACGCCCCTTATATACCCTGGACCACTTCATCCGTTATCAAGGCTACCAAGTTGCGCTTAAGCTACGTGTTGCCTTTGATGGGCGGCGCAAATACCAAGGGCTTCTAGCGGGTATTGAAGGCGATGAAGTGCTGCTGCAGCTGGATGGCGAAGAGTACTGCTTTCCTATCGAAAGCATCGATTCTGCGCAAATTGTCCCGCAGTTCGACGATTAAACGGGTGGCGGCTTCCGGCGGTTGCCGGGGTGATGCACAAAAGGACAGGTTTTCTGGCGAGGCAAACGCATGAGTAAAGAAATTTTAATGGTCGTGGACGCGATCTCTAATGAAAAAGGCGTTCCCCGTGATGTCATCTTTGAAGCGGTAGAAGCCGCACTGGCTAGCGCGTCACGCAAGCGCTTTGATCAGGAAGAAGCCAACGTGCGGGTGCATATCGACCGCCGCACAGGTGACTACGACACCTTCCGTTATTGGACGGTGGTCGAAGATGATGAGTTTGAAACGCCAGATTACGAAATCAAAGAGAGCATCGCCGAACAACGCGATCCGCCACTCAAGCTTGGCGATGTTGTTGAGCATAAAATTGAAAATGCCGCGTTTGGTCGTATTGCCGCGCAAACCGCTAAGCAGGTTATCGTGCAAAAAGTGCGCGAGGCCGAGCGTGCTGAAGTGGTACGCCAATACGCTGATCGTGAAGGCGAGCTGGTCGCCGGTATTGTTAAAAAGACCACCCGCGACGGCCTGATTATTGACCTGGGCGAAAACGCCGAGGCCTTCTTGCCGCGTAATGAGATGATTCACGGTGAACGCTACCGCATGAATGAGCGGGTGCGTGCGTTGCTAGTGAAGGTAGACCCGGATGCGCGCGGCGCCCAGCTACAGCTGTCGCGTACCAGTCCAGCCTTCATTATTGAACTGTTCAAAATTGAAGTGCCGGAAATCGCCGAGCAACTGATTGAAATTAAAGGTGCTGCTCGCGACCCTGGCTCACGGGCCAAAATTGCGGTGAAAACCAACGACCGCCGTATAGACCCTGTTGGGGCGTGTGTCGGTATGCGTGGTTCACGTGTTCAAGCAGTCTCTTCGGAACTGCAAAATGAGCGTGTGGATATTGTGCTGTGGGATGACAACCCAGCGCAGTTGGTTATCAACGCCATGGCGCCAGCCGATGTTGGGTCTATCCTAGTGGACGAAGATGCCCACGCGATGGATGTGGCTGTCGCCCAAGATAACCTCGCTCAGGCCATCGGTCGTAGCGGGCAGAACGTACGTTTAGCCTCTGAGTTGACCGGCTGGCGCATCAATGTGATGACCGAAGATGAAGCCGAGTCTAAGCGTGAGCAAGAAATCGATAGTTTGGTGGACTCCTTCGTTCAGCACTTGGAAGTGGACGAGGATGTTGCCCGCCTGTTGGTAGAAGAGGGGTTCACCACCCTGGAAGAAATTGCTTACGTGCCGCTTGAAGAGATGCTTGAAATCGAAGAGTTCGATGAAGCGTTGGTGGAAGAGCTGCGTGCACGCGCGAAAGACGAGCTGCTGACGATGGCGATTGCCTCGGAAGAAGCGCTAGATGGTGCCCAACCAGCAGATGACTTGCTGGAAATGGACGGCATGGAGCGCCATCTGGCCTTCATTCTGGCTAGCCGAGGCATTGTCACCATGGAAGATCTCGCCGAGCAGTCTGTCGACGATCTGGTCGATATCGAGGAGTTGGACGAAGCGCGCGCAGCGGCACTGATCATGACTGCCCGTGCGCCCTGGTTTGAAGACGAGAACGCATCGGATTCGAACACACAGTAAACAGGTCACGGGCTGAGGAGGGTCACTATGTCAGATATGACAGTTAAAGATTTTGCAGTAAAGGTGGGCCGTGATGTGCCCCGCCTATTGGAACAAATGAAAGAAGCAGGCTTACAGCATGCCTCTGAAGGTGATGCTGTGTCTGAAGAAGACAAGCAAAAGCTGCTTAGCTTTCTAAAGAAAAGCCATGGCGGCAGTGAAGTTGATGCAAGCAAAAACCGCATTACGCTGACGCGCAAAACTCGTAGCCGCATTAAAACCGGCGAGCGTGGCAAGACCATTGAAGTGCAGGTACGTAAGAAAAAAACTTACGTTAAAAGCGCTGAGAATGAGAAGCCGAAAGCCGCTGAGCCAAAGCATACTGGCCCGCGCCAGTTAGTAGGTGATATGGCGGAAGCGGAAGCCGAGCGCAAAGCACGTGATGCTCGCGAAGCTGAAGAGCGAGCAGCGGCTGCCAAAGCTAAGGCTGCCGAGGACGCCGCACGGAAAGAGGCGGAAGAGAAAGCCAAGGCAAAAGCTGCTGAAACGCCCAAGATTTCAGTGCCAGAGCTGCAAATCGACGATGCACCGGCTGCTGATGACATGCCGCCTGCTCCGCCGAAGGAAGGCCGCACCGACCGTCGTACTGCGCCGCCTAAGAAAGCTGCTGCGAAGAAGAAAGGTCGTGATGATGACGACGATCGTGGCGACCGCGAAGAGCGTAAGCGTGGCGGTGGCGGTAAGAAGGTAAAGCGTGCCGAGCAGCGTCGCGGTGGTCGCCGTGGTGGCAGCCAGACCGGCAATGGCAAGCATGCTTTCCAGAAGCCGACTCAGCCTATTGTGCGTGAAGTATCGATTCCTGAATCGATCAGCGTTGCTGAGCTTGCCGACAAAATGTCGATCAAGGCCAACGAAGTAATCAAGGCCATGTTCACCATGGGCGCGGCAGTGACCATCAACCAGACGATTGACCAGGACACAGCGGCCATCGTCGTGGAAGAGATGGGCCACAAGGTCAAACTGGTGAAGGATGATGCGCTGGAAACGGAAATGCTTGAAGGCATCTCCTACGAAGGTGAAGAGATCACTCGCTCACCGGTGGTTACCGTTATGGGTCACGTTGACCACGGTAAAACATCGCTGCTGGATTACATCCGTCGTGCCAAAGTCGCCACCGGCGAAGCAGGCGGCATTACCCAGCACATTGGTGCTTACCACGTGGAAGACAACCACGGCGGCGTTACCTTCCTGGATACCCCTGGCCACGCAGCGTTTACCGCCATGCGTGCCCGCGGTGCTAAAGCTACCGACGTAGTTATCCTGGTCGTTGCTGCCGACGACGGTGTGATGCCTCAGACGATTGAAGCTATCGAGCACTCCAAAGCTGCTGAAGTACCTATGGTAGTAGCGGTGAACAAGATCGATAAGCAGGGCATTGATCTGGATCGGATCAAGAACGAGCTATCGCAGCACGGTGTCATTTCCGAAGAGTGGGGCGGTGATACGCAGTTTGTTCACGTTTCAGCTAAAACCGGTGAAGGTATCGAAGAGCTGTTGGAAGCGATCCAATTGGTCTCTGAAGTGCTTGAGCTGAAAGCTGTACCGTCTGCGCCGGGTAAAGGTGTTGTGGTTGAATCGCGCCTTGATAAAGGTCGTGGTCCAGTTGCCACTGTACTGGTGCAAAACGGCACGTTGAAGAAAGGCGACATCGTTCTAGCGGGTCTGCACTACGGTCGCGTTCGTGCGCTAACCAACGAACTTGGTAAGCAGGTTGATACCGCTGGCCCCGCCATGCCGGTAGAGATCCAGGGTCTAGATGGCACCCCGGACGCAGGTGATGACTTCATGGTGGTTGCCGACGAGAAGAAAGCCCGTGAAGTGGCTAACTTCCGTCAAGGTAAATACCGCGAGGTGCGTCTGGCACGTCAGCAGAAGGCCAAACTGGAGAACATGTTTAGCCAGATGGGCCAAGACGAAGTTGCCAAGGTCAATATCGTTCTGAAAGCCGACGTTCAAGGTTCACTGGAAGCTATCAAAGGCGCCCTGGAAGAACTCTCTACGGGTGAAGTTGAAGTTGCCGTGGTCTCCTCGGGTGTTGGTGGTATCACTGGTACCGATGCCAACTTGGCGCTTGCCTCTGAGGCGATCGTGGTCGGCTTTAACGTCCGTGCTGACGCCTCTGCCCGTGAGATTATCGAGCGTGAAGGCTTGGATCTGCGTTACTACAGCGTCATCTACCAGCTGATCGACGAGGTTAAGCAGGCGATGAGCGGTATGCTTGCCCCCGAGTGGAAAGAAGAGATCGTGGGTGTGGCTGAAGTGCGCGATGTGTTCCGTGCGCCGAAAATTGGTGCAGTGGCCGGCTGTATGGTTGTCGAAGGCACCGTTTCGCGCAGCAAGCGTATCCGTGTACTGCGTGACAACGTGGTAATTTACGAAGGTGAGCTCGAATCGCTGCGCCGCTTCAAAGACGACGTCCAAGAAGTGCGTAACGGTATGGAGTGTGGCATCGGCGTGAAGAACTACAACGATGTTCAGGTCAATGACAAGATCGAAGTCTTTGACCAAGTGAAGGTCGAGCGCAGCCTGTAAGGCCGCGAGGAGCAATCATGCGCGAATTTAAGCGTACCGACCGAGTAGCCGATCAGCTCCAAAAGGAGCTGGCGGTACTCATCCAACGCGAAGTAAAAGACCCACGCTTAGGCATGGTCACGGTAAGTGGTGCCACGGTGAGTCGTGACCTTGGCTACGCCGATATCTATGTCACCCTGTTGGGTGAGCAAGAGCCGGAGCGTATCAAGGAGAACCTGCAGGTACTTAAGCGTGCCGCAGGCTTTCTAAGAAGCCAAATTGCCAAGCGTATCAAGCTGCGTCACGTACCCGAGCTACGCTTTCATTACGATGAAAGCGTAGTGCGCGGCCAGCATCTCTCGTCGCTGATTGCCGAAGCGGTCTCCACCGATCGTGCCCGACAGCAGGATGATGAGAGCGAAGGTGATAGCGAAAATGGTGAGGAGACGCGCTAATGGCACGTCGCCGTCGCGGGTTACCGGTCAATGGTGTGTTGCTACTGGATAAGCCCAAGGGCATTTCCAGTAACCACGCGCTGCAGCGTGTGCGTCGTCTTTTCGAGGCGCAGAAAGCCGGGCATACCGGCACGCTTGACCCTATGGCAACGGGCTTACTGCCTATCTGCTTAGGGGAAGCCACTAAGTTCTCCGCGCACTTGCTGGAAGCCGACAAGATGTATCGCACCCGTGTAGAGTTGGGGGTGATCACCGACACCGGCGATGCTGAAGGCACTGTCATTGAGCAGCGGGAGGTGCCAAGCCTTACCGCGCAGGACATTGAAGCTGTTTTAACGCGTTTTCGTGGAGAGATAGAACAAATCCCGCCAATGTACTCTGCCCTCAAGCACCAGGGTAAAAAGCTTTACGAGCTAGCCCGAGAAGGCAAGCACGTTGAGCGTGCAGCGCGACGGGTAAGCGTGTATGATGCGCGGCTGCTTGGGTTTGAGGGCACCGCCTTTGAGCTTGAAGTTAGCTGTAGCAAAGGTACCTATATTCGCACGTTGGCCGAAGATATTGGCCAAGCATTGGGTTGCGGTGCCCATATTAGCCAGCTGAGAAGGCTCAAAACCGGGCCTTTCACTAGCGACGCTATGTGGACACTAGAAGGCCTTGAAGCGCTTGCAAGCCAAGCTAGCCGCGAGGCTGAGCTAATGCCTGTGGATATATTGGTGGGCCATTTGCCTTCGCTGAACGTCGATGAAACAGCCTATGGGTGTCTTGCCCACGGGCAGTCAGCCAATGTGCCCATTGAAGCGCTTGCGCCCGATGCGCTGGCAAGACTTTATTACGCCGAGACGTTTATCGGCCTTGGTGTTGTAAAAAGTGCCCAGGAAGTGGCACCTAAGCGACTGTTAAGTACAGTTGCTATCTCGTAAAACGTTGCAAGGATGGTGCGATTTACGCGAAAATAGCTAGTAGATAGTAGCATGAGACTGCAAATATGCGTGGTCTCACCCATTCAATTTTAGGCATATTGCTTACTGGAGAGACAGATGGCATTAACCGCTGAAAAGAAGGCCGAGATCGTCAACGAATACGGCCGCGGCGATAACGATACCGGTTCCCCTGAAGTACAGGTTGCACTGCTGAGCGCCAACATCAATGGCCTGCAGGACCACTTCAAAACCAACAAGCAGGATCACCACTCACGTCGTGGTCTGATCCGCATGGTAAACCAGCGTCGTAAACTGCTGGACTACCTGAAGCGTAAAGATTTCGAACGCTACCAGTCTCTGATTCAGCGTTTAGGTCTGCGTCGCTAAGCTCTTAGAAAAAAGCTCTGCGATAACGATCGAAAACGGGCAGCCCCTTGTGGGCTGCCCGTTTTTTTATGGCCATCCCCCGCATGCGATTTTAGCTTTCTGGTAGCCGTATGGCCCGCCAGCGCCTAGAATGGTGACGAGTCAAAACGACCCAAGCGAAAAGACAAGTAGATATTAATGTTAAAGGAAGTCGCCGTGAATCCGGTAAAAAAAACGTTCCAATACGGTCGTAGCACCGTCACTCTAGAAACTGGCCGCATTGCTCGCCAGGCCACTGGTGCCGTAATGGTGACCATGGACGAGACTGTCGTACTGTGTACGGTGGTAGCTAAAAAAGAAGCGAACCCTAACCAGCCTTTCTTCCCTCTCTCTGTGCACTACCAAGAGAAAACTTACGCAGTCGGTAAGATCCCTGGCGGTTTCTTCAAGCGTGAAGGGCGCCCTACAGAGAAAGAGACCCTCACATCTCGCCTGATCGACCGGCCGATTCGCCCGCTGTTCCCCAAGGGATTTATGAACGAAGTGCAGGTGATCTGTACCGTTCTGTCTACCGACCGTAACCATGATCCGGATATCGCGGCCATGCTGGGTACTTCCGCGGCGCTGGGTATTTCTGGTGTGCCGTTTAATGGCCCGATCGGCGCCGCGCGCGTTGGCTTTAACGAAGAGCAAGGGTATTTCCTGAACCCGACCGTTGAAGAGCTAGCCACTTCTGAGCTGGACATGGTAGTGGCCGGTACTGAAAACGCTGTGCTGATGGTGGAATCAGAAGCCCAAGAGCTGCTCGAAGACGAAATGCTGGGTGCCGTACTGTTCGGCCACCAGGAGATGCAGGTTGCCGTCAACGCGATTAAAGAGCTGGTCGCTGAAGCAGGCAAACCGCGCTGGGAGTGGCAGCCGCCCCAAGAGAACGTGGCGCTAAAAACTGCCATGGCCGATGCCTTTGAAGCCAAAGTGGGCGATGCTTACCGCATTACCGACAAAATGGCCCGCCAAGACGCACTTTCAGCACTTAAAGATGCAGCTGTTGAGCAGCTAGCGTCTGCTGAAGGCGAAGAAGCAGAAGGCAAGTTCAGCAAAGATGACGTGAAAGGTGCCTTTGCCGGCCTTGAAAAGCGCGTTGTACGCTCACGTGTGGTGAAAGGCGAGCCGCGTATCGATGGCCGCGATAACTTTACCGTACGTCCGTTGGCCATTGAAGTAGGTGTGCTGCCAAAAACTCACGGTTCTGCGGTATTTACCCGTGGTGAAACCCAAGCGATTGCGATTGCTACTTTGGGTACCCTGCGTGATTCGCAGTTGATCGAGTCCCTGGAAGGCGAGCGTAAAGATCGCTTTATGCTGCACTACAACTTCCCTCCCTACTGTGTGGGTGAAGCAGGCTTTATGGGTGGACCCAAGCGTCGTGAAATTGGTCACGGCCGTTTGGCGCGTCGTGGTGTGCAAGCGATGCTACCTTCCGAAGAAGCCTTCCCCTACACCATTCGTGTCGTATCAGAAATTACCGAATCTAACGGCTCAAGCTCCATGGCTTCTGTGTGCGGCTCTTCGCTCGCGCTAATGGATGCCGGTGTGCCGCTGAAAGCGCCAGTGGCGGGTATTGCCATGGGCTTGGTGAAAGATGAAGACGGCTACGCCGTTCTCACTGATATCTTAGGTGATGAAGATCACCTGGGCGACATGGACTTCAAAGTTGCTGGTTCTGAAGAGGGCGTAACTGCCCTGCAGATGGACATTAAGATCGAAGGCATCAACGAAGAGATCATGGAAAAAGCACTGCAGCAGGCTCATGATGCTCGCATCAGCATTCTTGCGCAGATGAATGACGTGATCAGCCAAAGCCGTACTGATGTGTCGGAAAATGCACCGTCCATGGCCACTATCAAAATCGACCCGGATAAGATCCGTGACGTGATTGGTAAAGGCGGCGCGACAATTCGTAAAATCTGTGAAGATACCGGCGCTTCTATCGACCTAGATGATGACGGTACCGTACGCATCTATGCGGAAGATAAAGCTGCAGCGAAAAAAGCCATCGACACCGTACTGGCGATCACCGCAGAAGCGGAAATCGGCAAGCTGTATAACGGCAAAGTGGTACGTATCGCTGACTTTGGCGCGTTTGTGAACATTATGCCGGGTACCGATGGCTTAGTGCATATCTCACAAATTGTTGCTGAGCGCGTTAACAATGTCCGCGACTTCTTAAATGAAGGCGACGATGTGATCGTTAAAGTGCTGGATATTGATAACCGCAACCGCGTGAAACTCTCCATTAAAGAGATCACTGAAGAAGAGAAAGCGGCCTTTGCCGCCGCCCCTTTAGAAGTTACCGAGTAACGATCGGTTGTGACAGTGTCGCTAGTTAGCGACACATCAGCCGCCCCCGCAGCCCTTGGTTGCGGGGGCGGCTTGCTTTGGAAGGCTTGGCGTTACCAAGAGGCTGGGTTGATGGGTGCCTGTAGGGCATAGTCTATGGTTAGCTTACTATGGCCATTATTTACCATAAGGACTCAGTCGACATGCTCAACTGGAAGGAAGTGCCACAGCTTCCCAAAGCGGAAGGGCGGATTGAGGCTATTGACCTCGCCCGCGGGGTTGCCATCGGGTTGATGATTGTTAGCCACGCCGTTAGCGGGCTAGTGGGCATTCGTAACGTGCCCGATTGGGGCATGGTGCCTATTCACTTTTTAACCAAATTCTCCTCATCGCTATTTATTTTAGTATTTGGCATCGCACTGGCGGTTGCGTTTCTATCCCATACTCAGAGTGATGACTGGCCCAAACGGCGCCTAAAGTTATGGGTGCGAGCGCTTGAGGTTTGGTTTTGGTACAAGGTGCTTACCGTTGTTGAAATGCTGCCCTTCAGCTCACCTGGCGATATCGTTAATACGCTGCTCTACGGGCGTTTTGCCATCTGGGTGGAGATCCTCGGCTTCTACGCCATTGCTTTGTTATGGGTGCCGTTGATACTGCCGCTTTGGGCACGAACGCCACTATGGGGCCGTGTGGCTACCATTGTTGGCCTAACGGTGCTTTCCGCATGGTTACAGGGGCTTACCTTTGGCGGTAACGATATTCTGAAAGCCCTGCTAGTGGATCATGAAGACCACTACGCCTGGGGACAGCTTGGCCGGGCGCCGTTAGTTTTGTCAGGTTTATTGATTGGCGAGGCCATCCTGCGCTGTTATTTTGACCAAGTTTTGCGCCGCCGCTTGGTGCTTGTGCTAGTCAGCATAGGCACGCTGATGGTGGTTGGTTTTTATGGTTTGGCAATCATCCATGGCGATGTATATAGCGCCATGATGGCGGTTGCCCGAAACGTCGGTAAGCACCCGCCTGGGCTGCAATTTATGCTGTTTAGCGTCGGGGGCGCTTTGATACTGTTGGGGTTAGCTCTTGCAGGGGGATCCATGGCTGCCAAAGCGCTACGGCCGCTAACAATAGTGGGTAGCGACGCCCTCAAAGCATTTATTTTCCACATTGTGATGATCTTTCTGGTGCTGCGCTTTTTGCTTGAAGGCCAGGGCGCCTACACTTATCCACAGGCGCTTGGCGTGGGTGGGTTGTTAATAGTTGGGGCCGCGCTATGGATTTGGCTGACCCGCTGGGTTGCTCGCCACAAATAAGAGGTCACTATTTTGAAAGCATTACACCGCTGGCTGATAGGTATTACGCTATTACTAGTGTTTCCTGCCTATGCCGCTGGGTATGACAGCACATATAGCGATGACATACATAACCACGACTACGACACACATTGGTACTATGAAGTCGATAAACAGAGTGCTTGGCAGGGTAATTTAAATGCGCGAATAGCTGCCATTGAAGAGGTGTTTGGCGGCCAGTTGGGTGTCTATGTACAGAATCTGGCCAGTGGAGAAGCCTACTCCTGGCAAGCTGACCAGCCATGGTACTTAGCGTCATTGGTTAAAGTACCGGTGGCAGCCCAGGTATTAGCCGAGCGCCAGGCAGGTGTGCTCTCCCTTGATGAACGGCTGACGCTTGCCCGCAGCGACTACGTAGACGGTGCAGGGCCGGTTAACTGGCATGACCCCGGCACACCGATCACTATTCGCTACTTACTAGAGCAGATGATTACTGTTAGCGACAATACTGCCTCGGATATGTTGATTGACCGAGTAGGGCTTGATGCTGTGAATGCCCGAGCCAGGGCAATGGTAGCGGCCAGTGGTGGCAATTCTGAAGCGTTAGGCCCCATCGGTAAACTGGTAGGTGTTCGCCAAGGAGTGTATGGGCAATTACACCCCGATGCCCATGGCTTGGCAGGGCTAGATTTTATCGCCCTGCGGGAACATAGCGTTAATCAACGCCCTGCAGCGCTGGCACGTAGGCTTGGTGTAGGCCGTGAATCGTTGGCGCAGCCTGACTACGACCATGCCTTTAATGCTTATGAGGCAACGGGCGAGAATGGAGGCACACTACGTGGCTATGGCGATGTGTTGGCCAGCCTGCACCACGGTGGCATGGCCGACTTCGATGCCGCGCAGCGCCAACTACTGTTGGCAGTCATGGGCCGCACCCGTTCAGGAGAACATCGCCTGAAGCAGGGTATGGGTAGCGCTTTTCACTTTGCCCATAAGACAGGCACTCAGCACCGGCGTAGTTGCGATGCTGGCATTGCCTCTCAGCATGGCTCTGAAGCGGGACCATGGGTGATTGTCGCATGTGGCCGTGGCCCGCTTGCTGCAAGTGCCCACGAACAAGCGATGGCAAGGGTCGGGGAAGCACTGCGCGATAGCGGTGCGCTAGCCGACCCTTAACCAGTGCGCGAACGCCAACAACCCATGCCAGCGTGATAAACTGAGCGTAAGCGAAGCGCACTCGCGATGGTGGCTAGTAGCTGACAACACGGGTGCCGTATTCGCTCGTACCTCGCGAGATGCGTTACCCGCGCTACAGTAAGGCAATAGGCTGTTGTAGCGCGTAGTAAGCGAAGCGTACCCGCGAAAGTATTGAAAACCGCCAGATGAAACGTCAACAGATCTTGTTGGGTCTTTTTATTTCTATCTAGGAGTTTGTTATGGCACGTGCCAGCGCCCGTCATATTTTGGTAAGCAGTGAAGAGCAGTGCAATGCACTGAAACAAGAGATCGAAAATGGTCGTGACTTTGCTGATGTCGCCAAGCAGCACTCAAGCTGCCCATCTGGCCGCCAAGGCGGTGACTTAGGTAGCTTTGGTCCCGGCCAAATGGTGCCTGAGTTCGACAAAGTTGTTTTCAGTGGTGAACTAAACAAAGTACACGGACCCGTACAAACCCAGTTTGGCTACCACCTGTTGGAAATCACTAGCCGCAGCTAATGACGCCAAATGGCCGTCGAGCACCGCGGCCTCTGTGCCGCGGTGTGAGGAGCACGCCTTGAACGATCCCATTATTACTATCGAAGGCTTGAACAAAACCTACGAAGGTGGCTTTCAAGCGTTAACCCGTGTGGACTTAACCATCCAGCGCGGCGAGATTTTTGCCCTGCTTGGCCCAAATGGGGCAGGTAAAACTACCTTGATCAGTGTAGTTTGTGGGCTGGTAAACCCCTCCGAGGGCTCGGTGGTGGTGGATGGCTTCGACAGTATTAGCCATTATCGTCAAGCCCGTGAGCGGATTGGGCTAGTACCCCAAGAACTCACCAACGAAGCCTTTGAAACGGTATGGAATACAGTCAGTTTTAGCCGCGGCTTGTTTGGTAAGCCACCTAACCCTGCTCATATCGAAAAGGTGCTTAAATCCCTCAGCCTGTGGGATAAGCGCAATAACCGTTTGATGACCCTTTCAGGGGGCATGAAGCGCCGAGTGCTAATTGCCAAAGCGCTCTCCCACGAGCCACGTATCCTGTTTCTTGATGAGCCCACCGCAGGCGTTGACGTTGAGTTACGCCGGGATATGTGGAACGTAGTGCGCGGGCTGCGGGATAACGGCGTTACGATTATTCTTACCACCCACTACATCGAAGAAGCTGAAGAGATGGCTGACCGCATCGGTGTGATTAACCGCGGTGAGATTGTATTGGTGGAAGAGAAAGCAGCACTAATGAAAAAGCTCGGCAGCAAACAGCTAACGCTGCAGCTGCAAACGCCACTCAACGTGATTCCTTCGGCCCTCGACCAAGACGAGCTGAGCCTAGCGGCAGATGGCCATGAACTGGTCTACACCTACGATGGTCGTCAGGAGGAGGAGGGGCGGGGTATTTCCGCTTTACTCACGCAGCTGGAAAAAGAAGGCATTGGTTTTAAAGACCTGCACACGCGGCAGAGTTCTCTGGAAGATATTTTTGTCGACCTAGTCAAGGAGCGCTCATGAATCTCTACCCCGTTCGTGCCATCTATATGGCGGAAATGGCGCGTACTCGGCGTACCCTGCTGCAAAGCATTGTCTCACCGGTGATCTCTACCTCGCTCTATTTTGTGGTGTTTGGCGCAGCGATTGGCTCGCGTATAAGCGAGATTGACGGGGTCAGCTATGGCGCTTTTATCGTGCCAGGGCTGATTATGTTAATGCTACTCACCCAGAGTGTGTCTAACGCTTCCTTTGGGATTTTCTTCCCCAAGTTTTCTGGCAGCATTTACGAGATTTTATCAGCCCCCATTTCCTACCTGGAGATTGTTGTGGGCTATGTGGGTGCGGCGGCATCAAAGTCAATTCTATTGGGGCTGATTATTCTTGCTACCTCCAGCTTGTTTGTACCGCTGGAGATCGCCCACCCCATCTGGATGCTTACTTTTTTGGTGCTTACCGCGGTTACCTTCAGTCTACTGGGGTTTATCATTGGTATCTGGGCTGATGGTTTCGATAAGCTTCAATTGGTGCCGCTGCTGGTGATAACGCCGCTGACATTTCTGGGAGGCAGTTTCTATTCCATTGATATGCTCCCGCCATTTTGGCAAACCGTCACGCTGGCGAACCCGGTGGTGTATTTGGTAAGTGGTTTCCGTTGGAGCTTCTACGGTATTAGTGACGTTAGCCTTGGCGCCAGCGTAGCGATGATTTTGCTGTTTCTCATCGCGAGTCTTGCCACCATTGCCTGGATTTTCCGCACCGGTTACCGCTTAAAACCCTAGTGGTTTCTAGCTGCTCGTTTTCTGTTTATCCGCTTTCTGCTTAAAAGGTAACTCCCGCTTATGCCGCTACTGCAAAGCACTGTGCACCGCCTTGACCCGTCGTTAGACGGAGAGCGCTTAACCGTCACGGCGGCACCGGCCTCACGACAGGAGGCCAACGACGATCCGGTGATGGCAAGCTTGGTGAACGCGCTAAACGACACCTATAACACCAAAGCCAAGGGGTGGGGGCGGTTTGCCGAACAGGGTGAGCAGGCTGGGCCGTTAGTAGCCTGGCTGAGGGATTACATGGCTGGCGAGCAGGATTTTGCCCAATTCTCTACGGCGATGGCCGAGCGTCTTGCGCAAACGCTTCAAGAGCAGCTCTCCGTTAGTGGCTACCTGGTATTTGCCCACCTGCGCCAGGGGGATACTGAAACCCTGTTTCTGGGTTTGGTACACCAGCGTGAAGGCATTGGCATCAACGCTGAGCACCAAGCAGTACCTGCTGCCCAACTGAATACTAGCCAGCTAACCCTGGCGGCACGGGTTAACCTTACCCAATGGCAGAGTGATTCCGAAAGCGCGCAGTATGTGTCGTTTTTAAAGGATCGCGGCGGTAAAAAGCTTGCCGATGGCTTAGTGGCACTGCTCGGAATGGAAGAGGGCATTGATGCCCCCGCTGAAACCCGTACGTTGTTAAAGGCCTTCAGCGACTACGTCGAGAAAGAGGATTACGACGAAGAAGCCAGCCGGGAAAAAACTGATACCCTGGTGGACTATGCCAACGAGCAGTTGCGTCGTGGTGAGCCAATGACTCTGGAAGAGCTTTCAGGGTTAGTAGATGAAAAGCAGCCTAAGGCGTTTTACGAGCATATTCGCAACGCAGACTACGGTCTTTCCCCAGAAATCCCGCCGGATAAACGCACTATTAGCCAGTTTCGCCGCTTTACCGGTCGCGCTGGGGGCGTTTCAATTAGCTTTGATTCGCACCTGCTGGGTTCCAGCATTGAGTATGATGAAAGCCAAGACCGTCTCATCATCAAGCAAGTGCCCAAGCAGCTAAAAGAGCAGTTGGCCAAGCGTAAGGAGTGAGGGAAGAGGTTGGCGTGAAGCTCCTTGGATGAGAGGGCACTAAGCGTCATATTGGTAGTCGAAGAGGCAGGTTTGTTAATAGGAGAAAACCGTGCTGGACGCCATTAGTAACTTCTTCCAACGGGCGCTGGCGGAGCCAGAGCAGCGTGAGAATCGAGCGATTACACTAGAGTTGGCCACAGCGGCGCTGCTGTGCGAAGTGATGCGCGCTGACTATGACCAAAGCGACGCCGAGCGCACCGCGTTGAAACAGATGTTAACCACTCGTTATCACCTAAGCGAAAGTGAAGTCACCGAGTTAATGGCGCTGGCTGAAGCGGAAGTTGACGATGCAGTGGATCACTATCAATTTGTCAGCTTAATTAAGCAGCACTATGGCTATGAGCAGCGCTGCGAACTGGTGGTGTTAATGTGGCAGCTTGCCTGGGCTGACGGATCGCTTGACCCGCTTGAAGAGCACCGTATCCGGCGGCTGGCGGATCTGTTGCACGTTAGCCACAGCGACTTTATTCGCAGCAAACTGGCTAGCCAGCCATCGGTATAAAGTGCCAGTAAGAGGTACTGGCATGCAGCTCAGCCACAAACGGTGTTCAGCCTGTTTACTGCTGCGCCTGTTCCAGCAAGCCAACCACCAGTTGATGTAACTGTTGCTGGAATTGACCGCCTGGTGAAGGTGGGTTGGGATCAGACGTGATCACAATGGTCATTTCCCGTTCTGGGATCACATAGAGCGCCTGTCCACCGTATCCTCTACCATAATAAACTGGCATATTTGCAAGTGTAGTAATAAACCAGCCATAGCCGTAACCATCGCCTGTCCAGGGGGATTGGCCTCTGGGCATCCAGGAGGCCGCCACCCAGCCTTCTGGTAGCACCCTCTGGCCATCGACTAGGCCGTCGTTACGGTACAGCTCACCTACCTCAATTAACGCCCTAGGCGACAGCTGCATGTCGTTGCCGCCGAAGTAGATTCCTTGGGGGTCTCGTGGCCAGGGGGGGATCGCAATGTTCAGTGGCTCGCCCAACAGGCGCTGAGCAAGGGAGAGGGTGGTTTCACCGCTAGCCTGCGTAAGTGCAGCGGAAAGTAAGTGGCTGGTGCCCGTGGAGTAGAGCATGCGCCCACCGGGCTTATCAACAAATGGGCGAGTGAGCGCATCGTGTACCCAGTTGCTGCTAGCCACCCAAGCGCTGTAGTTACCCCCCGAGGTACGCTCCAAGCCCGCCTGCTGGGCCAGCAAATGCGCCACGGTAATGTCGTTTATCTGCGGGTCTATATTACTGTCTACGTTACTGTCTATGTTACTAAGCAGCTGGCCTAACAGCGCCACCATGGACTGCTCGGTAGACTCAATCACTCCCGCCTCAATGGCCGCTCCTGTCAATGCTGCGAGCACAGTTTTAGAAAGTGATTTGATGTTAGCTGGTGCCGTGACACCAGGGCCTTCCTGGTGAAGCTCATGAACGATACGTCCTTGATGTGCCACCACTACCGTATGCACACGATCTAGCTCAGCAGCTTGCTGGTCAAGTACTTGCAGTGCACCAGGGTTGGGTGGGTTGGCCATCGCAGCAAAGCTAAACAGCAGCGAAATAGCGGCACAGGAAATTAGGCGCACAGGTAAACGCATGGCAACACCGTTGGCAAAGAGCATTGGTATAGACCTTTGGCAGAACTCTTTGGTAGAGCCCTTTGGCAGAGCAAGTAAAGGTCAGGGCAAAAGGTCTGGAAAAGGTTCTGGAAAAAAACTTCTGGATAAAAGCTTCGAGGCTGAGAAAAGGGGGAGGTTCCATCACGAAGTGATGTGGGCATTACGCAAAAATAGAAAAACACTGCTAGGCTTGGATTGTTGGCTTTGAAGGTAAGCAACCCGTTGATTTCCATGAAACGCAATAAGCAAGGAGCGCCGTTATGCGTAGCATTATCTATATTGTAGGCTTGGTTGTGGTCGTTCTATTTATTCTATCGATGCTTGGCTTACGTTAATCCGGCACGTCCCGCTACTCTCAAAGCGCCCGCAGGTATCAGCCTTCCACTCAGCCCCTGCGGGCGCTTTGCTTTCAGCATGACTTAAAAGTAGCCCGTGAAAAGTAGCTCTTGAAAAGTAGCTCGTGCCATTTAAAGGTTAGCTGCAGTCAGCTAAGCGCAATCTGCTGCCCCTTGGCCAAACATATCGAACATGATCTCCCGCCCCATGGCGGTTAGTACCAAGCGACCGTAGTCGTTAAATTGTGCCGCACCACTCTCTTCAAGCACCTGCTGGCAGGCTTTCCAATGCTCCTGAGAGCTCAACTGGGCCAGTTCGCGCTGAGTAAGGCCACGCTGAGGGAGAGTAACGGTTTCTAGTACATGGCCATTGTCGTAAAGCAGCTCGGCAACGGTAGAAAGACAGTGGCGCAGGCTGCGCTGTACATGGTAAGCGGCCGTAGCAACTGGGGGTGCGGGCTGAAACACCGGGGAAAGCATATATATTCTCCTGCACACAGCACCAAAACGGGCTTGTTGCAGTGCATTATAAAGCATGGATGGCATTAGACCAAGGTCTATAAAATATCCTATTAGGCTCAAGATTTCCTTTATGCAGCCGATGGGTTAAGAGAGCTAAATAGGAAAAGTGCTGCGTATTGCTTTATTAAAAGCGAGTTATAAAGAGGAGAACGCGCAGCAACATGCATATATACAAGGTGTTTGTGTTATGGCGGCGATTACATCATTAGGTATTGGTTCTGGTTTAGACCTCAACGGCTTGCTTGATGAGCTGAGGCAGGCCGAGCGCGCAAAGCTGGCGCCTATTGCGGAACAAATGCAGTCTGTAGAGGCGCAAATATCGGCTTATGGCCAGTTGCAAAGCGCGCTTTCCCAGTTCCAAAGCTCTGCTGCCGCTCTCAATGACGCGTCTTCGTTTGAGAGTCTTACGACGAATGTGGAAGGCAGCGCAGTTAGTGCGGCCAGCAGTAATGAGGCCCAACCTGGCCAATATGAAGTGCAGGTGGACCGTCTTGCGACGGCAGGTAGCTTAGTAACGGAGCGTCTTGAAGCCGCTGATGAAAGCATAGTGACTGGCGAGCAGTCGTTAAGTTTTGCTCTCGCTGATGGGACCATGGATCCCATTACTATTGCAGATGGCAGTTCACTTGAAGATATGCGGGATGCTATCAATCAACAGAGTGATGGCCGTTTAAGCGCCTCGATTATCAACGATGGTGAAGGCTATCGGCTTTCTGTGAATGCCACTGATACGGGGGCAGATGCAAGTATTGAAAGCACCAATTTTTCAAGCATTCTTGCTGATGGAGTGCAGACTTCAGATACTCAGGTAGTTCAAGCAGGGCAAGATGCCGCGTTCAACGTCAATGGTATCGATATTGTTAGCCCTACCAATCACGTGGAAGGTGCCATTCAAGGCATTACGCTAAACCTTACCGAGGCTGGTGCCACGAGCACGGTAACTGTTGAGCAGGATACCGACGCCATACGTGAGCAGGTCACAGCATTTGTTGACGACTTCAACGCGCTCAAAGATACCATTAACCATTTGACAGCCTTTGACCCGGAAACTGGTCTGGCAGGAGGGCTAAACGCCGACTCGACAACCCGCTCTGTTGAAATGGCTCTGCGCCAAACCGTCAGTAGTGTGGTCGAGGGGGATGGCTTTAATGTGTTATCGGATATTGGCATTTCACTTCAAGTGAACGGCAAACTATCCATTGATGAGGATCGGCTGGATAGCATTATTGCTAACCAGCCTGATCAATTGGCCAGCTTTTTCGCAGGCAATGATAGCGAGGGTGGCATAGCGGGCCAGGTGAACACGACCCTTGAGAATTTTGTAGGCTCTGGCGGCCGCATTGAAAGCGCTATTAGTTCATCTGAGAGCCGTGCAGCTTCGC
This sequence comes from Vreelandella nigrificans, assembly GCF_002374315.1. GTDB lineage: Bacteria > Pseudomonadota > Gammaproteobacteria > Pseudomonadales > Halomonadaceae > Vreelandella > Vreelandella nigrificans. Next base: position 44,203 of record NZ_NWUX01000003.1, on the reverse strand, counting down.
TAGATGCACGTTTTGCGACCACTGAGAGCCGTATCGACCAAACCATTGAGCGTTACCGTACGCAATTTGCAGCGATGGATAACATGGTGGCGCAAATGAATCAAACGAGTGCCTACTTAACTCAGCAGTTTGCAGTGCTAGGGCAGTCTAGCCAAAATTAAATAGATACAAGAATCCAGTATTGACCTGCAAAATGCTCGGCACACAGTGCTGGGCATTTTTTTTGCAACCGCTTAAATCGACACAATCGCTAAAGTTCTCTCTCCAGCAGCCGATAACATACCTAACTAGTATTCTCATCACTTGGCTCTCTAAGGCTTATAAGGGACTGACCCATATGGCAACGATTACTTCACTCGGCGTAGGCTCTGGGCTGAATCTTTCTGGTTTGGTAGATGAGCTTAGAGCGGCTGAGCGTCAAAAGCTTGTACCTATCCTTCAACAGCAAAGTGCTCAGCAAACTAAAATTTCTGCCTATGGGCGCCTTGAGTCAGCCATGGATAGAGTGCAAACCTCTATTGCTGCGTTGAATGATGCCTCTACGTTTAAGCAGCAAAAAAGCACAGTGACAGGCACTGGAGTGTTGGCGACCGCGGGTGAAACGGCTAATGCAGGTCGCTATGAAGTGACTGTTTCGCAATTGGCACGCTCAGGCAGCGCTGCTTCCAACAGCGTAGCGCTCGACCAAGCGCTAACAGCAGCCGATGCAACGCTGTCACTTAACTTTGGTGCTGGCGATACGCAAACAAGCTACAACGTCAATATTGCAGCAGGCAGCACGCTTGCCGATATTCGTGACCAAATTAATGCGGATAAAGAGGCCGGTGTCACTGCCTCTATCGTTAATGATGGCACTGGCTATCGCTTGGCACTGAGTTCCAAAGAGACAGGCAAAGATGCCTCGCTGGTTGGTTTCTCAGGCCTAGACTCATTAACGATGGATGCAGCTACGCTACGTGTAGGTCAGGATGCGGAGCTGAACGTAAACGGTATTGCCATTACCAGTAAAACCAATCGAGTTGAAGAGGCCATTCAAGGGGTCACACTTGACCTCACCGCCGTATCTGATAGCCCCGTTACGCTAGTGATTGAGCGTGATGAAGACTCGCTGAAAGAGGCCATCAACGACTTTGTTAAAAACTACAATGAAATGAAATCCACTGTTGGCCGCATGACGGCATTCAATGGTGAAGGCGAAACATCGGGCGAGCTAATAGGTGACCGCACTGTGCGCACCATTGAGAACCGCCTGCGCCGGGATATTACTGACAGCCTGGGAGAGGGTGATATTTCACGACTTTCGCAAATGGGGATCACCATTGACGTGCGTGGGCGGTTAAGAGTTGATGAAGAGAAGTTGGATGATGCCGTAGCCAATAACCCTGAAGGACTAGCTACCTTTTTCGCCGGTGATAGCAAAGAGGGTGGTTTTGCAGGGCGGCTAAATGCAACGCTTGAGTCCATCACGTCGGATGAAGGCATCATTCAAAGCTCAAAGAATAGTGCTGAGCAACGCATTGATAGCTTGGAAGAACGTAAGCTGCGTATGGAAAGTAGTATCGAGAGAAGCATGGAGCGTTATCGTAAGCAGTTTGGGCAACTAGACGGCATGATTGCCCAAATGAACTCTATGAGCAACTACCTCACCCAGCAGTTTGACATGCTCGGTGCTATGCAAAGAAGCAAATAAGAAAGTTACAGTGTTTTACATAAAAAAGAGCGATTTTTTCTAAAGAATTTGGTGAGGCTGCCGTTAATTGTAATAACGGCGACGCAAGCGCCGCAAAGTAGGCCATAAGGCCAGTTAATTTTCGAGGAGCACTCACATGTCTGTAATCAACACTAACATTACTGCCCTGATTGGCCAGAACAACCTGTCCAAGTCCCAGTCCATGCTGGCCAAAGCCCAAGAGCGTCTGTCTTCTGGTCTGCGTATCAACAGCGCTGCTGATGATGCTGCTGGTCAAGCTATCGCCAACAAAATGACCGCTCAGATTAAAGGCATGGAGCAGGCTAGCCGTAACGCAAGTGACGGTATCTCCTTGGTGCAAACCATGGAAGGCGGCCTTGACCAAATTAACGACAACCTACAGCGTATTCGTGAGCTAGCGGTTCAGGGTGCCAATGACACCAACGCTGAAGAAGATCGTAATGCTATCGTTACCGAAATCAACGCGCGCTTAGAGGAAATTGATCGTGTAGCGGGCAGCAACAACTTTAACGGCACTAACCTGCTGAATGTCGCGAGTGGCTCTGGTACTACCTTAAATATTCAGGTTGGCTCCAATACTGAAGGTGATGACGTTATCACTGTAGAAAGATTGGACGCTACCGTTGCTGGGCTGGAGCTGACTAATATTGGCTCGGGTGCAACTATTACCGGTGCAGAATTTGCTATCGATGATATGAGTGGTGGTGCAGCAGCTGGTTTCCAATCCTTGATTAATGCTGTCGATGACGCAACTAAAGCGCTAGACACCAGCCGTGCAACATTGGGTGCTACCCTTAACCGTTTCGACTCGGTAATTGAGAACTTGGCGACGACGTCCAACAACCTGTCTGAAGCTCGTTCGCGTATCGAAGATGCTGACTACGCGGTAGAAGTGTCTAACATGACCCGCGCTAACATCCTCCAGCAAGCCGGCACTTCCATGCTGGCACAGGCTAACCAGACTCCGCAGTCTGTACTGTCTCTGCTGGGTTAAGACCTTAGCCAGTAAATGGCTAGATAAAGAAAGTAACGACGGGGCCAATTGGCCCCGTTTTTTATTTTTAAGTCTTATAGTTTTTTAAGCCTTATCGTTCAGTATCAATGTGGTTATTACAACGCTTTTACTCGCTCCAGCTTGGTGGGGGACATGATCGCAAGAATACCTACTTAAATACGGGCGCATTTGCGCCTTTGCCAACAGTGCCAGCACAGTAAACTAGCTACATTGCCATCTTTTTATGTGAGCCGCTTCATGGTTAAGACCCCAGCTAAGCCAGACACCCATAAACGCAGACCCCGTATACTTTGGGCTAACCCTTTCTGCCTGCTGGATACCTCCAGTGGTGCTAGCATGACCGTACGCCAAATGCTGCTGCAATTGGTGGCTTCTGGCTATGATGTTCAAGTGCTAGGTGCGACTGTATTCGATAATCCGAAAGGGATGGGGCGGCTCAAAGAACAATTCCCAGACCTAAGCAGCCATCTTCATCAACTAATTAAAGCTGAAGATGGCCCACTGACCCATCAGTTGGTCGTTGGCTACAGCCATAACCGCAGCCATTTGACCTCCCATGAAGAGGGCCTTTGGTACAGCCAGTATCTCTATATGCTGGATTCATTTAAGCCAGATGTGGTGTGGTACTTTGGCGGTCAAACACTCGAAATGCTAATTGCCAATGAGGCCCGTGACCGTGGTATTCCGGTCGCGTTCTATCTGGCGAACGGTCACTATAAAGCACCCAACTGGTGTCGTGATGTGGATTTGATCCTCACCGACAGCCAAGCGACAGCGGATATGTACCGTAAAGCTGTTGGCTACGTCGCGAAGCCGGTGGGCAAGTTCATCGCTCCGGAAAGCTTTATTGCTGATCATCATGAGCGTAAACGTCTGCTGTTTGTTAACCCTAGCTGGCAAAAAGGAGCCAGCGTGTTTGTGCAGCTGGCAGAAAAACTGGAACGAGAAAGGCCCGATATCGAGCTTGAGGTCGTAGAAGCACGAGCCGACTGGTCAGCTGTGCTACGTGAAACCACCCAGAGGATGGGGAAGCAGTGCAGTGCGTTAAGCAATGTGACCATAACCGCCAATACCAGCGATATGCGTGGCCCTTACAGCCGGGCTAGGGTGTTAGTGGCACCTAGCCTATGGTGGGAAAGCTCTGGGCGTGTACTGGCGGAGGCCATGCTAAACGGTATTCCAGCGCTCATTACCAATCGCGGTGGTATGCCTGAAATGATTGATGGCGCTGGTATCGCCTTTGACTTCCCGAAGGTTTGCTATGAAGAACCCTATCAACACCTACTGAGTGAAGAAGAATTACAACCGCTAGTAGATGCAGTAATTAGCTTCTTTGATGACGAAGCACTTTACCAAGACTATGTAGCCCGCGCTTGGCAGGTCGGAAAAGAGAAGCATCACCTAAACCGTGCTACTGACAGGCTACTCAGTGCTTTAACGCCTTTAGTACGTTTACGTGCCGGCAACAAAGATTTTACCATTAACCAAAAGAAACGCCATCGCCAGCGCCTAGCCAGCCAAGCAACCAAACCTAAATTCAAGGTTGATAACTCTCTGCAGCAGCTAGTTAGCGTTAAATCAGGAGGCCAACAGAGCAGCGAGACACAAGCTAACCGCTTGTGGCTAACAGATGATTTTGCTTGGCAGTTCAAAGGTAAAGTCATCGTGTTAGACAATCGTGCCAGCTTGATTAAAAGCGGCCTTGCAGGCCAGATGGCAGCTACGAAAGCATTCGGTATTGTCGCGTTTGACCCTGCCAGTGAAGTAAAGGATGCCAAGCAGTATGAAGGCAGCGAAACTATTCAGGTATTCCAACATGCCCTACTAGGTGATGGAAGTGCTGCAACGTTGTACGCTTGCGTAGCCCCTGAAATGACCAGTACGCTGACACCGCTACCGGCTGAAAAATTACCGAAACGCCATCATCTAGGCGCAAAACCTTTGGCTGAGTTGCCCATTAGCTCTATAGCCTTGGATAGCATTAACGGCCTGGAAAGCCTCGATTGGTTGATTCTAGATGAGCTAAGTGATGCCATGGCCATTCTGGAGCATGGTAAAAAATCACTTACCGACACATTACTGATTCAGGCACGAGTGCCTTTCCAGCTTACCCATGAAAAACAGCCTAGCCTGGCTGAACTTCAGCACTGGGCCAGCCGTAATAATTTTCGCTTTTATCGCTTCCACAATCTCCGCCACCATAGCCATTTACCTGAAGAGCTGAATGCCCGCTCTCCTTGTGCCACTGAGCAAGAAAGTGCTGATGTTCTATTTCTTCCCAGCCATGAGCGAATGGCGGTTCTTGGCGATGAAAACAAGACGAAACTTGCTTTTATACTGAGTACAGTCTTTGCTGCCCATGATATCGCTTTTGAATTAATCGCAGAGGTTAGCCAGGAGAAAGCGCTGGAGTTTTTGGAGGCGCAGAAGATATTGCCGAAGACTCCTGCACCGAGTAGCGGTAATACCATTCCACCGCCTGCGGGCCCTTCTATTCCTCAAAATGAGCATGTCAAAGGTGAGCCAGTAGTGAGTGTGGTCTGCGCAACATATAATCATGTTGATTTTATTGAAGATGCAATTAAGGGGTTTGTTGCACAGAAAACTGATTTTCCTTTTGAAGTAATAATTCATGATGATGCTTCCACCGATGGCACACAGGAAGTAATAAAAAAATATGCTAGAAAATACCCTGAGTTAATTCGACCAATATATCAAATCGAAAACCAGTACTCTCAGGGTAAGCGGGTTGGCCAACTTGTTAAAGTAAGTAACTCTACAAAGTATATTGCTAGCTGTGAGGGTGACGACTACTGGACAGATAGCAATAAATTACAGCTGCAATTTGATTTTATGGAGTCAAATCCAGAATACTCTGTTTGCTACCATAATGCTGTTGTTGTTAAAGGTGATAAACTGATTAGTCAGTCTAAGCTTCCCGGTAGAGAGAAAAGAGATTTCTCTAGAGAAGATCTTTTGTTAAATAATTGTTTTTTACTTACCCTTTCAAGATTTTGTAGAAAGAGTGAGGTTTTGGCAGAGTCTATCCCTGAGCGAGTTAGAGTAAGCAATGGGGATAATTTAACAATTTCAAGACTTGGTTTGTTAGGAAAAGGTAAGTATTTAGATGGCATTAATCCAGCTGTTTATCGTCAGCACAACCAGTCAGTTTGGTCAAGCAAAAGCTCAGTTGATAAATCTCTAATGTTAAGTAACTCTCTTAATTGGATAGGAGTGTTTCATGAGCGAGAAGGTAGGAAAAAAGTTTCTGAATTTTATTACAACAAATCAAAAGCTGTTGCTAATGTTGGGTATATAGAAAATAAAGAAATTCCTGACGATTTGAGGAATAAGCTTGGTAGGCTGAAGATTGGTAAGCCTTGCGACATTTTAGAGTTCTCTTCACTTGGGAATCTACTTTTTAAAGGAAGTAATAATGCTGTTAAGAGTGGTAATGGTGATATTAATACCTTTGTCATAGATATGGATGGTGTTGATTTCAAAACGCCTGCTAAGCATTATAAAGTGGCTGTTGTTAGTGATTATTCATGTTTTTCGGACAAGCCTGAAAAGCTTGCTAGAGAAGTAGTGAAAATATCATCTTCAGTTGTTGTTATGTCGCCTGAAGAGAAAGACAATGTGGTTTGCGAAAAAATTAAGAAAGTGTTTTCAAATTATGCTAAAAAAACATACCTGCTAGACAATAGCTCCATGGTCTTCTATTTGTTTGAAAAAGGTGTGAAGGTGTGACGATGTCTCAGTATTAATCAGTTTAGCTAGCTCATTTGAACCTGTTTTGAGAGGCGGCAAATAACTGTGAGAGGGAATCCCACACGCACCATTTTTCCCAAGAGAGTGCGCGTGGTCATTTATGTTCTCCCCGTTGGTGGTATGACGATGCCGCTAGAAGGGCGGCCATCTACACACTCTCATACAGTAGCTATTGGTGTGACAGGGGATCCAACTGCCCCTGTCAGCCTTAGCGGAGGAGCTGTCAACATAAAACGTGATCTCCCGTTGGCTTTTAGCCAGGCAGCTAGCTCTGCAAGGTGCCAGAGTTCACCTAAGTGAATACCTAGTTTGAACAGGCAGTGCTCATGCAATGGCAGGGTTGTTGTACAACAATCAGGGATAGCTATTCCAACGTTTTCAATCGCCAGATTATCAGAAGCAATGGCGGCAATACCGCTGTCTGTGATCCACTGCAGTAAACGCTTGTCGTGCCCATCAAGAACAGCGCAGGCTTCCTTCAGGGATGAATCTGGCTGCTTTTTCATTCCCAGAATCATACGGTCTAAGCCCGTCCATAAGCAGAGGATATCGCCCCTTTCTACCACTATACCGTCCGCTTCGAGGATACGCATGAGGTCGTCGTAACCTACTTCCTTGCGTGGAAAATCGCCACAATGGCTGAATAGGTCAACCAGCACACCGCGTCCTTGAACACCGTGAGCCGCCATTTTCTCAATACCGAGAGCATGGGCAGCCACAGATGAATCATCGGATAAAATGATGTCTTTACCGGCTGAAAAACCATTGTAATAGACAGGTTCAGGCTGGTTATCGCCATTAACGTCAAAAAGAGAACCGCGATGTGCCAATCCATCCCACTGTGTGGAATATTGGGTGTGGAGCAGCACAACATCATCAGCCGCAATATCAGTTAGCTTGGCATCTTTCTTGCGCCATTCGTAGTTGTAATAAGGCTCATCGTTACGAATGACCGGCCTTAGCTGTGGTGGGAAACGGACTGGACTCAACAGATTACCACCGGGGTAATCCAGCGGTAGACTCAAACAGAACGTCTTACCAGTGCGTATTTCGGCTGCGCCCTGCAGCACTTTGGCTTGATCAATTAGATTCAGCCGACCCAGCTGGTCATTTTCACCAAAATCACCCCAGTTGGCTCCTTCTGGGCGTTTGCTCCAGCGCTTACTCATCCATGCTCCTTGATCGCTTCCAGTTTTGATAGAACCTGATCTACCATTGCGCCAGCTGAGCCGGTGTAATTAGCAGGGTCTAGGAGCTCATCTAGGCGTTCGGTAGTAATGTGCTGCATGATGGATGGATCCTTAACGAGTTCTTCTCGCAAGGTTTTCCCCGCATCATTGGCACGCCCAGCAGCGGCAAAAACTAGGTCATGGGCTTGGTTTCTTCCAATGATGGGTGCCACCCCCATCATCACAGCCTCAGCCATCAATAGACCACCGCCAATGTCTAAGTTAGCTCTCATCTGGGCTGAATCAACATCCAGGTTACGTAGAATATCCAAGCTTTGTGAAAAACTGCCGGAGGCCAAAATGAAAGCATCGGGAATGATCATCCACTCTATAGGCATGGCGCCAACGGCCCGTTCATGCTCTTGAATCATGGCGGAGAACTGTGCAGCGGAAAATTCACGCATACGATGAGCAATGGCAATAATACGCGGGCAGGCAATTGGATTACGCTTCTGCGGCAGGGTGCTGCTTGCTCCCCGGCCAGTCTGGTAAGGCTCCCGGACTTCGTTCACTTCAGTCCGCATCAAGGTTGCAATTTCAGTGGCTACTTTGCCTAGTGTCGTGGTGACCAGTACAAGCCAGTTAACCATCTCGGACCAGTTGTCACGGGCAGTATGCCAAGTCACTGTTGGAGTCTTAAGGTCTAGCTCATTCATCATTGCTTGCTGAACAGCAATCCCATCCTGGCCTAGCGTAGCTAGCGTGCCTACAGCCCCAGCGCATTGACCCACAAGCACGCGTTTTTTTAGTTCAGACAAGCGCTCTTTGTGGCGTAGCATCTCATCTAGCCAGACGGCTACCTTATAACCAAATGTAATGGGTGCCGCCTGCTGCTGAAAGGTTCGGCCCGCCATCACGGTATTTCGATGGGTTCGAGCCAGTTGAGCCAACGCATTAATCAAGGCATTCAGGTCTTGCTCAAGTAATGAAATACCATCGCGCATCTGCAGTACCAGACCGGTATCAATGATATCTTGTGTTGTTGATCCCCAATGCACCCAACGAGCTGTTTCAGGATCACAAGCATTGGCCAATTGGTGAACCAGCGGCATGATAGGAAAGCCAACCTTATCAAACTCGGCCTTCATAGCTTGTAAGTCCAAATTATCCAATATTGCTGCTTCAACAATGTTATCAGCGGCTTGTTGTGGAATTACACCAACTTGTGCCTGGCCTTTTGCTAATGCAGCTTCTGTCGCTAGCCAGGCATTAAGGCGGCCCTCATCAGAGAAAATCTCGACCATGGCCGAGGTGCTAAACATATTTTTATAATAAAAAGAGTCAAACAATGAAGAAGCCATATTAACTAAGACCTTTTTTGATTTCTCTGAGCTGCTCAATAATATCCATATTGACCTTCTTTTGATAAATAAGGTCAATATGTTGGCGAATCACATCTGTTGGCCAATCCCACCACTGAATTTCTTCCAGCGCAGCGATGATCTGGTCATCAAAGCGCTTTCGAATTGGTTTTGCGGGCACGCCAGCTACGATGGTATAGGGCTCAACATCCGAAGTTACCACTGCACCTGCACCAATAACTGCTCCATTTCCAATATTTATATTTCTTAATATAACAACATTTGTCGATATTAATACATCACTACCAATTGTGCAGTGAGGTAGTTCAGAAATTCTTTTTTGAAGCTGTATATTGTTAGTCGGGTGTTCATTTCTATTAATCATGTTTTCGAAACGCCACAGTGGGCTAGTCGTCACAAAATCATCAGGATGGTTTGCCCCACCGATAGAAACATTCCAGCTTATTGAAGCGAAAGATCCGATATTAGATTTTTTTATAGTAGTATTATGGCCTGTGTAGGTGAATCTTCCAATTGAAGAGTTATCTATTCTGTTGTGTCTATTTATTTCGCAATTTTCGTTAACTATAGACCTGTAGATAATTGAGTCGTCGCCTATGATTGTGTTTTCTTTAATAGTTGATGAGGTTATTTTTTTACAATATATTTTGGCGCTAGATGAAACTTCTGAAGAAATAATATCTGTCATTTTCTATGCTTCAGTTAGGCTGTAGTTTAATATTAATTCTCTGGGTTTTTCCTTTCCAAAGAGCATGATTGTATCAATTATAGAGGCGTTTTTGATTTCATTGGAAGTGGTGGTTTTTGCAGCTGAAGGGTCAATGAAATTAAGGCCTAATCCATTGTGCTTAAAAAGACTTTTTTTGTAAATATCTTTTCCCCCAGGAAGGTTTATATACTTTGTCCCTTGGTTTTTTTTAACGATAGAAATGATTCTTTCAGTTCCTTTTTTTTCAGAGTCCTTATCGATGTTCGAGCTTTTTTCATAATTAAATTCTATATCTAAGTAGCGTAAAACTAGCTCAATCGAGTGTATAGAAATATCACTGATTGTTGGTTCTATCTGAGTTTGTGGAATTAAGTTTTCTTTTAGGAAGTATAGAAAATTCATATCATGCTTTTTTGAGGAATAATTTATTTCTAGAGTCTTGAAAAATTTCTTTTTCCAGATCAATAAGTCTGTGCAAAGAGTTTCGTTTATCTTATTTTCCAAGCTGGCTTTTTTAATCGGTATTGTAAAAAAAACTTCTCCATGTTTGGTATTTATTTTGTTTTTGTTTATCCAACCTCTTTTGATGTACTGTACATCATCAAGAAAGATGAAAAAATCTGATGCTGCAATTAACTGAAAATAACCTAAGTATGGGAAAAAGTATGGCTGCATGATGGCAATTTTTTTTTCTGTTACCATAATGCTGTCGTCGGCTATAAGCATTTGTGAACTCCGACTTGCCGAAGAAAAATAGATTTTCCTGTCTTATCTAATATGTCGCATTGGTTATACATTGTATTTATTTTTTCTTTAAGTTCATTTCGTGAGTCGGCGGAAATTGAAAAACCAGCGACACGGCTTTTTGTTGAAAACTCATGAGAAACTTCCTCGCCTCTGTTTTTATAAAGAAATAGTCCGTCAACGATTTTAGCTTTAATTAGTTCTTCAAAATTGATGAAAGAGCCAAGTATGCCTTCGCTACAATAAAGACTTCCGGTAATGTAATGTCGGCTGTCATCATTAATGGTAATGTTGATTTCCTCACCTAAATAGGCTCTTAAGAAAATATCCAACATGTCAATGCCGGTTTTTTTCTTAACCGCAACGAATCCGCCTGGGCCACCGCTAACACGGCCTGCAATTTCAAGTATAGTGACCTGTTGATTGCTCTTAATGATTAGTTGAGCAAGTAAGACGCCATTTTTAACATTAAAGGCATTTGCAATTAATGACATGATTTTTGTGATGCTTTTTTTTGTACTTTCAGGTATGTTTGCTGGTGATATGGTTGCTACACACTGTGTTCCTTTTGCACTACCATTCTTGTCACACTTGTGTCTTTCCCTGAAGAGTATGACTTTTGAAACACCCTCTTTGACGACACAATCTACACTGAGTTCTAAGCCGTTAAAAAATTCTTCAATAATTATTTTTCCATTCATGCTTGCGTTGAAGGCTAGTTGCAACGCTTCTTCAAAGTTCTGTTCGTTTTCAACAATGGTGATACCTTTAGAACCAGTGCCATCTTCTGGCTTAACAATAAACGGCAGTGGAATACTATGTGCATATGCATCCTCCATCGTTTCTACACAATGCCATTCGGGAGTAGGAATGCCTGTCTTTTTCATTACTCTTTTCATCGCACTTTTGTTTGTAAGGTTGTATGCAACCTCAGAGTTAAAAGGGATGGGAAGATTAAGTTTTTCACTCACGGTAATAGATACAGGCAAAGGTTGGTCTAAAGCCGCGCAAATTACCAGGGCCGCATCATTTTTTTGTGCAATCTTTTCGACGATGCATGCATCAAGCGCACTTTCTTTAATGTGAACGTCAGCGATGGATGCAGCTGGTGGATTTTCATAATAATCAATTAGTATTGTTTTATAACCTCTTTTTTTGAGGTTTTCGATAAGAAATTTATGTGGGACTGTCCCACCCAAAACGATAGCAACTGGCTTGGTCATCATATAACTCTTTTTGCTGTCATCTTTATCTCTTTCCCAGCATCGAAAAGAGCAATATTACTAAATGCACGACTCATCATATCTGCAAAAGTTTCTGCTGTTATACTAGCAATATGAGGAGTAAGCAGCAGGTTGTCTTGTTCAAAAAATGGATGCCCTGCAGCCAACGGCTCTTTTGTAAAGACATCCAGTCCAGCACCAGCAAGATGTCCTGACTTCAGTGCTCCTAACAAAGCCGTCTCATTGACTAGTCCGCCACGGGCAGTATTGATAAGTACGCTGCCAGTTTTAACCCTAGCTAACTCATCTATGCTCAGTAAATCGGTTGTTTCAGTACTCAATGAACAATGAAGGCTAATAATATCGGATGTAGCTAATAACTCCTGCAAGGGCAGGTAACGTATATTAAGTTCTCGTTCTTTATCAAAAGATAAAGGCTTTCGTTTGAAGTAGGTAAGATTTACACCGAAACCTTTTAGCATGGCTGCAACCTGCTCACCGATATTACCTAATCCAATCAAGCCTACCTGCTTGCCATAAAGGTTATGACAATTAATACCTACGTCATGCTTAACCCACTCGCCATTTTTGGTCGTTGCATTGACTATTGCCACCTTTCTGAGTGTGGCTAGCATTAGCATAACGGTATGCTCGGCTACACTACGAGCATTGACACCTTCATTCACATATAGGGGTAGCTTTCGCTCACGAATTGCATCCAGGTCCAGTGAATCAAGGCCGACGCCAGAGCGCTGAATCATCTTCAGTTTTGAAGCTGAGCCAAGTACTTTACGGTCAATTCTCGTGCGTCCACCTACCAGCAAATAATCAGCATGCGGAATTTTACGGATCACTTCTTCTTGACCTGGCTGCTCTAAGGCAATCAGCTCAAAGCCAGTTGGAACCAACTTATTGATAAACGCCAAAGGGCCAGCGCTATAGTGGTTTGTGAGAAGTATTCGCGGCATTATTTTTTTGTTCCAGACCAAATGGCTTCCGGGTAGTACTGATCTATCATCCTCTTAACTAATAGTACCTGTTTGGCCCTTGCTCTTGCTTCTGCTTCGCTGGTATCCCAGCTATGCGTTTTGGCAACAGAACCACCCGTTTTCAGATAGATGGGGGCGGCAATCCGAATCATTTCAGGAACTTCATAGTGACGAATGAAACCACCTGTCGAGGCTGGATTCTCTGTGTGTACGTCAAGAGGAATATCAACGGTCTTTCGAAGAGCAGATAACATTTGCAATTGGATATCACGCACGGGGTTAAGCGAGTCAGCACCGTTAAGTTCAAGCAGTTTGGCGGAGCATGGATTACCATGGCCACAGTGGGCTGACACTTTGAACTTGCAGTCAGCCGGTATCTCACCAGCCTTGCGGGCTTCGTTCAGAACCCATAGGCAGCCTTCATCGTAGACTAGAAAGGAGCGGCACCCGAAACGTGCCACACGCTTTACATCTTCAATTGCCCGGACAATCTGCTCTTGCCCCCGCAGGCGGTAGCCCATGCGCTGACCTTCGGGTGTGTTGACTGATGCACTTGTATCGGTCGTTGCTCTAGGGCCTATGGCTAATATTAGTTCTACATGGTGTTGCTTGGCCATCTCATACATGGCCTGTATATCTTCATCTGTCAGAGACATGATGCCTTTAGTCTGGGTCACCCGGTGGATGTGTATATTGTGCTTGTCCAGTTCAAGTAACAGGGCTTTCATGGTTGCCGGGCCTTGTATTCCTGGCACTTCAAAACGATATTGTCCGCCATCAAGGAAGCGCTTTTCTGACGTTGGTAGATCGTAGCAGTCGCCCTCAGGAAGCCCGATCCGTGCTAGGAAGTCACGTGTTTCTTTCATTATGCTTTTCCTTTAAAGATCGCAGCAGGCCATTCTGCTTGAAGAATCTGAAGAGCTTCCCATTTAGCCTTTTCCTGCTCCTTCCCTGAAAAGACAGCCAGGTCGCAGAATTTTTCTATCAACTCCTGCTCATTCACCGGGTTTTCAGGTTCACCTTTCGGTAAATCTACTCTGGCGGTGAACGTATCTCCCTGATGTGTCCTGATTTCCACAATAGCAGCTCGCTTTCCTGGCACTAGCGCTGTCAGCTCTTCATCTGCATGCATGTGTATCTTGTGAGTTAACGCTAAGATAGTAGGGTCGGTAACACTGGTGTCGGAAAATTCCTGCATACCCGCCCTGCCTGTGACAAGCGCAACAGCTACACTATAAGGCACGCTCATTTTGGCGGAAGCGCTACCCTCGATGATGACATGATCATGCAGGTAAACTGCATACCGATGCGTTGTTATTGATATGGACTCAATATCTTGTAGGGAAAAACCACCATGTTCACGAAGCGTTAGCACAGCCTCAATGGGGCCATGGCAATGTCGACACGCTGCGTAAGGCTTGATGTAAACGCGCTCCACCGCATTTGCAGGTTGAATGTCACCAATAGACAGGGATGCATTTCCTGTCATCATGCAGAAAAAGCCTTGCTCCCCTTCCAATACATCTTCAGGGCTGTTTAGGTTCATGGCAGCGACACCTGCAGCAGCCACACCGTTCATCGCCGCTTGGCCTACGTTGTAGGGTTTCAGCTCGGAGGCGCCACGAATTACTTTCAGAATCCCGGAAGAGCTGGTTACTGCAGCACAAAAAGTAGACTTCATTTGTTGGCGAGTAAAATCACAGGCGGCTGCAACCCCCATTGCTGCACCAATACTGCCGCAGGTTCCGGTTGCATGGTACCCCTTGTCTTTCATCGTAGGCTGTAACAGCCTAGCGAGTAATATAGAGGCTTCGTAGCCTACATAAATGCCTTTCAAGAGCGCATCAAGGTTTAGTTTTCGTGCCTGAACAATGGCAAGCACCGCCGATATTACCGGCGCACCTGGATGCACCATGCCGTAACGCTCGCCATCGTCCAGCTCTGCAGCGTGGGCACTCATTCCATTCATTAATGAGGCTGTTTCTGGCGAGGTATACCAAGGCGTCCCTACTATTGCGGAATTTCCGTGGTTTGCCCCGGAAAACTGATATTTTGCGGCTAATTCTTTTTCGAGCAGCTTGGCACCAGCATAGGTAACTCCCATATAGTCCAGCAGTCGCAGGCGACAAGTGTACTGTTGCTGCTCACTTAAAGGGAGCAAGCTAGTACTGTACAGAAGGTCAACGAGCTGATCAGTTTGAGTACTCAATGTTGTTTATCCACAGGACTAAGAAAAAGCCGCATATACTCGCTTTCATCATTGATAACGCCATACGCTTGAGCTCTAAGCGTAATACGTTTGGCCCAATTGCGGTGTGGTGCTATCTCGTTCATTTTATTGCCATTTCGGCTTTTTATAACACCACCATGTGTTTCCAGTATTTGTATTGCATCTTCGTACTCTTCCAGCGTGACAGCTTGCATGGCATTAACAAATCTAAGGTGAGAAGGGTGAATGACCGTCTTTCCTACCATCCCGTTAGCTTTGTCTTGCACTACTTCTCGGAGCAGCCCATCAATAGCATCGTTAAGAATTGGCTCTTTGGTTAGCAGCGAACGGTGAATGTCATCACGCATGTATTTAAGAAGGTCATCTTTTTTGTAAGCAAGAAAATATTCCCACACAGGAGCCGATACCGTATAGCTATCTTCCATACGATTAAAAAAGTTTAAAATGTCCGAAATAGCATCCCGTACAGGAAGGATGTCATAGACAGTAGAGTGCATGCTGCGGCGTACACCAAATAGTGAAGAAAAGTCGGTGCCACCAATGCGAATATTAAGAATTTGCTCTTGGTAAGGGTCTAAAATGAGTTTTAATTTTTCAAGTTCTTTAGATCTGCTTTCACGGTAGGCGATTGTCTTGCCTTCCAAAATAGGCATGGCGTACAGTTTAGAGTCGAGCTTCAGGTTGATCTGTTTAAGCTTCTCTAGATATATGTTTGCGTTATAACTATAGAACTTAGGAAAGACAAAGCCTGTTAGTACATAAGCAGTTTTCTTGGTTATTTTGTTTGAAAAATTTAGAAACTGCTCTGTATTACGAGCTCTGATAAAAATAAGAGGGATCTCGTCTATCGTAAGATCGCCCTGCTGGATCGCCTCATAGAGACTTTCCAGGTGGTAGATAATATTTTCTTCTGCGAGCTCTAGATCTTGTTCCGGTACGGCGTCTTCCAGGCACATAACCATTGATTTTAGCTCAGGAAGCTCTTTTTGAATTAGCTTGTCAATGATCTTTCTTGTGCCGGGCATATATAGGGTGCCACCCAAGGAGTTCTGCAGAATGGATTTTTCTGAGAACTTATTGAAAGGCTGCGGAGGCTGCTGAAAATATTCGTCAGGCAAGTGTTGATTATGTTTCATGAGATGAGGCTACCGCAGTCGGTTGGCGTATTAATTGGATAATTTTGTCTATTTCTTCGATAGATAAATGTGGATAAATAGGTAAGCACAGTACTTTGTCGGCTACTCTTAGAGCTATGTCAGGGCTGGGGTTAATGTGAGACTGCTGTCGGTAAGTACTGGCCTCACTAATCAGTGGGTAGAAATACCTCCGCCCATGAATATTGTTTTCTTTTAATAAAAAGTAAAGCTCATTTCTACTTAGTGGATACTCATCTTCTACCAGTATAGGGAAATAAGAGAAATTATGTTTCTCCAGATCCAGCGGAGTGAGAAAACTGATCCCAGGAACTTCATGTAATGTACTTCTATAATAGCTATCGACAAACTTTCGGCCATCGAGTGCTTTATCGATATACTTGAGCTGTAGCAACCCAAATGCAGCATTTACCTCGCTCATTTTTCCATTTATGCCAGCTGCGACAACCGTCACCTCATCAACTATACCGAAGTTTTTTAAATTATTGATATGTTGTTTCGTTTTTTTATCCGGGCAGATAATTGCACCACCCTCAAACGTATTGAAAACTTTAGTGGCATGGAAGCTCACAGCACTCAAATCGCCATGCCTTAGAACGCTACCACCTTCATCTTGAACCCCAAAGGCGTGGGCAGCATCATATATAACCTTAAGATTATATTTGTCAGCGATTGACTGAATGGCATCCACATCACATGGGTTACCATAGCAATGGACAGGCATAATCGCCGTGGTCCGTGGGGTAATAGCCGCTTCGATTTTATTAGGGTCAATATTGAAGGTGTTAGGGTCTATATCGACAAATACAGGTGTAATATCGTTCCAGGTCAGAGCATGTGCTGTCGCCACGAATGAGAATGGTGTAGTGATTACTTCACCGGTGATTCTCAATGCTTGCAAGGCCGTAAGAAGCGCGATAGTGCCGTTATTGAACAGCGCTATCTCAGGCACACCTAGATACTCGCACAGCGCTTCTTCCAGCTGTTGGTGCATGGGGCCATTATTCGTGAGGCGTTTACTTTCCCAGATTTTCTCCAAATACGGGATGAACTCCTCTAATGGTGGAAGAAACGGTTCTGTAACATAAATGGGCTTATCGCTCATGATTCTCTCACTAAATGTCTGATATAAGCGCCATAACCGTTTTTATTAAGACTGTGGCTATGCTCTAGGATTTCATCCTGGCTAACCCAACCCTGGTTAAAAGCAATCTCTTCAAGGCAGGCGATCTTATAGCCTTGGCGTTTCTCAATGGTTTCTACAAATTGGGCGGCTTCAAGCAAACTCTCGTGGGTACCTGTATCCAGCCATGCAAACCCTCGGCCAAGCACCTCAACGTGTAGGTCGCCTCGCTCCAGATATGCTTGGTTGATACTGGTGATTTCAAGTTCACCACGCTTAGAGGGCTTCACCTGCCTAGCAATGTTGATGACGTCATTATCATAGAAATAGAGGCCCGTAACAGCGTAGTTAGAGCGTGGTTTTATAGGCTTTTCTTCTAAACTGACTGCACGTTTGCTGGTATCAAATTCCACGACCCCAAAACGTTCCGGGTCTTTTACTTGGTAGCCAAAAACGGTGGCTCCGTTTTTATGCAGTGATGCTTGGCGTAACTTGGGTGTAAAGCCTTGGCCATAAAAAATATTGTCTCCCAGGATCAAGCAAACGCTGTCGTTTCCAATGAACTGTGCGCCTATTAAAAACGCTTGTGCCAGCCCCTCTGGTCTTGGCTGTAGAGCATAGGTCAGGTTGATGCCGAACTGGCTACCATCGCCTAATAGGCGTTTAAAGCTAGTTTGATCGTCTGGTGTGGTAATGATCAAGATATCTTGAATACCGGCCAGCATCAGCACTGACAGCGGATAATAGATCATTGGTTTATCGTAGATAGGCAGCAGCTGTTTGGACACTCCCATAGTGATGGGGTACAGCCTAGAGCCACTACCTCCCGCCAAAATGATACCTTTCATGGCTGCCACTCACTGTAGGGTGTAACAATGTTATCGGCAGTTTTCGCGGCTTCTTGATGCTGGTGGCGCTTGTTCTTATCGACTATCCACACCTACTAGGTTTAAAACCGTTATTGCAGGTAACGCCAAGGTTTAGCCGCTTTGCTCATGAAGTACCTTCTGCTTTTGCTAGATTCGCTAAGAGGGGCCATAGCGGAGAAGTAGGCATGGGTAAGATTCACTTTATGGGCGGTGAGCATGGTGGTGCATAACCATGGCCGCGTTGGAAGCTTTGCGCGCTTCCAGCAGTCTGGAACCTTCTAGCAAGCCAAGTCGCAGGACGAAACGCTGATTGAACTGCCGAAACTACATGCCAAGCTGACTCAAAAAATTGATTTCAATAACTCTCGTTTCTGGGCGGGAGCTAACGTTCGCAGCATTATGAGTATTGCGGAACACTCACGTATGAAAGTATGGCTTCGCAGCGCGTATCAGCAGCTTGGGCTATCTTTCATAGATCAATATGATTTCTTATTTCCAAATCGCATAAAAAATAATTTTTATATTCTTTTATTTGTCATTTGACTGAGGTTAAAATAGTACTCATTAGTGTTTGATGCTGACCATGAGGAAACGAATTTATGTTACTGACACGCAAGCTTAATCTCACCCTGGCTGCGCTTTCTTTAAGCGTCGCTAGTGGGCTGTTTGCCGCGGCAGCTCAAGCCGATACATTACGAGTTGGTATGTCTGGTGGCTACTTCCCCTTTACGTTTGTCGAGCGCGATGAGCTAAAGGGCTTTGAAGTTGATGTCTTGAATGCGGTGGGTGAGTTATCGGGTGATGAGATTGAATTTGTAACCGCAAGCTTCTCGGGGCTAGCGGGTATGCTTGAGTCTGGGCGTATCGATACCATCGCCAATCAAATCACCATCACACCAGAGCGTGAGGCTAAGTATGTCTTCACGGCGCCTTATGTTTATGACGGGGCGCAGGTGGTAGTGCGCGCAGGCAACGATGCTATTTACGGCGTTGAGGATTTGTCTGGTAAAAGCGTTGCAGTAAATTTAGGCTCGAACTACGAGCAGCTGCTGCGTGAGCAGCCCCATGCAGATGAGATTGATATTCGTACTTATGAGTCCAACATTGAACAAGATGTTGCACTGGGCCGGGTAGATGCGTTTGTCATGGATCGCGTAAGTGCTACCCAGGTAATCAGCGAACGTGGTTTACCGTTAGAGCTGGCTGGCCAACCCTTCTCGACCATTGAGAACGCGCTGCCTTTTCGTGATGACGAGGCGGGCCGTGAACAGCGCGATCGCGTTGATGCGGCACTGGCAGAGCTGCGTGAAAATGGGACGCTACGCGAAATATCTGAAAAATGGTTTAATATTGATATCACTCAGCCGTAACGGCTGACTAAATCCGTTTTCTGCGGCCGTGGCAATGCCACGGCCGTTTGCTTATAAGCGATGTTGCTATGCTTAATTTAGAGTATATGTGGGAGCTATTGCCGGTTCTGCTGCGCTACTTGCCGCTCACCATCCAGATGGCGACGATCGCCATGTTCTTTGCGCTAATATTAGCGTGCTTGCTAGCAGTCGTTCGCGTATCGCAGGTACCGTTCTTAAACGGTTTTGCGCTTCTATTTATCTCTTTTTTCCGCGGCACACCGCTGCTGGTTCAGCTGTTTCTGTTCTACTACGGCTTACCGCAGTTGATCAGCGCGCTAATATCGATGACAGGCGTCACTGCTGCAGTGCTGGGGCTGACACTACACTTTTCTGCCTACATGGCTGAGTCGATTCGCGCTGCGATTGTTGGCATTGATCGCAGTCAAACCGAAGCTGCGCTCTCTATCGGTATGACCCAGTCGCAACTGATGCGGCGGATTATTCTGCCTCAGGCGACTCGTGTTGCAACACCAACACTAATGAATTACTTCATCGATATGATTAAAGCGACCTCGTTAGCCTTTACACTGGGGGTGACTGAGCTGATGGGGGCCACGCAAAAAGAAGCCGCCGGCAGCTTCCTTTACCTGGAAGCATTTTTGTTGGTAGCGCTTATTTATTGGGTTGTCGTAGAAGTGCTCTCTTGGGGGCAACGTCGCTTAGAAATTTATCTTAACAGGGCTTATCAACGATGATTTCGCTGCAAGGTATCACCAAGCGCTTTGGTAATCAGGTGGTCTTTAGCGATATTGACTTGACCCTCTCGAAGGGCGAGATCATTGTGATTATCGGCCCTTCTGGCACGGGTAAGTCAACGCTATTACGCTGTATTAACTTTCTTGAAAAGCCTGACTCTGGTCGTTTGAAAATCGGCAATCTGAGTGTTGATACCCAGCGCGCTACCCGCTCAGATATTCTGGCACTGCGTCGGCGCACAGCGTTCGTATTTCAGAACTATGGCCTGTTCGCGAATAAAACTGCGTTGGAGAATATTAGCGAAGGCATGATTGTGGTGGATAAATTGCCGAAAGCTCAGGCCTATGCACGGGCTCGAGAGATCCTGGAGCGCATTGGGCTTGCAGATAAAGCGGATGCCTATCCAGCTTCGCTCTCAGGTGGACAGCAGCAGCGCGTAGGGATTGGTCGCGCCATGGCCGCCAATGCTGATGTAATTTTGTTTGATGAGCCCACCTCGTCCCTTGACCCGCAGTGGGTAGAAGAGGTGCTGAGCCTTATGAAGCAGCTGGCCCTTGAGCATCAAACGATGATTGTAGTGACCCATGAAATGCAGTTCGCCCGAGAAGTGGCGGATCGAGTTGTATTCATGGACCAGGGCGGTATTGTCGAGCAAGCCCCGCCAGAGGAACTGTTCACCGTGCCAAAAGATGAGAGGACCCGCCATTTTTTGCGCAAAATCCTAGCACCCACAGGGCAAACAGTGCCTTAACCAATGCTCTATGGGCGTGTTGTGGCCCTGTTTTCTGCTATATTCTTTGAAGATATATATACTGCTAAAGTAAGCATTTCCTGCTCTTTACCACTAGCGGTAGGCTTTAACGATTATCCCATTCAGCCAAGCGCCTGCCTTTTAGCAGGCGCTTTGGCGTTGTTAAAAGGTGAACTATGGCGACTATCTCTGCTACGGCACCCGTGAAGCATCGCGTGCCGTTATTGGCTACTGCAGCGATTGTACTGGGCGCGCTGCTGATCGGCGTGGTGTTTAGTGCCAATACGGGCCTGCTGATGATTGTTGGCGGCTTGCTTGGGATGGTGCTGTATCACGCGGCATTTGGCTTTACTGCTGCATGGCGAGTATTTATTACTGAACGCCGAGGGCGTGGTCTGCGTGCGCAGATGATTATGCTGGCCATTGCGGTGGTGCTGTTTTTCCCCGCACTTGGCGCGGGTACGCTATTTGGTACGCCAGTGTCAGGATTTGTGTCGCCCATTGGCCTCTCGGTGCTGTTTGGTGCGTTTATTTTTGGCATCGGTATGCAGCTAGGTGGTGGCTGCGCTTCGGGCACCCTGTTTACGGCTGGGGGCGGTAATGCCCGCATGTTGATTACGTTGTTGTTCTTTATTGTTGGTTCTGTGATTGGTTCGGCACATTTTGCGTGGTGGCAAAGCCTGCCTGCATTCCAGCCCGTATCGCTTGTTAATGTGGCGGGGGTAGGGGGCGGTATCGGTATTAGCTTGGTGTTGTTTGTGGCGATTGCCATCTTTACCGTGATTATGGAAAAGCGTCGTCACGGTCATTTAGAGCAGGCGCCAAGGATTGATAAGCCAGGGGTAGAGCGTTGGCTGACTGGCCCTTGGCCGCTGTTGGTTGGTGCGGTGGCGTTGGCACTGTTGAACTTCGCGACGCTAGCGCTGGCGGGCCGCCCATGGGGCATTACTTCGGCGTTTGCGCTGTGGGGTGCAAAAGGCTATGAGCTGGTAGGTGGTGATGTTAGCCAGTGGGGCTATTGGCAGGCGCCTAGCAATGCCGCTGCGTTAGAAGCCAGTGTATGGAGCGACATTACCACGGTGATGAACGTGGGCATTATGTTAGGGGCTCTAGCAGCAGCAAGCTTAGCGGGCCGCTTTGCACCTAACTTTCGTATACCGTTTAAATCCGTGCTGGCGGCAGTTATTGGTGGCATTTTACTGGGGTACGGGGCGCGTTTAGCGTTTGGCTGTAATATTGGCGCCTACTTTAGCGGTATAGCCTCAGGCAGCCTGCATGGCTGGGTGTGGATGGTGGCAGCCTTCGCAGGCAACATGGTCGGAGTAAAACTGCGTCCGTTTTTCTTTGATGGACAGGAGGGGCGCCAGCCAACGGCCAAGAGCTGTTAAACAACTCTGTTTAGAAGCCTGTTTTAGACGTTTTACATCTAGCGCCTCGGCAGTTTGCTGAGGCGTTTTTTTGGCACATTATTTATGACCCTTCCACCTTTGTCGTACGGTCATGTTACATTACCCGCAAACGCCGCCAACGCCCAGCGTTGCTGCATTGCAACAGCGATTGATATAAAAAGAGAGTGCCTATGTCTACTATAAGTAAACGCCCCTTATACCTTCCTTACGCCGGTCCTTCTTTACTCGAAATGCCGCTATTGAATAAAGGCAGCGCGTTTACTCAGGAGGAACGGCTGGCGTTTAATTTGATTGGCTTGCTGCCCCAAAAAGTAGAAACCATCGATGACCAGCTAGAGCGTGTGTACCGCCAGTATCAGCAGTGCCATAGCGACCTTGAAAAGCATATTCACCTGCGCGCTATTCAAGACGATAACGAAACACTCTATTTCCGCCTGGTGTCGGAGCATCTTGAAGAGATGCTGCCAATCATCTATACGCCAACGGTGGGTAAGGCATGCCAGGAATTTTCCAACATTTACCGTAACCATCGGGGTTTATTTATCAGCTACCCCGATCGTGAGCATCTGGACGATATCCTGCGCAGTGCCACTAAAGATAACGTCAAAGTGATCGTAGTGACTGATGGAGAGCGCATTTTAGGCTTAGGCGACCAGGGAATCGGTGGTATGGGTATCCCGATTGGTAAGCTGGCGCTCTATACTGCATGCGGTGGTATCAGTCCGGCGTATACGCTGCCGATTATGATTGATGTCGGTACTAACAATCAGGCGCTGCTTGACGACCCAATGTATATGGGCTGGCGCCATGAGCGGGTAAGCCAGGAAGAGTACGATGCCTTTATGGCGGAGTTTATTGCCGCTGTGAAGCGCCGCTGGCCGAATGTACTGCTGCAGTTTGAGGATTTTGCCCAGGCTAATGCGGTGCCACTGCTGGAGCGTTATCGCGACGAACTATGCTGTTTCAACGACGATGTTCAGGGCACCGCTTCAGTGGTAGTTGGCACTTTAATGGCAGCATGTCAGGCCCGTGAAGAGACCATCGCCCAACAGCGTGTGGTGTTTGTCGGTGGTGGTTCTGCTGGTTGCGGTATTGCCGAGCAAGTTGTTGTGTCGATGGAGGCCGAAGGTTTAACGGAAAGTGAAGCACGGGCGCGCATTTTTATTATTGACCGTGATGGTTTGATGACCTCCGACCAGCCTTGGCAGCGTGATTTCCAGCGCCGCTTGGCCCATGACCCTGCCTTAGTGGCGAGCTGGAATGGCCAGGGGCTTGAGGAAACTATTGCACAAATCAAACCTACGATTTTGATTGGTGTGTGTGGCCAGCGAGGTATCTTCACCGAGCAGGTAGTGCGTACGATGCACGCGGGCTGTGAACACCCGGTGATTATGCCGCTTTCGAATCCCACCTCTCAGGCAGAAGCTGTGCCCGAAGACGTTATCCGCTGGACCGATGGTCAAGCGTTGGTGGCCACCGGCAGCCCCTTTGCACCTGTCGTCTACAACGGCCGTACTTACCCCATTGCCCAGTGCAACAACGCCTATATCTTCCCTGGCATTGGCCTGGGGGTTATCGCGGCTGGCGCAAACCGTGTTACCGATGAGATGTTAATGAGTGCCTCTCGTGCGCTTGCCCGCGAAGCGCCGCTGGTAAAAGAGGGCAAAGGAGCATTGTTACCCCCGCTGTCACGAATTCGTGATATCAGCAAATCGATTGCTTTTGAGGTGGCAGCACAGGCACAGCAAAATGGCGTGGCACTTAAAACCAGCGGTCCGGAGCTGCGTGAGCGGATCGAGAAGGCCTGCTGGTTGCCTGAGTACCGTATCTACCGTCGTGGTGCCTTCTAAAGGGGCCTAGCCTGCATCAAGCGGAGCAGCCATAAAAAAAGCCCCCACCGAGGTGGGGGCATGCAAGCATTGGTAAGGTTTTACCTTTAGGCTGCGCCAATCATCTTGCGCAGCACGTAGTGAAGGATACCACCGTGACGGTAGTAAGCCAGCTCGTTTACCGTATCAATTCGACACTTGGCATCAACGGTACGTTCGCCCTCGCTATTTTTGATCACGATTTGCACCGTGCCACCAGGGCTTAAATCGCTTAAGCCAGCGATTGATACCTCTTCATCACCTGTTAACCCTAACGTTTGTCGGCTTTCCCCCTCGGGGAACTGCAGTGGTACAACACCCATGCCAATGAGGTTAGAGCGGTGAATACGCTCGAAAGACTCTGCAATGACGGCGCGAACGCCCAGCAGTCGGGTACCTTTTGCGGCCCAGTCCCGTGAGGAGCCGGTGCCGTACTCTTTACCGGCAATGACCACCAGTGGTACGCCATCCTCTTTATACTTCATGGCCGCGTCATAAATCGCCATCTGTTCGCCGCTGGGCACGTGGCGGGTTTCACCGCCCACAACGCCATCAAGCATTTCGTTTTTAATCCGCACGTTGGCAAAAGTGCCGCGCATCATTACTTCATGGTTACCTCGGCGGGAGCCGTATGAGTTGAAGTCGACAGGCTTCACACCATGCTCTTGCAAGTAACGCCCTGCAGGGCTGTCGGGTTTAATAGAACCCGCTGGAGAGATATGGTCGGTGGTTACCGAGTCACCCAGCATGGCGAGCACGCGAGCGTTTTCCACATCGTTGATCGCGTCTGGCTCACGCTCCATGCCCTCGAAGAAAGGCGGATGCTGAATATAGGTAGATTCTGGCCACTGGTAGACCTTGCTTTCGGGTACCTTGATCGCCTTCCAGGTAGCGTCGCCTTCGAACACGGCGCCGTACTCTTTACGGAACATCTCGGTATTTACTTTTTCAACAGCGTTTGCGATGTCCGCTTGTGATGGCCAAATATCTTTAAGATAAACAGGGTTGCCACTGCGATCCTGGCCCAGCGGGTCTTTGGTTAAGTTGCACTGCACGTTGCCTGCTAGCGCGTAAGCGACCACTAAGGGGGGCGAGGCCAGCCAGTTGGTTTTTACCAGTGGGTGAACGCGTCCTTCAAAGTTACGGTTGCCAGAAAGCACTGAGGCAACGGCCAACTCGCCATCGTTAATGGCTTTTTCAATCTCATCAGGGAGTGGCCCTGAGTTGCCGATACAGGTAGTGCAGCCGTAGCCCACTAGGTTGAAGCCCAGCGCATTCAGGTCATCGCTTAAATTGGCAGCGGCTAAGTAGTCGGTGACTACTTTAGAACCAGGTGCCAAGGAGGTTTTAACCCAGGGTTTGGTGGTTAAGCCTTTCTCGCGCGCGTTACGTGCTAGAAGCCCTGCCGCCATCATCACGCTGGGGTTAGAGGTGTTGGTGCAAGAGGTAATCGCAGCAATGACCACAGCGCCGGGATCGAGGCTGAAGTCTCGTTCGTCCATGGTGATTGCTTGGCTGTCGCGGTGTTTAAAATTACCCTCGAAGCTGCGATCAATGCCTACTGCGGTTTGCCCGCCCTCGGAAGAGAGCTTGCCTGCTTCCGCACTGGGTAGCGCTTTGCCATCCTCTTCCATGACCTGCTGAAATGCGCTAGGCATATCTTGCAGCGCCACTCGGTCTTGAGGGCGTTTGGGGCCTGCGAGGCTGGCTTCTACCTCGTTCATATCCAGGCTAAGGGTATCGGTGAAGATCGGCTCATCATTAGGCTCACGCCACAGGCCCTGGGCTTTGCTATAAGCCTCCACTAAGGCAACCTGCTGATCTTCACGGCCAGTTAGGCGCAGGTAGTTGAGTGTTTCATCATCCACTGGGAAGAAGCCGCAGGTAGCACCGTACTCCGGCGCCATATTGGCAATGGTGGCGCGGTCTGCCAAAGGTAGGTCTTTCAGGCCGTCACCGTAAAACTCAACAAACTTACCCACCACGCCTTTTTTGCGGAGCATTTCTGTAACAGTAAGTACCAGGTCTGTCGCGGTAATGCCTTCACGTAGTTTGCCAGTCAGTTTGAAACCGATCACTTCGGGTATCAGCATTGATACTGGCTGGCCTAGCATGGCTGCCTCGGCCTCAATGCCACCTACGCCCCAGCCAAGTACGCCTAGGCCATTAATCATGGTGGTATGAGAGTCGGTGCCTACCAATGTATCTGGGTAGGCGAGGGTGCTGCCATCCTCCTCTTTGGTCCATACCGTACGTCCAAGGTACTCTAGGTTGACCTGGTGGCAAATGCCGGTGCCGGGGGGCACCACACTGAAGTTATCGAACGCCTGCTGTCCCCAGCGTAGAAATTCGTAGCGCTCACCATTGCGCTGCATTTCTATATCGACGTTTTGCTGAAAGGCCGCAGCATTGCCGAATTTATCCACCATGACCGAGTGGTCGATAACCAGATCTACAGGGGAAAGCGGGTTGATGCGTGCAGGATCTTCGCCAAGCTTTTCCACTGCGGCACGCATCGAAGCAAGGTCAACGACGCCGGGGACGCCGGTGAAGTCCTGCATCAATACCCGCGCAGGACGGTAGCCTATTTCACGGCTGGATTTCCCCTCGGCCTGCCAGTCGACCAGGGCTTGCATATCTTCTTGGGCGACGCTTTCGTCATTGACGAAGCGCAGCTGGTTTTCGAGTAGAATTTTGAGCGTTTTGGGAAGCCGGTCGATATTGCCAAAGGTTTCGGCTGCTTTAGGTAGGCTGTAGTAGTGGTATTGCTGATTGCCCACTGTTAGGGAGTCTAGCGTATCGGGTGTCTTACTCATTGCCTTCTCCTCTGATTACTAAGTGGTTAGCGATGAATAACTCGCTATGCACGGTCTCTGCTTTCCTTTGTATAGATTAACAGTATGGCTGAATAGTATGGCTTAACAGTATGGCTGAACTTATTAATAGCACATGGGTGTTTCATTCAGGGCTTTCAAGACATCTTTGTCTAATAGCCTAGATTAACCCTTGCAATAGCTTGTACTTGGCGCCATTTCAGGCAGACTCTCTCGCAATGTTATCTGCTCAATTATGACCAAAGGTGGTGTCATGGAAACGCGTCATGAACGTTTGATTATTCTGGGTTCCGGCCCTGCCGGCTATACCGCAGCGGTGTATGCAGCACGTGCTAACCTTAAGCCGCTGCTGATTACTGGTCTGCAGGCGGGTGGCCAGCTGACTACCACAACTGACGTGGATAACTGGCCGGGTGATGCCCAGGGTGTACAAGGGCCAGAGCTGATGGAGCGCATGAAGCAGCATGCCGAGCGCTTTAACACTGAAGTGCTGTTTGACCATATCAATGAGGTCAGCCTAGGTGAAAAACCGTACACCTTGAAAGGGGATAGCGGTATTTATACCTGTGATGCGCTGATTATTGCCACTGGTGCTAGCGCTCGTTATCTCGGTTTGCCGACTGAGCAGCAGTTTATGGGCCAAGGGGTTTCGGCCTGCGCGACTTGTGATGGTTTCTTCTATCGTAACCAGGAAGTGATAGTGGTGGGTGGTGGCAATACCGCTGTTGAGGAGGCGTTGTACCTTTCCAATATCGCGTCAAAGGTCACTCTGGTGCATCGCCGCGATACACTGCGTGCTGAAAAGATCTTGCAAGACAAGCTGTTCGAGAAAGCTGAAGCAGGCAAAATTGTGCTTGAGTGGTTCTATGAAGTGGACGAAGTGTTAGGCGATAACACTGGGGTCACTGGTGTGCGAGTAAAATCGACGAAAGATGGCGCTACCAAAGAGATCCATGCACCTGGGCTGTTTATTGCCATTGGTCATAGCCCCAACACAGGCATTTTTGAAGGCCAGCTTGAAATGAATGGTGGCTATATCAAAGTGAAGTCTGGTCTTGAAGGCAATGCGACCGCCACTAGCGTACCGGGTGTGTTTGCCTGCGGTGATGTCATGGATCATATCTACCGCCAAGCGATTACTTCTGCTGGCAGCGGCTGTATGGCGGCACTGGATGCAGAGCGTTATCTGGATGGCATCTCTTAAAATTATCTAAATAGCATCGCTTAAGATTATCTGGATGGTATAGCTAAACCGCATGCATGCTGTTGAGAGGCCCCATTAGTAAGAGCAATTAATGGGGTCTTCTCCTACCCTGGCGCGTCCAAATGGGTGGATGAACACCTCTTTCCCTTGTTGGTCAGCGCGTTTTTGAGTGGGGCAAATATCGAGTGTTCGTGCGCCGTAAATGACGCGGCCTTGGCTGTTATAAGATAGATAGCTTGCATTAACGTGCGTTTTGCTCGTCGAAGTGGCCCCTGCAATGGCGGGGAAAAAACGTACGATATCCTCACTTGGTATGCTTCCTGACGGCCTGCCAACAAAGACTACCCACTCACCGCCCCAACTGTCGGCTCCGGCCAAGCAAGCGTTCCGGCTATTGTTAACAGGACATACCGTCGTATCTATGTCGCGTGTAATTGCTGTGTTGCGTGCCAGTGTCAGCGCGGTTTGTATGCGGTTCACTTCACTCGTTATCGCCGAGCGCTCTTTGAGTGCTTGGAAGTTCGGAAGCCCCCAGGCTGCAAGGATACCCATCAAAGCCAGTGCTATCAGCATCTCGATGAGCGTGAACCCTTGCCAGCGATAATGGTATGACACTTGAATATCATGCATGGCTTCTCTCAGTAGCTTGACCTGCTTGATCTCGTCGCTATGCTGGCTCTTTGGTTGGCTGAAAGGCCGACTCCATTCTAGTGATAGCGGACAACTCTTGTGAGCGATTTCCTAATTATTGGCGGCGGGGTCATCGGTATGATGACAGCGCTGCAGCTAGCGGATGCTGGCCAAAAGGTAGTGCTGGTAGAGCGAGGCACATGTGGCCAAGAGGCATCCTGGGCGGGGGGAGGAATTGTATCACCGCTTTATCCCTGGCGTTATGCCTCCCCGGTCTCTCAGCTTTCGCGCTGGTCGGAAGGAGTCTATCCAACACTTGCGTTGCGCTTGCTGGAAGAGACAGGGATTGACCCCGAGTATCGCCAAAAAGGGTTACTGTACCTCAATGTTGACGACGCTGACGCTGCACTACGCTGGGCGCGCCAACTAGGCAAGCCGCTTGAGCGTGTAGACGAAGCATTTGTTCACCAGAAAGAGCCACTGGCTGCCGCCGCGCCTGAAGGTCATGCTTTATGGATGCCAACGCTGGGCAGCGTACGTAACCCACGCTTAGGCCAGGCACTGAGAGCGCGTTTAGAAGCGCTGCATAGTGTAACGCTGGTCGAACAGTGCAGTGTGCATGGATTTATTCAGCGCGAAGGCAAAGTGGTGGGGGTTGCCACTAGCCAGGGTGATAGGTTGGCTGAACAGTTGGTGGTATGTGGCGGTGCCTGGACAGCCCAATTATTGGCAGGATTAGACGTTCATCTGCCTGTGCGCCCAGTGAAAGGGCAAATGATTGCTTATCAAGCGCCACCAGGGCTGGTGCAGCGGGTTCTTTTGAAAGATGGGCGTTATATCATTCCACGTAGCGATGGCTTGCTGCTGGTGGGCTCGACGTTAGAAGAGGCTGGGTTCGATAAAACCACCGACGCGGATGCGTTAGCCTCGCTTAAAGCCAGCGCGGAAAGCATTGTTCCCGTATTAGCTAAACTTCCTGTTGTGCATCACTGGGCAGGCCTGCGACCCGGTTCACCGCATGGGCTACCTTTTATTGGTGCACTGCCTGAGTGGCAAAATGTTTACGTGAATGCTGGCCACTATCGCAACGGCTTGGTGCTGGCTCCTGCATCTACCCATGTGCTAGTCGACCAACTGTTGGGGCGCGAAGCATTAATCGATCCAACACCCTTTCAGCCGACTGCGGAGCGGTTAAAGGCCCACCTTTAAACCGTCATAGAAGAGACTATTGCTGAGCTAGTCGCGGTTCTCTTTGTCTTGCTGCTCTTGCTGAAAACGGTCGCGGTGAGCGCTAGAGCAAAACCACTGTTCGTTGTCTCGCAGTGCTTCGTCCTCAGGTACATGGACCTCGCACCATCGGCAACGAACCATTTTCCCGCCTTCATGGCGAGGAGGAGGGGGTTGCTGATGGCTCAGCATACGCTGGCGGTACATGCCATAAAGCTTTAAACCTGCGTAAAGTAGTACAGCAAAAATAATCAGCCGAATGATCAAAAGGTTCATCCTTCCATCGCTCCCATTGTGGGATATAAAAGTTATAGCTGCCTAGCCTTTGCCAGTTGATAGCCCTTGCGGGACAATGCAGCTAGTAAGTGACAACTTGTTTAGTTAGTGACACCGTGTACTAAAGATTCTCAAGAGATTTTAACGCCCATGCAAGACTTAACGCTGGTAATGGCCCAACTCGACCCATTGGTGGGAGATATTCCTGGCAATGCCGCACGTGCAATTGAAGCCGTGCGTGAAGCGAGGATCGAGCATGGTGCCGATATTGTTGTTTTTCCGGAGCTGTTCTTATCCGGTTATCCTCCGGAGGATTTACTGCTACGCCCTTCGATGGAGGCAAGGTTGCGGGAAGCGCGCGCCAAAATGGCGGCAAAAATCTCCCGGGATGTACTGGTTATTATTGGCTACCCCGGCGTGCGCGAAGGTGAATGCTATAACCTAGCGGGCGTGTTGTATAACGGTCAGTGGGAGGCTGAGTACGCCAAGCAAGCGCTACCCAACTACCAAGTGTTTGACGAACAACGCTACTTTACACCTGGCACCGCACCTCTAGTGTATGAGCATAAAGGGATCAAGCTTGGTCTGTTGATTTGCGAAGATCTGTGGCAGGGCACACCGGTACAGGCTGCCCGGGATGCGGGTGCAGAGGTGTTAATTAGCTTAAATGCTTCGCCTTATCACCAGGATAAGCCTCGTGAGCGACTGCGCCTGCTATCCCAGCGTGCCCAAGACGTGCAGCGTCCTATTATTTATGTCAATACCATCGGTGGCCAGGATGAGCTGGTGTTTGACGGTGGCTCAAGCTGTGTTGACGCCCAGGGCCAGCTAAAGGTGCTTGCACCCTATTGGCAGGCGGGGCTGATGCCAATTCAGTTGCTGCAAACCAGTACTGGCGCCTGGGAGCCCCAACCTGGTGAAATCGAGCCAGACGTTGAGCCTGAAGAGAGCCTTTACTGCGCCCTGGTGACAGGGTTACGAGACTACGTTAATAAAAGCGGTTTTGAAGGTGTGGTGCTGGGGCTTTCCGGTGGTATTGATTCAGCGCTTTCTCTGGCTATTGCGGTGGATGCGCTCGGCCCACAGCGGGTGCAGGCGGTGATGATGCCGTACCACTATACGGCGGATATTTCTAAACAGGATGCTGCCGAACAGGCCGAAATGCTGGGCGTGCACTACGATGTGATGCCTATTGAGCCCATGGTTGAAGCGTTTATGGGCACGCTGGCGGAGAGCTTTGCTGGTACCGAGCGTGATACTACCGAAGAGAATCTACAGTCGCGCTGTCGTGGCGTATTGTTGATGGCAATTTCTAATAAGAAAGGCTTGATGGTGCTGACCACGGGCAATAAAAGCGAAATGGCGGTTGGCTACGCAACGCTTTATGGCGACATGGTTGGTGGCTATAACGCTATTAAAGATGTGTATAAAACCTGGGTGTATCGTCTGGCCCGCTGGCGTAACACTCAGTCTCCGGCGATCCCTGAGCGAGTCATTGAGCGCCCGCCAAGTGCTGAGCTAGCACCGGACCAGCAAGATAGTGATTCGTTGCCCGATTACGATGTACTGGACGCGATCTTAGTCAGCTACATTGAAGGGGATATGAGCGCCGAGGCGATTATTGCCGCTGGTTTTGATGAAGACGATGTTTACAAAGTGGTGAGACTAGTCGACCGCTGTGAATATAAACGTCGCCAGGCGCCGGTCGGTGTACGAGTTACACCCCGTGGCTTTGGGCGTGACCGACGCTACCCGATTGTGAATGGTTGGCAGCCGGGCGATTAGTGGATTAATGCTGAATTAAGTAAGTGCCAAGGGAGTCAGTAATTCGCTGCCTCCCTTGGCTAGTACTGGCTTACAAACGAGTGCTGACTTACAAAGTAGCTGCCTTGGTTAGGTGGTTACCCACGAATTAACGCTGCGGCGTGATAGTAAAAACCACGCCGAAGCGTGGTTTTTAAGGTTTTGCAGCTTGGCAGGCTGAATAGTTCGAACGCTACTTGCTGCTGTGTTTTGGCAGGAATCGGCTGCCTTGTAGCTGTGCGTGGTTGGGTGCGTTTTCACGTAGCACTGCTAGCACTTCGCTGGCGCGATCTTCCATGCCAAGCCCTTGGTAACCCTCTACCATGGTGGCAAGCGCATCACGAGTGGCGGTGGCTTCGGGGTAGTTTTCTATCACCCAGCGGCCTCGCTCAACTGCGGCCAAGTAGGCACCGCGACGTAAATAGTAGTCGGCAACATGCAGCTCATGCTGGGCCAGCAGCTCACGCAGATAAACAATGCGTTGCTGGGCATCGGGGGCATACTGGCTTTGTGGGAAGCGTTGGATCAGCTCACGGAAGTCGTTGTAGGCATCGCGAGAAGCTCCCAGGTCACGCTTGGAAATATCGATTAAGCGCAGACGTTCCAGGCTAAAGCGACCTGCCTGCCAAGCGGACAGGCCGCGTAGGTAGTAGGCGTAATCAACCTGCGGGTGGTCTGGGTGTAGGCGAATAAAACGGCTGGCTGCAGCACGTGCTTCTTCCCAATTGCTGTTTTCGTAATACGCGTAAATCAGCTCCAGTTGCGCTTGTTCGGCGTGGGGGCCAAACGGATAGCGGGTGTCGAGAGCTTCAAGACGCTCAATAGCGATGGGGAAACGGTTACTGTCTAGCGCTGTGCGCGCAAGCTCGTAGAGTTCTCGCTCTTGTACGCCCGCAAACTCATCATCTTCTTCGGGGGTGGAGTTATTACTGGCACAGCCTGCCAAAAGGGCAAGACTTAAGGCTAGGGCGCCAAAGCGGTTGGCAGCGGAAAAAGCGCGCATCATCATCCTCGTTGCAAACAAGCCTCAATCACCGAAAAGCGACGATGGCCATAAGTAGAAATGGTAGAATAGGTCGCAGTTCGCCCACTATAAATCACCTAGACACAAAACGCAGGCTTAGCGACATTCCATTATTGCTAATGAAGTGCTGCTAATGAAGTAAAGTAGCGCTCAGTAACGGCTAAACGTCCTGCGTCTTAGAGAGGTTATTCATGTCTCGTATTGTTGAAGCCACGCAGCGGGTGCCCGCGACGCTAGCAGGCGCCCGGTTAGACCAAGCCGCGGCGGAGTTGTTCAGCGATTACTCCCGCGAGCGTTTGAAAGCGTGGATCAACGCCGGTGAATTAACGGTCGACGGCGCCAAACTAAAGCCTAAAGCAAAGCTCCATGGCCATGAAACGCTAGTACTTAAAGCCACCATCGAAGAAGACACCCGTTTTGAAGCTCAAGATATCGCGTTAGATATTGTCTATGAAGATGACGCGGTAATGGTGATTAATAAAGCAGCAGGCATGGTGGTTCATCCGGCGGCAGGCAATCCGGATGGCACTCTGTTGAATGCTTTACTACATCATCACCCCTCCCTGGCAGAAGTGCCCCGGGCTGGTATCGTGCACCGTCTGGATAAAGATACTACTGGCCTGATGATGGTCGCTAAAACGCTGCCTGCGCAAACGGCTCTGGTTGAGCAGCTCCAGGCGCGTAGCGTATCGCGTCAGTATGATGCGGTGGTGATTGGTAAGCCGGTAGCAGGCAGCACCATCAATGCGCCTATTGGCAGGCACCCAAAAGACCGTAAACGCCAAGCGGTGACCACGGCTGGTAAGCCGGCCATTACTCATTATCGTGTGGTTGAGCGCTTTCGTGCCCATACCCACGTGCGCTGTCAACTGGAAACTGGGCGTACCCACCAGATTCGCGTTCACATGGCTCATGCACGCTATCCGTTGATTGGCGATCCGTTATACAGTGGACGTGCCAAGTTACCGCCAGGCGCTGCCGAGCCACTAAAAGAGATTCTGCGCGAATTTCCACGTCAAGCGCTGCATGCTCGCAAGCTCAGTTTTGTACATCCCGTAAGCGGTGAAACACTTACCTTTCATGCCGATTTACCCGATGATCTGTTAATGTTGTTGGACTACCTGCGCGAAGACAACGAGACCATGCGATGAGCGACGCGATTGATCTAAAGCCCACGCTACTGCTGCCCGACTGGCCCGCACCTGACAATGTGCGGGCGTTTGTCACTACTCGGGAAACGGGGCCGAGCCAAGATGATTTTGCAGCTTTTAACCCAGCGGCTCATGTAGGCGATAATAAAGATCACGTGATGCTTTGCCGTCGCCTTATCCAAAAAGAGGTCGGTGATGAGCGCCCGTTGCTATGGCTGAACCAAACTCATGGTGCGCGGGTACAACAGCGCTACCAAAGTGATACGCCAGAAGCCGACGCTGCGGTTGCTAGCAGTAGCGACTATGCCTGTGTTGTGCTGACAGCAGACTGTTTGCCGGTGATGTTCTGTAACCGCCGAGGCACCCAAGTGGCGGTAGCTCACGCGGGCTGGCGTGGGCTGGCTGGTGGGGTGTTGGAGGCTACCGTAGCGGCGATGAACTGTGACCCAGACGAAGTTTTAGTATGGCTGGGACCGGCTATTTCCAACGCTCAGTTTGAAGTGGGGCCTGAAGTGTATGGGGCCTTTGTCGCGGTACACCCCGAAACCACTGAGGCGTTTGATCATAGCCCATACCGCCTTGGTCACTATATGGCGGATCTTTATCGTTTAGCGCGCTTTCGCCTAGAAGCGTTGGGGATTCACCATATTAGCGGCGGCCACTTCTGTACCGCCTGCGAGTCACGCTTTTACTCCTACCGTCGTGACAATGGCAACACTGGACGTATGGCAAGTGTGATCTGGATCAACGAACGTTAATAAACGATTTCGCAAGCCTGTGGTTTGCGCCTCGACCTCTTGAAAAGCGTGGAACTGGCTCCATTTAACTTGTCAAGCTAAGCGTTTTTAGCACATTTAAGACAGGTTATCGGGAAACGCCGTGGGTCCAAACGCACGGCCACCCCCAGGAGGAACCCATGCGATTTGATAAATTTACTGCCAAGTTGCAGGCCGCCATTGCTGAGGCGCAGTCCCTGGCAGTTGGCCGCGGCCATAATCAGCTTGAACCAGCTCATCTGCTGCTGGCCCTGTTAGATACCAAAGATACTGGCATTAAAGCCTTAGTCGAAAAAGCCGAAGGTAGCAGCTCTCGCCTACGTGATGGGCTAATGCAGCAACTGGATAACTTGCCCAAGGTGGGGCAGTTCGACGGTGAAGTGCAACCCTCACGGGACTTTATCAAACTTTTCAATCTAACCGATCGCGAAGCGCAAAAGCGCGGTGATCAGTTCATTGCGAGTGAGCTGGTGCTGCTGGCTGCGCTGGAAATGAATTCGTCGATTACCAAGCTGCTTAAAGAGGCGGGCATTAACCGCAAAAGCTTGGAGGCTGCTATCAACAGCCTGCGTGGTGGTGCCAAGGTGGACGACCCTAATGCTGAAGATCAGCGTGAGGCGCTCAACAAATACACGATGGATCTTACCCAGCGGGCTCTAGATGGAAAACTAGATCCGGTGATTGGCCGCGATGATGAAATTCGTCGCACCATTCAAGTGCTGCAGCGGCGCACCAAAAATAATCCGGTACTGATCGGTGAGCCTGGCGTGGGTAAAACCGCCATTGTTGAAGGTTTAGCCCAGCGTATCGTCAACGGCGAAGTGCCCGAAGGCCTAAAAGATAAGCGCGTGCTATCGCTGGATATGGGCTCACTACTGGCTGGGGCCAAATTCCGTGGCGAGTTTGAAGAGCGTTTAAAAGCCGTGCTCAAAGAGCTTTCCCAGGAAGAAGGGCGGGTCATCTTATTTATTGATGAGCTGCACACCATGGTGGGTGCGGGCAAAGCCGAAGGTGCAATGGACGCGGGCAACATGCTTAAGCCTGCTCTGGCGCGTGGTGAGCTGCACTGCGTGGGTGCGACTACGTTGGATGAGTACCGCAAGTACATTGAAAAAGATGCTGCCCTGGAGCGCCGTTTCCAGAAAGTGCTGGTGGATGAGCCCTCCGAAGAGGATACCGTAGCCATTCTGCGTGGCCTGAAAGAGCGCTACGAAGTGCATCACGGTGTGGATATTACTGACTCGGCCATTATCGCCGCGGCCAAGCTCTCCACCCGCTATATCACTGATCGTCAGTTGCCTGATAAAGCGATTGACCTGATCGATGAGGCTGCTTCACGCATCCGTATGGAGCTGGACTCCAAGCCTGAAGAGATGGATCGTCTGGATCGACGTCTGATCCAACTTAAGATGGAGCGCGAGGCGCTTAAGAAAGAGACCGACGAGGCCACTAAGAAGCGTCTTGAGGCGCTGAACAACCAGATTCACGAATTGGAGCGTGAATATGCTGACTTAGATGAAATCTGGAAGGCTGAAAAAGCCAGTATTCAAGGAGCTGCCCAATTTAAAGCGGAGCTTGAGCAGGCGCGCATTGATTTAGAGCAGGCCCGTCGTCAAGGCGACTTGGGGCGTATGTCGGAAATTCAGTACGGAAAAATCCCCGAGCTTGAGAAGAAAATCAGCGAAGCGGGCGAGGGTGAAGCGGATACTGCTAGCCACCAACTGTTACGCTCCAATGTCACCGAGGAGGAGATTGCCGAGGTGGTCTCCCGCTGGACAGGCATTCCGGTCTCCAAGATGCTGGAGGGCGAGCGCGACAAATTACTGCGCATGGAAGAGGCACTGCATCAGCGTGTAATTGGTCAAAATGAGGCCGTAGAGGCAGTGGCTAACGCGGTGCGCCGCTCGCGGGCAGGGCTTTCTGACCCGAATCGACCCAATGGCTCGTTTTTGTTCCTGGGCCCAACCGGTGTAGGTAAAACCGAGCTTTGTAAGTCGCTGGCCAACTTCCTGTTTGATACCGAAGAAGCGATGGTGCGTATCGATATGTCTGAGTTTATGGAGAAGCACTCCGTGGCTCGCTTGATTGGTGCGCCTCCTGGCTACGTAGGCTATGAAGAGGGTGGTTATTTAACTGAGGCAGTGCGGCGTAAGCCTTACTCGGTGCTGCTGTTGGATGAGGTGGAGAAAGCCCACCCGGATGTGTTCAATATCCTGCTACAGGTACTTGAAGACGGCCGCTTAACCGATGGCCAGGGTCGCACGGTAGATTTCCGTAACACCGTGATTGTGATGACCTCCAATATGGGCTCGGACATTATCCAGCGCATGGGCGGTGACTCTAGTGGTGATCAAGACAGTGACTATGAAGTAATGAAAAACATGGTGATGGAAGTGGTAGGTAATCACTTCCGGCCTGAATTGATTAACCGCATCGATGAAGTGGTGGTGTTCCACGCCCTTGGCCAAGAGCAGATTCAGGCGATTGCGGGTATTCAGCTTGAGCGCTTGAAGCTACGCCTTGCCGAGCACGACCTAAAGCTTGAGGTCAGTACGGAAGCTATGGCGCAACTTGCGGTAGTGGGTTTCGACCCGGTGTATGGCGCGCGGCCACTTAAGCGGGCGATACAAAGCCGCATCGAAAACCCGCTTGCCCAGGATCTACTAGCGGGCAAATACGCCCCCGGCGACACCATCCATATCAGTGCCGAGGAGGGTAAACTGGTGTTTGCCTAATTGGCATCTGTGCAACTGAGTCGCCTTTGCGCAATTGAGCCGTCTTTGCGCAATCGAACCGTTTTTGCGCAATCGAATAGTTAAAAAGCCCTTCTGGTTTAGTTTGAAGGGCTTTTTTTATGGCTTTCTACGACGTTTGTTGCGTTTGTCCAGGTAGGAGGTTGACAGGCTGAGAGAGCTAATAGAATCTTGTGAGTTCCTGATTTGCGGGCGCGGAACCAACGGGCAACCCCTAATCCCCGCGCGAAGGGTAGGCAAAGGCCTTTACCCGCCGAAGGACTTCCGGGCTTGGGCTAACCGCTCGACCTGGCCAACGCCCCGACACGGCAAACCGTCGTGATGAGAGTGCAGGCCCTAACCGGGCCATATGCCAGGGTTTGGCATCAGGTGCCGGCATGGGCCGGCAGCGGCATACCGCCGCACTCGACACCGCAGGATGTCCTGCGGATCGCACTCGAGACCTTCAGGGGAGAAACACAGTGGAACTGCTTTCCGGCGCAGATATGATCGCCCGCTTCTTGCAAGATGAGGGCGTTGAGTACATTTATGGTTATCCCGGTGGCGCGGCGCTGCATATTTATGATGCGCTGTTCCGCCAAGACAAAGTGAAGCACATTCTGGTGCGTCACGAGCAGGCGGCGACCCATGCGGCGGACGGTTATGCCCGTGCGTCAGGTCAGCCTGGTGTAGTGCTGGTCACCTCCGGCCCTGGCGCGACGAATGCGGTCACCGGTATTGCCACCGCCTACATGGACTCTATACCAATGGTCGTGTTGTGCGGTCAGGTAATGAGTCATCTGATTGGCGACGATGCCTTTCAGGAAACCGATATCGTGGGCGTTACCCGTCCTATCGTGAAGCACAGCTTCTCGATTCGTCATCCGTCTGAAATTCCTGAAGTGCTGAAAAAAGCCTTTTACTTGGCGTCTACTGGTCGTCCTGGTCCAGTGGTGGTGGATATCCCTAAAGATATGACCGCCCCAACCGAGCGCTACGAATACGTTTACCCGAAAAAGGTTAAGCTGCGTTCGTACAACCCGGTTACCCGTGGCCACACCGGACAGATAAAAAAAGCTGTCGAGCTGATGCTGAAAGCCAAGCGCCCGGTTTTCTATACCGGCGGCGGTGTGGTTACTGGTAAGGCAAGCGAAGGGCTGACCGACTTGGTTAAACAGTTGGGCTTCCCGATTACCACCACGCTAATGGGGATTGGCGCATATCCGCAGAGCGATAGGCAGTGCCTGGGCTGGCTGGGCATGCATGGTTCTTATGAATCCAATATGGCCATGCATCACGCTGACCTGATTATCGCGATTGGCGCGCGTTTTGACGACCGAGTGACCAATAACACGTCTAAGTTCTGTCCTACGGCGAAAATTATTCACGTGGATGTGGATCCCAGCTCGGTATCTAAAACGGTGCGCGCTGATGTGCCCATCGTGGGGCCAGCGTCTAGTGTTATTAATGAAATGATCAGTCTCGTTCAAGGTCAGTCAATTTCGCAGCCTGAAGCGTTAGCCGAGTGGTGGCAGAAAATTGACGGCTGGCGTGCTGAGCGTGAAGGTAAGCTGTATGAACCTTCCAAGCCAGGTGAAGTGCTCAAACCTCAGGAAGTCATCGAAGCACTATGCCGTGTCACCCGTGGTGAAGCGTATGTCACGACGGACGTTGGTCAGCATCAGATGTTTGCTGCCCAGTACTATAAGTTCGATAAGCCTAATCGACTGATCACGTCAGGCGGCTTGGGCACCATGGGCTTTGGCTTCCCGGCCGCCATGGGTGTTAAGCAAAACTTCCCAGAGGACGATGTTGTATGCGTCACTGGTGAGGGCAGCTTCCAGATGATGATGCAGGAATTATCGACCTGTAAGCAGTACGGCGTAGGTGTGAAAATTGTAAACCTCAACAATGCCTCGCTTGGCATGGTGCGCCAATGGCAGGATTTGAACTACAAATCTCGTCATGCGCACTCGTATATGGAGTCGCTACCCGATTTCCATATGCTGATTGAGGCTTACGGGTTCACCGCGATCACTGTGAATACGCTTGATGAGTTGGAGCCAGCGCTAGAGCGCGCCTTTGCCAACAAGCACGAGCTGGTATTCCTGGATGTGAAGGTCGACCCCTTCGAGCACGTCTATCCGATGCAGGTGCCATTGGGTGCCATGCGTGACATGCTGCTGTCTAAAACGGAGCGTACCTGATGCGTCATATCATCTCGATTCTGATGGAAAACGAACCGGGTGCTCTGTCACGTGTGGTCGGGCTGTTCTCCCAGCGTAACTTCAATATTGAAACGCTTAACGTAGCCCCGACTGAAGACCCGTCGCTATCGCGTTTAACCGTGACCACTATTGGTGATGACCGAGTAATTGAGCAAATTACTAAACATCTCAATAAATTGATTGATGTGGTGAAGCTGGTTGACTTAACCGAAGGCAACCATATTGAACGCGAGCTAATGCTGGTGAAAGTGAAGGCACTAGGCGCTGCCCGCGATGAAGTGAAGCGTACGGTAGATATTTTCCGCGCGCAGATCGTTGACGTGACGCCGAGCCTTTACACCGTGCAGATCACCGGTGACGCTTCGAAGCTAGATGCTTTTTTACAGGCCATGGCGCCGGTAGGCATTCTTGAAGTGGCGCGTACCGGAGTCTCCGGCATTGCCCGCGGTGATAAGGTACTGTCGCTTTAAACGGTTAACACTGATTGAGAAGGCCGCTCCTCTATGGAGCGGCTTTTTTATGGAAGGGGTAAAACGGTATTAGCGCGGGCTAACGGTGGCCCAGAAGGCATCAATCATAGGGTTTTTAAGCCGCCGATTAAGGACGCAAAGCCCAACGTCATAGTGAGGCAGTTCGGGTTTTACATTGAGCACCTGAACCCGTTCGGCCAACGGGCTGTTATCCAGCACAATTTTTGGTACCACACCCACGCCAAATCCTAACCCCACCATGCTCACAATCGCTTCGTGCCCTGCTACTTGGGCATAAATACGCGGCGTAATACCCATGGCTTTAAACCACGTATTGGCGTACTCCCTTGACAGTCCCGCTTCCGAAAGAATCATAGGCACGTGTTGCCACTGCTCGGCGGTAGAGCTTTGCGGTTGGCGTGGCAGCCAATCATGGATTTCGGTGGGAGCGATAAACAACAGTGGCGAGCGGGTAAGTGATTTGAATGCTAGTGCGCTGGGTGGAATCCTTGGGCGCGGTGTAATCGCCATGTCATCAGTGCCTTCCAATACCCGTGACATGGCATCGGCGGGGTCGCCAGTATGTAGCTTAAGCTCAATACCTGGGTGGCGGATGCGCACATCGCTCAATAGTTCGTATAGGAAGCTATAGCTTGCGGTTACCGAGCAGTAAATGCTGATTTCGCCGCGTAGCTGTGCTGTGGTGGCCGTCAGAGTGCGTTTCTGTGTTTCCCACTGCTCTAACGTCTCTCTTGCGTAGTGCTGAAATGCTAATCCCTGGGGGGTGAGTGTGACGTGGCGGTTGTCACGCTCAAACAGGCGAGTGCCCAGCTCGCTCTCTACCTGCTGAATCGAGCGGCTTAGTGTTGATGGGCTGATATGGCAAAGTTCACTGGCACGGCCAAAGTGCAGCGTTTCGGCGAGTATTACGACGTGCTTAAGTAGACGAAAATCCATAAGTAGCCAGTGCCTTAGTTGTATTTCAT
The DNA here is from genome assembly GCF_002374315.1 of Vreelandella nigrificans. Classification (GTDB taxonomy): domain Bacteria; phylum Pseudomonadota; class Gammaproteobacteria; order Pseudomonadales; family Halomonadaceae; genus Vreelandella; species Vreelandella nigrificans. Next base: position 2,637 of record NZ_NWUX01000003.1, on the reverse strand, counting down.
AAAGTGAAATAGTATGTTGCAAATATAGCGTTTTACGCAATGGTGGTGTTGGCGTAGAGTAATCCCAACGCCTAATCCTAGTGCTGCATAAGACGGCGCAGGTGGCCATCAACGCTGACACGCGTCATAAAAAAATCATCGCTATGTAATGATCATTTTTTGATCAAATACTATTTCTGGAGCTTCGCCATGCACGTTTACTACGATAAAGATTGCGACCTGTCTCTCATTCAAGCCAAAAAAGTCACTATCGTTGGCTATGGCTCGCAAGGCCACGCCCATGCGAACAACTTGAAAGAGTCAGGCGTTGACGTCACCGTTGCACTGCGCAAAGGCTCCTCTTCAGCCGCTAAAGCTGAAGCAGCTGGCCTGAAAGTTTCAAGTGTTCCGGAAGCTTGCAAAACTGCTGACGTTGTCATGATTTTGGCACCGGACGAAAACCAGAAAGCTATCTATGAGCAGGAAATTGAGCCGAATCTGAAAGAGGGCGCAACGCTAGCCTTCGCCCATGGCTTTAACATTCACTACAATCAAATCGAGCCGCGCAAAGATCTCGACGTGATCATGATCGCGCCGAAGGCGCCAGGCCACACTGTTCGTTCTGAATTTGTTAAAGGCGGTGGTATTCCTGACCTGATTGCCATCCACCAGGATGCATCCGGCAACGCCAAAGAGCTGGCGCTCTCCTATGCAGCAGGCGTTGGTGGTGGCCGTAGCGGTATCATCGAAACCACTTTCAAAGATGAGACCGAAACAGACCTGTTCGGCGAGCAAGCGGTTCTGTGTGGTGGCGCGGTTGAGCTGGTAAAAGCAGGCTTTGAAACCCTGACTGAAGCTGGCTATGCGCCGGAAATGGCATACTTTGAGTGCTTGCATGAGCTTAAGCTGATCGTCGACCTGATGTACGAAGGCGGCATCGCTAACATGAACTACTCCATCTCTAATAATGCGGAGTACGGTGAGTACGTCACGGGCCCTGAAGTGATTAACGATGAGTCTCGTGCAGCGATGCGTAATGCTCTGAAGCGTATCCAGACTGGTGAATACGCCAAAATGTTCATCCAGGAAGGTAACACTAACTATCCGTCCATGACTGCACGCCGTCGCCTGAATGCTGAGCACGAAATTGAGCAGGTCGGTGCCAAGCTGCGCGGCATGATGCCGTGGATTGCAGCCAACCAACTGGTTGATAAATCTAAAAACTAAGCGGTTATCACTGCTAAGTTAGTTAACACTGTTAAATTAGTTGTAGCCTCGGGGCGCGCATTGTCGCGCCCCGAGTCGTTTGTCACTATCTATAAACCACTCACTATCAGCTACTCACCAGCATTAGGCTGGCTGAGCGCGGCTCACCGTGTAGAATGAAGAGATCACTGTTCACGTGACTTCACTTTAAACGGATGACACTTATGACCCAGGACGCTCGTGATCAAGAGCATTCAATGAACTCCTCGGCGGATGCTCACGGCCCTAGTGAGCCGATCGGTAATGAGGATTTAGCCACTGTCTTTTTGCGGGAGACGGAAGTGGTGGAGGAGGCCGTCGAAGACGGCAAAAAAATCCGCCGCAAAGGGATCTATCTGCTGCCCAACTTATTTACCACCTCTGCACTCTTTTCAGGTTTTTTTGCGGTCGTCGCCGGGATCAATGGTGAGTTCACCTCAGCTGCTGTCGCTATCTTTATTGCTATGGTGTTGGATGGGTTGGATGGTCGTGTTGCCCGTATGACGAATACTCAGAGTGCCTTTGGTGCTGAGTACGACAGTCTGTCTGATATGGTTTCGTTTGGTATGGCGCCTGCATTAGTGGCTTTTACCTGGATACTGCAAGATATTGGGAAGACCGGCTGGGTTGTTGCGTTTCTCTACGTTGCTTGCGCCGCTTTACGTCTCGCGCGCTTTAATGTGCAAATTGGTAGTGTCGATAAGAAATGGTTTATCGGGTTGCCAAGCCCTTCCGCGGCGGCACTGGTGGCAGCCTGTGTGTGGACCTTCCATAGCTTCGATGCGGATGCTGTGGGCTTCAAGCTACTGATGCTGTTTGTCGTTGGTGCCGCAGGTATCTTAATGGTGAGTAATATTCGCTATTACAGCTTTAAAGATCTGGACTTCAAAAAACCGGTGCCTTTTGTAGTGCTTCTGGCGGTGGTGTTAGGTTTCGTGATGATCTCTGTCGAGCCCTCAGTAATGTTGTTACTACTGTTTGGTGCTTATGTGGCCTCTGGTCCGGTATTGGCTGTTATGCGCAAGGCAAAACCCACAAGCTGAGGCTTTTTCATACTTATTGAAAAAAGGCCTTGCCAAAGCGGCAGCGAATCCGTAAAGTACGCATCCGCTGCCGGGGACGCCAAGCGTTACCAGCGGTGAATAAGGTGTAAAAACCTTGGTTTGTCAGGCAGTTAACGCTTTTTAGAAAGCGCGCCGTTTGAGATGAATTAGTTTCTTCATCGAAAAACAGTGATTGACAAACACCAGGAAGTGCGTAGAATACGCCTTCCTCGCTGAGGCCAAACAGTTCATCGGGTGGCCAGTAACTTCACAAGAAGTTCAGCAGCGAAAACAGCTCTTTAACAATTTGATCAGGTAATTCATGTGGGCGCTTGCCGATGAGGGTGATAAATCACCAAATATCAAGGCA
>NZ_NWUX01000039.1 GCF_002374315.1 Vreelandella nigrificans | reverse complement strand
CTACCTAAAACAGCTACCGTTGGATCAGTTGAAAATCGATCAGTCCTTCGTTCGGGATGTGCTGGAAGATCCTGCCGATGCCGCTATTGTTCGCACGGTGATCGCGCTAGCCCACAGCCTCGAGTTAGATGTCATTGCGGAAGGTGTCGAGACCCAGGCACACCGTGACTGGCTCTCTGCTCAAGGATGCCTTGCATATCAAGGCTACCTCTTCTCCCGGCCTCAGCCCATTGATGCTCTAATACTCTAAGGTTAATGGTGCGTTAATGTTGAGGGGGATAAACCATGGATGATGAGCATGGGGTATGAGCTATGAAACGTGTGTGGGGGACTCCTCGCACAAGTTCTGCATACGCCCGATTGCCCCGTCGGCACCCTCCAAACTAAACGTCATATACCAAGGTTCCAGGGCTTCTTGGTCAAAGCCAATAAATAGCTGATCACCCTGGCGCATATCATCTATCAGCGTATGTATTTCGCTGAGATAGAAGTGTGCATAAAAGCCATCATCACCGCGTTCGGTAATAAACTCGGCCATAGTATCTATAATCGGTTGTTCGTCGATCCTCAGCCTTGCAGGTACAAGGTTAACAGCTCTGCTTTCTCCCTGCTGTTGCTCAAGCGTAACGCGCATTTCCAGCCAGGGTAAATCACAAACACCCTGAGTGGTATTGAGACTTAACGTAGCATCCGAATAGCTATGGGTCTCCACTGCGCGAAAGTGGCGCTCGTCACCTAGCGCAAGCACCAACGACTGCCAATGGCCATGTGCCTCGGTCTGCTCGACATTAAAGGTCGCAGCAGTAGCAAATGAAGCCACGGCTAAGAGAGCACCGCCAGTAATGCAGTTAGCAGTAATACAGTTAACAACAATGCGGGGTAGAGAGGTAATCGTTGGCATGAGTCATATCGCACAAGAAAACGCATAGCCTATAGCGTGTTTGTTTCCAACAAAAGGTAACGCGCTGATTTTTCTATATATGGTAGTCGGTGGTTAAAAATATGTCTTATATGGTGTAGGCGTGTCTATACTTCATACCCGTACGGCCTAAAAATCTACCGTTTGATCGTTGTATTCACCTCACTATGCACCTCACTATGAAGGAGTTTTGCGTCATGAGCACCGCTGCGAAGGCTATGAAGACCTCTAATGATGTCCCGATGCAGGCACCCTCTCGGGAGATCTGGGACGCTAAATATCGTCTTAAAGATCGCCATAGTCACCCTGTTGACCAGGACGTGGGTGCTACCTTCGAGCGAGTTGCACGGGCTTTGGCAGCGGTTGAAGGGGACAATGCTGGCGAGTGGTTGCCGAAGTTTCGCTGGGCATTGGAAAACGGCGCTATTCCAGCGGGAAGAATTTTATCTAATGCCGGCGCTGAAGCGTATAAGCCAGCGGTGAGCCTAATTAACTGCACAGTGTCGCGTACCATTCGTGATTCAATGCGCGATATCCTCGATTCCGTGGTGGATGCTGGTATGACGCTGAAGTCCGGTGCTGGCATTGGCTACGACTTTTCGACGCTGCGCCATAAGGGCGCCTTCGTCTTTGGCGCTGGCGCAGGCACCAATGGTCCGTTGGCGTTTATGGATATCTACGACAAGATGTGTTTCACCGTGGCCTCTGCTGGAGGGCGTCGTGGCGCCCAGATGGGTACCTTTGATGTGGGGCATCCGGATGTGCGTGAGTTTATTCAAGCTAAGCGTGAAGCAGGTCGCCTCCGTCAGTTCAATCTAAGCCTGCTGATCACCGATGAGTTTATGGAAGCGGTGAAAAGCAACGCGGATTGGCCATTAGCCTTCCCACTACACCCTGGTGAGAGAGATGACGTTAAAGCAGAAGACCTGATCTACCGCGACTGGCCGGTGGTCGAAGAGGGCTACACGGTGGATGCCGAAGGGCGTGTCGCATGCCGCATTGTTGAGGTAATCAAAGCGCGAGAGTTGTGGGACACCATCATGTCCTCAACCTACGACTACGCCGAGCCCGGCTTTATTCTGATTGACCAAGTCAATCGCATGAACAACAACTGGTTCTGTGAAGATATCCGTGCCACGAATCCCTGTGGTGAACAGCCGCTGCCGCCAGAAGGTGCCTGCTTGCTGGGGTCTGTGAACCTGACCAAGTTTGTCATTGACCCGTTTGGCGCTGAGCCATGCTTTGACTGGGAGCGCTACCGTAAAGTCGTCGCGATCTTTACCCGCATGCTGGATAACGTCGTGGAGATTGCAGGCCTGCCGCTCCCCCAGCAGCAGCGTGAAATTGAAGCTAAACGCCGTCATGGGATGGGCTTTCTGGGGCTAGGTTCGACGCTAACGATGCTCAAAATTCCCTATGGCTCTGAAGCATCGCTGGCCTTCACTGAAGAAGTAAGTCGCCACCTCGCTCTGGAGGGGTGGAAGCAAGCGCTAGAGCTTTCCAAAGAGAAAGGCATGGCACCTGTACTTGAGCAAGAGCACACCATTACACCGAAGATGATGCGCGAACGCCCCCAGCTAGCCAACGATGGCTACGAAGTTGGTGACAAGGTGCCAGGACGTATTCTGCATGCACGCTATAGCCAGTACATGGCAAAAGTCGCCGAATTAGAACCAGAACTGGTGGCAGCACTTGCTGAGCATGGTGCACGCTTTACCCACCACAGCTCTATTGCACCCACCGGTACTATTTCGCTCTCCATGGGCAACAATGCCTCTAACGGTATTGAACCATCGTTTTCACACCGCTACTTCCGCAATATTATCCAGTCGGGCAAAAAGACCAAAGAGCAGGTCGAAGTGGTCTCGTTTGAGCTGGCGGCCTACCGTCACTTTATTGCTGCCGACGCAGTGGAGAGCGATCTACCCGACTACTTTATTACCGCAGACTCGGTGTCTCCCGAGCAGCACGTGGCCGTGCAGGCAGCCGCCCAGCAGTGGATCGATTCGGCTATTTCTAAAACGGTTAACGTGCCAACAGAGTTTCCGTTTGAAAACTTCCAGAGCCTGTACCTACAAGCCTACGAAAGCCGCTTAAAAGGTTGTACTACCTTCCGCTTCAACCCCGAAGCCTTTCAGGGCGTACTGGTGCGCGAAGAGGACCTTAAAAACACAACGTATGTGTTTGAGCTGGAAAACGGCGAAACCCTAGAGCTTGCTGGTGATGAAACAGTGATTTACGACGGTGAAGAGCATAATGCCGCAAACCTGTTTGATGGCCTGAAAGAGGGCACCTACGGCAAATGGTGAGTACGTGCTGCCTTACTGACGACAACCCCAGCACACCTTTGCTTAGTGGAGAACGATATGACTGTTGAAATTACCTCAAAAATTGTTGGTTATCGCATCAAACAGCAGGAGCAGGCCGTACCAGCGCCTGAGCTGCAGGATGAAAACCCGCTGACGGTGCGTATTCCGTCACGCCCGGAAGGCACCTTGGAGGCGGTGTCTGAAAAGATTTCTTATGTCGGGGCGGAAGGGCGCAAGAAAGTTTATCTACTGGTGTCGTTTATGCCGGTGGAAGGCGTTATTGGCGGTAGACGCGTGGTGATTGAGCGTCCGGTGGAGTTCTTTTTTCCTTCAGGGCAGCTCTCCAGTGAACACCAGTGGATCACCGCTACCATGCGTAGCCTCTCGCTGGCGGCACGGGGGGGGTACGCGACTCAGGCAGTCGCCGATCTACGCAAGGTGGCATGGGATAAAGGCTTAGTGCGCTGCGGAATGAATCGCTGGAAGAAACCCATGTTTCACGATTCAGAAGTTGCAGCGATTGCCTGGTCGATTCAGCAGATCCTCTATCGACGCGGTTTTCTTGATCAGGATGGTAATCAAGTGCCGGTAGAAATGCTGGTCGAGCGCTATGCACACCGTCTGCAACATGGCCATGCTTGGCAACCTGAAGAGGCAACCGAACCCGCTCCAGTAACCCAGGAGATAGTGGAGCCGGGTAGTGGGGGAAGCGCTCCGGTAAAAAAGCCTGAAGGCAGTGGCCCCGTAAGTGTCGGCAACTGCCCAGAGTGCCGCGGGGAACTCATTATGATGGACGGCTGCCCCACCTGTTACGCGGGCTGTGGCTGGTCTAAGTGCGGCTAGTTAGTAAACGACCGCGTGCCGTCGGCACGCGATTGTTCATGCAGAATACGCAAGCAGCGGTCGAAGGCTATCGGTAAGGTAGCAGTCGTCAAACTGACCCTCAGTGGCTAGGGCTGCCAGGTCAGGAATAGTGACGTGATGACGATCACGGAAAACTAGCCCATCCTCACTTAGTGCACTAAAGGTGCGGCTCACATGTACAGGGCTTAGCCCCAAAATATCCGCAAGCTGTTCCTGTGACAGAGGCAAGCGGAACTGCCCGCTAATATCGCGGTTGGTTTGACGCAGACGGATATACATTTCGTGTAGGAAGTGAGCCATTTTTTGTCTGGCACTGCGCCTTGCTAGGTTGACGAGGCGCTCTGTGAGCAGCGCTTGTTGCCGGCTACCAATAGAGAACATCACCGATGTCAGTGTGAGTGATTGGCGGAAGAGTTCAAGGATGCGCTTATGGGGGAAATGGCATATCACACCATCCGAGATCATGCGCACGCTGTCCAGCCGTTGTGAAAAAGCAAATTCACGTAGGCCAATAATATCGCCGGGCAAAAAGATTTCCAGTATTTGCCGATCGCCGTTCTCGAGTTGGCGGAAGGAGTAAGCCCAACCGCTTCTGATGGTGCAGAACTCGTTAGCCGGGTTGCCAGCATCCCAGAGTAAAGCGCCTGCCTTAATATCGGTTGGGCTCTCTTCAAGGGAGGCCAGTAACTGCTTTTCCTCTTCAGTCAACGAACAGTAGTGACTAAAGTGGCGAATAATACAGCTTTTATCCTGATCCACAGCTTCCTTTCTCCTCAAGAGCTAACTGCTATTGTTAAGCCATACCGCTAAATAATATAAACAGAACTTACCAATGTTGCCCGGTCTTTTATAATTGTTCATAGCCCTCTAGGGCGAGTGTTGCTCGCCCTGTTTGTTGGTATTCAAGCGCTTAAATGCAGGTGAGCTCAGTTGCGCTTACCTCTTGCCAGTAACGGAGCTAAAAAACGCCCGGTATGAGAGACCTGCTGCTTGGCAATCTGTTCCGGGGTGCCTTCAGCAATAATCTGACCACCGCCAGAACCGCCCTCTGGCCCAAGGTCAATAATCCAGTCGGCGGTTTTGATCACATCTAAATTGTGCTCAATGACTACAATCGTGTTGCCGTGATCGCGCAGACGGTGCAGCACCGTCAGTAGCTGACGAATATCCTCAAAGTGTAGACCGGTGGTGGGCTCATCCAAAATATACAGTGTTTTTCCGGTATCGCGCTTAGCCAGCTCACGAGCGAGCTTAACCCGCTGGGCTTCACCGCCTGATAAGGTGGTAGCGCTTTGCCCTAAGCGGATATAAGAGAGCCCCACATCCAACAGCGTTTGCAGACGGCGGGCAATGGCAGGCACTGGGCTGAAAAACGCTAAGGCGTCTTCCACCGTCATGGCCAGCACTTCATCAATCGTTTTGCCTTTATAGTGAATGTCCAGGGTTTCGCGATTGTAGCGCTTGCCTTTACACACATCACAGGGCACGTAGATGTCCGGCAGGAAGTGCATCTCTACCTTGATCATGCCTTCACCCTGACATGCTTCGCAGCGCCCGCCCTTAACGTTAAAGCTAAAGCGGCCAGGTTTATAGCCCCGGGAGCGCGCTTCCTGAGTGCCGGCAAACAGCTCGCGAATCGGTGTGAAAATTCCGGTGTACGTTGCAGGATTGGAGCGCGGTGTACGGCCAATGGGGCTCTGGTCGATATCGATCACTTTATCGAGCTGGTCCAGGCCCTCAATTTTAGTGTAGGGGGCAGGGGTAAGCGTGGTTGCCCGGTTTAGCTCACGTGCTGCAATTGGCATCAAGGTGCCATTAATCAGCGTTGACTTACCTGACCCCGACACACCTGTTACGGCAATAAATAGCCCCAGAGGTAGGCTCAGCGTGACATCTTGCAGGTTATTACCCGTCGCGCCGCGTAGCACCAGCTGTTTTTCCGGGTTGCCGGGAATCCTGTAGGGGGGGACAGCGATTTCCCGGGTGCCAGAAAGATACTGGCCAGTCAGTGAGTTAGGGTTGTCCATAACGTCTTGGGGCGTGCCCTGGGCGACGATTTCACCGCCGTGAATGCCTGCGCCTGGGCCGATGTCCAGTACGTGGTCAGCAGCACGTATGGCATCCTCGTCGTGCTCTACCACAATGACCGTATTGCCTAAATCCCGCAGCCGCTCCAACGTTTTTAAGAGGCGGTCGTTATCACGCTGGTGGAGCCCAATGGAGGGCTCATCGAGGATGTACATGACGCCGACCAGCCCTGCACCAATTTGGCTGGCCAGGCGAATCCGCTGGGCCTCGCCACCGGAAAGGGTGTCAGCGCTGCGCTCCAGGCTCAGATAATCAAGCCCCACGTTGACCAGAAACTCCAAGCGGGCATGGATCTCATTGACAATTTTGTCGGCAATTTCGCCTTTTCGACCTGGTAGGCTTAGATTGGCAAAGTAGTGCCATGCCTCGCCGATGGGGAGGCGCACAATATCTGCAATATTGCGGTCATCTACATAAACATGAAGAGACTCTTTACGTAGCCGCGAACCATTGCAGGTGGTGCAGGGCTGCACGGCGATGTACTTGGCGAGGTCGTCACGCACCATGTTGGATTCGGTTTCCCGGTAACGACGCTGCATGTTGGGTAGTACGCCCTCAAAGGCGTGCTCGCGGGTTATCTTGTGGCCTCGATCGCCCACGTAAGTGAACGGAATTTGCTCGTCGCCGCTGCCATTGAGAATAATCTCTTGCTCATGGCGGGCAAGCTCGCTCCAGGGCGTTTCAAGCTCAAAACGGTAATGCTTGGCGAGCGCCTGTAACTGGGTGAAATAGTAAATATTGCGCCGGTCCCAGCCTTTAATAACGCCTTCAGCGAGCGAAAGCTCCGGGTGGCTGATCAGCTTTTCAGGATCAAAATATTGCTGCACGCCTAGGCCGTCACAAGTAGGGCAGGCACCTGCAGGGTTATTAAACGAGAACATGCGTGGTTCAAGCTCAGAGAGCGAGTAGCCGCACACTGGGCAGGCAAAGCGCGATGAAAAAACGAGATCGCTTTGTTCGCCGTCCATGAAGTGGATCATCGCCGTGCCATCGGCCAAGTTAAGCGCAGTTTCAAACGACTCCGCTAAACGTTGGGCAATATCGTCGCGTACTTTAAAGCGGTCAACCACCACACTGATGTCGTGCTTTTTGCGTTTATCCAGAGGTGCAATATCATCTAACTCAAGCACTTGGCCATCAATTTGCACCCGCACAAAGCCTTGAGCACGAAGCTCGGCCAGCAGCTGCAGATGCTCCCCTTTACGACCTTTCACCACTGGCGCTAATAGCATTAGCTTGGTGCCTTCGGCCAGGTTCATTACCTGATCGACCATTTGCGAAATCGTTTGTGCCTCAAGGTCTTCGCCATGCTCTGGGCAGCGCGGTGTACCGGCACGGGCAAACATCAGGCGCAGGTAGTCATAAATTTCAGTAATAGTGCCAACGGTAGAGCGAGGGTTGTGAGAAGTAGACTTTTGTTCGATAGAGATCGCAGGTGAAAGCCCCTCAATGTGATCTACATCGGGCTTTTCCATCATCGAAAGAAACTGGCGCGCATAGGTGGAGAGTGACTCTACATAACGGCGCTGTCCTTCAGCATAGAGCGTGTCAAACGCCAGCGACGACTTTCCTGAGCCTGAAAGGCCTGTAATAACAATCAGTTTATCGCGTGGCAGCTCCACATCGATCTGCTTGAGGTTGTGGGTGCGGGCACCCCTGACCAGAATGCTGTCCATCAACACCTCGAATCGCGTGGCAAAAGCGTAATTATACGTTTCTTGTACCCCTCCCGGCAAAACCCCCTGCGGTAATACACAGGTAGTTAGCGTTTCCAGCCTGAGTACAAAGCGCTAGAATGGTCGGTTATTTTAGGCCGTTTGGCCCATCCACCATACATAAGGGAATTATGCGCAAGGTTTCCGCACTGCTGCTGGTCGCTGAACGCCGTGCAATCAGCGGCTTAGCTGGCCTCTATGCGTCTCGTATGTTGGGACTTTTCATGGTGTTGCCGGTATTGGCGATTTATGCCGATACGCTTGCAGGGTCGACACCGCTATTAATAGGCGTAGCGCTGGGTATTTATGGATTGACCCAAGCGACTCTGCAGATACCGTTTGGTCTGCTTTCCGACCGTATTGGCCGCAAGCGTGTTATTGCCATGGGGCTGATAATTTTTGCTCTGGGTAGCGTAGTGGCGGCGATGGCTGACTCGATTTGGGGAGTTATCTTGGGGCGTGCCCTGCAGGGGAGTGGGGCGATAGCGGCGGCAATCATGGCGTTGCTTGCCGACCAAACCCGAGAACAAGTGCGCACGGCTGCAATGGCCACCATCGGATTGTCGATTGGCGTATCGTTTGCTATTGCCATGGTGGTAGGACCTTGGCTGGCCGCTTGGGCAGGCTTGGCGGGCGTGTTTTGGTTTACGGCTTTACTTACCCTAGTGGGTTTGTTGGTGCTTTGGCGCTGGGTACCACCTGCGCCACGCCGTTTGCGCCATCGCGATGTAGGTATGGATCGCCAGCAATTTAAAAATGTGGTTACCCGCCCAGACCTATGGCGCTTAGATTTGTCCATCTTTGCCCTACACTTAGTGCTGATGGCGATATTCGTGGCAGTCCCGTTTCGGCTACTCAGTGCAGGGGTTGCGGTTGAGCACCACGGGCTGGCCTATTTAGGGATAATGGCGCTCTCTTTTGTTGCTATGGTACCGCTGGTGATTGTGGCCGAGAAGCGACAGCAGATGAAAGCAATGTGTCTGCTCGCAATCGGAGCTATCGTAGTGAGTTTGAGCAGCTTGGGGTTGCCGCTCTCCCAGGGGCACTGGCTATTTGTGTGGCTCTTTGTGTTCTTTACCGGTTTTAACTTGCTGGAAGCGACTCTGCCTTCGATGATGAGTAAGCTCGCTCCTGCCGGCGCTAAAGGCACCGCAATGGGCGTGTACTCCACCAGTCAGTTCTTAGGTGCTTTTTTAGGCGGCACGTTAGGTGGCCTGCTGGCGCATACCTGGGGGCTTAACGCGGTGTTTATTGGCTGTGCCTTCTTGGCACTGCTGTGGTGGCTGGCTATGCTGCGTATGCCATCGCCGCCGCCATTATCCAGCGAGGTGCTCGCTCTACACGATACACAGCCTGATGCGCTAGATCTGCTAATGGAGCACCTGGCAGACGTTGCGGGGGTTGAGGACGTGATGGTGGTACCTGAAGAGCGCCTTGTATACTTGAAAGTAAATCGCCAGCAGCTTGATCAGGCGGCCTTAACTAGGTTGATTCCGCCGCCCAAGCATTAACCCTGCTAAGCTGCTCGATATTGCGCAGCAGGCAGCGAGGCCGATGATGCCCAGGGTATCATCGGCAGACTTTTTTTATGACCGATTATTAAAAAGGAGCGATCTATGGCGCGCGGAATTAACAAAGTCATTTTGATTGGCAATCTAGGCCAAGACCCCGAAGTACGGTTTACCCCTTCCGGCACGGCCGTAGCGAATTTGAACCTCGCGACCTCCGACACTTGGATGGATCGTCAGAGCGGTCAGCGCCAAGAGCGCACCGAATGGCATAGAGTGGTGTTGTTTAATAAAACGGCTGAAATTGCCCAACAGTATTTGAAAAAAGGCGCCAAGGTTTATATCGAAGGCCGTCTGCAAACGCGCAAGTGGCAAGACCAGAACGGCCAAGATCGTTATAGCACTGAAATTGTTGCCAACGATATGCAAATGCTCGACGGCCGCAGTGGTGATTTCCAAGGCGGTGGCATGCCTCAGGGAAATTACGCTCAGGGTAATAGCCCGCAGGGCAGTCATCCTCAGAACGCTCCCGCTCAAAGTAATTATGGGCAAGGCACTCCTCCAGGGCAGACTCCGCCTGCTCAGAGCGTGCCACCGCAGCCGAGTGCTTTCCCACAGGGTGGTGGAGCACCGCAAGGCAATTATGGCAACGCAGCACAGCGTGGTGCACAGCCTGCGCCGCAACGCAATCAGCCTGCACCGGGTAATCAAAACAGTAACTACGGTGCGCCTGATCCAGGCAATTTCGACGACTTTGACGATGAAATCCCATTCTAGCGTTGCTGGTTAAAAGTAAAGCGTTAGCACGTTCCTGGGTTAAGGGAGAGAGTCTGTCGTGAAGCTGCTGATTTTAGATGCCGGGCATTGCTTAAGTTTGGCATTAGCCCGAGAAGCGAGCCGCCGTACCGATGCAGAGCTTGTTATCGAACAAGGGTTGACAGTCACGGCTGCAGAGCTTCAAACGATTGCTCCTGACGCGGTGATTATCCCTCCCTTGGCACATCCATTAAGCATGACGCCAGCGGCAGTGAAAGCCCATGCTGATGCGGTGGATATATGTTTGGATGCTTGCCAGGCCCAGGAGGTTGCGTTGGTGTGGTGTGTCTCCGACCAGCTCTATGAAGATGGTTTTGATGTACCGATTGATGAGCATGTGGTACCTGCACCGCGGGATGAATGTTTACGGCGCTTAGTCGACACTGGCGATCGTATTCGTGCCGAGTATCACCGCCACTTAATTGTCCGCTTGGGACCGCTGTTTGCCCTAGAGGGTAGCCGTGCGTGGCTAAGCGAGATTATTGATAGCCTTGTGATGGGACAAAATGTGCGTGCGGCTGAAGATGTTATCTTTTGCCCGACTTCAGCGGATGCTGTTGCGATGGCGTTAATGGGCATGCTGCAGCAGCAGGCCTGCGGAGCGGATGCCTGGGGAGCTTATCATTTAGCAGGCACTGAGCCGGTGAGTGCGTTTACGTTTACTTCCATGGTTAGAACGCAGCTAGCGACCCATCTAGAGGGGCGTGGTGAGATGATTACCCTGGGCGAGGTGCAAGCATTGAACCACCATCATGATGCCAAGCTGCGTCGGGTGTTAAATTGCCGTCGTGTATTGGATGTGTTTGGTGTACATCAAAAACCCTGGCGGCTTGAAGTCGGCCGCATGTTAGATGCGTGGTGCTTGACGCGTGATCAGCAGAGTGGCGCTGAAACAGGAGAGACGGCTTGATCAATGTGGTTCGCAGCCTGGTATTTTACTTTGGTTACTTCTTCGCCATGCTGGTGATTGGCGTGCTATTTCTGCCTATTGCACCTTTTCTACCTCTCGCAGCCCGCTATCGGCTGCTCAATCTTTATAACTACTTCTTGATGGTGTGGTTTAAAGTTGCCTGCGGCGTGAGCTACGACATCCAAGGGCGTGAAAATATTCCCGATGGTCCCTGTGTTATCCAGGCTAATCACCAGTGCGAGTGGGAAACGGTTTTCCTACAGGTGATGAAACCGCCGGTGTGCACGGTGTTAAAGCAGGAACTATTGAAAATACCGGTGTTTGGCTGGGGGTTACGGCTACTACGGCCGATTAGCCTGGACCGTTCAAAGCCAGCCAGAGCTATGAAGCAGGTGCTAACGCAGGGCGTAGCGCGCTTGGGTACCGGACTTTCGGTGTTAATTTTTCCAGAAGGAACCCGCGTTGATCCCGGTGTCCGCAAGCGCTATAACAAAAGCGGTAGTGTGGTGGCCTGTCGGGCAGGAGTACCAGTGTTGCCGGTAGCGCATAACGCCGGTGAGCGCTGGCCAGGGCGCGATTGGGTGAAGCAGCCAGGGGTGTTGCGAGTACGTATTGGTATGCCCATTGAAACCGCTGGACGCACGCCAGATGAGGTGTTGGTCGATGTAGAAGCGTGGATTGAAGGGCAGTTACAGGAGATTTCAGAGATACCAAGACCCACTGCACGCTAATCACCAGTTAGTTCACTTGGCTAATCACCTGATATGGGGTCGGCCCTACGCTAGCAACAATAACGGCGCCATAAGGCGCCGTTATTATTTTTTGTGCCTACAGGCACATCATCACTGCTATCAACCATCAAAGCGTTGGAACACCAGACAAGCATTGGTGCCACCAAAGCCAAAACTGTTAGAAAGCACGCGTTCAATGGCAACGTCATCGCGACGCTCGGTCACAATGTCGAAACCGTCAGCCTGCTCGTCTAACTGTTCAACATTGGCAGAGGCGGCGACAAAGCGATGTTGCATCATCAGCAGTGAGTAAATCGCTTCCTGAACCCCCGTTGCTCCCAGTGAGTGCCCTGTTAGCGACTTAGTTGAGCTCATGGCAGGCGTTGAGTTACCAAACACCGCACGAACTGCTTTGAGCTCGGCTACATCGCCCACAGGAGTTGATGTGCCGTGTGTGTTGATGTAGTCAATATCACCTGACACGGTTGCCATTGCTTGGCGCATACAGCGCGTAGCACCTTCGCCAGAGGGGGCTACCATGTCATGGCCGTCTGAGGTAGCGCCATAGCCAACCAGCTCGCCATAAATTTTAGCGCCACGGGCCTTGGCATGCTCTAACTCTTCAAGCACCAGCATGCCGCCGCCACCTGCAATCACGAAGCCATCGCGGGCCTGGTCGTAAGGGCGCGAAGCTTGCTCCGGCGTGTCGTTGTAATGGGTTGAAAGTGCACCCATGGCATCAAACAGGCAGGACAGGGTCCAGTGCTCCTCTTCACCGCCGCCAGCAAACACTATGTCCTGCTTGCCCAGCTGGATCTGCTCCATGGCACTGCCAATACAGTGGGCAGACGTTGCACAGGCAGAAGAGATGGAGTAATTAACGCCCTTGATTTTAAACGGTGTTGCCAAGCAAGCGGATACCGTGCTGCCCATGGTACGGGTAACTCGATAGGGGCCAACACGGCGCAGGCCTTTCTCGCGCATGACATCTGCCGCTTCAACCTGATTGGCGCTAGAGGCGCCGCCAGAGCCGGCAATAAGGCCTGTGCGCTCGTTGGATACTTGCTCTTCCGATAGTCCAGCGTCTTCGATCGCCTGGGCCATGGATACGTATGCATAGGCTGCTGCATCGCCCATAAAGCGGCGCAGTTTACGGTCAATCAGGGCATCAAGGTCGATGTTGACGCTGCCTGCGACATGACTACGGAAGCCGCGTTCGGCGTACTCTTCCTTAAAACGAATACCGCTGCGCCCGTTCTTAAGCGCGTCTAAGACCTGTTGCTGGTCGTTGCCTAAGCACGACACGATGCCAAGGCCGGTGACTACCACTCGTCGCATGGAAGCCTCCTATTAGAAATTCGCAGTGGAGGTGAATAGGCCAACGCGCAGGTCATTAGCCTGGTAGATGTCGCGTCCGTCAACGGATACGGTACCGTCGGCAATGCCTAGAATAAGCCGACGGGTAATGATGCGCTTCACATTAATGTGATACGTAACTTTTTTAGCATCGGGTAAAATTTGGCCGCTGAATTTTACTTGGCCACAGCCAAGGGCGCGTCCGCGGCCGGGGTGGCCAAGCCAGCCCAGGTAAAAACCAACGAGCTGCCACATGGCGTCGAGGCCTAAACAGCCAGGCATGACAGGATCACCAGGGAAGTGGCAATCAAAGAACCACAGATCAGGGGTGATATCCAGCTCGGCGATCAGTTCGCCCTTGCCATGCTCACCGCCTTCTTCGTGAATGTGCGAGATGCGATCGAGCATTAGCATGTTAGGAGCCGGAAGCTGTGCATTTCCGGGGCCAAATAGCTCGCCACGCGAGCAGGCCAGCAGTTCTTCGCGATCAAAGGAATGTTGCTTGGTCACTGAATCGTTCCGAGTATCAAAATGGTTGTTGGTGCCTAGTCTACTTCCCGGAACCTCTGAATGCACGTGGTTGGCGACTTATCGTGTATTTCTATAGCTTTTTGTAGTGCTGCCGATGACTCATATTATGGCGTTTTGTTTTATGAGTAGCGAATTGGCACAATAAACGCCCTATTGACGTAAGATGCAATATGCACGTTTTGTTGGGCAGCATGGTGAGTATGCCTGATACTCATTCTCTATTTAGCTCATTTTAGGACACTAAAAATTTCCATGTGGCTGCCTGTTTCTCTTAATCGACCGCTAGTGTGGATAGCGCTAGTGGCTTTGCCTGCCTGTGTATGGATACCTGATGCAGCGCTGCGTATCGTGGCGGCAAGCTTAGTTGCAGTGGGCTTGTGGGATGCCTGGAATCAAATGCGGCGGCAACGTTTACGCCTCCGTCTTGCCGAAGACGCGATGGGGCTGGCAGGCGATGCGATGGTGATTAGTGACGTAGATAACCGCGTTTTAGCAGTTAACCCCGCATTTACCGATATTACCGGTTACGAAGTTCATGAAATCCGTGGCCTTAAGCTCGATACCTTAGCTGCGCCACGGCATGACAAAGCTTTCTACCGCGCTTTTTGGAATACCTTGAAAACCACTGGTCGCTGGGAAGGCGAGATGTGGAATCGACGCAAGCATGGTGACGAGTACCCTGAGTGGCTTAAGGTGCGGGCGGTCACCGATGAACGTGGCAAAATCACTCACTTTATTAGCCTGTTTACCGATATCTCGGCGCAAAAAGCCCGCGAGAGTGATTTGCGGCGCATTGGTTATGAGGACCCCTTGACGGGGTTGCCCAATCGACGCCGTTTACATGACTTGATGGCGTCGCGGCTACGCCATCTGCGTGCCGGTGAGAGCCTGGATATGGTGCTGCTCGACATTGACGGGCTTAAATCGATTAACGATAGCTTAGGCGTGGAGCAGGGTGACCGTCTGCTGGCGCGCTTCGCTCAGCGGCTTGCCAGCTATATGGCTGGAAGCGTGGTGGGTCGGCTGGGGGGCGATGAGTTTATGGTCATTCGCACCACTACCTTTGATGATCACGAGCAATGGGTGGCTAACCTGCGCGATCATATGTGCCGTCCGTTTGAGATTAATGACCATTCTCTACGTTTAG
>NZ_NWUX01000038.1 GCF_002374315.1 Vreelandella nigrificans | reverse complement strand
CTACCACGCGCCAAGGGAGATCGAGAAAATCGCGGAAGCAGCTTAATAAAAGTGTCCGCTACGACTTGACCAGAACAATCTGCTCTGGCGGCAGGCTGGCGTACTCGGGGCGGTGGCACACGTCGAGGATCTCCTGTTCTTCGGCCGGTGTTAGCGCGTTAGCCGGCACCGGCCGGCCGACCAAAGGGCGCTGGTCCTCGTGCAGCTCGCCGCCGCGCGTCCAGCGCTGGTACGTCCTGGCGGTGATGCCCAGCTCTCGGCAGGCGGCCTCCAGGCGGGCCCCCTGGGCCCTGGCCTCTTCGATCAGCGCGATGGCGCGTTGGCGATCTGGGGTGCTGATCATGCGTCCTCGTCCCCCCAGATCGCCCTCGCCTTTTTTCTGAGGGCCAGTAACGCTGCGGTCTCCGCCAGGGCCTCGTTCTTGCGGGCGAGCTCCTTTTCCAGCGCCTTGATGCGCTTGCGCTGTTGCTTGGCCGCGTCGGCTTCACGCTGGCGTTCCGAGTGCGAGAGGCTGGCGGCTTGCTCGCAGTCATGCCGCCACCGCCCCAGCTGTTCGGGGAAGATGCCCCGACGGCGGCAGTATTCCGCGGTCTCCTGAGCATTCATCGAGGCGGTTTCAAGCACGGCGTTGAACTTGTCCTTGGACGACCAGCCATCGGTGCCTTTGCCCAGCGCGTCCGGCAGGCAACGTCCCTCGGCGCGGGCTTGCTTGCGCCAGGTGTAGACGGTGCCCAGCGAGATCCCTTCCTGCTCCGCGATCACCTGCGGGGAGAGGTTGTGGGGAGGCAGCAGCTTGGTGACCACGGCTTGCCGGCGCTCCTCTGAGTAACGAGGCATGAGTGTCTCCTTTCGCCCCCTGATCGGTTTATAGGAACAGGGTATCAGAGGGCACGACAGTCATCCTGACACTGGGGGCACCTCGCGCAGGATCATCCCCTCCTCGTCCGCCAGCGGCTGGGCGCGACCGCCGGCATGGTCGATCGCCTCGCGGTTGATGAAGTCAGTGATCTGCTGCGGCGTGAAGGCGCCGCGCAGCATGGTGGGATTGAGGCTCGGCTGGGTATCCAGCGGGTTGTGGATCGCCACAATCAGCCACGGGTCGCCGAGCCCCAACATATCCACGCCGTGCGGGTTGTCGTGGGCTCGCAGGAAGGCCTCGTAGCGGCTGGGTAGCGTGGTGGAGTCAATCCAGGCGACCAGGGCACCGTCCACCGGATGGCCATGGAAGGTCTGGCACGTGGGGAACGACAGGGTGCTGAACTCCCAGGGCCACGACCAGGCGTCGCCCTGCACTTTGCTCAGCTGCACCGTCTGCAGCCACGCGGACAGCGAAGGCTCCGGAACCACCACCCTGCCCTCGCGGCCATGGTGCCACTCCAGCATCAGCACCTCGCCATTGATGGAGTGCACCACCTGCTCATCGAGCACCATCTGGCCGAAGATCTCCGCCTCGATGCCGGGCTTCTTGGGCAAGCCCATCATCTTCATCACCGAGCGGACGTAACGGCGGGTGAAGCTGGGGTAGTGGCGGTAGGTGGTCTGGCGCATTGGCGACTCGTCGAGGCGGGAGCGATGGCATCAGGGTACCACTGGCGGCAAGACTCGGCACCGCCGCAACCGCCAGCGTCAGCCGGGGGCGAGATAGCAAGCAATGGTAGATAGGTGGTCAGAAAAAGATCGCTGACGCAGTGATTGTGTCACTCTGACCCCTCAGCTGCTCGAAACCGAATTGATCAGCGGTTCCATAGGCACCACCATCAGCTTCCAATTACTGTTAAATTATTGCCAGTTGTTTCTTTGACATATAAATCTATTGACCCAAGAAGTGATAATACGTCATCACTAACATTCCTCGTGTTTAAGCCTGGCTGAACAATGTAAAACCTATAATCTTTTCTAAGGCGGCCACCATGTTGCCTTAGCAACTCAAAGTCGCGATGTTCGCCTTTTTCTATTCGGCTAGGTCTTTTGTCACTGACACGAGAGCGCTCTCTTTTTTTCAACTGATCAATTAATTTATCAAACTCTCCAACCCACTTACAACACTTGACTACTTGGCCGCAAACTTCGTAAAAATCAATAATCCGAGACCCGGGAGAATCGCCGTGTGAATATTTCAGATGGTAGAACTCAATAGCCAAACTTTCACCCTCATCTCTAAATGAGACTATGTCAGCCACTTCATTAGCACCGTCGTCATCAAATACGACCCAACTTTCATGCTGCTCTACAAGTTTTAGCAGTACAGCATGCTGTATGGTATCATTATCTTTCTCTTCTCCTTGCGACTCTCTTCTTATATTTACTTTCCAAGCCCACTGCTTTAGAAGATCCATTCTGTAATGAGGGATGGTAAAGTTATCTGGGCGAACAATGTGCAGGTTTTCGAACAACTTAGACCCATCTTCGAAAAATACCGAAGGCGACTCTTCCTCATCAAAAAACTCCAACAAGGGCCTTCTGCCATCTTTGTTATTTATATACAGATGGTCTCCATCCAACCTTTTAATCCGATATCCATTCGGGGAAATCTCATGGCTATATTTTTCTGAGAACCCACCGACAGAAACATCAAAAAAAATCTTTCCGGACTTAAACTCAATAATTGAAAAAAAGGCATCCTCAAGGTTATAGGATCTCCCCATGACCTCTAAGCTTACTGACGAGAAACCATGCTCAAACAAGTAGTCAGGCCAATCCAGACATATCGGAACTAAGTCAGGAACAGCATTGACCTCTTTTGTTCTCATAACCTTATCTAGGATAGAATGGGGGTTTATGCCATTATCATTTAGCTTACTTCCTATGCCTCGGCACCAATCTATCCAATCTATTACCGGCGCGCTACTCATAGACCACACCCGCCCCTTATAAGAGCAGCCAATGCTAACCTTTGAACCACTCTCATACCCTTTTCCAAATAAGTTTGACTTATAAGAGCTACCTTGGGCCAATTCATTGATTGCAGTTTCGATATCTATGCCTGTATACATCACATAGCGCAAAGGGCCACGCCTACCTTTATTAAGTCCAGCATTTTGCAAAACCAGTCTTTCGACGTTTCCAAAGCTTTTAAAAACATTATCACCCTTTAGGAGATCCGGGTTCTTTGCCAGAGATTTCACCAAGCGAGATCTGGTTCCAGTTTTAGATGAATCATGTAAAAATAGCAAGCCCTCCTTATCATCATGAAAAGCGATAACAAGACGCCACTCGACTTGAGACAACTCAGATAATGGAGCCCACTTAGTAGCAATATCTATTTTTGTCACTAGCACTAGAACATTAGAGGTTGATATTTTTATTGAAGCTGCGAGACTCTCTCCTCTTTCCAAAGGTAATTTTGAGGCATCAACATCGAAATTTGCAGAATCTACTTTATAGACAATTGCGCTTAGAGCTGGCTTTATATTTTCCAGCGGAATTTCACTTCCTGTTGTTATTGAGTTATCAATAATCTCCTGAAAGTCTACTTCTCTCTTAATGCTTACCTCACTGATTCTTTGGAGAGACCTATTCCAATCAGGATCTTCTTCATAAAGGCTCTTTAACGTATCTTCGACCTTCTGGTCACAGATGTTTGCTACAAAGGTAGGGTCTCCTAAATCAGGACGATCACGTACAAATCGCCCAGCAAACTGCAGAGTTATGGGTAAGCTTTTATGTATATCATGCAAGGCGCAAACTTTTAGCTCTGGCAGATCAAAGCCTTCACCTAGCATGTTAACGCAAATAACAATCCGGTGTTTTTTATCAACAACCGCCTTCAACTTTTTTTTCTTTCCCGCCATCCCGCTATAAATAACAACTGGATTTAAGTCACCATATTTTTCCTTGTAAATCCTCCCCACATCATTTGCCCTTTGCTTTGTCTCACACCTTGCCATAAGGATGTGGTCATAGCCATTCGATAAGTCTTCTCGTAGTTGAGCTACTGCTGTCTCAGCGACTTTTTCATCACCAACAATATCACTGACTTCGTAGATAGACTTAAATGCAATGCTTCTGAAATACCCATTTTTTTGCGCCAGGGAAATCGGGTAATTGTAAATTATTTTCCCTCCTACTTTCTCCCGATCTTCCCTAAACGGAGTGGCTGTGAACTGAACAACATCCTTTCCAGAAAATGCCTCTTTCACAGATCGCCAAATTTTAGCTTTAACGTGGTGAGCTTCATCTACAAACAAGTGGCTGCAATCTTGAAATATTTTATTCTTGATTTGTGGAGCCGTGAGGTTCAAAGAGTGCGGTGTAGTCACAATCACATTGGCGGAGAGAAGAAAATCAAGCTCTTCGTTGCTTTCAAGACCTCCCGAGATCAACGCAGCTACTGGGTTGAGGGTTTCGTTATGTATCGCATTTAACTCTCTCAGCTTCCCCAAGCCGATAAACTTATTGAAAGTTTGTTCGCGCAGGCTATCTGTAGGCACTACCACCAATGCTCTATCAACAGGCAACCCGCATATGGAAGCTAACATTGTTTCAGTTTTACCAGTTCCTGTCGGCATCACAACAGTAACATCTTTCCTTTCGTGACCAGTCAGGCTGGACAAGATAGAAAATAGTGCTGAAACCTGAGGCTGCCGTAAGCTGTTAATTTCACAGCTTGGGTCAAGTGCGTCGACAGGAGTAACTCTTATAGAATTTCTCCAAGACTTTTTTACAGATTCTGAAATTTCCTCAAATCTCTTCTCGAATAGGTCTTCCCTATCAGAGGAAAAACACAGTTTTACGCTTCCATGCTCCCTCTCTATAACTCTGTTTTTTCTATTTGACATATCCCTGCCTCATAGCTGTAATTTGCGTTCCTATAATTATTGTTTATTTTATCATCATCGCACCAGATCCATCAGCTTGTCATAGGAGTCCACGACATCATACTTCACCTTCGCCGTGGCGATGGTGTCGAAGAATTCCGTGGCGCACTTGATCTTGGCCTGCTCGATTTCGCGCAGTTCCAGGGATGACATACTGCCCTTGGTCTCAGCCACGAAGTAGACGTGCTTGACGTCGTTCTCGTTGAAGGCGATGGCCCAGTCGGGGTTGTAGTTGCCCACCGGGGTCGGGATGAAGAAGCTTTTCGGCAGCTTAGCGTAAACCACCACCTCCTTGCCGGTGTCGAGCTCTTCGACGAAGTCTCGCTCGATCTTGGAATCGGTCACCACGTAGTCGAAGACATGACGCTTGGCCTTGTAAGCTCGATCCAGCTGGTTCTCCGGCTTCTCGATGGTGAAGATTTCGCGGCTGTGCTGCTCGTTGATGGGGTCGTAGCTGATGTGTTCGACCACCATGCTGGCCTTCTGCTCGTTGATCAGCCTGGCAGCCTGGGCCATGAAGTCCTCGGGGTTCATCTGGTACTGCTTGAAGGTCTTCGGCTGAACCTTGGAGAGAATCGCCGCCACGGTACGCCGCGTCAGCTGCGTGGCCTCGGCCAGGCGGCCGATCAGGTCGTACTGGACCGCCGAGTGAAGCGAGCCATCATGCTTGACCCGCTCGCTCTCGTTGACGGTGAAGGCCTGCCCGCTAGTCATGTCCTGGTAACTGGCTTCGGCCTTCTGCGTGCCACGCTCCACCTGATACTCCAGGCGCTTCACACTGAGCTTCAGGTCCAGATAGCCCACGCATTTCTCGATCAGCTCGTTGGAATCGAAGCTGACCGAGTAGGCCGCCTTGCGGTTTATGCGCTCCCAGAGTTCCTGAAACTCCTTCTTGTGGAAGTTGTCGTTGAGCGGGTTGAGCTTGGACTTTCGGCCGTCCTCGATGTGCGGTAGCTGGGCGTTGCTGAAGACGCTGTCGATCAGCTGGAAGACCTGCTGTGCGTGCGGCTGCAGCGCCTCCGGCAGCTCGGCCAGGGTGCCGTCCTCCTTGGCCTGGTGGTAAGCCTCGGTGATATGGTCGGCGTTATCCGTGTAGTCGTGCTTGAGCAAGTAGCGGTAGATCTCCTTGGCCATGGCGGGCGTGACCTCTACCTCACCCTCATCTGACACGAGGAGCTTGCCGGTGAAGTAGGCCTCATCGGCGACCCGCGGGCGCTCGGAGAGATCATTGCTGATGTCGCGCTGCAAGGCGGTGACAAAATCCTTGTAGCTCTCGCTGGCGACCACCGTCAGCTCGTTGATGTCGTGCACCGTCAGCGGATCGTCCATGCGATCCCCCAGCTGGTTGACCGCTAGGCGCAGGCCGCGTCCCACCTCCTGACGCCGGGAGATGGTGTTGTCGCTGTGCTTCAGCGTGCAGATGACGAACACGTTGGGGTTGTCCCAGCCCTCCCGCAGGGCGGAGTGGGAGAAGATGAAGCGCGTGGGCTCCTCGAAGGAGAGCAGGCGCTCCTTGTCCTTCAGGATCAGGTCGTAGGCATCGACATCGTCTGTCTCGGTCGAGCGTGCCTTGGTCTTGGGGTCGACGAGGCGCTTGGACTTCTTGTCGATGGAGAAGTAGCCGTTGTGGGTATCCGAGGCACTGATGCCCTTCAGGTAACGGTTGTACTCGCTGTCTTCCAGAGTCAGCACCTGGTTGAGCTGGTGGTTGTACTCCTCCTCGAAGATCCGGGCGTACTCGCCCAGCACCTCACCGCCCTCATCGTACTGGCGGTACTTGGCCACCTCGTCGATGAAGAACAGGGTGAGCACCTTGACCCCCTGGGAGAACAGCAGCTGCTCCTTCTTGAAATGCGCCTTGACCGCCTCGCGGATCTGGATCTGGCGCAGCGCCTTCTCGGTGACATCGACGGTGACCTCTCCAGCGGTGAGCTCGACACCGTTGGTAAAGCTGAGCTGATCGATCCTGGCATCAATATCCGAGACGACGAATCCCTTGTATTGGTCCAGCCCATCCGACAGCGCATGCAGGTTATCGCCCTTGCCCAGCTTGCGGCGCTTGCGCTTCACGCCGCTGGCCGACTTCTCCTCGTACTCGACCCAGGCCACAGGAGGCTTGTTCTTGGCCGTCTCGATATTTTCCAGGTAGAGGTAGGCATCGGTACCGGTGAGGCCCTTGGTGGTGACACCATGCACCGAGATCTTCTTCACCAGCTTCTGGTTGTAGGCGTCCAAGGCGTCCAGGCGGTGGATCTTGTTGTAGGTCGTCTTGTGGGTCGCTGAGTAGCGCACGATGAACAGCGGGTTGAACTCGCTCAGTGAGCTGAGCGTCTTGCCGCCTTCCATCTTCTGTGGCTCATCGAGGAACAGAATCGGCCGGTTGGCCTTGATGACGTCGATGGGGCGCCGTGACTGGAAGTCGTCCAGCTCATCGTAGATACGGCGGTTGTCGGCACCACGGGAGTTGAAGGCCTGCACGTTGATGACCATCACGCTGATGCCGGCATCCGAGGAGAAGCTTTCCAGGTTGTGCAGCTGCTTCGAGTTGTAGATGAAGAAGCGCGCCTTCTCCCCGTAGCTCTCCAGGAAGTGGTCGGCGGTGATCTGCAGCGACTTGTAGACCCCCTCGCGGATGGCGATGCTGGGCACCACCACGATGAACTTGCTCCAGCCGTAGCGCTGCTTCAGCTCGAACATGCTCTTCAGGTAGACGTAGGTCTTGCCGGTGCCGGTCTCCATCTCTACGTCCAGGTTGTAGGGGCAGCCGGTCTTGTCATCCTTTTTCAAGCCGTCGGAGAGCGGCAGGTTCTGGCGGCGCTGCACGGTCCGGATGTTGTTCAGGAGCTCAAGCTCCGTCAGCTCCAGCGCGGCGTTCTTGAAGCCGGCGTCGTCGGAATCTGGCGAGGCATACATGTCACACTGCATTGGCTGCGCCAGGGGCGCTGCCTCGCCCGGATCGATGCGGTAGCGGATACCGCTGCTGAAGGGCTGGCCAGCAAAGCAGTCCGCCAGCGCCTCGACTGCCCGCGTCTGGTACTCCTGAGTCTTGAACTTGAGCTTCATGGCCTTCCTTTCTGCACCGGCATCGGAGCCTGCAGAAAGGGCTCTCGATGCTTTAATTTTAAAATCAATAACTTAAACAGATTTTCGTTCAGTTTCTTTCTGCAGAACCGCCGTTTCTTTCTGCAGACCTTTCTGCATCGTCCCGCACCAGTCGCCATTCCGGCGCACCGCGGCTGCCGGCATTGCGGATCTGGCCAGCGCGTCGCAGCTTGGTCAGGATGTTGCCCACCTTGGTCTTCTTCTTTGGCTCATCCAGGGCATCGCTGAGCTTGTCCCACAGTAGGGTGTCGATCTCCTGGCGGCTGGCGGAGCCGAACTTGGCCAGATAATCGATCACCAGCTTGGCGTAGAAGGCGTCATCCTGCCCACGGGTGTGGATGTACTGGGCCTTGGTCGCCGTTGCGGTAGCGATCTCGGCGGAGACGCGCAGATTGGGCTGCCGGCCTTCGATCAGCTTGGCGCGGCGCAGACGACTCACCATCTCCTTGTCGAGCGGCAGCTGTTTCTGTACGCGATCCAGGGCCAGGATCTCCTGCAGGGAGAGCTCGGTCTTCTTGATCAGCATGCGCGTGTAGGCCGGTTCGACGATGCTGCCGTAGATCGTCAGCCGCACCCGGGAGGGGTCGGTTACGTCATAGTCCGGCATGGGAAGGTAGCGTTTGGCCTGCCCCAGGTGCATCTCGTGGATGCCGTAGCCCATGGTGTCGATCATGTTCAGCTCGACCATGGCGTTTACCAGGAAGGGATTGCGGTAGTGCATCGGTGTCTTGTGGCCGGTGACGTAGTCCTCCGGCCTGCCTTCGAAGAAGCCCCCTGCGTTTTCCAGGATGAGCCGGTCCGGCTCTTCGGTGACCAGGACCCTGCCGTTGCGGGCGTAATCCTGATGGGCAATGCAGTTGTGCAGAGCTTCCAGCACGATCCGCTGGTCGTACTTGGCCAGCTCCACGCCCAGCAGCTGGTCCTCCGGCAGGATTCGCACCTGCACGTTGCGGATCTGCTGGTAGAGCCGCGTCGTGGCCAGCAGGAACGGCGGGCCGAAGTGTTGGTAGGCCCGCTCCGGTCCCTCCAGCTTCCAAGTCAGCTGAGCGGGATGAGGGGATAGCAGCGGCGCCGCCTCTTCCTTGCCGAGCAGCAGGAGGGCCGCCCGGGTCACCTTGCCGTCCAAGGTCAGTTTGGCGCGGTCCAGGAAGGTAGGTAGCGGCCACCCCATTACCTCGCCGGGCTCGAAGCGGTTGGCGTACTTCTTGGCGAAGGACTCTCGGGCCTTGCTGACCGCCTCAGGGTCGAGATGGTCGAGCGTGGCATTCGGCACCAACTGCACGGACCAGTCGGTGGCGTCGGTCTGTCGCCGGATCGCATCCTGCTTGTCCAGGCCCAAGCCGGTCAGACTCTCCCCGGCGCGAGCAAAGTAGTGCCCTTGCCAGGCGATGGGCATGCCCATCGGTGCAGGTGGAATCTCGAACAGCAGCACCCGGCCTTCTGGGGTCTCCAGCTCGTGGATGTCGCGGAAGGTGATGCTGGGCTCGGTACCGTCGGCTATCTGCATTTTGAGCCGGTCGAGCTCGCCGGAGGCTTGGCGGTACTCGGACCCCAGGATGCGCCGTGTCTTGTCGTCGATGCCAAAGACCAGCCAAGCGCTTTCGCAGGCGCGTAGATTCGCCTCGTTGGCCAGCGCCGAGAGGTACTTGCCGAGATCCGAGGTGAAGAAGCCCTTGCCACCGCGTTTGAACTCGACCACCTCGCTCTCCCAGCGCTCGATAAGGGAGTGCAGCAACTGCTTCAGCGCCTGCTCGTCCATGTTCATGGGCCTAGATCACCTTGACGTCGGTATTGGGCGACTTCTGGGCGAAGATCTGCTCGACGTTGATCTTGACGCTGTCGCTGGCAAAGCCGGCATCGCGGAATACCACGCGCAGCGGCTCGTATTCGGCGAGCAGCTTGACAAATGCCTCGTCGATATCGAGGTCGAAGCAGGCGGCGAGAGCCATATGCTTCTCATCTCCATCGACGAAGAAGATGGTTTTTCCATCCATCTCCTGGCGGGAGATGGGCAGGGAAAGGTCTACGCCCCAATCCAGCAGGACCTGGAAGAGCAGGTCTTCTGAACTCCGGCCCTCACGGATATTATCGATATTCTCCGAGATCAGGTCCTGGCTAAGTGCGTCCGGTGAATAGTGAGTTTCTCGCATGTTTGACGAATCAATCTTCATGACGCGAAAGCCAAGATCAATAGAGCCAGCCTTCTGGTCCTCTATTTCTGATGAGACCTCTTTGGCGTAGTTTTTAATACGTTTAGCCCCCATCTCAAAAATTGAGCCAAGCTCGGGCTCAGGCTTGGGAAGCGGCTCGGGAATTTGCACCCCAATGAAACGGCGCCTCCCTCCATCTTCATAATTCTGCTTAAGCACTGCGTGGGCTGTCGATGCGCTTCCGCTAAAGAAATCAAGCACAATGTCGCTGCCATCTGGCGATGTGGATAGCTGCAAGATCCTCTGTATCAGCTCAACGGGCTTTACTGAATTAAGAACATTTTCTGTTTCTTGAAAATCTACGTATTTCAGCAGAGTTTTCTTAGCATCTTGGGTGTGTCCTACATCCTTATAAAACCATATGGTTTGCGGAGTCCTTCCCGAAGACACCTCAGACAAGAACCTTTTAATGGCAGGAACATTGTCGCCATCACTACCCCACCATATCCTGTTATCGGCATCAAGCTCCTTGAATTTTCTCTCACTATAACGCCAGTACGTTCCTACAGGGGGTCCTTTAATAACTCTTCCAGAGGGACATGTTACCGGATAAACCCCAGCATCATAACGGTTTCTTGCGGACATGTCCGCAGCTTTCCACGGGCCACGTGGGTCGTTGTCTGGGTTTTTGTAACGTGCTTCCATCTCTGCCGTTCTCGGCAGCTTATTTGGCCTCCATGAGACCCTGTCCTTGGCATAGACCAGAATATAGTCGTGGTCTTCTGAGAACCAGTAAGCTGAATTCTTTGGTGCGTAAACTTTTTGCCAGATGATTTGTGCGATAAAATTCTCACCGCCAAAAACCTCATCACACAGCTTTCTAAGGTTGTCAACTTCGTGATCATCAATAGAAATGAAGATCACGCCGTTATCGCATAAAAGGTTCTTTGCCAGCCGCAACCGAGGATACATCATAGATAGCCAGTCCGAATGGAATCGTCCATTGGCTTCGGTGTTGGCAACTAACCGGCCACCTTGATCATCACGCTGCCCTGACGAATCAAGGTAGTCGTCAAAGGACTCGCGATAGTCATCGTCGTAGATAAATTCACGCCCCGTGTTGTAGGGCGGATCTATATAAATCAATTTCACCCTACCCAGGTAAGTCTCCTGAAGAAGCTTCAGGGCCTCCAGGTTATCCCCTTCTATGAAAAGGTTTTTGGTGGTGTCAAAGCTCACACTCTCTTCCCGGCAAGGGCGCAGGGTCTTGGCAATTGGTGCATTGGCCGCCAGCAGAGCTTCCCGCTTGCCGGGCCAGTTGAGGTGGTAACGCTCCTTGGGACCCTCGACGATATGATCGGAGAGCTCCTGGCGCAGCTGGTCGAAATCGATGGCTTGCTTCATCCGCCCCTGCTCATCCCGCGCTTCGGTGACGCAGCTGGGGAACAGCTCGGCCAGCTTGGCGATACTGTCCTCGGTCAGGTTGGGCGAATGCATCTTCAGTTTTTCCATAACCTTGTCCTGTAGATGACGCTCTATAAAAAGTCTTTACGGTTGAATTTGTCAAAATATAGCTTGAATATTCAGTCGCTTTGGTGCCAGTCCTGACCAAAATGAGAGCGTAGACTCTCAATAGCGGCCGGCAATTTGCCAACGCAGGTCACACCCAGGTATGTGGCCGCCCGTGTGGTGCCTACATACAGGCATTTATCGAACAAGGCCGGATGCAGTTCAGCGAGTCGGTCAATGCCGACGAAGAATGCCGCCTCAAACTCCAGGCCTTTGATATGCTGAATGTCGAACACTCGCACATTACTTTCTTGACCAACGGCCTGCCCCTCGCGGCAAGCGACTACCTGAATGTTGTGCTCGGCCAACGCGGTATTGAGCGCTTCAGCCACTGCCACCACCTCATCTTCTACGTTTAAAAAGATGGCAATAGAGGGTAACTGGCCGACGAAACATTCTATTTCACGGATGCGATCTGCCAGCCAATGCACCACAGTAATTTCATCGATTGCATACTCCAACAAAACCGGTGCAACTCCTGCACTGTCCATGTGCACGGGCAGGCTGGCGTACTGTTCGGCGCCACCTACGGCACGGATCATGGCACGGGCCATTTCGTTGAGTTGTTTGCTCTGGCGATAGGAGATAGTGATTTCCTTGATGTCGAAGTCAGGAAATACCCACTTCAAGTCATCAGAAGTTCGTGCGCCCCAGGCGGTCAGCCGTTGGTTGAAATCGCCGCACGCAAAGAATGAGCGCAGCCGAGGATGTGCGAGGGCGGCCATGCAAGCGAGTTGGATCGGCGAGAAATCTGTCGCCTCATCCACCAAAATCTGGTTACGGTAATGCCCCAGGATGGGCTGGAGCGATGCCCAGGCGGGACTATCGATATCGCGCTGAACGTTGGGCCGACTGGTCAGATCACCTGCGGCGCGCAGGATCGTGAGCAGTACAATGTCCAGTTCGAGCGGATGAATATCGCGGGCTTCAAAGCCTACATTGTGATACCAGCTCTCGTTTTGCTGTCGTTCGCGCCTGAACGTTCGGTAACGCCTTGGAATACCGTCAAGATACCGCTTCACCGGATTCATGAAGCGGCGCGCATACGTCTGCACCAGTAGGTTCGCACCCACCTCGGCCTGGTCGGCCTCCGTCATGCCACGCTCTGCAAGCCACTCGATGATCTTGCCATTACGAGACGACTTGCTGACCGTGCGCTTTGAAGCTGCAGATCGGGCTTGGGCACGCACGGCTTGCATGTAGGCGTTCAGTGCGGCGGCACGCACCGTGCGCGGGCCAGTAGGATCTTCTTCCTCATCGAGATCGTCTTGGTCGTCGACGTCGGTGGTCTGAGCTTGCTGCAGGCCATCGATGAAGCGCGCCAATTCATCCAGAAACCCACGGTTACGGTTGAGCTGGAGGTTAAGCGCGGCTTTAATTTTTCCGTCAGAGGTTTCTTTCAACCTGGCAACGAGATCCTGCACTTTGGAGAGCTCGACCGCCAGTGAGGAAAATGTAGATGCAAGTCCGCCTTCGCTCGATTGTGTTAAGGCACTGTGCAGACGCGCGCCCAAGCTCTGGACTTCTGGCGCCTTGGCTTCGCGGAGTATATTGACCGCTTCGTGCAGCTCCTGCATGTATGCATTGCGCTGCCACGCATTGAAGTCATCAAACCACTGGGTCGGGCGATCCAATGCCTCTGGCCTTAAGCTTGGCAGACCGTCCTTCAGGACAAAGGTGCCACCGCCCGTGGCAGTTCTAAGCACGCCGAAAGCATTTCTGGCCAACTCACGCCGGTAGTCCTGCCATGTTCTGATGCGCAGATCGGAGGCGGGAACGCCTTCCCGAGCAAAGGCTTCTTTGAGGTACTGCTTGAGCAATTCCGTGGGTGTGAACATCAGCCAACTGTTGGCATGCGCGACGCCCCGGGCGGAAGCCACCATTTCAATCTGACGTTGTTCACCCTCTTCCAAGAATGCGGTGTCTAGTTTCTGACCGAGGCGGCGGATCAGAGTCGTGGTTTTTCCTGTGCCGGGTGGACCTAGAATTAGCAGGCGCTTGTCGAGGGGAAGACGGAATATCTCATCCTGATATTGATCCAGAACGGGCTGATCGCGCAACCCCATCTTGGTGATAACGCTGCGGCGCACGCCGTCGAAGATGTTAGCTTTTACTGACTCCTCAGCCAGCAGTTGCTCCAATAGGTCTTCGGTGACCTCTTCTCCTGCAACCTCAGCCAGTAGCGCTCGTAACGACTCGACGGTGAGCGGGCCGACATGCTCGGCTTCCACCACCGTATCACATGAGTCCCAGCCGTCAGCCCGTGCGGCAGGTCTGAGTTGAGCACGCTCCAAGACTTCGACAACTTTGCCGTTAGGCAGTGTGAACTCAGTGCCGATAGCCAAGGACGCCAAGCGGCCAACTGGAGCGCGGTAGCTCGCCAGATTGGGGAAGCCTGAAACCGGCGTGGTGCGGCAAATGTAGTAGGTGCGCTCTTCACCTTTCTCATCCATCACGACAACACGAGCAATTGCCGGTTCGTCTGCCAATATTCGATAGCTCTCTCGATTGGCTTGGCTGATCTGGTCCAGTTTCTGGATGGTCGTACTGGAGGTCAACGTGTTGATGCTTGCCAGAGCCTCTGAGCCTAGCGTTTGACCATCGTGAAGCTTGGTATTGGCGGCCTCAGCAATGTTGTCGAACTGGCTCAGCGCTTCGGTAGCAACCTTCTCAATATAGTCTCTCGAATTTTCATTCAGACTTTGCATCATCATCCCTCATCCCTGCCGGTCTAGTTATTTTTTCTGGCGGACGACCTTTGCGATCGTGATCAGGTGTCATAGTCGGCAATTTTCTCGCGTATCGAGCTCAGCTCGCCGTTGATTTCGACCTTGCGGTTGAACTGTTTTTCGTTGCGCAGGCGCTTCTCGAGGGTGGCCGCGTCCTTCTTGAGGGCTTCCAGGGCCCTCAAGCGATCCAGCTGATCCGGCAAGGCTTCACCCTGACGTGCCGGTGCGGGAAGCAGGCTGCGCAGCAGCTGCTGGTAGAGCTGCTTCAGATCGATGGCCGTGGGCAGCGGCTGCCGAGGCGTCTCGGCCGGCAGCCAGTCGCTGCTGGCGTAGTGGTCATCAAGCACCCATTTGCTGGGATCGGCCTGGCTGGGCCGCTTGTAGGCGGCGGTGGCACGGATGCCGCGAGCGCCGTTGAGCTCGAACAGGATCGGAAAGGGAATGGCACGGTCGATGGCCCGCAGCACGTCTCGGTGCAGGTCCTCGCCCTTGAGGGTGATCACGAAGACCTGCAGCTCCGGCACATCCTCGGTGCCAGGCAGATTGAGCGTGCTATGAGCCAGCTTGGCATGCCAGGTGATCTGGGCGACCTCATCCCGCAGGCGCTCCCTGAGCTTGGCGGTGGCTCTCACATGCGCCAGGATGCGCTGCTTGGCCACCACACGGCCGAGCAGCGTCTTGGCGGGGTACTGGTAGAGCGGTGCCGTCATGGTGCTTTACTCTCGCCTTCTCCATTGGCCGCACGGCGCTCCGTACCTGTGTCTAGGGCCGAGCCCGCGTCACGAATGACGATAAAGGTGATCAGTTCAAAGTCGTCGAGCCCTTCGATGGTATCCACCAGCGCCGTGGTCTCGCCGCCGCTGAACAGGCTGTCGATGTCCTTATCCTCCTTCACCTCGATCATCGAGCGGATGGCCTGATCCAGCAGTTCCGAATAGGCGTGCATCTCCCGGCCATCGTGGGTTTCCTCGTTGAAGGCCCGATAGACGGCTTCGACGGGCTCACCCAGCCCCTTGCATGCGGTGCGAGCCAAGTCGAGCAGTCGCTTGACCTCGGTGTAATCGCTGATCACTTCGCCGGTATGGCTGATGTAGACCAAGTAGAACGGATGCAGGCGGTTCTGCTGCTGCAGGCCGCTTCCTTGGTGCCCTACCCGCTGATTGAGATTGCGCAGGGTGAAGATGACCCCGGGCTCCAGGCCCTTCTCGGGGCGGGCCGGCACGACGGTATGCAGGCCATTCGGGATACGGCTCAGGTCGCCGTTTTCCTTCATGTAGCCCAGCAGGTCCATGCGGAACTCGTTCAGGCCGAGGTCCGTGATCGACACGCCGGACTTAAGGTCTTCCATCTCCACCACTTCATCCTGCAGGCGGCGCAGCTGCTCACGACGGTAGGCGACGTCGTTGGACTGGGCGTTGAGCACGTTATCGTCGCCGGTAGCGGTAACGTCGGCGATCACCATACGGTTCTCGACGCGTTCCTTGAGGTTGATGTACTCGTCCAGGCTGATGTCTGGCCAGTAGTTGACCAGCTGGATGCTGGCGTTGGGCGAGCCGATGCGGTCGATGCGCCCGAAGCGCTGGATGATACGAACCGGGTTCCAGTGGATGTCGTAGTTGATCAAGTAGTCGCAATCCTGAAGATTCTGACCTTCCGAGATGCAGTCAGTCCCGATCAGGATGTCCAGCTCGCGGGGTTCATTAGGGTACACCATGGCCTTGCTCTTGGCCTGCGGGGCGAACAGCGTCAGCAGGCCTTGGAAGTCATAGTGCTGGCGGCTACATGGCATGGCCCCAAGGGTCGATTTCGGAGCGTCGCTGCCGGTCACGAGCCCGGTGTGCACGCCCTGGCTCTCCAGCAGGACCGGCGCCAAGTTGTCGTAGAGGTACTTGGCGGTATCCGCGAAGGCGGTGAAGATCATCACCTTGCGGTTGCCGGGGTTGATCGGCGAGGCCAGCTTGCTGGCGATCTGCGTCTTGAGGTGCTGCAGCTTGGCATCGTCGGACGGGGTGACCTTGGCCATTTCCTCCAGCAACAGCTCGATCCACACCAGGTCGGTGCTCAGGTCATGCTCCCAGGACGGCAGATCCATGTCCTCCAGGCTGATCTGGACTTTCTTGCCCACCGTGGTATCGCCCGGCATGGGAATGCTGTCGTCGTCGGGGTCGGCGTCTTCGAAGGACGCAGTGATATCCGCAAAGCTCTCCGAGCGGCCGGTCTGCTTGAAGGCGGCAATCTTATCCAGGATGGTCTGGTAGCTATCTTGCAGCCCCTCCAGGGTCAGGCGAAACGCTGACACCGAGCTCTCTAGGCGTTTGAGCAGGTTAGTCGTCATCAGGGCCTGCAGGCTCTTCTCCCGGTCCACCTGCTTGAAGCTGGTTCTCCCGCTGTAGACCTCGGTATCGTACATCTCCTCGTACTTCTTGAGGCGGCTGGGCAGGATGTAGCTGATCGGGGCGTAGACGGAGAGCTTGAGCTGGGAGAGCTGCTGGAAGATCTCGTTGAAGCCGATCACATCGGTTCGGTGAGTGAGCGGGCAGTGAAACGAGAGCGGCTTCCGGCGCTCCGGGAAGCTACCGATATCGCTGGTGTCGTAGAAGGTTTCGATATGCCGACGTGAACGAGCGATGGTGACGCTGTCCAAGAGTTCGAAGAAGTCGAAGTCCAGTGCCTGCAGGATGGCACCCGTGGTGCGCTTCTCCGGCGGGAGGGCCGACCACTCGTTGAAGGTGGCCTGGGCGCGCCGGAAAATGCCCTCGATGTCCTTGGCGCCGCTGAGGTGGCGAGTCAGGTTCTCGGCTTCGCCTTCGTAGGCCAGGGCCAGCTGGTTCTTCAGGTCGGTGAAGCGGTTGTTGACCGGCGTTGCCGAGAGCATCAGCACCTTGGTCTTCACCCCGGCACGGATCACCTGGTTCATCAGCTTCTGGTAGCGGGTCTCGCGATCCTTGTAAACGTCGTTGTTGCGGAAGTTGTGCGACTCATCGATCACCACCAGGTCATAGTTGCCCCAGTTGACGCGATCCAACGGCATGCCGAAGGATTCCCCACGAGTGCGCTGCAGGTCAGTATGGCAGAGCACGTCGTAGTTCAGGCGGTCCTGGGCCAGCACGTTGGTGGTCAGGTTGCGGTTGTAGGTCAGCCAGTTGTCGGCGAGCTTCTTCGGGCACAGCACCAGCACGGAGCGATTGCGCAGCTCGTAGTACTTGATGACCGCCAGGGCGGTGAAGGTCTTCCCGAGCCCTACGCTGTCGGCCAGGATGCAGCCGTTGTAGGTCTCTAGCTTGTTGATGACACCCGTGGCCGCGTCACGCTGGAAGTTGAACAGCTTCTGCCAGATGACGCTGTCCTGGTAGCCGGTGCGGTCGTTGGGCAGCACGTCCTCACAGATGTCTTCCAAGAACTCGTGGAAGATATGGTAGAGCATCAGGAAGTAGATCCGCTCCGGCGCGTTCTCCCGGTAGACCGAGGCGATGTGCTCGCGCAGCCGTTCGGTGACGTCCTCGAGCTTCTCTTCGTCTTGCCACAGCTGGTCAAAGAGGGCCATGAACTGGGAGGTATGGGCCGGCTCGCTGAAGCGGGTGACGAAATTGGAGACTGCGTTGCCCTGCTGGTAGCCCAGATCGACCGCTGTGAAGCCCTGCAGGGGCATGTAGACGGTGTCGCCGCCTGAGGCCGCAACGCCGGCAAAGGGCTGCATGGCAGCCTGGCCACGGTTGGAGCGGAAGCGGGCCTTGCGGCGCATCCAATCGGCGCACTCACGAGCAATGGCCCGCTGGGTCAGTTTGTTCTTGAGCTGGATCTCGAACTCGCTGCCGTGGACGCTGCGCTCGCGCTCCGCCTTGGGAATGTGGAACTCACGGTGCTCCTTGCGGAACTTGTCGCTGGCCTGGTCTGGGACGAAGGTGGGTGACGTGAAGATGAACTCGACTGAGTCCAGCGCTTCCAGCTCCTCCTTCAGCGCCTCGTAGGCGAAAATCGAAAAGCAGGAGGCCGCGATCTTGAGGCGGGCGCCGGGCCGCAGGGTGTCCTTCAGATCGTCGCCGAGCAGCCGGCTGACGTTGTCGATGATCTCCATGGTGCGGCTCCCTGCAGTTCCCTGGCCGCCTGAAGGCGGTCTCGTTGCGCTGCACTCAGCTTATATCAACAGCTAAGTGGGGTGAATTGAAGGAGCACCAGAGACCCCAGCAACTTGCTGATGACAGCAGCAACCCTTTGCCCTTTCCCTTTGCTGTGCTCACCCTACTCAGCCTTTCGGGGCAAGCCCCTTCCCCTTGAGCCCCCCTTCCCTTCCGGCCTTTTGCCTTTTCACCCTTTGCCCTCGCCCCTTTGTGAGCTCCACCCAGTGGAGGCTCGCCCAGCAAGCGTCTATGCTAAAAGGCTGATGTACCCAGGGAGGGACGCCCATGGCGCTGAAATCACTACTGATGCGAGCCGCCAGCGCTGGCCGCCAGGCAGCTCGGAAGGCTCTCGACGGTGTGCAGCAGGAAGGCTGGTCCGACGGCTGGCACACCCAGGCGAGCACGACAGAGTCGCTGCGCGTGCTGCGCGACTCGGCCGCTGGCATGGCCAAGTCCACCGCCCAAACGGCCACCACCCAGGAGGGGTGGCGGCGCATCGCCCGGGGAGCCGGCAAGGTGGCCGGAGGGGCGGCCGTGGTGGCTGGTGGTGTGGCTCAGGGAGTGCTGCATAGCAGCTCGGCGAGTGAAGACCATGAGGATGTGCCAGATCATCTCCGCTATGGACCTAGCTCTAGCGATCCAGGCGGATCTCCATACTCTTCTGATCCAGAGCACTGAGGGGGAAGGATCCATACTGGTCAGGACCTCGACTGAACCTTGTCCCCTCCCTGCTTCCCTGCTCCTTGGGCAGTCTTCCCACCACCGTCGCCGATGCCTCTTGCGAGCTCGCTGCCGACCTTCATCCCAGCCCATCCCAGCACCGCCACCCAGATCGTCGGCAACACCAGAAACATCATCCCCTCCACGAACTGCAGCACCATGCGGTCGTAGAGGTTGTTGGCGGCGGAGAGCCAGCTCAGCTTGGCGGCGTCGCTGCGGTAGAGCAGATCCACCAGGTTGGCGTTGATCCAGCGGGCGAGCTCCCACCAGAAGGTCAGGAACCACATGGCGAAGAGCCCGAAGGTGGCCATGCCGGCGACCTTGAAGCTGTAGCTGGAGATGACCATCACGAAGGGCAGGCAGATGATGATGGCCATCACCAGGATGCCCTGCACCATGGGCAGCGCCTGCTTGAGCATGTCCATGCCGGCCTGGAAGGGCAGGACCGACAGGGTGCCGCCCACCATGGCGCCGGCGGTCACGGTGGCATCCCAGAAGCCTCCGCCGTCCAGCCCGCGAAAGCCCACCACCGCCTGATCCAGATTGCCGCTGGCCGCACCCGAGCGAGGGCTGACCAGGCGACGGATCACGTAGTCCTCGGCGTCGCTGCTGGTGAAGACGCTGCGGAAGTCGTCCCAGAACCCGGGGCTGACCTCCTCGTGCAGCCGGGCCCGCAGGCCAACGCTCTCGGCGGACCACCACTCCCGGCAGGAGGGGTAGCCCGGCATCCCCGGGCCGGTGTTAGGCCGGGAGACATCCCGGTCGGCATCGTAGGGGAAGCCGGCGATGGGCCGCCCGGCGTAGAAGCTGTCGTAGTAGCCGGGCGTGGTCTGGAAGTAGTTCGAGCCAATCCAGTCCACGTCCACGGCGCGGGTCGCCTCGATGGTGCCGCCCTCCTGCAGCAGCCGGTTGCGCGCCGGCCCGAAGCACTGGCGCTGAAACTCGCCGACCTCCTGTTGCAGCCCCGGATCTTCGACGCTGTGCAGGTCCAGCTCCATGCGGATGGATTCAAAGTCCGTCGAGCAGGGAATGGCGTGGATCGCCGCGGCGGTGAGCCCGTGGGACACTGCATGCACGCCCGCCCACCACAGCGGGATCCTCGCCTGCTGGCCACCGATCGCGCTCTCGGTCGCGCCGAACGCTCCCTCGGACCAGCCGCCCGAGGCGAACTGTCGAGTGCCGCACTCCAGCGAGCGGCTCTCGTCGATATCGGCGGTGGCCAGCTGGACCTGCAGCAGCGGCAGGCAGGTGAAGGCGTAGGCCAGGATCATGGCGTAGAGCCGGGTCTCGATGCGGTTGACCGTGAGGATGCCCTTGGTCCCTGCCTCGTCGCCCTCCTGCCGGGCCTTGAACCACTCTGAGAGCACCAGGGTAATGAACGGCACCGCGGCGATGCCGGTGCCGACCATGACGTTCCAGATGGCGTTGTTGATGATCCAGCCCAGCAGCGTCATGGCGTTGGCAAAGTAGTCGAACACCACCAGCGGCGCGGTCAGCAGGCCTCCCATCAGGCACCTCCCAGCTGGTTGATCAGGTTGGTGGCCTCCAGCAGGACCAGGATGCCCAGGGCCATCAGCTCGAGCCGCCGCAGCTTGGCGAGCGCCTGCTGCCCATCGTCGCGATCTCGGCGCAGCCGCGCCACCGCCCGGGGGCGCACCTTGCGCCACCAGACCAGGGTCAGCGCGGCGTAGAGGCTCAGCCGCCAGGCCAGCAGCCACGGCCAGGCGGCCTGCCAGGCGCTATGGTGGGCCTCGAGCCCTCCCAGCAAGCGCACACTGACGGCGAGTATGGCGCCGCTCAGCAGGAACATGACAACCAGCACCGCCATGGCGAGCAGCAGCGACGGCCAGCGGGCCGGGTTCATCCAGGAGAAAACACGTGGGGCCATCAGTCACCGCCCTCCTCGCCGGCTGGGCGGCCGCGGCCGTCCAGGGCCGCATCCGGACGGAAGGTCTCGCCCTGCGAGGCGCCCTGGCTGCGCCGGGCGGCCCGCTCCAAGGCGATGCCGGCCGCGCTGTTGCCCAGCGCCTGGCGGATCTCCATCTCGGAGCGCAGCGACTCGATATCCCGATCCAGTGCCACCAGCTTGCGATCCAGCGCCGACATGCCCTGCTCGTTGTCGGCGATGCCCGGGTCACTGCTGCCGGCCAGCAGCAGTCGGCGCGCCCACAGCGCCTTGGTCAGCGTCCTGGCCAGGGCCATCTCACCGCTCAGGCGGTGGATCAGCAATGAGGCCTCGGGGTCGCTGCGCAGCGCCTCGATCACTCCTCTGGAGACGGTCAGGCCGTCCCCGGCGGAGACCTGGCGCAGGTTCTCCGGGGTCAGCGGGTCGCTACCGTCGACCAGACTCAGGAGCTTGCCGTAGACCTCCTGCTGCTCACGCTCCAGCTCGCGGACCAGGCCACTGCCGGCCTGGGTCTCGCTGCGTTCGCAGCCGTCGCAGGTACGAATCGACTGCTCGCCGATCACCGTCTGGGTCCACTCGGCGGCCTCCTCCGGGCTCTGCCAGACCGTGCACATGCCACCCAGGCAGCTCCCTGCCCCGCTGCCTGACCCTGAGCCGCCGGAACCGCTTCCGCCGGAAGCCCCGGCCAGCCCACCGCCCCCGATCCAGGTGCCCTCGTTGGTGGCCACCGATCCCCAGCCGCCACCGCCTCCGGCAATGGGGGCCGTGCTGGTGGTGTCGTCACGGCCGTGCAGCAGGTTATAGCCGGCGCGAGCGGTGTCCTGCACCACGCGAATCGGCGCCTGATCCTGGCCGCCGCGGCGCTGGCCTCCCACCCAGGTCACGCCTTGATTGCCGCCCGACTGGTCGACCTGCTCCTGCGCCGCGACCACGTCGGCGTTGGACTGGGCCGCACTCTGCCAGCTCTCGGCCGCGGCCATCTGCTGCCACCCCTGCCCGGTGACCATGTCGGCCATGCGCTCGGACATCTGGCGGCAGGACATGGAAGCGCGGTCGAAATCGACCCGCCCCTGCAGCACGCCGTTGCTCAGCAGGTCATAGAGCCCCGGGTTGGCCCGCTGGATGACCATGGCGGGCAGCGAGGCTACGGCACCCTGAGCGTTCTGAACCACCGTCCCCATCAGGTTCTGGAAGCCGTTGGTGATACCGTTGAGCTGGTTGGAGACCGTGGCACCAATATCAAAGTTGCCGCAGGTGGCATTCATGTTCCAGCTGATGCCGATGCCGCGCACGTTGGGGTTGTAGCCCCGCCCCGCGGAGACGCTGAAGGGCGAGGCCCCGCCAATCTGGTAATAAAGGGCATCGGCGGATTGCGCCTGAGCCTGGGCAGCATGGGTAGACATCAGCCCCACCACCAGGGCGCTGGCGAGCGGCGCAAGGGCTAAGTGTCGCGTGCGAGTTCCTTTCATCGGCTTCTCTCCTTCAGGGGACTGCATATAGCAGGGTCTGCCCGCGGCGCTTGCAGCAACGATAGGGGCGCCACAACGACCAGGCGTAGTCACCGCCGGTATCCAGGCGGTCGTCATAGGTGTCGGCCACGCCGCGGTCCGGCCACACCCGGCAGGATTTGCTCATGCTGGGCGTCAGGCGCTGCCAGCGATGAGTAGAGGGGTCACCCTCTTTGACCGGCCCGGGCGGCCAGTAGCCGTCGCGGCTGGCGGCCACCAGCGGCGTGTAGACGTGGGGCTGCCCGGTGCGGGTGACGACATCGGCGGAGCGCTGGGCGGTGGTCGCCGCGGTCTTGTAGTCGTGTACCTGGGTCAGGAAGCCGCTGCGCGGGTAGATGTTGCCCCACAGGTCGCCGGGCTGGCCCAGTTCACGCATGCCGGGCGTCAGCGCCTCGGGGTAAAGCGACTCGGGAATGCCGCTACGCCAAGCCAAGGCGTCCAGGGTCGAGAGGTGGTAAGGCTGAAAAGGCGTCGCTGCCCCGGCGCAGGTCATGCCGAAAGCGCTGGCGAAGCTGCTGAAGGCCTCGCCGGCCGGGTGGCCGATGGCATCCACGTTCTTGAAGCGCAGGTGCTCGTGCTGAGCCCGGCTGACATCGGACGTGCTCTGCCCACCGGCCAGCGCCTCTCCCAGAGGCGGCGACAGCGTCGCTACCTCCCACCAGGGGTTATCGCCGGTGTTCTCGTAGCTGGAGACCACAAGCTCTGGGATGAAGTGACGCACTTGGACTGAGGTGCGGATCGAGCAGCCCGACCAGGAGCAGTTAAGCCAGACACAGATGCCGATGACCTGGTAGTCCAGGCACTGGGTGGAGAGCGACGAGGCGACGATCTGCGGCGTCGTCAACGCCTCGGCCGGCTTCTCCACCACGCCCAGGCTCAGCAGCGCGCCGCCCAGCACAACCCCCGCCGTCTTGAAGGGCCTCATCGGCGGCCCTCCTGCCCTACTATCTGCTCGGCTTCTCTCAGCGCCTCGGCCACATCCGGCTGACCGTAGATCACATAGCGGTCATCGATCACCACGGCGGGGACTTTCTCCACACCCAGCTGCCAGGCCCTGGCCAGCCCGAGATAGCTATCGGCATAGCGGTCGGCCGTCTCCTGCCATTCAGACGTCGCCATGTGCTCGCGCATCATGGCCTCCGCAACTTCAGGATCAGCAGGAAGGTCTTGCGACAGCTCGGCATCCAGGCGGCCGGGCGCATCGAGTTCGATCACCGCCACGCCCGAGGGCACATTGACGGCCGGTTGCCCGGCAGTGGTAAAGACTTCGATAGCTGGCTCAGCGACTGCAGGGCCAGCCAAGCAGGTGGATAACCCAAAAGCAGCCAGCCAGCGGCATGATTGGCGTCTCTCCATGCTTGCCACTCCAGTAGAACAAGGAACTCGCACAGCATTGGGCACCCTACTGTGAGCTGCATCAGGAAATGTTAACTCGGCCGCAAGATGTTTTCTGGAGCAGCAGCTGTGAATATCTCAGCGCCACCCATCTTCATGCTGGCATTCGGCGCCGCCCCGGTTAATTGAACCCGCCTTATTCATGAGGGCGCTGGCTGAGTGGATTGTCAGCCCTCGCTGCCAACACCGGCCCACCGGCACCGCG
>NZ_NWUX01000037.1 GCF_002374315.1 Vreelandella nigrificans | reverse complement strand
TCAGAAGTGAAACCGCTTAGCGCCGATGGTAGTGTGGGGTCTCCCCATGCGAGAGTAGGTCATCGTCAGGCACTTATTAAGAAAAACCCCAGTTCCAACAGGAACTGGGGTTTTTTGTTGGGCGCTAGTCCACTTTA
Source organism: Vreelandella nigrificans (assembly GCF_002374315.1). Lineage (GTDB taxonomy): Bacteria > Pseudomonadota > Gammaproteobacteria > Pseudomonadales > Halomonadaceae > Vreelandella > Vreelandella nigrificans. The sequence continues at coordinate 31,053 of NZ_NWUX01000037.1, read as the reverse complement.
AGTTTTTTAGTAAGCATCCCCCAGGGCTGACGCCTTGGGGGATTTTTTTATGCCTAAAATTTACACCTCACATGCTAATGTGCGGTTTTCAGGTGTTTTGTGTCAAAATGCAGTTCTCAAGGAGGAATGCTATGACACAAATGCAATGGGATCAGTTACTTTCCCCGCAACGTCTTCACGATAAACGTACTGACAGCACTCGTGAAATAGGGCGTACTCCCTTCCATAAAGATCACGATCGCATTGTCTTTTCAGGCTCCTTCCGACGCTTGGGGCGCAAGACCCAGGTGCATCCACTAACTGAAAATGATCATATTCATACGCGCTTAACACACTCACTAGAGGTTGGTTGTGTTGGCCGCTCGTTAGGTATGATTGTCGGGGAGTTACTGCATGACCGTTTGCCTGCTTGGATTACCCCTTCAGATCTTGGCGTGATCGTCCAAACGGCTTGTTTAGGACATGACATTGGTAATCCACCCTTTGGTCATGCCGGCGAGTATGCTATTCGTGATTGGTTTCGACGTGCACAAAGTAGCGGCCTATTAGAGGGGCTATCCGACGCTGAACGTGAAGATCTGTTGACCTATGAAGGTAATGCTCAGGGCTTCAGAGTTATTACGCAAATTGAGTATAACCAGTTCAATGGCGGAATGCGGCTCACAGCGGCAACGTTAGGCACGTTGCTTAAATACCCATGGACGGTTCGCTACAGTGGTCGGGCAGGCAAATTTGGAGCTTATCAGTCGGAGCAGGCTCTGTTGAAAGAAGTGGCAGAAGCCGTTGGCCTAATTCCCCAGGGGGAGCAGCGCTGGTGTCGCCACCCTCTGGCATGGCTTGTCGAGGCAGCCGATGATATTTGCTATGCCTTACTAGATCTGGAAGACGGCTTGGAAATGGGCATTTTACGCTACGAAGAAGTAGTCGAGATACTGCGTCAAATTGCCGGAGAGTTTCCGCCTGAATACGCGGAAATGCAGCGTAAAAACGTCTCACAACGTCGCCGTATTGCTCTGCTGCGTGGGGCAGCGATGGAGCGTGCGGTTAATGATGTGGGAGCCGTCTTCGTACAGCATGAGCAGGCGCTACTAAGCGGATCCTTGGGAGAGGACTTACTTGAACTGTGCCACCCTGATCTGGGGTGGGGAGTGCAGGCAGCCAAGCAACTAGCTCGGGAGCGCATTTTTCAAAATGAGCGCAAGGCTAAGCTGGAAATTGGTGCCTATACTACGCTGGGCATTTTGCTTGAGGCTTTCATTGGCGCTGCCCATGAGCTACATCACACGGGGCAGAGTTCGTTTAAGCACCAGCGTGTATTAGCACTCATCGGTGAAAACACGCCGTTACCTTCCTGGAAACTTTACGATAGCTATCGTCGGATGCTGGACTTTATCGGCGGTATGACCGACCACTACGCGGTCGATTTGGCGCAGGAAATGGGAGGCCGCTTACGCGGCGACTAATTCTTTCGAAGCAACTACTAATAAAGCCTTTATACAGAGGGATGGCGTAAGTGCTTCAGTTCCATCAGTCGTGCGCGCTCAAGTAAGATGTGAATCACCCTATCGTGAATAGCATCACTCATCTGGCCAGGTTTCAATTCGGTTAGCTGGCGGGCTAAATGCTCGCCACTGACCACTAAAATATCTGGCGCCGCTTCGCTGGTATCGATTTGCCAGCCTGGCAATACAAGCACTCCTCTGACGGGCACCGGTATGCCACAGCGGCGACCTAGCCATTGGCTTAGCCAGCTGACACCTTGGCGGGTTTTATGCAGTGGTCGTCGTTCCTGCCAGTGGGGGAAGCGCAGGCGCTCCCGCTCGACGGCAACGCTGTTTAGCTCTTTGCCGTCAGTACCAATGGCCAGTGCCCGCGCCCGTGTTTCTACGACAAATATGCCATGGGGCGTTACGACTACGTGGTCAATGGTAAAACTATCGGTAGGAATATCATGAAACACATAGTAAGGGTGCGCTTCGGGGCGTACTAAACGCTCAAGCTCCTGGCCAACAGCCAGCTCACAGGCAAGGCCAAGCTTAAGCCGACGAATACGCTGATAATCGCGTACCAGTAGCAGAGAAAACGCTAAAACTAACAGCGTGCTCAATAGGCCGTAAAGCGCCCACTCGACCCAGTCTTGCTGGTCGACAAACAGCATGCGGCCCATGCCATAGACCAAGGGGGCAAGGCTGATGATTGGGCCTAATGCACCGTTCAGAAATAGACTTGAGAAAGCTTGATCCAGGCGATGTCGCAGTGCTTGTCCAGGCTCACGCAATGGAGCATTAAATGGAGAGTGGACGCGTGCATCGTGAAGGCTACGCAGGGCCAATACGATGCCGCCCATTGCGGCCATGGGAAATAGAAAAATGAGCGGTAGCAGGTATTCCAGCCAAACCATTGTAGTGCCTTACCCTTTAGCGATTTACCTACGTAAGTAAACCGGCATCATAGAGGTGTATTAGCCACCTGCCAATTTTACTTGGTAGCCAAGTGATGTTAACGCTTGCTGCAGTGTTTCGCGATGATCACCCTGAATTTCAATTACGCCATCTTTAACAGCGCCACCGGTGCCACAGCGTTTTTTCAGTGTCTTCGCAAGCGTTTTAAGCTCGGCATCGGTAAGTGGTATGCCACTTATAGTGGTGACGCCTTTGCCTTTACGGCCACTTGTTTCACGGCGAATACGCACAATGCCATCTAGAGTAGCGAGGCGTTGTTGTTCGCTAACACTCTCACATTGGCAGTTGTTAACAGACTCGCGGCAGTCGGGACACGTTTTTCCTTGCTCGGTTGAGTATACAAGTCCCCCAAGCTGGTCACGTAAAGAAGCCATGCTATTTCCCTGTTAAGTGTTGAGGCTCCGCTGGTTGCCACCTTTCATGGGTGAGGCGTTCCACCACAGCTGGTAGTTGGTACATGCTACTAATCATAATAGCCCCTTCAGGGGTGATTTCGGCATCTGGAAAGCGGTTTAAATGGATGACCGTCATTCCTGCCTGCAGTGCTGCGTGAACGCCTACAAGTGCATCATCAATCGCAATACAGTTGTGTGCAGCATAGCCCATGATACTGGCTGCGTGCAGATGTAAACAGGGCTCAGGCTTCCAGCAGTTGGCGGTGTACCCACTAAAAAGCCGATTGCCAAAATAGTTGGCAAGCTGGGTGGTTTGCAAAGCAGTATGGATTTTACTCTCTGGGCCATTTGAAACAACAGCGCTGGGGTAGTGACGCAATGCTTCAAGCGATTCATGAGCACCAGGAATAGTCGTCAATTCGGTAGCAAGGCGATTTGCCAGTTTAGCACGCATCGTTTGCTCCATACGGGCCAACTGTTCAGCATCTACGCCACCATGGCGTTGTTGAAGTTCGGCCACGATACGTCGGAAGCGAGCGCCTCTGAATTCCCCAAGATAATCAGAAGAGGCGAACGGTAAGCCAACAGAGTTGAGGCCAACGGCCATCTCTTCGGCCAACAGCGGTTCGCTATCGACGAGGGTGCCATCACAGTCAAACAGCAAAAGTGGAAGCGGCATTGTCGTTCCTTGGAGCGCTTAAAGCGTTACCGATGTTAGTTGAAGCCGACATACTGCTATTGAACGGGATTTTAAGGCCTTTGTGAACACTGTTTTATAATTTTTTATAAGACGAGCTCGATATGCGGCGAATAATCAAAATGGTGTGTATGAGAGAGCAGGGTTTGCTGCGAGTGCTAGCAAGGTATCGCAGAAGAAATTTAATACATTTTTACCGCCTTTTTACGAAGTCTACACGTTGTATAGACTACGCTGAGATAACCACCAAAAGGAGATTTCTTATGCGACTTACCCCTTGGCTGCTTTCGATGCTGCTGGGTAGTTTACTGTTAACAGCAGGCCCTGCATTTGCCGAGCGGGCGGAGCCAAATGAAGCCCGGCATGAAGCATTAGACGATGCCGCATTAGAAGAAAAATATGGCATTAAGGCAGGAGCGCTGCAGCGCAAGGAGCCAGTTGCCAGTGATGCTGGCATACCCCGTAATGCTGACAGCGGCGGTGAAGACGATGCAGAAGGAGGCACTGGAGGTACGGGCAGTGCTGATGATGCTGTCGAAAATGGGGAGGACGAACAGAGTGAACAGGACAGCGAGTAAGCGCTAGCGGGCTAAGCGATGTGAGTTAGCACTACTGCGACGATGGTAGAGCTTCATAGTCTTTTGGCTAGTTATCCACCACGTGCTGATTTTTACGCATCATGGAGGCGCTAAAAAGGTCATTGCGTCACTGCATGTTTAGTGAAAATGAGCATATTGCTCAGAGTATTTAATGCGGGGTAAAGGCTTTTAAATAATTACCTGTAACAAGACCCTTATATTTATGCATTAAAAAGGCGACCGCGAGGTCGCCTTGTCTGGAGAGGCTACTTGATATGTTTATTTGACTTTCGGTGCCAGCTCGCCACGCGCATAGCGTTCGAACATCGCTTCTAAGCTGATAGGCTTGATTTTGCTGGCATTACCCGCTGTACCAAAGGCTTCGTAGCGTGCAATACAAAGGTCACGCATTGCGGTGACGGTTTCTTTCAAGAATTTACGTGGATCAAATTCTGAGGGGTTTTCAGCCATGAAACGCCGCACAGCGCCGGTTGAGGCAAGGCGTAAATCGGTATCGATGTTTACCTTACGAACACCGTATTTAATACCTTCGATGATCTCTTCTACCGGCACTCCATACGTTTCCGGAATCTGGCCACCGTATTGGTTGATCACTTCTAACCACTCTTGCGGTACAGAAGAGGAGCCGTGCATAACGAGGTGAGTGTCCGGAATGCGCGCATGGATCTCTTTGATCCGCTGAATTGAGAGGGTATCGCCAGTCGGTGGCTTAGTGAACTTATAAGCGCCGTGGCTGGTGCCAATAGCGATTGCGAGAGCGTCGACATGGGTCGCTTTAACAAAGTCGGCGGCTTCTTCTGGATCGGTTAGCATTTGCTCCATATCCAGCTTACCTTCGGCACCTATGCCGTCTTCCTCGCCCGCCATGCCGGTTTCCAGGCTGCCTAGGCAACCTAGCTCCCCTTCGACAGAAACGCCACAAGCATGGGCCATTTCTACCGCACGACGAGTAACGTCGACGTTGTAGTCATAGTCCATGGGGGTTTTGCCGTCTTCGCCTAGCGAGCCATCCATCATCACTGAGGAGAAGCCCAACTGGATGGAGCGCTGGCAGACGGCAGGACTTGTACCGTGGTCCTGGTGCATCACCACTGGGATATGTGGAAACTCTTCCACTGCTGCCAAAATCAGGTGGCGCAGGAAAGGGGCTCCGGCGTATTTGCGTGCGCCTGCTGAGGCTTGCACGATGACCGGGGAGTCAGTGGCATCGGCAGCTTCCATAATGGCGCGCATCTGCTCAAGGTTATTAACGTTGAATGCCGGAATGCCGTAGCCATATTCGGCAGCGTGGTCGAGCATTTGACGCATGCTGATCAAAGCCATGGGGTCACCTTATCTATGTTTTAAACGGGGCTATCTGTGTGAACGGTCGCAGTGAATGTGAGGTTCAGTGCGTTGAACATCAACCGCGATGGGCGGCAGCTTCGAGTGCGGCAACGGCAGGCAGTTGCTTACCTTCAACGTATTCAAGAAATGCACCGCCGCCGGTGGAAATATAGGAAATACGCTCAGCAATCGCATATTTATCAATGGCCGCTAAGGTATCACCGCCGCCAGCAATAGAGAAACCCGTGCTATCAGCGATCGCCTGAGCGATTACCTGGGTGCCTTGGCCAAACTGGTCAATTTCAAACACACCTACCGGCCCGTTCCACAAAATGGTGCCTGCGTCTTTCAACAGGCTGGCGAGGTGCGCGGCAGTATCTGGTCCGATATCCAAAATCATTTCGTTATCAGCAACTTGGTCAACCGGTTTCACCACTGCCTCGGCAGACTCTGAAAACTCGGTGGCAACGACAACGTCTGTTGGCAGCGGGATGGCGACTTTTTCCATCAATGCTTTTGCTTGGCCGATTAAATCGGCTTCAAAGAGCGATTTGCCTACATTATAGCCTGCTGCAGCAATAAAGGTGTTGGCGATGCCACCGCCGACAATGAGTTGATCGCACTTTTCGGAAAGTGCGGTCAGCACGTCTAGTTTGGTAGAGACTTTTGAGCCGCCGACAATTGCTGCCATGGGGCGGGCTGGGTTAGCTAAAGCCTTTTCAAGGGCATCAAGTTCTTGGGCAAGTAGTGGGCCTGCGCAGGCTTGCGAGGCAAAACGGGCGACACCATGGGTTGATGCCTGGGCGCGGTGAGCAGTACCGAAGGCGTCCATCACAAACACGTCACAGAGTGTGGCGTACTGTTTAGCCAGCTGTTCGTCATCGCTTTTCTCACCACGATTAAAACGCACATTCTCAAGTAAAACGACTTCGCCATTAGCCAGATCTAGCGCGACATCCAGATACTCTTTGATAAGCGTAACGGGACGGCCTAGTAGTTCACCTAAGCGCTTGGCAACCGGCGCAAGAGAAAATTCCTCGCTAGGCTCACCTTCGGTGGGGCGGCCTAAGTGGCTCATTAGCATTACCTTTGCCCCCGCTTTAACTGCCGCCTGAATGGTCGGAAGCGCAGCCCGTAGGCGTGCATCGCTGGAAACATGACCATGCTTAATGGGGACATTCAAATCTTCCCGAATCAGCACGCGCTGCCCTTCCAGGGACAGGTCGATCATTTTTTGCACGTTCATGTGAGCGGTTTCCTCGTGGTTAAACGGATGAAAAGAAGTCATGCAACCCTAGCTAGCGCTACCTGCTTGGAGAGAGGCCAACCGCTGGCTGATATCCAGCATCCGGTTGGCAAACCCCCATTCGTTGTCAAACCAGCACAGTAGTTTGATCAGGCGCGTGCCTGCGACCCGCGTTTGTGTGGCATCTAGGATGCCAGAGCGTGGGTCGTGATTAAAATCAATTGATGCCATGGGAGCTTCAGTATAGCCAAGTACACCGGCTAGGCGCTGCGCGCTTGCGGTACGTAGCAGGGCGTTGACTTGCTCGACGCTGGTGTCATGGCGAACGGTTAACGCGACGTCCATAGCGGAAACATTGATGGTTGGCACGCGCACATGCAGGCACTCAAAACGCCCGGCTAGGCTGGGCATTAGGCGGCTAATGCCAACCGCGAGGCCGGTATCCACCGGCACTATCGACTGCATGGCTGAACGAGTTAGGCGCAGGTCAGTTTGATGGTAGGCATCAATCACCGGCTGGTCGTTCATGGCCGAGTGGATGGTGGTAGTCACGCCATGCTCAAGTCCAAGGGCTTCATCTAATACGGTAAGCAACGGTACTAAACAGTTGGTCGTACAGGACGCTGCTGAGAGAATACGCTGGGAAAGTGCAAGCTCGTGCTCGTTGATGCCCCAGACAATGGTAGCGTCTACATCACTTTCGGCAGGCTGTGAGAATAATAGTCGCTTAGCGCCAGCAGCTAAGTGCTGCTCGGCGGTAGGGCGGTCTTTAAAGCTGCCCGAACACTCAAGCACTAAGTCGATATCCAGTGCTGCCCAGGGCAGTGCCTGGGGATCACGCTCGCAAAGTACCTGGATACGCTGACCATTGATCAGTAAGGCTTCACCGTCATTCTCCACCTCGCCTGGAAAGCGGCCATGGGTGGTGTCGTAGCGGGTTAGGTAGGTAATGGTCGCGAGATCGGAGAGCTCATTAATGGCGACCACTTCAAGCTCGGGGTGGTTGCGCTCAACCAATGCTCTAAGCACACATTGGCCAATGCGCCCATAACCATTGATGGCAATACGATATCTGGGAGTCGAGTTGGCCATGATGTGGAGCAGCTCTTATAAAAATATGCGGCGATGATAGCGTATTTCAGTCGACGCCGCCTGTCAGCTGCCTATGCCGAGCAGCCGCCAAGCGAGTGGTAGTAGCAGTGCGGTTAAGATACCGGTTAGGCTCATGCCCAGTGAGGCAAATGCCCCCGCCGTTGGGCTGAGCTCAAATGCCCGCACCGTGCCAATTGCATGGCCATTGAGGCCAAGTGCAAAGCCGATAATGCGGTCATCGTTGATATTTAACAGCTTTGCTCCTAGGCCGACAAAGGGAATCGTGACAACGCCCGTCATCAGCAATGCCCCCATTAGTAACGCAACACTACCACCAAGCTGCTCGGTAATGCCGATCGCAATAGGGGCAGTCACCGACTTAGCGGCAATGGAGGCCAGTATCTGCTGGCTGCTGCCCATCAACCAAGCAATCATGAGGGCATAGCTGGCAGCAAGCATGGCCGCGATAGGCAGGCATACCATCAGTGGTCGCCATAGCTCACCAATGCGTGGCAACTGTTGGTAGAGCGGCATGCCCAGGGCAACCGTGGCGGGGCCTAAGAGGATCGTAAGCCAAGTAGCCCCCTGTTGATAAGTGGCGTAGGGTACCCTGAGTATGGCAAGCGTGGCAGCTAACAGTAGTGCGGCAATTAAAATAGCTGGGAGCCATGAGGGTTTATGCAGGCGATAGAAGAGCGCACTGCCAAGTAAGAAGGCGGCTAGTGTTAGCCCCACGGCAAATAAAGGGGTCGTGGTTAAGGTGCTAAGTAGACTAGCGGGCATTAGAGCGTCCCATGAGCCGCTTGAGCAGCCATAGCGTAGTAATAACGCTAAGTAGTGTTCCTAGCAGAAGCGCTGTAAGAATGGCGAGCCATTCGCCAGCTAGCTCATCAAGTATAAAAAACACCCCAACCACGCCGGGCATAATCAGCATGGCTAGAAGTGCTATCAACGGCTGGGCTGCTGCCGCAATACTTGCCGGTACGCGTCCGATAATGGCAAGGGTGGCGCAAAGCAGCAGCATGCCAACCACCCCGGAAGAAATAGGCAGACCGGAGAAGTGGATCACCACTTCTCCGATTAGCCAGTAGCTAATTAGCCATAGCAGACCGTTTAGCGCGGGCATTGAAGGGCCCGCGTGCGATTGGCCTGTGTAGCCTTAACCGAGTAGTTCATTAGCCTGTTTGACAATATTATCAACAGTAAATCCGAAGTGCTTAAACAGCGCATCCGCTGGTGCTGACTCACCGTAGGTGGTCATGCCAATCACGCGGCCTTCCAAGCCGACGTACTTGTACCAGTAATCTGCGTGGCTAGCCTCAATGGCGATACGCTTGGTGACCGCTTTCGGCAGTACGCTTTCGCGATAATCGGCATCTTGGCCGTTGTAGCGGTAGGTTGATGGCATAGAAACAACGCGTACGGCTTTTCCTTGCTGAGCAAGTTCCGCCGCTGCTTCCATAGCCAGTGCCACTTCAGAACCGGTAGCAATCAAGATAAGCTCTGGGGTACCGTTACAATCCTTCAGCACATAACCACCGCGCTGTATGGCTGCCAGCTGTGTTTTCGTGCGCGGCTGATGTGGCAGGTTTTGACGTGACAGCACCAGCGCAGTGGGGCCTGAGTGGCGTTTAACGGCAGCATCCCAAGAGGCGGCGGTTTCTACAGCATCGCAGGGGCGCCAGGTATTCAGGTTAGGCGTGGTACGCAGGCTGGTGAGCTGTTCAATCGGCTGGTGAGTCGGGCCGTCTTCGCCGAGCCCGATAGAGTCATGAGTGAACACATAGATAGCTTGTTGTCCCATCAGCGCTGCCATACGTACGGCGTTACGCATGTACTCCATGAAGATCAGGAAGGTGGCGCCATAAGGAATGAAGCCGCCGTGCAAGGCGATACCGTTCATTACCGCGCCCATACCAAACTCGCGCACTCCGTAGTGTAGGTAGTTGCCACTAGCATCTTCTGGAGTAATTGCTTTCGCACCTTTCCAGAACGTCAGGTTAGACGGTGCAAGATCAGCGCTGCCACCAAGTAGCTCGGGCATCTGTGGGCCAATTACATTCAGTGCTTCAAAGGAGGCTTTGCGGGAGGCAATGCTCTCACCTTTTTCTTGAGCTTGCTCAATCAGTGCTTCTGTCGTCAGATCGCTTGGCAGCTGTGCTTTCATGCGGCGCTTAAACTCGCGCGCTTCCGAAGGGAAGGCTTCGGTATAGCGTGCAAAGCGAGCTTCCCACTCCTGTTGGCGAGTCTTACCTGCGTTACGGGCATCCCATTTGGAGTAAATTGACTCTGGAATATGGAACGGTGCGTGCTCCCAGCCAAGCTGCTTACGGGCCAGTGCCACTTCTTCATCACCTAGTGGTGCACCATGGGCTTCTTCTTTGCCCTGTTTGTTTGGGGCACCAAAACCAATAATAGTTTTGCAGATAATCAGGCTAGGCTTGTCGTCATGGCTCTTGGCGAGCTCAATAGCGGCCTTAATCTCTTCAGGTTTGTGGCCATCGACATTGGGCACCACGTGCCAGCCATAAGCTTCAAAGCGCTTGGCGGTGTCGTCGGTAAACCAGCCTTCGACTTCGCCATCGATGGAAATGCCGTTATCGTCATACAGAGCAATCAGTTTACCTAGCTGCTGGGTGCCAGCCAGTGACGCTGCTTCATGAGAGATACCTTCCATCAAGCAGCCGTCGCCTAAGAAACACCAAGTATGGTGGTCAACGATGGCATGGCCTGGGCGGTTAAACTGCGCTGCCAGGGTTTTTTCGGCAATTGCAAAGCCGACGGCGTTGGCAAACCCCTGGCCTAGAGGGCCGGTAGTTGTTTCGATGCCCGGTGCGTAACCGAACTCGGGGTGGCCAGCAGTGGGTGAGTGCAACTGCCGGAAGTTTTGCAGCTGTTCCAGGCTTAGCTCGTAGCCGCTTAAATGCAGCAGTGAATAGAGCAGCATGGAGCCATGACCATTAGACAGCACGAACCGGTCACGATCGATCCACTTCGGGTCTTCGGGGTTGTGCTTGAGGTAGTCATTCCACAGCACCTCGGCGATATCAGCCATACCCATGGGGGCGCCAGGGTGACCAGATTTGGCCTTCTGAACGGCATCCATGGAAAGGGCGCGAATGGCATTGGCCAGCTCAAAACGGGACGGCATGGGGGTGCTCCTCGCCTGAAAACAGAAATAATAAAGGATCTATTGTCGCTGACTTCCCCTGCGGCGGCAAATTCTACGGACACCTTCTGGGAAGAACCCCCAACAGCGTGTAGACTCTGCCTCCCGAAGTGGTGGTGAAAGTGGTAGTACCGCTTCTTTATACGGGCAGGGGACCTCCTGCCATGATTTCCTGCTGATGCTGCAGTCATGTGAAGCAGCCGTCATACAGAGGGTCGAGAGCGCGATGAGCGAATATTCCCTGTTTACCTCCGAGTCTGTCTCAGAAGGCCATCCTGATAAGATTGCCGATCAGATTTCCGACGCGGTACTAGATGCCATTATCGCCCGTGACAAACAGGCTCGTGTTGCCTGTGAAACCATGGTGAAAACAGGCGTGGCAATTATTGCGGGTGAGATTACTACATCTGCGTGGGTGGACCTGGAAGCGCTGGTGCGTGATGTGATTACCGATATCGGTTACACCTCATCCCACGTAGGCTTCGATGGGGCTACTTGCGGAGTGATTAACCTGATCGGCAAGCAGAGCGTCGATATTGCTCAGGGCGTTGACCGCTCTAAGCCGGAAGATCAGGGTGCTGGTGATCAGGGGTTAATGTTTGGTTACGCGACCAACGAAACCGACTCTTTTATGCCCGCGCCAATCCACTACGCGCACCGTTTGGTCGAACGTCAGGCCGAGTTGCGTAAAAATGGCCTGCTGCCGTGGCTGCGCCCGGATGCCAAAAGCCAGGTTACCTTCCGCTATAACGCTGAAGGCCAACCATGTGGCGTCGATGCGGTTGTGCTATCTACCCAGCATGATCCTGAAATCGATCAGGAAGACCTGCGCAAAATGGTTAAGCGCGAAATCGTTGAACAGGTGATTCCCGCTGAATGGCTGGATGAAAATACCCAATATCACATTAATCCGACTGGAAAGTTTGTGATTGGTGGTCCTGTGGGCGACTGCGGTTTAACCGGCCGTAAAATTATCGTCGATACCTACGGTGGTATGGCACGTCACGGCGGTGGTGCATTCTCAGGCAAGGATCCGTCTAAAGTTGACCGTAGCGCGGCTTACGCGGGCCGTTACGTAGCCAAAAATGTGGTCGCGGCAGGCCTTGCCGACAAGTGTGAAATTCAGGTTTCTTACGCGATCGGTGTTGCTGAGCCGACCTCGGTATCCATTGATACCTTTGGTACTGGTAAAATCGATGATGCAAAAATAGTTGCTCTAGTACGCGAGCATTTTGACCTGCGTCCTTATGCTATTACCAAGATGCTCGACCTACTGCATCCGATGTACCGCCTCACCTCCGCCTATGGCCACTTTGGGCGTGAGCCGTTTGAGCACAGCTATAGCTGGGTAGACGACAAAGGCCAAGTGCATAAAGAGACATTTACGGCCTTCCCGTGGGAAAAAACCGATAAAGCTGAGGCTCTACATCAGGCTGCCGGCCTGTAAAAGGCAGCATATTACGTAGTAATTTCAGCACTTTGAAAACGCCTCTTGGCTCCAGCCAAGAGGCGTTTTTTTATATGCTGCATGAGTGTTTTAGATTGCGCTAAGATAACTTTGATTAAGATGACTTTGCTAATAATTAAGTGTAAGCATGGGTATCTACTGGGCTGGTCGTACAAAAATCGCGCAATCATAAAGTATGTGGGGAGGCTTATGCAGTCGGGGCGAAAAATCAGTGGATGTGGCTTGCTAGTGATGTGGCTGATGGGTGTCACCTTATCCGCACAGGCTGGCCAGTGTCCAGATTGGTCACAGGAGCGGCTGGCGCTTGAGAGCCATGCGTTGGCGGAACACATCGAAATATGGGATCGCGCCTACCATGACCAGGGCGAGTCACTGATTGATGATGAACTCTACGATCAAGCGGTGGCACGTCTAACCAACTGGCAAGCCTGTTTAGGGGAGCAGGTGTCTCACCAACCGCTAAGCAGAGTGACCAGTAGTCGAGGCACGCTGGATCACCCCTTTGCACAAACCGGTTTGAACAAAGTTGATGATGATGGCGTGCGGCGTTTTACCAGCCGCCGAGATAACCTATGGATTCAGCCTAAGGTAGATGGTGTTGCGGTCACGCTACGCTATCAAGACGGTGAGTTGGTCGAAGCCGTTAGCCGCGGTGATGGTGAGCGTGGTCAGAACTGGACGGCTCGTGCCCAGCAGATTCCTGCCGTACCCAATACACTGCTCTCACCGCTCTCCGTGGTACTCCAAGGCGAGCTTTATTGGCGCTTGAAGGACCATATTCAGGCCCGAAACCCCGCAACAGGTGCCCGTGGGGCAGTGGCAGGTGCCATGGCGCAGGCGTCGCCGACGAGTCAAACTCTTGAGCAAATTGGGCTGTTTGTTTGGGATCGGCCTGATGGGCCTACTGATATGGCTACAAGGCTCGCTGAGTTAACCGCTCTGGGTTTTGATACTGCCGATTATACTCACCACTTAAATGATCAACGCGACGCCACCTACTGGCGAGAAACGTGGTTTAACAGTCCACTACCCTTTGCAACCGATGGTGTTGTCCTCAAACAAGCTGAGCGCCCTGGCGTACGTCGCTGGTCATCAGCGCCACCCGAATGGGCAGTTGCTTGGAAATATCCTACGCAACAGGCGCTGGCTCAGGTACGCGGTGTGGAGTTTCGTGTTGGGCGAACTGGGAGAGTAACGCCGCTCCTGTGGCTCTATCCAGTTACATTAGAGGGACGGCGCATCAGCCGCGTTTCATTGGGTTCGCTGGAGCGCTGGCAGACCTGGGATGTCCGGCCGGGTGACCAAGTGGCGGTAACGCTAGCGGGGCTGACGATCCCACAAGTTACCGAGGTTGTATGGCAAACCCGTGAGCGTGCCGCGCTAAGCGCCCCTTCCCCGGAGCGCTACCACTTACTGAGCTGCTTTACGTTGACCCCTGGCTGTGAAGCACAGTTATTGGCAAGGCTTAGCTTTTTAAGCGACCAGCTAGGGATGCAAGGAGTGGGGGAAGGTACTTGGCAGGCGCTAATCGAAGCAGATGTTGTCACTGAGTTACTTGGTTGGATGGAGCTCACTCCTGCGCAGCTGCGACAAGCACAAGGTATTGGAGAAGTGCGAGCCGCAGCGTTAGAAGCGCAATTTGATGCTGCTCGGGCCGCTCCCTATTCAGCATGGTTAGCCGCGCTGGGCATGCCACCAGGTGCCAACGCCCGCCTGGGTGATTGGGATACGTTGGCAGATTATTCACGGGCGGACTGGCAGTCTACATCCGGCGTAGGAGCTATGCGTGCCGAGGCGCTGGCAGCGTTTTTCAGCCACTCAGAGGTACAGCGCATGGCAGCACAACTGCAGCAGGCGGGGGTGAGTGGCTTTTAACCCAGCCCAGTTAGGCGCAGCATAAGGCCTAGATAAAGTGGTATCAACAGTGGCGCCAGTAGCGTCGTGGTGAGTACCGCAAGTGCGCCCTTTTGTGGTTGGATTCCCAGCTCCATGGCAACTACCACCACATTAGATGCCATGGGTACAACGCCTAGCAGTAATAGTGCCATGGCAAGCTCAGGGGCCAGTGGTGTGATCTGTTGCAGCACAAGTACTGCCGCTAGCATGACCAGTGGCCACAGCAGGTAGCGTAACCCTACGCAGGCGGCGACAAACCGAGTATCCCACGCGGACAGCGTAACCTGGCTAAGGGTCATACCGATAATCATCATGCCCAATAGCGTATAGGTGGCAGGAAATACTTCCAGAGAGCTCATTAGTGCAGTGGGCAGCGTGACGTTGAGTGCACTCAGCAGTAGCGCTATGAGAAAGGCATAGATGAGTGGCAGGCGAGCGATTTTGATTAAGCTTTGGCGCACTGAAAAGTGGCCGCGTGCGCTTAAATAGAAGCCCACCGTAAATTCGTACAGATTAATGCCCAGCATGCAGAAGAGATAAAGAGTCACACCCTCTGGAGGCAGTAAAATAAGCGCTACCGGAAGCCCAAAGTAGCCGGTATTGCCAGTGCCGGAGGAAAACGCCAGCAGCGCCCCCTCTTGAGGCCCAAAGCGGTGCTGGGTAACGCTGCGTACGAGCAGTGCCATAGCGCTCACAAGAATAAACAGCGCCAACGTCAGTGCTAGATACGCTGTCGTAGGGCCGCCGTTCATCAGCGCGCGAAAAATCGTTAGGGGTGCAATCAGGTACACCAGCAACGTGGCGATGGGTCGTGGGTCGATCTTCAGACGCTGCGCGGCAATAAAGCCCAGCCCAACATAACCTAATAACATCAGCAGTGGCCCCATGAGGGCACTTGGCGCTAAATCCATTTTTGCTCCCTGATTAATGTTGTAACTGAGGTAGTGCTGTAAATAGCGAACATGAGCCGAATTAAAGGGCGACCGTGGAATCTTTCATTAGCCCCCATTCACCGGAAAAGAGAGAATAACCCAAAGACCACCACGTTACTGCTATGCGAGGATATCCGATGAGCAGCCAAGAGCATCCGTTAGGTATTAGCTTTGAATTCTTTCCGCCCAATACTGATGCTGGGCGAGACAAGCTAATTCATGTGCGTGATGAGCTGGCCGCGCGTAATCCGCGTTTCTTCTCTGTTACTTACGGTGCGGGTGGCTCTACCCAAGCGCGTACCCGTGACACCGTGCGCAGCGTTAGCCAAAGTGGTATTAATACCGCTCCTCACCTCTCCTGTATTGGTAGTGAAAAAGCTCAATTACGCGATCTACTAGCGCAGTACCGTGAAGAGGGCGTCGATAGCATCGTTGCGCTGCGCGGTGATATGCCTTCAGGCATGGCGAGTATCGGTGAGCTGCGCTATGCCAACGAGCTAGTGGAGTTTATTCGCACGGAGACTGGTGATCATTTTGAGATTGCCGTGGCTGCCTACCCAGAATCCCATCCACAGGCCCCCAACCTTGATCGGGATGTGGAAAACTTTGCCCGTAAGATGCAGGCTGGCGCTAATATGGCGATTACCCAGTACTTCTTTACGGCTGATGCCTATTTCCATTTCGTTGAGAAAGCACGGGCGCTAGGGGTCGAGCAGCCGATTATTCCCGGTATTATGCCAATCACCAACTACACCAAATTGGCTCGTTTTTCGGATGCCTGTGGCGCGGAAATCCCCCGCTGGGTCCGCAAGCAGTTGGAGTCCTATGGTGACGATAGCGATTCCATTGCCGCCTTTGGTACCGATGTTATCACCCGCTTATGCGAGCGCTTGCTAGATGGCGGCGCACCAGGACTGCATTTCTACACCCTTAACCAAGCCGCTCCAGTCCTGAAGGTTGTTGATAACCTAGTGAGTTAAAAACACTTATCAGAAAAAGTAGTAACAATGAAAAAGCCTCACTCAACAATGTTGAGTGAGGCTTTTAAGTTATGTGGCTCTCTGGTAAGCAGATTAAGTCAGTCAGCTATTTAGCTTAGTACGCCTTAACTAGGGACACCCAGCAAGCTGGGCGCCCAAGCAGTTAAGCAGAGACGGGGCTAGGCTTATGGCCATGCAGCTTACGTTGCAGGATGAACATCGTGATGCCAATTCCCAAACCTATTAAATCGCTAAAGACGCCGCCATAGATCAAAAATAGCGCCCCTGTTAATAGGACTAACCGTTGCCATGCTTTGACTGAGCCGAAGAACCACGCCTGCACGGTAGCCGACAGCATAAATATACCAATAGAAGCCGTAATCGCGACACGGGCAATTTGCATGGGAGTGCCTTCCATCAGCATGGCGGGGCTGTAGAAGAACATAAACGGCACTATAAAGGCGGCAAGACCTACTTTAAAGGAAGTAATCGATGTCTTCATCGCGTTATCGCCAGAAATGCCTGCCGCGGCATAAGATGCCAACGCGACAGGAGGCGTAATGGCCGACATAACCGCGAAATAGAAAACGAAGAAGTGAGCCACTAGCGGTTGAATACCGATGTTAATTAGCCCCGGGGCAACAACGGATGCAGCAACTGCATAGGCTGCTGTGGTGGGCATGCCCATGCCCAGCAGGATACTGATGAGCATCGCAAAGAACAGAGCCAACAGTTGGCTAACGCCGGCTAGACCAAGCAGTAGTGAGGAGAAGCGCGCACCAACGCCCGTCAGCGAGATAACCCCCACAATTAAGCCTGCACAAGCACACACGGCAATGATCTGAATCGACATAGTGCCGGCTAACTGCAGTGCCTTGAGAATTTCACGAATACCCATTTTGTTGGGTGAAATCCAACTGACAACGGCGGCAGCAGCGGTAGCAAGGGTACCTGCACGGATAACTGAATAGCCCATAAATAGCGCATAAATCAGGATTAAAATAGGCGCGAATAGGTATGCATGCTTGGCAAGCTTACGGAACTGCGGGATTTCATCTTTGCGCATGCCGCGCATGCCTTTCTTAGCTGCCTCTAGATCAACCATAAAGTAGACGGATAGAAAGTACAGTGCTGCTGGAATTAGTGCTGCAACAGCGATTTCACGGTAAGGAATACCCGTCACTTCCGCCATAATAAAGGCGCCGGCGCCCATAATAGGCGGCATGATTTGCCCCCCTGTAGAAGCGGCAGCTTCAATGGCACCAGCACTACGGCCTGGGTAGCCAACTTTCTTCATCAGTGGAATTGTCAGCGAACCGGTTGATACGACGTTACCTGCTGAGGTTCCGTTGATCATACCCATCAGACCGGATGCAAAAATAGATACTTTGGCGGGGCCTCCGCGTGAGCGCCCGGCAGCAGCAAAGGCGAAATTCACAAAGTAGTCGCCAACCTTGGAGGCTTGAAGGAAAGCAGCGAAAATAATAAACAGAATAATGTAGGTAGAAGAGACCGCAGTCGTTTGGCCTAGCACGCCAATATCGGTGTAGAGCTGGCTGAAAAAGCGGTTAACCGATAGACCTGGATAGCTCAGAAAGCCCGGTAAGTAAGGACCACCAAAAACATATGCTAGAAAAATGGCAGAGATTACCACTAGAGCGTTACCTGCTACACGGCGCGTAAGCTCTAAAATAAGCAAAGAGCCTGCCATGGCTGCATAGGTAATGCCTACGGGAGCAAACGAAGTACCCGTGGACATGCGTAGTGGGGTGTTATAAATGGTAATTAAATACCCTGCACTAGCTAATGCGACAATCATTAATACTAGGTCGGGCATGGAAAACTTTGAGCGAACTTGACGATAAAACCAAGACAATACGATAGCGCCAACGGTCGCTAGCAGCAGTGGGTAGCCAAAGTGCCACGACTCAACCTGCGGGTCGATACGCATGGCGCCGCCTGACAACGTTTGCCACATTAATACAGTTTGTACGAGCGCATAGCCAGCGGGTATCAGCAGTGCGGCGCTGAGCAGTGTTAACCACTTAGGTGATTCTTCAGAGGCAGTGCTGGCAAAGCGAGCGCCTGTAAATAAACCAAAGCCAAGTATTAGTGCGCCTGCAACGTGAACAATACGGTAGGTCCACGTCTCCATAGGGAGGACGTTTAGCGTAATTAGATGGAACAGTGAATAAGCAATGGCGACACAGGCAAAGAGTGCCCATTGCCAGCCTGTAAATACACGTCGATTAGGCTCAACGACTTCCTCATCAACGCCTTCGGCCAAAATTTCTTGGGCGTTTTTTTGTTCTGCTGGGTCGTTAGTGGGTGCGGCCGAGTTAGGGCTGCCGGTGTTGTTGCTCATGAGAGGTTACCCTTGAGGATGGATCATCAACGAGACGGGGCGGGGTATGTCAGCACTTTCTTATGCGCTAGTGTTGTAACAAGGGTCGGCCCTTAGGTAGGTGCCGACCCTTTTACTACTACAGAGGCTTAGCGCTTATTGACGAATCATATCGTCAGCAATCTCATAACCGTTTTCGTTAAACCAACGAGCGGCCCCAGGGTGGAAAGGCATCACTGTGTTATACACAATATTCTCAGGAATGCTCTCTTCCGCACTGCGATGAATCGAGATCATACGGTCATTATTTTCCATGGTAAGGCGCGTTACTTCATATACTAAGCTTTCAGGCAGATCGCAGCCTGCAATGGCAAAGTTCCACATGGAAACCGCACGAGCATCTTCCTCAAGAGTCTCATAGGTACTTGCCGGAATCGTAAACTCCGATACAGGGAAAGCCTCAATGACCCTAGCCTGCTCTTCTTCGGTGAATTCAATAATATTAATGTTTGTTTGTACTTCTAGCTGACTTACCGCAGGGATAGGAACGCCTGCCGCAAAGGCAATAACGTCAAGCAGGCCATCTTGCAACTGGCCACCTAGGTCAGACCAACCACCATTACGGCGCTCGAAGTTAACGCCTAACTCTTCAAGAATGGCAGGAAAGTACACGTCAGAGGTAGAGCCCGCTGGGCCAAAGCCGATACGAGAGCCGTCGGGAATATCCGCAATAGAGGTAATACCTTTGCTTGCAAGGGCGCTGATGGAGAAAGGTGTTTCATACATTGGGAATAGGGCGCAGGCATTATCCATAACCACGCCCGGTGCCAAAGGACTGCGGCCATTCATTGCATCATCTGCGGGGCCTAAAGTGGTCAGGCCGAATGCTAGCTCGCCAGCATGAACCAGTGCCAGGTTTTGTGTCGGCCCACCAGTTACTTCGCCGCCGCCGGTGATGCCACCTAGCTGATCAGCAATCAGGTTGGCCCAACCTGAACCATAAATATAGAACGTACCCCCTTGGCTTGCGGTACCAACGGTAAAGCTGGAGGGCCAACCGTCACGATCTACTTCAGCATGAGCGGTAGCAGCGGCAACGAGTGCACCGCCAGCAATGAGTGCAAGGGTCTTAGGCATTTTATTGCGCATGGCGAGATTTCCTAGCTGTTATTAGGGTTATTAACAGAGTATTCAGATGCGTATGTTCAGAATACCGCTGGCATTGTTTCAGTTAACCAAGTTGTATTAAGCGATTTATAAGCCATTTATTGGTTTTTTTTTAATAAACAAATGCTTATGATTTTTTTGTTAGACTTTGGTTGATGAGGGCCAAGGGGGAAGTGTCTGATATTTCGCACGAATAAAAAAAAAGCGTGCGGTAATCCGCACACAATATAGGGTCGAAATAGGGAAAATACAGGTGGCGTCTGATCGACGCTTCAAGGAAGGTCGATTTAGCGGTGGGGCTTGCCAGGGTCGAGAATACGAACTGGCTGGACATCCTGAACTTTCTGCTCGTCACGTACTTGGTTAACGCGAGTTGTCAGCTCCGGTGTTGCTTCATCCTCAATAGGCAACTGCTCGAAAAAATCGCAGCTTACGCACTCTCTGTAGCGGATATTATTTTGCTCCCAGGCACGAATTCGATCCATCGCTGCACAGCGCGGGCAGATTACTCCAGCAATAAAACGTTTAACGCTCGACATAATTAAGCTCCGGTAGCGCGGCGAAACCAAAGCCGCCGCGCTGGGTAATCACATTAGTATGGCTAAGCGGCACGTATACCGCTATGGCGTAACAGTGGCTCGACGCTTGGTTCACGGCCCCGGAAATTGCGGAATAGCTCAGCAGCATCACGAGCGCCGCCTTGCTCTAAAATTTCCTTGCGGAAGCGCTGTCCCGTTTCTGGGTCAAAAATACCGGCTTCTTCGAAAGCACTCCAAGCATCGGCAGAGAGTACTTCTGCCCACTTATAGCTGTAGTAGCCCGCGGCGTAGCCGCCGGCAAAAATATGGCTAAAGCTATTCTGGAAGCGGTTAAAGGCGACAACGGGCACCACCGACGTAGTACTGCGCACTTCATCGATTAACACTTGAACGTCGCTAGCGCTGGGAGCTTCAAGTTCATGGTGAAGGCGTAAATCAAACAGCGAAAATTCGATTTGGCGCACCATACCCATTGCTGACTGGAAGTTTTTAGCCGCTTGCAGCCGCTCAAGCAGATCGGAGGGCAGGGGCTCATTGCTCTCAACATGCTTGGCGAGCAGGTCTAATCCTTCGCGCTCCCAGCAGTAGTTCTCCATAAACTGGCTGGGAAGTTCCACCGCATCCCAGGCTACGCCGTTAATCCCTGAGATGTCAGCAATCAGCTGCTTGGTTAGCATATGGTGCAAGCCGTGACCAAACTCGTGGAATAGCGTAGTAACTTCATCGTGGGTTAGCAGCGCCGGCTTCCCGCCTACTGGTGCGGTGAAGTTGCAGGTAAGAAACGCAACGGGTAGCTGAAGGTCGCCGTTGGCCTGGCGGCGTACCCGGCAGTCGGCCATCCAGGCACCGCCACGTTTTCCCTCTCTGGCGTATAGGTCAAGATAGAAGCCAGCGATGGGCGTGCCCTGTTCGATAATCCGGAAGAAGCGTACATCGCTGTGGTAGCTCGGTGCGCTGCTGTCTTCTTCCACTTGCACGCCAAACAAGCGCTCTACTACCTGGAAAAGCCCATCTACCACACGAGGCGCGGGGAAGTAGGGGCGCAGTTGCTCTTGGGAAATTGCATGGCGCGCTTCGCGCAGCTTTTCACTCACGTAAGCAATATCCCAGGGCTCAAGAGAACTGATGTCGAGTTCGTCATGGGCGTAGGCGCTTAGCTCGGCAAACTCTTCTTTAGCCTGGGGGACGGCGCGGCGGGCAAGATCGCTTAAGAATTCAAGTACCTGCTCGGGCGAGTCTGCCATTTTGGTTGCTAGCGAATAATCAGCGTAGGTATTAAAGCCTAGCAGTTTGGCCAGTTCGTGGCGAAGGGCCAAGGTTTCTTCCAGAATCGGTGCATTGTCGAACTTACCGGCATCTGGGCCCTGATCAGAGGCACGAGTGACAAAAGCAGTATACACCTCGCGACGCAGCTCACGGTTGTCGGCATAGCTGACGATGGGGAAAAAACTGGGGAAATCGAGGGTAATACGATAGCCCTCAACGCCTTTTGCTTCAGCAGCGGCTTTTAGCGTATCAAGCGCGCTTTGTGGCACGCCGGTGAGCTCATGCGGGTTGTCGATATCTTTGTGCCACGCTTGAGTGGCATCCAGTACGTTGTTGGAAAACTGGTTAGATAGCGTGGAGAGGCGCGATTGAATCTCACCGTAGCGGGCTTTTTTATCAGCAGGCAGGTCGACACCGGCTAAGCGGAAGTCGCGCAGGGCGTTGTCGACCGTGCGTTGCTGTGCGGTATCCAGGTGTTCCCAATGGCTATCTTTTAGCGCTTGCCAGCCATGAAACAGTCCTTCGTGCTGGCCAACCCATGTGCTGAATGCAGAGAGCTGCTCCAAACATGCTTGGTAGGCTTCGCGTAATTCGGGAGTGTTCATCGTGCCATTAAGGTGCGCCACCGGTGACCATGTCTGGGAAAGACGGTCATTCACGGCCTCTAGCGGTGCCGCGAAGTTTTCCCAGGTTGGCGGTGTGCTAGCTGCCTGTTGGGCGAGGTGGTCAATTGCTTCACGGCTTTCGCTCAGCAGTGTCTCTACAGCAGGCACCACGTGCTCGGCGCGAATCTCGGCGAAAGGGGGAAGCACATGGCTCTCTAGCAACGGATTGCGGGACATAGGCACCTCAGTGGCATCGTTTTTAAACGTAATAGGGGGGTGTGAAAACCCACGATAATGATGACACAGTGTGGGCAGTGGGGCGTTCTTTCAATGGCAAGGTTTGGCCTGGGCGAATGTGCCTGCTAGTCTTGCCGCCTTTCAGTGCCACCAATTAGTGCCACCAATGGCAGGAGCATGTGATGAGTGAAACGCTAGAGCGCTGGGGGTCGAAGCGGGCCTTTATCTTGGCGGTAACCGGGGCAGCGGTGGGGCTAGGCAATATTTGGCGGTTCCCCTACGTAGCAGGTGAGAATGGCGGCGCGGCTTTTTTACTAATTTATGTCGCTTTTGTTCTGCTGTTAGGTCTTCCAGTAATGATGGCTGAAATTTTAATCGGTAGGGCAGGGCGGCGTGGTCCTATGCAGTCGCTTGGAGCGCTCGCGGCCGAGGCGGGGGCTTCCTCCCATTGGCGCTGGCTAGGGTTATTCGGCGCTTTTACCGTGTTTTGTATTCTGTCGTTTTACTCGGTGGTGTCAGGCTGGTCGATCGAGTTCTTGGTCGCTTCCGTTAACGGTAATTTTGATGGTGCAAGTGCCGCGGAGATTGGCGCTGGCTTTGAGTCTTTTTTAGCTAGTCCTGGATTACTGATTTTTAACCACTCGCTATTTCTATTTATGACCATGACCGTGGTAGCCGCGGGAGTGGCGAAAGGTTTGGAGCGGTTAAATAACCTATTAATGCCATTGCTATATGGGTTGTTGTTGCTATTGGCGGGTTATGCTGCGACGACCGATGGCTTTGGTACGGCACTATCCTGGCTGTTTTTACCTTCATTTGGAGATGTTACGACCAGTGTCGTGCTGCATGCGATGGGCCATGCATTTTTCACCCTTGCGGTAGGGGCATGTGCCTTAATGGCGTACGGCGCTTATATGCCCGATGATCAAAGTTTGCCGAAAGCCGCTTTCGCGGTGGCTGTACTGGATATTAGTGTGGCCTTATTGGCAGGTATAGCGATCTTTTCGGTGGTGTTTGCGCAGGGGTTGGACCCGGCTGATGGACCTGGGCTGATGTTTGTCACGTTACCGATTGCGTTCTCAGAGTTGCCCTGGGGATCGCTATGGCTGAGTGTGTTTTTCCTGCTGCTGTTACTGGCTACGTGGACATCGGCCATTAACCTTGCCGAACCGATGGTGGCCACGTTACAGGGGCTGGGGTGGCGACGTAGTGTATCGACGCTGGCCGTAGCGCTAAGCGTGTGGTTAATCGGCTTGCTATCAGCGTTCTCGTTCTCAACCATGGCAGAGTTTAGGCCACTGTTTGGGCGCAATGTGTTTGAGCTGGTAAGCAGTATTCCGCCGGATATTTTCCTGCCCATGGGTGGTTTGTTAATCGCAATTTTTGCGGCATGGGTGATGCCTCAGGTACGTGTCAAGAGCGCGCTAGGTGTGGGGGAGCGCGGTTATTTACTATGGCGTACTATCATTCGCTGGGTGTCGATCCCATTGACGTTTATCGTCTTACTTGGCGGATTGCTATAGCACTTCTTCCAACACCATTATCGCGTTAAGGAGATAACCATGAGCAATGCCCTACGAATGTTTCAAGACGTTTCACCTCAACTGGGCGAGCGCGTATATGTCGATCCCGCGAGCGTGGTGATTGGCAATGTGGTGCTGGGGGATGATTGTTCGGTGTGGCCGATGACCGTGATCCGTGGCGATATGCACCGCATCCGCATTGGCGCACGCACCAGCGTGCAGGATGGCAGCGTCTTGCACATTACCCACGCCAGTGACTTTAACCCTGATGGCTTTCCGCTCACTATTGGCGACGATGTCACCATTGGCCATAAGGCAATTTTGCACGGTTGCACGCTGGGCAACCGTATCCTGGTGGGTATGGGGGCCATTGTGATGGATGGGGCGGTGGTTGAAGATGAGGTAATTATAGCCGCTGGCGCCGTGGTAACTCCGGGTAAGCGCTTGGAGAGTGGTTATGTCTATGCGGGTAACCCAGCCAAGGCGTTGCGACCGCTTAAAGAGCAAGAGCGTGCCTTCTTCCCCTATACGGCAGGTAACTATGTGAGATTAAAAGATACGTTTCTTGCACAGCCTGTTTGTTAACAAATATGCCTAAATGATTGGCTTATCACCCTTTTTTCTAACGCAATCATGTTGCGGCAGCCAAAAATCTGGTAATTTATCCAGTTTTCTAGGGTGCCGCGCTATGGCGAATTTTCGCACGCATATTACAGTAGCAGCAGCGGGCGGCATGCTAATAGCCTATGCGGGCTGGCAGGTCCAATGGTGGCCCGCCAATCAGGCGCTGTTGGTGGTGGCTCTGGTTGCTTTTGGTGGTATTTTGCCGGATATTGATGCTGATCGTTCCCGCTCTATCCGGTTGATCTTTAACCTACTTTCAGTGCCTTCGTTAGTGTTGGGCGTACTGCTGCTTCAACCTTGGTTAACGCCAGGATTGCTGCTGGTCGCTTGTGGCGGCATATACTTCTGTGTGCGCTATTTGGCTGCAGTGCTGTTTTCACGCTTCACCGTGCATCGAGGGATCTGGCATTCGCTAATGGCCGCCGGACTGTGTGCATTGGCAACCGCTGCACTCAGCTATCATTTGCTGGTCCAGCCCGCTTGGCTGGCATGGTGCCACGGGGCAGCGGTACTGCTAGGTTTTATTATTCATCTGGGATTAGATGAGCTGTTTAGTGTCGATTTGGAAGGGGCACGCTTAAAGCGCTCTTTTGGCACTGCGCTGAAACTGGGGGATAGCCGCCGTCCACTCTCTAATCTATTAATGTTGATTGCAATGCTAACCCTGGTTCCCTGGGTGCCGCCCTGGGGAGTGTTGGCCGAGCTGTTTCATCAAGGCTCGCTGTTGTGGCGATAGTCTCCGGCGTTTAAGCCGTGCTTCTTAAGCTTGTCGTAAAACGTTTTACGGGGTATGCCTAAATGGTGGCAAACATCGATAACACGCCCTTGGTGCCGGGAAAGCGATTGGCTGATTAGGCTTTTCTCGAAAAGCTCCACTTGGCGAGGCAACGTCGGCTCTTGGGTGTCGGCAGCGACACCCTCCAGTAGGGCATCAAGGCGATAATCAAACGCTGCCCCTAGCAGTACATAGCGCTCGGCTAGGTTGCGTAGTTCACGGACATTACCAGGCCAGTCGTGGGCCAGAAGGGCGGCAATAGCATGGCTATCCAAAATGGGAGCTTCAAGCCCGCTGCGGTTAGCGGCCACGACGGCAAAGTGCTGGAAAAGCAAGGGAATATCTTCGCGCCGCTCACGTAGGGCTGGCAGCGGTAGAGTAACGACGTTAAGTCGGTAGTATAAATCTTCACGAAAGTGCCCTTCCTCAGCGGCTACTTTGAGGTCAACTTTGGTGGCGGCAATAACACGGATATTGAGTGGCACCACTTCGTTGGCACCTAGCCGCTCGATGCTGCGCTCTTGGAGAACCCGCAGCAGCTTGACCTGAAGAGCTAGCGGCATTGACTCAATTTCATCCAGAAATACTGTGCCACCATTAGCATGCTCAAATTTACCTATTCGCCGCTCCACGGCCCCTGTAAAGGCGCCTTTTTCATGGCCGAAGAGCTCTGATTCAATAGTATTTTCAGGCACTGCACCGCAGTTAATCGCCATAAAGGGACTATTGCGTCTAGCACTGCGTTCATGGATCGCTCGGGCGACTAAGTCCTTACCTGTCCCTGTTTCGCCAAACAGCAGCACATCCGCTTCTACTTGGCTGATACGTTGAATCATTGCGGCAAGATGAGAAATCACCTGTGTGCGCCCGACAAGACGAGGGCCGAGAGCGGCTTGTTGAACTTCAAGCTCAGCTTTAAGACGTAAGTTTTCCAGGCTTAGTTGGCGCTTTTCGATGCCGCGCCTTACCACATCTAATAACTGATCCCCTGCAAAGGGCTTTTCCAGAAAATCCCAGGCACCTGCGCGCATGGCTTCTACGGCGGTCGAAATATCACCGTGGCCAGTAATTAGAATGATTGGTAGCGTGGCATCGCGGCTGTGTAGCTCATGCAGCAGTGCCATACCATCCATGCCAGGCATGCGTATATCGCTAACGATAACCCCAGGGAAATTGCGAGGCAAAGCGGCAAGCGCCTGTTCGGCAGACTCAAAGCAGTAGGGTGTATAGCCGGCAAGCTCTAGGGTTTGGCTGGCGGTGATGCGCAGGTGTGGTTCGTCGTCTATCACCATGACCGGCAGCGTTGACGGCTCATGCATGGTTATTATTCTCCTTCACCAACGGGGTCGCTAACGAATCAGGCGGCGATGAGTAAGGTAGTGTAACGGTGAAGCATGCGCCGCCAGCCGCTTGGTTGGTGGCCTGCAGCTTGCCTCCTAGGTCATCCATGATACGTGAGGAGATGGAAAGTCCTAGTCCTAATCCACTGCCTGGTGCTTTAGTTGTGAAAAAGGGTTCAAAGATCTGCCCTAAATGTGGCTTGGCAATACCTGGGCCGTTGTCGGCTACACTGATTATTACCTGCTCTCTCACCACATCCACGCGGAGTGTCAGAACAGGTGAGAGCGTCTCTTTCATTGCTTGCAGCGCATTACCAATAAGATTAACCAGTACCTGCTCTAGGCGAACTAAGTCAGCTTTTACCCATAGCGTTTCCTTTGGCCAGTGTTGCTGAACCTGAACACTACCGTCCTTGAGTCGGCTGTGAAATAAGCGTAAGGCGTATTCGATGCACGCTTGCACAGAGATGGTTTCATGGCGCTCGCTGCTTTTCCGCGAGAATTGACGCAATTGGGCGCTAATATCGGCCATACGTTGAGTCAGCTCGACAATTTGCTCTAGGTTTGCATCGGCTTTTTCAATCCTGGCAAGCTCAATAAACCGCCGAGCGTTTTCGGCGTAGGCACGAATAGCCGCTAACGGCTGGTTGAGTTCGTGATTAATACCTGCAGCCAGTTGGCCCAAAACAGCAAGTTTGGCCGCTTGAATTAGCTCATCTTGCGTTTGGCGTAGGCTTGCCTCTGCACGACGGCGCTCTTCTATCTCGCCAGATAACCGTTGGTTACTGGCGACTAAGTCTCGGGTACGGAGCTCAACACTCACTTCGAGTTCGTCGCGTACTCGAGCCAGAGTTTGTCGTTCCCGCTCAGCAAACGCCTCGCGTTCACGGCGTAACCGCAACCGTTGCCAGCCGATGCCGCCACCTAGTGCCACAATGCCGTAAAGCCCACCAGCCATTAACGCGGCAATCCACTGCGCGCTGATGACTGGTGTTAAAGGTTTTAGGATGTGCATTTGCCAGCCAAATTCAGGAATAGGGCGAGTGAGGCTTAAATAGCGCTCGCCGCTGAGCGGCCCATGGGAAAAACTGACCAAGTAGCTATCTGGTCCGTAGGGCGTATCTAGCACAATACCAGATGGCGCCAATGGCTCCATGGCGTAGCGTCGCGTGGCCCTTAATGCATCGCGTTCATCATCGCTAAGAGGGTGGAGTGCATTCATGCGCAGCTTTGGATGGCTGGCCATAAAGATGATGTTGTCGCTATCGGTAACCAGCAGTTCTGCATCCTGCTCGGCCCAACTGGCTTCGACATCATCTAGCAGCACTTTAATTACAAGTACGCCATCTGGTTGAGCATCGGGCGAAGTGTCGTCTAGCCAAACAGGGGAAGAGAAGTAGTAGCCACGCTCCAGAGACTGAACGCCGAGTCCGTAAAAGCGCCCCTGGCCTCCTTGGATAGCATCCGTATAGTAGCTGCGAAACGCATAATTTTGGCCGATAAACGTATTGGGGCGGTGCCAATTACTCGCTGCTATAGTATCGGCATGCCGGTCTAACAAATAGATATCTGACACGCCTGCCGTAAAGCGGAAGCGGTCAAGTAGCATGTTTAGCGGCATAGGGTCTTGGCTATCTGGAGAGGCAAGATAGCGCTGAATGCCCTCCCGAGTGGCCAGCATCCTAGGCAGGTAGTCGTAGCGTAGCAGGTAGCCATTTAAGTTGGCGGCCGACAAGCGTAGCTCGTTCTCTGCATCGTCTTGTAAATTACTTAGCGCTTGCTCACGTGCAATCAGCGATGCTTGCCACATACATAGCATCAAGCCCAGGAAGATTGCGATCAACCACAGTAGGCGCCAACGTAACGGCTGGCTAATCATGCTGGCGCACTACTTGTGCCTTGAGCGCGGCGCAGCGCTCGCTGGGCACGGGTTTCTGCCCTGGCCATTTCCAATAACCCTTCTTCAACGTATACCAAGTGTTCGTGGGCACGGGCGCGCGCATCCTCTGCGCGACCTTCCAGAATTGCATCCAGCAGCGCACGGTGTTGTTTCATAAGCTGACTGCGTGAGTCAGGCTTAGCAAACAAGTGCGCCAAGTTATCGACGATGCTTTGTTCTAATAAATGGAAGATTCCCCGAATTGTGTGCAGGAGTAATACGTTATGTGCGGCTTCGGCAATAGCGAGATGGAAGGCGGCATCGAGCTTGGCTTCTTGGGCAGGATTGGCACCGACAAAACCGCCATCAAGCTCTTCAAAGCGCTGAATCAGTATGGCTTTATCCGCGGGCGTTGAGCGTAGCGCGGCATAATAAGCAGAAATGCCTTCCATAGCATCGCGAAACTCAAGCAGGTCGAGATGAAATTCGTTATGACGAGACATCATCTCTAGTAGTGGGTCTGTGTAGCCGCTGTTCAGTGCCTCATTCACGAAGGTACCACCACCCTGTCGGCTAGTGAGCAGGCCGCGGGCAGCAAGTTTCTGAATCGCTTCGCGCAGCGATGGGCGCGATACTCCAAACCGCTCGGCAAGCTCACGCTCGGGCGGTAGGCGTTGGCCAGGTTTTAAGCTGCCTTCAAGAATCATAGCTTCAAGGCGTTCAGTAATAACATCGGCCAAGCGCTGCTGGCGGAGCGGTGGGTAAGCCATTGGATAAAGCCCCTTTAATTGGTAAGACCAATAATAGGGGCTTTGAAGGGTTGGCTCAACAGTAAATCGTTAGCCAACCGCTTGCTAATAGTAGCAGTCGGACGGCTTTGAACTAAAGTATAGGTCTGAAAAGCACCGAAGAGTGTGATCCTGGTTTGACACGATCACAGCCTCTCACTAATGTTGAGGCCATATTTTTTGTAAATTGGTAAAACCAATTTACAGACTTTGGGCGCTTAACACCGACTCTTCGATGACTACCTGTGGATAGTGCATCTGTTTCTTGTAGTAGCGCATCTATCTTATTGCATAGGGCTTGCCATGATCATTTCAGCATCTACGGACTACCGCCAAGCTGCCAAGCGCCGTCTCCCCCCTTTTCTCTTTCACTATGCTGATGGGGGATCTTACGCGGAGCATACGCTGCGGAGAAATGTTGATGATCTTGCCGGTGTGGCGTTGCGCCAGCGCGTGCTGAAAGATATGTCATCGCTATCACTAGAGACCGAGCTATTCGGTGAAACCCTTGCCATGCCTGTTGCCTTGGCCCCAGTAGGGCTGACCGGTATGTACGCTAGGCGTGGTGAAGTACAGGCAGCGCGGGCGGCTACCAAAAAAGGCATACCGTTCACGCTATCGACAGTATCGGTATGCCCTATCGGTGAAGTCGCTGCGGCAGTTGATCGGCCCATCTGGTTTCAGCTCTATGTGCTAAAGGATAGAGGCTTTATGAAGCATGTCCTTGAGCGGGCCAAGGCTGCTGGGGTCAAAACGTTGGTATTTACCGTCGACATGCCCGTGCCAGGCGCGCGTTATCGTGATGCCCACTCCGGCATGAGCGGTAAGCATGGGCCAATGAGGCGTATGCTCCAGGCCGCAATGCATCCTCTTTGGGCCTGGGATGTGGGTATTCATGGCCGCCCCCATGACCTGGGTAATGTGTCCGATTATCGTGGTAAGCCAACGGAGCTTGAGGACTATATTGCCTGGCTTGGTGACAACTTTGATCCGGCCATTTCCTGGAAAGACCTAGAGTGGATCCGTGAGCTCTGGGATGGCCCGATGATCATTAAGGGCATACTCGATGCTGAAGATGCCCGCGATGCGGTTCGCTTTGGTGCCGATGGCATTGTTGTTTCCAATCACGGTGGCCGTCAGCTTGATGGGGTTCCCTCAACCGCTCGTGCTTTGCCTGCTATTGCGGATGCCGTCAAAGGAGATTTGACCATTTTGGCCGATTCCGGTGTGCGCAGCGGTCTTGATGTTGTGAGAATGATTGCACTTGGTGCGGATACCGCCCTGATTGGACGTGCCTTCATCTATGCGCTCGCTACGGCGGGAGAAGCTGGTGTCTCCCACTTACTTGAGCTATTCGAAAAAGAGATGCGGGTTGCGATGACGCTTACCGGGGCTCGTAGCATCGCGGATATCAGCTCGGATTCACTGGTGTCGAGTTCGCTGCGTGGCATATAGAGAGGTGTAAGAGCGCAAGCCGTAAGAACCGAGGTGGTAAGAAGAGGCAGCAAGTAGAGGAAATAAGAGGTAAGAAGTAGCGCTAGTGCTTCGCTTAAATCAGCAGGGAAAGGGAAGCGTAACGAGTTAGGAAATTTTTTTACAAAACTCTCTTGCCAAAGCGGCAGCGAATCCGTAAAGTACGCATCCGCTGCCGGGGACGCCAAGCGTTACCAGCGGTGAATAAGGTGTAAAAACCTTGGTTTGTCA
>NZ_NWUX01000036.1 GCF_002374315.1 Vreelandella nigrificans | reverse complement strand
TCCAGGTTAACGCCGTAGTCACGGTCAGCCTCGGCGCGGTAGTCGTTACCCGCGTCGTCGCTACCGGTGACTTCGGCAGTAACACTGTTGTTGTCCGCTAACAGCGAGCCTGGGACATCGATGGCGTAAGTCAGATCTGCACCGACTTGGCCAGTAAAGGTCTCGTCACCCACGGTCAGAGTGACGGTGTCGCCTTCGCGGGCGTCGCCGCCTACCGTACCGGTCACGGTGATGGTCTGAGTGGCTTCTTCGCCGTTGATCACGTCGTCATCGGCAATGGTGTCGATGGTGATGGTGGCAGTGGCGTCCAGGTTGACACCGTAGTCACGGTCAGCCTCGGCGCGGTAGTCGTTACCCGCGTCGTCGCTACCGGTGACTTCGGCAGTAACACTGTTGTTGTCCGCTAACAGCGAGCCTGGAACATCGATGGCGTAAGTCAGATCTGCACCGACTTGGCCAGTAAAGGTCTCGTCGCCCACGGTCAGGGTGACAGTGTCGCCTTCACGGGCATCGCCACCTACCGTACCGGTCACAGTGATGATCTGGGTGGCTTCTTCGCCGTTGATTATGTCATCACCGGCGATGGTGTCGATGGTGACAGTAGCTTCCAAATCAACATCAGCATCGGCGTCAGCATCTGCATCCGCATCGGCGTCGGCATCCGCATCGGCGTCTGCATCAGCATCAGCATCAGCATCAGCATCAGCATCAGCATCAGCATCAGCATCAGCATCAGCATCGGCGTCCGCATCGGCATCTGCATCTGCATCCGCATCGGCATCCGCGTCGGCATCTGCGTCAGCATCCGCATCCGCATCTGCGTCTGCGTCTGCATCGGCGTCTGCATCTGCATCTGCGTCGGCATCTGCATCGGCGTCCGCATCGGCATCTGCGTCAGCATCTGCATCCGCGTCTGCATCTGCATCCGCGTCGGCGTCCGCATCGGCATCGGCATCGGCATCGGCATCTGCATCCGCATCGGCATCCGCATCGGCATCGGCATCTGCGTCAGCATCCGCATCAGCATCGGCGTCAGCATCCGCGTCTGCATCGGCATCGGCATCGGCATCGGCATCGGCATCGGCATCGGCATCGGCATCTGCATCTGCGTCTGCATCCGCATCCGCATCCGCATCCGCATCGGCGTCAGCATCTGCGTCGGCATCCGCATCGGCGTCCGCATCCGCATCAGCGTCGGCATCGGCATCTGCGTCAGCATCCGCATCTGCATCGGCATCCGCGTCAGCATCAGCGTCCGCATCTGCATCGGCGTCCGCATCTGCATCCGCATCGGCGTCAGCATCTGCGTCGGCATCCGCGTCAGCATCTGCATCTGCATCTGCATCTGCATCTGCGTCCGCATCGGCATCTGCGTCAGCATCTGCATCCGCATCCGCATCCGCATCCGCGTCTGCATCCGCGTCTGCATCTGCATCTGCATCTGCATCCGCGTCGGCGTCCGCATCGGCATCTGCATCCGCATCTGCATCCGCATCGGCATCCGCATCGGCGTCAGCATCCGCGTCTGCATCTGCATCCGCGTCCGCATCGGCATCGGCATCTGCGTCTGCATCCGCATCCGCATCCGCGTCAGCATCTGCATCCGCATCCGCATCTGCATCTGCATCAGCGTCTGCATCTGCATCCGCATCGGCGTCAGCATCAGCGTCGGCGTCGGCGTCGGCGTCTGCATCCGCGTCGGCATCTGCATCCGCGTCGGCATCCGCGTCGGCATCCGCGTCAGCATCGGCATCAGCATCCGCATCCGCGTCTGCGTCAGCATCGGCATCGGCATCGGCATCGGCATCGGCATCGGCATCGGCATCGGCATCGGCATCGGCATCGGCATCCGCGTCAGCATCTGCATCAGCGTCGGCATCCGCATCAGCATCTGCATCCGCATCCGCGTCAGCATCTGCATCTGCATCTGCATCTGCATCTGCATCTGCATCTGCATCTGCATCGGCGTCAGCATCAGCGTCTGCGTCTGCATCCGCGTCGGCGTCCGCATCGGCATCCGCGTCGGCGTCGGCATCCGCGTCAGCATCTGCATCAGCATCAGCATCTGCATCTGCATCTGCGTCAGCATCTGCATCTGCATCCGCGTCAGCATCAGCATCAGCATCAGCATCAGCATCAGCATCTGCATCTGCATCTGCATCCGCATCTGCATCTGCATCAGCGTCTGCGTCTGCGTCTGCATCCGCGTCGGCGTCCGCATCGGCATCTGCATCCGCATCCGCGTCGGCGTCGGCGTCGGCATCCGCGTCAGCATCGGCATCCGCGTCAGCATCGGCATCGGCATCGGCATCGGCATCGGCATCGGCATCAGCATCTGCGTCCGCGTCTGCGTCTGCGTCTGCGTCTGCGTCTGCGTCTGCGTCTGCATCGGCATCTGCGTCTGCATCTGCATCGGCATCTGCGTCAGCATCGGAATCGGCATCGGCATCGGCATCGGCATCCGCGTCAGCATCTGCATCAGCGTCGGCATCCGCATCGGCATCTGCGTCAGCATCCGCATCGGCGTCGGCATCTGCATCTGCATCTGCATCTGCATCCGCGTCGGCGTCCGCATCCGCGTCGGCGTCGGCGTCGGCGTCGGCATCCGCATCCGCATCCGCATCCGCGTCAGCGTCAGCATCGGCATCCGCGTCAGCATCGGCATCGGCATCGGCATCGGCATCCGCGTCTGCATCGGCATCTGCGTCAGCGTCAGCGTCAGCGTCAGCGTCAGCATCTGCATCAGCATCTGCATCAGCGTCCGCATCTGCATCTGCATCTGCATCTGCATCCGCGTCGGCATCGGCATCGGCATCGGCATCGGCATCGGCGTCAGCATCCGCATCAGCGTCTGCGTCCGCGTCAGCATCCGCGTCAGCATCGGCATCGGCATCGGCATCGGCATCAGCATCAGCATCAGCATCAGCATCAGCATCCGCGTCTGCATCGGCATCGGCATCGGCATCTGCGTCAGAATCGGCATCGGCATCGGCATCCGCATCCGCATCCGCATCCGCATCCGCATCCGCATCCGCATCAGCGTCTGCATCTGCATCTGCATCTGCATCAGCATCAGCGTCAGCGTCAGCGTCAGCGTCAGCATCTGCATCTGCGTCGGCATCGGCATCCGCGTCAGCATCTGCATCCGCATCTGCATCTGCATCCGCATCAGCGTCAGCATCGGCATCCGCATCGGCATCGGCATCGGCGTCAGCATCCGCATCTGCGTCGGCATCTGCGTCCGCGTCAGCATCCGCGTCTGAATCAGCGTCTGCGTCTGCGTCTGCGTCTGCGTCTGCGTCTGCGTCTGCGTCAGCATCTGCATCTGCATCAGCGTCTGCATCCGCATCCGCGTCTGCATCGGCGTCTGCATCCGCATCGGCATCTGCGTCAGCATCCGCATCCGCGTCGGCATCTGCATCGGCGTCAGCGTCCGCATCGGCGTCGGCATCTGCATCTGCATCTGCATCAGCGTCGGCATCCGCGTCCGCGTCAGCGTCCGCATCCGCGTCTGAATCAGCATCAGCATCAGCATCTGCATCTGCATCTGCGTCGGCATCTGCGTCGGCATCCGCGTCGGCATCAGCATCCGCGTCTGCATCGGCATCTGCGTCAGCATCGGCATCGGCATCCGCATCCGCATCCGCATCAGCATCCGCATCAGCATCAGCATCAGCATCCGCATCAGCATCAGCATCAGCATCAGCGTCAGCATCTGCATCCGAATCAGCGTCAGCATCGGCATCGGCATCGGCATCTGCATCTGCATCTGCATCTGCGTCTGCGTCTGCGTCTGCGTCATCTATGTCTACCGCAGCAGCTACACCGCCCCCACCAAATTCAACAAACTCGCCTGCGTCGAGGCCACCTTCGGTACTAAAAATTAGCGGATCAGTTTCTTCAGCAATACGCGCCACTCGAACGAAACTGTGCCCATCACCGCCACCACCACCAGCCCCCCCAGCAGCTGTAGCGTCTAGCAGCTCTAGAAGATCCCCCTCTTCATTTTCCAAAGCCGCCAGAAGAGCCTCAAGATCGCCATCCCGCACACTGGCATCTTCCGTAGCGACGATGAGATCACTATCTAATTCAGGCGTGACAACAACTGATTGACCACCTTCAATAACATTGGCACCGCTACTGTCAGCAAAATCCAGCTCTACCCGGCCATTATTTGAGGTAATGAGCGTCTCACCCTCTTGTAAGACATCTCCTATGCGGAGCTCGCGTAAATTACCACTTTCGTCGCGCGCCCAAGCTTGGCCTGTAATGGATATGACGGTAGCCGTTGCCATGAAATTGATCCTCGAGAAACAAAAGGGGCCGCTTGCTAGCACGTTGCTGGCGCCTGACACGGGCACCTGGGCTAGTCGAAAATACGGCTTATGAGCAGAGGATAGGGGAAATAGCTAGCGATAAATATTGTACTGTTGGACATGAAATAGGGGCATAAAAAAAGGGCTTCGCCTTCACAGCGAAACCCTTTCTGAAAAAGAAGCGAGTTATTGAGTTAGTGTGGAGAGCTTTAACATTAGCTGCAGACGATCACGCACTACTAGCTTTCTGAAAATAGCGCTCAAATGAGCCTTCACCGTTCGTTCAGTAATATCCAACTGACGAGCAACCTCTTTATTAGTGGCTCCCTGTGCAACTGCTCGTGCTACAACCATCTCCCGTTCGGTCAATAGTTCCAAACTTTCACTGTAATGATTAGTACTTCTTTCACCTCGCTGCTGTAGCGCTTTGAATGACCCGCCTAAAACTTTTGCAAGCAACGCTTGCCCGACCCAAACTCCTTGATTCGCTACAACAAGTGCGACTTGCTTTAGCACTTCAGGGGCTGCAAGTGTATGCACATAACCTCTCGCGCCAAGGTCAAGCGCTTTTAAGGCTTCACGATCATCAGCCGCGTAACTCATCACTACCGTGATTGCTCCTTGCTTGGTAGCCACATCAATGAGGGAGCTCCACTCCTCAACTGTTGTTAGCAACCAAACTATATCGTTGAGCTGAACCTGGCCGCGCAATGAATCGGGCGTTAATGCAGCAGTGTTCGGAAACGCTTTTTTCCAGCGAGCTTTTAGGCTGCCATCTGCTGTTATGAACCAGTGTCTCATTAGCGCTCCCCCATGGAATCTCGCCATGCTCTTAAAACCGGTTTTAGCAAGAACTGCATCACCGTCCGCTTACCTGTCACAATATCTACCTGCGCTGTCATCCCTGGAATCACTTGAAGCCGCTCAGCGATGCTTTCATCTTCCGAGCTGCGCACGCGCACCAAGTAGAAGGTATTGCCATCATCATCAGTGATGGTGTCTGCACTAATGTGATCAAGCTCGGCTTTCAACCCTCCATAAATGGCATAGTCGTAAGCAGTCAGCTTGATAGTTGCTGGCTGGCCAGGATGCAAAAACGCAATATCTTGAGGGGCGATCCGCGCTTCTACCAGTAACTGCTCATCACTGGGAACAATTTCGACGACCTCTTGACCCGGCTGGGCAACCCCCCCAATAGTGTTGATATGAAGTCGCTGGACAATACCGTCAACCGGCGAGCGAATTTCAGTCAGCCGAACTCGATCTTGCAAGCCAGTCCCCGATTGTTGCAACGCATTGAGATCACCTAGAACTTGGGCCAAGTCATGGCGCCACTCGCTCCTTCGCTCAGCCCCTAACTCGCGCAGCTGCGTTTGCGCTTCCTCTACAGCAGCTTGCAAACGTGACACAGCCGCATCGGCTTGGCTTCGCTCGCCGGTGGCCCGGGAAACTTCACGCTGCAGGCGGAGCACTTCCACTTCTGACACAGCGCCTGAGGTAAGCAAGGGGCGGGTTAAGTTCAGTTCTTGACTCGCCATATTCGCTTCACGCTGCGCAGTATCGCGCCTCGCCTGAGCTTCTCTTAACTCTTCTCTGCGCTGCCTAATACGATCATTCAGCACGGTTTCCTGCTCTCTAAGCTCCTCGCGCCTACTTTCGTACACTTCCCGCTCTTGCATCACAATACTGGGTACTTCTTGACGCAACTCATCACTCGGCTCAAAGGCCGAGTCCGTCGCCAATGCACGCAAACGCTCTGCACGCGCTTCAAGCGCAAAGCTTTGCGCCCGATTTTCTCGAAAGTCAGAAACAAAGCGAGTAGGGTCAATTTGCATAAGTACTTCGCCTGCACTTACTACCTGCCCCTCTCTCACCATAATCTGCTGAACCACCCCGCCATCAAACGACTGGATACGCTGCAGCTGGCTAGCGGGAATCACTCGCCCAGCTCCACGGGTAACTTCGTCAATCGGAGCAAAATATGCCCATAAGAACAGCGCAATAAAGGTAAGCAAAACGGTATAGAGAAATAGACGAGCACGAATAGGCTCTTGCTGCATCCGCGCCCAATCAGTATCACTAGCCCAGTCACGATTTAAGTGCGCAGAGGTAACACGCCGTGCAAATAGACGGTCAATAAAAGGACGGAACGGTTTTTGACCTTTTTCTGAAAAACGCCCTATTGCTTCGAAGCCTTTCTGCTCGGAGGTTGAGGGGTTTTTTTTAGCCATTACGATGCCCTCCCAATCTGTCCTTTGCGTAATGCTTCAACCACAGTGTCACGAGGGCCATCAGCTACCACTTTACCGGCATCCATCACAATGATGCGATCCACAAGAGAAAGTAATGAGGTGCGATGAGTCACCACCAATATCGTTTTTCCTGCGGACACTTTGGTGAGGTTGGCTTTAAACGCCTCCTCACTGGCGTTGTCCATTGAGCTAGTTGGCTCATCTAATAGTAAGATGGGCGGATCTTGCACAAGCGCCCTAGCAATGGCGACCGCCTGTTTCTGCCCACCAGAAAGTGCTTGCCCGCGTTCGCCTACCTGAAGATCGGCCCCATTAGGGTGACTATTAACTAGCGGCTCCAACCCAGCGATTTCGATGGCCCTAAGCAGAGCTTCATCATCAACACGATCGCTCCCACCTCCTGCCACAATATTGTCGCGTAATGAGCCAGCAAAAAGGCTAACATCTTGAGGTACATAGCCAATGTGGCGGCGCAATTGAAGCGGATCCAACTGGCGAATATCAACGTTATCAACCAATACAGCACCTGAAGTGGGTTGGTAAAAACCCAATACAAGCTTATTGAGAGAGGACTTACCGCAGCCAATTCGGCCAAGTAAGGCAACTTTTTCTCCCGCCTTTATTGAAATAGAAACGTCTCGCAGCGCCTCCCTCTCTTCATTTGGGTAACGCAATGTCACTTTTTCTAGACGAATGCTACCAGCAACACTGGGTTTCTCTACGTAGGCCTTACCTTCACGTCGCTCAACCTGCTTATCCATCACATTATTCAACGACTCTAGCGCTGTCGAAGATTGATGGTACTGAGCCAACAAAGCAGCCGCTTGGCTAATCGGCGCCATGGCGCGAGAGGACAGCATATAGGCAGCAATTAACCCACCCTGACTCAGGTTTCCCTCGATGATCTGGTAGACCCCAACAATTATTACGCACACCGCTACGCTATGCTGCGCCCACTGAGCGACATTAGATACCGACGTACTCACCAAGCGTAGCTGCGCTGCCGTTCTGGATAGAAAAGCAGAGGCTTTTTCCCAGTGGCGCTGAATACGGCTTTCTGCTCTTAGTGCTTTCACATTTTCAAGCTGTGAAACCGACTCAACTAGTAGCGCATTACGCTGCGCCCCCACTTCCCATGTGGTTTGTGAAAGCTCATGCAGCTTGCCCTGCGCTGCAAGGGCATAAAGCAGAACAAACACAATCCCAACCAGCACAGGCAATACTAGCCATGGGTTAATTAACGCGATGATGCCAGCAAAGAGCAGCACAAAAGGTAAATCCACAATGCCGATAACCGTTGCGGAACCAATAAACGCTCTCACAGATTCAAACGATTGCAGCGTGGCAGTGAACGACCCTGTAGAGGCAGGCCGCTCCTCTAAACGCATTCCCAGCACTTTGGCCATGATGGAAGAGGAAAGCTTCACATCAGCTCGGCTAGCAGCTAAATCAACAAAGCTGCTGCGCATTAAGCGCAGTGCTAAGTCAAAACACAGCACGATAAAGATACCCCAAGCGAGTACCCACAATGTTTCGGTCGCTTGGTTTGGCACTACCCGGTCATAGACGTTGAGCACAAATAGTGGCATTGCTATTGCAAACAGGTTGATCGCGATAGAGCCAAACAAAATATCGCGGTATAGCCGCCTATTTTCACGAATAACACCCCAGAACCAGTGTTGGTTTCGGCTCTTTTTAACTCCAGGCTCAGAGGTGCTGTCTACGCGAAACTTAGGGCGTACATAAATTGCTTCTCCGCTATACGCGGAATAAAGCTCTTCCAAAGATACCTCGATATCGGCCTCTGAAAGCTCAGGGAAGATAACTCGGGCCTTTTGCTGCTTGAGATCCAGCCCTAAAAGCACACAAGCACGGCCAGGCTCCAGCAGTAGAATCATCGGAAACAGAGCCGGGTTCAGTGCCGACAAATTGCTTTTTACAATTCTGGCGGTTAACCCCGCCCGCGAAGCCGCCCGTGCAAATACCGATGGAATAAGCTTGCCTTCCTCCAAAGGTAAGCCAGCCCTTAAGGCTTCATGTGACACCTCATGCTGATGATAAGAAGCAACTGTTTTTAAACACTCCAGCAACTCATCGGTGGGTGATTGCTCTTTAATAGAAGCGGCCCCAGATACTGTCAGCTTACTTTGCGTCACAGAAACCTCAGACTATAGTCTTCATATCATAACGAAGACATATTGATTAACGGGCCTCACTAGGAAGCGCAGAGATGCCACGAGTGAAATCATCCAGTGTAAAACCACGTGGACCATCCACAGCACACGCCATTCTTATATTTTCTGCCATATCCTCGTAACCAAGCTCGCTAAGGGTCGGGATATCATCCCGTGTTACTTGCAGCGTTTGCATTAATTTGCCCATCGCTGCAAGGGTGCGTGCCTGCGCCAAGGTCAAATCGAACTGTGCATTGGAGTAGGCGCGACTGGCCTCAAAAAACTCATTCTCACTGTCTAGAACATCCAACAAAGTGCGTTGCCCAATATCAAACTGCTGCTGATAGGCTCCCCGCACTCGGTCAATCGATTGGCGGTGCTCATTGAGATAATTCAGCTGCTCACTTAAACGCTGAGTATCATTGTAGGCAATTTGCGTGGTCTGTCTAACATTTGTACAAGCTGTTTCTCGCTGATTTTCAGCCTGCTCAATACGTGTAGTCGCCGCATTAAATGCAGCTTGATCGGAACCACCACGGTACAGATTCATGCTGGCTACCAGTTGGATGCTGTGCTCATCCCGTCGGCCCGAAACCGAATCGCTTTGGTTATTGGTTCCTGTGCGACCTTGGATGTCTAAACGCGGCATATAGGCTGACCGCGCCCCCTCAAGTTCAGCCCGTTTCACAGCGATATTCTCAATAGCTGCATGGAACTCAGGATTGCCCTGAAAAGCCATTTCTATCGCTTGACTTACATCTCCTGGTAAGTCATTAGCCAGCGAAGGGGCTGGCAGCATATTTTGTGCTGGCAACGTTCCAACGATGCGCTGAAAACGAGCTGTCACATCATGAAGGTTGGAGGCCTCAGACATCAGGTTGGATTCAGCAAGCGCCAGCCTACCGCTTATCTGTTCTAAATCAACGCCCCGACCAGCGCCGGAGAGAGTTCGCTCTTCAATTTGCCGAAAGACACGCTGGTGTTCTCGATAGTTATCCTGAGCCAAGCGAACTAACTCTCGATGACGGAGCACATCGACATACGCCCGGAAAGCTTCAAGAGTGATCTCTTCACTTGCACCAAGCAGCTCAAAGTATGCAATCAATCTAGCACGGCTTAAGCGCTCAACTTCGCTACGTGTAGCAAAGCCATCAAATACCATCTGGTTAAGTGTTAATTCTGCAAAGTCTGAGCTGTAGCTACCGCGCCCATCATTTTGCTGGTCTTGCCGACCAACACCTGCAGTTACATCAATTGTCGGCAAATAGTTGCCTCTGGCGCCTCTGACGTCGCTACCTGAGGCGCTAAAAT
Source organism: Vreelandella nigrificans (assembly GCF_002374315.1). Lineage (GTDB taxonomy): Bacteria > Pseudomonadota > Gammaproteobacteria > Pseudomonadales > Halomonadaceae > Vreelandella > Vreelandella nigrificans. Next base: position 22,046 of record NZ_NWUX01000036.1, on the reverse strand, counting down.
TCGACCACGCAGCATTGACTTGAGGATTTGTGATGATGGTTTGTTGAATAGTGCTTGATAGATCAGTGGTACCTGGAGCGTACAAACTTGCCGGCAGCGACTGTGCCATCGCAGAAAGCGGAAACAGTGCCAGTGTAGTGACCGTTAAAGGCCGGAAAGCGCGATGTGAAAATAAGTTTTTCAATTTCATTGTAACGTTGCCTTTCATAGCCATGATCCCCAGTGAACGTTTCCTGCTCTTAACGAGAAACAGCATGCTTTTTCAGTACCTTATACTGCCAGCTCGCCATTACTGCTCATCGGCACTTTTTCCCAACTCAAGCGCATATCATCAGCACCCAACCAAAGCGCCTCAGAAATAAGCATTAGCACCTTCAAACTAGCCTAATTTAATTGCATTAGCGCTACCAGGGCACCATGAAACCAAAAGTCACAAAACTTTACAATAAAATGCTTAAAAAAACATTCCTATTCGATTTTAACTATTCGACGGGCTGGAAGCTGTTGAAGCGCAAGTCCGAATAGAATCAACACTAAACCTACCAGTGTTGACACTAACAGTGGCTCACCCACCACAAAATAAAGCAGCAGCAATGAAACAGGAGGAGATAGGAAAATAAGGTTAGACACTTTGGCTGTGCGGGAGACTTTTTGCACCGCCATTTGCCAAAGTATGAAAGCGACTCCCATTTCAAAGAGACCAACGTATACACCCGCTCCAATGGCAGGCCATCCATGCCACTTAAAGCCAGGTCCTAACAACAGTAAGATCGTTAGTACGGGCAACCCAACGCTAAAATTTTGCCACTGTGCGATTAAGGGCTGGCGTGCATCCTTTACATTGAGTAACCAATAGAGAGCCCAAAGTAGTGTCGACGTTAGCGCCAACGCTACACCTAAAGGGTCTTCAAACGCGACGTTTATGACACGTCCTCGCGTCGCAATCACCCAAACACCAGAATAAGCCACCAAACCAGCCAACACATCTAATCGCGTTAAGCGCTGACCTAATATAGGTACAGCCAAGAATGCCATCGCCAGCGCCCACGTATAGTTCAGCGCCATTGCTTCTTGCCCAGGCAATCGATCATAAGCAGCGAAAAGCACTAGATAATAGGCAACAGGATTCATCATCCCCGCCCAAGCTGCAGTCTTCCAGCCACTACGTAGCGCCCACATTAGATTGCCTTGCTTTATCACTAACGCCCCCATCAGCATCCAAGATATCAATGCCGCCAACCACATCAGCTCTAATGGGCTCATCCAGCTCAGGGCAACTTTGAAGGCAGTGGCAACAGTGGACCACAAGGCAACGGCTCCTAGCCCGTATAAAATTGCTTGGCGGTCCTGACTCATCGGTCAAGATGCCCTAGATTGAGGTTTGGTTCGATATGATCTCGGACCTGTTGCTTAAGGGATTTAATATCTGGAAACCCACCGTCGCGTTTACGCTCCCATAGCAACTCACCATCACACCATATTTCAAATGTCCCCCCATGGGAGGGTGAAAGTGCTACTTCAGACAAGCGTTCGCCAAACGTTGAGAGTAGTTCTTGAGCGTACCAAGCACTACGCAGCAGCCACTGGCATTGCGTACAATAACGAATATGGATGCGAGACATCCCCGTCCCCCTATGCATGTTATTAAGGCTTCCTAGCAGTATTCTGTCACCTTATATTAGCAACAGCCAAGGAACCAGCATGGCCCAACATTGCGCATCTCAACTTCGCTGGCATGAGCGTCTGAAAAGAGAAGAACACAGCACCATAACTACCCCACTTCTCCCTCATTGGTTATAACGGGAGCCAGCAGGCTGCTAGAAAATAGCTTTTATGGGCAGTCCTCAGAAACAGCCTTCCAAGAGAGCCCTAACAAACAGCCCTATGAGATAGACCTAACTGATCGCCATAGTGGATTGCAATGCATGACAACGGCCGCCATGATGATGAGATAGGCAGCGGTAGTTAGCCGTTTTTGCTACTCTACCTTTATTTGGTAATGTGGAATTGTTTGGTGATTTGAAATGCCGCATAGTCCTGCATAACCATAAAGTCTGCACAACCATTAAAGCCTGCATAACCATAAAGAGAGCCTACGTTGCTAGACAACGCCATGGCTAGGGAAGAATGAGAGCAGCAACAGGAACCTATTGATGAAACGATCTCCCTTAATTAGCCCGGAGCTACTCGAACGCATTGTTGACGCTTCAGAAGATGGCATTGTCGTTGCAGAGCAAGAAGGCGACGAACATATACTTATCTATGTTAACAAAGGGTTTGAGCGGTTGACCGGCTATAGTGCCGATGAAATCCTTTATCGCGACTGCCGTTTTTTACAAAACGAAGACCGCGATCAAGACGCCCTTGTATCGATCAGGGAAGCATTGAAAGAGGGCCGTCCTTCGCGGGAAGTGCTGCGCAACTACCGTAAAGACGGCACGATGTTTTGGAATGAGCTATCGATCACGCCCGTCTATGACGAAGCAGATAATTTGATGTATTACATCGGCGTTCAGAAAGACGTGACAGAGCGCGTCGAAGCCCAACTGGCACTTGCCGATCTACAGCAACGGAAGCATGCTGAGTAGATTAAACTTACACAAATCAAAAATATTAACTTGCATTTCAACCCAGGCGACGTTATATAGCGGCTAAGCACTCACGAAACACTGACGTGCTGGGAGCTTCTTGACCAATCATCGTGCTAACAATGTATTGGCTAGCAAGGTATTAGACAGGAAGCCACTGTTATGCCGGCGTGCCGGCTTGGGTTGGAGGGCATACCATGAGCCGTGACCCCTTAAATCGTGAAACCTACACCGCCGATGCGCTTGATACTGATGAGTTTGATAACTTAGATGCCGTCAACGATGACCATTATGGCAAAAGCAAACCCAGCAAAGCAGATACGCTACGTGCTCGCCGTCAGGTAGAAGCATGGCTTGAAGAACGTAGACTACAGCGTGCTATTGAAGACGATTGGGATGAAGAAGAAGAGTAAGTCGATACAAAGCTCAAAACTTCAACAAGCTCTCGCTTTGGGCTTAATTGCCCCACCCTACTGCTAGTTAAACGTTATTTAAATCTGAGGAAGCTCGCTTCCTAGATAGTTTCACTAGCTCGGCAGCTTTTTTAATCGATAGCTTCTTTAAAAATACCGCTGCACCAAGAATCCAGAATAGCGCCTTTTAAGCTGCTATTCTGGTCTTTGTTTGCGCTGAGCACTATCATCTACGTTTTAAGCTCTACGTTTTAAGCCAGCACGCTGCTGAGCCTCTTTTTTTCCATCAACCAAACGGATTTCCATGGCGCAATACGTATTCACCATGAACCGGGTTGGCAAAGTTGTGCCGCCCAAAAAGCAAATTCTCAAGGACATTTCACTGTCGTTCTTCCCGGGCGCCAAGATTGGTGTTCTCGGCTTGAACGGTGCAGGTAAGTCCACACTGCTACGTATCATGGCCGGTGTCGATAAAGAGTTTGAAGGTGAAGCTCGTCCGATGCCAGGCATCAATGTAGGCTACCTCCCCCAGGAGCCACAGCTTGACGACGAAAAGAGTGTTCGCGATACCGTCGAAGAGGCTTTAGGCGCGATTAAAGAAGCTCAAGAGAAGCTGGACGCAGTGTACGCTGCTTACGCTGAGCCTGATGCTGACTTCGATGCCCTAGCAAGCGAGCAAGCACGCCTCGAAAACATCATCGAAGCTGCTGATGCTCACAACCTTGAGCGTAAACTTGAAGTCGCTGCCGAAGCGCTGCGTCTTCCCCCCTGGGACGCTAAGGTAGGCAACTTGTCGGGTGGTGAGCGTCGTCGTGTAGCCCTCTGCCGATTGCTACTTTCCAGCCCAGACATGCTGCTGCTCGACGAGCCTACCAACCACTTGGATGCAGAGTCGGTAGCGTGGCTCGAACGCTTCCTGCATGACTACAACGGCACTGTAGTTGCCATTACCCACGACCGTTATTTCCTTGATAATGTCGCGGGCTGGATTTTAGAGCTGGATCGTGGCCAAGGCATCCCCTTCGAAGGCAACTATTCTCAGTGGCTTGAGCAGAAAGATCAGCGCCTCTCCCAGGAAGCCAAGCAGGAAGCCACTCGCCAAAAAGCGATTAAGCAAGAACTTGAGTGGGTACGCAGTAACGCTAAAGGACGCCAGGCAAAAAGCAAGGCTCGCCTTAACCGTTTTGAAGAAATGCAATCTGGCGATTTCCAGAAGCGTAATGAGACCAATGAAATCTATATTCCGCCTGGTCCACGCCTGGGCGATAAGGTTATTGAGTTTCATAACGTGGCCAAACGTTTTGATGAAAAACTCCTCTACCAAGACCTTTCGTTTACCATTCCTCAAGGGGCCATCGTTGGTATCGTTGGCGGCAACGGGGCAGGTAAGTCAACTCTCTTCAAGCTAATCACTGGCAAAGAGCAGCCCGACGCAGGCGAAGTCGTTATCGGCGAAACAGTCAATATCGCTTACGTGGAGCAGCTTCGCGATGCGTTAGACGACAAGCAGACCGTTTGGGAGGCGGTATCAGATGGTCAAGACATTCTCAATATTAATGGCTATGAAGTCTCTTCTCGTGCTTACGTTGGCCGTTTCAACTTTAAGGGTAACGACCAGCAGAAGCGTTTAGATGAGCTTTCAGGCGGCGAACGCGGTCGCCTTCAGCTTGCACAAACGTTAAAGCAAGGCGCTAACGTATTGCTGCTGGATGAGCCTTCTAATGACCTGGACATTGAGACCCTACGCGCTCTTGAAGAAGCCTTGCTGGCCTTCCCTGGCTGCGCAATGGTGATTTCACATGACCGCTGGTTCCTGGATCGCATTGCCACGCACATTCTGGCATTTGAAGGGGATTCAGAGGTGGTCTTCTTCGATGGCAACTATACAGAATATGAAGAAGATCATAAAAAGCGGGTTGGCAACGACACTCCGAAGCGCATGAAATATAAGCGGATTGACGCTTAAAACGCCCTTTCTCGTCTGTAGCAAGCAAAAATACCTGCGTAGTAAAAAGCCCCTTATCAGGGGCTTTTTTCATTAATCTTTGGTTGCTTCAGCGGCGACGACCGGTGAATAACGACACCAAAAACAGAATGAGAAAGATCGCGAACAAGACCTGCGCAATGGTTGAAGCAACCCCGGCAATACCCGAGAAACCCAATACCCCCGCAACAATGGCGATAATCAAAAATAGCATTGCATTACCTAGCATCGTCTTACTCCTTTTCCATGGTGACGTTTATGCTATAGCCGACATTGGTCCTTTCAACCGAGCTGATGTAGAAGCACCTAGCTGGCACTCCCGCGGCCCCTACTTGCCTACCTTGCCGACACCTTTCTTTTACTGCCGCTTTGACTCTATTGATGGTTGGCTATAACACGCCATCCGTCAAGAAACGACGCAAACCAAAAGCTAAGTGTAGTAAGCCACTTTCAAGATGCCACCTGTAAAAATGCGAATCCCCCATTTGACCGGCGCAGGAAAGCGAGTACCACTGGCTTCCACAGAAAGTTGCGCATGATGCCGGTTGTCCGCGGCCATCTGCCGAAAAAGAGTTCGGGTGCGCTGATCACCTTCAGGTAACTGAGTCGATTGCTCATTTAACTGTTGGCTAATGAGCTCTTTTGTTACCGCGGCCACTCCCAAACCAAAACGATCGCTTATGGCACCGGCTGTTAAGCCCAAGCCCAGCGAGACGCCATAACAGGCAGGCATAAAATAGCTAGTGCGGCTATTGAGCTGGACAAGCCGCTGGTTACACCAGGCAAGGTGGTCGATTGTTTCCTGTTGCGAAGGCTCAACTTGTCGCCGCGATGCAGGTAATTTGATAAGCGCCATTTGTCCTTGACAGAACCCCTGCACGCTTACCGTAGCAAGGTGTGCCGATCGCACGACACCAGCCACATGACGCCTTTCAACATCGTCAAACGCCATTTCTGCCACTGCGGCAGAAGGATCAACTCGTCGCGTAATAACTGCATTAGACACCAACGTGCGTAAGGCATTATCCATATGAGTAATTAGACGATCTGAGCGACTCATCTGACGATCCAGCATAGCGCTTACTCCGTTAAGCAGTGTGTAGGCGTGTGTTGATAATTTTAGCCCGCTGGCCAGGTAAACTGACGCCCACCCATTAAATGCATATGAATATGGTAAACCGTTTGGCCACCCATTTCGTTGCAGTTCATGACAACACGATAGCCGTCATCCGCGAACCCTTGCTGCTTAGCCAAATACGCCGCGGTATATTGCAGGCGGCCTATGATAGCCAAATCTTCGGACTGAATATCGTTGAGCGTAGCTATATGCTTTTTAGGGATAATCAACTGATGAGTAGGTGCTTGAGGGTTTATGTCGTTAAAGGCGAGGACGTATTCATCCTCAAAGACGATATCAGCGGGAATTTCGCGGTTAATAATTTTACAGAACAGGCACTCCATAGCGGCCTCCTTCATTGTTGTAAGAGAGTGTAGAGAGCAAAACAGTTGTCAAAATAGTTGTATGATCGAAAGAGTAGCAGGCTAGCGAAAACGTCGCTGGGCAAGCAAATGGCGTACCAGTGGCGCTAAGATTAACTCCATCGCGAGTGACATACGCGCACCTGGAACGACTAACGTGTGCGGACGCGTCATAAAGGCGTCTTTAATCATCGCTAATAACCAGGGGAAGTCTACTGTTGACGGGTCTCTGAACCGAATCACAACGAACGATTCGGCATCAGTAGGAATATCCTGCACTTCGAAAGGGTTCGAAGTATCCACTGTAGGTACGCGCTGAAAATTAATATGCGTACGGGAAAATTGAGGCTGGATATAGCGCACGTAGTCATCCATACGGCCCAAAATAGTATCAATGACCGCTTCTTGAGAGTATCCACGCAGCTTAGTGTCGCGGTCAATTTTCTGGATCCACTCCAGATTCATTGTCGGCGCGACGCCTACCAACAGATCAACATGGCGAGCAATATCATACTCATGGGTCACTAGCCCACCATGTAGTCCCTCATAAAAAAGCAGGTCAGTGCCACAGGGTAACGACTGCCACTCGGTAAAGGTGCCAATACGGTAGCCTGCCTCAATTTTCTGCTTATCTTCTGCATGAATATAGTGACGAAAAGTCCCCGTTCCGTGTTCACCATATTCAATAAACAGCCCTTCCAACCGATCCAGCAGATTAGCCTCTACAGCAAAGTGAGAAAGCTCATCTTTACGCTCCGGCTCTTCACGAAACATGCGTTGCAAATCATCACGGGTATAACGGTGGAAAGCATCACCATCCACCATTGCAGCATGCACATCTTCACGAAGGAACATACGCTCAAAGCTGCGCCTAACCGTCGTGGTACCAGCGCCTGAAGAGCCAGTTATCCCAATGATTGGGTACTCCCGAGACATTAGATACCCCTCGCTTGCGCCAGGGCCTGTCTGACCTTCTCGGGCACATCAACCGGCCGTCCAGTGGAAAGGTCCAGTAGCAACTGGTTAACTCTGGCGGTCGCCACTACTTTGTCCGCCTCTGGGTTGCGAATGCGCTGGTATATCGTAAGCGCTTTACCGCCTGGTTCAGGTACTGCAGTTTCAATTACCAGTGCATCGGGCCAGCGAGCCTCATGTTGGTACTGTACCGCGAGGTCTACTACTATACTGGGGTAACTTTGCATATCCCATTCAGGTATACCAAGCGTTGCAAAAGCGTGAACCCTAGCCTCATGAAGCAGCGACACCAGGGCGTCATGCCCTAGATGCCAACTATAGTTCATATCAGTTACTCGCACCGTTAAGGGATGGCGATGAATAACTGCTGCCGCAGGAAAGTCCAGCGTAACACGCTCCATAATGGCTCCTTATAGGTGAGAAGATGCAGTGAAAAAGGGGTTGTAGTTTTTACTCTTCCCGGGCAATCGCACGAAATGCGATATCGCGACGGTACTCAACGCCCTCCCAGCGAATCGCATCGACTCCTTGGTAGGCTTGCCGCTGTGCTTCTGAAACACTTTTACCTAGTGCAGTTACACACAGCACCCGCCCCCCTGCTGTAGCGATATCGCCTTGAGCTGTTTGTGTAGTTCCCGCATGGAAAACTTTACACTGCGCTTCTTCAGCATCAACTAAGCCATGAATAACATCGCCTTTACGGTAGCTACCGGGGTAACCACCCGCCGCCATCACAACGCCTACCGCCGCTCGGCTATCCCACTCGCACTGCTTGCCAGCCAGCTCTCCGTTCGCGCCAGCTAAGCAAAGCGCCGCAAAATCGGAGGTCAAGCGTAGCATGATAGGCTGAGTTTCAGGGTCACCAAAACGGCAGTTGTACTCGATCACTTTAGGATTGCCTGCAGAATCAATCATAAGACCGGCATACAGAAAGCCCGTATATGCATTCCCCTCTTCCGCCATGCCTCGTACTGTGGGCAGAATAACTTGCTCCATGATACGTGCATCTACCTCAGGGGTAACCACTGGCGCCGGGGAGTAGGCTCCCATGCCTCCGGTATTCGGGCCAGTATCGCCATCATAGGCGCGTTTGTGATCTTGACTGGTGGCCATGGGAACCACGTTTTCCCCATCCACCATGACGATAAAGCTTGCCTCTTCGCCCTCAAGAAACTCCTCAATGACGACCCGAGCACCAGCATCACCAAAGGCGTTAGCTTCAAGCATATCGCGAATTGCCACTTCTGCTTCGGCCTCGCTCATCGCAACAATCACGCCTTTACCGGCGGCCAAGCCATCCGCTTTTATCACGATCGGCGCGCCCACTTCCGCCAAGTAAGCTAACGCTGGCTCTACTGCGGTAAAGGTTTGATAGTCGGCCGTGGGAATCTTATGGCGGGCCAAGAAGTCTTTAGTGAACGATTTTGAGCCTTCCAGCTGAGCTGCTTTTTGAGTCGGACCGAAAATTGTCAAGCCCGCAGCTTTAAAGCGGTCAACAACCCCCTCAACCAAAGGGGCCTCAGGTCCCACTACGGTTAAACCAACTTGTTCGCGCTGGGCAAACGCGACTAAACCGACCAAATCAGTAGCAGCAATATCAATATTAGTAAGTGCGGGTTCCGTTGCCGTTCCCGCATTACCGGGAGCAACAAACACCTGCTCAACATCGTTTGATTGTGCCAATTTCCATGCCAGTGCATGTTCACGGCCACCGCCACCTATCATCAAAACTTTCATGTTCATCCTTCTTAAACGGGAGAGCGCTTATGGCGCACATTATGCCACAACGCTGCCCCAAGTGGATTGATGAGTAATTAGAAGCCTGATATCTAGGCGGTATCGACAAGTAGTGGCTTAGTGGCCAACAACATCAGCTTTTTTTATCCTCACTCTCATCATCGTCCGCGTGGGGCGATTGATTTAGCGCATTCTGCCAAAAACGCATATTCTCTTCTGCCAGCTCGCGCATAAACTCTATAGGAGAGTGGCGCATGGCCTGCTTCCACTGGGTTTGCATACGCTTCTGTTGCTCTAGCATTAGCTGAGTACCTTGCTCAAGGTACCTCGCTAAAGGTAGAGGCGATGACATATCGTAAACACGAATTAACTGGGCCAGTAGGTCATTGGAAAACACCTCTGCCTCGTTATCTGCTTGCTCTTGCTCGATGATGATCGACAGCAGAATCGTGCGCGTTAAGTCTTCGCCACTTTTAGCATCCTCGACGCGAAAAGGCTCTTCTTCGATAATTAAACGTCGTAAATCCTCAAGCGTTACATAACGGCTTTGTTGAGTATCGTATAATCTGCGGTTGGCATACTTGCGAATTACGCGCACTGCGTATCTCCTTAAACGCGATAGAGGCTTTTGTCGCCGTTGCTGATATTGTGCCTGCAACACACGCTCATGCAAGCCAGCTTAACTGATTCGTAGCGTTAAGCGAGCCTCTCTTTTGACCAATAGACGACCACATGAACCTAATTTTACTTTCCCCTGATGACATAGGGGCCGACCACTACGCCCGGATTACCGACACACGCCGCCTCAAACACTTACTCGAAGTGCACCGTGCCAGTGCAGGTGAAAATTTTAGTGTCGGTATCCAAGGCGGCAACATGGGTAAAGCCGAACTGGTTGAGCTAAGCAGTGAACAGGCTGTTTTCTCGTTAAATAGCCTAGAGGAGCTACCGCCACCTCCGCTACCTGTACATCTGGTACTGGCTCTGCCTCGTCCCAGGATGCTGGCCCGTACTTTAGAGCACGTAACCACCCTTGGGGTAAAAGAGATCACCCTATTGCACACCAAGCGGGTTGAGAAAAGCTATTGGCAGTCACCAGAGCTACGCCCAGAAAAAATCTACCAACACCTTATTTTAGGCTTGGAGCAAGCAAAAGACACCCTCTTGCCTACGGTTCACCTGCGTAAAGGATTTAGGCCTTTTATCGAAGAGCAGCTACCAGCCTTGCTTGCCAAGGGACGTGGCCTACTGGCCCACCCAGGTATGCCTCATGCCTGCCCCAGGGGGATTAGTGACAAAACACTGCTACTGGTCGGTCCTGAGGGAGGGTTTATCGACTGGGAAGTAGAACAACTGCTAACCGCAGGCTGCGAGGGCATGCATCTTGGCCCTCGCATCTTACGGGTAGAAACCGCTGTTACAGCGCTTTTATCGCGACTATTTTAATGCGCCGCTAAGCAGTACATATCCAAATGCTCAGGACTGCTCGTCCTCAGGATCGTGGGGGACGTATTCCGCGTTCTCTCCGCACTCTGGACTCTGCATAAATGTACTACGCACATCGAGCAAGCCTAAGTGGCTGATAGTACGCCGCCCAAGAAGCAGCGGGTAAATCATCTCATCACGGTCACGCAGGCCGAACTGCTCCTCATAAATCGTATCACCTAGACAAACATCCATCAGCACGACTGGGCGCTCATCGCGCCCACCAGCACCACGTACCGCCAGCTCTCGATAGAGTGGCCGCTCGATTTGATCACTAAAGGTTTCACCACTTCCTTGGTCCTCGAGCTTGAGGCGAAAACGCACCCACTCCTCGCCCGCTTTCTCAAAGAGTTCAATGTCTCGGGCATCTAGCGACGAGGTAAGCGCCCCACTGTCTAATTTAGCTTTAACAGCAATCCCCCATGGCTCAATAGTTGCATTTTCAACCCAGCCAAATACGACAGGCTCTTCGGCCGCTACATTAACACTAACGGCTAACGTGGTTGCTAGAGCGCCCGCCCCCACTAGGCCTAAAAACGTTTTACCCATTGCATCTCGTCCTTGGTGATAAATTAACAAATTAGCGAAGCAAATCCAGCAACGCTTGGGTCGCAAAGCCATCCGGTATCAGGCCTTGATCACGCTGAAAAGCACGCACACCTGCTCGCGTATTAGGCCCCATAATGCCGTCAGCACCACCGACCGAGTAGCCAGCATTGTTCAAACGTTGCTGAAGCATCTTGACATCATTACGAGTTAAAGGTGCCTGATCTCTTGGCCAAGGCTGGGTAATACCAGAACGTCCTGCAATTGCATCAGCTAGAGTGGCAACAGCTAAAGCGTAACTAGTGGCATTGTTGTAACGCAAAATAGCTCGAAAATTGGCCCCAACTATAAATGCAGGCCCTTCTGCTCCAGCAGGCACTATCACAGCAGCACTATCGAACGAGGGCAGTTGACCACTTACGGCACGCACGCCTTGTGAAGCCCACTCAGCGCTGCTTCGGCGCTCAGTTTGCGCGTAATCAAAGGAGTCTGGCAACACAACCTCAGCCCCCCAAGGCTGGCCTGGTTGCCAACCAGCCCGAGCCAAATAGTTGGCTGTTGACGCCATTACATCTGGAATACTTCCCCAAATATCGCGACGACCATCGTTGTCACCATCGACCGCATAGGCTTCAAAGCTGCTCGGTATAAACTGAGTGTGCCCCATTGCACCAGCCCAAGAGCCTTTCATCTGCTCAGCGGCAATATCACCTTGGTCAATAATTCGCAACGCGGCTAAAAGCTCCCCTCGTGCAAAATCACGTCGACGGCCATCGTAAGCTAAGGTGGCCAAAGACTCTAAGGTTGAAAAATCGCCAAAGTTACTGCCATAGTTACTTTCAATGCCCCAGATCGCCACAATGATTTCTGCAGGCACACCATAACGTTGCTGCATCTCTAGTGCAGTAGCGCGGTGCTGTTCAAGCTTCTCCCGACCATTATTGATACGCGTGTTGGAAACCGCTGTATCCAGGTAGCCCCAAATAGGACGAACAAACTCAGGCTGATGGCGGTCAAGCTCAATAACACGCTCACGATAACGTAGACCATCAAACGCAGAAGCAAGAGTTGCTTCACTAATCCCCTGCGCAGCGGCGTAGCGCCGAAACTCGCTTAACCATTGATTGAAATTCGCATAGCGAAACTCCTCGGCAGCTCGCGAATCCACTTCGGTCATTAGCCGCTGACTCGCCTGAGCAGTATCACTTGATAGCGAAGCTGCCCCTGTAGCAAGCACTAATGATAAACAAAGCGCTGCACCCGATCCAAATGAACCTTTATTTTTCAAAGACATAGCAACAATCTCTCAGCAATCCTTAGCGTGAGTCTGATAATGACGTAGAAAGCCTACAGATACTAGGGCCTATTGATGCTACGCGCTAGCCGCGCAAGCGGAACAGCTGCAGTCCGTGAAGGAGAAGCCCCCAGGCTAAGCGACAATCACTGTGCTGCAAATTCATTAGCTACCTCCTTACCTATTCATCGGTCTCTTCAAGCTCAGTACGAGCAATTAACCAATGCTGCCATTCATTAGGTATGACGCAAGGCAGGGAGAACTGAGACGGCGCTACACGCCAAGGCTGATGGCGCTCTACACCAGAGGGTAAAAGCTCTAGCATAGGTAGCCAGTGCGCCACATAAAGGCCTTTTGGGTCATAGTGGCCAGCCTGCTTTAGCACGTTAAAATACCGATCCTGGCGTGGGTCTCGCCCCACTCCCGAGATATATCTCCAGTTCCCCCAATTACTAGCAACATCATAATCAATTAGGCAGTGTTCAAACCAATAAGCGCCTAAACGCCAATCCACCTGTAAATCTTTTACTAAAAAGCTGGCCACATTTTGGCGAGCCCGATTAGAGATCCAGCCGGTGTGATACAGCTCAAACATGGCGGCATCGATAAAAGGCACACCAGTAGTAGCAGTACGCCACAAATTGAACGCCTCATTTGGCTCAGGTAGCTGTTTAAAGCCAAAAAGTGAGCGGCCCTCTTGCTGAGCAGTACGATGAAAATAGTCGCGCCACAGTAATTCAAAAATAATCCAGTAGCTCGACTCACTGTTACCATTTTCGGCTTCCCATGCCTTTACTTCCTGGTGTACTTGACGCGCTGATAAGCACCCTCGCGCCAACCATGGAGAAAAACGAGTTGAAAAGTTTGCGCCCAACAGGCCATTACGCGTTTTTTTATAGGACTCAGCACCATTATGGCGCCACAAATAGCTCTTCAGCCTATCCTGGGCAGCCGATTCGCCCCCTACAAATATGAAACTTTGGCGATCATCAGGCTGCCAAGAATCACTCTCTTGGCAAACTGATTTGAGCGGCGGAAAACCACGTGGCGCCTCAGGCCATGATGGTAAAGTCACCGGTGCAGGTTTGGGGGAAGATATAGGGCAATATTTTTCAACACACCTACGGAAAGCGGAGAAGCTAGACGGTAATGACTCGAGTTCAAACGGCAATGCCTCAGCATCAATCAAGTAACCGCTATCGACACAGTCTAGATAAGTGGACTCAGGCAGTTGTTGGGCCACTTCATTAATATGCTGTATTTCTTCACTACCCGATTGATCTACCACACGGACTTGCCTAGCGTTAAGTGACACTGCAAGCTGCACAACAACCTCGACGGGATCGCCGATCCGCACTAAAAGATCACTACCACGCTGCAGAAGCTCACCTCGTAATTCCATCAAGCTTTGCCACAGAAAGCGTAGCCGAGCTGGCCCCAGTCGTAGAGCAGGTTCTCCGGGCAGGCATGGCTGCAACCAGCGCTGATCCAACACATAGAGACACAGCAATTGATCAGGTGGAGAATCAAACTGCAGTAACGGATTATCAGCTATCCGCAGATTGTCTTGCAGCCAGACAATGTCAATCGCACTGTTCATGCTCTTACCTCCTAGGCGTGCCGGGCTGCCTAGACTCTCGCCGGCAGCGCTCGCTGCAAAAGCGAACCTCATCCCAACAGCGCGTCCACTTTTTTCGCCAAGTAAACGGGCGCAGGCAGTGGGCGCACTTTTTTTGCGGTAAATTTTGCTTACTGTGCATGGCCCCATCTTTATGTGTATACGCATACTAATTCAAAACATAGACACCAAGATCCACACAATACAACTATTGCACATGAAAAATCATCACCATTTTGTTCTACTTACTAGCTCTAGGCGTAAAAAAAGCCACCTCATCGGGTGGCTTGTGTCTAGACAAATTGCTGTGACAACTTTGCTCGTTAGTTAACTAGGATCCGTATTACGCGGTTGCCGTTTGGCATTTTCGTGGGTTTCAAGACCGCTTTTCAGCTCATGGGTTAACGGGTCATAGTTAGGGCGCAACTCATCCTTAACTGTACCACTCCATAGCCGTGAGCCAACAAAGTAGGCTGCCCGGCCAATTACGTGAGCTGCTACCGGTGCTGTCATCAAAATAAATACAATGATGGCAAACGAGCGGGCAACTACCCCCACTTCGGCAAAATGCATGGCCGCCGCCAGCATAATTAAAATCACCCCAAGCGCTGCTGCCTTGGTAGTGGCATGCATACGGGTCAACAGGTCCGGCAAACGTAGCAGGCCGATGGCCGCTAACAGCATGAAGAGCGACCCCGCTATCAGCAACGTGCCTTTAATAAACTCAATCATCCCTTGGCCCTCCGCGTTCCAAAAATCGTGCAAAGCCAATAGCCGCCAGAAAGCCCATTAAGGCAATAACAATAGCCGCATCAAGAAAGCTCGCCACACCAGATTGAATGGCGTAAACCCCGACCAAGCCAACAACGGTTGTTGAGAATAGCTCTAGCGCTACAACGCGATCTGGAAGGCTAGGGCCTCGCACAACCCGTACAAACGTGAGTACTAGCGCCAAGCCCATAATGACTTGGCTAATTAAAATAACGGTATCCATTAACGAAATAACTCCAGTGCTCGACGCTCCATATTCTTCAGATTGCGCCGTAATTCATCTTCATCATCCAAAAACATCGCATGGATATAGAGCACTTTGCGGTCATCAGAAACATCAAGGCTTAGCGTTCCTGGCGTTAACGAGATCAGATTGGCCACCATGGTAATTTCCATCTCAGTGCGAGCAGAAAGCGGCATTGCAATGACGCCGGGCTGCATGTGCCAGGGAGGCGTTAACACGTCAAACGCAACGCGCAGATTGGCTTGTATCAGTTCTTTGATAAAAAAACATAAGAAGCCAATAATGCGCGGCACTCTTACAGGATAGCCTTTAAGAGAAGCGACCTGAGGCTCAATAAGTACTAGCGCAATGTAGCCAAAGATCATGCCTACTAACAGGTTTAGGCCCGAAAAATCACCGCTCAGCAGTACCCAGGCCAAGCCTAGCAGAAGGTTCCAAATTGCACCGGTCATGGTGTCTCCTCCATGCTCTCGCCCACTAAATCCGCCTGAGTGCCGGGTGTTATTAATGCCGACTCAGCGCTAGCAGAAGCCCCCAAAACCGCTTCAATATAGTCAGTTGGCGTCATCAACTGATCACCGATAAGGTTCATTACCAGCATAATGGGTTCCGCAAACACACCTATCAGCAACGACATTACAGCTAGCACTATCACAGGCAGGTACATCATCCACAGGCTGGGCTTTAAAAGCCTTCCATCATCGCCTACCGGCGTTTGCGATGGAGGCACATGGTTATCTTCTGGTAGTGCCTTCCAAAATACTTCGTTCCAGATTTTCACCATTGAGTAGAGCGTCATAAAGCCTACTGCTAGTGCAATACCGGTCGCTACATAAGCCTCTGCCTCCAAACCAGCGCGCACCAATACAAACTTGGCAAAGAAGCCGGAAAGTGGAGGAATGCCTGCCAGTGAGAATGCGGAAATAAAGAAAGCAACGGCCAACCAGGGACGCTCACGATATAGCCCACCCATCTTTTTAAGCTGATAGGTTCCCTGCAGGCGGTGTGTAATACCGCTAATCAAGAATAGGTTCGTCTTCACGACAATGTTATGCACGATGGCAAACACACCACCGGCAATAGCCAACGGAGTGTAAAGCGCAAGCCCAAGGATCATGTAGCCGATCTGGCTAACAATGTGAAAAGAGAGGATGCGCCTAAATTCATACTGCGCGGCGGCACCTAGCACCCCTGTGACCATGGTGAGCACAGCCCCCCAGAGCATAATGTCTTGAAGGTAACCCATGGTTTGATCAAACATCAGCGTAAACACACGGAACAGTGAGTAAACACCTACTTTTGTTAACAAACCAGCAAATAGAGCCGACACTGCTACTGGCGGTGTGTGATAAGAAGCTGGTAACCAGAAAAACAGCGGGAAAGCGGCTGCTTTAATACCAAAAGCCACCATAAACATCACGGCCAGCACTTCTACCATGCCGCTATGCTCAGCTTCGTTCAGGCGCAGCGCAATATCAGCCATATTGAGCGTGCCTACCGTGCCGTATAGCAAACCGATGGCGGTTAGAAAAATAACCGATGCCAAAAGGTTTAGGGTCACGTACTTAATGGCGCCTTCCATCTGTGCCCGTTCGCCACCCAAAATCAGCAGCGCAAACGAGGCAACAAGCATCACTTCAAACCAAACGTAGAGGTTAAAAATATCACCTGTTAAGAATGCGCCTGCCACCCCTGCTAGTAAAAGATGCATCAGGGGATAGTAGCCAAACTTCTCATGTCCGCGACCGGTCGAAGCCAGCGAATAAATCCCCATCGCCAGGCCAATAATGCCGGTCATCAGTATCATGACTGCGCTAAGCATATCTGCAATCAGCGTGATGCCAAAAGGCGCAGGCCAACTACCCATTTGCATGGTGACGTAGCCGTCAGAGAGCACCGCGAAAAATAGCCATAAGCTAACCAGCAGAAGCGCTACGTTGCCAGCCACTGCAATAAAGCGCTGCATGGGGCGTGAGCGCCAAAAAAGCAGTGAAATTGCTCCAGACAGCAGTGGCAACAGAACGGGAAGTGCAACTTCAGGCCTCACGTGTCAGTATCCTTCATCTTGTCCAAATCATCTGCCTTAACAATTTCATAAGCGCGGCGAATCAACACCACAGCAAAAGCGAGCACCCCAAAGGCGATAACGATTGCTGTCAGTACAACAGCCTGGGGCAGCGGGTCAGCCACCTCCCCCACTGGCTGCAGCATGCCCTCAGGTATTAAGGGTGGCGCACCCCGAGTCATTCCTGCAGTTGTAAAAATAAGCAAATTGGCCGCGTTAGAGAGTAACAATAAGCCAATCACCAACTTTACAATTGAGCGACGAAGCATCATAAAAATGGCGGCGGCATACAGTAGCCCAATCGCCAATGCCATTAGCGGTTCCATACTTGGCCTCCTGTTAACTTAAGGTTCATCCTTATCCACCTCCATCAAGGCCATGACCATACCCATTACCGAACCAAGTACTGCTAGGTACACACCCACATCAAAGATAAGTGGGGTAGAGGCTTTAAAGTCAATAACGGGAATTGTCCACCACTGAGCGGTTAGAAATGGCTGCCCCATAAACCACGCAGGCACGACCGATACCATGCCAAGCAGCAACCCCACACCAATTAAGTCGCGGGGGTCCAACATGCGAAGAACTTCCTTAGTGGCGCTTACACCAAATGCAAACAGATAGAGCGTGAACGCGCCTGCGGCCACTAGCCCTGCAATAAAGCCTCCACCTGGCTCATCGTGCCCACGCAGCAATAAAAAGACCGAAAACATTAACTGCAACGGCATTAAAAAGCGTGCTGCCGTATTGAGAATAATGGTGCCTGACTTAACCATCGTACGGCTCCTTAATACTATTTTTTTCGCCATCATTGGCCTTGCTGTCACCGCCATTGTCATGGCGTAGTTTCAGCATGGCGATTACCCCAATGGCTGCCAGGGCGAGTACAAACATTTCACCCAGCGTATCAAGCGCACGGTAATCCACCAGAATGACATTTACGATGTTGCGGCCGTGTGCGAGCGGTGCGCTGTTTTCCACCATGTAAGCTGAAATAGTTTCAAACTGATCAATACTCCATGCTGTCATGATTAATAGGAAAACCAGCACCCCCATCATGGCCGCTACGACGCCATCACGAATGCGCTCAAGACTGGTTGAAAGGCTAGAGAAACGAGGTAAACGGAAGAGCACCAACACCAACAGGATAACGGTAAGCGTCTCCACTAACAGCTGAGTTATCCCCAGATCAGGAGCGCTAAAGAGGATAAATATCAGTGCGATAGAGAAACCCATAATACCGACGGAAACCACCGCACCTAGCCGCGAGCGAGAGATCGTCGCAAATAGTGCCCCCATCACCATAGTGCCCACGACAATGATTTCGTGAAAGCGAATATCTAATACAAACGCTATCTGAGGCGAATGACGAAGTAGGATTGAGTTACTGATTAATGCAATAAGCACCAACAGCATAACGAGAATATAGTTGCGCATGTAGCCGTTTTGCAGCAAATGTGTTTGCCACTCAGAGAAGCGTACAACCCCATTCATCAAGCTTTCGTAACCAGCCTCAGGCCCATGGCGCATCACCGGTGCCAATACTGAAAGTTTTGCGCGAACGCTATCCCAGCGCTTAAACAGTAAAAAGCCCAGCCCAAGGCTCACCACCGACGTGATTAACGCGGCATTAATGCCATGCCAAAGCGAGAGTGAAACCGCAAGCGGCTGCCCAGACACTGCTGTGGCAGCGGCGGTTAATAGTGCATCCCCCCCCAGCATCGCAGGGAACAGACCCAAAGATAGAGAGCCAACCACCAGTAAGCCTGGCCCTAACAACATGCTAACGGGCGCCTCATGGGGAGTCTTTGGCGTTTCATGGCGGTGACCATAAAATGGCCTAAGAGCAATAATTGCTGCTACCGCAATCGTCAGGATGGCAGATACAAACGCAAACAGTATCAATAAGGCTCTGAAGCCATCAGCACCGAACACAGCCTCAAGCATCAACTCTTTACCGATAAACCCAAAGAGCGGCGGCACGCCAGCCAGTGAAAGCGCCGCTATCAGGGCAATGGCCGCGGTTATCGGCATCTGCTGGCGTAACCCACCCATAGCCGTTACATCTTTGGTGCCTGTCTCATGATCCAAAATACCGGCCACCATAAAGAGCGCACCTTTATACATGGAGTGGCCAAGCAAGAAAGTGACAAAGGCAGTCATTGCATAGTCAGTGCCAATCCCCACCAGCATGGTTAAGGTGCCCAACGCCATAATGGTCGAGTAAGCCAATAATTTCTTGATATTGGTATGTTGGATCGCTAAAAAAGCGCCCGTTAACATAGTGGTTGCGCCAACAACAGAGAGAATCCCCACCCATAACGCCGTACCGCCTAACTCGGGCTGCAAGCGTGCCAACAGGTAGATGCCTGCTTTAACCATGGTGGCAGAGTGTAGATAAGCCGAAACCGGGGTGGGGGCTGCCATGGCGTTGGGCAACCAGAAATGAAATGGAAATTGGGCTGACTTAGTAAATGCGCCGAGCAGTAAGCAAATCAACATCGGTGTATAGAGAGCATGCTCGCGTAGATCACTCTCCATCTGGCCAATCTCTGCAAGTGACCAACTGCCACTAGCTACACCAAGCAGCACTAAACCGGCCATAAGCGCAAGCCCGCCCGCTACCGTAACAAACAGTCCCTGACGGGCGGATTTACGTGCTTCGATATCGGTATGGTTAAAGCCGATCAGCAGGTAGGAAGTAATACTGGTGAGCTCCCAAAACACAAACAGAGTTAGCAGCCCATCAGCCAGCACCAGCCCCAGCATTGAAACCATGAAGGCCAACAACGCTATGTGGAAACGCGCAATATCCACATGCCCTTTTAAATAGCCCCCTGCGTAAATCAACACACAGGTGCCAATGACGGTTATTAGCAGGCCAAAGAGCAGTGACAGCCCATCAAGCATAAACGTCAGGCTAATGCCTAACGAGGGTACCCACTGCCATTCCAGTAGCAACGGGCCGTCATTGAGTACAGAAGGAGCCTGGCTGATTAGCCAAGCAGCCATCATGGCTGGGTATAGCGCCAGCACCGTGCTTGCCCGATGGCCAAACCAGCGGTTAAGCAATGGTGACGACGCGGCCAGCACAAATCCCATTAATACGGCGAGTTGCATCTAGCGAAATCTCCTGAGTAACAAACTGCTTTCCCGTATGGAAAACCATGCGGCATGATACCTTCGTACTATTATCTAACGCTGCTGAAAGCCATTGGAGTGCACCTCCAGGATCGATATAACACTAAAGTGCGTTAGGCGTTAGTCGCCTACCGCCTAGGCGGCAGCCTCTGTAGACTTGGCGTCGTTAGCAGACAAGACCGTGTTAGATAACAGAATTCTTCAAGCCGTAAACCTTATATCAGGCACCGGCGGCTTACCAGCCATGTATCTTAACGCGCCTTTTTGGCTATCACTAACCCCTAATCCCTTATCAGCAGCGCAGACTATTTTAAATAGCCTCCCGCTGCCGCCCAGAGTGTGGAACGCTAGCAATGCCGCTGCTATGGATACCACTGTTAACCCTGGTTGGCACCTTAGTGCCTTTACTCACTGCCTCCCGCGGGCGCCTAATCTGCACTATCGCAACGACGGCTGTTCCTGTTACTGCCCTCGCCCTACTACTAAGCCACCTACCCACACTGCTTAGCGGCGGCACTGTATCACAGCAGTTGAACTGGATACCGTTACTAGGGCTAGACTTGGCCTTAAGAGTTGACGGCCTAACCCTACTGTTCGCGCTGCTCATCCTGGGAATCGGAAGCCTGATTATTATTTACGCAGGCTATTATCTGGCCAGCAGCGAGAATGATGCTCGCTTTTTTTCCTACATGATGCTGTTCATGACTGCCATGCTTGGCATCGTCATGGCCGACAATTTACTGCTGCTGTGGCTATTTTGGGAACTCACTAGCATTGCCTCCTTTTTGCTGATTGGTTTTTGGGGGCATCGCAGCGACGCACGACGCGGGGCGCGCATGGCGCTAACCGTCACCGGCGCCGGTGGCTTAGCACTGCTTGCAGGCATTCTGCTAATTGGTCACGAAGTCGGCAGTTTCGCACTGCCTGACGTGCTAGCCGCGGGCGATCAGCTGCGTCAGGCATCAACTTATCCGGTCATCATGATATTGGTGTTACTGGCTGCCTTTACGAAGTCGGCCCAATTCCCTTTTCACTTTTGGTTGCCCCACGCTATGGCGGCACCGACCCCCGTATCGGCCTACTTGCACTCTGCCACCATGGTAAAAGCGGGTATTTTTCTACTCGCTCGATTGCACCCAGCGTTAGGTGACACATCCCTGTGGGCGGTCAGTCTAACACTAGTGGGCCTGGCAACTCTCGTTTACGGAGCCTGGTTTGCCTTATTAGAACGTGATTTAAAAGGTATTTTAGCCTTTTCAACAGTTAGCCATCTGGGGTTGGTGGTACTACTGCTTGGCTTAGATACTCCCCTAGCTATTGTTGCGGCCTTGTTCCACATTCTTAACCACGCCCTGTTCAAAGCGACTCTGTTTATGAGTGCTGGCATCATTGACCATGAAACGGGTACCCGAGACATACGACGACTGGGGGGATTATGGTCGCTCATGCCTATTACCGGCACATTAACCCTAATGGCTGGTGCCGCTATGGCAGGGTTCCCACCATTCAATGGTTTCTTGTCCAAAGAGATGCTGCTTACCAAAGCACTAGCAAGTGAATTATTTGGTGGCCTGGGAAGCGTTATTCCGTTGTTGGTATTGGCCGGGGCGACGCTATCCGTAGCTTACTCACTACGCTTGGTTTACTGCGTATTTTTTGCCGCAGCGCCACAGGCTAGTTCGCCCGCCCCCCATCCCCCCCACGAC
>NZ_NWUX01000035.1 GCF_002374315.1 Vreelandella nigrificans | reverse complement strand
CGACGACGATACTGACGACGACGACGATACCGACGACGACGACGATACCGACGACGACGACGATACCGACGACGACGCCGATAGCGACGCCGATGTCGTAGCCTTCGATGACCTGGCTACTGCTGACGTCGGAATCGTACCTGTCTCGGAAAGCCGCTTTGACTCTGGCACCGACACTGTGCTGGTGAACATCGGCCAGGTGACAAATACCTACGAGTTCGAAGTCCCTGAAGGATCATTGACCGATGTTAGCTTCACCGCTGATGTGGGGTCGTTGTTGACAGTGTTGGATAGCGTCTCTGTCGATCTACAGGTCTTCGAGAACGGCCAGTGGGTATCTCTGGAGGATTCATCCAGTGCAGGTCTGCTCGATCTAATCGGGCTCTTTGGTGAGAATGCTCAAGTAGAAGCTAGTGGCTTGGAAGCTGGTGACTATCGCGTGACCTATGGTGGCGGTGGTTTGTTGGGACTTGCGACCAGTGTCGATTGGTCTGCAGAGTTCACCGATAACAGCCTGACCGATTACGAAGGTGTCGCTGGCGACCCGATCATGGGTAACGTGATCACCGACCCGAGCTTCGCCGAAGGCGAGCAAGACCAACTGGGTCTCGATAGCCTCGCGGTAGTGCACATCCTGGTTGATGGCGACTTCGTCGAGGCGGGTGCCGGTACCGTGGTCGAAGGTGAGCATGGTACGTTGACCATTGATGCTGATGGTAACTACGAGTACGTACCTAACGGTGACGTCGAAAGTGTCGGCCAGGTCGATGTCTTCGAGTACCAGTTGGTGCATCCAGATGGTTCTACTGATACGGCGAATCTATATATCCGTATCGATAGTGAGGATGCCGATCTGATCTGGGATGACAACGATCCGTCCGCACCAGCGATCGCTGTGATGGCGAACGATGACATCGATGCGGCGCAGATCGAAGTTGTCAACGTAGTCAGCACCACAACGGAGGAGGAAGCCATCGATTACAGCTGGTTCCTTGGAATCGGCGGTATTGTACTGGGTAGCACATCCGGCAGCACGGAGTTCTCTCTGGATGAGGACACGCTCACCGACCTTGCTATCAATATCGATGTGGGTAGCTTGGCCTCACTGCTCGACTCTGTCGACTTCCAGCTCTATAAATTGGAGGGTGATGGTAGCGAGACGCTGGTTATGGATATGGATCAGGCGAGCCTGCTCGATCTGATCGGTATTTTCCCGACCAGTGTGGCAGTTACCGTTGAGGGGCTTGAGGCCGGTAACTATCGCTTGGATGTATCCAACGGTAGTTTGGTGAGCCTCCCTGGTGGGGTCACTGTCGACCTAACCTACGAGACAACTCTCTTGACGGAGGTTGAGCCGGGAGACACGTTCGCTACCTCAGGTAATGTCCTCGCTGATGACAACCTGGGTTCCGAGCACACCACGCTGAGTGTGATGAACGAAGACGGTGTGTTCGTCATACCTGGGCATGGTGGTGTGGTTATCGAGGGCGAGTATGGTGTGTTGACCATCATGTCCAACGGTGACTATGAGTATGTGCCCAACGGTAGTGATCTCGGTGAGATTGGTCAGGCTGACAGCTTCACTTACAAGCTGACCCATCCGAATGGTGAGGAGTCGGAGGCAACACTTACCATCGACATCGAGGCGCATCCAGATAGCGTCGAAGGGTGGGAAGACCTCTACGAAGAGGTTGTTCCCTTGAGCCTGGAGGATGTGCTGGACCTTGGTGAGGAAGAATCCGAGGAGCTGGTATTCCCCGAGTCTGAGGACAACAACGAAGAGGAGGAGCAGGGAGAAAGTGGTACTGATGACTTTGAGGAGGTGCCGATGGGCGACTTCTCTGAGCCGCAGAATCCGCTTGACGATGAGTTTGGTCAGACTTCTATGATCTGATTAGTACTCTAACGTTGGCATAAATAACTGCCAAAGCACCGGGCCTTCGGGCCCGGTGTGTTTTGTGGTTAACTGAGGAAAAGAGTGAACCGCTAATTAAAATGATGATATGAAGTTTTTTGCCATCTATACCACCAACCGCTGTGGTATTTTTGGGAGGATGCTTAAGTGAAGCTTGAAACGTCAGCTAAGGTAGCAAACAGTAATAATGGAGTGATGCGCAATATGAGAAACCTCAGTGCTGACAAGATAAAAAAGACCCCCCACGTTGTATGTGCATTAGCAGTCGGTTTTTTGTCGTGGAGCGGGATAAACAATACGTGGGCACAAGTGGGCAGTCAGCCGACGCTGGGGGAAGGAACAAATCAACCAGCTCAAGCTATTCAAAACCTCACAATGAAAGACGCCGTGCAGCAAGCTGTTACGTGGTACCCCTCTATTACAGAAACACTAGGGCGTTTGTATCAGCAAAATGAGCAGGTGGCGGTGGCTCGTTCTGGGTACCTACCCCAAGTTAACGCTGGAATATCATCGGAGTACAGAACCTCCAGCAGCCAAACGGAAGAGGCCTTTAATGTCACCGCTTCCCAGCTGCTCTATGACTTCGGAAAAGTATCTAACGAAGTTAAAGCCGAGCAGTTTGGTGTGGAGCGTGACCAGGCCAGAGTGCTTTTGGCGATAGACCAGCTAGCACTTGAGGTCGCTCAAACAGTAGTTGAGATCCAGCGTTTTGAAGCATTGCTAGCGATTGCAGAGGAACAAGTGAGCGGCGTCAGCGACCTACAGGCACTGGCGGCTAGGCGTGCCGAGCTTGGAGCAAGCACACAGTCTGATGAGATTCAGGCCCAGTCAAGGGTGGAAGCTGCGAGAGCGACACGTGAACAGTTTCAGTCTCAACTGACTATTTGGCGTAATAATTTGCGTAGGCTAATAGGTGCTGACGGCCCCGTTCGCGTTAAAGACTCTCTTGCTGATGATTTAATGCAGGTATGCGAATTAGCCTCTGAGCAATTTAACAACGTGCCGGAAATCATGGTAGCTGATGCGCAGCGTGAGGAAGCAAGAGCTCAAATAGCTAGGCGCCAAGCGGACTTTTACCCAACACTTTCGGCGGAAGCAAGGTTCAACCAATTTATTAACCAAACGGGAGATGGGGATGATAATGATGTCTCGCTGCGGTTGAATTTATCCAGCAGCCTTTATCAAGGGGGAGCCACTCGTGCACAGCGGCGTTCAGCAGATTACGTGCTGCAAGCCCTGGAAGCGTCTAAAGATAATATTTTAATTGGCCTGCAAAGAAGCATTCAAGATGCCCAGGAACAAACGCGTGGTGCGCTGAGCCGTATTGATATTTTGGAAGCCAGGGCAAACAGCATAGTGAGGACGCAGGAATTATATCGCCAGCAGTACTTATCGCTGGGAACTCGTTCACTTCTGGATTTGTTAAACGCAGAGGAAGAAATACATCAGTCGCGTTTTGACCAAGAAAATGCACGTTACGATATGTACGCCGTTCAACTTGACTGCCTTTATGCGTCTTCAGGGTTTCGTAGTATGTTTGATATAAGTGATGAAACCGTTCAGGGAATTAGTCTCTCACCATAATTTTTACATGTCGTCTGCGGTTTTAGTACTTCAATCTGCTTAGAGTTTAAGGTGTATATAATGCTAAATGAGCGCCCGGAAGGCCCTAGCGAGACGCAAGACGTAAATTTTGATCATTGGATAGAAGCCATGGTGATGGTGGCCCGCCATTATCGATTAGATTATTCAGCTGAAAATGCAAAAATCAGTTCTGCGTGGTATCGAGATCTGGCACTTCCTGATGCGCTCCGTAGCATTGCTTATCAGCTTGGAATGACGCTGACTATCGAGCCCTTTAAAGCTAAATCTATTACTCCTTGGCAGCTACCTATTGTTGTGCAGTTTGAGAATGGTCAATTAGCTGTTGTGGAAACGCTTAGCAGTCAAAATGAGGTGGGGTTAGTCTATTGCGGTGAAGAAGGTATAAAAAGCAGGCTTGACCTTAGTGTTCTTGAACAGCATGTTGTAGGTATTTTTATACCCCGGCCTGCCCGCTCGGTGCCAGATTCGCGAGTAGATGAGTATGTAAAGCCTTACGAGAAGAACTGGCTAAGGAAAATTGTTCTCCGGGACTTTAAACCTTATGGCCATGTCATGCTGGCCGCTTTACTTGCGAATACTTTAGCTCTGGCGGGGATCATCTTTACACGGCAAGTCTATGATCGTGTGATACCAGCCGAGTCTTACTCGACACTTTATGTACTGTTTAGCGGCGTTGTCGTTGCGCTCCTGTTTGATTTTATTTTGAGACGAATGAGAGTGCGAGTGACAGACTTGTTGGGGAAACGTGCTGATTTACGCATGTCTGACAAGGTATTTGGACATGCGCTTAGAATTAAAAACTCACAAAGGCCTACGTCAACGGGTACCTTTATTTCTCAAATTCGCGAATTGGAGCGTGTGAGAGAGTTGATGACATCCACTACTGTCACTGCCTTTTCAGATATGCCTTTTTTTATCTTATTTTGTTTTGTTTTTTGGTATATCGCGGGCTCTTTAGTATTGGTCCCTATTATGGCGCTTGTTTTGTTAGTGCTCCCTGCTCTTCTCGTTCAGGGTAAACTAAAAGTATTAGCTTATGAATCTATGCGGGAGTCTTCATTAAGAAATGCCATGCTGGTTGAATCTGTACAGGGCATGGATGATATCAAAGCATTACAAGCAGAACCACGATTTCAAGGCCAGTGGAACCATTACAATGCCGAAGTTGCAGATGTTAATTTAAGGATTAGATATATTACAAACTCCTTAAGTGTTTGGGGGCACGTTATTTCGACAGGGGTTTTCGCTACGGTAGTGTTGTTTGGTGCCCCAATGGTAATGTCTGGAGATTTAACAACGGGGTCGTTAGTAGCGGCATCTATTTTGGCCTCTAGAATGCTTTCACCTATGTCAGGTTTGACGCAAGTGCTAAGTAAGTGGCAGCAAGCCAAGGTTGCCACTGAAGGGCTTAACAAAATAATGCAACGCTCTACTGACTACCCTGAAACAGAAAAAAGTGTACATCGCCCTGTTGTGAATGGTGAGTTCCAATTTAATGAAGCCAAATTTAAGTATAGCGATGATGCCAAACGGCCTTCACTTTATGTTAAGACATTACAGATAAAGCCAGGAGAGAGAATTGCCATACTAGGGCGTAATGGTGCCGGTAAGTCTACGCTACTGCAGGCGTGTTCAGGTATGTTGGAACCCCAGGAAGGTGAGTTGACGCTAGATGGTATTCGCCTTTCACATATTGACCCTGCTGATGTAAGACGCGATGTATCTTTTCTTAGTCAGAGCGCGAGACTTTTTCACGGTGCTATTCGCGAAAATCTGCTAATGGCAAAGCCACTAGCCTCGGATCAGGATTTAATCGATGCTTTAGAAATGTCCGGTGCGATAGATTTTATTCGTAAGCTTCCAGATGGGCTGGACCATGTAATTCTTGAAGGTGGTACTGGCCTTTCAGGGGGGCAGAAGCAAGCTCTGTTACTGGCGCGCAGTTTCCTTCGTAAACCTAATGTCCTACTGCTTGATGAGCCTACTGCCTCGCTGGATGACGGCTCGGAAAAGCGTATTATTCAATCACTAAGCGCATTGGATAAAAATAAAACAATGCTGATAGCGACACACCGTATGGCGTTATTAAGCTTAGTTGACCGTATTATTGTGGTTGATAACGGCTGTATTGTGATGGATGACAAAAAAAATAAAGTACTTGCCCAGCTTACACGTAAACCGGCCACAGCTAGGCGTGAAGTGAATTCGTCACAAAATAGGCAGGGTAAGCGTGGGGAGGAGCCATCATGAAGCAGTCAGGCAACTATAGAGCAGATTCAAAAAACTTACTCTTCCTTGATTTTAAAGGTGATCAGCAGCGCTATAGTCAGGAAATTGACGATGCAAAAGTAGTGCGGTCAACGCGTATTATCTGGTGGGTGCTGGCAGTATTTTTAGGTTTAGGGGTATGGGCCTATTTTGCAGAACTTGTCGAAGTTTCTTCAGGTGGTGGCAAGGTGATTCCGTCTTCAAGAGAGCAAGTTATTCAGTCACTTGAAGGGGGGATTCTAGCCACTTTAAACGTACGAGAAGGGGATATTGTAGAAGCAGGGCAGGTGCTTGCTCAATTAGATCCGACACAGTCTGAATCTAGCGTTGATGAAACAGCGGCAAGATACCGTGCGGCCTTAGCTCGGGTAAGTAGACTGGAAGCAGAGGTAAATGAAGAGACTTTGAGTTTCCCTGAAGAGCTTAATGCCTATCCAGCCCTACTTGCTCGTGAACGTTTGCTGTATACAACAAGAACGAGAGCATTGGAGAGCTCGCTTTCAGGTATTGAAGAGACATTGGCAATAGTGCGTGAAGAGCTAGGGCTGACAAGGTCTTTGGTGCAGGTGGGGGCAGCAAGCAATGTGGAAGTATTAAGACTGCGCCGCCAGGAGTCAGAACTTAAGCTTCAGGCCGCTGATGTTCGGTCAGAGTACTTTGTCCTGGCTAGAGAAGAGCTTTCAAAAGCTCGTGCTGATGTTGAAGCTTTTTCTTCTGTGGTGCGGGGACGTTCGGATACGCTGACCCGGCTCACAATGCGTTCCCCAGTAAGGGGGGTGGTAAAAGATGTTGAGGTAACAACCACGGGAGGCGTTATTCCACCCAACGGCCGATTAATGACGATTGTGCCTTTGGATGACCAACTGCTAATTGAAGCGCGTATCTCGCCACGAGACATCGCTTTTATTCATCCTGGACAGTCTGCTAGCGTTAAAATAACGGCTTACGATTACAGTACTTACGGTGGAATGGAGGGGGAGGTAGTGACGATTTCTCCTGATACAGTACAGGATGAAGCAGACCCTACTATCTTTTACTACCGTGTATTTGTAAGAACTGAAAGCGATTCCTTAGAAAATGATGCAGGTACACAGTTTGCTATTGTGCCGGGCATGATTGCGACCGTTGATATACGGACGGGCAGTAAAACGGTCTTTGACTATCTAATAAAACCAATGAATCACGCTCGAGAAGCGCTGAGAGAAAGATAGGAGAAAGTAATGTTATCAGAGTATGAACTGTTTGAATCTGGTCGTTGTAAAGACGGGCAGCATCCCCTTACTGCACTGGTGAGAGAATTTCTAGGAAGTGACGGTGATAAGAGGTCTCTAGAGGGGGTTGATATTTCACTAAAAGAGCTGCTTTCTCTGATCCCCAAAGAACATCAGGATGGTGTTGCGATAGTTATTTATCAGCCTGGACTAAAAAGGATTCTAGTGGCTAGGCGAAGAGGTGAGCTGGTTGATAATTTGAAGCGCGCGCTGACTGTAGTAAAGAATCATGCAAGGTTTGGCGATTTCGATATAGATAAGGCCCGAATACAAATAGATTTTTTTGGTATTTATCGTGAACGGGTCAAGCTCAATGAACTTGTGTTTGGCCAGATCCACGATAATCGATTTGAGTTTGGTGTTGATGGGTTGATTATTAGAAAAGAGGGCAAGAGTCGTTTTTTTCTTCCCGGTGATGGGTATGTTAGATCCATCTATGCTAGAAAACAGTTGGTTCAATACATTCGTCGTTTGACGAAAGGAATGGAGCTTGAATCTAGTGAAATAGAACAGATACGCTCGACGAGCATAGTCAGTTATGAGAAAAACTGGCTCCGATTGTATAGAGGGCATCCGGTTCGAAGCAGAACATCCATGGAAGATGTGGAACGTACCTGTGAGCGTGCAATAGATCATATCGTCAAATACCACCGAGATGACCACCGTTTTTTGTACTATTATGATGCTGCTGCGGATACAGAACGTAATCACGAACACCCTAAGCGAGACCCTGTCAATAACCCTTATTATAATGATCTTCGCCATGCGGGGGGAGTTGTCACTTTAATGTTGGCCTATCAGAACGGGCGACAAGAGCTTAAGCCATTAATTGATGACATGATGGTTTTCATCGTCGACAATCTGGTGAGCTATAAAACCCCTAATGGCCAAGTTGGCCGATATGTTTATTACAATAGAAAGTCGAAGCTGGGCGGCTCTGGTTTGGCATTGTATGCTTTTTCCCTATATCAATCAGTGTTTAACGATGATCGATTTGCCTCGATTGCGCAGGAGGTCTTCAATCACCTGTTGGAACAAATCACAAATACTGGTGAGTTCATATATTACAATATCTATTTAGATAAGGAAGTTGCTGTCCAAGATAATGAGAATTATTTTTCCTTCTTCTACCCTGGAGAAGCTCTGATTGGCCTTGCGACGTTCCTCAAGTATGTAGGTGTTGAAGGGGAGCGGCGAGAATATGCAATAGAAAAAGTAAAGCATGCCCTTCATTTTCTTCTGGTCGAAAGACCTATAACCCATGCGTCACATTACTCGAGTCTGCCATCCGATGCATGGCTGATGGGGGCGATTAATGAGCTATGGGATATGCCGGAGTTTCAGGAAAAGATGTACTCTGATTTTGTGTTCAGCGATGCTGACAAAATGGTTGAACAGATGTACGCTAAAGAAGATGCACTTTTCCCAGACTATGTCGGAGCGTTCTATTATCAGTATGGTGATTTGCCTTATCCAGATGGCGCTCGTTTGGAAGGGTTGGTTGCAGCACTGGCCCTTGCCATGAAGATGGCAGAGGGGGAAAGGGCACTGCATTACGCAGCAGCCCTGGTGAGAGCCACTAGGGCAACAATGCTTCTGGCAAACTCACCTGAGTCACTCTATTTTGCCCCTAATCCAGAAAAATCTCTCGGTGGTATACGATTCAAACTGACACGGCATTGGTTCAGGATTGATACCATACAGCATGTTGTTTGTTATTATTATAGGTTTATAGGCTTATATGAGAAGTTGCTGAAAGACGGGAAAAGGTTTAAAGACGAGTTTGATAATGATGGTGTCGAGAGCCGCGATCTTGCTATCAGTTAAAGAGTAATACGCTTCTGAAGCTATTAGATGTTTTCTGGGGGATATGATGAATTATTCTGAGGTAGTGGGAATGGCGCTACAGGGGAACAAGAGTAATGAGCTTCCTGTGTACGATGTTAATCTCCCTGAAGACATTGATATCGCCATGAATGGCCGGTTGGATGAACGCTTATTGATACAAGTGCCTGGAGGTAAGCTGCATCATTTAGCGGCTCACTCATGGAATGAAATGCGTCTTGCGGCAATAAGGGACAAAGTATTTCTTGAGCCTGTGGTAGGGGCGAATTGCTATAGGAACTTTCGTGATCAATCAAGAATTTTTCATAAAAGATATTCTGAAGCTCCTGTTGAAGGTACATCTCCTGTAACTTGGGAAGGAAAGGTTTGGTGGCTTCGGCCTGGAAGAGCTCCCGCAGCAGTACCTGGTGCAAGCAAACATGGTTTTGGCTTGGCTGTAGATATTCAAAGAGCAAAGAGGTGGACAAAAGAGCTTAACTGGTTGTTAAGGAATGCCCAGAGGTTTGGGTGGTGTTGGGAGTTACAAGAGGAACCCTGGCATTTATGCTTTTTCCTTGGTAAGAAATTAGAATTGGAAGAAGAAGAAGCTGTATATGAGGAATATAACTGGGATTCAAAAAGGCTACTGACGGCTACAAAAGGCAAATGGGTTCAGCCGCCGAGAGAGTTAGAAAAGTGGCGTGCGACAGGGCTATGCATATATGGGCCGTCAATGCAGCCTGGGCGGATGATAGTTGCTCGTCCCAAGGGGAGTTCCAGATATATTTCTTCTACTATGATCGACAAATTACCCCTAACTCCTCAAGCGGTAATAACTGAAGAAGATGATTTTATAGTGGGGCAGAACCTTCCTGTATTGAAGGTTAGAAATGTAGAGGCTGCTATATTTGATATGGGGTTTTATGCTAGACGAAAAATATCAGGAAAAATTATAGGTATCACTGGAAGTGCAGGAAAAACAACAACGGTATCAATGTTGTCTCATATTCTCAAACTGTGGGGGAGCGTAGGGAAAACTCAAGGGACTGCGAATAAACCGAAAGGGATAGCTTGGAACTTGGCTTCTTTCCCATGGAGGGCGCCACACTGTGTTGTTGAAATGTCTATCGCACAGATGCCCTTGAATTCTGCTTTTGTACGGCCAGATGTGGCTATTTTTACGAATGTCGCACCTGCTCATCTGGAGTATTATAAAACGACAGAGGAAATTGCGAGGAAGAAAAGTAAGGTTTTCTCGTTCATGCCACCTAGTGGGATAGCCATAATCAATAGAGATATGGCTGAATGGCTAATTGTATATTCTGAGGCTAAGAGATGTGGGCTCAGAGTGGTGTCTTTCGGAAATCACCAAGATGCTGATTCACGATTGATTTCATACTCCCCTGGGAGCGGCAAAGTTTGTGCAGATATAGGGGGCGAGGAGTTTAAATATAGCCTTGGGGCCCCAGGATTGCATATGGTAATAAATAGCTTGGCATGTCTATCGGCGATACATGCTTTAGGGATGGATCTGAAGCCAGCACTAGCTGCTTTCTCATTATTTAAAGCAGTATCTGGGCGTGGGGAAGTTGCGGATGTAATTATAGATGGAAAGAAAATCAAGATAATTGATGAGGCCTATAATGCGAACCCCGCATCTATGAAAGCTTCAATAAAGATGATGGAAGATATGCCCCATTCTTCAGGGCGGAAGTTGCTCATTGTAGGCGATATGCTTGAGCTCGCTGATGATACTGTATTACGTCATCAAGACTTAGTTCCCAATATTGTATCTTGTAAAGCGGAGTGCGTCATTCTGGTAGGTGAGCACATGCCGAGGATTCAGAGGTTGCTAGAAAATGAAGGGGTGAACTGTTTTTCATTCAAAACATATAAAGAACTAATGAGAGAGGTTGTTGGTGTTTTAAGAGATGGAGATGTTGTGTTGTTGAAGGGGTCTAACAGTGTAGGTCTGCATAAGGTTGTGAGTTTTCTGAATGCCGAATCCTCATAGTATTAGAGGTGTTTTTGAATTTCTTCTCTGGTTTTTCAGCTGTTTAATGGCTTCGGTTTTGCTCTTATCCGAAGCCTTTTTTGTATTATGCTCGATATTTATCTGTATTTTTTATTGGTGATTTTCAACCTGGTTGCTCAATAGCTGCTCTTAAGCAGTCTCTTGATTAAGCTCGATTTCGTGCACGGTAGTCCTCCTGTTTTTAGAGGGGACGCATTCAAGTGGTTACGACAATACTTCTGCCAGCTTATCGAAAGGACTATAGAAGCTAAGAGTGTTTCTGGGGGATTAGCGACTTTCCTTGGATTTGGCGAGACCATTACAATTATGTTAGCCCTCACTGCTCATCGCCCGTTGAATATGCTCAAAGGGCGGCATGATATAGAGAGTCTCATTGAGCCAATGGCACTAATCTAGGGGGAAAGGTCAGTGCTAATCCCGAGGAGCGGTCGCGTTTATTGTGCTTTAAGAAGACGGTAAACAATATTCAGCATTGAGACATTATTGGCTGCATCGCTACGGTCTGCATTCGGCCATGATTTTTGCCTGCGGTTCTCGACATGGCTTATTTGTCTATCAAGCTTATCAAAGGCTTCCAGTATCTCGATGATGGCAGCGCTCCCATGTGTCGTGGCTTCGTCGTGAATGATCTGCTCGCCATTAACGTAGCTACGTGATAGTAGGTCGTCAGTGTAGCGCCGCTCTCCCAGTGTGAATGGAGAGACGGCATCCAGAAATGCCATCCAAAAGGCAACGGCGCCATAGGACTGTGAAAATAGGGCTTCTTCATCCTCTGGCGTATGTGGGATTAATCCCATGGGGTAACTACGCTCACCCAGCAGGCCTTCTGACCAACGTGCGGTACCCTCTAGGTACCAGCTGTTCTTGAGTACGCTGTAACCGTACTGGTAGAGATGAAATAGCTCGTGTGCAGGGGTCAGGTTGCCTGCTTTTAGCTCGCTAGAAAGACCTATTAGCAAGACACACGGCTTCTCTGCATGTGTTGTATCACGATGTGGTGGGTCGAATGCCACACCGTTACCATTTAGGTTACGCATGCTGACGTAGATTCTCTCCACCCCCGCACGCTCGTAGCGATACTGGTCAAATGGGTGCGTGAATCCTAAAGCCCCCAGCACATCGCGCATGGTAATTAGCTGCAGCATAGTGTCTTCAATAATATCTGGGATATCGTTATTGTTGAGGTCTGTCAGATCAGCAAGTGCATTGTCCCCGCTCAAATCATAGAAAATGGCAAACTCATCAACATCATAACGATGTTGATAATGATCAGACGATGTTCGGTTAGAGCATTCACTCTGCTCTGTGCCTTGTGCGGATACCGGGGAGGACAAAAGAAAAAGCAGTGTTACGGCTGCTATTATTCGCGCGTTGTTCATATCAGGCCTTTAATGGCTTTTTGTCGTTCGATTAGGAGGTGTTTCTCATATCTTCACTTACTATAGCAATTCGAATATCCTCGATGTTTGCTCCTTTGGCTATTAAAGCAGCTGCTTTTTTACCATGTTCCCTGAGTGCATGCCGTTTGGGTAATGGAGCATGGGCGTATATGTGGTGAACGGTTAGCTCTTCTTTTTTAAGCCTATTGACATAGAGAACTTGGGAGTTAAATGGGATTACTCTATCCCTTGGGTCTGAGATAATTATGATTATTGGCTGCGGATCTTTAGGAATATCTGCGATGCCTTCTGTAGGGTCATATAGCATTTCAATCGGATGTTTTTTTGCCCCGGGGATCGGGCGGATTTTCCTCCAGCGGCGTGTTAGAAAATGTACCGGCAGCAGTCCTGAAGTGATTACTGCGGCAGATATATCCTGGCGTAGGTTCAGCATAGCCGCTGCTATTTGTCCTCCTCCAGACTGCCCTGTCACTATGAACTCTCCAATTTTATACTTTTTTTTCAGAAGGTTAAGTGATTCGTTCATGAGTTTGATTTCAGTAATTTGGCGCCTGTTGTCATGATTTCCTGATGAGCCGAACGTACCTGGGCGGCCGACATAAAGAGCTGGGATATTTGCATCGGCAGCCCACTGCTGCACTGCTTGAATGACTTTTTGTGGAGAGTTGCTTTTATAGCTGTGGACTACTCGGCGCTCTCCCTTGGTGGTTCTGAGTGTTAAATCACCTGGAAAGAAGACCATAACCTTAGGATTTTCTGAGGAGTTTAGCCCCGCAGGGTAGTAGCGAATGCACTCGTTCGCATGCTGAGTTTTTACCCATAAGGAAAAGGGAACATTGGCGGCGTGTTCTTGTGTGCAAAAGGTGCTGTGCAATACATCACTTGAACTAAAGCTCTCATCTCCAAGTGGGATTGACAGTAGTCGAGGCTCTTGTGGGGCATAAGCTGGTAGGTTTCCCCTACGTAGGATTTCTGCATTTCCTATACCTATCCTGGCTTTAATATCGGTAATGTGCCATCGAATTTTCTTTTTTATATTGTTAATCATGCTGAGTTTATTCCTTTTGATAATATTACGTTTAAGTTAGTTGCGCAGAGCTTTAAGTTAGGCTCTCCTATAGGGTACGGCGGCTTTGAATTTACAAGTAAAGCTTTTGCCTCTGAGGAGGCATAGGGCCGTAATTTCTTAGGCCAGTATTTGTTGTTAATTAAGAAATGCTCTGCCTTAGTGAGTAATTGGGTAAATTGTAGAAGCGTGCTTGCTGACTGGAGCCGCTAAGCATGAGTTTAGATCACTAACTACTCAGGATGCTTGGGGGAAGGCTGCGCAGGCACAGCACATAGGCATGTGGCCAGTACCTCAGGTATTCGAGTAAGCCCTGCATGGTTTGCAAGGGGTCCTGGGGGTGAGCCATCAGGGCATTTTGTGCGGAGCTTCTTTAAGGTCTTTCGCCTTCCATCCAAGCGACGACTTTATGCATTCCTGTGCTGTTAGAGCCTTTCACAAGTACACCGTCACCATCACTCAGGGCGTCTGCCAGTACTGTTTTCAAGGCATCGATAGAGGTCACATGAGCACCTTGCTGTGCAGCAGGCAAACGCTCCCAGAATGTGCGGTAATGTGGTCCGACCACATATAGGGTATCGATTTTCGCATGTTCGACAGCTTCCAAAAGAGCCGTGTGGTACTGCTCGGCTGATGCCCCTAGGTCTTCCATTTGGCCAAGAATCGCTACTCGACGGCCTGTGACATTGAGATACCCCAGGCGCTCTAGTGCAACAGACATTGAACCTGGATTAGCATTGTAGGCATCATTGATTAAGGTCAATCGACGTCCCATGAAATTGAGGCGCTTCTCAGCTCCACGTCCTGGTAAAGATTGGAACGTCTTCAGACGTTCTAGTGCTGGTACTATGTGGTAGTCCAACGCTGTAAAGACGGCTATTACTGCAAGGCTATTCAGGGCCATGTGACGGCCTGCTGCTCCAATTTCAACACTTTCTTGTGGCCCGCCATAACGTGAGAAAGTAGCAATTTGTGTTGTGTTGTTATAGCTAATCAACTGTATGTCACTCTTCTTGTGCTCACCGAACAATATTACGCGTTGCTTGTTCTTAATCGCGGCCGAGTAGACCATTTCAAACTCAAGCATGTCTCGGTTGATGACAGCGACTCCTCCCGGTGACATGCCCTCGAAAATAGCGCTTTTGACGCGAGCAATATCTGCAACCGTGTGTGAACTTCCTATATGTGCCGGATGGACATTCAGAAAGACAGCAACCTGCGGCCGTGCCATTTTGGAGCTAGTCGGCATCCTGCCTACTGCCATTTCTAGTACTAGATGTGGCGTATCCCACCCCGCTGAAGAAAGATTCCAGGCAACGCCGTGCGGTAAATTTGCATTGTGTGCGCTGGCATAAACTTCACCTCGGGTTGCTAGAGCGTGCGCTAACATAGCCACGGCCGTTGTTTTGCCCGAGCTACCGGTTACTCCAATAACAACACCGCTCATTTGATTTCTTGCATAGCGTCCAAGAGCTAAGATTGCTTCCCCACTGTTGTCGACCTTTAGTATTGGGAGCCCGTTGTTCTCAAGCTCACTCGCGGATGATGAGGATGAACTCACCATAAGGCCTGCTGGTGTTGGTAAAATGCGCACATGGCTTGGCAGCACGCCAACCTTTTCGTCCTCGCCTCTCACGACCACCAGGTCGCCGTAGCAGGCACTCGGCGCAAAGTACTTAACCCCCTTAGCGGACCAATCTTTCGCGGGTCTTCGGAGCCAGCGTCCACCTGTGGCTACCTCTAAGTGGTGGGTATTCCAGACACGGTCGTTGGCAACGAGGACTTTTGTACAGGGTGCCTTCAGATAGTGCAGCAGATAAGCCACATACCCCGACAGATAGTGCTCCACATCATCGATGCGTACGCGGAAGCTGTGGTGACGAATAAAAAAGCTACCCATAATGCGTTGCGGGTTCTGAAAATAGATGGAAAATTCTGGCCAGAAAAAACCATTGAGCAAGTAGTGTGCCCGTGCCTCTAAGGCGTGGTAAAACTTTTTCAGATTGATTTGCTCCAGCAGATGCCGGTGCTGGTCGCTTGCTTCCAGGCGTGTAATCATTTTGTGGGCTGCCATCATTAGTTCAAGCAGTGTTGGGAAGGTAGTAATACGCCCAATCACAAAATCAAGATGCCCGGCAACGTTTTTGATACCAAATTGGTAGTAACGCGCTTCTGGCCGATACAGGGTTAATTCATTGACGCAGTAGCTAAGCCAGTGGTCATGGATTTTCCAGTGCTCTTTCTCGATGAAATACTCGAACGCCTTTTCAACCGTGTTCAACCAGCGCTCATCTTTAGTAAGACCGTATAGGCGCATTAGCCCAAAAGCGGCCTCCCCATCATAGTAGATGATGCGGAATTCTTCTTTGGTGCTGAGGTCATCGGCATTTAAAACGTGGTAAAGCTGTCCAGTTTCCTGGTTTTGCATGCGCTGTATGCCGAGCGCTAGCTGCTCCATAAGCGGCAAATACTGCTGGTCATTGGTAAGCTCTGCGTACTTAACGAGTGCCAGCAGGCATACCGCGTTACCGCCGAGCTTTATTTCATTATTATCATCTTGTAAGTAAGCAAGGGTTTCACCTGAAGGCAGTGTGTATTGGCGAATTAGCTCGCTAGTTAAGTGCTTGATAGAGCGGTCTATCGCAGATTTTAACTCACTGCTTTTAGTAACCTCCCAAGCTTCAAGCATAGAGTAGGTGGTACTGGTGTGGCGGAGTGTATTGTAGGCCTTAATTTCTCTGTCGAAGCAGGGGTGAATGCCATAAATAAAGCGGCCTTTTGCATCGACCTGCTCTGCTAGGAATTGGCTGGATTGCTGGATTAATGACGTTACCTGTACGGGGTCTAGCTTCTCGATAATCCGCCGCCCTGTGTTACGGCCCTCTGTGCCACCGCTGTAGCCGTGAAGTAGTTCATAGGGTTGATCGGGCTGCACTAAAATGGCCTGCGTAGTAAAGAGCAGGGCTTGATCTTGAGCACGAGAGGGTAACGAGAAGTGCTTGCCGTAGCGTTTCACGCCATAGCTGAGAAAGTTTTTCTTGTTAAGCGCGGCTTTGGGCTGTCTAGCGCCAAGATACAGCATTGCATTCGCGTTGAGCTCTTGCTCTAGAAAGGCGTAGCGGAAGTTGGTATCTAGAGAGATACCGTAGCGGAAGTAGTTACGCTTTACGCTGTGCATTTCCTTTAAGCAGTCTGCCCAGGTCATGGCCCGCTTTTCGGTTACCCAGTCAATACGTAGCCAGCGTACCTTAGGCGACTCTTTAAATTTTCGTTGCTGCCAATCAGCAAGCTTTTTCCACACCTCAGCTAGATGTTTGCCTGAAAACTGCACCACGGTTGCCCGTTGTAAGCCATCAGTAAATGATAAAAATATGGTAAGCACTTTATCTGCTGGCAAGTGGGCTTTCGACAGCTCTTTTTCCAGTGGGGTTTTGGCCTGCAAAATTAACTCTGAGAGCTTTTTTGCGGGGTGTTCGCTGATTAGGCTACGTACCTGAGGCTGACTGGTCTTAAACACAATGGCAGGCTTTTTGATTAGTGATTGCTGGCGCATGCTGTGCTTACCTTTGGTTAAGTATTTTGTATCTGGCTAAGTTAAAGTTATCTTTTTATTCTACCAAAGCGGAATCGACCCTGACATGACAATAAGTGCGGCATTTTTTTTGACATGGCATAGGTGTTGGGCTCTTTAAAAGAATATATCAACTATTGCTTTCTGGTGTATATCAACTATTGCTTTCTGGCGGTAGTTGTAGCTTCCTTGATTTATTTGCTGTAACCCTTAGCCGCCGAGGAGAGAGGTAATACACATTTATGTGTCCTGCTGCTCCAGTGGGCAGGACGGACTGCACTGTTAATTTTTTTGCATTTGGCGCGGTATGCCTGAGCCTTTACTAGTGATGTTATGTTGAGTGTCACAAGCGAGTCATAAGCGCTGTTAAATTGGCTCACTTGCTTCTAACCATATTGTTCCGTTGGGCTTAAAACCTGTTCCAGGGTAGTAACACGCTTGGTGCAAGCAAGGGGGCAGCGGTGGTGAGACGTTCTAGTACATGGTAGATATAGATAGTGAATTTAGACTATTGATTTTGCCATTTCGATCAGGAAGTAGCCGGTGGTGCTGATATGTGCTCTGCGGTAGGTCGACGAATAGCCTACGGCCCTCCGAGAACGGGTAGATGGCGTTTGCAGCCAGTATGCCCCCTTCTCCTGCAGATATTTAGTCCATCGTGAGTGAGGCAAAGAACTGATTGGTATGAGGCTACCCTGTGCCAAGTAGGGCTTCATTTCCATTTATAATTATGGTTTTGTCGCTGTATAAATCATCTGCTAAATTGGCCCAGAAAGATACTCTGCTCCCCATCCAGTTATGCCCATAATTTCCTGGTGATATGAAATATATTGGACAGCTAGTAGGCATTGACGCTTGTATTTTTCTCGCATAATCAGGGGGGGCCATGTCATCTGCATCGGCGTAGAAGGCAATTGCAGGATGTTTGCATTCCTGCATTATTTGACTCATGGTTGCAATGTTTCTATTCACATTATTCCATCGGTAATTGCCACTAGCTCCTTGGGTTGCCCCATTCCCAACTATACACTTAACCTTTTCCTTTGAATCGAAGCCAGGGGAATCTGATAGCATGGACCAAGCAAAGATCGATGAAGCCCCCATGGAATGGCCATAGAGTAAAAAGGGGGTAGAAAAAGGTTGATTGGGGGCTGAGAAATATTCTATGGCCGCTTGTACAGACCAAGCATTTCGTATTTGAGAGCCAAAATATAGAGGAGAGTTCACATTCCCATATGTATTTGCCCTCGGTGAGGATGAGGAGCTGCCAGATCCAAAATTATGGAAGGTAACTACATTATATCCCCGAGAGATTAGGGGGGATGTTATATATGATGTAGGGCTATAGTGTTGTGATGTACCTGAACCGTGGAAGAATATGGCTAATGGATGTTCTGACACGGATGTCCAGCTATCATCATAATGATATCTCGCCGAAAAATAGTAGTTCTCTCTTTTAAGAGGGTGGAGTATAGGGTAGTTCTCTGCTAAAGGGATGTTATCGATCTGCTCGTATGTATATGCCATTTCTATTCATCCTTAAGCTGAGCCAGTTTGGCCTTTAGAATAGCGGAAGCGTCGAACATGCAACTGAATCCTCCGGACTCAAATCTATATCCATAGTCGACATGGCTGACTGTCCCATAGGATCTAGAAAGTATTCTGAAGGCATAGGTAGTTTCTGGGTAGAAAACTACATCTTTGCAAACCTGGATTGTTTTTCTTACCCATTGGCCATCCAAAGCTGAGCCATCTGTGGGGTTATCAGGTTCTACGTCGGTATATTCATTGGGAGTCGCCAAGACTGTAGGGGCTTGATCAAGAGATGCCATACTAGCGCCAAGAAACATATTTCCATTGTTTTGTCCTTTTTCCCAGCTTGGCTTGTGATCGTCGTTGATTGCAATTAGCACAAGAGTAATGCGCGACCGGCCAATTCCTGATTCGTTAACCCTTACTGTCATGGTAATACCGCCATGTAGTATGGTATATAAAGGGTATTTGCCTTTGTATCTAAAGGTTAGTACTCCTGACTCTGTGACTTCTACGGGCTCAAAAAGTGGGATGCTGGCTGGGGTGTTGAATACCGTTGCATTAATATATGCCATCGGCATGATGCGGTACTGTGTTGTTCCGACAGATAGTAACGGAACCTTAACATGGCAGTAGTTTGTCGATTCTTCTGTTGCCGGGGAAAATAGGCATTGGCCCAGTGCGCTGGGAGCTAAGTTAGGGAGAGATGCTTCGGGGTTTTGACCACTAAATACAACGCCTGACTCTTCTTTTGCAGATAGGTGGAAGAGATCGTCACTTGCTATTCCTCCATTCAGGGGGAGGTCTGATAAGTCATCAGTGTAATAAAATTTAGCATCAGAGGGAGTGTTGTTATTCATTTTTTTCTCCTTGCTATTTTCTAGTTTTGACCGCTATATCGTATTGATTTATCTATTTGGTGATGAGTTTTTTGTAGCTCATTGTTTTTGATTTATTATTGTTAATTTTTAATGGGTGGGTTTTTGAGCCTTCTGGTTCATGACGTGCCCACATTGTTGAGAAAATAGCATGAGTCTTGGGTTGATAAAGGCCAGCTTTTGTTGATGATTAATGCCTTTAGTTCTTATATTAGAACACTCGTCATTGTAGTTCCAGAATTACTAAGGGGTTGCTGAGAGTGTTTTGAAAAACGCGATAGATAATGCGGTGGTAGGTCTTTGATACAACAGTTGATGGGCTAGATCGCCTTAGGTGTAATTAGGTTCTGGTGATCGGATAAATGTTATTTTTTATGCAGAACCCTTCTGCGTGTATATATATGGAAAACCCTGCTTTTGAGTACGGAGTATTCAGTCGGCCAAGACAACATCATTACTACTTTTCAGAGGGCTTTGGGGAGCCATTGATCCTTATCCATTGTCTTGCAACGTTTTGTCAAAAAACGCTTGCTAGCTATCGGTGAGATCTGTACTATATGCATCCGTTCGAGGGGGTCGTTAGCTCAGTTGGTAGAGCAGTTGACTTTTAATCAATTGGTCGTAGGTTCGAATCCTACACGACCCACCACTCGAGCAGAAAAAAACGCCATGTAGCATCATTGGCGTGCAGCAAAATTTGGGTCGTTAGCTCAGTTGGTAGAGCAGTTGACTTTTAATCAATTGGTCGTAGGTTCGAATCCTACACGACCCACCAAATTCAACGCCCTTGGTAGCTTGCTGCCAGGGGCGTTTTGCTATGTGGTGATGGCGAGTCTTGAAGCACACATTATGCTTGCAGTGAGTAACATTTTGACGCCACACTAGTCCTAGTTACAGCTACCGAGATGTCACGGTAGTGCTGTCCACCTTGGCGGTGGGCAGAGCGGCGAGCCACCGCGAGAGACGCAGCGGCCCGTCGCATCGAGTGCGGTGTGTGCGGAGTGCGCATACCGTGGCCGGTGTTTAACAGGGGGATTCCCTGTTCGTCACAGTGGTAGACACGATGACTATTATGACTTCCCAAGCTGAGCTTGATGCTCCGCTTCCTAGCCCGTACTGCCCAACCCGCATTCCTGCGGAAGATGAAGCTCGGGTCGCTGAAATCAAGCAGTTGCTTAAGGCCCATAATGCGGTGTTGGTTGCGCATTACTATACTGACGACGCTATTCAACAACTGGCTGAAGAGACTGGCGGCTGCGTAGCTGATTCCCTGGAGATGGCACGCTTTGGGGCGCGCCATGATGCCACTACATTGGTGGTTGCAGGGGTGCGTTTTATGGGGGAGACGGCCAAAATTCTCTCTCCGGAAAAACGCGTTTTAATGCCTACTCTGGAGGCTACTTGTTCTCTGGACATTGGCTGCCCCGCCGACGAGTTTAGTGCCTTCTGCGATGCGCACCCTGACCGCACAGTGGTGGTATATGCCAACACGTCAGCTGCAGTGAAAGCGCGTGCCGATTGGGTGGTAACATCATCCATTGCGGTTGAGGTAATTGAGCACCTGCAAGCTAACGGCGAAAAAATTCTATGGGCACCTGATAAGCATCTGGGGGGCTACATTCAGAAGAAAACGGGCGCTGATATGCTGATGTGGGACGGCGCTTGTATTGTTCATGAAGAGTTTAAGGCAAAGGGGATTGAGGATCTTAAGCGTCTTTATCCTGATGCCGCGGTGCTAGTACATCCAGAGTCGCCGGAGGCGGTAGTTAAGCTGGCCGATGTTGCGGGTTCAACGTCACAGCTAATTAAAGCAGCACAAGTGCTGCCCAATGACCAGCTGATTGTAGCCACTGATCGAGGCATTTTCTTCAAGATGCAGCAGGCGGTGCCGGGTAAGACGTTGTTTGAGGCACCAACCGCTGGTAACGGTGCGACTTGCCGAAGCTGTGCCCATTGCCCATGGATGGCCATGAATGCTCTGGACAACCTGGCAGGCGCACTGCGCCACGGTAGCGGCGAGATCTTTGTCGATGATGCGTTACGCCATCAGGCGCTAAAGCCATTAGAGCGAATGCTAAATTTTAACGCCTGATGCTTAACTTAAAGCTTAAAACCTGAGCCAGCCGTCACAGCCCGAATGCGAATAGCACTCGGGCTGTGTTATATGCACGTTAGAATTTATCCAGCGCTTTACGATACTCGATAAATGCTTCTCGCCGTTGCTCAATGCGTGCTAGCGCCTGTTGGTCATTCTCCTGCTGAGCCGCATCCTTAGCGATGCTGAGTTGTCGAATGCCACGGTCTACTCTGCCGGTGAGCTGTAGGTGCTCCGCACGAGCCAAATGCCCCCAGCCGTTATAGCCGCTACGGCCTGCTGCTTCTGCGAGGAGATTAAATCCTTGCGGGTTTTCTGGATGGTGTGCAGTAACGTCTCTAAGTAGGTTGTAGGCGGCTTCAGGGTCTCGTTGTAGCTG
Source organism: Vreelandella nigrificans (assembly GCF_002374315.1). Classification (GTDB taxonomy): domain Bacteria; phylum Pseudomonadota; class Gammaproteobacteria; order Pseudomonadales; family Halomonadaceae; genus Vreelandella; species Vreelandella nigrificans. The sequence goes on along the minus strand of NZ_NWUX01000035.1, from coordinate 11,827 downwards.
CGCCTCGGCTAATATCAATTGGGCGGGTAAATAGTCAGGCGATAGTCGTAATAAACGTTGGCTTCGGGTAATGGCCTCCTCGTAACGCTGTGCGTCAAGCGCAATGCTAGCGGCTGAGGCAGGCAGCATGCTGTAGTCGGGAAGTTCGCGGGCCAGCTGGTCGATGGTGTTTAGGGCGCTGTCCGTTTGGCCACTATGTGCTGCAATTAGGGCACCTAAATATCGCTGTGCTGGCTCTGAAACACTCTCCTGAGCAAGGCGTGAAGCAGCCTGCTGTGGTGAGTTGCGGTTTATGCTCAGTAGCGCTCGGGCGCGCATCATGTCGTACAGGGTGTCACTGGTATAGGCGTTGGCTACACTGAGCTGGGATGCGCGGGCCTGGGCATCGCTTAAGCGGCTATCCGTGACGGGGTGAGTCAGCAGGAACTCTGGGGGCGTTCCACCCTGCAAGCGAGCCATGCGTTGCATGGCGCCAAACATGCGCACCATGGCCTCTGGATCGTAACCAGCGTTTGCCATGGCTTGAAGCCCGATCCGGTCTGCCTCCTGCTCATAGCGGCGTGAGTAGGTAAGCCGATCTTGGATCATTGCTGCCTGGGAGCCCATGGCGGTGGCAATACCTGCGTCACCAGCACCGCTTACTGCAATTAACATCCCCGCGAGCATGGCAGCCATGGCGGGAAGCTGGGTTTGCTCAGCGCGGGCGCTGCCTCGAGCATAGTGGCGCTGTGATAGATGTCCAAGCTCGTGGGCAAGTACCGAAACAAATGCGCCTTCATCTTCGGCAAAGGCGAATAGCCCTGAGTTGATGCCCACCACACCGCCAGGGACGGCAAATGCGTTGAGCGAGCGATTATCGACCATTACTATGATGGTTTGCAGGTTGCCAAGCTGACTATGGGGCGCTAGACGGGCGATTAACCCTTGGAGATAGTCACTGACAATCGGATCCTGCCACTGTGGGGCGTGCGCACGAAACTGGCGCAGCCACGCACGGCCTAAACGATACTCCTCGTTGCTCACTGAGGTGGCTGCACCACCAAGGCTTGGCAACTGGTAATCATCGAAGGCGTGACCAGTAGGGCTAACGGCAGCTGTACTCAGTGCAAAGGCAAGCGCATAAGCCCAGCGTGGGCAAATAGTGCGAAGGTGCGGCATGGCATCCTCATTAGTGATCCTGTCTTCAAGTAATATACGCAGAGAACAAGGGTGTGACATTGATTCAGGCAGGGAAGTGCCGTTAAATCAAATTCACGGCGGGCATCGCAAAAAAGTAGTTTATGCAACAATGCCATATTAGGCAGCATTTTGAGGGAGAGGTTATGTCTGAGCAAACCCCTGATTTAATACTTGATGCGTGTGGGTTGCACTGCCCGTTACCGTTATTGAAGGCAAAACAGGCGCTGTCAGGGCTTGCGCCCGGCCAGCTGTTAGAAATTAGAGCGACTGATGTGGGGGCTTGGCGAGATATGGCATCATTTGCTGAGCAGAGCCCTCATGTGCTGGAACGGCGTGAGCAGCGTGAAGAGATGTACTTTTTTTGGATACGTAAAGCAGGGAATACACACTCATGATCATGCGCACTATTCTGAAAAGTTGGATTGATCGCTACTTTTCAGACGAAGAGGCGTTAATTCTTCTGGTGGTCTTAGTTGCGGGCTTTGCAGCCATTATCTGGTTTGGTCGTATGCTGGCGCCATTTTTTACTGCGCTGGTGCTGGCGTTTCTGCTGCAAGGTGTGGTGAATGTGCTCACGCGGCGTGGTGTGCCGCACTTACTTTCCGTGATTATGGTTTTTTTGGGCTTTATTAGCGTGCTGTTGACGCTGGCATTTATTCTAATGCCGCTGATTTGGAATCAGCTGGTGGGGCTTGTGCAGGAAACGCCACGTATGTTTGCCAGTGGACAGGGATGGCTGGATGAGCTTCAGGCTCGCTACCCGAACCTGATTACGCCTGACCAAATGCAAAGCTGGATAGGCGTTGCCGGGCGTGAGATCAGCCAGTTAGGGCAGCGTGCCTTAACCCTTTCGCTGGCCTCTCTGGGTAACGTCATGTCACTGATTATTTATTTGGTGTTAGTGCCCATTTTGGTTTTTTTCATGCTCAAAGACCGACAGGCCTTGGTCGGTTTTATACTTTCCTTATTGCCACAGAAACGTACTCTGTTAACCCGTATCTGGCACGAAATGGACCATCAGATTGCCAACTATATCCGCGGTAAGTTTATTGAGATCATTATTGTTGGCAGTGTAGCTTTCTTCACGTTTGCTTTCTTTGGTTTGCCTTATACGGCGTTGCTTGCGGTGTTGGTCGGGTTGTCTGTGCTGGTGCCCTATATTGGCGCGGCGGTCGCCACGCTACCTGTTGCTGCAGTAGCAGGCTTCCATTTTGGGATCAGCGAGCAGTTTGCTTATGTGTTGGTGGCTTACGGGGTGATTCAGGCACTGGATGGTAATGTGTTGGCACCCATACTATTTTCGGAAACCAACAATATTCATCCCGTTTCAATTATCGTCGCGGTACTGTTTTTTGGCGGTATCTGGGGGTTTTGGGGAATCTTTTTTGCGATACCGCTGGCGACGCTGCTTAAAGCACTTGTGTACGCCTGGCCTAGAGGGATCGAAGAGATAGACGAAGACCGTTTGCTAAACCATTCAGGGCAAGAACTGCCCAGAGAGTAACTGTTTAGGGAATAATTGCTTAGGGAATAACTGCGCCCCAACCGCTTAAACGGGGCGCATGGGCGCGGACTACTGAGGGTTTCTGCTCAGTGCCCGTTGTGCAGTGCTTGAGCAGCGGCTAGCACCTCATCAACGTGGCCTGGCACTTTCACGCCCCGCCACTCGTGAGCAAGGTTGCCCTCGCTATCGATTAAGAAGGTGCTACGCTCGATTCCCAAGTGCTCTTTGCCATACAATTTTTTTAATTTAATGACATCGAACAGCTGGCAAACGCTTTCATCCTTGTCAGAGATGAGCTCGAAGTTAAAGTCTTGCTTGGCTTTAAAGTTCTCCTGGGCACGTATGCCGTCGCGTGAAACACCTATGATTACCGTGTTAGCTGCGTCAAACTGAGCTTTGCGGTCGCGAAAATCACCGCCTTCGGTGGTGCAGCCTGGAGTACTGGCTTTCGGATAGAAGTACACAACGACTTGTTTGCCACGTAGGGCTGATAGAGTAAATGTGGTGTCGCTCGTTGCTGAAGCGGTAAAGTCTGGTATTGGCTGGCCAAGTTCAAGGGACATACAAGCTCCTTATTTGAGGTGACTTTCAAGAGGAATTACACGCAAGTGTAGCCCTCCTGTCAAAGCTGATCACCGGTGTTAAACAAACTCACAGCGCTTTACGCTGTACAGGCTTGAATCGCCTGAGTACCATTTGTTGCTTACGGGCGGGGCGGGGTCATGCTCCTTTAATGTATCAATGCCGCGTTTTAGTCCAATGTACGTCATTGCATCGCACGTGGCAGCTTGATTTCAACATTTTGCAGGTGAGGAAAAACGGATGATCACAGGCAGCATTGTCGCCCTGGCGACGCCGATGAAAGTCAATGGCGACATCGACTGGGAGGCGCTTCGTCGTCTGGTGAACTTCCACCTCGATAATGGCACTGATGCCATCGTCGCAGCGGGCACCACGGGTGAGCCTACCACTATGTCGTTTGCTGAGCACTTTGATGTGATTCGCAGCGTTGTAGAAGAGGTGAATGGCCGTATCCCAGTGATCGCTGGCACGGGGGCGAATGCCACCTCTGAAGCTGTTGAGCTTGCGCGCTATGCCAGCGAAGTAGGCGCTGATTACTGCCTGTCAGTGTGCCCCTATTACAATAAGCCAACCCAGGAAGGCTTGTATCAGCACTTTAAAGCGGTGGCTGAAGGCAGCAAACTGCCGGTAATTCTGTATAACGTACCTAGCCGAACCTGCTCGGATCTCTATAACGAAACAGTGATCCGCTTAGCTGAAGTGGACAATATTATTGGTTTAAAAGATGCCACTGGGAACCTTGAGCGCGCAGAGGATCTAATTACCCGCCTTAAGGGCAGTGGCTTTATGCTCTACTCCGGCGATGATGCAACGGCCTGTGACTTTATGTTGATGGGCGGTCATGGTGACATTTCAGTAACCGCGAACGTTGCGCCACAGGCAATGCACGATCTATGTGCAGCTGCGATTGCCGGTGATGCCGATAAAGCGCATCAAATTAATACACGCCTGATGCCGCTACATACCAACCTTGGGATTGAGTCTAACCCGATCCCGGTGAAATGGGCGCTACATCGTATGGGCTATATGGACGCTGGAATTCGCTTGCCACTGACTTGGCTGTCGGAAAAATACCATGGCACCGTCAGCGAAGCGCTGCAGCTCGTGGGCGTTGTGGAGGAGTAAGTGGAGGAGTAATCCGGTACATAAGAACGCTTCGCTACTCGGCGTATGGTTTAGGCCCGCCGAGTACCTGATTTGTTGACTGTTAAGGTGGCTTGATGAGCCCTGTGCTTAAGAACCCTGTGCTTGAAAAACGTGCACTTAAATGGATACCGCTGGCACTAGCAGCGGCTGTCACGCTTGCTGGGTGCGCGCGCGATGGTTACTACCATGATCGCAACCTAGACTACACCGAAGCTGCGCCGGCCCCGCCCTTAGTGCTGCCAGAAACCCGTAATACTCAGCGCTACCGTGATGCGATGCCAGTCCCCCAGGCTGCGACACAGGGTACACGTGTTGGCAAAGCGGCAGATATCTCTCCACCGCACTCGTTAACGGTTGGTAGCGGCTTGGAGCCGGATTACGTCGAACGCCGCAGGGTAGGCGAGCAGTCGTGGCTAGTGGTGGCAGCAGAAACGGGAACCGTATGGCCACAACTGGAGGCCTTTGCACAGAGCCGCCAATTAGGCGTGCAGGAGAGCAATGCCAACCAAGGGGTAATTGTTACCTCACAAGCAACGCTGCGCTTGCAAAGTGCGCTTCGTACGGGCAGTAGTGAAGTTCGCTGTGAGCAAAACGGACAAACCCAGTCAAACTGCCTTGATGCGTTAGAGCAGTATTTGGGTGCACGCAGTGCGTCGGCAAGTGCTTCTTCATCCTGGACAGCTCAGCGCCTAGCCCGTCAGCAAACCCTGCAGATGCGCCAAGAAGGTGACGAGTGGCAAGCAGTTATCCCTCAGCCAATCGATCGGGTTTGGGCGGAGTTAAATCACTACCTGGCGCTAGATTTTAGCGTTGAAGGTCAGCGTGAGCTGTTAGACACCTCTGCAGACAACTATGAGTTCCTAGTTGAATACATGACGGAAACAGAGCGTGGTCGTAATCCGTTGCAAATCGTCTTCAGCGCAGATGTGCGCCGTATGACCCAGCAAATCCGTCTTGCCTTGCAGCCGAGTGGTGATCACACAATCCTGCGTGCGATCAATGCCAGCGAGCGGGACTTTAGCGCCGATGACCAGCGCGAGTTGCTTGAGCGTGTCTCCGGCTATTTACGTTAATTTTTGATATTGCACTCTTTTCGGAGCTCCCATGGAAAAGCGACAAGAACTCTATGCCGGTAAGGCAAAATCCGTCTATACCACCGACGATCCTGACCTGCTGGTGCTGCACTTTCGTGATGATACCAGTGCCTTCGATGGCAAAAAGAAAGAGTCGCTAGCCCGTAAGGGTATGGTGAACAATATCTTTAATGCGTTCATTATGGAGCGCCTGCAAGAAGCTGGAATCCCCACGCATTTTGAAAAGCAGCTTTCCAATACGGAAAGTCTGGTGAAAAAAATGCAGATGATTCCGGTAGAGTGCGTAGTGCGCAATATTGCAGCTGGCGGCTTGGTTAAGCGTCTGGGGGTAGAAGAGGGCGTTGCACTCAATCCACCTACCTTTGAGTTGTTCCTAAAGAACGATGAAAAGGGCGATCCGATGATCAATGAGTCATTGGCGGAAACCTTTGGTTGGGCAACTCCAGAACAGTTGGCCCAAATGAAGACGCTTACCTTTAAAGTGAACAACGTGCTTAAGCAGCTGTTTGCTGACGGTGACATGCTGTTAGTGGATTACAAACTCGAATTTGGAGTCTTCAAAGGCGAGATTGTGCTGGGTGATGAGTTCTCGCCTGATGGCTGCCGCCTTTGGGATGCCAATACCCGAGAGAAACTGGATAAAGACCGCTTCCGCCAAGGGTTAGGCGGCGTTATTGAGGCTTATGAGGAAGTAGCGCGGCGTATTGGTATTCATATCGGCGAGTAGCTTTTGGTAATTAGTCGCTTGGTAATTACAAATAGCTGCTAGTAGTTATGAAAATTGTAAGGACTTGACTGGAAGCCGCTTGGGATGTTGATTCTAAGCGGTTTTCTTGTGAGAGGTTAGAGTGCGGTTTTTCTCCGAACCTGAGCTTTACGGATCAGCTACTGGTTCATAAGGTTGCTCATCTAGTGCCTGTAAACGGTAGCCATAGCCATAAACTGAAATAAGGTTCCAGCCAAACTCTGACGTCAGTTTTAGCTTTTTGCGCACTCGGTGTATATGAACATCTAGCGTGCGTGTGCTGGGTGGATCACTTTTACCCCATACATGCTCATATAGGTAAGAGCGTGAAAGTGGACTACCAAGCTGGTCAAGTAGAAGAAAAGCAAGACGGAGTTCCTGCCTGGTCAACGATACCCCCTCCCCATCAACATGTGCTGTTTCATGTTTGAGATTGAGCTTAATGCGCCCGAATTCAAGCGTATTCTGTTGCGCCAAGTTTGGTGCGCGTAGCGAGTGACGTCGAGTTGAGGCATAGGCCCTGGCGGCAAGTTCACGCGGTCTAAAAGGCTTGCTAATGAAGTCATCAGCACCTGCGTCTAATGCCTGGATGATATCGGATTCTTCCTGCCTTAGGGTGACCATCACAACTGCAGGAATGACCTGTAAATAGGCTTTCATCCAGTTGAGAAGCGCTATACCGGAGCCGTCCGGCAAATGCCAATCAAGTATTACCAAGTCTAACGTGTGGCGGCTTGCGGCGTGAATAAATGCTTTACTGGTTCCAAAAGAAGAAGTGTTTACTTCTATGCCTCGTTCGGCAAAACCATCCACAAGCACCTTTTCGATACGTTTCGATATCACCTTCTCATCTTCTACTATTGCAATATGCATAAATTCCTCTTAGTAGCTAATTAATCTTTTTATCTCACTAAGTATTTCATTTTTATGCTTCATTACCAAAGTAAAATATAAGCGACCTCTGGCTTCAAACGCAATGCTACTGAACCTTTCGGATGCCCGAAGCGACTCTCTTTGGTGTTTCGGCAGGTACTCCTAGCCGAGAGGGTTCTGACTCCCTTTCTAAATATATGGATTTTGATGCCTAGGTAGATTGTTGCCTGCTAATGTTAACAATTGTTACTTTTTGTTGAGAAGGGGTTGGCTAAAGATGACAATGCCTCCCAGATAATTACATCTGCCTATAGCTAAAAGAAAACCCGCTAAATGCCACCTTGCACATAAGTGTTTCAGGGGCGTGGGAGTGGTTCGTCTGTATGTTATTGATTAGGTGCGTTTTTTTTGACCTGCTGGTCCATGCCTAGATCTGTTGCGTCAGATTATATATTGCTCCAGAGCTTTGATAACGCACCAAGACTGTACTGCAAATGTAATCAATAAATGTGTAAAGCATTTCTGGCTCAACAGTAAAGTGGAGTAGCAAATAATGAATAAGGTATTTCGCTTAATTTGGAACCGCGCTCTTGGGTGCTTGGTGGTGGCTTCGGAGGCCGCGCGTACTCGAGCCAAGTCCAGGGGTGGATGTCTCCAGCCTGCTCCACGGCGCCCCTTGGTCATGGCGATAGGATTGGCTGCCATGGGCGCCATGGGCTTGCCTGCTTCGCTTGCCTCCGCCGATGAGGTTGAGTTTAGCAGTGTCACTACCGTCGAGCTGACTGTGAGCGGAACCGCGCTCCTTAGTGCGCTGGAGGTGGCTGGCGGCGCTACCCTCGGTGGTGACTTGGTCATGAGTAATCATCAGATCACCGGCCTGGCCGCTGGTACCGCAAACGATCACGCGGTCAATCTTGGTCAATTGACTGCGGTCCGTGATGTCGCCTCAGAGGCGCAGTCTACCGCTGATGACAACGCCAGTGATATTGCTACGAACACGGCTGATATTACGACGAATGCCAATGCCATCACTACCAACTCCGATGCTATCAGTACGAATGCTGATGCCATCAGCGTGAACGCGGATCAGATTGCTCAAGTAAGCGCAACAGCCAGCGCGGGTTGGGATATCAGTGCCGAGGGTGGCGCTGCTGGGAATGTGGCTCCCGGCGGCTCGGTAGATTTCAGCGGAGACGGCAATATTGAAGTCGGCCGCAGTGATACCGACCTGACCTTTAGCCTGGCCGATGAGATTGAGGTCGAGCGTGTCACCGCGGGTAATACCACCCTTGATGATAGCGGTTTGACTATCTCCGATGGCCCTAGTGTGACCTCGGCGGGAATTGATGCTGGCGATATCAGGATTACTAATATCGCTGATGGCGAGATTAACGTTACTAGCCAGGATGCGGTCACTGGTCGGCAGGTCCAGAATCTCTTCTTTGAAGAGGGTACCGCGTTTGGTATCAGGTACTTCCGTACCAATTCGACGGCGCCCGATTCTCAGGCGGAGGGCGTGGAGTCTGTCGCCATTGGCCCTAACACGGTGGCGGAAGGTGCTAGCAGCTTCGCTGCCGGAGATAGTGCAGTTACCACGGGAACGGCGGAGGGTGCCATCGCGGTGGGGCAGGGCGCCACCGCAGGAGGCGTAGTGCTTGGAGGTAGGGGAGCAACTGCTGTTGGCCGTAACAGTGAAGCTAGCAGCGACAGCTCCGTGGCGCTGGGCGACGGTGCCCGAGCAATTGAGGGCAACGCCACCGCGCTAGGTGCCGGTGCGGCAGCTTCTGGTGGTAACAGCATCGCTATAGGCGATGCCGAAGCAAGCGCTGATAACACCTTTGCCGCCGGCTCGGGTGCCTATGCGGGTTCGCCCGGTGGGATCGCCCTGGGTATGGGGGCTGGTATTGATACACACGGTGACGAAGCTGGTGACAAGACCCACCATATTGCCATCGGCACCGGAGCCGGGCAGAACGTAGACGGTAACCAGACCACGGCGATTGGTCACCAGGCCGGTGCCCGGGTGACCGGTGACCATAACGTGGCCGTTGGCAGTCATGCTGGTGAAAATCTCCAGGGAGATTTCAACATAGCCATTGGCCACGAGGCCAACCGTAATGCCGGAGAGGTGGAGCGTGCCACTGCCGTTGGTGGCCAGACCAATGCCGCCAGGAATGCGGTGGCACTCGGTTACGGAGCCGAGGCAGGGGATAGTGGAGTAGCGCTTGGCGCAAACACGACGGCCAGCAGCATGGGGGTGGCCCTGGGCCGCAATGCCAGTGCCGATGGAGGAAGTATCGCGCTTGGTAGTTCGTCGGTCGCACGTAGTACCGATGCGGAGGGCACCGGCTATCTGACTGGCAGTGCCTTCACTGACGGCACCGTAGTTTCGGTGGGCAATAGCAATGATGTGCGTACCACCCGTCGTATCGTCAACGTGGCCGATGGTGCGCAGGACTATGATGCGGTCAACGTGAGGCAATTACAGAGCTCGCAGCAGTCTGTGGCCAACCTAGTGGGCGGCGGCGTTACTGTGGAAGATGATGGCACTTTCGGCGGCTATGTTATCGAGCTACAGGATACTAATGGGCAAAGTCACCAGTACACCAGCGTTGCCCAGGCAATCAACGCGGTTTCCAGCGGTGATATCAACGTGCAGCCCGGGAATGCCGTGATTTACAACGCAAACGGCACGATAACCGTCGCTGAAGGTGTCGTTGGCTCTGATGCGGTCAATGTGGGGCAATTGAACGAGGCGATCGCCGAGAACGGTGTCAAATACTTCAGCGTCAACTCCTCTGAGACAGCCAACCGTGACAATGCGGAGGCCAGCGGCATCGATGCTATCGCCATCGGCCCCGCTACGAGTGCTGGAGGCGGGTCTTCGCTGGCGGGTGGCCACCTGGCGCACACGGTAGGTGATCAAAGTGTTGCTCTCGGCTACTCTGTTGAAGCGCTGGGGGATAATTCCACCGTGGTTGGCAGCGGTAGCGACGCTTACGGTGATGGCAGCGTGGCGATCGGCCTGCGCTCTAAGAGTCAGGGTGAGAACTCCATTGTTATGGGTACCGACGCTCAGACCGACCCCAAGAGTGTCGAGGCAACGGTAGACAACGCTATCGTGATGGGGACCCGCGCCGAGTCCACGGCAGATAACGGCATTGCCATTGGCGAAAGCACCCTGGCTTCTGAGGAACGCGCGGTGGCCCAAGGCTACGATGCGCACGCCATGGCTGATGATGCCCAGGCCTTCGGTAGCCGGGCCCGTGCCAGTGGTGTCAGTGCTCAAGCCAGCGGTACCAACGCCAGCGCCAGTGGAGAGAACGCTCAAGCTAGCGGTAGCAACGCCAGTGCCAGCGGTTACAACGCGATCGCCACTGGTACCGGCGCGATTGGATACGCCACTGACGGCATTGCCCTGGGTACTGGCGCAGTGTCTGGCTTCGACGACCCGCTCAATTTGGACCCTTATCGTAATACTGGTGGCGTCGCCGTTGGCGATCGCGCGCTGGCAGATAGCCGCCATGCCCTCGCACTAGGCGTCGATGCCAGTGCCGAAGCTGAATCCGCCACTGCGATAGGCGATTCTGCCGAAGCCACGGCCGAGGACGCGCTGGCGGTGGGGTCGGACGCACTCGCCACCGCGCAAAGCGCCTCCGCCTTCGGGCAGGGGGCTGAAGCTGTCACTGAGAACGCGCTTGCAGTTGGTTCCGGCGCCCGTGCTACAGCACTGAATGCCTCTGCCTTTGGACAGGGCGCGCAGGCCCTGCATGAAGGTTCTGTCGCGTTGGGCAGTGGCGCCATCACCGCGGCGCCCATTGGTACCAGCGGCGCCACCATCGATAAAGTGGGCTACGACTATGCTGGCACCAATCCAGTGGCGACCGTCAGTGTGGGCGATATAGGCCAAGAGCGTACCATCACTAACCTGGCCGCCGGTCGCGTTACGTCCGAAAGCACTGACGCCATCAACGGTAGCCAGTTGTACCAGACCAATCAGGCGGTCGACGCGTTGGGCAATGACCTGGATACGGCCGGGAATTCCGTGGCCAACGTCCTTGGTGGCGATGCTACCTATGATCCGGATTCCCATCAGGTGACCATGAGCAACGTGGGGGGAACCGGGGAAAATTCGGTGCACGATGCCATTGAGTACGCTGCACAGGGTTGGAACGTTCAGACCAACGGTGATACGGCGACTAATGTGGCGCCGGGTGATACCGTCCAAATGATCGATGGCCAGAACATCGCCATTACCCGCAACGGTACTGACATCACCGTAGCCACGGCAGATGACGTCGAGTTCAGCAACGTTGAGGTAACCGAGAACCTGAATGTTGCGGGCGATACCCACATTGGTGGTAGCACCACCATCAATGAAAACCTCACCGTTGCGGGCGAGACGCGCCTGGGTGACAACTTCTTCGTTAACAATGAAGGCAACGTTACCTATGACGGCGCGATCACCGAAGGTAACCACATCGTCAACAAAGAGTATGTGGACAGTGGCATCGGCGACTTAGCCGACACCCCGATCACCTTTGGTGGCGACACGGGCAGCACCGAGCGCCAGTTAGGTGAGCGCCTGGATATTGTCACCAGCAACGCCAACCTCAGCACCGAAGTAACCGACGATGAGACGCTGGTGATCGCGATGAGCGATGACCTGGACGTCAACAGCGTGACCACCAACACCCTCGACGT
>NZ_NWUX01000034.1 GCF_002374315.1 Vreelandella nigrificans | reverse complement strand
TGCACCTAGCACAATGTGCTTTTCAATGCCCATTTTCATCCTCCCAGGGCATCGTTAGCGGCTTCCGGCAAGGTAATTCCTGATAGCCGCTGATAAACCTTGATCACCGCTGAATCATCTTCACGACCAAAACCTGCACCACTGGCAGCGGTAAACTGCTGCAAGGCGCTTGCGGCAACGGGGGTTGCCAGCGCCAATTCGCGGCCGGTTTGATGGACGATATTGAGATCTTTAACGAAGATATCCACTGCGGAAAGCGGCGTGTAATCACCACTCAGGATATGCGGCACACGATTCTCGAACATCCACGAATTGCCCGCAGAGTGAGTAATCACCTTGTAAATCACCTCAGGGTCGAGCCCCATGCGAATGCCTAGTGCCATAGCTTCGGCAGCCGTGGCGATATGCACTCCTGCCAGTAGTTGATTGACCAGTTTCATACTAGAGCCAATGCCAGGCTCATCACCAAGGCGGTAAACGTTAGCCGCCATGGCATCCAGCACGGTTTGGGCGCAGCTAAATGCCTCAGGTGTACCGGAAGCCATCACCGAAAGTTCTCCGCTTTTGGCTTTTGCCGCACCACCGCTAATGGGTGCATCCAGCATCATCAAACCTTCCGCGCCCAAGCGTTCACCAAGCTGCTTGGCTTGACTCGGCGCCACTGTCGCACACTGCATAATCAGACTGCCTGACGCCAAGTGGCTAACGACTCCCTGTTTGCCGAACAGCACTTGCTCAACCTGTGCGCCATTGACGACAACCACCAGCACGATATGGCAGTGAGCGAGTTCCGCAGGCGTTGCAACACTGCTCCCACCTGCGGCCACAAAGGTATCGCGAGCATTTGCGGAAATATCACAGCCGGTCACACTTAGCCCCTTTTGGAGTAGTGCAGTGGCAGTGCCCATCCCCATAGCTCCTAGGCCAACGACGCCTACTTGAAGTGTTTGTTCGCTACGTTTACTCACCTGCCAATACCTCGCTACTGTGCTGATTGTTGTTATCGTCTCGGCGCTGATTCGTTACTTATAAAGCAGCTTACAAAGCAACTTAGAAAAGGAATGGTAGCGCTATCATGATAGCGCTACCATTCCTTTTAGATTATTCTTTGCGAATCGACAAGTTGAACATCAGGGACGTGCGACCAATGTCTAAAGACTCCCCCGCCACCGTTAAACAGCGCCGCAACTCAGACCAAGTCACGCTTAGCCAAGTCGCGCAAGCGGCAGGGGTATCGCCCATTACGGCTTCACGAGCACTGAATCACCCAGACAAAGTTAGCGAAAACGCGCGACGCAATGTTTTGGAGGCTGTCGAGCGCTTAGGTTATGTGCCTAATCTTGTGGCCGGTAGCCTCGCCTCTTCACGGTCGCGCTTAATTGCGGTCATTGTGCCTTCACTTATCAATACGGTGTTTGTGGAAGTCATCAAAGGCCTACAGGAAACCCTGGAAGCCGAGGGGTACCAGATACTGCTGGGTAATACCGACTACGACCTAGATCGCGAGTACCAGCTGGTACGCACGTTTTTTGGCTGGTCATGTTCGGCACTGGTCACCGCTGGATTGCGCCATAACCAAGCATGCCATACGCTGCTAGCCAACTGGGACCACCCTATTATGGAAGTGATGGAGCTGGGCAAGGGAATGGACCTAAATGTAGGCTTGGACCACGTTGCCGCTGGCCGCTGTATGGCTAGCCACCTGATTGATAGAGGCTACCGCCATATTGTGTATGTGGGCGCGCGACTCACTCAGGATTACCGTGCAGGCATGCGCTATGAGGGACATAGAGAGGTACTACAAGCCCAGGGGATCGAAGCGCCCTTAGTGGAACTCGACACACTAGGTAGCCTTCAGGCCGGTGCAGAGAGCCTGACCCAAGTATTGGCGCAACACCCCCATACCCAAGCCATCCATTTTGCCAATGACGACCTAGCGGCAGGAGCCCTGTTAGCCGCTCAACGCCAAGGTCTAAGTGTGCCAGGAGATATCGCCATTGCAGGTTTTAATGGCCTGCCCCTTGGCCAGCATGTGACGCCCCAGCTCACCACTATCCTCTCACCCAGAGAAGAGATGGGCCGCTTAGCCGCCAAAGAGCTTATTCGACGACTCAGCGGTAAAAATGTCTACCGACGCCAGCACGATGTCGGCTTTACGCTCCAGACTGGCGGCAGTACATAACCTATTTGGGTTCACACCATAGGCGGTTGACCAAGAATCTCTAAGCCCGTTCCAAGCTCGTTTTCAACCGCCTGCCCAATCGCCAGCAACCTAGCATCTTGCCATGGGCCAGCCATTATTTGCAGGCCTACGGGCATATTGGCAGCATCTTTTCCAACCGGCAGCGTTAGAGCACATAAGCCAAGGAAGTTGGCGATTACTGTATTGCGCAGGGCGTGCATATTGGCTTTGGGGTAGGCACCTTCCGGCGCAAGGCTCTCGATAGTAGGTGGGGTAATCGCCACCGTAGGCGTAAGTACCGCATCAACATCGGCCATACGAGTGGCTGCCGAAGCATAGAGAGAATCCAGCAGCGTGCGTCGACGCACATACTCCCAAGCAGGCATATCATCAGCGGCTTTGACCCGCGCAGCGACATTAGGATCAAGAGAATCGATCATCTCGGGCAGCTCGGTTTTTAAAAACGCCGCCAGTTCCGGTGCGGCCACGCCGCCCAGTTTGAAGAGTTCGTAAGCCTCACCGATCCCAGGCAGCTCCAACGTCACTACCCTTGCACCGGCGGCTTCAAGCTGTTTGATAGCAGCGCGCACGGTTTCCGCAATGCCGGGACTACAGTCGTCCCAGAAAAACGTTTCCGGTACACCAAAGGTCAGATCAGCAAGAGATGGCGTCGCCGGGACACGATTATCTTTACCGCTAAGAGCAGCATCCATCGCATCAAACGCAAAGGCAAGATCATCCACTCGTCGCGCTAGCAGCCCTGGGGTATCCAGCGTGGTGGAGAGCGGCACGATTTGCTGGGTCGACCAGCGCCCGGCGGTGGTTTTTAACCCCGCCACCCCGGTCATGGCTGCCGGAATACGCACTGAGCCTGCGGTGTCAGTGCCTAGCGCCAAACTTGCCGTGCCACCCACTAACGAGACCCCTGCTCCGGAGCTGGAGCCTCCTGGCATGCGGTGCTGGGTGATATCCCAAGGGTTGCGCGGCGCTCCCCAGTGAGCATTGGTGCCCAGTCCGCCAAAGGCAAATTCGACGGTGTGTGTTTTCCCCATTACGGAAGGCAACTGCTTTAACAACGCACTCACCACCGGGCCAGAGTGCTCCCATCGTTTGGGCAGACGCTGGGAGGAGCCCGCATAGGTGGGCAGCCCAGTTACGGCGAAAATGTCTTTGATGGATACTGCCAACCCCATTAACGCACCCGCATCGCCACCTTGGGCAAGCACCGCATCCGTGGCGTTTGCCATCGCCAAGGCACATTCACCGTTCCAGGTAAGGTAGGAGTGATCGTGTTGACCACGCTGCTGGTAAGCGACGATCGATGCCTCAGCCAAGGCTGTTGCGGTGAGAGTACCTGTACGAAGTCGTGCGCGCTGTTCACGTAAGGGTAGAAAAATTGGCGAATCCTGCATGGCTCACGCACCTCCTCCAGCCGGTAATTAACGCACTTCAAAAATAGCTTCGACTTCAACCGCAGCATTGCCCGGCAGTGTCGCAACCCCAATGGCGGTTCTGGCGTGGCGTCCCGCATCGCCAAAGAGAGCGACAAATAGCTCAGAGGCGCCATTAATCACTAACGGTACGTCATGAAACCCCGGCGCTACATTGACAAAGCCGTTCATGCGCACGCAGCGTACCACCCGAGAGAAATCACCATCGACAGCGTCGCTAAGTGATGCCAAGAGGTTCAAGGCACAGGCCTGCGCAGCCAGCTTTCCGGTTTCAAGATCAAACTCCTCCCCCACCTTGCCGGAATAAAGAACATCACCGCCACGCTCACAAATCTGACCCGCTAGGAATAGCTGATTACCCAACTGAGACCAGGGTAAAAACATACCGCGTGGTTTAGGAATGGAGGGCATTATAAGACCCTGCTCAGCAACAGCTTGTTGAATTGTTTTGCTCATTAATCGTTATCCTTAATGGTTAGCATATTTTGAGTGTCGCTTGTTAATAGATCAGCGAGGGCAGCCAAGTACTTAGCCACGGTACATAGGTGATAAAAATTAGCGCTATCAACATTAAGCCAATCAGCGGCAAACAGGCCTTAAACACCTCCTGCAATGACATTTTGGATATCGCCATAGCGACAAACAGATTCAGCCCAACGGGCGGGGTAATCATGCCTACCGAGAAGTTAATCAGCGTAATGATGCCGAAGTGAACAGGGTCAACGCCTACTTGGGCGGCAATAGGCTGCAGAAGCGGAGAGAGCACAATAATCGCTGATGCACTGTCGAGGAAGAAGCCGGCAACAATCATCACCACGTTAAACAGCGCCATCACTTGGAAGGGGTCATCCGTCCATGAAAGTACCTGTCCGGCCAACTGGCTAGGAGTGCCGGTAATCGCAAGCAGCCACGAAAACGCCGAGGCGCCAGCAGTTATCAGCAGTAGCGTGGCGGAAATCAGCCCTGAACTTCTTAATGTTCCAGCCAACTCCCTAAGATTGATGGTTCGATACACCACCATACCAACAAACAGCCCATATACGCAGGCTACCGCTGCCGACTCAGTCGGGGTAAACACGCCACTATAGATGCCACCTAACAGAATCACCGGTAGGCCGAGCCCCCAAGCGGCAGACTTAAAGGCCACTAAAATTTCCCGTAGCGTAGGGAAAGATGAGCGCTCATAGCCTCTTATACTGCTGTAGACAATGCAGTAGGCGATCAAAATAGAGGCAATCACAATGGCCGGTAATAAGCCCGCAGCAAATAGACGACCTACAGAAGTTCCGGTGACTGAACCGTAGATAATCAGGGCAATACTCGGTGGCACAATGGGTCCTAGCGTGCCTGCGGTGGCAATCAAACCAATGGCAAAGCGTTTATCGTA
This sequence comes from Vreelandella nigrificans, assembly GCF_002374315.1. GTDB lineage: Bacteria > Pseudomonadota > Gammaproteobacteria > Pseudomonadales > Halomonadaceae > Vreelandella > Vreelandella nigrificans. The sequence goes on along the minus strand of NZ_NWUX01000034.1, from coordinate 30,748 downwards.
GCCAGCGGCTACCAGCGCTGGGAACATGATCGAGCCAATCGCCACCACCGTGGCTGGGCTTGACCCAGAAATGGCACCAAAGAATAGGCATGAAAGTACAGTAGCAGCAGCTAAGCCGCCGGGCACCCACCCAACCAACGCTTTAGCAAGATTGATCAGCCGATCTGAAAGGCCACCAATACGCATTAACTCCGCAGCCAGAATAAAAAATGGAATCGCCATCAGTGAGAAGTTGTTCATGCCGGTAAACATGCGCATTGGAACGATCACAGGATTAGTGGTGCCAAAAAACTCAATGGCGAGAAATACAGCCAAAGCAAGTGAGGCAAAGATCGGTAGCCCTAGTAGCAGAACGGCAAAAAAGATAGGTAATAATGCAGTAATCATGGTCGCTCCCCAGGAGTTAAACGAGCTTATCCGACTCAGCCACAAGCTCTTCGGAGAGACTTACCGGAGGCTTATTCCATACTTCCCTGATCACCCATACATAGCGCAAGACCAGCAACACACCGGATATTCCGATAGGCAGATAAAACCATGCCATCGGAAGGCGCAGTGCGGCAGTCAGCTGTCCGCGGCCGAGCGTATTAAAATAGAGAACAAAGCCGTAGTAGGTCATAAACCCTGCGAACACTATGCCAATCAGCGCCGCGATTAAATGTAGCCAGCGATTAATAGCGGGTGTAGCCATCGAATTCAGCACATCCACAGAAATATGGGTGCCATGACGAACGCCCATACTGGCTCCTATGAAACTCATACAAATAATGGAATAGATAACGACTTCTTCAGCCCAAAATAATGAACCGCTAAAGCCGTAGCGATAAACGACTTGGATGGTGGTGAGGACGGTCGCAATCGACATGAAAACGACCATCGCCACACTTTCCAAGCGATCAAGACATCTATTGAGCGCTTCGAACATGAGATATCTACACCCTTACTGGGCCAGAAGAGAACGGTTTCGTTTATGAAACCTAGCCTTAATACTCAATACCTACCGCGTCATAAACCTTATGCAGCAGTTCAGTAGTGACGACATTTTCATACTCTTCATGCACTGGCATGCTGGCTTCAATAAAGGCTCGCCGCTGCTCGGGGGTGAGTTCGTTGATAGCGATCTCATCTCGAATCGCTTCCAGAATGGTTGCTTCGTCCTGCAGCGTTAACTCACGTGACGTGTCACGACCGTTATCAAAGGCTTCCAGCATGACCGCTTGCAGGTCTTCTGGTAGTGAGTCCCAGGAATCCTGGTTTATGACCGCTGCGTAGGCGTGGTAAGCATGATTGGTAAGCGAGAGGTAATCCTGTACTTCGTGGAAACGCATAGTGTAGATATTGGCCAGTGGATTTTCCTGACCTGATACCACGCCCTGCTGAAGGCCGTTGTACACCTCGGTAAATGCCATGGCAGTCGCGTTAGCGCCCAGGTTTTGATAGGTTGAAATAATGATCGGCGCTTGCATGGTACGCATGCGGATATTAGCCATATCTTCGGGCGTTTCAATCGGGCGATCATTGTTCGAAATATGCCGGAAACCCGCACCCCAGAAATTGACACCGTACATGTTATGGCCATTCAGGGTATCGAGAATTTCGCGACCTACTTCACCATCCAAGGTTTCCACCATAGTATCGTAATCGGCAATTAAGAACGGCAAATCCAAAATCTGCATGCGCGGCTCAAAGTTGCCCAGAGTGGCACTAGGCGGAATACCGATATCGACCAAGCCCATTTGGATCTGCTCAATGATTTCAACATCGCCACCCACCTGAGCGGCGGGCAATACATTAATCTTAATCCGACCGTTAGACTTCTCTTCTACCTCTTCTTTAAAACGCAGTGCTGCTTGACCGTTAGGCGTTTCTTCAATTAACACATGGGCAAAGCTGAAGGTATAGTCAGCTGCATGCAGTTGAGCAGCGCCAAAAGACGCAACTGCGATAACAGCGGAGAGAGTGGCTTTCGTCAGAGTTAGTTTCATGTCCAGCACCTTATGTAGTTATGATAAATGCTTATTAGTTATTTAGTTTTTAACAACTTACTGCTCATGCCAGAATGCGCTCCATCGCATCCCCCAGCGCTTCGCGCGGGGTACTACTCAGTAACAAGGCAAGGGCAAGCCTTGCCTTACGTGCACTGATATCGTTAAGCGTTAGCACCCCAGCCGACGCTAAATCGGCTAGGCTGCCGCTAAATTCATAACTGGTATTCACAGGCCCTTGGGTGCAGCTACTCACTATCGCAACAGGCACGCCCGAACTAATTAGCTCTCTTATCGGGGGCATCCAGCTAGGTGGAACATGACCACGCCCTAAACCATCAATCACCACCGCCTTTGCCCCACTCTCGACGCAGGCTTTCAACAGCATCGGAGAGGCATCCAAATAAGCAGGCAGTAGATCAACCCTAGGTATCGGAAAATCCCATCCATTAACGGGGACCGCTATCTCTGTTACCACGTGATAAAGCTTTACTCGCTGTCCATCGACATAACCCAGCGAACCGACGCCAGGCGCATCAAAACCATGTAGCTGGAAGCTGCTCACCTTACGGGCATAGCGAGCGGCAAAGAGTGACTCGTTAAATACCACTACACAGCCAAGCTGGCTCAGTTGAGAACTAGTCGCCGCAACAATGGCATCACAGATATTTTTAAAGGCATCCGTGCCCAGCTGGTGAGGCGCCCGCTGAGAACCAGTGATTACACAAGGCTTATCAGCGGGCAGCGTGAGCGATAGAAAGTAAGCCGTCTCTTCTAGCGTATCGGTGCCGTGGGTAATCACCAGTCCGTCTACATCTTCTCGGTTTAATGCTTCTCGCCCGTGACGATAGAGTTCAGCAAGATCAGAGAGAGTGACGGCGTTACTAGGTTTTTGTAGGATCGACATCACCTCTAGCGTGACCTCGACGCCCTTAGGCAGCGACACCTGATCAAGTAACTGTTCACCGCTTAATGCACCTGACTGGCTGCGCCCTGAATCGCTGGGCTTGCTGGCGATCGTACCGCCTGTCGTCAAGACCACGATGTGCTTTTTGGTCATGCAGATTCCTATGTTTTATGTCTAGCCAATACAAACAGCAGACATCAGATGTCTGATTTCAGACTAGACCTAACAACACGACATTAGCAAGGCGACGCAACAAACAAAAAAGAATAACTATATTTATTTTAAGTATATGCGGTCGAGTATCTTAAACCGCTAGGCTTACGTGATTGATAGAATGCACAAACACCGATAAGCAACGCGAGGCCCTCATGAGTTTGAAACGCCAGCCCGAGACTTCCTCGACGAATACACTCTCTTTTGGAGATTCATTGGAACGCAGCTCAGTTGCACTTCAACTGCTTGAACGTATCAAGAGCGCCTTGATACGCGGCGACCTTAAGCCCGGAGATTACTTGCCATCAGAAACTGAATTGACCCATAGCCTTGGGATTGGCAAATCGAGCGTGCGCGAAGCCATCAAGATGCTGCAAGCCATTGGCATTGTGGAAGTCAAACGCGGTCAAGGCACCATGATTCGCCGTGAACCCGGTACGCCGCTAGTGGACCCAATGGCGTTTGGAATGATCTTGGCGCGGGGTATGACACGGGATGTGCTGGAGTTCCGTCTTATGTTTGAACCGGCGTATACCCTTCAAGCAATGAAGAGCGCAACGGAAGAAGATCATCAACGCATTCAGCAGAGCATCGACGCTATGGAAGAGGCAATCCGGTCAGGTGCACAAACCTCTCAGCACGATATCGCCTTTCATCGCGCCATTTTGCACAGTACCCATAACCCCATGACGATTCGCGTTGGCGAAACCTTACTGCAACTGATTGAGGCTGCACTGGAAACCTCCATGCGCTCGCTACCTGAAACCGCCTTAAAAGATCATAAAGCTATCTACAAAGCCTTCAAAGCAGGTGATAGCGCAGGCATTCAGGAGGCCATTGCCGTTAGTAGCGAAAGCTGGGAAACAAACCTTACCTATGAAGACGACACTGGATTAAGCTCAGCGCCACATTTATAACGAAAACATCACGCCTCCTGCCTGCCCCCAATAGAAACGGCCACCAACACGGCCGTGAGTGGAACGCCAACAGCCCCTTGTATCTCTCAATGTGACTTTAAGTCATCGTGACACTTTTCACGCTTGTATTACGATGCCCTGCTAAGCAAGAGCAGGGCTATTTACTTACCCCTCCCGAAACGCCTCTACCACCCGCTCCGCCAGCACCTCGCTGGCATCACCATTGCCAGCACGCTTGACCAGTGCCACTTGGTAATCGCCTAGCGGCGGCAGTAAATCGTTGCTTAAACGTTTGAGCGGCGGGCGAATCAAGCTTTTCGGAAAAGCCGTTATAGCTAGGTCTGCCAGCATAGCAGCCTCCTGACCGGCACAATGGTCGCACGAATAAGCGACTCGATAAGCAATACCAGCTTGATCAAGCGCGTTAAGCGTAATTCTACGCCAGGGACACCCCTGTTGGGCCAAGGTCACCGGCAGAGGCGTTCGCTGAACAGCAACCCCACCCTCACGACCGGCCCACACCAGCGGCTCGCTATGCACCACTTCACCACGCGAAGCTTGACCAGGCCCTGCGGCCATCACCAGGGCTAAATCCAACTCACTCGCATCAAGTTTTGCCAATAGTTCTACGCTGCGTCCCACCACGACATCCACCTGCACCGCCGGATGCGAGCGGGCAAACTGGACGAGCACATTGGGTAAAATCCGCCCCACCACATCATCCGTTATCCCCAACCCCACGCGTCCTTCTATCGTGGGGGCTAAAAACTGCGTAACCGCTTCGGCATTAAGCTTAAGCAGCCGTCGGCCATAGCCTAATAGCATTTCGCCTTCGGCGGTAAGCCGCACATAGCGCGCCTCGCGTACAAACAGCGTCTGCCCCAGGGTTTCTTCCAAACGTTTGATCTGCATGCTTAATGCAGAAGGGGTACGAAATAGCTGTTGAGAGGCACGGGTGAAGCTACCACTCTCCGCAATCGTCACAAAGGTGCGTAGCACCTCACTGTCCAGCAGCGGTAAGGCGGCCCGGCTGGGCGCCTCAGTAGATAGTTGATTCATTGCGCCAACCTTTCAGAAAAACTTAACGCTCAGTTTAGATCTTTTCGTTTGATTGATCCAAGGAAGCACGCCAAGCTATTCACATGAGGTCGCGACCCTCCACTTATCAATCGCTGATTCCCCTGCCCAGCCTGTGCCTGTGCCTGAGCACTGTTTGCTGAACAGCAGAATGTGAAGAAGAGATTGTACAAAAGAGAGCTTGAAGATGGAGGTGCGCGATGAAGTACGAAAACCCTAAACAACATGCACAGCATGCCTGGAAAAAAGCGAGCCAACTGGCGCCGCCGCCCAAGCCGCCACAACTGCAGTTTTACATGCCTGCCATGCCCTCAATGCGGCTAATCCGTATACTGGATATGGCTTGGTGGCACTACCAGCGCCGACGGCTTTTCCGCTGCCATATACTACCGCTGCTGGCCTACGACGATCAGGTACTGCGGGATATTGGTCATTGCCGCGAAGATATTCTCTGGGCCAACAAGCTTCCATTGAAGGTTGATGCCATTCACGCGTTAGAAGCCCAGCAAGCAAAGCACCATACTCAGCTGGGCAAAGCATAAGAAGATTGAAGTCAAAAAGCGCCGAACCTGGATGGTTTCGGCGCTCTTGATTTAGTCAAGCTGCTTACCTCCTATTGAGAGGCACCCTCAACTCTGCTATTTTAACGCCAATGGTTATCATTAGCACAGGGAATACCCTCTCATGCAGCCTAGGAAAAAACACGTCCCATCAGAAGGCACGCCTAGCGCACCCCGCGAGGTCACAAGCCAGGCGCTGCTTGATCAAGACGGGCAACTGGTGATTCACCATGAACAACGCCGCTACGTGTTGCGACGCACGAAAAGCGGCAAGCTAATTCTGACTGCGTAAGTCGCTGAGCATCTGCTCATTACTAACCCTTTTTAGCCAGCCAGGTAGCCCATCGCACCCAGCCAGCCACGTTATCCATCACTTTCTGTTGGAACTGTCTGGCTCATGAAACCGACTCACACGTTAGGCGTCTGCCTTAGCTTACTGCCCTTATTGACCGCCCATGCCAATGAAACGGGCCTAGACCCCGTTACGGTCACCGGTACCCGAGCACCGACCGATCTTTCCCGTGCACCTCTGATTATCGATGTGCTCGACCGCAGTGATGCCGCGCTGGCCACTGCTAGCAGCGTTGAAGACGTATTGAGCCGTCAGCCAGGCCTACATGTCGCTGGGCAAGGGCGTCGTAATGGCCAAACATTAAGTATGCGCGGTTTTGGACGCAATGGCGTGCTAGTCCGCTTGGATGGCGTACGCCAGGATATCTCCACGGGCCATGTGGGTAACTTCTTTCTCGACCCTGCGCTAATTCAAGAGGTGCAAATCGCGCGTGGCGCACTTTCAAGCTTATATGGCAGCAATGCCATGGGTGGCGTGGTCAGTTTTACCAGTGTAGAAGCCCGCGATCTGTTAGCCCCCGGCGAAGATAGCGGTGTGCGCCTTTCCGTAGGCGGTGCTACTGCCAACGACGAGCTGCGTGGCAACCTAACCGCCTTTGGCCGCCGCGACACAGCCAACGGCCAAGTCGATGGGCTATTCTCCGTGGGCCGTAGCAAATCCGGCGACATTCGCCGCGCCGGTGGCGATAAGGCAGAAGAGGACGCTCGACTCAATAGCCTGCTATTAAAAGGCGGCTGGGAACCAAGCAATGATCATCGGCTGTTTATTAGCTGGCAACACTACGACGAGAGCACTACCCAACCCGCGAACCCTCAGCAGCTATCTAGCAGTGCCAGTAACCCGCTGCGGGACCGGGATGTTGAAAGCAATAATGTGCAACTCGGCCACCGCTGGCAACCCGGCAGTGCCACCGAAATCACCTCACAACTCACTTTTAGCCAACAGGATATCGATGAGCCTCAAGCTAGCCGCACCCTTGATCGAGTTGGCCTTCAAAGCGACGGCTACCACAGTATGGAGCATGGTTGGTTTTCCCAAACGCTGGTGTTCGGCGCTGAGTTAGAGCAAGCCCGCCAGCGCCCAGATGGCCAGGCCAACGGTTTCCCGAAAGCAGACATCGATACCCAGGCGGCATATTTAGATACCACCCTTACCGCAGGCAACTATCTCTCAGAAGGTGGCGTTGGGCAGTTTGACGTCGGTATTGGCGCTCGCTACGACCGCTATGACGCCAGCGGTCAAAATGATGCGGATAGCGTGCACGACCAAGTATCGCCACGCTTCCGCCTTGCCTGGCGGCCCAATGATGCCTTGATGCTATTCTCCGGCTACGCCGAAGCATTCCGCGCCCCAAGCCTTTCAGAACTCTACGCTAACGAACGCCACTTTGCTGGCTTCTGCGCTGGGCCATTCTTCTGTACGCCCGACAACTACTGGATTCCCAACCCCAACCTTTCTCCTGAAACCAGCCATACCTGGGAAAGCGGCGTGGTATGGCACCAAGGCGATTGGCAGGTACGCGCCAGCTACTTCGACACCCGCGCGGACGATTTTATCGACACCCAGGTCGACATCATGGCGGGCACCACCCAAGCGGTGAACGTGCAACGCGCCCAACTGTGGGGCTACGACGCCCGGGTTACCTGGCAACCCAGAGCCTTCCCACTGCTCTCTAGCTTTGTCGGCCTTTCAGAAGTTTCTGGTAAAGACCGGGACAGCGGAGACGCGCTTGGCAGCCAAACACCTCTGGAAATGACACTGGGCAATGAAATCGCTCTTTACAACAGTGGTGTACGGATCGGCTGGCAGGGTCGTTTTGCCCAATCGTTCGATAAGCAAGGCGACGATGAACGCCTACCAGGCTATGGGTTACACGACATTCACATGGCGTGGCAACTCACACCCGCTATTGATACCTCGCTGCGCCTGGCCAACCTGGGCGACAAAGAGTGGTACCGCCCCGATGGCAGCCTGGGGGACGGGCGTAGCCTATTCGCCACCCTCAACTGGCAGTGGTAAAGCCCTTTTGCGGTAAATCTATGCAGTGATAAATGCATGCAGTGATAAATGTAGAGGTGAAACATGAATCAGACGCAACAGATCGCAATTATCGAAGCCTTTGACGCAGCACGAGCAGCACAGCCACGACTGCCCGCAATTGATATCGCCGAACGCTTATCGATCAGCGAAGGCGAGCTTCAGGCAGCCCGCCTAGGCCGGGATGTATGGACGCTACCCTTAGCACCCAAAGAGCTTTCAGCCCGCCTATCCCAGTTGGGCCGTGTCAAAGCACTCACTCGCTCACGCTTAGCGGTGCTTGAACAAACCGGTGATTATCCTGAACTAAGCGGCGGACCGCACACTGGGCTGCTGCTTGACCCAGGCGGTCTGGACTTGCGGTTACTGTACTCTCACTGGCACTGGGCCTGCCTGATTCGTGACCCCATGCCCACGGAGAACGAGCAAGCGCAGTGGCGCTGGAGCCTGCAAATCTTCAACCAGCATGGCTGCGCTATTCACAAATGCTTCGCTTTGGAAAATCCGTTACCCCGCCCTTGGGGAGAGTTAGCCGCATTGGGTACCCTGGATACGCCAGCGTTTACCCAATGTATGCCACGCCTCAAGCGCCCCCTTCCAGAAGCCCCCACGCTGGCCAACGAGTGGGGTTCAATGCGCGATGTGCATCAGTTCTTCACCCTACTACAACGCCACCAGCTAGAGCGCCTTGAAGCCAACCAGCTAATGGAAGGTCGCTATACCCGCTCACTTCCTGCAGACACCCTGGAAAGCTTGTTGAATAAGGCAAGTCAGCGTGCGCTGCCATTGATGCTGTTTGTCGCAAGTCCCGGCTGTGTGCAGATCCGGACAGGCATATTGCCCTCCCCCAAACGCGCCCGTGGCTGGTTAAATCTGTTTGGCGAGCAGTTCACTCTACATCTCAATGACACGGCCATTGACCAAGTATGGCAGGTCACAAAACCCAACCGCGAAGGCGGTGTCACCAGCGTGGAAGCATTTGATGCAGAGGGTTCGTTGGTACTGCAAATTTATGCTGAACGCCAAGAGGGACGTGCTGAAAGGCGGGAATGGCGACAGCTGCTGGATGAGCTGAGCAGCTGTGAGGAGGTCGCATGAAGCGGCACCACTGGCGCACACGCTTATGCTGCGCTGTGGCATTGGGATGGCTGATTGCAGGTGCGCCTTTGGCCCATTCTGATGGGCTCACACATAGCGACGAGCGCTGGGTAGTCATCGGCGGCGACATTGCTGAAACCTTGTCGGCCCTGGATGCCGATGCCAACGTGGTTGCCCGCGATGATACTGTGCTTTACCCCCCATCCATGGCCGCTCTGCCGTCCATTGGCTACCTGCGCCAACTCTCTTCGGAGAGCCTACTGTCTGTTCAACCTGACCGCGTTTTAACCAACCAGTATGCTGGCCCCAAAGAAGTACTTGCACAGTTAGCCGCTGTCGGCCTGGATGTCGACACTATCGCTTCCCCGCCCACGCTCGCAGCCATTGCTGACAAAATTCGTGCAGTCGCGCAGCAAACGGACCGGGTTTCACAAGGCGAAGTATTGGCCCAAGAGGTAACAAAAACCCTCGACGCCTTAGAAAATTTGCCGCCGTTACCACCCACAAGAGCAATGTTTATTCTCCAGCACAGCGGCTTAACGCCTCGGGTGGCGGGTAGCGGTACGGCTGCGCACACCGCTCTGGAAGCCGTTAGCTTGGACAATGCATTTGCGGCGATGGAGGGCTATCACAGCGTGGGGGCAGAAGCGCTGGCAAAAGAGGCCCCTGAGTTGATCGTAATCTCTAAGCGGGGGTTAGATGCTTTGGGCGGTGAAGATGCGCTATGGCAGTTGCCTGGCATGACACTCACTCCCGCTGGACGCGAGAAACGGCTTATCGTGATTGACGATCAGGCGCTGCTCGGCTTTGGTCCCCGCACGCCTGACCAGCTATTTACCCTACGCAAGGATGTGGAGGCACTGCTAGGCACTGCAACAGCACAGGTCACCCCATGATTCCCAGCGTATCTTATCCCCGTTACCGCTCAGTGCTCCCCCTTAGCCGCTCAACGCGCGTGTTAAGCGGCCTTACGCTGGCGCTATTAATCGCTCTCGGCTGGGGAGCTACCACAGGTGCCCTGGGCGTTTCCCCCTGGGCCCTATTAAGCGGAGAGGCCAATGCACTCAGCGTACAGGTATGGTGGCAGTTACGTTTGCCGCGCCTGCTACTGGGGGTAGTGGTTGGCGCCATGTTGGCAGGTAGCGGCGCCGCTATGCAGGGTCTGTTTCGCAACCCCTTAGCTGACCCAACACTACTGGGGCTTGCCAGCGGCGCGGGGTTGTTCGTTGCGCTATGGATAGTACTGTTTCAGGGCAGCGGTGCAGCCAGCCTTTACGGCCAGTTTGCAGCGGGCTTTTTAGGTGCCTTAAGTGTGTGTGTCATCGTGTTTGGCTTAGCCAAACGCCAGGGCGGTGGCAGTGCCGCGGTAATGACGCTACTACTGGCGGGCTTGGCAATTAATACCTTAGCCGGTGCCGGTGGCGGCCTACTCGCCTTCATCGCCAGCGACGAACAACTTCGCCAACTCAGCCTATGGGGTATGGGCAGTTTAACCAACTCGCTATGGAGTACCACGGCGCTAGCCCTGGTACTGATTCCACTGGCCCTATGGATGTTACTGCGCAGCGCCAGCGAGCTTGATCTGCTGCAACTCGGCGAAACCACCGCCCACGCGGCAGGGCTGGACGCACCACGCCTCAAGCGCCGCATCGTCGTGGCCACCTCGCTGGGCGTTGGGCTATGCGTAGCGCTTACCGGCGTGATTGGCTTTCTAGGTTTGCTGGTACCTCACTGCCTGAGGCTATGGCTGGGGCCAGGCCACCGTCTGCTGCTACCTGCATCAATGCTTGGTGGGGCGCTGCTGTTAGTGGTCGCCGATACCTTGGCGCGCACTCTGGGTGCTCCTGCTGAAATCCCCGTGGGGTTACTCACTAGCCTGCTAGGCGGCCCCTATTTCCTTTACCTACTCATGCGCCGGAGCCGTTCATGCTAACCCTGCATCAGGCGGGGCTGCTCAACACCCCTGCATTGGCACCTTTCGACGGCACCATTCGCCCTGGCGAGCTGCTCTCCATTGTAGGCCCCAATGGGGCGGGAAAGAGTACGCTACTCAGCATGCTGTCGGGGTTTCGCCCCAGCGAACAGGGCGAGCTACACCTGGATGGTAAACCGCTGCGCGAATGGCCCATTACTGAACTTGCCAGCCGGCGTGCACTAGTTGCCCAGCAGGAACCCCTAGGGTTTGACTGGCAGGTGACAGAGTTAGTGTGCCTTGGTAGTAACCCTGAACAGGCACTGGTCGCTGAACTGCTGGATGACTTAGACCTGTCCCACCTTGCCAATCGCAGCGTGTTATCGCTATCCGGCGGCGAACGACAGCGCGTGATGGTGGCAAGAGGAGCTTGTCAGCTACTCTCAAGGCGTTCTCCTACCGCCAGGGATGGCGGTCTTCTACTGCTGGACGAGCCCACCAGTGCGCTGGACATCGGCCAACAGCAACGCCTTATGCGCCAGTTACGTACCTGGGCAGTGCAACATCGTATGGCAGTTGTCTGCGTGCTTCACGATCTAAATCTGGCAGGCACCTATGCTGATCGCGTCTGGCTAATGCATCAAGGGCAGCGGATTGATCACGGCTTACCGCATCTCGTGCTCAATCCCTCCACCATCGCTGACATTTATAGCGCCGAACTACAGCACATTGAGGGTGGGCCACAAGGCAAGCCTCTACTTGCCCTAGCGCCCTAAGCCTACTGCCAGGAACCACGCAGATACCGCCATGAGCAAGCCATCCCCCTCCCTGCTAAATATGTTTCTCAATGAGCGACAACGCCTCGTCAAACGGCTTAGGCAGATTGTGGGCAGTGCCAGCGAAGCAGAAGACCTTGCTCAGGAAACATTCTTAAAGCTATGGCAGCGCCCCACTACCGATGCCGACACACCAGGACTGCTGCATCGCACAGCGCATAATTTGGCGCTGGATTATCTGCGGGCTCAAGCAGTACGTAAGCGTCATCAGGAGCACGAACTGCATGATAATGCTGACCACGCCCCTCAAACCCCTAGCCCGGAAAAGCTGGCAACAACGGTACAGCAGTGGCAGCGACTGATAGCGCAGTTAGACACCCTGCCTGAACGGGCCAAGGAAGTGTTTCTTCTCAACCGTGTAGAGGGCGAAACCTACACAGCAATCGCTGACCGCCTGGGTGTTTCTATTAGCACTGTAGAGAAAGACATGATGCGGGCGATGCGCCTATGTCGGCAGTGGCAACAACAAACTAAGGATGAGGAAGAACAGCGCGTCAAACGTTATACCAATAATAATACGACGCACTCGCAAAAGAGGTAACACCGTGACAGCATCATCAACTGCCTCAGGAGAGCCAGCTTACCCACATCTTTTTGATGACGACACGCTAGATATTGCGCTTAGCTGGCATCTACGTCTCAAAGACAACAGTGCCACTGCCCAGGATCATCTGGACTTCCAAACATGGGTAAGCGCTTGTGACAGCCATAAAGCAGCTTATCAAGAAGCTATCCAACTGTGGGATGACATTGAAGCCCCCGCGCAACTGTTTTACCAGTACCACTCCGCACAGAAGCCGCGTCCAAGGCAGGCAGCACCGAGCAATCGGTTAGGGTGGGCAGCCGCGGCAGTATTAATGTTAACTATGCTACTGAGCTTCGAGCTCTGGCGCGACCCGACGCGGCTGGATCGCTGGATGGCCGATATAGCCACTTCATCAGGGAAAGCACAACAGGTGGTGCTGGAAGATGGCTCAGCCCTCTTTCTAGATGGCAACAGCGCACTTGATATCGCCCTGGGCGAGGCTCAGCGTGAATTGACACTCAGGCGCGGACGGCTGTGGATTGATGCCGCCCGAGACCCACAGCGACCATTGCACCTGACTGCAGGCGATACATCGGTAAGCGTGCTGGGAACGCATTTTGCTGTTAGCCGCTTTCACTCCCGAGTCACCATCACCGTCGGTGAAGGGCAAGTCGCCGTCCGCGATGCCCATCAAAACCAAGCGCTGTTGACATCAGGCCAGCAGCTTATCGTGGACAACGGAAAGCTCGGGGAAATTCAGGACATAGATACCCAACTTGCCTTGGCTTGGAAAGAGGGCAGGATCATCTTCGATCAGGCTGGTATTGACGACATCGTTGAGCAGCTCGAACGCTTACTGCCAGGTCGAGTATTTTTCAACGCCCAGGATTTTGCTGGTCTGAGCTTCTCTGGCAGCTTTTCTACCGGCCACCCTCAAATAATACTCGAAGCATTAACAGACCTATCAGCCATCGAGGCTCACCACCTGCCTGGCAATATGATTTGGTTACGTTCAGCGAGCGCAGGCTAATGAACAGCCCTTGTGCTTACCAGAGGAAAAGGGCAAACCCGCTTTAACGCCCTTTCATTGTTATCTACCCACTGTCCGCGAGTGCCTTATGGAAGCCATACTTACCCAAGCAAAATCAACCAGCACACTACCCCTTAGTAAACGGTTGAAACTCTCCACCCACGCAGCCCATGAGCGTGTCGACAAGGCCATCATGGCACTCTCCCCTTTTACCAGCCTTGATGGATACAAGCGGTTTCTTACCGTTCAATACCAATTCCAACGCCACACCGCCCCACTCTATGAACAGGCGGAGCTCTGTGAGTGGTTGGAACGACTAGAACAGCGCTGCCGTTTTAACGCGGTAAAGCTTGACGCCAAAGATCTATCAGTCAATGAGGATGAGCTAAATATAAGCCTCGCCTCACCTCCATCTATTGATTCTCTGGCAGCAGCTTTGGGCTGGCTTTATGTCAATGAAGGCTCAAACCTCGGCGCGGCGTTCCTGCTCAAGTATGCAACTCAATTGGGCTTATCAGCCAACTTTGGTGCCCGCCACCTTGCTCCCAGCGATGCAGGTCGTGGGCTGCACTGGAGATACTTTATTGCTCAGCTGGATGCCGTTCCTTTATCAAGTGAGCAGGAAGAGCAGGCCCTTCAAGGCGCCCGTGATGCATTTAAATTCGTCGAAGCATTGGCGCTGAAACATTCATAACAGCCCGCAGACTATCATTAGCGCCTGATTTCACATGTATAAAAACCAGGGGAACATCAATGAATGACGCGATGCTATACCAGAAACCAAAGCTTCTTACCTACTGCTTGCCTGCAGCAACACTGCTGCTCAACTGGTGGGCAGCAGTGTTATTCATCATCACACTGCTAGCCATATGTGGCGGCACGCTCTATGGGCTAATGAGCGAAACAGACGGAATATGGATGCCACTGCTCCTTTCAATCATAGTTGGCTCGCTGCTGCACAGCGCCATCACCGTTATGGCGCTAGCCATTTCCGTGGCAGCTAAGCCGACTCCCCAAACTAACTAAAAACCTATTGCAAAGCCTTAAAATTATCACTTATTGCTTTTTTTGATGAGGGAAACCTCGCCCCCAAACGTTAATGATTATACAAACGATTATTATTAGCATAAACAAAGGGGGCATTACGTTCATGCACTTCCAGGGTTTCCCACTCAAGCCGCTTGAGGCGAGCCTTAAGCCTAGGCGTCGACCTACCGTTAAGTATACCGTGGCCGCTGTTATGCTGGGCTTGCTTGCCACCTCGGCGCAGGCCCAATCAGCCCATCAGGGAACGGCTGAAGCCGAACAGCAAAACCCTGTGCAACAACGCTATACATTCAACCTGCCCGAGCAGCACCTGCTCTACTCGCTGGGTGAATTTACCGCCACCACGCAGATTGCTGTGATCCGTCAGGATGGTCAACCCATTGACGGTATCGCACCAGCCTTACACGGCGAAATGACAGCAGATGAAGCACTACGCACACTGCTCGCTGGTTCCTCACTTGCCATATCGTACCGTAATCCAAGAACCGCTGAGTTGCTGCCCCCTTCCACGGCCACTACCGTGGGCAATCAAACCGCCTTTAGCACCGTCACAGTAGAAGCCGACCGTATAGACGACAACTGGGTCTATCACGACCCCCGCTCGGCGAGCGTGATCACCCGCGAGCAGATTGACCGCACACCGCCCCGTCATGCCGCTGATATGCTTCAGGAAACGCCGGGTGTCTACAGTGCAGTCAATGCGCAAGACCCAGGGCTGTCGGTCAATATTCGTGGCATGCAGGACTTCGGGCGCGTCAATATGATGGTTGACGGCATGCGCCAGAACTTCAACGAGAACGGCCACCAGCAGCGCAACGGCACCATGTATGTCGACTCCGAGTTATTGTCAGATGTCGTCATTGAGAAAGGCGCCAGTACGGGGGTACATGGCGCGGGCGCCATTGCTGGCAGTGCCAACTTCCGCACCATCGATGTAGATGATGTTCTTTTACCGGGTAAAGATATCGGCGTGCGCTTACGCGGTATGACCGGCGTTGGTGGCGAAGGCAATGGAGTCAACTTTATTGGTAGCGCGGCTGTAGCCGGGCGCCTTGGCGATCGCTGGGAACTGCTGGCGGCACGCAGCAAGCGCAACTTCGGCGAATATGCGCCTGGCCGTCGGCGCCCTAATTACGATTTCTTGACAGTCGGCGTGCAGGACCAATTTCACCAAGAACTCCAGCAAGATGTAGAGCGCGTTCGGTTTACCGACAACGAGCAAGACTCGAACCTGTTCAAAGCGCGTTTTCATATCGATGACGATCAGTCGCTAACGTTTTCCTACTTAGGCACCGAACTTTCTTACAACAACGTCTCTGATCGGCAGGTCTTACGAGCCGGAGAGGTAGTCGACGGCGATAATGCCTGGCGCCGCTTTGGCGATGCCAATACCACCTCCGATTCGGTCAGCCTGCGCTATAACCTCAACCCCGAATCGCCTTTGATCAATCTCGAAGCCAATGCCTATTTCGTCTCTACCGAGGGAAACCGCTATATCGAAGCGGGCAGGCCGGTGATTGAGGGCGGCACCAACATGACCGACCTCTACTGGATGATGGGCTCCTGCGAACAAAATCCCGTACAAGATAGGCACTACAATGCTTGTCGCGCTGGTCTAGATAACAATAACCGCACCGAAATAGATACCTACGGCTTTACGCTGGAAAATACCGCGCGCTTTTCACTAGGCGGAATCGATGGGCTTTCGTCCAACCATGGTATCGAGTACTTCATCGACAAGGGCAAATCGACGACGACACAAGAGCGCGGAGGACGACAGTTTGGCGGCAGCCTAAACACCATGCAACCCAACGGTGAACGCAGTATTGCCAGCGCCTTTGGCAACTTACAGTGGGAAGATGAGACGTTTACTCTGGCAGCG
The DNA here is from genome assembly GCF_002374315.1 of Vreelandella nigrificans. Classification (GTDB taxonomy): domain Bacteria; phylum Pseudomonadota; class Gammaproteobacteria; order Pseudomonadales; family Halomonadaceae; genus Vreelandella; species Vreelandella nigrificans. The sequence goes on along the minus strand of NZ_NWUX01000034.1, from coordinate 14,369 downwards.
GGGCTGCGCTATGACTACTACAAGCTCAAGGGCTCAACTCAACTGCCGGGGGCGGAGTGGACATATAATGATCGCTATGCAATGGCGCTGAGATACGCGCAGTCCAGATTAAATAGCGCAGAAAGTCAGTGTCGCAGTCCGTATCTTTCAGAGGCGCAACGCCAAAGAGCGTGTGATCGAATTCCCCAAGAGCAGGCATTCGTCAATGATCCAACCACTTTTCCTAACTATCAGACCGGCAACAACTTCAATCCAATGTGGCAATCAGAAACCGTGCTGCATGACTATGACGTCGATAACAGCATGGACAAGCTTCTGCCAACGCTATCCGCAGCCTACCGTCCTAATGAGAACATCGAGCTATTTGCCAACTGGGGCCGAGGCTGGCGACCACCGGCACTCACCGAAACTCTGATGCAAGGCAGCCACCCTGGTGACCCTTTTGCAGTGCTATTCCCTAACCCCCATGCACAACCGGAAACCTCGCGCAGCTGGGATCTAGGCGCCAACTTTACTGCCCAGGATCTGTTTAAAAGAGGAGATCGCTTTTTCAGCAAGCTTTCTTACTACGACACCCGTGTGGATAACTACCTGATCACGTCCATGGTAAACGTCATGCCGGGGCAGCCAGGCACCGGGCTAGGTCACACCATGTTCGTCCCCAACTTGCTGCCTATGAACTTCCGTGGCTTAGAGCTGGAAATCGATTACGACGCTGATACTTGGTATACCCAGGCCAACTACACCCACGTTTTAGGCAGCGATAACCAGTTCTGCCAACGCATTTACCCTCTTGGCAGCGGATGGATTCAACAAGATATACCCAATGAAGATGGCAGCTACCCTGACGCTCACTATGAAGCAATCGAAGCGGGCTACGAGTCCCGCGAGGATCAGCTCGATAATCAAACCTATTGCGGCATTGACGTCATCGGCATGAACAGCGCTCGGCAATTGCCCATGGATCGCGGCAGCCTCACCTTTGGTACCCGCTGGTTCGACCAGCGCCTAGATGTAGGCACGCGCCTTAACTACAGCGCAGGCGGTGGCCCAGAGGATTTCGATTTCGACCTCTGGCCCACCTATGTCACGTGGGACCTCTACGCCAGCTATCAGGTCAGCCCTAATCTACTGCTACGCGCCAGCATGCTCAACGTGCGTGACCGCAACTACGTTACCGGCTACTCGGATATTTTCTCCAAGAGTTACGGTGCGGGCCGCACCCTAATGGCCGGGGCAGAACTGCGTTTTTAATTTCATGACAGCGCTATTGTGCTGTTAACGAATATGCCCGCCAAGCGGGCATACAGGGCAGGTAACTCACCTTGCCTGCCAACTCACGGCCTCAAGGCCAACATTGTTATATAAAGGAGATTGAAAATGTCTATTAGCTATACCTACGATGAAAACAACTTCCCAGAGCTTTTCATCCCTGGCTCATCATTGGAAAGCCTACTACTGGAATTTGAGGAATCAGGCGCACCCGGCGAGCATAGTGACGATAACCCGGGCGGTATCAATGAAGGTGGATTCTTCACCAACGGAGTAGGCTCGGGCCTAGCGGGTGATACCTATGCCATGGCCAATAACGAAGGTGCGTTTGCCTTCTCAGCCACCGGGGATCTCTCCTATAACTTCGCTGATCATGCTCTGACCGGCACCCTAGAGAGCCTCACGCTGGGCTCACATCTCCTCAATGGCGAAGTCGTCAATGACTTCATTACCTTCACCTTCGACGATCCCATCGTCGCCAGCCATAACGGTCGTGGCAACGAAGTGCACGACATCATCTGGGGCTTGATGAACGGCTCGGTGGAAGGTGCCGATGACAGCGCTGGCACTGGCACCAACGGCGGCTTATTGGCGGTGCTGGACGATGCAGGCCTTCTCGGCGATGCCATCCCAGCTTCCGTCACTGGCGTATCTACCAGCGAATTCGATTTCGCCCTGGCTGCGTGAGCAACGCCATCGCTATAAACACCTAATAAAAAAGGCAAGGGGAATCCCCTTGCCGCAACGTTCAAACACCGCGTCAGGGGCGTTATGCCTTGGCGCGGTGCCTCGGCATTCTCGCCCGATGAGACGAGAAGTCAAGCAGAGACGTGACCAAAGCACTAATGAGAGAACGAATTCGAGACGAGTTGCTATGGCGGTTCGTTGATTTGTTACGTCTATTTTCAGGGACATAGCTAATGACCCCCTCCCAACGCCAGCCCGGAAACGAACTCTACCGAGCACTTGGCCGCTATCGCGGCACACTGCGCTCGGTAGGGCTGTTCAGTGCGGTTATCAATCTACTGATGCTAGTGCCGCCGCTGTATATGCTGCAGGTCTATGATCGCGTACTGGCTTCCGGCAATACCACCACGCTAATGATGCTAACGGGCATGGCGCTGGGACTGTTGGCGTTAATGGGTGCCTTGGAGTACATACGCAGCCTGGCAGTCATTCATATTGGCGAACGGTTCGATGAACAACTGGGGGAGCGGGTTTACGCGGCAGCCTTCGAGCGCGGGCTAAGCGGCCAGGCAGCTCAGGCGGGGCAAGCTACTCGGGATCTTGATTCGCTGCGCCAATTTATCACCGGCAACGCGGTATTTGCGTTCTTCGATGCCCCCTGGTTCCCGTTGTATTTGCTGGTGATGTTTATGTTCCACCCCTGGATTGGCTGCCTAGCGCTGGGGGGCGCCGTGGTACTGGTGGGCTTAGCGTGGCTGAATGAACGGCTTTCCCAGCCGCCGCTGCGTGAAGCGGGTTCGCTTTCTGTACAGGCCAATGCCATGGCGGAAGCACAATTGCGCCATGCCGATGCCATCGAGTCGATGGGTATGCTGTCATCCTTTACCCGCCGCTGGTCGCACCTGCACGCTGGCTTTGTCGCACTGCAGGGGCTGGCCAGCGAGCGCACCGCGCTGGTGACAGCTATCTCCAAGAGCCTGCGCGTCGCGCTGCAGTCACTGGTGCTCGGGCTGGGCGCTTGGCTAGCAATTGGCGGGCAAATCAGCCCTGGCACGATGATCGCGGGCTCGATCCTGATGGGCCGGGCGCTCAGCCCCATTGATCAGGTCATCAATGCCTGGCGGCAGTGGTCATCGACACGGCTGGCTTACCAGCGCTTGGGTAACCTGCTAACAGCACACCCGGCCCGTCAGCCAGGCATGGACCTCCCTGCCCCGCTGGGCAAGCTTAATGTGGAGCCGGTAAGCGCTATGCCGCCCGGCGGAAAGACACCCACACTGGTTCAAGTGGGCTTTCAATTGGAAGCGGGCAGCGTGCTCGGTGTTATCGGGCCTTCGGGGTCAGGCAAATCTACCTTGGCCAAACTGCTGGTGGGTGTTTGGCAGCCAAAGATCGGTACCGTGCGGCTGGATGGTGCCGATATCCAGCGCTGGGACAAGGCGCTACTGGGGCCACATATCGGCTACCTGCCTCAGGATGTCGAGCTGTTTGCAGGTAGCGTGGCGGAGAATATCGCCCGCTTCAGCGAACCAGACCCCATAAAGGTCGTCGAGGCCGCCAAAACCGCGGGCGTACACGAACTGATTCTGGCCCTACCCAATGGCTACGACACCTACTTAGGAGATGGCGGGATCGGACTTTCGGGCGGGCAGCGTCAGCGTATTGGCCTGGCCAGGGCGCTCTACGGCCCCCCAGCGCTCGTCGTGCTGGACGAACCCAATGCAAGCCTTGATGACGCCGGTGAAAAAGCACTCTTGGAAGCGTTACAGCGTCTGCGTGAACACCACGTTACGGTGGTGCTGATCACCCACCGCCCTCAGGTACTCAAGGCCACTTCTCACTTGCTAGTACTACGTGAAGGCCGCCTGCAGAAGTTCGGCCCCACTGAAGAGATATTGCAAGCCCTGAGCGCTGCCCGCCAAGCGGCAGCACCTGCCAATGGCGCGATGGCCACCCCGTATGCGCAAAACGCTTATACCTACGGCAATGTTTCCATCAATCGTCAGGAGCAGCGCGCATGACCCTTCGCGATATCTCGCAGGCGTCGCCTGCTGCAAAACCACACGCCTCCTCAGCCACACCCGACTGGCAAGCACTCGCCATGCGCCGAAAGCGACGACCGCTACGTATAGGAAGTTGGCTACTACTGGGAGGTTTAGCACTGTTTGTGGCTTGGGCAGCCTGGGCACCGTTGGATAATGGTATCGCGGTACCCGCGACAGTGGTTGTCTCCGGCAATCGACAGGCGGTTGAGCATCCAACCGGCGGTGTGATTGGGCGGCTGTGGGTACGTGAAGGAGACCAGGTGACAGAAGGACAAACGCTTATCAGCCTGAACACCACACGACTGGAACATCAAGCCAGTGCACTGCGCTTACAGCGGGCATCATCACTGGCAGAAACAGCACGTTTGGAGGCCGAGCGTGACCAACTAAGCACTATTAGCATGCCTTCTGACCTGATGAGCAGTGCCGATGTGGATGTCGGCACCATGCTGGCATTGCAGCGTCAGTTATTCACTAGCCGGCGCAATGCGCTGGCCGCTGAAATCTCAGGGATCGAGGCCAACCTTGATGGTCAGCGTGCCCGGGTGGCGGGGCTAGAGTCCTCGATGACCCAACAACGGCTGCGCCTGTCAGCCTTGGGTGAGCAGCGCAACAACCTGCGTGAGCTGGCTGCCGACGGCTATATTCCCCGCAACCGGCTGCTGGAAATCGAAAACAGCTATGCCCAGCTGCAGGCCGACATTGCTGCAGAGGCCGGCATGCTGCAGCAGACACGGCGCCAGATCGATGAGTTACAGCTTCGTCTGATCCAACGCAATGAAGAGTATCAGCGTGACGTGCAGGAACTGCTTTCCCAGTCACGCTTGCGTGCACAGGAACTGACTAGCCAACTGGCAAGCACTGAGTTTGACTTGGCCCATGCCGAGATACGCGCTCCTCGCTCAGGAACGGTGGTGGGGTTAACCCAGCATACCGAAGGCGGTGTAGCCCAGCCCGGTGCCTTACTGATGGAAATTGTCCCTCAGGGCGAACCCTTATGGGTGGAGGGCCAGTTGCCCGTTGAACAGATTGACCGAGTGCACGCGGGCCTGCCAGTTGAGCTTGCCTTTACCGCTTTCGAGCGTAGCAGCACACCACGCATACCCGGGGTTGTCAGCCAGGTTTCCGCCGACCGGCTCACCAATGAACAGACAGGGCTGCCTTATTACCGGATGTATATCGAAGTAGCCAACGATGACCTCTCCCCCTTAGGCAGCCAACCACTCAAAGCGGGTATGCCGGTCGAAGCCTTTGTGCGCACTGGCGAACGCACGCTGCTCAACTATCTGTTTAAGCCACTGCTTGACCGCGCCCGCACGGCTTGGGGGGATGCATGATTCACACTGCATCACGGCGATACAGCACTTGGTTATTGATGGCTTGCCTCTGCTGCTCTTTCAATGCATTCGCACTAGACTTCCGGGAGGCCTACGAACTGGCCAAACAGCATGATCCAGGCTGGCTGGCCGCACAGAGCGAGAGTGCAGCCGGGCAACAGGCCCGAGCGCTAGGACGATCCGCGTTACTGCCCTCGCTCAACTATCGCTACTCACGGGCTAAAAATTGGTCGGAAGTGCGGCAGGAAACACCCCTCGGCTCGACCACAAGCGATATGGATTACACCAGTTACTCCTCTTCTTTCACGCTAACGCAACCCTTGCTGGATGCAGCGGCTTTCGCCCAGTATCAAGCTGGCAAAGCACAGGCCCAAGCCGCTGAACTGACGCTTGAGCGCGCCCGCCAGGCGCTAGCCGTTCACGTTCTCCAGGCCTATACGGGGGTGCTTTACGCCTACGACGATATCGAACTGGCAACAGCCCACCTGCGCGCCCTGCAAGAAGAGCACCAGCGTAGCCAGCGTTTTATTGATTATGGCGAGGGCACCCGTACCGACCAGTTAGAGATTACGGCCCAGGCACGCTTGGTGGAAGCCCAACTGATTGAAGCCGAAGACCGCTTGAGTGATGCCCACAATGCGCTGCGCGCCCTGACTGGCACAGGTGCCCCACCCAGCTCACTTGCCCCATTGCAGGCCGACCGGCTAGCCCGCAATGTGCAAACCGCCCAGGAAAGCTCCGTGTTGTCACTGGACCAGTGGCACGAACGCACACTGGCCCATAATCCTGAGCTGGCCGCCCAGCGCAGCCTACTGGAAGCTGCTCGTCACCAGTTGAACCAGCAACGCGCCGGACACCTGCCAAATGTGCGCTTATATGCACGCAGCCAGATCTCCGACTCCAACTCTGAAAACGTCATTGGTCAGCGTTACGACACTGATAGCATTGGCATGGAAGTCAACTTACCGCTCTATTCAGGCGGCCGAGTCGTGGCGGCTAGCCGTCAGGCCGACAATACCTATGCACAGACGCGCCATGAATTGGATGCCGCAACAATAGAATTGCTGAACGATGTTGAGCGCCAGTACCGGTTAAGTCGTAGCAGCCAACAACGTATTGAGGCCTACCAGCAGACGGTAGACGCTGCAACAGAACGCCTGGAAGCTACACGGAGAAGTATTCTTGGTGGCGAACGAACCAATTTGGATGTGCTAAACGCCGAGCGTGAACGTTTCGAGGCGCTACGCGACCTGTCCCGTGCCCGCTATGACTATCTATTAGCTTGGCTAACACTACGCTGGCAGGCAGGGGTATTAAATGATGAGGACATTTCCCAAGTTGCTGGCTATTTTTAGTAGTAACCTAAAACTCACCAGCATAATGAGGTAATTTCCATTCACAACCGTTTATAACTTAAGTGCAGAGATAAGGCCCATAGGAATGTGACTAGATGACGCTGATACGTATTCTTTGGGTGGGCTTGGCAGGGTTGAGTTTTAGCATCGGAGTACTAGGCATTTTTCTACCCCTGCTGCCTACCACCGTGTTTATGCTAATGGCGGTTTACTGCGCCTCCAGGGGTTCGCCGCGCTTCGAGGTTTGGATCCGCTCCCGTCACTATGTCGGCCCCCTACTGGTTAACTGGGAACAAGAGCGCGCCATACCCAAGCGCGCTAAGATTTTTGCCGTTTGCACGATAGCGTTGAGTGCGATAATCACTGTTTGGTCACTCGGGCCTGGCTGGTTAAGCGGGGCAGTGGTAGCCCTACTAATGCTGATTGCACTTTGGCTGGCTACCCGGCCAGAGCCCTCGTCGGCGCACAAATAGGTCACCCATAAAATTTCGGGCAACTCTAATTAAGAAGAGTTAAAGAGACCAGCACAACCGTACCGGTCTTGGCCTTTTGCATACCAAAGGTGCGCTCACAACGCCACCCGCAGCGTTGTACTATTTAACAGCAGGTATCGACCCAGCCACCCTCAATAACGCAGTTATTCCGGCTTAACCTCAAGCGCGCCGTTAACAGCCTAGACTGCTTTCTAGATGACTTTACACTCAGAGGGCACGCGACGCCCTACCGTCCAAGTGGCTTCATCGCCCTTTCCGCGGAACTCATGTGTTGGTGTGGCATACCACATACCAGAGGCTGGGCGCTGGCTCTCCAAGCGTAGTGTGTCGCCATTAATCATAACCAGCGCGGCATCTTCCTGCTGATCGAAAATAACGGTGAACTCCGTACCATCATCACAACGATAGTCAGCCTGTGGGTAATTATCCTGCGGGTCATTACTATGTGTAGAAGCCGTGGTACAGCCTACCAGTAGTAATGAAACCAATACGCTAGCCAAGCTCAGGTAAGAATATTTCATTGCATTATCATCCATGAGTGAGTTGTTAGGTCGTTTTACCTTATCAGTATGATGAACACCATGCTATTGCGCGAATGAACGTTAAGCCCAGCGGGTATCAGCCGTGAATGCAACGGTAAACCAACAGAGTTCGGGGGCTACGGAGATTCCCTGGGAGATCTGCCCACGAATATCATCCAGCTCCGCAACACCTTTATCACTGGCAAAATCAGGCGTTGTAACAATATGGATTTCAATGAAATAACCACGCCCGCTTTTGGCCACATGGCTGGTGTAGGAAAGCACACCGTCTCGCTGCATCACAGGCACCATTGCCGCATGGACCTCGCTATCCAAAGCGCTGGGGGCGATAAGAAAAATATCCCGCAACGCACGCCGCACAATACCGATAGGAACGGGGAGCAGGCAGAGTGTCAGTATCGCTAGTAGGAAAGAGTCGACATAAGGCGTGAGGTAGGCATAGCTGGTTCTTTCCATCACCAATGCAACAGCAAAGGCCAGCAGCAGTGCAGCGGTAATTGATGCTGCCATCACCCAGCCATGCATATCAATGCGCACCAGTTCCGAACCAACCTGGCGATTCAGTTTTCGCTGATACAATGCCATAGCAGTACATACTGCTGTTACTACGATGGCATAAAGAATGGCGATACCAAAAGCGAGTTCATTACCACCATCCATTAACCCCTGCACAGCGTTCAAGAACGCGTAAAAACACAGCAGTAGCAAAATGCTGCCATTCAGGCCTGCTACCAGCGGTTCAAGGTGCCAATAGCCATGCTGGAAACGTTGGCTGGCTTCACGCACCACCAAACGTGCGACCACCAGCGCCAGCCCCGACATGGCGGCATCAATGGTGGAGAAGACGCCATCGAAGAGAACGGAACGAGAACCGGATAAGAGGCCGAAGACAATCCCCAGGGTAGAGACGCCCAAGGTTACCAGAATAGATATTTTCAGAGCACGCTGCTCAAGGGTGGCCGTCATGGTCTATCTCTTTTTGAAAGCTGACTCTCTATCGTAGCCAAACCATTTTAAAAGAGCGACGCTATCAGCACTGCTTAATATCCCCGTTAGCATATTTTATCCATGTTTTACCCAGGTGGTTGCGCAGTTCCCGTCCTACGCGTTCTCCATCCCGAGCTTCTAAGGCCACCATAATAGCCTCGTGCTCTTCCATTGCCGTTGCCCACTTTTCATTTTTTTGATTTGAAAGGTAACGAACGCGATAAAGCTGGCGACTCAGATTAGCGTGCATATCAATCAGCGTGGTATTGCCAGAAAGCGCCACGATCCGGTTGTGGATATCTTGGTTTAAACGAAAGTAGTTCTGACGATCGCGCCTTAAGAAAGCAGCCTTCATTTCATAATGAAGCGCTTGCAACTCCGCAATATCGTCATCGCTGGCGTTGGCGCACGTTAGTTCTGCTGCAGCCTGTTCAAGCACACTTAAGACATACGCCTTCTCTTTCATATCGGCGGGGCTTACATCCGCCACCACGGCACCACGGTTTGGTGATATCACCACCAGCCCTTCCGCAGCAAGAATCTTCAGCGCCTCCCGCAAAGGGGTACGTGATACTTGCAGTTCAACCGCCAATGTTCGCTCAGGCAAACGTTGACCAGGCTGAAAATGATCCATCACGATATGTTCACGCAGATAATTCGCGACTTTCTCCACAAGTCCAGGCTGATTTGGCTGGGTGACTTCTTCCATTGGCATATTCACATAGTAAGTGAGCGCCAAGAATGGCATACCAAAAAAATCCTTTCAAACAAATATCGTCAAAATTGTTATTTTTTAAATCCATATTTATCAACATCATAAATACAAAATGAGGTATTTCAATACCAAAGTATTAACGCCTACCAATTGACCCTAAAAATGGTATACCACTACATTCCATACATACGATCACTAAAAAGCTCACCTCGTTAGCAACATGACGGCACAAAGTGTCATCGCAGCAGTCTGACCAGAAAAGGGAAACCCCACACCCTATGAACTACTTACAACATTTTGAAAAAGGCAAGGTGGTTGAGGCCTGTATAGCGGGCGCTGGCGACTTTGGCCGCGGTGTATTGCGCCAAGCACGGCAGATGGAAAAACTATCAGCGCGTATCGCAATCGACATAAATCCTGAAAAAGCAGCTGAAGCGCTGCGTCATGCAGGCATCCCTAACGATCAAATAATGGTATGCCATTCTCAAAGTGATGCTGAAAAAGCTTGGCAAAAAGGGCTGTTTATCGCCACGGTTGCCTTTGAAACTATCCAAGCACTGCCCTTCGATATTTTAGTGGAGTCCACCGGCATTCCTGATGTAGGGGCACGCTATGCAGAAGCCGCCCTGCTCGCAGGTAAGCACGTTGGCATCGCCACTAAAGAGACCGAATCGGTGGTCGGCCCCTATTTGACTCGTTTGGCCTATCAACAGGGTTGCTTATTCACACCTTTAGATGGCGACCAGCCTAGCCTGCTAATTGGCCTGCTCACCTGGGCCAAAACCCTGGGTTTTGAAATTATTGCAGCAGGTAAAAGTAGCGAATATGACTTCATCTGGGATGAAGCAAACAGCACCGTTACCTGTAATGGCATTGAGTTTTTGGCCCCCGGTTTAAACGAGCTGTGGGAGTTGCCAACAGGACGTGAGCGTGAGGTGGTGGAGGCCCGCAGCAAGCTACTCGCTGCAATCCCACAAATTTCGGTGCCCGACCTGTGCGAAATGGTCAACGTGGCTAATGCCACTGGATTAAGCCCAGACCTACCTGAATTTCACGCCATGGTACTGCGCACAGCAGAAGTACCCACACTGCTGGATCTTCAGGCTCAAGGCGGCGTACTGCAGGGGCTTGAGCGCTTGGAAGTATTTAACTGCCTACGTCGCCCAGATGAGCTTAGCTTTGCTGGGGGGGTCTTTGTGGTGGTGCGCTGTGAAGATCCCCATGTATGGGGCCTGCTGCGGGATAAAGGCCATGTATTAAGCCGCAGCGGCAATAGCGCGATGATTTACCTACCCCGCCACCTGCTTGGTTTGGAAGCACCGATTTCGCTATTGGATGTGGTCATTAATGGCCAAACCTCCGGCGGTGGACATGCCACGACGCCTCAATTTGATCTCACCGCGCGCGCCACACAGCCGATTAAGGCAGGCCAACAGTTAGCAATGCGCGGCCACCATCGGCATATCGAGGGCTTGTGCCCGGAGATTCACCCCGCCGCGCCGCTATCATCAACTGAAAAAGTACCGTTTTATCTGCTTCCAGGTGCTGACGTGATTCGCGATATTGCACCGAACCAACCGATCACCTTAGCGGATGTTGCGTTGCCTGAATCTACTTTAAAGCGGCTACGCGAAAAACAGGACCAGTTGTTCAAACTGGATATATCAGCCCCCGAAGCCACTGTCGTTAGCACGCATGACTAATCCTTCTTCGCGGGGATAAGAAAAGCAATAACAATTAGATTGGAGAAGCACTATGTTTACCAAGCTCTTGCTCACTAAGAACACCCTCAAAATGGCCACTATCAGCGTCACTTTGGTTAGCTTCGCAACTGCAGTCAACGCTGACGATGCAGCAGATTACCCGACTAAACCTATCCAGTTCCTGGTAGCAGCAGGGGCCGGTGGCGGTACGGATAACTTTGCTCGGGTGGTACGCCCAATGTTTGAAGAAGCCCTGGGTGGCGCTCGTATCACGGTGGTCAACCTGCCTTCAGCATCCGGCGCCCTGGCTCACCAGCGCACCGCAAACGGCGCACCGGACGGGCACACTCTTGATTTCGCTTCCACTACCCTGGTGACATCATTGGCCGCCGGGCAAAACCCAATCGGCTTAGACCAGCTCACACCCGTGGCGCGTATGCAGTCCGATGTGATGGCACTGTTTGTTAATCCAAACCGCTATCCGGATTTTGAATCCTTCATGGAGTATGCCCAAGCCAATCCAGGAAAGGTAACAGTGGGTGGCACTCACACCGCTAGCCCTGACCATGTCGCCTTTCTTTCCTTGCGCGACGCCTCTGGTCTGGATATGAGCTTTATTCCTTACGACAGCACCGGCAATGCCACAGCGAACGTTCTAGGTAACAACATAGACGCTACCACTACATCACTTAGCCCGCTGCTGAGCTATATAGAAGCGGGCCAGATGATGCCTATTTTGGTGTTCAGCGATGAGCGCTTGGCCGACTACCCGGATGTTCCCACCACTGTCGAGTACGAGTGGGATCTTACCGACGGTAATGATCGAGCGATTTTTGTTCACGCCGATACGCCGGCCCCCATTCTTCAACGCATCGAAGCAGCGTTCAAAGAAGTTTATGACTCAGAAGAGTACCAAACATACGCTGAGCGCGTGAACCTAACCTACCGCGACGGATGGATGGATAGTGGTGAATATCGCCAGCGCCTTGAGAACAATTATGAGCTCTATTCGCGGCTGCTAAGTAACGAACAATAAATAGTCAATAAAGCACTATGTGAAGGCAAGTAAATAACTTGCTTGCCTTTTGATACTCACTGGCAGGGGCTTCTGTTATCAGGCAGCCTCTGCCACCTTCCCTTCGGGGTTTATCATGCTCGCCAGGATTTCTCTTTTCGCGCTCGCAGTTGTGTTGCTAGCACTGATCAGCTTGGTACCCACGCTGCAGTTTCCCAGCTCCGCGGAAGTTTCGACTTTTATTGGCCCACGGGTATGGCCTCTAACCTTAATCATTGCACTTCTAGGGCTGGGTAGCGCGCTGCTATTGATCACTTGGCGTGATGCACGACGAGGCACCACTTACGACGATGAACTAGCAGCACTCTCCCACCCCCCGAGCGGTTCAGTCGCCACTCAACGTTTCACATTCGCGTCTACGCGGCATTGGTGGTTGATAGCCGCCACCCTTATCTACACCTGGTTGATAAGTGAAGTTGGCTTTTTATTCGCCAGTATTGCGTTCACGTTGGTGTGTACCTTACTGCTGGGCGCACGCTCTTGGCGCACGATTCTTATCACCTTGGTGGTGGCCACGCTGCTTATGCAGGGTGTCTTCGTCACGCTGCTGGGCATTCCCTTATGAGATACCTCTTTCTGGCACCCCCTAATAACCGCGACTGCTTTCTCTTCAGGAGTTGACGATGCTAGAGCATTTTCTAGGCGGGCTGGCGGTGGTGATGCAGCCACTCAACCTGCTACTACTAACCTCTGCGGTATTTATCGGTTTTATCGGCGGTGCACTACCCGGTATCAGCGGCGTTATTCTGGTGGTTATCCTGCTGCCTGTCACCTACGGCATGGACTCCACTACCGCTTTTATGCTGTTAACCGCCATTTATGGTGCAACCGTTTTTTCTGGTTTGATTACCGCCATTCTCTACCGCGCGCCCGGCACTCCAGAAGCAGTCATGACCGCTTTTGACGGTTACCCGATGACCCAACAGGGTCAGGCAGGTAAAGCACTGGGCATTGGTGTACTTAGCTCTGCGATTGGCGGCTTGGTGGGTACGGTCGCCCTGATTATCTTTACCCCCATGCTGGCCAAATTAGCGTTGAGATTCTCTTCTCCGGAGTATTTTGCCTTAGCGGTACTGGGCCTTACGGTGGTGGCATCGCTGGGCGGCCGACTCATCTATGGCCTGATTGGAGCCACCCTGGGACTATTTATTGCCACCATCGGCATCGACCCACTCACAGGCACCAGCCGCTACACGTTTGATAACCTCAACCTTATGGAGGGGGTGGGGCTGATCCCAATGATCGTGGGCCTCTTCGCCATTTCGGAGGTCATGAAGCGCTCGCTCGACCAAGATACTCATCAACCGCTAAAGAAGGTTAAAGTTAAAATTTTTGACCTGCCGATTTTGCGTCAGATCGGCAACACGCTGGCGCGCTCCTCTATTATCGGTGTGATCATTGGCATTCTGCCAGGTATTGGTGCCAGTACCGCCGCTATGGTGAGCTATAGCGAAACAGTGCGCTGGTCCAAGCATCCCGAGAAATTTGGCAAAGGAGCACCGGAAGGCATTGCCGCTCCAGAATCAGCTAATAACGCTGCTGCCATGGGCGCCTTAGTGCCGCTGTTTGCCCTCGGCATTCCAGGTAGCGGCACCACAGCGGTGATTTTGGGTGCTTTTATCATGCACGGCCTGCAGCCTGGGCCTATGTTTATGATGACCCATAGCAGCCTGATCTATGCAGTGTTCGCAGGCCTGTTTATCGTCAACTTTATGATTCTGCTGTTCTCAAAGCCCTTTATCACCCTATTCACCAAGCTTTTGAACGTACCCTACTCGGCACTCGGCCCAATCATCATTATGTGCTGCATCGTAGGCACTTACTCAGTGCGTAACTCAATGTTTGATGTGTGGCTGATGCTAGGCTTTGGCGTACTTGGTTATCTACTGGAAAAGCTAAAATTCCCGCTGGTATCGATCATTCTCGGCTTGGTGCTTGGCCCCATTGCAGAAAGCGAGCTGCGCCGCACGTTATCGATGTCTCAAGGCGATATTTCTATTTTCTTTACCCGCCCAATCAGCGCCACCCTGCTTGCCATCGCAGCACTGCTACTGGCAGTCACGATCATTACACCGTTAATAAAGCGTGCGCGTATGAACGCTGCCACGCACTGACCCCTGACGACGGAAGCGACTTATGACAATCGTATTAGGCGCC
>NZ_NWUX01000033.1 GCF_002374315.1 Vreelandella nigrificans | reverse complement strand
TGACAAACCAAGGTTTTTACACCTTATTCACCGCTGGTAACGCTTGGCGTCCCCGGCAGCGGATGCGTACTTTACGGATTCGCTGCCGCTTTGGCAAGGCCTTTTTAGAAATAGCTGGAAATAAAAAAGCGGCAGACATTGTTCATAGAACAACGCTGCCGCAAACCACCGATCAGAACGCCTGACCAGAGAGTGCTCGGTTACCGTTGCATATTGGCTACCTGTTCACAGCAGCGCATAAAGCATCGGCCAAAACGTTATGTCAGATCTCAAAACCTCTAGATTTCAAAACCTCTAAATCTCAAAACCTAAGCCAAAATCATCACTAGAAATAGTCATTAGGCTATCTGCACCCGCTTGAATCATTTGCGCATGCGCTTTAGTACGCGGCAGCAGCCGTTGATAGTAGAACTGCGCAGTATTTAGCTTAGCCGCGTAAAACGCCTTGTCTTCACTATCAAGAGAACCAGATGCCTGCTTGGCTGCTAAGGCAAATAAGTAAGCCAAGGTGACATAACCAGAGTACATAAGGTAATCAACACTCGCCGCACCTACTTCTTCACGATTTTGCATTGCCTTCATACCCACGCCCATGGTCAGCTCGCCCCACTCCGCGTTCAACTTAGCCAGCGGCTCAACAAACTCCTTGAGGGCTGGGTTGTCAGACTCTGCTTTACAGAACTTGTGAATCTCTTTGGTGAATACCTTTAACGACTCACCCTGGCTCATCAGTACCTTACGACCCAGCAGGTCTAACGCTTGAATACCAGTAGTACCTTCATAGAGACGGGTAATCCGAGCATCTCGCACCAGCTGCTCCATCCCCCACTCTTTAATGAAGCCGTGGCCGCCATATATCTGTACACCTTCGTTGGTACACTCAAAACCAACTTCAGTAAGGAACGCCTTGACGATTGGCGTCAATAATCCCAGCAACGTTTCAGCTCTCTCTCGCTCCTCACCAGGCTTGCCGTGCTCAACAATATCCAGCATTTGCGCGGTGTAAAGCACCAGCATACGCCCACCTTCAGCGAAGGCCTTCTGGGTAAGCAGCATGCGACGCACATCAGGGTGCACAATAATGGGATCCGCGGCTTTGTCAGGCGCTTGAGCACCAGAGAGGGCACGCATTTGCAGGCGGTCGCGAGCATAGCTCAACGAGTTCTGGAAACTGGCCTCCATTAGACCAAGCCCCTGGATCCCTACTCCAAGGCGAGCGGCATTCATCATGGTGAACATGCATGCCAACCCTTTATTGGGCGGCCCTACTAAATAGCCAAGCGCACCATCAAAGTTCATTACACAGGTAGCGTTACCATGAATGCCCATCTTGTGCTCAAGGGAGCCACAGCTGACGCCGTTACGCTCACCAGGATTACCTTCTGCATCCGGCATGAACTTAGGGACAACAAATAGAGAAATGCCTTTCGATCCTTCAGGCGCATCAGGCAACTTCGCCAAAACAAGATGCACAATGTTTTCTGCTAAATTGTGGTCGCCAGCAGAAATAAAGATCTTAGTACCGGTAATTGCATAGGCATCACCTTCCGCAGGCACCGCACGGGTTTTAATTAACCCCAAGTCAGTGCCACAGTGTGGCTCGGTAAGGCACATAGTGCCTGTCCAAACACCCTCTACCAGCTTGGTTAGATACGTCGCCTTTTGCTCATCTGTTCCGTGGTGCCTGAGCGCATCAGCGGCACCATGGGAGAGACCTGGGTACATGCCCCACGCCAGATTGGTGGCACAAATCATTTCAGAAAGCATCATCGCTAACGAGTGCGGCAAACCTTGACCACCCTGTTCAGGGTCTGCAGCTAAGCTTGGCCAACCACCTTCTACATACTGCTGATAAGCCTCTTTGAAACCCTTCGGCGCTTTTACTTCGCCACCTTCAAGCTGGCACCCCTCTTCATCGCCGCTTTGGTTAAGCGGTAGCAACACCTCACGGGCAAAGCGTGCACCCTCTTCTAAAATGGCATTTACAACATCAGGCGATGCATCATCACCATTCGGAAGCGCCGCATAGTGGCTGGGATAATCAAACATTTCGTCCATCACGAAACGTATATCACGCAGAGGGGCTTGATAGCTGGGCATATCACTTCTCCTAAACAAGGGGCTGAAAGCAGCTATGAGGCTCACAAGGATTGAGCTTCAAAAACAGCTTTCAAACACATGTTTGAAAGTTAGCGCGCACACACCCGACAGTCAAGCGGTCGTTTGAATTTAACGCGTCAATCGACTACTACTTTGGTCTCCCACCAGTAAAGTTTTAATTTATCAAATAAAAAAACCTGCCAGCGAGACACTGGCAGGCCATTAAACACCCCCCCCTAACTTGATGACTACTGCATACGAATACCACCGTCTAAACGAATGACTTCTCCGTTTAGCATAGGGTTGGTAATGATCTGCTCGGCAAGCTGTGCAAACTCATCAGGCTTACCCAACCGCTTGGGAAAGGGCACCGCCGCAGCTAGCGCTTTTGCAGCTTCATCAGGGATTTCGCTCATCATTGGCGTTTCAAAAACGCCTGGTGCAATTGCCATCACCCGGATAGCGTGACGCGAAAGCTCTCTTGCAGCAGGTAAACTCATCCCCACAACACCTGCTTTAGAGGCACTGTACGCACACTGACCAATTTGACCATCGAATGCAGCAACCGAGGCGGTATTGATAATAACGCCACGCTCACCACTCTCATTTGGTGTATTTCTGGTCATAGCGGCGGCTGCCAATCGCATGACATTAAATGTGCCCACCAAATTGATCTTGATGGTTCGCGCATAACCTTCTAAATCAGCAGCATTGCCGTCACGGTCAACAAGCTTTGCCACACTGACCACTCCCGCACAGTGAACAACACCCGAGAGCCCGCTTTCGCCCCCAAACGCCACCGCCTCATCTACTGCTCTTTGCATTTGTTCAGCAGAAGTAATATCAGCCATACAAGCCTTCGCACACTTGCCTAGTCGCTCGGCATGCGCATTAACGCTATCGTTCAAATCGCAAAGCACCACGCTTGCCCCAGCCGCCACCAACCGCTCCGCAGTTGCTGATCCAAGACCTGAGGCAGCCCCCGTAATTAAAAATGTACGATCCTTTACCTGCATTACTTATTTTCCTTCTAATTATTTATCGGCCTGCACTTGTTCCGCAGCCTGGGCACGCAGTTTAAAGCGCTGAATTTTACCGCTAGGCGTCTTTGGCAACTCATCGACAAACTCAATCACCCGGGGAAAAGCATGCGTGGATAGCCGCTCACGAACCTGCTGACGAATCTCCTCGGCAAGAGAGTCACTTGCTTCATATCCATCACGTAGCACAATAAACGATTTAATCACTTCACCACGGATCTCATCTGGCTGGCCCACCGCTGCTGATTCAGCTACTGCGGGGTGCGTCATAACACTATTTTCCACGTCGGTAGGACCTACTCGATAGCCGGCCGTCGTAATGATGTCGTCATCTCTTCCCGCGAACTGGAACGAACCATCTTGGTTGCGAATCACTACATCTCCTGTCAGGTAATAGCCTTTTACAAAAGGATCTTTTTCCTGCCAGGTGTAACCTTGGAAAAAATGCGCGGGCGAGTTGGCAATATCAACTGCCAACACTCCAGGCTCCCCAGAAGGAAGCTCGTTATACTCAGCGTCCAGAATGACCAGCCGATAGCCTGGCATAGGCACCCCCATAGCCCCCACATGCTTAGGGTGGTCAAGAGAGTGGTGGTTATTGCACGTCATACCAGTTTCTGTTTGGCCATAGTGATCCATCACCGGACAGCCTAGTGATTTCTCAACCCACGTCACTACTTCGGTATTAAGCGGCTCCCCCGCCGAGCTGGCCGCTCGCAACTCCAGTGTTTGATGAGCGTCATCGAACAGTCCTGACGCTTTCATTAAACGGTAAGCCGTAGGTGCAGCAGCGAAGTTGGTTATATGGTGACGCTTCATAAATGCCAGCGCTCCCTCAGCGCTAAAACCAGCCTCACAAAAATGCGTAGTAACACCTAACAGCAGAGGACCAGCAATGGCGTAATAAAGTCCATATGCCCAGCCGGGATCAGCCATATTCCAGAAACGGTCGTCTTCTCGAAGATCAACAGCAAGCTCCATGTACAGTGCGAACGCCGTCATTCCAGCAAGTGGCACTGCAACCCCTTTTGGCTTACCAACCGTGCCAGAGGTGAACATTTGTAGAAATGGTTGGTCGGGATTGAGGCGGGGAGGCTTGTCGCTCATTGACGTTTGCGTCAACGCAGCACCCCAGTCATGATCATTCGGGTGCTCGCTGGTAGCCCCACCTAGCGCTAGCACAGGAGGACATTGGCTTAAGCCGTCAAACTTGTAACGGTTCGCGTGGTCGGTGATAACCAGCTTGGTATCCGCACGCCCCAGGCGATAATCCACTGCATCAGGGCCAAAGGCGGTGAATAGTGGCTGGTAAACCGCACCTATCCTCCACGTGGCCAGGACAGCAATTAGCAGTGCCGCTGAGCGCGGCAGCATACAGGCAATGCGATCCCCAGGCCCAAGTCCTTGCGCCTTAAACCAACCAGCTAGCTTGCCGCTTCGCTCATCAAGCTCTGCATAGGACAGTGTATGTACTTGGCCGTGGGTGTCTTCATGAACTAGCGCCAGCACTTCTCCCCGCCCTGCACGCACATGCCGTCCACAGCAGGCTTCGAACGCATTAAGTTGACCATCTTGATGATCATCCAGTCTGGCAACCATCTGGCCCACAGAAAAATTTTCTAAAAATGCCGAATACTTAGGTGGTGAGGCTGGTGTCGCTGTCATGATGGCTCTCTTATGTTGTTGGTGATGAGCAGTCGTAGGCAAGCAGGCAAAGCAGAGCTTCTGTCGTAAACCGTTATTATTATCCGTTTACGTTAACGGAAGCCTAGTAAGTAAAACAACGCTAAAAGCATTTGCGGGAGAGCGCAAGCAATCAGCGTAATAAAAAGATTAGACGTTGGTCGAGACAACAAGCATAGGCAATGCCTAACGGGACATAATCATCGCCACAAGCTCATCGGCAAGGTCATCAGGCGTGCGTTGGCCAGTAGGGTCATACCAGCGTACAGTCCAGTTCAGTGCCCCTAAAATAAATTTTGAGACTAAGAAACGATCTCCATGAATAATCCCTGCCGCTAACGCCTCATTAATGACAGTTACCCATAAAGCTTCATAGGCATCACGAAGATGACCCAAGTGTGCACGAGCAGCAGGATCTAATCGTCGCCACTCGAATAAGGCCACTACATGGGCATTACGGTCAGCGAACAGTGTCTCTAGATGCGCCCTAGCCATCGCATGCAGCCGCGACTCAGGGTCAGCATCACACGTGTTAAGTGCAGCCTTTGCAATGCTTAACGCATTTTGTGTGCCCTCCTCTATCACTGCTGCCAGGATTTCCTGCTTATCCTTGAAGTGATGAAATAAGCTGCCAGACTTAATACCCATTTCTTGTGCCAGCATACGTACCGTCGTGCGATCAAAGCCTTCTTGGACGAATAGCTGAGCTGCTAGGCGCGTCAATTCCTTGCGGCGGGGAGATGCATTCATTACATTCATGTCACTCACACTAGCGCTTGCTTGGTTATAGAGGAGAAGACCACAGCTCGGTTAGTGGGTCAACGCATCACTCGCCACTTAGTTAGATAATTACAGGCAAGATAATCACAATAAATGCACCAGGAGACACACAATGAGTAACGCTACTGACGTTGTATTTTTATCCGCCGCACGCACACCAATGGGCGGCATGATGGGCAGCCTTTCCAGCATGACAGCCCCCGAGCTGGCTGCAGTTGCGATCCGGGCAGCCATTGAGCGGGCTGGCATAGAGCCAGAGGTAGTTGAAGAAGGCATTATAGGCTGTGTACTCCCCGCGGGTGTAAAACAGGGGCCAGCACGCCAAGCCATGCGTCAGGCTGGCATTCCCGATGCCAATGGCGCGACCACCATTAACAAACTGTGCGGTTCCGGCATGAAAGCCACGATGCTAGCCCACGATTTGATCAAAGCGGGAACAGCCGAGGTCATGCTCGCGGGTGGTATGGAGTCCATGTCTAACGCCCCCCACGTGCTTACCAAAGCTCGCGGTGGCTATCGTTTAGGTCATGGCGAACTGAAAGACCACATGTTTCTTGACGGCTTAGAAGATGCAGAAACCGGTAAATTAATGGGCGTTTTCGCCCAGGATGTCGCGTCGGAACGCGGCTATACTCGCGAGCGTCTGGACGACTTTGCCATTGCGTCTCTTGAGCGCGCCATGGACGCCACCAATAATGGTCACTTAGCGGCTGAAATGGCACCGGTAACAGTGACCACCCGCCAAGGCGAAACGTTGGTGGAGCACGACGAACAGCCCTTTCAGGCCAAACTGGGTAAAATCCGCCAGTTACGTCCAGCCTTCGCCAAAGACGGCACCATTACCGCCGCCAACGCCAGCTCCATTTCCGACGGCGCATCAGCGCTGATCTTGGCCAGCCACGAGGCCGCTAAACGTCACGGTGTGAAACCGCTGGCGAAAATGCTCGGGCATACTACCCATTCACGCCACCCAAGTGAATTCACGATTGCACCTGTAGGCGCCATTGAAAAGCTGATGAAGAAGTTGGGCTGGAGCGTCAACGATGTTGATCTCTTAGAGATTAACGAAGCCTTTGCCGTCGTAACGCTAATAGCCATGGATGACCTTGGCCTACCCCACGATAAAGTCAATGTGTTTGGCGGCGCTTGCGCCCAAGGCCACCCAATTGGCTCAACCGGCTCACGTATTATTGCTACGCTTATTCATGCACTGCGCACGAAAGGCGGCAAACGCGGCATTGCTAGCTTGTGTATCGGCGGCGGTGAAGCGACAGCGGTGGCGGTAGAGCTCATCGATTAAGCGAGACTAGACTATATATAGTTAAACCTCTAACTGCGCCCAGGCACTTTCTCTGAGCCTGGGCGCCCCCCGTTGAACTGATCACTCCATGCTCTTGCCATCAATGGCACTTGAGCAAATGACGCTGACAGCTGTTAATATATGAAAAAACATATATCATTGGATTATTAACTTAAGACAGCTTGACACAGGTAGCCTTAATGCCCTTTTCCAATGATCTTCCCAATATAGATACCGAGCTTTTTGAAATCCCTAGTAGCAAGCAACTCGGCATCCTGCACGACGCTGAGCACGCGCCCAAAATATTGCTGTTATACGGCTCATTACGCGAGCGTTCATTCAGCCGCTTAGCCGTTGAAGAGGCGGCGCGTTTGCTAAATGCCATGGGCGCAGAAACAAGAATTTTTGATCCACGCGGTTTACCTTTGCCTGATGCTGAAGATGCCAGCCACCCAAAAGTGGACGAGCTGCGCACGCTTGCTCAGTGGTCCGATGGCATGGTGTGGTGCTCCCCTGAGCGTCACGGGGCGATGACTGGCATTATGAAAGCACAGATTGATTGGATCCCACTTGCGCTGGGTGGTGTACGCCCCACCCAAGGGAAAACGCTTGCCGTCATGCAGGTGTGCGGCGGCTCCCAATCGTTTAATACAGTTAACCAACTACGTATTTTAGGCCGCTGGATGCGCATGGTGACGATCCCGAACCAGTCCTCGGTGCCTAAAGCGTTCATAGAGTTTGATGACAGCAACCGCATGAAGCCCTCGCCGTTTTATGACCGTATCGTCGATGTGATGGAAGAACTGGTGAAGTTCACTCTGCTGGTACGTGACCGCAGCGACATACTTACGGACCGTTACTCAGAACGCAAAGAGAGCGCTGAAGAAGTTTCCAAGCGCGTTAATCAACGCGCCATCTAATCAGGAGCGGTTGTATGACAACCCAAAATACGTCATCCCCCACCAGCGCCGACATGGGTCTTTTTGAACGTTACCTTTCGGTATGGGTCGCGATTGCTATTGTCGCAGGTATTGCGCTTGGGCAATTTGCCCCAGCGGTACCAGATACGCTATCAAGATTTGAGTATGCCCAGGTATCCCTTCCGATTGCCGTATTAATCTGGGCGATGATCTTCCCCATGATGGCGCAGATTGATTTCAGTGCCATTGCCGGTGTACGTCG
Source organism: Vreelandella nigrificans (assembly GCF_002374315.1). Taxonomy (GTDB): domain Bacteria; phylum Pseudomonadota; class Gammaproteobacteria; order Pseudomonadales; family Halomonadaceae; genus Vreelandella; species Vreelandella nigrificans. The sequence goes on along the minus strand of NZ_NWUX01000033.1, from coordinate 30,705 downwards.
TCAGCCAAAAGGCTTAACCATTACCACCACGGTCAACTGGCTGATTAAACCGTTCACTATGTTCGCGCTTGCCTGGCTTTTTTTCATGGTGATTTTTCGCCCCTTTATACCTGAAGAACTCGCCAGCCAGTACTTAGCGGGGGCGATCCTGCTAGGTGCCGCCCCCTGCACCGCTATGGTCTTCGTATGGAGTTACCTCACCCGTGGTGATGCGGCTTATACACTGGTCCAAGTAGCGCTTAATGATTTAATCATGCTGTTTGCGTTTGCGCCTCTGGTGGTTTTTTTGCTCGGCATTTCAAATATCCAGGTCCCTTGGGATACGGTGATTTTGTCCGTGGTGCTGTATATCGTCATTCCACTCGCAGCTGGCTACTTCACTCGTAAAATACTAATCGCCAAGCGCGGCGCACAGTGGTATGACTCTGTATTCATGAAGCGTGTTGGCCCTATCACGCCCATCGGGCTAATTATTACGCTGGTGCTTCTATTCGCCTTCCAAGGCGAAGTGATCCTGAATAACCCGCTGCATATCGTTTTAATCGCTATTCCGCTGATTATTCAAACTTTTCTGATTTTTTTTATCGCTTATGGGTGGGCAAAAGCATGGCGCGTACCACATAACATCGCAGCCCCCGGAGCAATGATCGGCGCCAGCAACTTTTTTGAACTGGCGGTAGCAGCAGCTATTGCGCTATTTGGCTTACAATCGGGGGCGGCGCTGGCTACGGTAGTTGGTGTGTTAGTAGAAGTACCACTAATGCTCGCACTTGTGAGAATAGCCAATAAAACTCGGCACCACTTTCCGACAGAAGCCCATTAATCAGGTGTACACGCTATGGCACACTATTTGGTATTTTTGGGTTCAACCCGAACCAGCACACCACCTTCCCCGGCCCGCCTTGGCGAGAGGGTAGCAAAAGCCTGTCTACGCCTGCTGTCCTCGCTGCCACATACCACAGCGGAGATCATTGACCCACTAACACTCAATTTAAGCGATCCGTTTAAGCCCCATTTTGCCTATGCCAAAACCAATGCTCCGGATGACTTAGCGATACTGGCAGATAAAATCGCGCATGCTGATGGCTATGTGATGGTGAGCCCTGAATATAACCACTCAATGAGTCCGGCCCTAAGCCATCTACTTAATCACTTTGGCGCATCTCTGTTTGCGTTTAAACCCAGTGCTATCGTGACGTACTCGATGGGCCAGTGGGGTGGTGCCCGCGCCGCGGTTAGCATGCGTGTCTTTTTATCTGAGTTAGGATGCCTGCCAGTATCGGCTATGATTCATATACCCAAAGCTCAGGAAGCATTAAACGACGATGGACAATTTACTCAGGAACAGGAGCGCTGGGAAAATTATTTTGGCCGCACACTGGGCCAATTAATATGGTGGGCAGAAGCCGCTGCTAACTATAAACACCAAGTAGACCCGACGCACGTATCACCTGCCTTTCAGACAGCACCTTCACAACGCAACGCGCCCAGTAGTGAAGCCCCCTAAATTTATTTTGAGGTCACCATGTCAGTCACCATTTACCACAACCCCAACTGCGGCACTTCACGGAATACGCTGGCAATAATCAAAGCCTCTGGGGAAACGCCAGAGGTAATTCATTATCTTGAGACTCCACCAAGCCGTGAACGGTTAGTGGCACTGCTTGCACTGATGAACATATCACCAAGGGAACTACTCCGCCGTAAAGGTACGCCCTACGACGAGCTGAACTTAGACGACCCCTCATTGAATGATGACCAACTGATCAACGCCATGGTGGATCACCCAATCTTGATTAATCGCCCCATTGTGGTGACAAACAGAGGCGCGCGGCTTTGTCGGCCCTCAGAACAAGTATTAGGCCTGTTAGAACAACCCATTCCTCAATTTACTAAAGAGGATGGTGAAACCGTTTACTATCCAGCGCGCTAATGCCGTCACCATAATAATGGGGTGCGCAATGGACAATGTGATTGATATAAGCAACAACGCATTAGACTTCATCAAACAACGAGGCGGCATCGTCACTATCCGCCTTTCCCCCCGACACAGCTGCTGCGGGGGGCTTACCAACGTTGCGGTAGCCGAAGCGCGATACCCAGATGCCCCTCAACACTATCAGCGCCATATGCAAGATAGTATCTCAATCTATATTGCCCCTGATCTGGCTGCTCAAGGGCTGCGTATTGACGTTGAAGGCTGGTGGAAATTGCGCCGCCTTTATGTGGATGGTGCAGCGTTATCAGCAGGCTAGGAACTAACGTTTAAGCAACTTGCCTGGGCAACGCCAGTGCCATCACAGAACTGGCTGCCACTAAGGCCGCCGATATCCATAGGCAAGCACTCAGCCCATAGGCCATATACAGCCAGCCCGACAGCAACGTACCTACCAAACGCCCCATGGCATTGGCCATATAGTAGAAACCGACATCCATAGAGACGCCGTCGGCACGAGCATAATGGACGATCAAGTAGCTGTGCCAGCTTGAGTTAATCGCAAATAGCACCCCAAAGGCGAGCAGCCCCATCACTAACCAGCCCACCTGGGCTAACGGTAGCATTGCCAATAGGATCGCCAGCACCGCCAACGCAGCGGCCCAGCCTGCGGTAAGCGCCCGAGCATCGCCTTTAATCAATCTGGTTAACTTCGGCGCTTGGGTTTGCACGCCCCCATAACCAATAACCCACACTGCCAACAGTCCGCCTACGGTCCAGTGGGTCCAGCCATGCTGATCATATAAAAATACCGGTAGCGCAACCACAAACCACACATCCCGCGCTGCAAATAGGCAAAAACGCGCTGCTGAGAGTACGTTAATCGCCCGTGATTTAGAGAAGATTTCAGAGAACTTGGGTTTCACTTTTTGGCGGCCTAAGTCTGCCTTTAGCCGCAACAGCGATAGTAATAACACTCCGGCCAACATCACAGCCATCACTAGCACGGCCGCTCGGAAACCAATCAGTGTTAGCAGTAGGCCGCCAACAAAAAAGCCTAACCCTTTTAATGCGTTCTTTGAGCCGGTGAGCATAGCCACCCAGCGGTAAAGCGAGCTATTCGCGTTGGCGCTCTCTTTGGGCACCAGAACTTTAACGGCGCTTTTAGCACTCATTTTGTTAAGGTCTTTGGCAATTCCCGAAAGCGCTTGGGCAGCCATTACCCAGGCAACCGTCAGCCAAGCAGCGGGCACCAGTAACATCACGAGCGCCACAATCTGCAAACCTAAACCAACGTTCATGGTTCGATTGAGGCCCAACCGTGCACCCAGCCAACCACCCACGAGGTTAGTGACGACGCCAAAGGCTTCATAAAACAGAAACAGCATGGCGATAGCTAACGGCGAGTAGCCCAACTGGTGGAAGTACATCACCACCAGCATGCGCAGTGCGCCGTCGGTTATCGTAAACGCCCAATAGTTGCCGGTAATCAGCATATACTGGCGCACTTCAAACGGCAGCGCCCTTACACGGGCGCGCATTTTCAACATCGGCGAATCAGCCACGACTCACCTGCCCACCATCTATCTGCTTACTCCCAACCATTAGCGCTAACTCAGCGGTGCGGTTGGCATAACCCCACTCATTGTCATACCAAGCGTAGAGTTTTAGTTGGGTACCGTTTACCACCATGGTCGACAGTGCATCAATAATGGAGCTGCGCGGATCAGTTCGGTAATCAATAGATACCAACGGACGCTCTTCATAGCCCAAAATACCGGCAAGCGGGCCATCAGCCGCTGCTTTTAGCGCTTGATTAACCTCTTCGATGGTCACTTCCTGCTCAAGCTCAAATACCATATCGGTGAGAGAGGCATTGGCCAGCGGCACACGGATCGCGTGGCCGTTCAACTTACCTTCCAGCTCAGGGAAAATCGCCGTGATCGCTTTTGCCGAGCCGGTCGTGGTGGGAATCAAGCTCATGCCGCAAGCGCGGGCACGACGCAAATCTTTATGCGGTGCATCCAGGATCGTTTGGGTATTGGTGATGTCGTGTACCGTGGTCATAGAGCCATGGCGAATACCAAAGGTTTCCTGAATGACTTTGACCACAGGTGCCAAGCAGTTGGTGGTACAGCTGGCTGCGGTTACGATCTTGTGCTCAGCGGGGTCATACAGATGGTCATTTACCCCCACTACTACGTTCAATACCTTTGGCTCTTTCACCGGCGCACTGACGACTACACGGCTGACGCCTTGATCAAGATAGGCTTGGAGCTTTTCGGTGGTTTTCATTTTGCCTGAGCATTCGACCACTACATCACAATCAGACCAGTCGCTCTCGGCTATTTCTTTGTTGGCGCTGAAGGCAACGGGGTTACCATCAATAACCATCGTATCGTCTGAAGCAGTAATACCTTTACCTGGAGCCCAATGCCCGTGCACCGAATCAAATTCCAGCAAGTGGGCAAAGGTTACTACATCGCCACCTGGGTCATTGATACGAACAAGCTCAACGTTATCGGCTGCTACTTCCTTCCACAGACTGCGCAGCGTCAAGCGCCCAATACGACCAAACCCGTTAATACCAATACGTAGCGTCATCTTTGTCACCCTTCTGTGGATTCTTTATATATGAAAAATCATATACACAAAGTCAAAAAAAGGGTTCAAGACACCGGAGATACAAGCTGCTATCTCCAGTGCTTTACTACCCAAATGACTATTGCAAAACATCTCTTACAAATAATTTCTGACCAACAACCTATTTCAAGTAAGCTCTATTAAAGATAGCGCTGGCTATTTATTTTCACAGCTTAGCCAAAACGCCCAGTGATATAGTCGTGGGTACGCTGATTTTGCGGATTAGTAAATATAGTGTCAGTGCTATCTACCTCAACCAAGTCACCCATGTGGAAAAATGCCGTACGGTCAGCAACACGGGCAGCCTGTTGCATATTGTGCGTCACCATCACGATGGTATAACTCTCACTCAGCTCATCTATCAACTGTTCAACTTTACCTGTTGCAATAGGATCAAGCGCCGAGCAGGGCTCATCCATCAAAATGATATCAGGACTTACCGCGATGGTTCTGGCAATACATAAGCGCTGCTGTTGCCCACCAGAAAGGCCCGTACCCGGCTGATCCAAGCGATCCTTCACTTCCTCCCATAGACCAGCACGACGTAAGCTACTTTCAACCACGTCATCCAGCTCCGCTTTACGCTTGGCCAAACCATGCAGACGCGGGCCATAGGCAATATTCTCATAAATCGATTTAGGGAAAGGGTTAGGCTTCTGGAACACAATGCCTACCTGAGCACGTAATAACACTACATCGCGGTCGGGAGCATAGATATCCTGGTCATCTAAAACAATTTTCCCTTCAACCCTACAGATATCAATAGTGTCATTCATACGGTTCAAACAACGCAAAAACGTTGATTTACCGCAACCCGAAGGACCGATAAATGCTAATACTTCGTTTTCATAGATATCAATATCAATACCGTTAATTGCTTGAGTATTGCCGTAAAAGACTTTGACATCTTTAGCACTCATCTTAACGTTGCCTGTCGCTTTACTTTTGCGGCTCTCACCGCCACCAACACTCACCATGGAGGAAGGTATATTAGGGTGTGCAGAAGTATTCACTTACCACCTCGTCTCGAATTTTTTACGCAACCAAATTGCTAATGCATTTAAGCTAAGCATTAACGCTAGCAGCACAATAATGGCCGCTGATGTACGTGCCTCGAAGAAATTACGCAGCTCGTTGCCCTGCCATAGGTAAATCTGTACTGGCAGCGCAGCCGATTGCTCAAACGGCGTACTGGGCACGTTCGCGACAAAAGCATTCATACCTATCAACAACAGAGGGGCTGTTTCGCCTAACGCCTGGGCAACACCCAGTATGGAGCCCGTCAAAATACCCGGCAGTGCAATGGGTAGTACATGGTGAAATACTGTTTGTACCTTTGACGCACCAATGCCTAAAGCTGCTTGACGAATTGAGGGCGGGATAGAGCGAAGCGAAGCGCGGGTTGCAATGATGATGGTAGGCAGGGTCATTAATGTTAGCACCAAGCCCCCGACTAGCGGCGCGGAGAGCGGCAGTCCCAGATAACCAATAAAGATCGATGCCCCTAACAGGCCGAATACAATGGAGGGAACAGCCGCTAAATTATTGATGTTAATTTCAATAATATCCGTTAGGCGATTCTTAGGAGCAAACTCCTCTAAATAAACTGCGCTAGCAACACCCAACGGCACCGAAAGTGCAATAACAATCATCATCATGAACAATGAGCCCATGAATGCACCGGCAAGGCCGGCTGATGCGGGCGAACTACGAGAGTCCGTATTTAAAAACAGTGCGGTGCTGAATGCATTACGAATAATCCCTTCTTCGTAAAGTTGATCGGCCCAAGCTCGCGTTTGTGCACTTAGCTGCTGTCGCGCATCGGCTAAATCACGATCTATGTTACCTTTTAGCCATACATCCACATTAGCGCTAGCCAGCATTTTCACTTCAATAGTTTGGCCAAGCAGTGATGGGTCATCCATAAACTTATTGCGCAGTGTAAAACGCTCATTCGAGGCAAGTAACGCGCGCAGATCTCTCAACTGGCTCGGTTCCAAGTCCTCACTAAGCTTATCTTCCAATGCCCTATCGATCAAAACCTGCCAATTTACCAACCCAGCTTGGGTCTGCCAGGCTGAAAGACGCTGGTTGAAGTCTGACGGGCTCTCGCCACTGGCCCTCTCGGGTTTTTCCTCTAGCTGAATAACCTCTGGGTCAAAGTAAAGCTCCATAAAAAAAGTTGCTTGCCAAAATGCTGGTACTCCACGCATTAGAATACTGGCAAACAAAATGGCAACTAAGGTCATACCAGTCATCACTGCCATTAAACCTAAGCGGCGAAAACGTTTTTCTTTACGGTGCCGTGTCGCCAGCGATTTTTCAATCGTCATAAGCCGATGCTGGCGACGCTGTTCAATCGTTATAGACATAGTCGCGTTACTCGTATTGCTGGCGGTATTTACGCACTACAATCAGTGCAATGACATTTAAACCTAAGGTGATCACGAACAACGTAAGACCTAACGCGAATGCCACTAACGATTGCGGACTGGCAAAATCCATGTCGCCCGTCAGTTGGTTAACGATCGTGACAGTAATCGTTGACACCGCTTCAAAGGGGTTGGCATGTAGTACTGGGTTATTACCTGCAGCAAGCACCACAATCATGGTTTCACCGATAGCACGGCTTGCCGCAAGCAAGAAGGCCCCAACTATGCCAGGCAACGCTGCTGGCAAAACTACCTGACGAATCGTTTCCGATTTAGTAGCGCCTAACCCTAATGCACCATCACGCAGCGATTTAGGTACCTGGGTGATAATGTCATCTGACAGTGAGGAGACAAACGGAATAATCATAATCCCCATTACTAGGCCAGCGGTTAGCGCACTGGTAGTACGGATATTGATACCGATCAAATCACCGACGTTGGATAAAAATGGCCCAATGACGATCAAGGCAAAGAAACCGTAAACAATGGTCGGAATACCCGCCAGTATTTCTATGATCGGCTTAGCCACGTTACGCAACCACGGCGGCGCATACTCAGCCATATAGATAGCAGTCATCAGCCCAACAGGAATCGCGACCAGTAGCGCAATAGCGCTGACCATCATGGTGCCCCAAAGTAAAGGTAGTAGCCCGAACTCACCTTGGGCATCTGTTCCAGAAGTACTAAAACGAGGATTCCAGGTGGTGCCAAGGAAAAATTCTGCTGGACTAATGAAAGTGAAAAACTTGAGCGTTTCTCCCAGCATCGACAGCACAATACCCACCGTGGTGAAAATGGCGACACCTGAGCTTGCCGCCAATGCGATGGTAATTACCCGCTCTACTTGATTTCGTGCGCGCCATTGAGGAGAGATGTTACGTCGTGCAACGACCAAACCTGTCACAGCGAAAACAGCCATCAGCGCGACTAAGCTTAGATTCTCAAATGTTTGTAGCCTTGCCATATGCGCAGCAGCAGCCAGTTCCTCAGACGTTCCACCGCCTGATACGCTGCGTTCATTCGCTAGCGCCGTTACTCGCCGCAAAAATGTCACTAATTCGCGGTCACTCATTCCAGCGACCATGTCAGCGGGTAACTGATGAGTTACCAGCATCTCAATCAATTGGGGTGCCAAAAAAGACCACAATAAAAATAGCGCTAGTGCAGGCAAACCACACCATAGCGCCACTAGCGCTCCGTAATAGCCGGGGCGCGAGTGCATTCGCACATCGTGCTCTGCCGCAACCGCACGACTGCGAGTCAAGCCCATATGGTAAGCCAGGGCCATGATCATCAGCAGTGTGGCTATCAAGGCAAGGTTCGTCATTATCTCTCCGCCTTTGATTACCTACATTTAAACGCCGACATCAGGTTCTGATGCCGGCGCAGTAGCAGTCTCAAAACCAAATTAGACTGGTAAGCATCACCATGCTTATTCGGCAGGGCTTACAACAGTGCGTGCTTGAAATTGCTCAAGCGCCTCGGCGCGCTCTGCTTCATCCATGGGAATCAGACCAGCATCTTCAAGCGGGCTGCCAAAGCCAGAGATCATATCGTTCAGGAAAAACTCGGTGTATTCAGCAAGGCCAGGAATCACATCCAAGTGTTCGCCTTTCACATAGAAAAATAGCGGGCGGGAAACAGGATATTCACCAGAGCCAATAGTTTCTAAGCTGGGGACTACGCCATTAACGGTGGCAACTTGTAGACGATCACGGTTTTGATCGTAGAAGCTCAGACCAAAGACACCAATTGCATCTGCTTGAGCATCTAAGCGAGCTAGTGTTTCAGTGTAGTCACCAGCAATTTCAACGATTCGACCGTCACCACGCAAGTTGTTACAGGCATCTCCTTCAACTTCAGCAACGCTTTCACAACCAATGTGAATTACTTTCTCTTCAAAGACTTCGCGAGTACCGTGGTTCGAGGCAGGAATTACCAGCACGATCTCTTGGTCAGGCAGGCTACTATCAACATCAGACCAGCGGGTATAAGGGTTAGCGACCAACTCACCATCAACAGTCACTTGCGCGGCGGCAGCTTTAAACACGTGCTCAGGCGTCAGTTCGAATTCAGCACGGTCAATGCGTGAGGCGAAAACAATGCCGTCATATCCAAACATCACTTCCAGAATTTCATTCACGCCATTTTCATTGCAGTTGGCAACTTCGCCACTGCGGATTGCACGTGAGGAATTGGCGATATCGATAGTGTTCTCACCAACGCCCTGGCAGAACTGGCGCAAACCACCACCTGAACCGCCAGAGCCAACTACTGGAGTATTGAACTGAGAGAAGGTGTTACCGAATTCTTCCGCGACGATACTCGCAAATGGAAGCACCGTAGAAGACCCTGCGATTTGAACTGTTTCACGTGCCATGGCGGACGTGGAAACACTCGCTGATAGAGCCGCTACTACAGCAACGCCTAACGCCTGTTTTGATACGCTCATCGTCATATTCCCCTCTGGTTTGAAATCCGGCGAGTTTTGACTTTCCGGAAGAGTCGGCCTGATGACCTTTTACAACGCAGAGTCTGCACATAAACGATTGCAGAAATATGACAGTGTGAGTTTTTGTGCGGAAACGTTAAATCAGTAGCCCTAGAGCCGCTAATGTGCACAAAGCAAGCGATGCGCCTTGTAGCAAACGTTTATCTAGGCGATGCGCGATGACATCTGCCAACGCATTCCCTACCAGTACAGCGGGTAAAAACGTAAGTGCCAGTTTAAAGTGCCAAGTGCTGACAAGGCCTGCCAAGGCTAGGGTTGCGAGCGTTAAGAGCGACGTTACAATAAAAAAAGCAGCAAGATTGCCACGCATGCGGTCAGGATGAAAACCATGCATCAATAGCACAATGGGCGGTCCACCAATCGCCGCGACAGTACCAAAGATGCCAGAGAGCACGCCTGCGATAAAAAGCGATACACGGTTAACCGGGAGTTTAAAGCGGCAAAGCGTTACAGCCACTGCAAACAGCACAATAGCGGCAATCAGTTTTTCCAGCACAACCATTGGTGCAGCCAACAGCAACCAGATACCTAGCGCATTACCAGGCAAACGACCAATCAGGGCAACACCAATCTCGCCTATGCGCACTTCTTGCCAGTAGCGGCGTACCATCATTAAAGAAACAGTAAACCCAAACAGCACCAAAATCACCGGCACCAAGCGTGGTTCTAACATTAACAACAATGGTGCCCCTACCACCGCTAAACCGAAGCCTGTAGCGCGCTGAACAAAAGCACCCAGCATCAGCACTGCTGAACAGGCTAGCCACACGTCCAGAGACATCTCGACCCACTGCAGCAGGTTACTCATCTGAATCATGCATCACTGTTGGCTTTCCACTACCGGAGCCTTGGTTAATTTTCTAACACCGATATTACCCAGCAGCGCGGCTGCTAGCATGGTAAGCACCATTGGCCATAAGTGCTCCACTTGAAAAAGCCCAACCATCACTCCTGCAAGCGCCCCACAGCTAAACTGGATACCGCCCAACAGCGCAGTGGCTGTCGCACTAATATGTCCAAAGTGATCCAATAGTGAAGAAATCGCATTGGGGGTAATCAAACCAATCATGCCGGTAAACACCATGATTAACGGCACCACTACATAAAGCGATGCCACATTGAGTGCCGTGGCAACCACTAGCCCTAGCGCTGCAATTAGCTGGATAGCCAGTCCCAGACGCAGGTTCTGTTGAGGAGTTCTTTTACGAAGCAAATGGATATTGACACGGTTAGACATCGCAATCATCACTACATTAACGCCAAATACAATCGGATAGACGCTTGGTGATAGCGAGAAGTAATCCAAGTAGAGAAACGGTGATGCAGTTACAAAAGCAAATAGTCCAGCGAAGGAGGCAGCCACAGCACAAATATAGCCCATACCTTCGCGGTGGCGCAGCACGCTAGCGTAGTTACGCACCACTTGTCGGGCCGACGCTGCGGGTAGATTTGGGTCTCGAGTCTCAGGCAACCGAGTACCCAACAACCAAAGAAGAAATCCTGCATAAACAGCCAAAAACACAAAAATCAGCCACCACCCAGCAATGTGCAGCAGAATACTACCTACGGCAGGCGCCACCAATGGCGCAAGCATCATGATCATCGCCATGGTAGACATCACTTTGGCAGCTTCCCGCCCGCTAAAGCAATCACGCACGATCGCTGCGGAGTTAACCACGCAGGCACCACCCCCTAACGCCTGAATAAACCGCCAGACCAGCAGAGAAGTAAGGCTATCTGCTGTGGTGATCGCAAGGCTCGCCAACATAAACACGACCAGCCCGCTTAACAGCACAGGCTTACGGCCAAAGCGATCTGATACAGGGCCAAAACACAGCTGGCCGATAGCAAAACCAAGCAAAAACATACTGATAGAAAGTTCAGTATGGTGAATACTGGCATTAATATCTTCAGCTAAAATGCCAATAGCTGGTAAATACGCATCGATAGCAAACGGGGCAAGCGCGGTATTAGCCGCCACCAATAGCGCTACCCGGCGCGGATTAAGTTCCATAAGTATCCTTGAAATTGTCCGTAACCAGCAGAGAATATCACTGAATAGATAGGCCGCTAATCATAATCGATTTCAATTGTTTTGTCGGTCTCTGTTCGCAGCGCGTGGGCCTTGCTAAAGTAGGTTAACGACAATGCAAGGAGCTATGCATGGCCACTAGCCTATTGACCCAGTTAAAAGAGATGACCACTGTGGTCGCTGACACCGGCGACCTAGAGGCTATTCGCCGCTTTCAACCCCAGGATGCCACTACCAATCCATCGTTAATTCTACAGGCTGCCCAACAGGCGGAGCGCCGCGCTCGCCTAGCCTCTATCGCCAAAGAAAGCACCGACCTTGATGATGCTGTTGATCGCGTTGCGGTGGATATCGGCAGTGAAATCAGCGAGCTGGTACCCGGCTACGTATCAACAGAAGTAAGCGCACGTCTTTCGTTTGATCGAGACGCCACCATTGCCAAAGCACACTCGCTAATTGAACTGTATGCCAAGCATGGCGTTGGCGCAGAGCGTATCCTGGTCAAGATGGCCTCTACTTGGGAAGGCATCCAGGCTGCTCGCCAGCTTGAGCGCGATGGTATTCGCACTAACCTTACGCTGTTATTTGGGTTTGCCCAGGCGCAGGCCTGCGCCGATGCCGGCGCTACGCTGATTTCGCCCTTTGTAGGGCGTATTCTGGATTGGCATAAGGCAAAAAACCCCAATACAGATTTCAGTGGGGCAAATGATCCCGGCGTACAGTCCGTTAAACGCATTTATGACTACTACAAAGGCCACGGCTACCCCACTATTGTGATGGGAGCCAGCTTTCGCAATATCGGTGAAATAGAAGCGCTGGCAGGCTGTGACCGACTAACGATCTCCCCCACTCTGCTTAATGAACTAGACGAATCCTGCGGCGAGCTGCCACGCCAGTTGAGCCCCCTAGGTGCCAGCAGCTCGTCCAATGAAGCATTAACACAAGCAGATTTTCGCTGGGCAATGAATGAAGACGAGATGGCCAGTGATAAACTCGCAGAAGGTATTCGCAAGTTTATGGCAGACCAACGCAAGCTCGAAGAGCTGCTGAGTACACTCCGCAACAGCTAGTTAGGTCGGCTGGACAGCTGCCATAACTCACAGCCATCAATACCAGCATCGCCCTCTATGAAGCGTTCTCCATAGAGGGCGATGCTTTTATGTCCAGACACATGCTCTCAGTGCCAATAAAGAACCTAATGAACAGACGTCGATAAAAGGCTCACGAAAAGCATTGAATGGCGCGTCTATTCTATATAGCAGGCGTATTCTGAGATTCGAGCATTTCCACCAGCGGTTGAAATTGCTCGCGATTATGCTCATTCATATGCATTAGAATTCGATGCGCCTCCAGTATTCTATTGCGAAGCCCCTCTTCGTCAGCAGGTTCTTCTGGTAGCTCCTCAAGCACATCGTTAAGCGATGCTTCTGCCTGTAAGGGCGCTTCCATTAATGTAAAAAACCGAGCGAATCCCATTACGTCAAGCATCTGCCGAACATCTGGATTGTCGGCAATAATCGTTGGTGGCTGCTCTAAACGCCCTTTAACAGCCATCGCTACTTTAGCGAGAAAGCCTAACGCAGTGGAGTCAACGTTAGTTGCTTCACGCAAGTCAATCATTACCGCCTGTAGCCCCGGGGTTGCAGCAAGTCGCTGGGCTTGGGTATCAAGAGTCGCGCATAACGTTAGACGCACGTCGCCACATAATTTTAAAACAAAAACACCGGAATCGAACGCCGCTTTAATGCGGCCTTCTTCAATCAGCATGACCAAATCCGCTCACCATCATGATTGTCAGGTCATCGGGCAAAGCATCGCGGTCTTGGTTTACCTCATCGTCTGCATCTCCTTGTATCAGGAGCGCATTCGTCTGAGTTAGCCGGTCGCGCAACTGCTCAAGCGTGATACTTTCGCTTACTAATTGCTCGAGTTCCTTGAGCCGCGTGTCGAGCGTTTTACCCGGCAAGCATTCCAACACACCATCTGAGCATAACCATAGGCGAAACTCAGAGGGTAGCGCACAGCTGAGTGAAGGATACTCCACATCAGGAAAAAGGCCTACTGGCATTCCTTCACCGGCTAAGCACACTAATGAATCATTCGTGGCCAGCAGTGGCATAGGCAGCTGCGCACCGAGCGAATAGTGCAGAGTCTTTGCCTCATGGTCAATAACACCTACAAATAAGGTGGCATGTTTACCAATATCGGTATCTTGTAACTCTCTATTTAGCGCGGCCAGCCAATTGGGGGGCAACAGTTCTGGGTGCAGCCCATCCCATTCGTTAAGCCACCGATTACAAAGGTATTTTAGCAGCACCGTTACAAACGCAGAGGAAGCACCATGCCCTGATACATCGGCAAAATAGAAAATACTGTAGTGTTCGTTATAGCGCTGGTAGTCAAGAAAATCGCCTGACAAATAGAGCGAAGGAGCGAACCAGTAGTCGTAATAAACACCGTTGATCACTTTCGGCTGTGCTGGCAAAAGGCGTCTTTGTATATGCCCGCCACTCTGCTGGTCCATACGTAGCAGGGCCAGATGGGTTTCCAAGCTCTCGTTGAGTTCCGCCAAGCGCTCTCGGTCTCGATCACGCTCCAAAGCAAGCTGGTGTAGCTCAATAGCCTTACGAATCATGCGTCGCAACAGCTCTGCGTGACGCAGAGGATGCACGATATAATCGACTAGTCCTACATCAACCGCTTTTATCAGGTCGGCATCTTGGCGGGAGTCACTCACCACCAAGGTAGGTAGACGATGCGTTAATTGAGACCACTGCTGACGCGGCACCGCTCGCGCGTGGGCGACAATCAATGCCGTACCAGCAGGCAAATCCTGGATACTGTCTGCTGCAAACACTGACATGCCATCACAGGTAATCGCTTCGGCCAAGGCGTTACGCTCTGGACCTGGCTCATCGATTACCGCGATCAACTGCTTGGAATGATCCATGTTAAGCCTCAATCGGCGAAATCGTCGTCACCAAAGTCAGTAGCATCAAATTCAAAATCATCCATGGCAAAAGGATCATCACCTAGTTCACCATCACTGATCAAAAACTGACGGCGCTGCAAAAATGCATCACGGATAAATCGGTAGCGGTCACCACGAATAAGCTCTTCCTGGTCTAATAGCCCTGCTCGAATATGGACAATATCCAGCGCGGTCAAACCCGCGCGCAGATGGTGGTCATCCATATACGTAACCGGGTGAGCGACAATGTCGAATGGAAGACCTGTGGCATCCCTAAGCGTGCGAGGCCCCAGCAGAGGTAGGACGAGATAGCGAGAGTCCTCCCATCCCCATACCGCTAGGGTCTGGCCAAAATCCTCATCATCTGCGGTAATCTGCATGTGAGTGGCATAATCAAGTAAGCCACCAATGCCTACGGTTGAGTTGATCAAAAAGCGTGAGGTTGCTAAGCCTGCATTGCCAGGTTTGCCCTGCAAAAGACTATTAATGGCAGTGCGCACTTCCCCCAGGTTAGAGAAAAAATTACCCACTCCCGTTTGCACTGGAGCAGGGGTAACATTGCGATACCCCGTTGCCACAGGTTTAAGTGCGTAACGGTCTAGCACATCGTTGAAGGCAAATACACGGCGGTTAAAGCCCTCCCATGGATCCTCCGGATGGGCTTCCTCTGCCATGTTTGAACCAGTACTGGCGCAGCCTCCCATGCCTAGCGTGGCTAGCAACAATATAGGCAGCATTCGCTGTCGCACTCGGCAGACAGGCGCTTGCTTCGCTAACAACCTCAGCATGATCGTTCCTCTTTCAACGTTAAAACACCTTTACAAATGACAAGTAATACAAATGATAAGCAATCTTTTGTCGGCTATTGGCGGCGAATAACTACGCTACCGGCGCTGTAGCCTGCACCAAATGAGCAGATAACACCAATATCACCAGATTCAAACGCGTCCCGGTGAAGGTGGAAAGCGATAATCGAACCAGCTGAGCTAGTATTTGCATAACGATCAAGAATGATGGGAGCCTGCTCTTCGCTAGGATCTCGCCCCAGTACCTTTCGCGCAATGAGATCGTTCATATGACGATTAGCCTGATGCAACCACATACGCGTTAAGTCACTACCCGCCAGTTCCAACGAGGCCAAGTGGTCGGTAATTAACTGCGCAACCATCGGGCAAACTTCTCGGAACACCCGACGGCCCTCTTGTACAAACAGCTTGTCGACTGCAAGTGGATCGCTGTCGGTAATACGGTTCAAGAAGCCCGCATTGTTACGAATGGCATTAGAAAACTTGGTCACTAAACGGGTGCCAAGAATTTCATAGCGCTGCTCAGCAACGGCACAAGTACTATTTTCTAGCACCATGGCAGTACAAGCATCGCCGAAAATAAAGTGGCTGTCACGGTCTGTAAAATTTAGATGCGCGGAACAAATTTCAGGATTGACCACCAGTGCTCGTTTTACACTACCAGACGCTATGGCATTTGCCGCTGTTTCAAGCGCAAATGTAGCAGAGCTACAGGCTACGTTCATATCAAACCCATAACCACTGGCGCCTAGCGCTTGCTGTACCTCTACCGCTACTGCCGGGTAGGCACGCTCTAAATTAGAGCAAGCAACAATGACAAGCTCGATATCGCCTGGTGCTACTTGAGCTGCCGCTAATGCTTGACGCGCCGCTTCGGTCGCCATCTCACACTGAATCGATGGCTCATCGTTATTGCGCTGAGGTAGTTTAGGCCGCATACGCTCAGGGTCAAGGATACCTGAGGCGTCCAATACATAGCGGCTTTTAATACCAGAGGCTTTCTCAATAAACTCACTGCTAGAGTGGGCTAACGGCTGCTGCTCTCCGCGTGCAATGGCATCGGCATTGCGTAAGTTTTGATTGTCTACCCAAGCATTAAATGCGGCGACCAAGGCCTCATTATCGATGGCGTGTTCCGGCGTATAAAGCCCTGTACCGGTTATCACCACATGTGTCATGCATCTCTCCTTTAAGCAGCCTACTACTGATCGTTGGCTGTCAGCAGCTCGTAAGCGCGAGCCTACTAGCGTATTACTGTGTGCGTTAATAGCGCGCTGTACCAGCCACGCTCTAAACGCTAATTATCTCTTCCCAGCGTTTTTCTAGACGCTTAACCGATACCGGTATTTTAGTACCTAGCTGCTGTGCAAATAGCGAAACCCTAAGCTCTTGAATCCACCAGCCAAACGCCACTAATTCTGGATCTTCTATATCGCCTCGACGCTCGCTTTTACGACGTGCGTCAAAGCGTGTTTCTAACGCTTGGACATCATGCATCATCATTTGGTCGCGCCCACGTTCGCGGGCTGCTTTTTCAAGCCTAATGAGCGCTGCTTCTGTATAGCGCGGATAGTCTGCAAGCCACTCCCCCGAATCACGAATGAAGCCAGGATAAACCAAACGCTGCATCTGCGCGCTAACATCGCTGTAAACCAGGGCTAAGGCGAAGTTGAGCTTACCCTTGAGCACCTTACTCACAGCCAAATGGCCCTTTAAGGCCACTTCAACCGTTTTCAGGAGAGCATTTGCATAATCGACCAACTCAGCCTCAGTGGCTTTTAAACGATCGTCAAGGGCGCTTGCTGAACGCGGTAATGGGTGCTGCGCTACCACCTGAGTGAAGACTGCCAGTAGTAGATCATCCATTAACGCTTGCTTGCTACCTACTTTGGCAAATAGCAGCGCGCACTTTTCCACATCCTTCAAACGCCTAATGGCCTTTACATGCTCTGGCCGCTTAGCAATTGCCAAACGGGCGATACCCTCTTGATGGGCAGCCTCTGCTTTTGCAGGGTGGTCGAAAAGCGCAACCTTGAAGTCATCACCAGCGGCCACTAATGCAGGATACGCCTCTACACGAATGCCTGCTTGCGTTGTCACCCGCGACTCTGGGAGCGGTTCACTAGGTAAGCCATCAAGAACTGGCGCTTGACTGGATTGCTCGGCAAGCGCTTGCGCACCAGCGCTTGCCGCAGCCTCAAAGCGCCTCTCTAGTGCCCGCACATCCCGCCCTTGCCCTAATAGCTCACCGGCATGGTCAACCACACGGACATTCATCAATAGGTGTGGCTCCAGCAAATCTAACCGCCAATCATCGGCATGCACCCGTGTACCACTACGACGACGAATAAACTCACCCAGCGCCTCGGTTAACGGGCGCTGGTCTGGCACCAGCATTGCTAGCGCCGCATCTACCCAATCGGGTATCGGCACGACTTGGCGGCGTATACTTTTAGGCAGCGATTTAAGCAACGCAATGCACTTTTCACGCAACATCCCCGGCACCAACCACTCTAAAGCATGCACTGGCAGTTGGGGCAACATCGCGGCGGGTACTGTGATCGTCACCCCATCGTCCTCAGCTTCAGGGTTGAAATGGTAGCTTACAGGGTAGGCTACCCCAGCCAGGATGAGATGATCCGGATAGTGGGATTGAGTAATATCTTCCGCTTGCCGAGCTTTAAGCGACTCAATATCGAACTTAAGCAGCTCGGGGTCTTGGCGCTCAGCTTGCTTACGCCAGTACTCAAAGCCCTTGCCATTAACAATATCCTCTGGCAACCGCTCATCATAAAATGCAAACAGCGTCTCTTCATCAACTAAGATATCGCGACGACGAGCACGATCTTCCAGTGCCTCAACCTCGTCAACCAGCGCTCGGTTATGGGCAAAAAACGCACCTTTAGTTTGAAACTCCCCTTCTACCAGGGCACGGCGAATAAACAGCTCGCGAGACTCCCGGGGAGCAATAGGGCCGTAATGCACCCGGCGACGCGACACGATAGGTAATCCAAACAGGGTTACCTGTTCAAAAGCAACCACCTGCGCCCGCTTCATTTCCCAATGAGGCTCGCTATAGCTGCGCTTAAGAAGGTGCTCGGCCTGGGGCTCTATCCACTGTGAATCAATTTTGGCAACCGTGCGCGCAAACAGTTTCGTGGTTTCTACCAACTCAAAGGCCATTAGCCACTTGGGAGTTTTCTTAGCCAAGCCAGAACCTGGATGAATCATCAACTTACGGTTGCGCGCTCCAAGATACTCACGGTTCTCCAGCAAGGTCGCCACGTTGGATAACAAGCCAGAAAGCAGCGCTTGATGAAGCTTACCAGACATTTTGCGACGTGCTTGCCGTGCCTGCTCTTCGCTTTCGCTCTCATCTTTGGGTAGCGCTGCAGGCACCTCGATATCCATATCACGTAACAACTGACGCAGCTGACGGAAGGTATCGTGCCACTCGCGTACTCGCAGGTAATTAATGTAATGATCGCGGCACCAACGGCGTAACTGATTGCCGGAAAGTGCCTCTCGAGCATTCTCAATGCCGTGCCATAAATTTAACAGCGCGACAAAATCAGAATCAGGATCATGCCAGCGCTGGTGGGCCTGATCAGCCGCTTGACGCTTATCAGCTGGCCGGTCGCGTGGGTCCTGGATGGCCAGCGCAGAGACTACAATGAGCACATCGCGCAGGCTGCCGCGCTCGGCACCAGCCAACACCATCCGTGCCAAACGCGGATCTATAGGCAGCTTGGCCAGTTTGCGCCCCAAAGGGCTAAGACGCTGCTGCTCGTCTACCGCGCCCAACTCAAAGAGCAGACGGAAGCCATCCTTAACGAAACGGCTATCCGGCGGGTCGACAAACGGAAAGTCTTCAATATGACCAAGCTTCAGCGCCAGCATTGAAAGAATCACTGACGCTAAATTAGTTCGCTGAATTTCTGGATCGGTAAACGCCGGCCGTGAGAGGAAGTCCTCTTCATCGTAGAGCCGAATACAGGCCCCTTCGGCCACCCGTCCACAGCGTCCTTTACGCTGGTTGGCGCTGGCTTGGCTGATCGGTTCAACAGGCAGCCGCTGAATTTTTGACCGGTAGCTATAGCGACTAATGCGCACTAAGCCAGGATCAATCACATAACGGATACCAGGTACGGTAAGCGATGTTTCGGCCACGTTGGTCGCCAGCACAATACGTCGCCCGCGGTGTGGCGCGAATACACGGTTTTGCTCTTCATTCGAGAGCCGTGCATAGAGTGGCAGTATTTCAGTGCCTGTTAAATCGGCACGCCGCAAGGTATCAGCAGTCTCACGGATTTCCCGCTCACCTGGGAGAAACACCAATACATCACGGGGACCATGCAACCAGCCTTTCTCGCGTTCAATAACCTCAATTTCTTGTACCGCATGCAGAATACCTTCTTGCAGCGTACGGTCCTCTTCATCCTCAGCATCACGCACAAGGGGGCGGTAAAATACATCGACGGGGAATGTGCGCCCGGAAACCTCAACCACGGGAGCAGGCGTTGGCGTTTCAGAGCTCACACAAGAGCGTTCAAAAACATTGCCAAAGTGAGCTGCAAAACGAGCTACATCAATAGTCGCAGAGGTAATAATAACTTTAAGATCAGGCCTCTGGGGCAGTAACCGCTTAAGATAACCAAGTAGAAAATCGATGTTTAAACTACGCTCGTGTGCCTCATCAATAATCAGAGTGTCGTAGCGCAGCAACTGCGGGTCGTGCTGGGTCTCGGCTAACAAAATACCATCGGTCATCAGCTTAACCAGCGTATTAGGCGTGCTTTGGTCAGTAAAGCGAACCTGGTAGCCCACCTGCTCCCCCAGCGCTACGTTTAGCTCTTCAGCTAAGCGTGTTGCTACGCTACGGGCGGCCAAACGGCGAGGTTGAGTATGACCGATTAACCCACGACGCCCCCTGCCTAGTTCTAGACATATCTTGGGTAGCTGGGTTGTTTTACCTGACCCAGTTTCCCCCGCTACGACAACCACTTGGTGGTCACGAATAGCGTTAAGAATATCTTCCCGCCGCTCCACAACGGGCAACTCGGCAGGGTAATTCAATACCACTGGCTGGGCTTCACGCTGCCTGATGACTTGCCTAGCCTTTTCGAGATCACGCTGAACATCATATAAGCCGCGATCAATTGGCTTCTTTTCCCGTAATCGACGCTCTAAACCAGCGACACGACGCGATAGACGCTGAGCATCACGCAGCATTAATTGGCTCAGCGCCTCGTTTAACGCGGTGAGCTGTTGGGCATCTGTGCAGGGGGAGTGCGTGTCGGTGGTCACGTTATGCTCGGTTTCCATCACATTAAAAAAAGTCGGCCCACTCTTAGAGCAGGCCGACCATTGTAACGCTTTCAACTAGGTGGCGCCTAACGGCGACTTAACACACGCTTGCTACCACCCAGACTAAGCGCTCAACTAGCTGTGGTTTCTTCATCCCTCAACTGACGGCGCAACACCTTGCCCACATTGGTTTTAGGTAGTTCATCGCGGAACTCAACATATTTGGGCACTTTATAGCCGGTCAGCTCTTTTTTACACCAGCTGCGCAACGTTTCTGCATCTAGCTGGCTATTTTTTGTAACCACAAACAATTTGATAGCTTCACCAGCGTTTTCATCAGGCACGCCAACGGCCGCTGCCTCGAGAACATCTGGATGAGCTGCTACGACATCCTCAATTTCATTGGGGTATACATTGAAACCAGATACCAAAATCATGTCTTTCTTACGATCGACAATACGAATATAGCCATCTTCCTGCAGGATAGCGATATCACCAGTATGGAACCAACCATCCTCATCAATCGAATTACGGGTCTCCTCTTCGCGCTGCCAATAGCCCTTCATGACTTGCGGGCCTTGAACGCATAGCTCGCCAGGATCGCCTAGTGCGACATCGTTCCCATCGGCATCCACCACTTTGACCGATGTGCCCGCCACAGGCTTGCCGATAGTACCCAACTGAATGGCATTAGTCGGATTAAAGCTCACAATAGGGGACGTTTCCGTTAGCCCATAGCCCTCAGCAATAGAGCAACCGGTAGTTTCTTCCCAGCGCTGAGCAGCCGCTTTCGTCAGCGCCATGCCTCCTGAAATAGTGAGTTTAAGCTTAGAGAAGTCTAGTTGTTTAAAGTCATCACGATTACACAACGCATTGAACAGCGTGTTGAGGCCGATAAACCCTGTGAAGGGTAATCCTTTTAACTCTTTAACGAAGCTAGGCAGGTCACGAGGGTTAGTAATCAGTAGAGAGTGATTACCTGTTTCCATCAAAAACAAACAGTTAACGGTAAAGGTATAGATGTGATAAACCGGCAATGGGGCAATCACCAACTCTTCACCATCGGTTAAATGCTCCCCAATAGCTGCACGCGCCTGAAGCATATTGGCGACTAAGTTGCAGTGGGTAAGCATCGCCCCTTTCGGCATACCGGTAGTACCTCCGGTGTACTGAAGGGCCGCCAAATCATCCAGACTGCGACTCACCTCAGTATGGCTAAGGGAGGCACCTTTTTTGAGAGCATCTCGAAAACTAACAGCACTAGGCAGCGAGTAAGCAGGCACCATTTTCTTAACATGCTTGACGACTGCATTGATTAACCAGCGTTTCGGCACATCATGAAGGTCCGCTAGCTGGGTTACCAACACGTGCTTAATTTCGGTTTTATCAAGCACTTTTTCCAGTTTATCCGCCATATTGGCCAATATAACAATGGCCTTGGCATTTGAATCTTTAAACTGATGCGCCATCTCCCGCTCAGTGTAAAGCGGGTTGGTATTCACTACGACTAAACCTGCCCGCAGCGCACCAAACACTGCTACGGGGAACTGCAAAACGTTAGGTAGTTGAATGGCAATCCGATCACCAGGCACTAAATCCGTTTCATGCTGCAGCCATGCAGCAAAATCTGCCGAGAGCCGATCAAGGTCAGAAAAAGTAAGCGTTTTTCCCATACAGGTAAACGCAGGTTTTTCCTTGAAACGCTTTACTGCCGAGTGGAAAACATCAGTGACTGAATCATATTGATCCAACCCTTCAAGCGCTGGGCCACGTAAAATGGGGGCATTGGCGTATTCGCTCATGGGCAATCTCCGCTATCCGTGTCGATGATCATACCGACCTTGTTATTTTTGCGAGGGTGAAGGAGCCAACGATATACGACAGACACCACGCTGTAAAACGATCGATTGAAACCAGCGTTTCAACTTTAGCTTATAGCGCAGTATCTTTTCCCAACAACGCTTCCCTTCACCTAACTGCTACTTACTACTGTAGCGACTGTTAGCGTTATGGACAGTAACGGGCTTGAATTTCTCCATCCCGCCATACCAAAAGTTCGCCGGACTGCATGCGCTTCCAAGCTTCGTTTTGGGTTAGCGGCTCGGTAGCAATCACCGATACGACATCATTAGGTGTGGTGTGCTCGATAAAATTGACGGTGATTTCAGCATCAGAAAGTTCCGCCTCCCCAAACGGCGCACACCGTGTAATGTGGGCGAGTTTTGTCGAGCAGTAGCAATAAAGGTAAGTGCCATCGGAAAGTAGCAGATTAAAAACGCCCAACCCACGGAGCTGCTCACACAGTGTATGCAAACGTTCCCAAACAAGCTCAGGGGCTGCAGGAGGTGTGGGGAAACAGCGCCGTAGCTCCCCCATTAGCCAGCAAAATGCATGCTCGCTATCGGTAGTACCTACGGGGGTATAAACACCCAGAGGCAGTTGCTGCCAATCGCTTAACTGCCCATTATGGGCGTAGCACCAGGGCCGCCCCCACATTTCCCGGGTAAAGGGGTGTGTATTAGCCAGGCGCACGCCGCCCACATTGGCTTGACGTATGTGGCTGATAACGACATTAGATTTGATAGGGTAATCACAAATTAACCGAGCAATCGGCGATTCAACCGAAGGGTGCGGGTCACGAAATTCGCGATATCCCCCCTCTTCATAGAACGCAATGCCCCAGCCATCCCGGTGGGGGCCTGTGCCCCCACCGCGGTGTAAAAAGCCTGAAAAACTAAAGCAGATATCAGTGGGCACGTTGGCACTCATGCCCAACAACTCACACATTGATGGGCTCCTTAAGGGCCATGTTATCCATTTTAAAGGCTGAGCGATCCATTAATTGATGACCGGTTCACGGCGGCGAGTAGGCTTGGGATCCTCCTCCACTTGGCGACGCTGAGGCGCTTCATCAATATCCTGAGGCCTACGCCACCACCAAAGCGCAATACCCACACAGGCTCCAACCGCCATCCCTAATATCAACCATAATAGACCACCGCGCAGAGCACTTGAGCTGCCCTCTAAAAAGCCTACTGCAGAGACCATAGCGGCGGGCGCCCAGCCAGTATAAAACTCACCTTCCTCCACTAGCGGCAAACGAAAACTGGCAGGTACCCACATCGCCCCGGCTACCACCCACGTCAAAACTAATCGTAGTAGGCGTGGCAACCACGCCAACGCAAAGTACACTGCCACTAGCACTAGCAGCGAAAGGCCATAATAACTTAGCCACAGCAGTGACATTGAGCTTCCAAACAGCATAATACCCCTCATGTGGGTGGACTCACCCGACGTTGATTTCTCGTTATGGTACCTATCAATTTATGAAAGCACAGCCCGGCATTAATCAAGGCTCGCCCGCTGCGCGCTATTATCGCGCCAATGATCCAAAATGGCACTGGCTAGAAACGCGTGAAGCACCAGAAGTAAACGAATTTTTAAATGCCGCCAACCAACAGCATAGCCAGTGGTTTGAGCCGCTCGCCCCTCTGGCAAACACTCTTTACAAAAGCCACTTGGCCCGCCGTGAACTTGCCGTCACCACTCTTAAGACAGCACTGGACTACTTTACGTTCTGGAGTGAAACCGGCGCAGAGGAGGACTACCCTTGCTGGTGGCGACATCCAAACGACCAGCCCCTAGAGCGTGAGCTGTTTTTAGACGTAAGAGCACGCGCAGCAGACCAGTCGTTTTATGATATGGGCGATATGGCGCTATCTCCTGATGAGCAGTGGCTTGCCTGGACCGAAGATACCCAAGGTGATGAGCGCTTCACTCTCTGGTTAAAAGCACTGCCTAATGGCGAGCCGATGCAGTTACTAACCGATATTGGTCCAGGCCTTTGCTGGGCAGAAGACCAAACATCCCTAGGGGCTACGCTGCTGTTTACCCGCTTTGACGATACTCAGCGTCCCGACAGCATTTGGCGGCTATGGATCCCTTTCCCAGCCTTAAGTGACATACCAGCCCCAACACTGGTTATCCGCGAGGAGGATTCTGAGTTTTGGCTGGGTATTGGCAAAACCCGCTCCAGAGAATGGCTAATTATTGACAGCGGCTCCAAGGACACCACAGAGATTGCCGTCCTGCCAGCCACTAACCCTGCTGCGAAACTTGAGTATCTGCACGCTCGCCAGCCAGGCATTGAAGTCAGCATTGACCACCGCCCCGGTGTGTTCTATCGACTACAAAATCAAACCGGCCCTCACTTTCAGCTCGACTATTTAGCTGAAGAGCAGCTAGGCAGGCATGATGCTCCCTGGCAGCCATTAATTAATCACCGTGATGAGGCAACCCTGGAAGGGGTTGATGCATTCGCTTGGGGCCTAATTGTCGCTGAGCGCAGCCATCGCGAAGCGCAGGTAGTGCTTCGTCGCATCGTACTCGATGAACAGCAGCAAGCACTGATAGATGACTACATAGCGCTACCAGAAACGCCCTGCTCACAACTGCTAGAGGACTCCCCGCACTTTGATACGCAAGAAGTAAGATTAAGAGAGGAGTCTTTCACCCGGCCGCCCAGCTGGTTCTCACTGAATCTCCAAAGTGGTGAGCGTACACTGCTTAAGTGTGTCGCGGTTTACGGTGACCTTTCACCGGAACAGTTGGTTTGCCGTCGCTTATGGGCCACCAGCGATGATGGCGAGCAGGTTCCCGTATCGGTTGTTATGCGCGCAGATTTGGCCAACCAAGCGCTACCCACGCTACTTTATGGCTACGGCGCTTACGGAGAAGCATTAGATCCTTGGTTTTCCATCGCTAGGCTTGAACTGCTAGAGCGCGGAGTGGCCTTTGCAGTCGCCCATGTACGCGGTGGCGGCGAGCGCGGCGAACCCTGGTACCTGCAAGGTAAAATGGCGCACAAAGAGAATAGCTTTAATGATTTTCTAGCTGCGCGAGAAGTGCTGGTATCCGCAGGGGTAAGCGACCCTCAGCGCATTGCCGCTTGTGGCGCCAGTGCTGGCGGGCTACTAGTCGGCACCTGCCTCAATCGTTCCCCCCAGGCGTTCTGCGCTGCAGTACTCGATGTGCCTTTTTTAGATGTATTGCGCACCATGCAGAACCCAGCACTACCGCTCACCACCGCAGAATATAGTGAGTGGGGCAATCCGGAGGCACCAGAGGTAGAGCAGCGTATCCGCAACTACTCCCCCATCGACAACATCACCCAACAAACCTATCCCGCGCTTTGGATTGAAGGCAGTTGGTTCGATACGCGGGTTAGCTACTGGGAACCAGCCAAGTTCTACGCCCTAGTGTCTCAAGCCCAGCAAGGCGAGGCACCAATCCTACTGCATACCGATATGAGCAGTGGCCACGGCGGCGCATCCGGCCGGTTCAAGGCATGGCGTGACACCGCACGCCAGGACGCCTTTATTCTTTGGGCGCTAGGCCTTGCCCCGCAAACGACCCAGTAACCCGTAAACGACCCAGTAAATCGATACGAAGCTCCTGCTGCTCGGCCTACAAAAAGGCGGCAGCATGGGGCTTCGCCCCTCGCTTACCCCCCATTTTAATTAGCCAATACTCACTACAGTGCAGTGTTAGCTGCGGACTGAGTGTAGCCATATTTTTTATGAAAATACTTTCCATAAAAATAATTTTACGCCATACTAGACCTTAGTCTAGTGCACTAATACCCAAGCATCACACCACTGTCTAAGCACTACACCGATATTCTGCTTAGAAGACTTAAGGAGACACTTATGAAGCATCAGGAACAGTTCCCCACTATTTGGGATGTATCACTCAAATCATCTGCTCACCAGCAGAAACAACCAACCACTGCCAAAGAAACCTCACGCTCCCTTAAAGAAGTATTCTTAACCCTCTGGGGTAGCGTCAAGCGTAAACCGGCAGCTTAAAGGGGACAGCCAGAGAAGATAGGTTGCCAAATGAGGGTATGGATTACATGGGGAGGACTGCAATAATATGCTCTTCTAAGCGCCGTTCAGGCACGTCATCTTGCGAAACCGCAAAACCACGCACACTAACGCCCTTCCTATGCACCCGTTCAGCATCGTTGCTGAGTAAAGGATGCCAGCCTGCAAGCTTGCGCCCCTCGGCCACCCGCCGATAGCCACAGGTCTGAGGCAGCCAAGTAAACTCCTTAACGAGTGCAGGTGTTAGCTGAGTACAGTCCGGCACGCTGTCAAAACGATTCGCATAGTCGCTGCATTGGCAGCTATGGATATCAAGCAAGCGGCAGGCAACGTTTAAAATAGCCAGCTCTTGCGTTTCATCATCATGCAGCTTTAACAGGCAACACTGTCCACAACCATCACACAACGCCTCCCACTCTTGGGGCGTGAGTTCATCCAGGGCGTATTTTTCCCAAAAGCGTTCGCGTATGGTGGCCTGCATTAACATTACCTTTATAAGCAACTGTTTGGTAAATAACCGCCTAGCTTTCTATTAACTGCTTGGTTGTCTATTAACGATATA
The DNA here is from genome assembly GCF_002374315.1 of Vreelandella nigrificans. GTDB lineage: Bacteria > Pseudomonadota > Gammaproteobacteria > Pseudomonadales > Halomonadaceae > Vreelandella > Vreelandella nigrificans. The sequence goes on along the minus strand of NZ_NWUX01000033.1, from coordinate 3,619 downwards.
AAATATCGGGGTCGCCTAGCGTGACTGTGCACTCTGCCCAAAGCGCCTGAAAATCATCTTCTAACCAGTAGTAATTTTCATTGAGCCAAGGGACTAACTCAGCCAAGCGATTGGGGCCCGATAAACGCTTCCCCACACCAGCAATAGCACGGCAGGTAAAATCAAAATCTGCATACCCCCTCAGCCAATCATGCTCCACTAATAGTGGCACCATCGTCGAGAGGCGATTAGGGGCCGACTTAGCGGATAGCAGCTGATAACAGCGTTCCACCAGTGCCTCATAGGGCTCTTCACCCAGTTGCTGCCTGGCTAAAAAGTGATCCCAGACAATATCTAGCGCAATGCCTACATAGCGCCTTTGCTGATAAGGCGCCCGTTGCTTAGCGCTCAATACCCGGGGGTGAGCATCCACCCAGGCATCAACCTTCCGATGGTGGCGAATACCGCACGCTACCGCAGTATGCCAAGCGCTTAGGTCACTCCCTTTAACCCCATCGGCAATCAAATTGCCGTATAGAAAAGCATCACTACCACGCTGGGCTAGCCATGCGTGGGCAAGAAAATTCATAACTGATGATTAACCTGGGCGCGATGAACATCTAACAAATAGGCTTCTTTTGCTGGAGGCATTTGCAGATAGAATCCCTGCGAATTAATAGAAGCCATGATGTCCTCCGCACTTGCTCGGGCCAGCTTCTTATCGGCAGTTAAGATCATCGTCAGCACTGCGATGGGTTTGCCAAACGTCTCCTTTAGCGTATCTGGCACTGGCGCTAACCCCTGCTTCTTATCAACGTACAGGTACATCTCCTCTTTACGAGAGCTTTTAAAAATCTCACAGAGAATTTTTTCGCTCATTGGGATGACTCCTTAAAGATTTGGGAAAGACCTTCGTTTAAACATCCAGCGCGCCAACCAGTTAAAGGTGCCAATGGCTCTCCAGCAAGTTGCTGCATTACCAAAGTCTCAATATCGCGGCGGCGTAATAGCACCTCTGGCGCAACCCCTAACTCCGCAGCCTTATCATTGATAACCTTTTTCAGCGCCTTAAAACACTTCTTGAAGTCGGACTGCATAGGGTCCGGCCAAGGCGAAGGCAGATCATCCTCAGCACAGTGGTAAGCTTGCTTTAACAGCGAGAGCAACGCATCCCCTTCCCTTTTGACCAACATTGGCTTTATTCCTTCAACCTCTGCCAGTTCATAACGGTTTTTGGGCATGGCGTCTGCCACCGCAAAGAGCAGCTTGTCACTGATTAACCAATTACGCGGTAAATCACGTCGGCGGGTTTCGCCTTCGCGCCAGATCGTCATCAAACGATATGCTTCTAACTGACGGGGAGAAAGCCGCCACAACTGACGATGCCGGGTATACCACTGTCCATCGCTTTCAACACTTCTGCCAGCTTGCTCAATAAGCGTAGAGCACTCCTCTTCAAGCCAGGAAAGCCGCCCGAGCTGGTCGAGCTTGCTGGACTGTAGCGCCCACACCTTAAGCAGACAGATAACATCAAGCGCAGCGTACTCACACTGTGCGGGTGTTAAAGGGCGCTCCAGCCAGTTAGATCGCGTTTCCTCTTTTGACAGAGACTCACCTATCCACAGCTCTACTAATTTCTGGTAGCCCATACCGGGATTTTCACCCAGAAGTGCTTGTGCGACCTGGGTATCAATAAGTGGTGCTGGCAGCACACCAGCCCAGTGCTGAAAAACTTCCAGGTCTTCACTGCACGCATGCAGTAGCTTCACCGCGTCGCTTTGTAATAGCTGGCGAAAGGCAGCTGTGCAGGGGGTCACTAGCGGGTCCACCAGATAGGCTTGCTCCCCCGCAGTAAATTGGATCAACGCTGGGATTGGGAAAAACGTATTTTCCCGAAAAAACTCAGTGTCCAAAGCGATGACAGATGCATCCGCAACCTGTTCACAGGCGGCATCAAGTGCTTCGGCGTTATCAATCCATTGATATAAGGGGGCGGTTAAAGAGGACAAGACATACTTCCAGGTTGGCACAATCGCCGCAGCGCTTGCGTTTAGAGGTTAATCGCTGGCGAAGGGCTGGCGACCATTAAATGCGCGACTCAAAGTCCCGCCATCCACGTATTCAAGCTCTCCGCCCATCGGCACACCATAAGCCAGTCGAGTGAACTTAACGCCATAATGTGCCAGCTGAGACGCGATGTAGTGAGCGGTAGCTTCGCCTTCCACTGTTGGGTTAGTGGCCAACACCACCTCGCAGACTATGCCTTCTGCCACATACGCTTCCAGCAAATCTAAGCCAATGGCGTCTGGCCCGATACCGTCCAGGGGAGAAAGATGGCCGTGCAACACAAAATAACGCCCTTGAAAGCCCCCCGCCTCTTCAATCGCAAGCTGGTCGGCAGGCGACTCAACAACGCATAGCAGCGTGTCATCACGCCGCGGGCTCTCACAAAGAGCACAAATATCTGCTTCTGTCAGTGTTCTGCAACGCTTGCAATACCCGACTTCTTCGATGGCCCGCTGGATAACACTCGCCAGCCGTTGTCCACCTGGGCGCTCACGCTCCAATATATGCATTGCCATACGCTGGGCCGTTTTGGGCCCAACGCCTGGCAGTACGCGAAACGCGTCCATGAGCTGTTCAACCAGAGGGGAAAATCGCATTGCTTAAAACGGCATCTTAAAACCGGGCGGCAGATTCAGGCCCGCGGTTGCTTCTTCCATTTTTGCCTTCGAACTGACCTCTACTTTGCGCACAGCATCATTGACAGCTGCGGCCAACAAGTCTTCCAAAAGCTCTTTATCTTCTTCCAGCACACTAGGATCAATCGTCACGTTACTAACATCATGCCGACCATTCATAGTGACCTTTACCATACCGGCACCGGCTTCACCCTGTACTTCAGACTTGGCAACCTCTTCCTGTACCCGTTGCATTTTTTCTTGCATCTCTTGGGCTTGTTTCATCAAGTTGCCCATTCCACCTTTAAACATGGTGATATCTCCTAATTGTGGTCAGTAAAGTAGTGACAAACAGATTGTGTGACAAACCGAGTACGTGGTAAGAAAAATATCCTATCGATAGTGTCAGCGTAGGCCGTCAAAGGTTATGTGTCATGAGCGCGTATCGGTTATTGGCTTAACGCTTGATTCAATTAGTGTTGCCCCGAAGGCTTGCTGTAATTTCTGTACATTGGGGTCGCGGTGCAATAGATCAATAGCTTCGGCATGACGCTCTCGCTGCAACCTCTCCTCCTGCTGACGTGGCGTTTCTACATCTGCAGCCAGCTCGGCCACCCTAAATTCAATACGCCGAATGATATCTTGTGCTTTGAGCGCTTTTTCGATGCGCGTTTGATGTATTTCTGCCTGCATCGCAGCTTGGCTTGGGTCCAAACGAAGTACCAGCGTACGCCCATCATCGCTCTCTACTTGGCAGTGCGCTGCCAAGCTACGAGTAAGCCCACCCAGCCCTAATGCATTAAAGCGCGCCAGCCATTGCGTTTGGTCAAGCAAAGTATCGCTTTGAGATAACGATTTTGGCGCAGGCTCCTGCACCGGTTTTGGCTCTGGCTCTGGCTCTGGCTCTGGCTCTGGCTCTGGCTCTGGCTCTGGCTCTGGCTCTGGCTCTGGCTCTGGCT
>NZ_NWUX01000032.1 GCF_002374315.1 Vreelandella nigrificans | reverse complement strand
GGCAGGAACATTCTGATTCTACAAGAGAAAACCACTCGCCATCTTCGTTTTCAGGCCGGCCTCATGAATAAGGCGGGTTGAAGAGAGGCATTGATTCAAATAACGGCATCCACCATACTTGCCTTCAACACTCACCCAACACGAGGAGATGCATGTCCATTACCAACACCTATATGCAGAAGGGGCAGCAATTTAACAAGCTCCAAAAAGAGCTCGAGAAGCTGAAGAACGAGGACCGCCTCAAAGCCGGGCTGGAGTTCTGTGACAAGCTCGAGGTGAACCGTACCGGACTTCTCTGAGCCACGTGGCGGCAAATAGCAAAGGCTCAAATCCAGGCAGGAGGAGTGTGATTTTTTATTAACAGACTTAAGGCTAGCTCTCGACAAGAAACGAATGGATAACGTGACACCAGCAAAACCAAACTAGGCGAAGGCTGGACTCAAACAATATTCAGCCGAAATCATTCCCAAAGAGAGAAAAAGAAACCGTGCCCAACAAAGGTTCAAAGACCAACACAGAAATTTCGCTGCAAGAGTTTATCTCCGCCATAAACTTTTCATATGATGGGGTTTGGATCACTGATGGAGAAGGAAAAACTTTATTTGTCAACAACTCTATCCCCAGAATAACAAGGCTGGAAAAACAATTGGTTGAAGGGAAAAATATGCAAGATTTGGTGGAGCAAGGAGTATTTGACAAAAGCGCCACACTTATAGCTATAGAAAAAAAAGAAGTGGTTACAATAATTCAAAAGGTGCATACTGGCGTAATTACAATGGTTACTGCCTCCCCAATATTCGGGAATGATGGGAAAATACAAAAAGTCATCACGAACGTCAGAGACATAACCGAGCTCAATAAACTTAAGGATAAAATAGAGTTTCTTGAAGCTACGCAAGCGGCATATGAGAAGGAGCTAAAAGAGCTGAAAATGAAGCTATTCCGCAGCGACGGGATAATCGCCGCCAGCCATAGAATGCAAGATGTAATCCAAACATCAACCAGGCTTTCAAAGTATGACAGCCCTATAACTATAAGTGGCGAAAAGGGATCTGGGAAAGAAATGATAGCCAGGTTGATTCATGAAAACAGCGAAAGATCGCAAAGACCTTTTATTAAGATCAACTGCACCCTCCCTGCTGAGCTTTTAATCATGGAGCTCTTTGGCCATCACACACACGGCGAACATGGCCAGAGCATATCCAACAATGCCAGTTTAATTGAGGCCTCGCAAGGTGGAGTGCTATATGTAGAAAACGCAGACCAACTCCCCAAGCCTTTGCAATCAGAGATTATTGAGACTATAGAAAGACTGAACAAGAAACCATCACCCAACAACCTGGGTAACGCAGATTCCATTAGAATAATCTCCTCTACAGCACAAAAAACTGATGGCGATAGCTCCATAAACTCCAAGCACCCCCTCCTCAGCTATTCAGTATTTACCATTGAAATCCCCCCTCTAAAAGAAAGGCCAGAAGACATCCCCCTTCTCACAAAGCATTTCCTTGACAGATTAATTAACAAGTATGGAAAAGAACTTCGAATACCGTCCAGCACAATTTATGACTTCTTACAAAGACCATGGAAGGGAAATGTAAAGGAACTAAAAAACACTATTGAGCGCCTATATATTCTTGCTGATGACGGCTGGTTATCTGACAACTTAACGCATAAAGCCGACGCATTAAAAACCCAAAGAAATACAAAAAATACGACACTCCAATCAATGCTGTATGAACATGAGAAGTCAATAATAGAAAAAGCTTTTTCAAGGTACAAAACATCTCAGCTAGTAGCAAAAGCCTTAGGAATAAGCCAAGCTTCTGCAGTAAGAAAAGCACAGAAATTTTCAGTTCCCTTGAAAAAAAGGGGGCGGCCAAAAAGGGGTTAGCCGCCCAAGTTTAATATTTTGTCTAAACCTCCATATCAAGAATCAAAATCAAACTTAATTTCCGGTGGTTGACTTGCCTTCTCACCAACTACGGGTCGCTTACGAACCGCATCAAGGTGCAACTGAGCAACATCTGGCCTTGCATAGTGGCCGACACTGTCTATCATATGCTTAGCTTGAACGATCAAGTCAGTATCAACTTCACCGTAGCAGATACCTTCCTGGTCAGTAATAGGGTCTGACACAGGCTCTCCAAATGGATTGTATATTGCAGCTATTCCACCACCTACAGCAAAGCTCCCAGCGACCTCCGGGCAAATCTCAGTATAAAAATCCACTTCATCTTTACTTACAGTAGATGAAGAAGCCACAACAAAAGTTTGTCCTTCGAAAGCAACAAATCTACAGACGGTATCAATGGTCTTTGTTCTATCTCTGGGCTGGCTTTTAAAGTTAGACCCAGGCCAATTTGCTACATATAGCTGAACCCCCTGACTATATAAAGCATACCTTGACAGCGCCATAGAGTTCTCATAGCAAATCAATCCACCCAACTTACCAATATCACTCTCCATCACAAACAAGTCACTGCCATCACCACGCCCCCAAACTGTTCTCTCTTCTCCAGTCGGTACAAGCTTTCTCCTAACCCCTATTACCGCCCCCTCATTGTTAATGAAAACTTGGCTATTGTATAGAGTACCACCATCGACTTCATTAACCCCGACCACCACATGGACTTTATCTACCCTGGCTTGATAGCAAATTCGTTTTATGTGGTCATCTCGGATAGAGATCGAGTTTTCAAATAGCTTATTGTATAATTCAAGCTTTCTTACATTATCAATGCCCATCCATACCCACCAAGGATACATGGGAAGGAATGTCTCAGGAAAAACTACCAGCTTGGCCCCGCCCTCAGATGCCTCTCTAATTAGCGAGCAACACTTATCAACAGTTCCAGAGATGTCCAGAACAGCAGGGGAGGCTATTATAGATGCTACTTTATATTTCATTTGATCAACTCCTTGTTGCCATGACCATCAAAAGAAGGGGACAGGGATCTTTTCTTATCAAACTTACCGCTTATGGCTCCATTCACCAGCGAATGATATCCCTTTGAGTGAGAGTCTTTATCGTATCTTTCAAACTGCGCAAGCCCAAAAAACACCACTGCTTGAGCTAACAATGCGTAAACTCCACTATGAACCCCATAAGGGCTATCAGCAAAATAGGTGAACGCAACTAAAACAAACGCTCCAGCCAACATGCTATATACAGCAGAGTACTTACCAGCTTTTTTGTAAAAAAGCGCTCCTGTAAGAGGCATAAAAAGCAATGCAGCAGAAGTAAAAGCAATCATTGACAATGTCAGAATCGAGCCTTCCGACGTAAAGGTCCATACAACAGATATAGCCATTAAGACCACTGTTGAAATTCTACCCACCAACATCTGAAGGCGTTCGCTACTGTCTTGCTTCACTAAAGACAACCAAATATCTTTTGTAAATACAGTGCCCATGGCAATATTTTGGGAGTCAATAGTGCTCATTGCTGCCGCAAAAGCGCATACAATTAGCACAACACCTAGGATAGAAGAGTACTCAAGAAGCAATAGCGGGAAGATTTGATCTACTCGCTCGATATCAGGCAAGATCATCTTGCCTAAAAGGGCAATTATAAGTATTGGTACAAACCCCCAGCTCGCAAATGCAATATGGCCCACTGTCACAGTTTTGAAAACGTCCATATTTTTTGCCATATAAAATCTTGTCCACAGATGTGGCAGGCAAACACCAGCAAAGACATATATAGCTGCAAACCCAAACCAGTTAGCGGGAGTGAAATATCCTGACTCACCTGGGAACTTTAAAAAACTAGGGTGTGCTGAATCCACTGAAGAGAACAAGGCTTTTAAGCTATCAAATCCAGTGACGCCACTTTTGACGAGCCATACCGCCACAACCCATGTAAAAATCATATAAAGAAGCCCCTGAAGAGCATCCTTCATCGCTACAGCCTTGATACCTCCAAAAACGCTGTACAGGGTTACAAGCACAATCATTGTGCTAACACCTAACCAAAACGAGCTTCCAATTGCTTCAAAAGCAAGCCCCGCGCCCAGCAACTGAATCCCGATGTAAGGAAAAAGCAAATATATATTCAATACCGCCGAGACAGTTTTGATTGCTCTACTTTGGTAATAGTGCTCTAAAAGATCGCCGGGGGTGGTGTAATTGAAAATTTTTCCTAGAACCCACATTCTTCTCCCATACACAAAAAACATTAACCCAAGCAAAATATTAAGTATGAAGAACGTACTGAACCCAGAGCCATGTGTGTAGAAGGAACCTGGAGCACCTAAAAGGAACCACATGCTGAACCAAGATGCACCTATTGTTAAGAATAGAATCACTCCTCCAAAATCTCGCCCTCCCATATAGAAACTTTCAACGGACTTCCTGTTTGTTCGCTTGTAGCCGATATAGAATATTACCAAATAGGCCAGACTAGACAGAACCAGGCCTATAACAACCATTATAGCCATATTATTCATTATAGCCCCCTAATCCCTTGCTCCTTAGCGAATTTATACGCTTCTTTTTCGTCAACATCATGCGATTCAAATCCGCAACTAGCACAATATATCAGATAAAGCGTCATCAAGCCGTTAAATCCCCAAATCCATGCGAGGTTAAAAGGCACTCCCAGCACATATGGTTCAACAGTGTTTAACGGAGGATAGAATTGCCCGGCATTAACCAGTACAAACCAAGCAGCCACAATCCACATCATTAGTTTTCTTTTCATAACCACGCATCCATCTTTTATGTTTATATATAACTTGCCCAAATACGATGGCCAAAAAATCGACCACACTTTAATGCTAGACACTTAAGCACCCGGCCATCACTATACTTTAGTATAATTTAAATACTTATATTTGGTTTTTTGTTTTCCTCTGACAGCCAATTGCTAATTTAAATCTATATATTTCAATGACTTAAAAATATATACACAGGTGAGTATTAATATATTAATATCCATTGTGTAGTATTTAACCATAATGGAGCTTTCTGCATTAGCCGTATCTTCCACCCCCCTTAACCCACTCCGCCACATTAAATTGATGTTTAACTACCTCAGCTTGCCGGGTAATTATAATGATTCATCCCGCGGCTGAGCCTATCACCTGCGAGATATACAATGCCGCATCAATCTCTGAGCAACCTCGCTCTCTCATCACCTGCATGCGCTCGACTTTCTCCACCCCCTCAGTCGACGCCAAGGTCAAATAAAGGTTTGGGAGAACCACCCGGAACAGCGCTTCCAGGCGCCCCGACAGCACCACCCCCTCGGTGTACTTCTTCGAGACCTTGGTGGCGGAGGCCATCAGTTTGCGCTGGGTGGCGGTGAGCTCCTTGAAGCGGCTCACCTGCTCGATCTCGTCCGGGGGCATGTAGAGGCACAGCCAGAACTCGATCATGTTGAGCAGCTTGCGGGCCGCGTCCGGGAAGTCCTCGAGGTTCTGGGTGGCCATCCAGATCCAGTGGGAGAGCTTGCGGCCCATCTTGCCCACCTTGACCAGATAGGGGCTGAGCAGCGGGTTGACGGTGAGCAGGTGGCACTCGTCGATGACCTGGACGATGGGCCGCCCGCTGTACTGGTCGCGCTCGGCCAGGTTGGTGATCATGTTGGTCACGCTGATCACCGCCAGGGCGAGCTGGGCCTCGTAGCCCTCCCGGGCGAAGTGGGCCAGGTCGATGATGGTCACGTCGCACTCGGGCCAGGCGGTACCGGGGCGGTTGAACACCTCGCCGTCGAAGCCGTCGCAGAACAGCCCCATGGCCTCGCCCATGTCGTAGGCGCGGCGCTGCCGCTCCTCGGGGATCTCCGTATCGCGTGAGATCGCATAGAGCGCCTCGCGCACGTCCTGGGTCATGCAGTCGCGGCCCTCTTCCCGGCAGCGCTCCGCCGCCCGGTAGATAGCGTCGCGCACCATGCGCCGGTCGGCGCGGCGAAACTCCCGCTCCTCCTTGGGATCCCCGCCGGTGATCATCAGCCGGGCGGTGATCTCCATCTCGCCCAGCAGGTCGCGCTCCTCATCGGGCTGCTCCTCGTCCTCTTCCAAGGGCGCCTCCTCGAAGGGGTTGGCGTCCTCGGCGTCCCGGGCCAGACGCCGCTCCTCCACCTCGTTCTCCAGCAGCCGCGTGGCCGCCGCGAACGGCGGCAGCCTGGCCCCGCAGCCCGGTGACAGCTTGACCTGGTTGACGCTCATTCCCTTGCGTTCGAAATACTGGCCCAGCAGCCCGAAGCTGTTGCCCACCTCGATGATGAAAAGCCGCGGGCGGTGCATGGCCATGACCTGGCTCAGCACGCCGTTCAGGGTGGCCGACTTGCCGGCGCCGGTGGGGCCGAACACCAGCATGTGGGCGTTGGCCGAGCGGTCCTCGAGGTTCAGCGGGTCGAAGCTGAAGGTCTCGCCGCCGCGGTTGAAGAAGGTCATGCCGGGGTGGCCGGTCCCGCGGCCGCGCCCGAACACCGGTGCCAGATTGGCCAGGTGGTGGACGTAATTGAACTGGGTGTACCAGCGGTTCTTGCGATCCTGCTCCGGGTCGAAGTTCATCGGCAGCCAGCGCAGGTAGGTGTTCAGGCCGGCGACCTCGTCTTCCGGGTCCACCGGCGAGAGATTGACCTGCAGCAGCTGTGTGGCCAGCTCCATGCTGCGCTGCTGAAGGTCCTGCTCGTCCTCGCCCATCAGGGTGAAGGCCAGGGCGCTCTGGTAGAGCTTGTGGTTCTGGCCCAGGTAGCGGCGGGCGGTGTCGCAGTCTTCGCGCACCTGGCGGGCCAGCACGCTGTCGCCCACCGCCTTGCTATGCAGGCGGTTGATATGGTCCTCCAGGGGCTCCTGGGGCGTCGCCACGATGGTCAGCACCGCCTCGGTGCCCTCGGGCAGCTTGTCCATCAGGGCGTTGCTCGCCTGGCCATCGGAGCGGCGCACCTCGCCGGTGAGATGGCCCACCACCGGGGCCCGGCGCATCTCCTCCACCACCACGCAGCACTGAGGCAGCCCATCGAACCACCAGAGCCCGGTCTCCACATCGCACCGGGGCGAGTTGAAGAGCATTCCCTCGGCCAGGTCGTAGTTCCAGGCCACGTCACCGGCGTCCTCGGGGTAGTCGCACAGGGCGTAGAAGCGCGCCGGGTCATCGGGGGCCAGCCGCGGCCGCGGGTTGAAGCGCGGCAGCATCCAGCGGTGAAAGGCGCGCCCGTCGTAGCGCTCCAGACGCAGTCCCGCGCCGTGCAGCGCGGCGGCCAGCCGGTCGTAGACCTGATTGGCGGCCTGCTCGGGGGAGAGCCCCCGCTGACGCTCCCCCGCCTGGCGCTTCTTGCCGAGCCAGCGGTAGAGCACCAGGCGCGTGCGACGGGTCTGGCCCCGCCAGCGGGTCTGGGTCACCCCGTCATCCTGGAACAGCCCGCCCGGCTTGGAGATCGCCTTGAGGTGGGCGCCCATGCTCGCCAGCCAGTCCTGGGTGAACTCGGCTTCCCGGGCCCGGGGGCGCACATAGTCGCGCATGCGCTCCAGGTCCGGGCGGGCGTCGACCTCATCCTTGACGAAGAGCTGCACCACCCAAGGGTGCTGCTCATACTCCGGCAGGCTGTCCTGCAAGGCGGCCTCGATCTGGTCGCGAATCGCTTCCAGGGACTCCGGGGCGCGGCCCTCGGTGGCAATGGGGAAGACCTCGGCCACCACCCCCACCGAGACGCCATCTTCCAGCAGAAAGCAGCCCGACTCGGGCAGGTACTCCACCCAGGGCAGGTAGTTGCTGAACGAGGGCGCCCGGCGGAAGTGCGCGCGCAGCTCGGCCACGGAAGGCGCCTTGCCCCGGGGCAGGGCCAGCGGCCGGCCGTGAACGTCGCTGCTGAGCGCGGCCAGCGCTTCGGGCTCGGCCGCTGGCGTCTCGTCCCATTCGGCCTTATCCCGGCCTGAAAGCACGGCTTCCTGCGTCTGGCCGGGCTCGCTGTCGCCGGCCGGGGCGCTGCCAAACAGCCGGTTCATCAGGTCGTCGAACTTGGACATCAGCGCGCCCTCCCCTCGTCATCCCGGCTCTCCAGCGTTGCGCTCGGGCGAGCGCTCTCGCCGGGCATGGCGTACTGGGTGCGCTGGTAGAGGGGAAACACCGTCGAGTAGCCGGGTACCGGCACCTGCTCGGACCCCGCTAGATGGGGGAAGACGTACATCACCAGGTCCGGGTTGGGCAGGCGGCGAAACTGGCTGTAGATCTCGTTGCTGGCGTCGCGGCTGTAGCGCAGCTGCTCGCTGACCAGCTCCGGGCTCTCCAGGGGCCGACGCAGCTCGCTGCGCACGTCCAGCAGGCGGCGCTCGCCGGTGCTGTGGCCGGCCTGATTCTGCCAGATCTCCATCATGGTGGTATCGCCCACCGGCATCAGCGCCTCCTGGGAGGTGGCGCAGCCCGCCACCAGCAGGGTGATCATCAGGGCCGCCAGCGGCCTGGCGGAGCTTTTTGCAGCACTTCTCGCAGAACGATTTACGCCACTACGGCAGATCGAGGACATCCGCGCCCGTGCGGTCATATCGCACCCTCCTTCCTTGTGTTTCGTAGTCGATGGGCAGCTCACGCTCGATATGGATGGCCACCGGCTGGCCGGGCGGCACGTACACGGCATCGAAGGTCTGGCCGAAGCGCTCCTGCACCCACTGGCGCACGTCGGAGACGCCGCCGGCCAGGGCCTGGCTGGCCGCATAGCGGCCGGAGCTGCCGGTGAGGCCGCTGACCACGCCGCCGCTGTCCACGCTGGTGGTGACCTCGCCCATGGCGACGGCATTGGCGCTCTGCTCGGCGGCGCCGAGGATGAAGCTGGTCAGCAGGAACTGCTGGGCGTTGGTCTTGCGCTCCCCGGGGATGCAGGGCAGTCCCCTCGGGTCGGAGAGCCAGCCGATGGTGGTGCGGCCGGAGCCGTCGCCGGAATTGACGTCCTCCGGGGCTGGCAGGGTGCGCACGGTGCCGTCCTCGAAGACGAAGGTCATCGAGTTGACCTGGCCGCGCACGCAGGAGAGCGTCCAGTCGCCGGTGGCGGTGCCGCTGACAATGGCGCTCTCCACCTCGGGCAGGGTGATGCCGTTGGCGGTGAGGTTCTCGCGGCCGATCACCACCTTGAACGGGTAGGGGTCGTTGACGGTGCCATCGATGGGCACCCGGCCCAGCAGCGCCGTCATGGCCACCGAGCCCATCAGGGTGGAGTTCTCCGGCAGCGTATAGACGGGCTCTACGCTGGCTTCATCGTGGCGGCCGGTCACCCGGCTCTCCACCGCACTGGAAGCGCGCTGGGCCGCTTCGCCCAGCTCACCGGCGGCCTCACCGAAGCGGGTCGGGAAGGTGGTCTCGCCGCGCCCACGCTCGTCCTCCTGGGCGTCCAGGGGCTCGACCCAGGTCAGCGCCTGCGCCGAGCCGGGGCCCGAGTAGGCCGTCCCATTCGGGCCGCCGCCGCCCTCCAGGCCCAAACCGATGGGCAGATCGTCGTCGCGCTGCCCATCCACCTGGCGGCGCAGCTGGTCCAGCTGACGCTGCAGGGTGCCCAGCATGGAGCTGTCCGGCTGGGACTGGTCGATCTCCTGACGCAGCCGTTCGCGCTCGCGGCGCAGCGCCTCGTCGATGGCGCCGTCCACGTCCTGGTTGCGGCTCATCAGCCGCTCGTTCTGATCGCGCAGCGCCTGGGTTTCCGCCTGGGCCTGCTCCAGGTCGCGACGCATGGCTTGAACGTGGCCCACCAGGGTGGCCACGGTGTCCCGCGGGGTATCCCCCTCAATGCCGAGCGCCTGCAGCTCGTCGTCGCTCAGGGTCAGCGTCGGGTCTGCCTCCCCGGTCTCGGCGTCCGTGCCGGGATCGCCGCCGCTACTCAGGCCGCGCACCACGATCAGCAGCACGATCACCAGCAGCGCCGGAACCAGCACCTTCAGCAGGGTGTTGCTGCGCAGGGTCATGAGGTGCCCTCCTCGGCCTTATCCGTCTCCTCCAGCGGGATCAGCGCCCGGTCCAGGCCGCCGCGCCGGGTGACCAGAAAGACCGTGGTGGTGTCCTCCACGGAGCCCCGCGGGGCCAGGTAGGGGTGCATGAAGGTCGCGGAGTAGAAGTCTCCCTGCAGCCAGCGCGGGTCGAGCTCGAAGGCGCGTCGCCGGTCGTTGTTCTCCAGCTTCACCGCGGTGACCGTCCAGCCGTCGAGCCGCCAGGCGCCCAGGGGTGTGGCGGTCACCGGCAGCGACGGCAGTAAGGTGCTCAGCGACTCGGGCAGCCGCATGGGCACGCGAGAGACGCCGCGCAGGGGCTCGATGGTCCGCTGGGGCGCATAGAGCGACTGGGCGGCATGCCGGGTCAGCCGCACGGGCACCGGCGTGGCGGTGGCCTGCTGAGCCTCACCGCCTGACGCCTGAGCCGCCGGCCGGGACGCCTCTGACGCCTGCGCCTCGCGGCTGTCCACCACCAGGATCTCCTCGCTGCTGGCTCCCTCCCGGGCCGAGAGGTCCAGCAGCAGCACATCCCCGCTCTCCACGTCCTGCACTCGCACGCGCTGGGTCTCGAAGGCCTCAAAGGCCTTCAGGTAGAGCACGCCCCCGGCGCTCTGGACGCGCAGCACCTCGGGGTTGGCCAGGGCCGGCGGCAGCCCCACCCGCACGTTGCGGTCCAGGGTGACAATGCGCTCCTCATCCACCGGCAGCGGGATCTCCAGGGGGCGGCGCTCCCAGTGCATGATCTCCACCGCCAGGGCGTCGCCGGCCAGCACCGCGCTCGCCAGGCAGGTCAGTATCAGGCGCTTCATAGCAGGTCTCCTTCCTCCTCACGGCCGGGCACCGCCAGGCGCTGCGGGGTGCCCTCGAAGCAGTCCACCTGCAGGCCCCAAGGGTTGCGCTGAGGATCCACGTCGGCGCGCACGATGCGCAGCGGATAGCGAATGAACAGGTCGCGCACCGGCGTGCCGGCGTACTGCTCGTCGATGGCCATATCCAGGGTCACGATCCAGGCATCTCGGCTCAGCACCTCGACGGCACTGGTGCGATAGCCTCGCCCGGGGATCTCGTAGATGCCGCGCACCCGCCCGGAGAGCTCCTGACGGCGGTTGCGGGTCTCGTAGTCGTTGTCCAGGTAGCGCTGGCAGGAGGGGGTGAGAAAGGGCGAGTAGGCCTGCAGGTTGCGTTGATAGTCGCTCTGGCCGTCGGAGGGCCAGCGGTTGATCTGCTGCCAGACGTAGAATCCGAAGGCATAGACACTCGAGGGGTCGACCTCCCACCAGGCGCGGGTGCTGCCGGAGCGCAGGTCGGGCGGATTGTGGATGGTCAGGTTCTCCGGGGCCGACTTCCAGCCCCACCACAGGCCGGCACTCAACAGGGCCAGCACCGCGATGACCAGGCGCAGGGTGGTGATATGGGCATCCCGGGCGCTCAGGGCGTGACGAAAGCGACTCATGGCCGACCTCCCGGCTGGTAGCGCATCCGCCGCCGCGAGTAGGGGCCGGAGCGGGTGATCAGGGTCTCGCCGCCCCACAGGCGGATGCCCCGCCGGGCCAGGCGGAACTGCAGGCTGCGATAGAGCCAGGAAGCGGGACGGCCGCGACGGAGCCGCCGCATGACGGCGCCACCGAAGTAGAGCGCCATGCCGGCACAGGCGAAGGCCACGGTGGGCACCATGGCGATGGCCCCCAGCAGCCAGGCGCCGATCGCGCCCGGCAGCAGGCCCGCGGCCAGGCCGCCCAGGGCCATCATCCCAACCTCATGCCCGGTCATGCCCCGGAACACCACCGGCGCGGCGTTGAGGCGGGTCGGCAGAAAGTCGAGACGGTTGGCCATCAGAGGATCTCCGACGCCTTGGTGGCCAGCCAGATGATGGCGATGATCAGCACCACCCCGACCACGACCACCACGCCGAACTTCGACCACTCACCGCGTACCCGGGCCTCGTTGAAGGTGGCGATGGCAGCGATGGCGACGATCAGGAAGGCCACCGTGGCCAGGATCAGGCCGCCCAGGGCGCCGAAGTCGAACAGGTAGTTCTGCAGGGTGGTAAGTAGGCCCTCCCCCTCCCCTCGCGACGGCGCCTCCATGGTGGGCAGCCCCTGTGCCATGGCCTGGGCCGGCACGAGCCCCGCCGCGGCAAGCGCAGCAAAGCCTCGGGTACAGGCATGAGCACGGGCACGAGAGAAGAGTGAACGCACGGTAGTCATAACGAGCTCCTTCTTGAATGACGAATTGCTGAATGACGAAGGTGCGAGGCCTGCGGCCTCAGAGGAAAATCCAGAACATCACCACGACCAGGAAGACGGCGCGCAGGGCGGCGAAGCCGAAGTCGTCGCCGCTGACGCGTCCCTTGGCGTAGCCTCGGTAGGAGGAGATGGCGCTCCAACACGCCCAGAGCAGCACCACCGTGCAGCCCACTCCGGCAATCAGGATGCCCAGAGGAGGCGCCTCGAAGCCGGCACCGGCGGCGAAGGCCTCCATCAGTACCGCTCCCGCAGGTAGTCGCCGGCGAGCGGCGCCGGCTGGCGGGGCGGAAGGCGAGGAGGTTCGAGCACGTCGTCGATGCCCTCGGCCACCGCCTCGAGGTCACGGCGCAGGCGCGGCACGTCCAGGAAGACGCGGGTGGTGTGGGGGTCGAACTCGCCGACGCGGCCCTCGAGCCGGTCCACGATGCGCTGGATCTGGGCCAGCTGGTCCTGGATCAGGGCCAGATCCTGGCGGGCGATCTCATCGCGCACGCCGTCGCGCTCGGCGGCATAGGCGGTACCGAACTGAGCGGTCAGCAGCGTCAAAAGCAGGGGCGACAGGGCCCGAGACAGGCAGCGAAGCGTCATGGCAAGACAGTCCATCCGTTGGCTGGCATTGCCGTCATCCTGTCGCCCGCCGGGGTGCAGCGCAGCAGGAAACCATAAGCGCCGCACACGACGTTTATCTCTGCCCGCTCAATACCCTGGACACGAAAGTGCCGGAGCCCGCACAGGCTCCGGGCGATGACGGCGAGGCGGCGGAAAGGCCCGCGACGTGGGGCCTCAGAGGTACTTCTTGAAGCTGCCCGTGGCGATGCTGACCAGCAGGCCAAAGAGTGCCGCGCAGGGCAGCAGGAAGGCGTTGGGGTGGATGGCGAAGGGCACGCTCAGGTAGAGCAGCCAGCCCACCACGAAGACCGGCGTGATGGCCCGCTTGGCATGGTGGTAGATGAAGGCGGACTCGCGCCCCGCGCCGAAGCGGCGCAGGTCACGACGCACCAGGCCGTCGACGAAGCCGACCAGGGCCGCCAGGGCGAAGAGCGGCGAGGTCAGCAGCAGGATGACCACCCGGGTCAGGGTCATCAGCGTGACGTAGAGCGCCGCCTGCACATAGACGTGCAGGGTGCCGAGCCAGCCCCCTTGATGGGCGCTGGTCTCGAGCCAGGCCGCTATCCCGCTCCTCACGAACAGCCAGTCGTAGGCGCGACTGACCGCCCCCGTCGCCAGGGCGATCGGGTCCGAGACCAGCAGCGAGCGGGTGAAGGTGGTATCCAGCCGGGCCACCTCCGCTTCCAGGGTCTCCAGGGCATGCTGGGCCCCGGGCTGGCTCCACCACTGCCAGTAGATTCCCGCCCACTCGATCAGCACCGACATCAGCAGCGAGACCACCAGCACCGCCATGATCTGAAACGGCAGGCCGAACAGCGTGGAGAGCCAGCCGCGTCGGGTTTCCTGGGCGCGCTCTGCCGTGGCCATCTCAGTGCACCCTCACCGGCGTCAGCGAGCAGAGCAGCGACCAGCGGCGGTCGTGGTAGTGCAGGATCAGTCGCCCCTCATGGGGGTGCTCGCCCTGCTCCCACACCGGCGAGAGCCCCTTGCGGTAGGCGCGCTGGGTCAGCTCGATGCGGTCGATGCCAATGACCACGTAGTCGAGCAGCCCGTACAGGGCCGGCGGCAGCTCACTCAAAGAGCCGCTCTCCAGGGCGACGCTGGAGACGATGGCGGTTGCCGCGGTATCAGGCGTCATGGGCGTTGTCTCGATGTTCATCACGGTTCTCCATCTCTTGGGCCAGCGGCCACTCGTCGAGCAGCTGATCCTCGGCCTCCTCCCCTTGCCGGCGCGTTTTGGCCTCGCCCTTGTCATGCTCCTCCCTTCGGGCTTCTGCCTGCGCAGGCGGCGGCTCCTGGGCATCGCGGGCCCGCACCGGGAGCTCGGCCCCCAGCTCGCCAAGCTCCAGGTTCACCGGCGGCGGCATCACCGCGGTCCACCACTGCTCGCCGGTGGTGTAGTCGCGCTTCATGCGCTCGGCGAGTTCGGCGATGCTGCCGGGGATGTCCTCGTGCCTATCGGGCAGCGGCAGCGGCATGCGCACCTTCCAGAGCTGGCCACCCTCGAGCAGGGCGAAGGCCTGCCCCTTGGGCAGCGAGACCACGTCCGCCGGCTCGATCATCGGCACCTGCACGGTGCTGATGCGGTCGCCGCCGGAGCTGGTGAAGTCGATATCGTTGGCGATGTCGCTGGAATCCGAGGCCATGCTCACCAGCATGCGGGTGGCCACGTTGACCTGGCGCAGCTGCCGGGTCAGCAGCTCGGCGGTCTTCTCCTCGCGCACCCGCAGCATCACCAGGTTGTTGAAGTTGCCGACCACCTGGCCGGCCTTGGCGGCGTTGCCGATGCGCGCCTCGATGTCGGAGAGGGTCTGGGTGTAGGCGGTGACCTGGATGCCGGCGCCGCCCCCCTTGTTGATGAGCGGGATGAACTCGTCGCCCATCAGCTCGTTGAACTCGTCGCAGTGCAGGTTGATCGGCACTTTGCCCATGCGCTTGCCGTTCACCGCCGGCAGGCCGTCATCGATGCCGTGCTTGTAGATATGGCCGGCCACCGAGACCAGGTCGGCGAACATGGAGTTGCCCACCGCCTGGGCCACCTCGAAGTCACTCATGGCATCCAGGCCCACGTAGACGATGCCGCGCTTACGGATGATCTGCTGCCAATCGATGATCGGCCGGGGGTCTTCGATGTCGTCGTAGTCCGGCGAGAGCAGCTCGGCGATGCGCCCGGTGGTCAGCTTCTCCAGCAGCGGCAGCAGGCTCGCCACGATCTTGTCGAAGTAGGTCTTGTCGTAGCGCACGGCGCTGCGCAGCCCCTCGAGTACGGCGTCCACCACCTTGACCTGCTGCAGGTACTGCTCGATGGCCACCACCCGCTTGTCACGGCCCTGAAACTGGCGGGGGATGTTCTTGTCGTTGAGCTTGCCCTCGATGGTGGTGATGCGCTCCCAGGCGTGCTGGTCGTGGCGGGTCAGGGTCTGCTGGGCGTACTCGATCATCAGGCCGTCGATGTTCACCACGTCCGAGAGGATCTGCTCGTAGGTGGGGCGCTGCCCCAGGGCATGACGGGCCCGGGCCACGATGTTGACGAAGCGCCAGGCGAACTCGCGGAAGGCGGCGCTGTTGCCCTCCCCGGAGAGCTGGCCGGCGAGCCGGGTGGCCACCTCGGAGATGCGTCCGAAGCGGCCCACGGCGTTGTAGCGCGCCGAGATATCCGGCCAGCCCAGGTGGAAGACGTAGAAGGCGTCGCCGCGGCCCGCCCGCTGCGCCTCGGCATACATGCGGATCATCAGGTCGGCGTCGCCCTTGGGGTCGAAGGCGATCACCACGTCGCCGCGATGGATGTCCTGAGTGATCAGGATCTCGGCGAGCCGGGTCTTGCCGACCCGAGTGGTGCCCTCCACCAGGGTGTGGCCGACCCGCTCGCCCAGGGGCAGATAGACGTCGCGCTCCTTCCACTCCACGGCGTGCAATGCCGCCATGCCACCCACCGGCGGCAGCGGGCGTACCGGGTTCCAGGACACATCCGCGGCGAGCAGCTTCACCAGCGGCCGACCGGCGCCATAGCGTTCCAGCCGGTTCTCCAGCTCACGGGCCAGGCGGTAGGCCGGCCCCGGGCGCAGATAGCGCTGCACATGAGGCTGCTGGCTCTCATGCAGCCGCTGGGTGTGGCGCGCCTCCCACTTGAAGCCCTTGCCCATCCACAGCAGCCGCTGGCTGACCGGAATCTGCCGGCTACGCAGCGCGAAGCGCGGCAGGCGCTTCATGTTGCGACGGTACCGCAGCACCACCCAGGCCTGCCGGGCACGCCACAGCCCGAAGGCAGCAAAGCCTGCCGCCATGCCGTAGCCCACGCTGGGCGACAGGGCCAGCGACCAGGGCGCCATGACGCACAGCACCGCACAGGCCAGGCAGACCAGGGCGGTGTTGAGCTCTACCGCCGGGCGCAGCAGCGCCTCCAGAGGGTGTGTCTGGTTCATCGTGCGCTCCTACTGCTCCAGCCCCTGAGCCGTCACCAGCACCGGGTAGTGGGCCAGGCCCAGCCGACCGGCCAGGTCGTCCCCCGGCGTGGGGCGAAGCTCGAGCCCCGGCGCCGCCTCGCGCAGGCGCTCAAGCCCCTCGGGCGTGGCCACCTCGACGATCAGCCCCACCGCGTTGAGCTCGCGCAGGGTCTCCCCGCGGGCCTCCAGCCAGCGCAGCGACAGCGCATCGTCACCGACCAGGAAGAAGGGCGTCATGCGGCTCGGCAGATCCAGCGGACGAAAGCGCACCTCGCCGGGCGACAGCCGCTCACTGGTCACCGGCAGCATATCCGCCTCGCTGAACGCCACCGGCGCACGCGTATCCGGGGCATAGCCCTCCTCCTCCGGCACGTCGGCCATGCCGATGGCAACGAAGTAGGGGCGGGCCGGCTCCCCGCCATGGTCGGCAAGCACCTCCAGGGCAGGCCGCTCGGCCAGGGACATACGCGGCATGGTCTCCGCCTGGGCAATGGCGGCAAACAGCCCAAGGAGCCCACCCACCAGAGCGGGTAACATCCAGCGGCAGCGATCACGTTTCACCATCGGTCGCATCTCCTCAGTTGGCTGCCAGCTGCCGCTGGCGAGATGTGTTCAGCCGCTCGAGCTCGGCGGCGACGATGCGGCGGTAGCGGGCCGCCGGCTCTCCGCCAGCGGGACGGTGGTAGCGCCCGGCCGCCTGCACCCAGTCGCCGGTGACCTCGAAGTGGCCGCGCAGCAGGCGGGCCGCCTCCTCCAGGTTGGCGTAGGGGTCCAGGGCATCGCAGGGGTGGGGAAAGCGTTTGCCAGCGCCGAACAGCTGCGGCTGCCAGCGCACGTTGAGCTGGGCGATGCCCACGTCCACGACGCGGGTTTCCTGAAGGGCCAGCACCAGGGCATCGCAGGCCGCCTGGCGAGTCGCAAAGTGGAAGCCCTCCCCCGCCACGTTCAGGGTCCAGGGCCAGGGCCGGCGCCCCACCTTGAAGCTGACTACCGATTCCGCCGTGGCCACTGCATAGAGCACTTCTGGCGGGACCTGGTGCAGGCTTGCGGCGTCGAAGTACGCAGGCGGTACTACGGTGGCATTCGCCAGCGATGACACCACCGCCAGACCACAGCCAAGCGCGCAGCCCATCACCAGGCGTCGGCATGCTGTCAGCCTCATACCCCCTCCTCACCTCGGGTAGACCTGCGGCAGCGACCCCATGGTGATGCCGTGCTCGGGGTCCGGCTGGCCGTGGTTGAGGGTGATGTCCCGCGCCCGCACGCGATCCGCCGGCACGCCCGCGCGGCGGGCCCAGTCGCGTATCACGGCGTCGTCGCCGTCGCTGTCGAGCACGAAGATGTCCATCTGAGCGCCCTGGGCCAGCAGCTCGCTGACGGTGCTGTCGCAGCGCTCGCACGCCTCGACCGCCACATACACCGTCAGCCGCGCCTGCAGCGCACCCCCGTCGGTGAAGTGAAAGGCGTTGCGCGGCCGCAAGGTGAACTCATCCACCGGCATCTCGTCGGGATAGAGGCGCTGCCAGGCCTCGTCATAGGCTCTCTGGAACGCCAGCTCCCGCTCGGTGCGCTCGCGCTCCACGGCCACCAGCAGCTCCGCATAGCGGCGGCGCTCCTCGGCGCTGCGCGCTTCCACGCCAAGAGCGGTGATGGGGTCAAGGTTGGGCGACCAGATCCCTCGCGGCCCTTCCATCAGCGTCTCGTAGCGCTCCCAGTCGCGCTCGGTCAGCTTCCAGGCCTCGGCCCGCTGCGTGCGCGTGGTGGTGCGCTCGCTCTCGAGCAGCCGCTGGGCCTCCTGCATCACGGCGGAGGCATCGGGGCGATGCTCCGGGGTGGACTGGGTAGTGGACTGGGCAGCGGCCTGGCTGGCCAGCAGCGCCACGGCAACGGTCATCGCGGCAAGCACAGCAGGTTTCGGGTTTGTCATCGCAGGATCTCCGGTGGGCTCAGGGAATCTGGACGTCGACGGAGCGGCCGTTGCGGCTGAAGACGGCGTGGGTGCCGCGGATACTGGTCAGCTCCCAGCCATCCTGGCGATCCCCGACGCCCAGCAGCCGGATATCCCGCAGGCTCGACAGGCCGTTGGGCGAAACGCCAACGTAGGGGCGCCCGCCCCGGGACTCGACGCCGGTGACCTGGAACGGGGGCGACGGCGGGGCCGCTGGCCGCGGCGCCTGGCGGGCAGGTGCCGGGCGTGGTGCCGCCTGCCGGCTCTGCTCGAGGCGCTTCTCCAGCGTCTGGATCTGCTCGTTCTGGGCGGTGACGCGCAGGTTGAGCTCGCTATCCAGGTGGCTCAGCGTCTCGGATAGCTCGGCCAGGCGGGGCTCAAGCGGATCCCGCTGTTCCAGCTGCGCCTGTGCGGCGGTGATATCGGCGGCATTCTCCAGCCCGCGCTGCTCGGCTCGCTCGAGACGCTGGTCCAGCTCCGCCAGGTGCTGCTCCAGCACCGTCTGCTGCGATTCCACTCGGGCGAGCGCCTCCTCCAGGGGCACCACCGCCTGCTGCACCTGGGACTGCACCAGAGATTCCACCGGCACCTCCTCAGGCGCCGGCCTCAACAGCAGAGCCCCCGACACCACAGCACCGGCCAGGCTGACCGTCAGCAGACCGTAGAGGGTCTTCCTGCTGCCCTTCCCTGCCCCGAACTTGCGGCGACGCTGCGGCTCCGTCGGCTTGTGGTTGGGCGACAGCTCGGTAGGCTCACGCATCGCTCACCTCCGCCACTGCTTCGTTGCGCTCGTCACGGCTGTCGTCGCCGTGCCCCGGCGCATAGCGGATATCCCGCACCTGGTAGCAGACCTCTCTGGCGACAGGGTCGACCTCCAGCTCCCAGGCGTCGCCGCCCAGCACCTGAAGGGCTTCGCGCAGCGGCATCGGGCCCAGCCGGTAGTGGGCCGCCGGCAGCGGCTTGCGGTAGAGGGTGCGCTGAGCGGGGCCGGGCGCGGGGCAGAGCGAATAGCCGGTATGGCGCAGGGTGTGATGCAGCGCATCCTCCACAGTGGTGGTCATGGATGCCGGAATGCGCACGTCGATGGTCTGCTCCAGGAGGTAGCGCTGACCCAGCGAGGCCTGAGTGGCCACCAGCTGGTAACGCCCGGTGCGAATGACCTCAACGGAGGGCAGTTCGTCGCTGTAAATGTCCGGAGTCACGGCCTCGGTCGTCGGCGGGTTGGGGCCGGTGACCACGGCCCGATGCCGCTCGCCGTCCACGTCGAAGTACGGCAGCGAAAGCACCAGAGAGTCGGCGTTCGAGGGTTCAGGAGCCTGTTGCGGCTGATGCGCACAGCCCGCCAGCAGCGTGGTGGCGATCAGCGCAGCGGTCGAGAGGGTGGGAAGGTTGAGCATGCGTTGCCTCAAGGAGTCCATTCAATGGCGTTGAGGCAGGAGGTTCTCGGGTTTGCGGGGGCGGGTCGATTGGAAAGCGTAATCAGGCGGGGAAAGGAAAAACGCCCCGGAATGGGGCGTTCTTCGCAGGTTGGGAATCGTCAGTGCCTTGGCATGACGCTGAGCGCCTCGAGCTCTCGGCGCACATAGGGTCGATAGTAGTGGTCCAGAGCCAGCTGCAGCCGCACGCCTGCCGCCTGCTCGCGAAGCCAGCGCGCTGCGCTGACGTTGTCTGCCAGGGCAATCTCCTCCCTGGCCCGCTGCTCCAGTGCCTGCTCGCGCTCGCGTAGCGCAGACGCTTCCTGAACGGTGGGCGGCATGAGCCACTCGAAGGCACCCGTCGTAAAGCGTGCTGCTGCCACAAGGCGACCGTACCGGTCTCGCACCTCGGCGTGAGACAGCATGACCTCCGGGCCGATATGCGCCAGAAGGTCGGGCTCTGCATGGACGATCTCGGTGACCGTCGCAAAGCTGCCAGCGTCGATGACGGTTGTCTCCTCGAACCAGGGGTCCGAGGGAGCGGTATCGTCATACTCCCAGCGCGTGCCATGCACCGTGAGACGAAACTGCTCGCGCAGCACCGCCTCCCGAATCAGCGCACCTTCGACCGCATAGGGATTAGGGACAAAGTGTTCCATCGTGGTTCTCCCGTTCATAACAGCGCCGGGGAGAACCTTCCCAGCGGGGAGGCATTTCCCCGGCTGGGTGGTGATGGGCAATGTGGTTAGTCGAGGGGCAGGCCTGGCCATTTACCCCCGTGAGTCAGGATGAGACGGATGCTGCCATCCGGGTCGTCGTGGCTGTACTCGCCCCAATAGCGGGCGCGGTAGTGAGCCTTGAGATCCATGCCCCGATCGATGCACTGCACGAAGGCGTACAGCCTCCCGGCACTCTCGCTCAGGATGTAGAAGCAGGTCGGATCTCGCGGATCGTAGAGCAGTTGGTTAACTTCCACTCGCATTGTCTTCTCCAGCGGACTGTCATCGCCGAGAAGAACCTCCCCGACGGGGAGGTAAATCCCCGGCTGGGTAGGTTGATGGAAGCGCTGTGGATCAGTGCATAGCCGGCGAATCGAAGGAGCCGGCCGCTTCTCCCGCATGGGCAGCGGCGTAGCCATTGCCGGTTTCAGACGGCTCCGCTGAGGCAGCGGATCTGTCGTTGCCGGCAGTCTGCTCTTCGCGGCGGGGCGCCTGGTAAACCATCTCGCCGTTCACCTTGATCCAGCTGATGAACAGAAGGCGCGCCTTGAGACTGACGCCGGTCTGGCCCGCCTTGTCGCCTCTGGAGTAGACGAAGGTGTCCGTCCAGAGGTCGCCCAGCTTGAAGCCCACCAGCACCTTGCGACCTTGATACACCGCCTGACGGCAGCGTTTGACGAGCGCTTCGGCCTCACGGCCGCTGATCCGGCAGTCGAAGCGGGTATACCCCACATCGTCCGCGGGGCCGTTCAGGGCTGCGATATCGCATGCCCAGAACGCGTCTCCACGCTTCGGCCTGACCTCTCGGATGCGGTTGAGATAACCAAGGCCGGTGATATGCAGATCGAAGAAGCCAGTGGTGGCACTCTGGTGAGTGGAGTTCGTCATGGAGTGTCTCCTCGGTGGGTTGCGGTGTGCGCCCGGAAGACACTCGCCCCCTCTGGGAAGTCGAGTGGCTTCCCGGGTGGGCAATAGGTGGTTTCAGACGCTGGCTCAGCCCATCAGCACGCAGTGGTGCCGAGCGCCCGCCAGGTGGGTGTGGCAGCAGTCGCAGGATGAGGTCGAGAACGCTTCGTCGTACTCGCTATCGCCGACGACGAGGGTGTTCCCGTCGCGCTGCGCTGCGTAGATGGAATCACGCACCTCCCTTTCTCGGGCGGCAGCGCTCTCCTCATCCAGGAAGTGATCCAGCCCGGTGGCATCGTCATTGGCGATGATCATCAGGCAGTCGTCACAGACCATGACATGGTCGTCGACAATCGTGGCCATGGGGTCTTCCTCCAGGTTCCAGGGGGTCCGCCCCCCTGGGGAGGCATCTCCCCGAATGGGTGGTAATCGCAGTGGCATCCAGCCCGAATGGGCGGCCTCGTCTCGGGATGCGCGAGGCCTTGGGTGACGGCGTACCGCCAAGCGGCGCACCCTTGAAACGCCTGGGTGCCTGGGGTGTCTCGGTTGGAACCGGCCGAGACCACCGGGCCGCCAGCGGCGGCACTTGCCCACTGGGAGACTGCTCACTGCTTCGGCAGCGTCTCCTCGATATCCCCACTCGCAAGACGCGGCACGCCACGTCTTGGGATTGAAGACCATAGAGGGCATCAACAGGGTCGTCGCCGTATCGACAAGTACCAGGATGTCCGTCATGCAACTGGAGCCAAGGCATGTCCCTCGTTGCCATGCTTCGCTCACGGTGGCACCCGAATCTCTTCGCGGACGCATTCGGTCGATCAAGCACAGATCCCTGCACAAAGGGCTCCCGTTGGTGATGCGGCGGGCTCCGCAGAAGGGCAGGCGTTTCCAGCGTGGAAACGTCAACCGGCCTGGCTGCTACCCTGGCTCAAGGTAGCCGGCAGGCCGGTCGTCGTATGAGATAGGTGGCCAACCAACCAAGTTGGCCTGGGACTAATGAACCTCGAACCCCGACTGTTGATGATGCAGTGTGAGCCGTATAGGCGGGATGGGGCGTATTCGTCTCGCGAGGTGCGAATACTTTGGGGGATTGAGCGTTGGCGCTCAAAGGGCGTTGCGTGATGACCGTCAGCAACCAACGGGGTACGGCTCTCATTATTGAGCCTACCCCTCTTAGGGTCAAGATGATGACGCCTTGCGCCGGCTGCCGGCGCCTTTTCCTGGCGTCTTGCTCTTCGACTGAGGCATCGTCACCGTGGACTCTCGCGCATGCTGCACCAGCTTCTCCACCATGCCGGCCTGACGGCCCATGAACTCCTGCAGCGCCAGGCGCCCTGCCGCGACGTCATCCAACGCCTGTTCCCAGAGCGCCGTCATGCCGGGATTGGTGATGACGGTAGGCAGCGCATCGATCAGCTGCTGACCGGTCGGCGTCGAGACCAGGGCACGCTTCTGCCGCTTGATGAAGCCCCGCTTCAGCAGCGTCTCGATGATGCCGGCTCGCGTTGCCTCGGTGCCGATCCCAGCTGTCTCCTTGAGGCGCGCCTTCAGGCGCTCGTCTGTCACGAACCGAGCGGCATGCTTCATGGCGGCGACCAGGGTGCCCTCGGTGAAGGGCTTGGGCGGTGTCGTTTGTTTGGCCAGCACCTCAAGCTGACGGGCCTGGCAGCACTCCCCCTCGCTCAGCGACGGCAGCGGGGGCGCTTCCCGCTCCTCGTCGCCGCCATCTCCAACCGCCGCCCGGGGAAAGAGTTCGCGCCACCCTTCCACACGCACCTGCCGCCCTGAGGCCACAAACGCTTCGCCCTCCAGGTCTACCCGCACCTCGGTCCGATCGTACTCGTGAGCCGGCAGAAACTGGGCCAGGTAGTGGCGACGAATCAGGTCGTAGACGTTGCGCTCGTCATCGCTCAACTTGGCCAGGTCGCAGGCCGCGGTCGGGATGATGCCGTGGTGGGCGGTAATCTTGCTGTCGTTCCAGACACGGCTCTTGCGGCTCGTGTCCAGCCGCTGGCGAAGCGGTGACAGCACCTCATCCGAGTGCAGCAGCATCGTCACGATGCGCTCGGCATCATCGCGCTGCGACTCCGGCAGATACCGACAGTCGGTTCGCGGGTAGCTGGTCGCCTTGTGGACTTCGTAGAGCGCCTGGGCGATATCCAATACCTGCTGGGCACCGTAACCAAAGCGGCGCGACGCCTCCTGCTGCAGCGATGAGAGATCCATCACCAGTGGCGCCGCCTCCTTCTTGCGGCTCGTCTCGAGGTGGCTGACACGCCCCTGCTGCCCGGTGACTCGCTGAGCCAATGACCGGGCGGCTTCCTCGCTGACGCAGCGCCCCGCGGCATCCTGGATCGAGGCATCACTCGGTTGCCACTTCGCCTGAAAGGTCCCGCCCGACGCCTGCAGATGCGCCACGACTTCCCAGAAGGGCTGGGGAACGAAGTTGGCAATCTCCCGGTCGCGATCCACAACCAGGCGCAGCGCAGGCGTCTGCACACGCCCCACCGAGAGTACTCCCTGATGGCCCTGTCGCTGGGCCAGCACCGTATAGGCCCGGGTCAGGTTCATCCCGACCAGCCAATCGGCCCGGCTACGCCCGAGCCCAGCCAGATATAGCGGGTAGGTCGCCTCGCCGGGCCTGATGCCGGCCAGGGCCTTGCGGATCGAGGCATCATCCAGGGCCGAGAGCCACAGGCGGGAGACCTTCCCCCGATAGCCGCAGTGATCCAAGATTTCGCGGGCGATGGTTTCCCCTTCCCGGTCGGCATCGGTGGCCACTACCACCTCGGTCGCCTGGCCCAGCAGCTTCTTCACGACACCGAACTGCTTGCGGCCGCTCTTCTTGATCTCCATCTTCCAGGTCGAAGGCAGAATCGGCAGCGCCTCCAGCGACCAGCGCTTGAGCGCCGGGTCGTACTGCTCCGGCGGGGCCTGCTCGAGCAGATGCCCGAACCCCCAGGTCACGACACACCCCTCGCCCTTCAGGAAGCCCTCGCTGCGCTGGCCGGCACCGATCACACGGGCAATATCTCGGGCCTGCGAAGGCTTCTCACACAGGAATAGACGCATTGGCACACCTCCCTCATAAGCGTGGAGGGCAGCATGGCAAGGCAGTGGGAGGGAGCGAAGCAAGAAAGGGAACGACAGCGAAACGGCTTTGCACCGACGTCTTCAAGAGTTGGCCATCAGCTCGGCGACGTCCATCACCTCGCCCAGGAGGAACAACATCTGGGTGCCGGACGAGCCGGCACCTCTGACAATGGGTTGGGGTGGCGCATGGCCGCGAAGGTCGCGTCCATGCCGAAGGGCATCCTTGAGATCGGTGACACGAACACCCAGCCGCTGCGCCGCATGGGTGATGCCGATCCGCTCTTTTCTCAGTGCTGGCGATGTCACCGAATGCCCTCCTGTCTGCGCTAACGGAGCGCCATACGGAAACGCTCCTCAAGCGCCTCACCCATGGCATCTCCATCGTACCCGGCACTGGTCGTTGGCAGATACTCAACGTTGATGCGAGAGCCGCTGCCGTCGCGCTGGATTTGAGTCTTCAGCACCAGGGAGTGCTCGGCACCGTTGACGGCCTGCCTGGCATAGTCACTCATCTGGTAGAAAGCGCCGGGCGTGGCATCGAAGTGCCAGGCATTGTCCATCATCGCCCACTGGTCAGAGTTGCTGTTCGGGTTGAAGTCCGCATCGGAGCGGAATCCGAACTCGGAACGCACCCGAGCATAGGCCGTATCCACATCAAGCGGCGATGCCATGCTGAAGCGCCCATGCCGGCTGCTTGCCGATACTTCCTGGTCACCGCTGGCTGCCACAGCATCCTTTTCGATAGCAGGCTGCTGCCCGGGGTCGTAATTGACTGGTTCCCCGGTCACCGGATTGTTGATACAGGTCAGGCAGCGCCCTTGAGAGTAGAGATGGTCCTGTGTGGCACAGCCCGCTGCCAAGGTCACAGCAGCACCCAGGCTCACCCAACACAGAACTCCCCTGGCTCCCTTCATCGCTCTTCTCCTTGGTTCATCCATGATCACTCAGCGGCTAGCCCCCGTAGCCTTCCTGGCTGGCCTCTGCGCCGCTGTTGTCTTGCTCAGCCGGCTGTTGATGGCTATGGGGGGCATCCATGATTACCTGAGCCACCCGGTGAGGCAAGATAGCGACCCGGTCTGCCTGCACCTTGAACGCCGTTCGCGTCTCGCCGCTCTGCTCCCAGCTGTCCTGAACCATCTTGCCCACTACCACAATCCGCATGCCCCGCTGGTACAGTCGGGACCAGCGCTCGGCATCACGGTGCCACCACTCCACATCGGCCCAGAAGCCACCACGATCCACGATCTCTCCATCCTTGGGGACCAGGTTATCGAATCGCACGTTTAGCCTGAGCAGCGTGCGGGGCGGCTGGTTCTCACGCACGGGGAATGTCCGAACCTCCGGATCGCTGCCGATATTTCCCTCACCGTAAAAGCGGGTGCCCATGGGTATCCTCCTTGGTCGTTATCGCTGAAATGAGACGGCATGCTCGATATCGGCCAGCGCCTTGCCGATTCGCTTGATCGACCAGTTGATCGTGGCCGCCTTGGCATTGAACACGCAGCGCTGCACCTCGAGATCGATGACGGACTGCCGCATCGCCTCGGATATGTCGTCGCGAGCCAGGAACGTTTCCAGCAGCCAAAGCCCCATGCTCCTCTGCCTGTTATCGCGCCACTGCAGCGTTCTGGCAGGAACGCCTGATTTACCCCATGGGGTCAGCCAGAGGTCGGTCGACTTCAGCAACCCCCCATTCGCCTGCGAGGCTATATCGATCGCCTCTTGCCGCGCCGCTCTTGCCGACTCCTCCAACTCATCACGGAGCCGAATCAGCTCCCCCTTACCCTTAAAGGGTTTTAAAAAACCCTTTGCGTAGCTGTTGAATGCGTCGTTGCCATAGCTATTCGATGCGGTATCCAAGCTGCCCCCTCATGCACTTGCCGTGATGCCACTGGCATCACCCTGGAGGCCTCCTCGGCACCGCCGATCAAGTGATTCCAGTGGAATCACCCCGGAGACCTTCCTCCGGCACCACCGCCCAGATGATTCCAGTGGAATCACCCCGGAGGCCTCCTCCGGCACCACCGCCCAGATGATTCCAGTGGAATCACCCCGGAGGCCTCCTCCGGCACCACCGCCCAGATGATTCCAGTGGAATCACCCCCGGAGCTCTCCCCGGCACCACCGACCAAGTGATGCCACTGGCATCACCCTGGAGGCCTCCCCTGCACCGCCACCCAAGTGATTCCACTGGAATCACCCCAGAGACCTCCCCGGCACCGCCGCCCAGGTGATTCCAGTGGAATCACCCCCGGAGCTCTCCCCGGCACCGCCGAACAAGTGATTCCAGTGGAATCACCCCGGAGGCCTCCTCCGGCACCGCCGCCCAGGTGATTCCAGTGGAATCACCCCCGGAGCTCTCCCCGGCACCGCCGAACAAGTGATTCCAGTGGAATCACCCCGGAGGCCCGGCACCGCCGCCCAGGTGATTCCAGTGGAATCACCCCCGGAGCTCTCCCCGGCACCGCCGAACAAGTGATTCCAGTGGAATCACCCCCGGAGGCCTCTTCGGCACCACCGCCCAGATGATTCCAGTGGAATCACCCCGGAGGCCTCCTCCGGCACCGCCGCCCAGGTGATTCCAGTGGAATCACCCCCGGAGCTCTCCCCGGCACCGCCGAACAAGTGATTCCAGTGGAATCACCCCGGAGGCCTCCTCCGGCACCACCGCCCAGATGATTCCAGTGGAATCACCCCGGAGGCCTCTTCGGCACCACCGCCCAGATGATTCCAGTGGAATCACCCCGGAGGCCTCCTCCGGCACCGCCGATCAAGTGATTCCAGTGGAATCACCCCGGAGGCCTCCCCTGCACCGCCACCCAAGTGATTCCACTGGAATCACCCCAGAGACCTCCCCGGCACCACCGCCCAGGTGATTCCAGTGGAATCACCCCCGGAGCTCTCCCCGGCACCGCCGATCAAGTGATTCCAGTGGAATCACGTCGAGGGAGCGTCTCCTGGCTCCCCAGCGGAAGGCGGTGAGTCTCCTTTCGACTCGCCGTCGCTGCCGGCCCTCGCGGCCTCAGCTGGCTTGGCAATCGGCGGTGCAAACTCGCTGCGCCGCTTGCCGGAGAGCACATCGTCAGGGAGTGCGCCGAACTTCTCGATGGCGTCTCGAGCCTTGGCATTGTTGGCGGCAAAGTCATCCCGGGTGGCACCGCTGAAGCCGGGGTACTTCTGGGTGCTCGCGCACAGGCTGCGCAGGAGGTGCCCCCCCACCCGGACGTATTCCTCCATCTGTCGCCGGCCAATCAGGGCGATATGGTGAGCAAGCATGACGCGCCTGACGAAGCGGTCGAAATCGATCAGCAGGCGCAGAGCGAGCCAGCCGTGTTGGCCGCCCGTATAGACGGGAATCTTGAGGGGCTGCTGGTTGAGATTCTCTTCCACGTCCAGCTCTGGCGGCAGCTGAGCCAGCAGGTTATCCAGCTCCTGAAGGCGCTGGTCCAGCTGAGCTCGCGTCTCGGCGAGCTTGGCATCCAGCTGCAGCAGCCAGTGATCCGCATAGGGGTCATCCTTGGCGGCGTTCTGCTTGATCGCACCGCAGATCAGCAGAAACTGCCGCATGCCGATAATCTGCGGACGCCCTGTCTCGACGCCTCGCCCCTTCCAGATCCGTGCTGCGTGATGGGTGTGTAGCGTCAGCTCGATCTTGCTGCGCAGTGCTCCCAGGCGATCAACGGCCATGTCGCGTTGCCCTCATGCTGATGTGTGTCCGCGGTACGGCAGGCACTGTCAATCAGTTGATGCGGGGAAGACAAGGGAATCGTTAATGGCCGCTGAGTGGGTTTTTCCCGGCCGATGGCCACAACCCCAGCGAGCGCAGACACTGCTCTCGGGCGGCTTGGGCTTCCTCGGGCGAGGTGGTGCTCGGCTCGGCAATCGACGGCTCCGCTGTCCGGGGGGAGGACGGCGGTACGCTTCGAGCTGCCGGCCGCTCGGCGGCGGCGGAAGCCCCCTGGGGCGCCCTCCCCGCCCGGCGCTCCGCCTGAGCCTGGGCGTAGCCGGTTGCCACGAACTCGCCACCGATGGCTCGCTTGATCAGCCCTCGCAGGAAGCCCTTGGGGTTTCGCACCGAGCCACCGCTCACGCGCCCTGCCGCCTCGTCGAGAATCGCCTGCTGGGTGTCGCCGGCCAGCTCCGCCATCAGCAGCTGAGTCGCCTGGCGTTCGCTCTCATCCATCGAGAGACATGCCGGCCAGTGCAGGTTCACGGCTGAGGTACCTGTAGGTTTTACACAGTGTGAAGTACGTACTGTACGGGAAGAACTGCCCGAGTTTTCATCGAGAACTGCCTCGACAGCCCGACAAGCCTTTGATTCCAGGCTTGGTTCTCTCTGAAAACCAGGGGAGTTCTCTCGGCGCACTCGGCCGGGTTCTCGCTGAGAACTCGGCTGCCTGCCCTGGTTCTTCTGGTCAGTCACGGTAGAGAACTGGGCAGCGTCATGCCTGTCAGGCGACCGGCGCTGGGCCTGCCTGGGCCGAGAGGCCATGGTATCGAGACGCGTCGGCAGCTCATGCAGGGCTCCCGCCTCCTGGAGCTCCTCGAGCACCATGGCAGCAACGGCCTTGACCACCTTGTTCTGGTGATCCAGGCAGCGACACACATACTCCACGTAGTCGGCATCCAGCACCGAAGCTTCCGCGGGCGAGAGCGGCTCGTCGTGCAGGATATAGACGTTGCCGATAATGCGGCCGTTCTGCGCGTTGCGCGCCCGGTGCCCGAGGCTGACCCATCGGGTCAGGCGAAGCACAGCGATAACGCGGGCGACCGTGGCCCTCGACGCCTTCTGGCCCGGCGCCCCCCGCAGCAAGGGCTGCAGTTCGTCGTAGGTCGGCACCGCGGTGGTTCGGTCCGGATTGACCAGCATGCGCATCATCTGCCAGCCAAGCTTGTCGACGTGCCCGAGGCGCGGATCCAGCAGCAACGACCGCGGCACGGTCTCATGGGGGTTCCCGAAGAACAGCAGGCCATCGAGGCCCGAGGATGCGGCTTCTCCAGACTGCCCAACCTCACCGTTCACAACGGAGGACGCCGGGGACTCGCCCCGGCGCTGGGTCAGCTCGGAAGCCGCCTGGCCAATCAGGCGATCCAGCCCCTTCCGAGTGGCATCACGAAGCTGCACCATCACCGCTCTCCTTCAGGTGACGCCCACTCTTCGGCCGGCGGCGCCGTGCGCGGCTGGCCGGGGTCGACCCACTGCTTGACCAGGTGCCACACCACCGCCAGCGGGATATCGGTCTCCTCGGCGAGGGTCACCATACCCTGCAGGTCATCGGTCGCTTTGGGGTCCAGGGCGATATGCTGCCAGCGCTCCCAGGCATCGTGCTCAGCCTGCTCCGGCGGCATCGCCAGCCGCCCCTGGCGCGGCGCGATGCCCAACAGCTGACGGCGCGTCGAGCAGTCGTTGCCGGTCAGGCCGAAGAAGGCGCCCATCATGCTGACGCTGGCCCCCAGCCTCAGGCAGCGGTCAATCAGGGTCTCACGGTCCTGATCACGATCGATGCGCGCCAGGACGCCGCGCAGTGCGGCGTGATCCACCGAGAAGCGCGCTACCACCGGTCCTGCGCAGGCCAGCGAGTCGATATCGCTCGCTCTCAGTCGCCGCAGGGTGCGCAGCTCATCCTCACTGAAGCCGAGGGCCAGCGCACGGCGCATGTTGCCCTCACGAAGAAACCCCATGACCTGGCTGAGCAGCGCCTGATTCAGGTTGGCGGATGAAGAGCTCATGACTGGGCCTCCTGTTGTCCCTGCAGGTGTTCACGAAGGCGGCGAA
This sequence comes from Vreelandella nigrificans, assembly GCF_002374315.1. GTDB lineage: Bacteria > Pseudomonadota > Gammaproteobacteria > Pseudomonadales > Halomonadaceae > Vreelandella > Vreelandella nigrificans. The sequence goes on along the minus strand of NZ_NWUX01000032.1, from coordinate 8,892 downwards.
TCAGCCGCACCAGACGGAAGAAACGAAGCAGTACCGCATCGTCCCAGGCGCTCTCAGCGCCCTCTTCCCGATGGGTGCCCAGCAGCGCTCCCCACAGGGTGGCATCGGCGGGGTACTCGGGATTGAGCTCGCCGCGCAGGCTGGCCAGCGCCTGCCAGGCGAAGCGGGCACGGCGGTCGGCCGCCTCGGGCAGTGGGTTGAGGTCGAAGCCGATGCCGTCGTCATCGGCGATCACCACGTCGCTGCCGCCGAAGCCGCCCCAGCGAGCGATGACCTGCACCAGTTCACGGATACGAATACGCAGTGAGCGAGGCTCATCCTCGACGCCTTCGATAAACCAGACGTCGGCAATGGGCGGGGTGGTCTCACCGGAGAGCACCGGTGCCGCCAGGGGAGCCAGCTGCTCGAAGTCGAAGCTGGGCACGCCGAGCTCGCTGGCCAGATGGTGACGGTAGCCGCGCTTCCCTGGAGTCTCTTCCCAGCGGGACTGGGTCAGCCCCTCGAGGCGGGCAGCCCGCTCGGCCTCCGTCCGCGCTGCACCCTCTGGCCAGTCATCCGCCTCCTCTGCGGGTGCCGCCATGGGCCCTGAGTCAGCCTCCGATGCCGGCTCGCTGAATACCGACACCGAGGGAGACGGTGACTCGCTCAGCTGCTGTTTTTCGCGCTCCAGCGCGGCTACTTGCTCACGCAGCCGAAGCAGCTCGGCGCTCTCTGCTCTCTCATCGTCGGTAGGCGCGTCTCGGCTAAGGGTCCGAGGCGACGGTAGCTGCTCGGCCTGAGGGTCGGTCTGCGGCTGAGATTGAGGTTCACGGCCAGGATCTGAAGCGGGCACCTTCACCACCGGCGCACCGCCCGTGGCGGGCTCGGGCAGCGGTGGATAGAGAGAGGGCGGCTGGGCGTCGGGGTCACGCATCTGCTGCAACTCAACGTCCAGGGCCTCGAAGGCCTGATGCTCTTCCAGGTCCCAGCGCCGCTTGCGATAGGTGACGATGTTATCGAGGGTCAGCTCGCAGACGTTGAAGTGCACGCCCGTGTGGTCGGCCAGCATGCCGCAAAGCCGATCCACCACGATGCCCCAGTTCATCTCGGTCTGGCCCTCGTCATCGAACCAGGCCATGGTCTGGTGCCAGGTATCGGCAAAGCCCTGGGGCTCGACCTCCTGGGTGCAGCGCTCCCAGATCAGCCGGCAGGCTTCCCGGTAGCTGATCAGCTTCTCGACCTGCGGCCGCCCCAGGCCGCTGTAGAGGGTATTGGGCAGCGTGGGCAGCAGATGCTCGACGGTATAGAGCATCTTGCTGATATGGCTCTGGGCCACCTGGTAGCCGTCCTCCGCAAGGCGCTTGACCAGCTCACGCTGCGAGAGCGTGTCGCCGCTCTCCTCCTCGTACATCGCCTTGGCGTCCATCACGCCCTTGGCTCGCTCGATCCAAAGCAGCTGGCCACGGTTGTCGTTCTCGCTGAGGTGCCCCGTCAGCATCTTCACTTCCGACTGCCAGGGTCGGTACAGGGCATAGAAGGCGTGGAAGCGCGACTCACCGGTCTCTTCATAGAGCTCGCGCAGGATCTGCAGGCGGGTATTGCCACCGTCGCAGATGGTGTAGTGCTTCTCGCCCGGCCGCTGGGTGACCGGGGGCTTGTGCTTGAGGCCCGCTGCACGGATCGACGCCTTGATCTCCTCGTACTTGGGGTTCTGGACCTGCCGGGGGTTGTGCTCGTAGGGCTTGAGCATGTCCAGGGTGACCCAGACGGCCATCTCCTGGTCGGGCGGTGTCATGGCATCCACGGGCTGCCCCTGACGCTTGGGGCTGGGCTGCATCAGGCGCTCACGAAGCTGCTGGTCGCTCGGGCGTTTCATCGGCGGTATTCCTCGGTGACGAAGCGGACGGAGGCGGCACCGCCATGCGGCGCCTGGGTGCTGATGACAGTGGAATCACTCTTCATGGCGGCCCCTCTGCTGCCCCTCCGCGCGGCGCAGCTGGGAGCGTGCATTGAGCTCGGCGCGGCGGTCCTTGGTGGTAAAGGAGGTGAAGACCGGCGCACAACCCGGCTTGCTGAACCGCAGGTGCCCACCGCTGGTACGCTGCACCTCCCACCCCCGGGTGGCGGCATAGCGCACCAGACGCTGCATCCCCTTGCACCCTCGTGCTGCCGACAGCGACTTACTCATCCTTGGCCTCCTCGATCTCCCAGAAGCGTTTCAGCAAGGCATCACCACCCTCGATGAAGGTGTGGATCTCGTGGCCGCTGTAGGTGGCCATCTGGATCACCGCGAGGGCATCTGCCTGCAGGGCAGGGTCGAGCCCGCGCAGCCGCTGCATCTCGAAAGGCCAGCTGTCGCCGTTGTAGAGCGCGAGGAGTAGGCGGCGCAGGTGATGGGACTGGCCGCTGTGTCCCTGAGCCACGCAGATCAGATGCTCGAGAGATGAGAGCCCCTGCTGCTCAGCCTCAAGCTGACGCTGGCGAGTCTCGTTCATGACCTGAGCCAACGCCTGAGAAAGCCGGGAACGGGGTTCGGGTGTGCGCACGCGATACTGGCTCATGGGGTCACCTCCTGATGCTGCCAGGCCAACGGCTTGAAGCGCGCCGACTCCCCCTGGAACGCCAGGTGCACGGTGCCGGTGGGCCCATTGCGCTGCTTGCCCAGGATCAACTCGGCCAGGCCGTGGCTGTCTTCGTTGTCGGGGTGGTAGACCTCGTCGCGGTAGATGAAGGCGATGACGTCGGCATCCTGCTCCAGCGCGCCACTGTCACGTAGGTCGGCCATGCAGGGGCGCTTGTTGGGGCGGGTCTCCAAGGAGCGGTTGAGCTGCGACAGGGCAATCACCGGGGTGCGCAGCTCCTTGGCGGTTTCCTTGAGGATGCGGCTGACCTTGCCCACCTCGAGGGTGCGGTTTTCGCTGCCCGGCTCCTGAAGCAGCTGCAGGTAGTCCACCAGGATCATTGAGGGGCGGCCGAAGCGGCGGGTCATGCGGCGAGCGCGGGCCTTCAGGCTGGAAGCGGTGATTCCCGAGGCATCATCGATCAAGAGCTTCCCGTCCAGCTGGGTGAGCCGACTGACCGCGGCGGTTACCTTGGGCCAATCCCCGTCTTCCATCTTTCCGGTGCGCAGCTTCTGCAGGGAGACATCGCCCAGGCTGGCGATCAGCCGCAGCATCAGCTGCGACTCGGGCATCTCCAGGGAGAAGATAAAGACCGGACCGGCATCCTCCTCTGCCATCAGGGCATGCTCCGCAAAGCCGAGCCCCATGGCGGTCTTGCCCATGGAGGGGCGGCCGGCCAGGATGATGAGATCCCCCGGCTGCCAGCCCGCGGTCATGGCGTCCAGCTCGCTCAGGCCGCTCGGGATCCCCGTCACCCCACCCTGCGCATTGAAGGCCTGATCGATGACGTTGATGGCCTCCCCCAGCATCTCCTTCATGGAGCTCAGCCGGTCGTGGCGCTCCTCCGTCAGGGCGAAGAGCTTCTGCTCGGCCTCCTCGATCAGCTCGGCGGCCGTGCGGCCCTGAGCGTTCAGGGCCTGCTGGTTCAGCGTGAAGCAGGTGTGGATCAGCTGCCGCAGCGCATGGCGGTCCTTCACGATCTCGGCATAGGCCGCCACATTGGCCGCGCTGGGCGTATTGCGGGCCAGCTCAGCCAGAAACGCGAGCCCTCCCACCTGCTCCAGCTGGTGGGCTTCCTCCAGCGCTTCGGAGACGGTCACCACATCCATCGGCTGGTCGCGATCTGCCAGCTCCCGGATCGCCTGAAACACCAGGCGGTGGGCCTGCTGATAGAACATGGCAGGGGCCAGGCGGTCGGCGACCTCGTCCCACATGGCGTTATCCAGCAGCAGCCCACCCAGCACCGACTGCTCTGCCTCCAGGCTGTGGGGAGGCAGATAACCGGCTTCCGGGCGCTCCTCGGCCACCCGGAGCTCGACCAGGTTCTCAATGGCACTCATCGTGGCAACCTCCCTGCATGGCGGTGGTGCTGACCATGGCGTCGATCAACGGCTGCCAGTCTGGGTTGAGCTCACAGGCCATCGCCTTGACCTGGTCGGCAGCGGCGGGCGACTTGCGGCCGACGGGCTTGCGCGGCTCGAACTGGTGAGCCGGCAACCCGGCACTGGCCGCCTGTCGGAAGGCGACACCGGCGCGGATGGTGCTCTGCATGACGGTGACGCCCTGCTCGCCGGCGGCGAACATCTCTGCCAGCGTCTGGTGGATGCCCCGCGCATCGGCGGTTTCGTCCAGGCGATTCACGAGTACGGAAACGGGGGGAACGGAGAGGTGGGTGAACTGGCTGAGCGCCTCGAGATCGCGCAGCAGGCCAACGGTGCCACGCACGAACTCACGGGCAGAGAGCAGCTCGGGAGTGATGGGAGAGAGAGCGTGATCGGAAGCCAGGACCGCCATCTCCAGCGTGATGGAGCGCGCCCCCTGGGTGTCGATCAGGATGAGGTCATAGCCCGACAGATTGGAGAGCAGCTGGGCAAGCCGGAAACGGCCGTCCGGGGCGTTGAGCAGCAGCTGAGGAAGCTGGCCGGCATGATCGTTGGAGATCACTACATCCAGATTGGGATGGGCCGTCTGCGATATGACGCGGTCGGGAGCCGTGTCGCTAAGCGCGATCAGCTCATAGGTGCCGCCGGGGGCTTCGGTGCGGAGGGGGTAGTAACTGGAGAGCGTCGGCTGACTGTCCAGGTCGATGAACAGGACCCTGAGGCCCGCATCGGCCAGGAGGCCGCCCAGATTGGCTGTGACGGTGGTCTTGCCGACCCCGCCCTTGGTCGAAATAACGGATACAACGCGCATAACCTCACCTCGGTTCCAGATGGAAACAAGTGTGAGGCTGATGATCTGTCTCTATTTCACGAAGCTGTCAGGTCTACTGACACGCCAGGCGGGGGTTCCACTCTTGCTCGTAAGCTGCTGATTTCGCGTACTGTTTGATGGTGCCGGCACCAGGAGTCGAACCCGGGACCTACTGATTACAAGTCAGTTGTTAATTGGTGGACTCAAAAAAGCTAAATGACTCCACTGGTATCAGTACTGCTAACGACCTATGTGATACTCGTTGACTACAAAAACTACCGATCAAAGACCTTCCACCACTTTGCAAGATCATTATTGCCATGCGCCTGCTTACCTGTCAAGTTGATCAATCACCAATTTAACTCGACGATAGGTACTGGTTATTCCAGCCTGGCACTGCATCCTTTAATGACTGCTCCTTATGGGAGTGCCGCTGTTCAAGGTAATCCCGGAGCGTATCCAAGTCCGGCCTGATGTACTCAATCGTCGATCGTATGTCCGTGTGCCCACAAACTTGCTGCGTAAGGTAAAGGTCCCTCCCCTTACTGCGCATTAGATCAGTAGCCAAGCTATGACGGAATCGGTGCGGAGTAACCCGGCTACCACAGTAACGTGAAAGTTGATTGAAGAATCGTTCGACTTGCCACACATCCATCGTCTCCCGTCTCGTTCGTACCGAAAAAAGGTTCACATTGAACAACTGATCGTATCGTTTGCAACCCGCAGCCTGTGCTGAGGTCATCAACGTAACCAAATAGGGGGATAACGCGTCGGTTATCGGTAGTACCGCCTCATAGTTGTTTTTAGCGCCCTCCGCTGATGCAATTAGCCGACGTCGCTTGAGATGGATGTCACTCGGTGTGATGCTTAGCAACTGATTCAAGCGGATCCCCGTGTGGTAGAACGTCTCTACAACAACTTGCCAGAACCATGCCGGGTGCATTGGTGCAGGCTCCCCCTTCACCACCTCATATCGTCGGCAAAGCTCCAGCGCCTCTCGCGCAAACACGATATCCATATCCCGCAGTGTCTTGCGCCCACGCTTCTTTTCTCGCAGGAACATGTTTTCGAAAGGCGATGTTTGCAACTGTATTAAATCGTGAGAGATTCCGAATCTATATAACGACTTCAGATGCCTCGCATAATTGTTCCAGCTGCTTTCAGCAATCCCGCTTGGATTGCTGCTAGATTTGACGATGGCCAGTCGCCAATTCAATACATCTCGACGACTAACTTCGCTTGGTAGTACATGCTGGCCAACATAACGCCTAAACAGACTTACTGGACCTGTATAGCTAGACTGAGTTTTCGGCGAAAGCCAACGCTCTGCAAACATCTCTTGAAGCACTTGTTGGAAGTCGCAGTTATGCATCCTCTGCATCCTCCTCGACCAACGCCTTACCATTAATCAAAGAGAGAAACACGTTATCGTTACTTGTTGGGGTAATACCACTGTCTAGCTTAAGGCGGTATCCCTTCAGGATGTTGCCTCTGCGATTTGGGCCACGGACATTTACTTCCCAAATATTCAACTTCTGTTCTGTTTTGAGATGAAGCCCCTGCTTTTGAAATCGTTGCTGAACTTTGTTCCAGGACCGATCGGATCCAAACGTCAGGTTACAGAACCTTTTAAATATCCCTGGGCTCACAAGGAAATATGTCCCTTCAACGACATGAACGAGGGCTTTCGAGTCATTTACTACTAGACGATTGGTTTCAAGCGACTGGCGCAACCACTTCACAAAACTTTCGCCATAGTCATGGGTGCCTAGCGTTTCACCGTCTTCACTATCCTTTGCTGGCTTATCATTCACCGTTACCGAGCTAATGTTCAGATTGGATTCATTAGAATCTATTGTTTCAGAAGGTTGTGCTGCTATCTCAGAAGTAGACTCCAAACTTTCTTCGCCAGAGATCAAAGCCATCATTCCCTTGAGATCGAGTACCTCGCCTGTCGGTGCCGACGTCTCTGACTGGGACGATAGTGCCGCTTCTTGTTGGGGGTTCGCTTCCGTTGGTGCCTGTTGCTCAGGCGATCTTGATCTTGATGGAGCTTCTGCTTTCTTGGGCTTGTCGCTGTCCTTTGTTGCCTTGGCACCAACAACAGTCAACGTTCCGTTGAGCACTGCGGGACGTTCTTCACCTGCGCCCCAGATAAGAGACGCGGGCACTTTTAGGAAACTCAAAGTAGCATTCCAATCCTCAATCTGGACGTCTGCTTTCCACACCGACTTTCCTTCCCCTGCCTCCTCGATCAGGCCGTGAGCCTGCATCTCGTCATACATACGTGTAGTGTTCGATGGCACGCCACCGACCCCGTGTTCAAGTAAGTACGCCTTAAGTTGATTAGGCACGCTGGGCGAAACGATCCACAGCGCCTCCTCGGTCAAATATGCTGGGGCGCGGGGTGTATTGAGAGCAAGTTGCTGTTTGACTAAGTATCGTAGTGCGTCGGTTAACTTGCGCTGTAGTGACTCGACTGGAGCTTGAAGGGCCTTAGTTGGGTCTCCACCCAAATTACTAGCCACGCTGGCCCGATCCGCCTTGCTGACGATTTCTCCGATGACCCCCGCTTCACTGCTGTACCCCGAAATGGTAAACATCAATTCCTTGAACACTGCGTTGTCTTCGTAGAGCCAATCGAGGATCCTACCGTCGAGAATCTGACTACAGAATAGCCCGTTGCTGGCTTGATGAAGCATATAGTCACGGCCCTTGCGATACCTGACACGGTACGGACCAGGGATAGACCCATTCCACACCCGCCACACCCGTCCATCCTTGAGAAAAATGTCGATATCCAGCAGTTTCGCTGCATCGTGCAGCAGAGCCCCATATGCCACTGCAATGGTCCAACGCTCGCTTGATGAGGATTGAGCTTCGGGAGAAGAACCAGGGGGAAGTAAGTGATGCTGTCGGATTCGTAGGGCGTAGTTGACCACTTCTAAGGTGTGATCCAGCATACCTCCGGCATAGGCATGATGATGAGACTCAGACGCTGGTATACGCTGTACAAGCTCGGCATATCGCTCCAATGGCGTCTGAATGAAGTGACAGAATACCGGTTTCGTCAGAGAGGTTAGATCCCAGAGAGTCTTAATAATCTGCTGGCGATACGGCTGGTCGAGAAGCTCTTTACCCGAAAGAGGCATCAGCCAGCCATCGACATCCTGGGGACTTTGCTGAGAGTTTTTCTTACCTGGAAATAGAAACAGGCGCTTGAGCATGTGTGCCTCGACGACAGTAGTCAATTAGCCCTATCTGACGTGGTACAAGCGCTCCGAGAAAGTGGGAATGTTAATTCGCCCCCACGGGAATTCTCCCCTCTGTGTTGCCGATGTCCCCAGATATGCTATCCATTCGACGTTAAAACGCCAGAATATTCACGAGGCGATAGCTAGTGGCAGAAGGTTCAGTGAATAGTGCGCGAAACCGCCATGGCACACCTGGCTCAATGTGGCTTCCATGCGCATGTGCTTCACCGACTTTAGCACCAGAGTGATCATATAGATTGAACGTGAGTGATGCTGAAGAGATGCTTGCGTCCGTTGTATTATGGGCAATACCAACTATCTCGCGACCAAAATCGGTTGCTACCACTTCCGTACTTTCAACTCGCAATAGAACTTCATCAGCAATTGCCGGAGAAACGAAACTGATTACTGACAGTAAAAAAATCGCAAACATCCTGGTCATGTAGCATCCCTTAATGATTCTTAGCAATAACACACTAACAATACAACAAGTACTCAACACTCGGCAACACGCCAACACTACTTTCGTCTATGTGATGGGCAGAATCTTTTCGATACAGTCGGGACAAAGAGCAAAGCCAAGGCGGATGCCAAGACCCAGGCCTTAGCGGCCCGTCTGGAGGCGCTGGAAGGTCAGAAAGAAAAATGAAAAACCTCAAGGAAATGGCCGCTAAAGCGGCCATTTTTGGATCAAAAAATGATCAAGATTGCTCAAAATTCAAGATTATCCTTATTATCTTGAATTTTTTGAGTGAGGCACCCGCTGCCTGAACTGACCCCCAATTATTGGACAGTTAGCTCTATCAGTTGACTGCCATTTCCTGAGTCCGGTATTCCACAGGGCT
>NZ_NWUX01000031.1 GCF_002374315.1 Vreelandella nigrificans | reverse complement strand
CCGCTTCGCCAAGCCCCCCAGGTTTCTCCGGCTCAGCGTTTTGAGCTGCTTAAGCTTGGTATCGCAGATACGCCAGGCATTATCGCCGACGACCGTGAGCTACGCCGTAGCGGGCCTTCTTATAGCGTGGAAACATTGGCAGAGTTACGCAGCGAATATGGTCAGGATGTTCCGCTAGCCATGGTGATAGGATTTGATGCTTTTTTAAAGCTCCCAAAGTGGCATAAGGTGAGGGACATATTTGCCCTGGCGCACCTAGTGATCATTGATCGGCCAGGTTACCAGATGCCTTGGCCGCAGCCATTAAAGGAACTGGTAGGCAATCGTGAAGTCGATAGTGTAGCAGCGCTTATGGAAAGCCCAAACGGGGGAGTGCTTACGCTCACGCTGCCCTCCATGATGTCTATTTCAGCTACCTACGTAAGAGCGCGCTTAAAAGCAGGTGAGAGTGTTCGTTACCTGCTGCCGGAAGCGGTGGAAAAGACTATTTTGCAGCAAGGCTTTTACCAAACCTGCGAATAGCGCTGGCAGTCATCAAAGAAGCCGTTACAATGGCCGGCTAAGCGGCCAATTGGCACTTGGTCGTTCTTTATACGTTCATGAACGTATTTATTGTCGGGTTGATTACCATATGGGGTTGTCTTTAGGAGTTATGCACATCGATACACTTAAAAGCCTAGCGATTGACGCGCTAGAAGAGCTAAAAGCACGTGATATTACCCAGCTAGACGTTTCAAAGCTAACCGAAGTTACTGATCTCATGATCATTGCTAGCGGTACTTCCACTCGCCACGTTTCTGCCCTTGCGCAAAATGTAGTGGATAAAGCCAAAGCATCTGGCCTTAAGCCCCGTGGTGTAGAGGGTGGCGATAACGCTGATTGGGTATTGGTTGATTTGGGCGACATCGTCGTTCATATCATGCTACCTGATGCCCGCGCACTGTATGATCTTGAACGCCTCTGGGCAGACCTGCCTAACGATGGGGGTGCTATTGGTGACTCGTTGAAGCGCCTAGAAGAGCGGGTCAATATGTCATGAGGATTCGGCTGTTAGCGGTGGGAACAAAAATGCCTGGATGGGTTGAAGAGGGCATTGAAACCTACCGTAAACGGCTGCCACGGGACTTTAATCTTGAAGTTGAAGAGATCCCGCTGGGTCAGCGAGGTAAAAACGCGGACGTAGCAAAAGCGCGTGCTCAAGAAGCACAGCGTATCCGTGACAAGCTGCGCGGTGATGAGTACATCGTGGCGTTAGAGGTCAAAGGTAAGCCATGGAGCACCGAGCAGTTAGCGGAAGAAGCTGCGTCATGGCGGATGGAGGGGCGAGATATCGTACTCCTGGTTGGCGGGCCTGATGGTTTAGAACCATCGCTTTCAGCATTAGCCGATAAAGCGTGGTCGTTATCCCCTCTTACATTACCTCACCCGCTAGTGCGAATCATGCTGGCTGAGCAGCTATACCGAGCCTGGACCTTGCTAGTTGGTCATCCTTATCATCGTTAGGCGTGTCAACGTTAAGCCTGAATCTATGGCTATTGTTACGTCATTTGTCAGATTTGAGAGTCACCTGTTGCCATGCCACAGCGCCTTGACACGCTAAAAAATTCCGAGCAAGAGCTGCGTATTTTTCGTGTCAGAGCGCTGCTTGCCGTTTTAGTTGTGATTGTACTCACCAGCTTGCTGACTGGTCGTTTAGCCTATTTACAGATTACTCAGCATGATCTCTATAGTACCCGTTCAGAAAAAAACCGCGTGCGTGTCGAGCCGCTTCCGCCCAACCGGGGGCTGATTTATGACCGTAATGGCGCACTGCTTGCTGAAAATCGCCCTACCTATAACCTGACCCTAGTACGTGAGCGTGTTGATAATTTGGATGACACGCTGGCGCTTCTGGTCGAGCTTTTAGAGTTGCCTGAGGAGGATATTGATGCGTTCAATGTTCGCTCACGGCAGCGCCAGCGTCCTTTTCAACCCGCTCTGCTAATGAGTGATTTGAGCGAAAACCAAATTGCCCGCCTTGCGGTTAATAGACATCGCTTGCCAGGAGTTGAAGTTGAAGCTCAGCTGTTGCGCTACTATCCAGATGCAGAAGTGATGGCCCATGCCCTGGGGTATGTGGGGCGTATTAATGCTGAAGAAATGCAGACATTGGATACTGGTCGTTACGCAGGCACGCACTTTATCGGTAAAACAGGTGTTGAGCGTTTTTATGAGGACCGTCTGCATGGCCAAGCAGGGTTGCGTAAAGTTGAAACTAATGCGCGCGGGCGGGTATTAAGGGAGCTTGGGCGCACTGATCCCGTGCCAGGCGATAACCTAACCTTAACGTTGGATAAGTCGCTTCAAATGTTGGCCTATGAACTGATGGATGGCAGGCGGGGTTCTATCGTGGCCATTGTTCCGGACACAGGTGAAATTCTGGCAATGGTCTCTACCCCTGGTTTTGACAGCAATCAGTTTGTCACCGGTATTGATGTTGCCTCTTATAGAGCGCTTCAAGAAAATATCGATTTGCCTTTATTTAATCGTGCTATTCGCGGGCACTATCCCCCTGGCTCGACAATTAAACCTTTCCTGGCCTTAGCAGGGCTGGTAGAGGGCGCCATTACACCCGATAGTACTATTCATGACCCTGGTTTTTATCAGCTGCCTAATGATTCTCGTCGATATCGTAATTGGCTGCGCTGGGGGCATGGTAGGGTTGATATGGAGCGATCAATTGCGGTATCCAATAACACCTATTACTACTCACTGGCTCACGATTTGGGGATTGATAAGTTGCATGAGCAGATGAGTAACTTTGGTTTTGGGCAAAGAGTTGCTCACGATGTCCAAGGCGAAAGCACTGCATTAATGCCATCGCGGGAGTGGAAGCGGGCACGCTTTAATCAGCCTTGGTATCCAGGCGAAACGCTTTCTGTGGGCATTGGGCAAGGCTATTGGCAAGTGACACCACTCCAGTTGGCCAGTGCAACAGCGGCGTTGGCAAATCGGGGTCATTGGGTGAAGCCACGCCTTGCTTTAGAAATTGGCGATGAGCTCGTGCCGCGTGACCTGCCGGATACCTTGCCTGATATCCAGCTTGATAACGAAGGTTGGTGGGCGCGCATTTTTAGCGGTATGGAAAAAGTGCTTACTGGTCATGAAGGCACTGCTCGTCGTACAGGTGTGGGGCTTGAGTATCGAATGGGGGGGAAGTCGGGCACTGCTCAGGTGTTTTCGCTAGGGCAAGATCAGCGTTACAACGCCGCAGAGCTTGAAGAGCGCTTGCGCGATCATGCACTTTTTATGGCCTTTGCACCGCTAGATAATCCTCAGATTGCCGTCTCGGTAATTGTAGAAAACGCCGGTGGGGGAAGTACCCATGCGGCGCATCTGGCGCGGGCGATGACAGACGCTTGGCTGCTTAACGATAACGCACCTGATGTAGAAGAGCTGAAAGAAGTGCTGAATGAAGACACCACTGGCGTGGAGGGGAACTGATGGTTCCATGGCAGTTGCTTTCCCGCTCTTTTCGACGCTACCCCGTAAGACCACCGAATAGTGGCATAGCTCGACGCAAGAGTATCTGGGAGAGAATACACCTCGACCCATGGTTAATAGGTCTGCTGCTGGTGTTGATGGTGGCGGGCCTGTTCGTGCTGTATAGCGCCTCTGGACAGCGCATTGAAGCGGTCATTGCACAAGCCGTTCGCTTTGGTGTTGCTTTGGTCGTGATGGTGGTCATTGCCCAGTTCTCCCCATCTACTTTTCTACGTTGGGCACCCATTGCCTACGCAGTGGGACTTGCCATGCTCATTGCGGTGGAAATCGCGGGAGATATAGGCATGGGGGCTAAGCGGTGGCTTGAAATTCCTGGTGTTATCCGTTTTCAACCCTCTGAGATGATGAAGCTTGCGGTGCCGCTAATGGTCGCTGCATATCTCAATCGTTGTCAGTTGCCTCCGCGCCTGCGAGACATTGCTGTGTGTGGGATAATTATTGGCCTCCCTGTCGTGCTTACTGCCATTCAGCCCGATCTTGGCACTTCGTTGCTAGTGGCTAGTGCGGCAGTCATCGTAGTGTTGTTGGCGGGCCTTTCCTGGAAGCTTATTGGTTTTGTTGGTGCTTTAATGGCAGCTGGCCTGCCGGTGCTATGGATGAACATGCACAATTACCAACGGCAGAGGGTATTAACCTTCCTTGATCCGGAAAGCGACCCGCTAGGTGCAGGTTGGAATATTATCCAGTCCACCACGGCGATTGGCAGTGGTGGGCTATGGGGCAAGGGCTGGCTTGACGGCACTCAGTCCCAGCTTGAATTCTTGCCTGAGCGCCATACGGATTTCATTATTGCTGTGTTAGGTGAAGAGTTTGGTCTTGTAGGGATGCTAATGCTGCTGGCGCTCTATGTCATGATTGTAGGGCGCGGGCTTTGGCTGGCCACATCCTCCCAGGATACATTTGGGCGGCTGGTGGCTGGCAGTATTATTCTCACATTTTTTATTTACGTCTTTGTTAATGTCGGCATGGTGAGTGGCATTCTGCCTGTGGTGGGAGTGCCTTTGCCGTTAGTAAGTTACGGTGGTACCTCAAGCGTGACCTTGTTGGCTGGGTTCGGTATTCTCATGTCGATTCATGCGCATCGCCGCTTATTGCCGCGCTAATGGTCGAAGCATTTTATTTTCACAGGAGTGGTTAGTTAATGAATAGGGCCCAAAGCAAAGCAGGTAGTTATTTGATGGCTGCCCTAATGGCATGCTCAATCCCTGCCGTGTGGGCTGAGGAGCAAGCGCACTTTGATCCACAGTACCATGAGCGCACTCAACAGCTGGTTGATGAGCTAGTGGCTGAAGGCTTGCCAGAAGCGTGGCTGACCGACACATTTCTCCAGGCCACCTATAGCCAGGGAGTGCTAGATGCCATGGAGGGAGCGGCTGAGCGTCGCTTACAGTGGCACGAGTATCGCAATATTTTTATGACAGAGCAGCGTATTGAAGAGGGGGCTGCTTTCATTCATGAGCATGCGGATACGCTTGCCCGTGCTGAAGAGGTATATGGAGTACCTCGCGAGGTGATCACCGCTATTATAGGTGTGGAAACATATTATGGACGCCATAAAGGTCGGCACAGAGTGCTTGATTCTCTGGCGACCCTGGCTTTTCATCACCCAGTGCGCGGAAACTTTTTCCGCGGTGAGCTAGCCGCTTTTTTGAAAATAGCCCATGAGCAAGGGGTTGAACCTACAGACCTCTATGGCTCATATGCAGGTGCTATGGGGTACCCTCAGTTTATTCCCACGAGCTATCAAGCGTATGCTGTTGATTTCGATGGTGATGGCATTCGGGACTTGTGGGAAAATCCCGTCGATGCCATTGGCAGCGTCGCTAATTACTTTGCCGAGCATGGCTGGCAGCGAGATGGCTCCATTTATCATGAAGCGAGTGGGCCTGACACCGTGCCGGAGTCAATCACCTTTAATCAAACACGTCCGCCCGTGGTTACTGTTGCAGATGTTATAGATGCTGGCATTATGCCAGAGCAGCCCCTTGAACCAACGCTGCCGGTAGTGCCGTTGATGCTTGAGCTCTCCGACGAGAGCATAAGTTACCGACTGGGTGAGTATAATTTCTACGTGATTACCCGCTACAACCATAGCCACCTGTATGCGATGGCGGTAGCGGAATTGTCGGAAGCCATCGAGCAGCAGGTTGAGGACCAGGGATGAAAACATTGCTGACAGATGCCCGTGGGTTAGGCGTAGCTGGGGCGGTAGCGATAGCAACTTTGCTGAGCGGATGCGCTAGTCAAGAAACCCAGCGTGCCAGTGTCGATTTAGACCGTCAGCCTAGTGCTCCAGCGTCAAGCAGCGCTCCTGCAAGCAGCAGTTCAGCCAATAGTGGTGAACGCTATGCCATGTCGGGGGATGCTTATCCGCTTGAGCCACCTGATGTGACCACTGTGCCGGATGCTGAGCCGCGCATTGAGCCGCCATCGCGGGCGGGTAACCGTTCAACCTACGAAGTGTGGGGAGAGACGTACAAGGTGCTGCCTGATGCTACGGGCTATGCTAGGCAGGGTACCGCCTCTTGGTATGGCGAAAAGTTTCATGGCTATGCCACCTCTAACGGTGAAATCTATGACATGTACAAAATGTCGGCCGCCCACCGTTCTTTGCCGCTACCTACCTTTGCTCGAGTGACCAGTTTAAATACAGGGCAATCTGTTATTGTGCGTGTTAATGATCGAGGGCCATTTCATAGTGACCGCGAAATAGATCTTTCTTATGCAGCCGCGGCGCGTTTAGGAATTTTAGATAACGGCACTGGGCCTGTTCGCGTTGAGGCGATTGACCCTGCCCAATGGCTTGCTGATCGCGGGAAAAGTGGCAGTTCTAGCGCGGCTGGTTCGACACCCTCTACGGTAGCGCAGTCGTCTACTACTTCTACTACTACACAGCGTCAGGTGGCGTCAGCGCCGGGTTCGCAAACAATAGCTGAACGCGAGGCTGGAGGCGCGGTTTACCTGCAAATTGCCGCACTAGGCAGTGCTGAAGGGGCTGAACAACTTCAGAGGCGCTTGCAGGGTGAACTGGCGCATTCAGTGCGGGTAATGAGTGATGCAGACGTTCACCGCGTGCAAGTTGGGCCAGTCATGCCTACCCAAGAGACACGGGCTCGGGAGGAACTGCGTCATGCAGGTTTCCCTCAAGTGTTTGTGGTGAAATAAATTACCCCCTTTATTTATCCTTAATGGCGCCCCCCTAACAGCGTCATTTACTATGTAAGTGAGAAGTTAGTAATGAATATATTGATGTCTTTTCGTCGTTCAGCACAGTTCTGCTTGATTGCGGCAATGACCGTTGTGGCGCTTCCTGCCCTGGCACAGCCAACGCCTCAGCCACAGCCACAGCCTCAGACAATTATTCCATCGGCGCCCCAGTTGGCCGCTAGCTCGTGGATATTGATGGATGCTCACAGCGGCCGAATTCTTGCTGAGCATAACTCAGACGAGCGTTTGCCGCCGGCAAGCCTGACTAAGCTGATGACTGCTTATCTCGTCGAGCGCGAGCTAGACAGAGGCACTATTAATCTGACGGATATGGTTAATATCAGCGAGAGGGCATGGCGTACCGGTGGCTCTAAGATGTTTATCGAGGTTGGGGACCGGGTCTCTGTTGACAACCTATTACATGGCATCGTCATCGTTTCAGGTAATGACGCTAGTGTGGCGATGGCTGAGCACTTGGCTGGAGGCGAGGCGCCCTTTGCAGACTTAATGAATCAACACGCCTCGCGCCTGGGGATGCACAATACCAACTTCCAAAATGCTACAGGGTTACCTGGCGACAATCACTACTCAAGTGCCCACGATATGGCGCTGCTTTCACAGTACATAATTAATGACTATCCCGAACACTACGCGATCTATTCCCAGCGTACCTTCTCCTTTGGTGGTATTGATCAACCGAACCGTAATCGACTGCTCTGGCGTGACCCAACTGTTGATGGCTTGAAAACCGGTTGGACAACAGAAGCTGGTTACGGGCTAGTGGCCTCTGCCAAGCGTGATGATATGCGCCTAATATCTGTTGTGATGGGAACCAGTTCAGAGGAAGCGCGTGCTCAAGAGACTCAAAAACTGCTTAGCTACGGTTTTCGCTTTTTTGAAACGATGAAGCTTTATGAGCGTGGCGCAGTGCTGGCAACGCCTCGGGTATGGGGTGGCGAGACGAACGAGCTGCGTGTAGGGGTTGATTCAGAAGTATTTATGACGCTGCCGCGTAATCGCAATGAAGAGTTGCGTGCCCGCCTTAATCTTGATGCTGACCTGCAAGCGCCGATTGCTGTAGGGGATGGCGTAGGTAAGCTAGAAGTGTACCTGGGTGAAGAGATGGTCGGCGAGCGACAGCTAGTGGCTCTTGAGGGTGTGGAAGAAGGTGGCCTGTTTAAACGGTTTTTTGATCAGGTTAGACGTTTCTTCAGCGGCTTGTTCAGTAACTTCACCAGCTAATTTTAAGAGCTAATTTCAAGAGCTAATTTCAAGAGCTAGAAGCTCAATATTTAGATGTCTGGAGGGGAAGCGATGCGTTTGATGCTTAGCTTTCCACTCTCTCATTTGGTAATCAAAGGCGAGCTATGAAAAAGGACGCAAAAAAAGGGCTGCGTGATTTGCGTCAGCCAGCTACAAGCCCAAGCCCACCACCAAAAATCACTTTTCCTTGTGACTATTCACTGAAGGTAGTGGGCGATGCGGCTGACGATTTTGCCGCTTGTGTCTGTCAAGTAATTAACAAGCATGCCCCTGGCTTTGATGAGAGCACTATTAGCGTAGTAGATAGTCGTAATGGGCGTTTTCAGTCCGTGCGAGTTACTATCAAAGCAACGGGTGAGCAGCAGCTTAGTCAGCTGTTTGACGACTTAAAAGCCACTGGTCGTGTGCACATGGTGTTATAACCATGAGCGACCAAGCACCCATTGAGCTGCACCATCTTGGGCGCTGCGCGTATTTGCCAGTGTGGGAATCAATGCGTGCGCTTACTGATAGCCGAGATGCTGCAACGTCTGATCAGTTTTGGTTGGTCGAGCACGAGCCTGTTTTTACTCAAGGACAAGCAGGTAAGCCTGAGCATCTATTAATGCCGGGCGATATTCCTGTCGTGCAGACTGACCGCGGTGGGCAAGTAACTTACCATGGCCCAGGACAAGTTGTACTCTACCCGCTGTTAGATGTTCGACGTGGGAAAATAGGTGTGCGTGATTTGGTCACTGCACTTGAAAACTCGGTCATCGCGGTACTTAACAGTTACGAGATTAGTGCTCGAGCGAGGCCGGATGCGCCTGGTGTGTATGTAGATACTCCGTTAGGCGAGGCAAAAATCGCCTCGCTAGGGCTGCGTATTAGGCGCGGGGCTAGTTATCATGGCGTTGCCCTCAATGTGGATGCTGATCTATCGCCATTTGGGCGTATCAACCCCTGTGGCTACGCTGGTATGCAGGTAACGCGTTTGGCTGACTTAGCCTCGATCAAGCCAGATCATCGTGTTGGAGAGCAGCTTGCGCAAGCGCTAGCGGCAGAATTAAGGCGTGAGTTAGTAGTGGTAAATTAGTAGTGGTAAAGCAGGGGGGTAAAGCGCAGTTGTTTGTTTGTTTGTTTGTTTGTTTGTTTGTTTGTTTGTTTGATAGAAACAAAAGAGTATGGAAACAAGACATTGTGGCTTACCCGCTGTAAGTGAGAAATCATTTCTCACTTACAGCGGTGCTTGCTTATTAGCCTACATTTAGTACAGGTATGCGGCTAGCGTCAGTTTCTTGTCCCGGAACGGCAGCGGGAGAGGCAAGCCCAAGATTGTTTTTCTCGAAGACACGATCTGCACGGTAGCTAGAGCGCACTAGTGGCCCTGAGGGCACTTCCATAAAGCCTTTCTCAAGACCTATCACGCGATAGCGTTCAAACTCCTCAGGCGTTACCCAGCGCTCAACCGCGAGGTGGTTTTTCGTCGGTCGTAGGTACTGACCAAGGGTTACGATATCGACACCAATTTCACGCAAGTCATCAAAGGTTTGTAAGATCTCTTCGTCGGTCTCGCCCAGCCCCAGCATCAAGCTGGTTTTAGTAATAATATCTGGGCGATACTGCTTGGCATGAGCTAATACATCCAGTGTCTTGCGATAGCCAGCACGGGGGTCGCGCACCTTTTTGGTTAAGCGTTCGACGGTTTCAACATTCTGGGCGAACACCTCCAGACCTGAATCTACCACACGCTCAATGGCTTCTTTTTCGCCGTCAAAATCCGGCGTTAGTGCTTCAACGACGACCTCTGGGGTGCGCGTTTTAATAGCGCGTACACAGTTAGCGTAATGCGTTGCGCCGCCATCGTCTAAGTCGTCACGATCTACAGAGGTGAGTACGATATAGCGAAGCCCCATCAGCTCAACAGATTTTGCCGTGTTTTCCGGCTCTTCTTTATCAAGCCAGCCTTGAGGGTTGCCCGTATCTACTGCACAAAAGCGACACGCGCGAGTACACACGGACCCCATTAACATAATAGTGGCAGTACCGTTGCTCCAGCATTCGCCCATGTTGGGGCAGTGCGATTCGGCACACACTGTGCTAAGGCGGTGGGTAGCGACATTTTTCTTAACCGCTTCAAACCTTTCGCCACCAGGGATTTGAGCGCGCAGCCACTTAGGCTTGCGCTCAAGAGAAGGGGCATCCTGCTGCGTTTTACGCTGCTTCATGCCGTCCTTGATCACCGTCATGCCGTGTTCATTGCGGAATTTTTCACCGCTGGGCACACGCTGTGAAGGGTTATTGCTCATAGAAAAGAGCCTCTCTACTGTGCGGCAGGCAAGCATCGTTCCTGCGCTAGAACTGACCAAGCCCTGAGTACGCTAAATCATACGTGCTAAATCATACGTAGGTAGTAGGGTAATGTAACATATCTCATAGAGAACAAGACACTTTGGGCGGCCTCGGACGTTGCTTTAAACGGGCAACATTGGAAGGCAAGAAACCCCGTGGCTGGGTAATGGACTTGAAGGTGTTTGAAAATAGCGGCGATACTCGTCTAAATGCTCGCGGGTGAAACGGATAAACAGCTCTGCAACCGGCGTTGGGAAATGGTCGCGTCGGTGGACGGCGCACCATGCGCGGCGAAGAGGGAAGTGGGGGAGTGGCAGCGAGGCTAGCAGCCCCTGCTCAAGCTCTAGTTGTACTGCTAAGCGCGGCAGCACAGCAACCCCCAAGTGCGCCATAACACCCTGTTTAATCGCTTCGTTAGTGCCTAATTCAATACGGTGCGGCAGGCCTACCTCTTGGTCGGCTGCTAGCTGCTCAAAAGCATTACGTACCCCTGAGCCGGGTTCACGCATTAATACGTAGTGGCGGGCAAAATCGGTAAGAGTGGGTGCAGTGGTGCTCAATAGAGGATGATTTGGCCATACTACGGCAATCAATTCATTCTCTAAGATCGGCATGACCACAAGATCATCGTCATCAGGAACCATCGCCATGATTACCACATCGTCTTTCTGTTCTGCGAGCCTTTCAAGTGCTTGGCTGCGGTTGCACACTTTTAGGCGCATTCGAACATCAGGGTAGTGGGCGCGAAAACGGGCTAGCAAATAGGGCACAACATATTGGGCGGATGAGACAGCCGCAATATTCAGTTCGCCGCTAATTTTGCCGTTTATGTCTGAGAGATTCATCTGCAACCGCGAAAGCTGCCCAATAATCTCCCGGGTAGAGAGTGCCATCGTGTCTGCTGCTGGCAATACATGCAACGTTTTACCGGCATACTTGAAAAGTGGTTGGCCCAGGGCTTGCTCAAGCTGGCGGATTTGAGCGCTAACGGCTGGTTGCGTTAGGCCCAGCTGCTCAGCTGCACGAGAGTAAGAGCGTTGGCGGTGCACTTCCTGAAACACCTGGAGCTGGCGAAAGGTTAGGCGGTTTAGTAACGAAGGAGATGACATAACAACCTCTCGATAACCTCCTCCGGTAGTAGTGAGTGCTGCGCTAGCATTGCCGGATAGTAGGTGCTGCCACGGTAAGTGCTGTTACGGTAAGTACTGTTTGCAGTAAGTGCAGTCACAGTAAATTCTGTGGCAAAGGTACTGAAAATACTACAACAAGGATAGTGGCTTCGAAAACATAGCGTCAAATCGAATTAGCGCCAGAGCGAGGATGTTATCACTGATCTGTAAGGACGTCTTTAACGCTCTAGTGGGTGATTAAATTATGCAAGCATCGACGTTGGGCAAAGAGTAGCCTAAACTATATTGCATTGCAGCATCACTGCTTCGAGATTGATGCCCGCATCAATCTAATGGGAGGATCTATGAACTTTCTCGCTAATCCATTACTGCCTAGCCAACTACTTGAAAATGCTTGGTCGGGGTCCCCCGGCGATTCCGCCGTGCTACCTGGTGGAGAAGCCATAGCCGGTATCGTGGACCCTTTCGGGTTTGGACGTGCCGCCATGGCTTACTGGCGCGACAGTCTTGAGCGCAACATCCTCTACTGGGATGTGATGCGTGAGCGTGGTAACCAGTATCTTGAACATATGGAGCAAACCAAGCCGAATGTGCTTGGTTTTGATACAGAGGTATTAGTCGATGGGCGGACCTTGCCTCATCCGACGAACTACGAGTTGCTACGTGTTCTGCCTCCTGCCAATACGAACGTTGACCCTAAAAAGCGCCCTTTTGTGGTGGTGGACCCCCGGGCGGGGCACGGCCCAGGTATTGGAGGCTTTAAGCCGGATAGCGAGTTGGGCGTGGCCTTAAAGGCTGGTCATCCCTGTTATTTTATTGGCTTTTTACCTTTTCCTGAGCAAGGCCAAACGGTTGAAGATGTCGTCGAAGCAGAAATTGCCTTTTTGCGCCATGTGATTGCCCTGCATCCTGAAACGGCCGAAAAGCCTATGGTGGTGGGCAACTGCCAAGCAGGTTGGCAGATTATGATGGCCGCTGCTTTAGAGCCAGACGTATTTGGTCCCATTCTTATTGCCGGCGCACCGCTCTCTTATTGGGCCGGCGAGCATGGCAAGGCGCCAATGCGCTACACCGGAGGTATGACAGGTGGAAGCTGGATTACTGCGCTAACCAGCGATATTGGTGACGGCCTATTTGACGGTGCTTGGTTGGTGCAAAACTTTGAGCGCCTTAATCCTGCTAACACCTACTGGAAAAAACAGCATCACTTGTATGCCAATATCGACACTGAAACGAAACGGTATTTAGAGTTTGAGCGCTGGTGGGGCGGCCATGTTGTGCTCGGTGGTGAAGAAATTCAGTACATCGTGGACAACCTTTTTGTGGGTAACCGCCTTTCCACCGCGCAGTTAGTTACCCGGGATGGGCGCCGTATCGACCTGCGTAACGTGCGCTCTCCTGTTGTGGTCTTTTGTTCACGTGGTGATGATATTACTCCGCCGCCGCAAGCACTTGGTTGGATTCGTGACTTGTACGAAGGTGAAGAAGATATTATCGCCAATGGTCAAACCATTGTGTATTGCCTCCATGACACAACGGGGCATCTTGGGATTTTCGTTTCTGGTAGTGTTTCGCGTAAAGAACACTCGGAATTTACGGCTAACATGGACTACATCGATGTAATGCCACCGGGGCTTTATGAAACAACAGTATCCCATGCCAGTGAGCGCGATGATGCCGAGCTGATTGAGCGAGATTATTTACTCGAGTTTACATCGCGGAACTTTGAAGAGTTAGACCGCGACATAATGCATAAGCCTGAAGATGACCGCCGCTTTGCAACCGTTGCGCGTATTTCAGAGATAAACCTTGGTTTTTATCGCCTCTTTGTACAGCCCTGGATTCAGGCGGCAATGACGCCTGAAGCTGCTCGCTGGATCCGGCGCATGCACCCCATTCGTTTAGGCTATAAGCTGCTTTCTGACCGCAATCCATTAACGGTCCCACTGCCTGTAATGGCGGAAAATGTTCGCCAAAACCGCCATCAGGTTGGCCAGGATAATTTGTTTAAGTCCCTTGAAACCATGTGCTCTGATCAAATCAGCGCAGGTCTCAATGCATGGCGTGATCTTCGCGATAGAACGACTGAAAGGCTCTTCATGGATATCTATGGTCAACCCCTGCTGCAAGCGGCGGTCGGCCTGCACGGAGATGCCCATGTGCACCGTCGTCGCCCTGGTGCAGAGCCCGAGCACAGGCGCTTTATTGAGAACCGTAAGAACGAGCTACGTGAAAAAATCGCCCATGGGGGCATTCATGAGGCTCTGATACGTGCGATTATTTACGTACTAGGTGGTGCAACGGCGACGGATGAGCGTAACTTTAAGCGGTTGCGTGCTTCCCGTGCCGAGCTTGAGCCAGGTGCCACACTGAGTGAGTTCAAGCATTTGGTTCGTGAGCAGTTCTTTATTTTGAAAATGGATCGGGAGCAGGCGCTCAATACCTTACCAGTACTGCTTAAAGGGCAGAGCAATAAGGATATTGATAGTCACGTGGAGCATATGGAGCATGTGTTGGCGGCCAGTGGTGAGCTTTCAGAGCATGTTGCAGAGCGTTTTAGCCAAGTGAAGGCGCTATTTGATCAAGCGCGCCCGGCTGAGCCTAAACCTGCTGTGCCCCCTCCAGCAGTAGAAAAGACTGCTGAGGCAGCCACCAAAGAGGCTCCTAAAGAAACAGCTCCTAAAAAAGTAACTGAAAAACCAGCTGATCCAGCTGATCCAGCTGATCCAGCTGATCCAGCTGATCCAGCTGATAAAGCGCAGCCGGTTGCGAGTGCTGAGCAAACGGAGGCAGAGAAGCCGAAGCCTGGTCCTGCTGGGCGCCGTAATACACCGCGTAAGCGTTAAAACAAGGGTTTGGCGGTTCATGCGCCCCTGCTTTCAAGCAGGGGCGCTTTGTTTGTTTAAAGTGCATTTAGGTTGCCGTCCGCGTAGAGGCAGTCTAGTGTCTAGCTACTTTGAGATGAAAAAGAGCCGGGTGCGCTGCGGCTTCTCTCATAATTAATATGGCTCCCTGCTGCTGGGTTGCTACTAGCGCTTAACGAAGTGCTGGGGTAGGGTAGGCGCATTTTTCACGCGGTCGCAAATCTAAGATTGTTGTGACACCGTATTCAGAGCATGGGCTAGACAAGCCTAAGCAATAGGAAAGTGGAGCACTATGGGCAAGTCACTGGTCATCGTCGAATCGCCAGCGAAAGCGAAGACGATAAATAAGTACCTCGGCAACGATTTCATCGTGAAGTCGAGCGTGGGTCACATACGTGACCTGCCGACCAGCGGCTCAGGTAAGGCAGCCTCCGATCCCCAGGAGCGCGCGCGCCAGGCCGCGGCAACGCGTAAAATGTCTGTGGAAGAGAAAGCGGAGTACAAACAGCGCAAAGCCCAGGACCAGTTGATACGCCGCATGGGTATTGACCCAGACAATGGGTGGAAAGCTCGCTACGAAGTATTGCCAGGGAAAGAGAAGGTTGTTGCTGAGCTTAAAAAGCTGGCAGAGAAGGCCGATGCTGTTTATCTCGCAACGGATTTGGACCGCGAAGGAGAAGCCATCGCTTGGCACCTACGCGAAACCATTGGTGGAGATAATAGCCGCTATAAGCGCGTGGTTTTTAATGAAATCACTAAAAATGCAATTCAAGATGCTTTCAAAGACCCAGGGACGCTCAATATTCCCCGTGTCGAAGCACAGCAGGCTAGGCGCTTTTTAGACCGTGTAGTGGGCTTTATGCTTTCGCCGTTGCTGTGGGCTAAAGTTGCCCGCGGGCTTTCTGCTGGGCGTGTTCAGTCGGTGGCTGTTCGCCTAATTGTTGAGCGCGAACGAGAAATTCGTGCGTTTATCCCTGAAGAGTTCTGGGATGTGCACGCCGATTTGGTTTCCCCAGATGGCGAACTGGTTCGCTTTGCGCTGGCGCGACAGGATGGCAAAGCATTCCGTCCAACGTCAGAAAAAGACACCCTTGATCGTATCGCAGCGCTGCGCAAGGCTAAGCTTGAAATCACCTCGCGGGAAGACAAGCCAACCAGTTCGAAGCCAACGGCACCGTTCATTACCTCGACGCTTCAGCAGGCAGCGAGCGGTCGGTTAGGCTTTTCCGTTAAGAAGACCATGACCATGGCCCAGCGTCTCTATGAAGCGGGCTATATCACCTACATGCGTACTGACTCCACGAATCTTTCAAAAGATGCAGTGGAGAGCGTGCGGTCGTTTATTGGTGACGAATATGGTGCGCGCTACTTACCAGAGGCGCCGAACCGTTTTAGCAGTAAGGAGAGTGCCCAGGAGGCCCATGAGGCGATCCGGCCATCCAGCGTTGAGCGTAAAGCGACTGATCTGTCGGGTATGGAGCGTGACGCTGAACGGCTTTACGAACTTATTTGGCGTCAGTTTGTGGCTTGCCAAATGACACCTGCTGAGTACCTGTCCAGCACGTTAAGTGTCGAAGTGGATGGTTACGACCTGCGTGCCAAAGGGCGCGTGCTGAAGTTTGATGGTTACACTCGAGTGATGAAGCCATCCGGAAAAAACGAAGATCAAAGCCTACCCGACCTGCCAAAAGGCACACCGATGGGGTTGGAAAAACTTGATCCACAGCAACACTTTACCAAGCCTGCTCCGCGCTACACGGAGGCAAGTTTGGTAAAAGAGTTAGAAAAACAAGGTATTGGCCGACCATCTACCTACGCGTCAATTATCTCCACGATCCAGGACCGTGGTTATGTGAAGTTAGAAAATCGCCGCTTTTATGCTGAAAAGTTGGGAGACATCGTTACTGAGCGTCTAAAAGAGTCCTTTCCTGATCTTATGGACTACTCTTTCACAGCGCGCATGGAAGATAGCCTGGATGAAGTGGCCGAAGGCGAGCGCAACTGGCAAGCGCTGTTGGATGCTTTTTACGAAGAGTTTCGTGTCGAGCTAAGCAAGGCTGAAAGTGAAGACGGTATGCGTCCTAACCAGCCGGTGCCCACTGATATCGACTGCCCCAGCTGCGGTCGAAAAATGCAGATTCGTACGGCATCTACTGGGGTGTTTCTTGGCTGTAGTGGCTACAACTTGCCCCCTAAAGAGCGCTGCAAAACCACTATTGATCTAATTCCTGGTGAAGAAGCGGTCGCCGAAGATGCGGGCGAAGAGGCTGAAACCGATGCATTGCGGGCCAAACGCCGTTGTTCAAAGTGTGGCACTGCGATGGATAACTACCTGATTGATGAAACCCGCAAACTGCATATTTGTGGTAATAGCCCCGATTGCGATGGGTACGATATTGAATTCGGTAAGTTCAAGATCAAAGGCTACGATGGGCCGGTCATTGAGTGCGACAAGTGTGGCTCGGAGATGCAACTCAAGTCTGGTCGTTTTGGAAAATACTTTGGCTGCACCAATAGCGAGTGTAAAAATACTCGGAAACTATTGAAAAGTGGTGAAGTAGCACCGCCTAAAATGGATCCTATCCCCATGCCGGAACTTGCCTGCCAGAAGGTGGATGACCATTACGTGCTACGCGATGGCGCCAGTGGTTTGTTCTTGGCAGCCAGTAAGTTTCCTAAAAACCGGGAAACGCGCCCGCCATTGGTAAAAGAATTAAAATCGCACGCCAAAGAGCTGCCTGAGAAGTATCACTTTATTCTCGATGCGCCTAGTGAAGACCCAGATGGACGTCCCGCGCAAATTCGTTACTCGCGTAAGAACAAAGAGCAGTATGTGATGACCGACGAAGATGGCAAAGCTACTGGCTGGAAAGCAACCTTTGATGCCGGTAAATGGCATGTGGAGGATAAGCGTAAGTGAGTCCACGTGCCCGTACTAACCAGTTGCTTTATCAAGCTGAGTTGCTGGTCGGCTTGCCGCTAGGGGGTGATGAGCATACTCCTGCGCGGCAGATGGCTATAGAAGAGAGCGCCTTGGCGCTCTTTGAGTTGGCGTTAAACTCTATGCTCAAAGAAGTTTCCGAGCATGCACGGCTTGAGTCGCATTACTGGCAGCAATTGCTTGCCAGTGATGGCCCGGCCGTTGCCGAGCTTCAGCGCTTGCGTGATCTAATGCATCAGCCGGAGAGTTGGCTGTACTGGTTAGTCGCTCAGCTTGAGCGGCTACATAGCAGTGAGGGGGCTGCCAAGCGCCGTATGGTTAACCCCTCAATGATCGCAATAGGTAGCCAGGCCCCATTGACTGAGCAGTTGCTGACCCACTTGGCGGCGGCTAAGCAGGAAATAGCGGCTCTTCGTGAAACCAGTCAAGAGTGGTGATTAGGTAACGGAGCTATTCAGAGGAACTATTCAGCGGAACTATTCAAAGCCATTAAACTCTAGGGGGAAGTGTTCAAAATCGATAGCTTCAATTCTTCGATGATGAAATGACACGGGAGGAGAACAAGGATGCGCTACAACCAAGTCAAGGATCTAATCGAGTGGGCTGCGGGCTACCATGGGCGCATGGCGGGCCAGTACAGCAGCGCCGCAGAGCAGGCCGATAATCAGCGTCTTGCTATGGTGTTGACCTATTTAGCTTCCAGCGAATTAACAATGAAGTCAGGCCTTGAGGCACTCTTGAATGATGGCAGTAGTCATCGTGAGGTGTTAGAAACATGGTTTGATGAATCGGGTGGTTTTCCCGAGCCGCCGCAATTAGAAGCGCTTGCTGAGCGTCATATCGCACGCTCAATTGATGAAATAATGGCAACCGCTGAAGCGTCCCACCGAAAATTACAGGCACTTTATCAGCATCGTGCGTCGCGGGCTAAAATTGAGCCTGAGGAAGCGTTTTTTACCTCGCTGGCCGAAGGGCACGATGCAGAAGTACGTAAGTTGGTAAGTAGTCTACATGAGTTTGAGGATGTCTGATCTCGTTGAAATAAAGTTTGCCTGAATGGTTGAGTCTGAAAAAACGGTTTTTGTGTGGAGAAATCGCTGACAGGTGTAGCGAGAATAAGGTATAAAAGCTCTCATAAATGCCTTATTTGGCCCGATAACTGGCCTGAATTGAGAGCGACAATATGCCTTTGAACCGCCGCCGCTTTTTGGCGTTAGCTCTAGGTTGGCCAGTGGTGGCCAACGCAACGACTATCAGCCCTGTAAATGATTACCAGCCAACAGATCTCGTTGAGACACTCCTTTCACGCGCCCATATCCCGCGCCATAGCAATGAGCTGTGGGTGCTGGTGGATGACAAAGAGGCCTCGCTGAGTGTTTTTCGTGGCAATACGTTAATCGACCGTATAGCGCCAATTTCATTGGGCAGAGCTGGTGCCAAAACACAGCGTGTACGTGGTGATAACGTCACGCCGTTGGGTGAGTTTCGGATTAATCGATTTAATTACCAAAGCCAGTGGCATATTTTCATCGGTATAGATTATCCTACGCCACCTCATGCTCGCATGGCGCTTGAGAAAGGCATTTATTCTCAAGCTGATTATGAAGCTTACTTTGATTACTATCGGCGCCATGGCTATCCACCACAGACCACGGCGCTCGGTGGTGCGATTGGTATTCATGGCATTGGCAGGGGGGACCCTGACATTCATGGTAACTACCACTGGACCCAAGGGTGCGTGGCTGTAACCAATGAAGAGATCGAGCGTGTAGCAGCATTAGTAAGTGTTGGCACTCGAGTGGTGATCCGCTAGGCTTATGTTGTTGAAGGAAGTTCGAGGTTTTAAGCACGCGGCTATAGACATATGCTGTTGTCTATTATAAAACAGCGTTTGACTTGCGTGCCCTGGAGGTTCTCCATGGTACAAGTCGCTGTAAAGAACCTGCATCGCAGGTAGACAAATTTAAGCTAACACTTTAGCCTTACTGTTTGTCATACCCTAAACGTTGTACCCAAGGAAGACTCAAGGAGAACACTATGACTCTTAAAACTGCTCTGAAGATGACTGCCGCTGCCGCTTCTCTGGCAATCCTGGCTGGTTGTGCTTCTACCAGTGCTCTGGAAGAAGTTCGCATGACTGCTGAATCTGCACAAGCTGACGCTGCAGAAGCTCGCAGCATGGCTTCACAAGCTCTGAACACTGCTAACCAAGCTCAGCGCGACGCGCAAGCTGCCCTGCAGATGTCTGAGCAGAACCGTGAAGAAATGAACCGTATGTTCCAGCGTTCTATGCAGAAGTAATTCTGCTTGGGCCACTGAGCAGTTTTTAGGCTCAGAGGTTGCTGTGGATGTAAAAAACCCCGCTTCGGCGGGGTTTTTTTGTGGCTATCGATTTGTGGCTACCGATTTGTGTTTGTCGAGAGGAGTGTTATGCCTCTCCCTCCAGATGCACGGCGGTGCTTATCTCTACTTCTTCAAGTAAGCCTTCAAGCTGAACCGGTGCTTCTATCGGTGCTGTTTCTTGGGCTTGGGGTCCATATAGCGCTATAAAGCGGCCATTGGGCTCTTCAATCGCACGTTTGATTTGTTCCTCATCCACAGTAACCTGATCTTCCACTAGGTCACTCAGGCGCGCTAAGGCGTCGTGGAGTGGTGTAGCGCCTTCGGTGTTCTCTTCCAGTTGAGGGTAAGACTGAACAAACAGTGTGCCGTCAGCTCCCCAGCCTGCTTTAAATGGCGCATCCATAAGGTTTACTTGCGTGCCGCTTGGCAGTCGGTCATAGAGGGATTCGATATCTTCTGGGTACATGCGAATGCAGCCGCGGCTGGCGCGCATACCCACGCCATCTGGACGATTTGTACCGTGAATCAGGTAGCTAGGCATCGCCAGTAGGATGGCGTGACGACCAAGAGGGTTGTTTGGGCCGGGGGGGACGATTGCCGGAGCGGGTTCTCCGCGCGCTGCTGCTTCACGGCGCATAGAGGCTGGCGGTGCCCAAGCGGGGTCTTTAACTTTAATCGTCGTGCGCGTAATGCCCACGGGGGTAGCAAAACCATCGCGGCCAACGCTAACCGGATAGGTTTCAACAATGCCTGGGTTGTTGGCTGGATAATAGTAAAGACGCAATTCAGAAAGGTTGATGACCACGCCCTCGCGAGGGGCAGGTGGTAGGATGTATTGAGCAGGAATCACTACTTCCGTGCCTTCGCCGGGTACCCATAAACTTACATCTGGGTTAGCCATGCGAATTTCTTCGAAGCCGATATTGTGGCGACGAGCGATATCAATCAGTGTTTCCTCAGGATCCTCCACCGTTATCGTGTAGTACTCACCAATGATGTCGCCTGTTTCAGGTAAGTTAAAATGGCCGCGGGGGAGCTCACGATGTGCTGCTTGCTCTGCGCTAGCCACGGCAACTTCATCAAGCATGGTCTGTTCGTTGCTGGCCTGCTCCTGGGTGTTGGAAGGGTCTGCATAAACTGGGCTGGAAAGACTGGCTGCCAGCAGGACTGCTAAGCTGGTTGGCCCCCAAAGGTTGAGAAAATGGCGAGTGTTCATGGTTTTTCCTAATCGTGTCGGCAGTAGGGTTAAGGCAACATGGGTAGCAGAGTGCGGCTGCGCCTTAAAATAGCCAGGCGCAATGCTTGATTTGTGCTGCTTAAGTACAAGTTTGCCCCAAGGTTCACGCCGCCGCTACTTTTTGATTCAGTGTAGTTAACAGAGTTTCAACCTTTTCAAAACGCTGTTCGATTGTTTCCATTGTAAATTCAAACCGTAAAGTGTCTGAGCCGTCTAAACGATAGTGCTGTGGTGACTTTTGAATCAGTGTCACCAGGGTAAAGGGGTCTACTTGGGTGGTGCTGTTAAACAGTATGCGACCTTTGTTGTCACCGGCCTCGATTCGCGCAACGCCAAGAGCTTCGGCGCGTTGGCGCAACTTGGTTTGGCGAATTAAATTTTTCAGCGGAGCCGGAAGTAGGCCAAAGCGGTCAATCAGCTCAACCTGAAGCTCTTTAAGCTCAGCTTCGCTCTGAGTGTTTGCAATGCGCTTATACATGACCAGTCGCTGCTGCACGTCATGGATGTAATCAGCAGGTATCAGTGCTGGTAAGTTAAGGCTAATTTCTACGCCGTTATTGAAGGGTGCATCAATGTTGGGTGTTTTGCCTGCACGAATCGCTTTCACTGCACGGTCGAGCATTTCCATGTAGAGCGTATAGCCAATGGTTTCCATCTGGCCGCTCTGTTCGTCGCCAAGTAGCTCGCCAGCGCCGCGGATTTCCATATCGTGGCTGGCCAGAGTGAAGCCAGCGCCTAAGTCGTCAGATGCACTAATAGCCTCCAGCCGTTTAACGGCATCGCGGGTCATGGCCTTGGGGGGTGGTGTTAACAGGTAGGCATAGGCTTGGTGGTGGCTTCGTCCTACGCGCCCACGTAATTGGTGTAGCTGCGCCAGGCCAAATTTATCTGCGCGCTCAATCAAAATGGTATTGGCGGTGGGCACATCAATGCCGGTTTCGATAATGGTTGAGCACACCAAGACATTGAAGCGCCGATGGTAGAAGTCTGACATTACCCTTTCAAGACTGCGTTCGGGCAATTGACCGTGGGCTACTGCAACCCTGGCTTCAGGTATTAGCTCGCGGATTTGTTCGGCAGTGTTTTCAATGGTTTTGACTTCGTTGTGCAAGAAGTAAACTTGGCCGCCGCGTAAAATCTCACGCAAAAGCGCTTCTTTAATAATGCTACTGTTGTGCTGCTGAACAAACGTTTTGACGGATAGGCGGCGGGCGGGCGGGGTCGCAATGATTGAAAGATCCCGGATGCCGCTCATCGCCATATTCAAAGTACGGGGGATTGGTGTTGCTGTTAGTGTCAGAATATCGATTTCAGCACGCAGCGTTTTTAGCTTCTCTTTTTGAGCGACACCAAAACGGTGCTCTTCATCAATGATTAGAAGCCCTATCTTTGGGAGTTCAACGCTTTTTGAAAGCAGCTTATGAGTGCCGATGACAATATCGGTGCGGCCCTCTTTGATGCTCTCCAGCGTTTGGGTCATCTCTTTACCAGCGGTAAAGCGCGAAATTAAGCTGATATTGACAGCGGTGTCGGCAAAGCGATCACGGAAATTCTCAAAGTGTTGGCGAGCCAGTAGGGTGGTTGGAACCAATACAACCACTTGGCGACCAGACTGGACGGCGAGAAACGCTGCTCGCATAGCGACTTCGGTTTTACCAAACCCTACGTCGCCGCATACAACGCGATCCATGGGTTGAGGAGAGGTCATATCGCTAATAACCGCTTCGATCGCCGCTTGCTGGTCGGGTGTTTCCTCAAACGGGAAACTCGCCGCAAAGCGTGTGTAATCTTCGCCGGGAGCATCGTAGACCACGCCTTGTTGGGCTTCGCGCCGGGCATATACATCTAATAGCTCGGCGGCGGTATCACGAATTTTCTCAGCGGCTTTACGCCGTGCTTTCTCCCACTGGTCTGAACCCAGCTTATTGAGTGGCGCCATTTCATCGTCGGCGCCGCTGTAGCGTGAGATCAGGTGCAGGCTGTCGACTGGTACGTAGAGCTTTGCGCCATCAGCGTAGGATAGCGCCAGAAACTCATTGGCCTGTCCTCCTGCCTCTAAGGTTTCGAGCCCTAAGTATCGGCCAACGCCATGGGCTTGATGCACTACCGGTGCACCAGCCTTTAGCTCTGATAAATGCCGAACTGCCAGTTCATTGTCATCGGTTGCTTTTTCTCGGCGGCGGCTCTGGCGAACCACATCGCCAAATAATTCGGTTTCACTAATGACCGCTACATTGGGTTGGGTTAGCCATAAGCCACTGCTTACCTGGCTTTCGGTAATGGCTAAGTGGTGTGGGCTGTCGAGAAACGCGTGAAAGCTATCAACGTGGGGAAGCTTCAAGCTGAGAGGTGCGAGAATTTCTTCAAGCGCTTCTCGGCGCCCTCTGGATTCTGCTGTAAAAAGAGTGCGGGTATCGGTTTGGGTGTCTAGAAAAGCTGATAACGCGCTGAGTGGTTGCTTGGCCCGCGCATTAATCGCCAGCGTTGGTAGTTCCTGTGCGTCGGGGGTTAGTGCGTGGCGGTGTTCCTCGTCGTGCGTTAACTCTAAGCGCGGGCGAGCCTTGATCGCTGAAAACACCTCGCTGACAGGAAAGAAGGCGCGATGAGGGGGAATTAACGGGCGTGTGGGATCAACCCCTAGATTAACGTAGCGTGACTCGATGGCTTGCCAGTGCTGCTCCGCAGCTTGGAATACCCCAGGCAGTAAAGCGATACGGGTATCGTCGGTTAGGTGTTCAAAAAGAGACGCGGTTTCATCGAAGAAAAGCGGTAGATAGTGCTCTAGGCCAGGCGAAGGAATTGCCTTTAGGGCATCGTTGTAGAAGGGGCACTGGCGGGGATCAACGTCAAACAGGGTTTCAAACTGCTCTCTAAAGCAGGCAATTGCACTGCGGCTTAGCGAGTATTCATGGGCAGGCAGTAGCTCGATGACATCTACTTTATCGGTAGAGCGCTGGTTGCCGGGATCAAAGTGGCGCAGTGTGTCTATTTCGTCGTCGAATAGGTCGATCCGAATAGGCTCATCCATGCCCATGGCAAAAAGATCAATAATCGCGCCGCGCATAGCGTATTCGCCGGGCTCATACACCGTCTCAACCGCACGGTAGCCTGCACGGGAGAGCGACTCTCTGAACGTCTCACGATTGAGCTTGGCACCTGTTTGCAGGGTCATCACTCGGCCGGCGATATACTCAACCGGTGGAAGGCGCTGCATCAATGTATTAATAGGTACCAAAACAATTCCGCGGACCCCGTCTTGCAGTTGGCGCAGGGTACGCAGGCGAGCAGAGATGATGTCCTGGTGGGGCGAAAAGCTGTCATACGGCAGTGTTTCCCAGTCAGGGAAGGGGAGCACAGGAACGCTGCTGTAAAACGACAGGTCTTGTTCCAGGCGCTGCGCACTGGCCGTATTTGGTGTAATTACCAGCAGGGGGGCGGTGGACGCTACTTGAGCGAGAGCTAGGGCAGTCGCACTGCCCGGCGGCGCTGTTAGAAAGAGCGTGTCGCGAGTCCCTTGAGGCTGGGGTGGTTCGAGCAGAGAGAAAGAAGGCATAGTTACGGTATCGGTTTGCGCTGTAAACGGAATTTGGATCATACACGATCAGTACTTTTAGTTAGAGGCCTGGGAGAATAAGAGTGATTAGGTGGCTTTGTGGAAGGCACAATTTGCTTCTACATACTATTTGTTGCTTGTAGTCAAACACCGGTTTCTGTAATACCCCTACATGTTGTGCGACTATCCTTTCATTGCGATGACTCCCTAAGCCCCGGATAATGCACGTTGAATTCTATCTATGACCCTGTTTTCACTACCCAATGAGGCCGCACGTGAGTCAGCAAGCTCTCGAAAACGTTTTTCAGGATTGGCAAAGCAACGAAGCCCTGGCTGAGCAGATGATTCCGCTTGTCGGTCAGCTCTACCGTCAGAACAACGTTGTTGCCACCATGTTCGGACGTTCGCTGATCAAACGGTCGGTTATCCGTATTCTTAAAGACCATCGCTTTGTACGTAAAGTTGAAGGTACTGAGCTGTCGGTCGAAGATACGTTCCCCATTGTTAAGGCGATGAGCGAGCTGAATCTAGGCCCCGCTCACGTAGATGTAGGTAAGCTTGCTGTTAGCTTTAAACATCAGGGAAATGGCGATCTTGATGCATTCCTGCGCAAGGAGCTTGCTGAGATTGTTGATGGCTATAAGCCAGGTGCAAGCACGGGCGAGCCACAGGATGTTGTGCTATATGGCTTTGGGCGTATAGGCCGTTTGTTAGCGCGCGTGCTGGTTGAGAAGGCTGGCGGCGGTAATTTGTTACGTTTGCGCGCAATCGTTGTGCGTGGCCGTGGTGATGTGGCTAAAGATCTTGAAAAGCGTGCCAGCCTACTGCGCCGCGACTCTGTTCACGGGCCTTTCGATGGCACTATCTCGGTAGATGCTGAGGCGAGTGCGCTCATCGTCAATGGCAACGTGGTTCAGGTGATCTATGCCGATTCACCTAGTGAGATCGACTACACCGCTTATGGTATCAATAACGCCGTAGTGGTTGATAATACAGGTATTTGGCGTGATGAAGCTGGCCTTGGTCAGCACCTGGAGTGTAAGGGTGCAGCTAAAGCGCTGCTAACTGCACCGGGTAAAGGTGATATTAAAAATATTGTATACGGTATCAATAATGATGCCATTGGCGATGACGACCGCATTGTTTCGGCTGCATCGTGTACGACCAACGCCATTGTGCCAGTACTTAAAGTGCTGAACGATGAGTACGGTGTAGTGACTGGGCATGTTGAAACAGTTCATGCTTACACCAATGACCAGAACCTGATCGACAACTACCATAAGGGCGATCGCCGTGGCCGTAGCGCTGCGCTGAACATGGTGTTGACTGAAACGGGCGCTGCCAAAGCGGCTTCTAAAGCTCTGCCTGAGCTTGAAGGCAAGTTGACGGGTAATGCTATCCGCGTTCCTATACCTAATGTTTCTATGGCGATATTGAACCTGACGCTGGAGAAAGGTACCGACGCCGTCGCGTTAAATGACTACCTGCGTCGTATGTCGATTGATTCTGCTTACCAGAAACAGATCGATTTTGTGGACTCGGCAGAGGTGGTGTCCTCTGATTTCGTTGGTAACCGTCATGCGGGCATCGTAGATGCAAAAGCGACGATTGCTAACGGTAATCATGCTGTTGTGTACGTTTGGTATGACAACGAGTTTGGTTATAGCTGCCAGGTAATTCGCATTCTTCAGCAGATGTCGAATGTGCAGTTTTTGAAACTGCCGCACCAAGTAAACTGAGAGTGGTTTATATCGAGCCGACGCTAGAGTACGTTTTTTCAGCTCGCTAAATGAGACCTGTCATCAACGCCACCTTCGGGTGGCGTTTTTTTGTACCAAAAACAAATGGTCTAAAAGCATATAGCACCTTTGGAGCCCTTCAGGGATGTGGTCATTGGCCGCGCTTATCTTTATAATACGGAAGATTTTTCGGGGTGGTTCAAGCTTGCTTGAGCCGGACTGGTAACAATCTGAACAGAAAACAAGAATTCACTGAGCAGAAAATAAGCATTCGAACCCCTTACCTTCGTATATCCGATCCATCAACTGGGCGAGACTATGATCGAAGTCAAAAAAGGCCTGGATCTCCCCATCACGGGAGCGCCCGAGCAGCGTATTGAAGATGCGCGGCGTGTGCGCCACGTGGCAATCCTGGGCACCGACTACGTTGGCATGAAGCCAACGATGGAAGTTCAGGAAGGGGATAAGGTCAAACTAGGCCAATTGCTTTTCACCGACAAGAAAATTGAGGGGGTGCGCTTTACGGCGCCCGCCGGCGGTGAAGTAGTGGCAATTAACCGTGGCGAAAAACGACGTCTGCTGTCTGTTGTTATTAAAGTCGATGAAAATGAAGAAGCAGTGACATTTGCTTCCCATGATCGTGGAGCTTTAGGACAGTTAGATCGTCAGGCAGTTGTTGACCAGCTGGTTGAGTCAGGACTCTGGACTGCATTGCGCACCCGTCCTTTCTCACGTACGCCAGCAATTGACAGCACGCCTGTCGATATCTTTGTCACTGCAGTGGATACTCATCCACTGAGTGCCGATCCCGCCTTAATCATTAATGAGAATGCTCAAGCATTTGAAGACGGCCTCAAGGTGCTAACCCGCCTGACCGAGGGCAACGTTTTTCTGTGTACGGGCGCTAACGCTTCCATCCCTGGCGGTGATGTAAGTGGTGTTAAGGTCGAAAGCTTTGCAGGCCCGCACCCTGCTGGCCTGGTAGGTACGCATATTCACTACCTTTCACCTGTCGCACTGCATAAGAAAGTGTGGCACATCGGCTATCAGGACGTTATCGCGTTCGGTAAGTTGTTTGTGGAAGGTCGGCTCGATATGAGTCGCGTAGTCGCGGTAGGCGGCCCACGTGCTGAGAATCCTCGTTTGCTACGCACCCGTGTGGGCGCTAGCACCGATGAACTCTTTGCGGGTGAGGTTGTCAAGCCGGATGACACCCGTGTGATTTCAGGTTCTGTGTTCTCAGGCTTTGCTACTGAGGGCAAACTGACTTATCTGGGGCGTTTCCATAATCAGGTGAGCATGCTGGAAGAAGGCAACAAGCGCACCTTTATGGGATGGCTGTCTCCTGGTGCGAACCGTCACTCTGTACTTGGCATTTATTTGTCAAAGTTTAAAGGCTTAAGCAATTATGCCCCAACGACCTCCACCAATGGCTCCGAGCGTGCCATGGTGCCGGTGGGCGCGTATGAGACCATTATGCCTTTGGATGTAATGCCAACACAGCTGCTGCGTTCGCTGATCGTGGGCGACATTGAGGTTGCCATGCAACTTGGGTGTCTTGAGTTAGACGAAGAGGACTTGGCGCTTTGCACGTATGTTTGCCCCGGCAAATACGAGTACGGCCCCATCCTGCGTGACAATCTCACCATGATCGAGAAAGAGGCCTGATGATGGGTATTCGACAAACGCTCGATAGTCTCGAGCCGCACTTCCACAAAGGCGGTAAGTATGAAAAGTTCTATCCGCTTTATGAAGCGATAGATACGGTTTTCTACTCACCGCCCAGCGTAGCTAAAACGACCGCTCACGTGCGCGATGGTATCGACCTTAAGCGCATTATGATCACCGTCTGGATGTGTACTTTCCCGGCGATGTTCTTTGGTATGTGGAGCGCAGGTTGGCAAGCTAACACAGCCATAGACGCGGGTTATGCGTCTATGGCGGGCTGGCGCGAAGCAATCATGATGACCTTGGCGTCTGGGCATGATCCGGGTAGCCTGTGGGCCAACTTCGTACTTGGTGCTACGTACTTCTTACCGATCTACCTCGTTACGTTCGCGGTAGGTGGTTTCTGGGAAGTACTATTCGCAATTAAGCGTGGCCACGAAGTAAACGAAGGCTTCTTCGTAACTTCTGTGCTGTTTGCGCTGATCCTGCCGGCGACTATCCCGCTATGGCAGGTCGCCCTGGGTATCACCTTCGGTGTGGTGATCGGTAAAGAGATCTTCGGTGGTACAGGCAAGAACTTCCTGAACCCCGCGCTAACCGGTCGTGCCTTCCTCTACTTTGCTTATCCGGCGCAAATCTCCGGTGATGCGGTATGGGTAGCTGCCGATGGTTACACAGGAGCCACTGCGCTTTCCCTGGCCTTCCAAGACGGCATGGCAGCATTGACCAACACCTTCACCTGGTGGGATGCCTTCTTAGGCTTTGTTCCAGGCTCGGTGGGTGAAGTGTCAACGTTGGCTATCTTTATCGGTGGTGCAGTACTACTGTGGACCCGTATAGCCTCGTGGCGCATCATGCTGGGTGTATTCCTGGGTATGGTGGTGACCAGCACACTGTTCAATCTAATCGGCTCTGACACCAACCCGATGTTCGAGATGCCGTGGTACTGGCATTTGGTGATCGGTGGTTTCGCGTTTGGTATGGTGTTTATGGCGACAGACCCAGTGTCTGCTTCCATGACTAACCAAGGGCGTCTGGTGTTCGGTGCGCTGATCGGTGTAATGACAGTGTTGATCCGCGTGGTTAACCCGGCATTCCCCGAAGGCATCATGCTGGCCATTCTGTTCGCCAACTTGTTTGCACCGCTGATTGACCACTTCTTCGTCCAGGCCAATATTAAGCGCCGCATCAAGCGTACTGGCGTACCGGCCGAGGAGACTGCCTAATGGCACAAGGTAACAATTCGATCAAAAAAATCCTGATCGTAGCGTTTTCGCTGTGCATTGTGTGCTCTGTCATCGTTTCGACGGCGGCAGTAGCGCTACGCCCCATGCAGCAGCTAAATCAGGAACTGGACCGTAAAACCAATATCCTTAACGTGGCGCGTCTATACGAGCCAGGTATGGATATAGAGCAAGCATTCCGCGAGCAGATTACGGCTCGCGTAGTAGAGCTGGAAACCGGTGATTACACCGACCAGTTTGATGCTGACACGTTTGATGGTTTTGAAGCAGCGCGTGACCCTGCTACAGGTCGTACGCTATCTGGCCCCCGTGACATCGCAGGGCTTTCCAGGGTTGAAAACTACGCTGCTGTTTACTTAGTTGGCGATCCTGAAGACCCCGAGCAGATTGTTTTACCTATCCGTGGTCAAGGTCTTTGGGGCCGCATGATGGGCTTCCTGTCGGTTGAGGGTGACGGTAACACTATCGTTAGTATTACCTACTACGACCACAGTGAAACGCCTGGCTTGGGTGCCGAGGTAAATAATCCGCGTTGGCAGTCCCAGTGGGAAGGCAAAGAAATCTTCGATGAAGAGGGCGACCTGAACCCTGCTATCCGTGTTGTTAAAGGTAGCGGTAGCGGCGTACATGAAGTCGATGGTCTTTCCGGAGCTACCCTGACGGCTAACGGCGTCAACAATATGCTGCAGTTCTGGCTGAGCCCAGAAGGCTTCGGTGAGTACCTCGCCAGATTCCGCAGCGGCGTTGACCAGGAAGACGCCCAGGAAGCTGACGTCGAACTCGAAGCGGAAGGAGCCTGATCATGGCAGATATAAATGCTAAAGGCGCTTTAACGGCGCCGATCTTTAAGAACAACCCAATTGCGTTGCAAATATTGGGCATTTGTTCTGCACTGGCGGTTACCACCAGCATGAGCGTTTCGCTCGTTATGACGCTGGCGGTAGTCTTTGTTACGGCATTTTCGAACCTGTTCGTATCGTTGATCCGGAACCATATTCCCTCTTCGATCCGTATCATTGTTCAGATGACGATCATTGCATCGCTGGTTATCGTGGTTGACCAGATTCTCAAAGCCTACGCTTATGAAATGTCTAAGCAGCTGTCGGTCTTTGTTGGTCTGATCATCACTAACTGTATTGTAATGGGCCGTGCTGAAGGTTTCGCCATGTCCAACTCACCGGGCATATCGTTCCTTGACGGTATCGGTAACGGGCTTGGTTACGGCTTCGTACTAATGGTCGTAGGCTTCTTCCGTGAGCTGTTAGGTGCCGGTAGTGTGTTTGGCTTCACTGTCTTGCCGACTGTGCAAAATGGTGGTTGGTACGTGCCGAACGGTTTGCTGCTGCTACCACCTTCTGCCTTCTTTATCATCGGTTTGTTGATCTGGGCTATCCGCTCGTTCAACCCCGAGCAGGTAGAAGACAACGAGTTCAAGATGAAGCACAACACCAAGCCGAAGGAGGCTGTGTAACATGGAACACTATCTAAGCCTTTTCGTTGCTTCGGTCTTTGTTGAGAACTTGGCCCTGGCATTCTTCTTGGGGATGTGTACTTTCCTTGCAGTCTCTAAGAAAGTTTCCGCTGCCTTTGGTCTAGGCATTGCCGTTATCGTGGTACTGACAATCGCAGTACCCGTTAACAATCTGGTGTTCAACCTCCTTCTTGCTGAAGGCGCGCTGACCTGGACTGGAATTAGTGGGGCCGAAAATATCGACCTCTCGTTCCTTGGCCTGCTGAGCTACATCGGTGTTATTGCAGCACTGGTACAGATCCTTGAGATGTTCCTGGATAAATACGTACCCGCGCTGTACAACGCACTGGGCGTGTTCCTGCCGCTGATCACTGTAAACTGCGCCATCTTGGGTGGCGTACTGTTCATGGTTGAGCGTAACTACAACTTCGGTGAATCTGTGATTTATGGATTTGGCTCCGGTGTGGGCTGGGCGCTGGCAATTACTGCCCTGGCTGGTATCCGTGAGAAGCTGAAGTACAGTGACGTACCTGGCGGCCTGCAGGGTCTTGGTATCACGTTCATTACCGTTGGCTTAATGTCTTTGGGCTTTATGTCATTCTCAGGCATTCAGCTTTAATCGGAGCCGGTTTTCTCGGCAGCTTAGGCTGCCGAGATACAGAAACCCCTCAGCAATAGGAAACCGACATGGTTGATACATCTGTCATCTTGCTCGGTGTTGTCATGTTCACGATCATCGTTATTAGTTTAACGGGGATCATCCTGGCAGCGCGTAGCAAGCTAGTGAGTAGCGGGGACGTGACTATCGAAGTCAACGGCGACCCCGAGCACACCTTGACGACTCAGGCTGGTGGCAAGCTTTTAAACACGCTAGCTGCCAACGGTATTTTTCTTTCTTCCGCTTGCGGCGGTGGCGGCTCTTGTGCCCAGTGTAAGTGCCGGGTAGAAGAGGGTGGCGGTTCTATCCTGCCTACCGAAGAATCGCACTTCACCATGCGTGAAAAGAAAGATGGCTGGCGCCTCTCTTGTCAGGTACCTGTTAAGCAGGACATGAAAGTAGAAGTACCAGAAGAGGTATTTGGCGTTAAGAAGTGGGAAACAGTCGTTACTGCAAACCCCAACGTTGCTACCTTTATCAAAGAGCTGAACTTGAAACTGCCCGAAGGTGAAGAAGTTGCCTTCCGTGCTGGTGGCTATGTACAGCTGGTAGCTCCGCCCTACGATATCAAGTTCTCTGACTTTGATATTGAAGAAGAGTACCGTGGCGATTGGGAAAAGTTTGATATGTTCAAAATTTCCCATAAGAATAACGAGGAAGTTATCCGCGCTTACTCAATGGCGAACTACCCGGATGAAAAAGGCCTCCTCAAGTTCAACATTCGTATCGCGACGCCGCCTCCGGGTACAAGCCACCCGCCGGGCCTTATGTCGACCTACGTCTTCAATTTGAAGCCGGGCGACAAAGTGACCGTTATGGGGCCATTTGGTGAGTTCTTTGCCAAAGACACTGATGCGGAAATGATTTTTGTCGGTGGTGGTGCGGGTATGGCACCTATGCGTAGCCACATTTTCGATCAGCTCAAACGCTTGAAGTCAGATCGTAAAATTACTTTCTGGTACGGTGCGCGCTCCTGGCGTGAAACCTTCTATAACGAAGAGTACGACCAGCTGGCAGAAGAGTTCCCGAACTTTAAGTGGCACTTAGCCCTTTCTGACCCGCAGCCAGAAGATAACTGGGAAGGCCCGACCGGCTTTATCCACAATGTTCTGTACGAAAACTATCTGAAGGATCACCCTGCACCTGAAGATTGTGAGTACTACATGTGTGGGCCGCCCATGATGAACGCCTCTGTTATTAAGCTACTGCTTGATATGGGCGTTGAACCGGAAAATATCCTGCTGGACGATTTCGGCGGTTAATATTTCGGTTACCTGAACTGCTTACGGGGCTGGCCATTAGGTCAGCCCCGTTTGTATGTGAATGACTGAAAAACACCGCGTTGTCTGATCATTTTGGAATGGCTGGGGTACAATGGGCGTCAAATCTAGGGCACTTACCGGCATGACCGTTGTCGGCAGGTGAGCAGTTAACGCAATGTGGGGAGATTAGCATGGCAATTTGGCTACTGGTATTTGGCTTTATGGCGCTAGTGATGACGGCCATGGCAGTGGGTGTGTTGATGGGCCGTAAGCCCATTGCAGGCTCCTGTGGTGGCTTAAACCAATTGGGGCTTAAAGAGGGTTGCGATATTTGCGGTGGCAAAGATGAAGTGTGCGAGGAAGAGAATCGCAAGCGCGGCAGTGAGCGTCGCCGTAGTGATGAAAGCCGTGGTGCTGATCTAGGTTACGATGCCACGCGCCGTTAATGCTTCATCATGACGTCCGCTACGCCAAACGCTCGCTTATTCAGCGGGCGTTTATGTATGCGTCGATGAAATATCTTGATGTAAAAGGTACAAGGAGATTGAAAGCGTATGGCGGTTCATAATTACGATATTGTTGTTATCGGTACCGGCCCAGCAGGGGAAAGCGCTGCCATAAATGCTGCTAAACACGGCATGCGCGTAGCGATTGTTGAAAAGCAGGCACAGGTAGGGGGCAACTGTACGCACTGGGGTACGATTCCCTCCAAGGCGTTACGCCATCAGGTGAAGCAGATCATGGCGTTTAACACTAACCGTATGTTTCGCGATATCGGTGAGCCACGCTGGTTTTCGTTTCCAAAAGTTATGGAGCGTTCACGCAGTACAATCGACAAGCAGGTTGAAATGCGTACCACGTTTTACGCGCGCAACCGTATCGACCTGTTCCATGGCGTAGCGCGCTTCAAAGATGATCATACGGTATTGGTTCGCGACCGCCAGGAAGGGATGGAAGAGCTTGTAGCCAAAAAAATTGTTATCGCTACTGGCTCAAGACCCTATCGTCCGGCGGATATTAATTTCCGCCATCCGCGCATTTACTGCTCAGACACGATTTTAAGCCTCTCTCATACTCCCCGTACGCTGGTGATTTTTGGCGCTGGGGTTATTGGCTGCGAATATGCATCAATTTTCTCGGGATTGGGCGTTAAAGTTGACCTCATTAACAACCGGGATAGTCTGCTTTCTTTCCTGGATGACGAGATTAGTGATGCGCTGTCGTACCATTTGCGCAAGCATGGCGTGCTGATTCGCCACAATGAAGAGTACGCAAGTGTCGAAGGTGATGAATCGGGCGTGGTGGTACATTTACAGTCGGGTAAGAAAATCCGTGCCGATGCCTTCTTATGGGCCAATGGTCGCACGGGCAACACTGACAGCCTAGGGCTGGAAAATATCGGCCTTGAAGCGAATAGCCGTGGCCAGTTGAGTGTGGATGAGCACTACCGTACCGCCATACCAACGATATACGCGGCCGGGGATGTGATTGGTTGGCCAAGCCTTGCCAGCGCTGCTTACGATCAGGGGCTAAACTCTTGTAACGAGCTGTTAGAAAAAGAGTATCGCTTTGTCAGTGATGTGCCCACCGGTATTTATACCATTCCGGAAATCAGCTCCTTTGGACCTAACGAGCGCGAGCTAACCGAAGCGAAAATCCCTTATGAAGTGGGCAAAGCCTTCTTCAAAGATACCGCCCGAGCGCAAATTACTGGCGATACGGTGGGCATGCTTAAAATTCTTTTCCATCAGGATACGCTGGAGATTCTTGGTATTCACTGCTTTGGCGACCAGGCTTCGGAGATCTTGCATATCGGCCAAGCAATAATGCAGCAGGAAGGGGAGGCGAATACACTAAAGTATTTCGTTAACACCACTTTCAATTATCCCACCATGGCAGAAGCGTATCGGGTGGCAGCGCAAAATGGTTTAAACCGAGTTTTTTAGCGTGATTCAGTATGGGAGCTTTATGCTTCCGCTCCCATACTGACACACACCTTCTAGATTTCATCCAGCAACTGCTGCGCACGGAGTTGCCACTCGCCTTCTAACGCGGCGGCTTGGATGAGCGCCTCTCGGGCCTCGTCACTGTTCTGTTGCTGCAGTTGCATGATGGCTAAGTTAAGCCAGGCAGCTCCCATGCTGGGTTCAAGTACAGTGGCTTGCTTAAACGCCTGCTTAGCACCGTCAGCTTCTCCCTCTGCATAAAGTGCATTGCCAAGTGCAAACTGTGCCATGGCATTTGATGGGTGGCGTTCTACCAGTATTTGCCAGCTTGAGAGTGCTGCCTGCGGCCCGTGTATTTCTTCATAGGCGCTAATGGCTTCCAAAGCGTTCCGCGCTGTTACACCATCGGGCAGGGTGCCTGGCTCACTAACTACAAAGCCCCAGCGCCCGGTGCGCGCCCAGGTGGCATCAAATCGGCTAAAAGACATCGTATGCCGCTCAATTTCACCGCTGCGCAGAATGAGTGTTTCATTAGGCAAGTCAAAGCCAATAGCTACCGCATAGTGCCACATGGGAAAGGCGGGCAGCGCGAGGTTTTGCATCACCACGACAGGGTCACCTGCTTCCAGATGGCTTAGAAGTG
Organism: Vreelandella nigrificans; assembly: GCF_002374315.1. GTDB lineage: Bacteria > Pseudomonadota > Gammaproteobacteria > Pseudomonadales > Halomonadaceae > Vreelandella > Vreelandella nigrificans. The sequence goes on along the minus strand of NZ_NWUX01000031.1, from coordinate 7,259 downwards.
CATCCATGGTGCCGCGAATGGGGATCGCAAGCTGCTTATAGCGGCGCACGGTGGCTAACATTTCAGGCTGTACGCTACCGTCTCTGCCGGGTAAAAAAACCTGCGGAATCAGTTGCTCAACACTGGTATCGACACCCTGGTGATTTAGCACCATAGCCAGCGTTGCCGGGCCACACTGATACTCGGTCTGCGCATAAAACGGTACTTGGCTCAATTCTGTTTGAGGTGTCAAGCTGGCCTTAGTGGTTTCCAGTAACACAGGGCTGCGGGCACAGGCTGAAAGTAACAAGGCAAGTAGTAAAACGCCCGCGAAGCGGGCGTTTTTAAATAGTCTCTGCATGCTAGACATCTTAACGGGTAAACGGATAAACGTCGGTCAAGCCGAGGATGTCGGTAATCAGCAGAATGACAAATACCGCAAACAGCACGCCGATCACACCCGCGCCTGCAGGCAACTGCTCTAACTGGTCAGCCATTTGCTGCGCTTCAGCATCGCTCAGTGCTGCAACGCGAGCTTCAACTTCGTTCAGATCAACACCCTGCTTGAGCAGCTGTTCCTGTACATCAGCGCGTGCCAAAACGTTATTAATACGTTCACGGTCAGCACCTGCACGGTCACCTGCCAAAGCAGACTGAGTGGTCACTAGGTCCATAGATTGCGGCGCAATCGGCGCAGCTGCTACGGGCAGGCTGGTGATAACTAGGGCGGCAATTAACAGAGTAGATAGGTAAGCACGCAACGTTTTCATTGTCTTGATCCTTAGACTAGTCGGGGAGAAAGCGATTTTATCGCTTGAATCAATAGTATAGAAATAAAATACGCGGGATTTAAGGCGAAAAAGCAAAGTGCTAATTATTTGCACTAATGCGATAGGTCCAGGGTGTTTCTGCAAGAATACCTTTGGCACCTGCCATGGTAATTGCAAGGTCGTGAATGCCGGGCCAAAGAGGCACGTGGGAGGCGCCTTTAACGGCAAGGTCTAACCGCTGCGCCATTAACAGCAGCTTGTGTAACCGCTTCATAGATAAGCGGCTAGTAGCTTTTTGATAGGCAGGACGCCGCTTATCAAAAATCATTGGCTTTTGAGTTTTGCAGGCGTGCTCGAAGCTCTGGCCCTGGTCTAGATGCTGGTGTAACGAGAGCAGGGTGCGTAATTCGCGGCCTAGTGCCCATAACACTATAGGCGCTTCAACACCTTCACTTTTGAGGCCGTTGACAATGCGCGAAGCGCGGCTGGGTTCACCTTTTAAACAAGCATCTGCCAAGTTAAACACATCAAAGCGTGTACTATCTTCAACGCCCTGGGCAATGCTTTCGACGTTAAGGCGTGTGTTGGAAGGGTGGATAAGCGCAAGCTTCTGCAGCTCCTGATCGGCGGCCAGCAGGTTCCCTTCAGTACGTTCGCCAAGCAGGCGTGCCGCATCCAGGTCAATCTGCAACCCATGCAGTGCTGCCCGGTCGCGCAGCCAATACCCTAAGCGTGATACATCCACAGGCCATACCGGCACAAACAAGCCATGCTTATCCAGCGCTTTAAACCAGGCACTTTTTTGCTGCTTGGCATCCAGCTTACCCATGCTGACTAACAGAAGGTCGTCACTACCGTCCATCATTTCAGCGTACTGTGCGAGTGCTTTACTGCCTTCCTGGCCTAGCTTGTGGTTGCCTAAACGTAGTTCTAGCAGTTTATTGGTGGCAAACAGGGACAGGTTGCTAGCGGTTTCCAGCAGCCGGCCCCAGGCGAAGTTGGGTTCAACGTCCAATACTTCCCGTTCTTCAACGCCTGCTTGCCGGGCGGCTAGGCGCACGGCATCGCAGGCATCACGGTGCTGCAGAGGTTCATCACCGGCAACAATCACCGCCTTCGGCAGCTTCTTGGCTAATGCGGCGGGTAGCTGGTCGGCAAATACCTTCACTGCATCGCCTCAAGGTTGGTCAGACGCTCAATAATACGCTGCGCAAGCTGCCGTGTTAGCGTCTGCTCCGCCTCTTGGAACAGTGCTTCACGGTTGAGAAGGTCATCATCACTTACGCGAATCTGTGTACTAGTGCTGAGCGTCGCATTATTAAGGGCATAGGCATTGGTTTCCCGCTGCTGTACCGAAAGCGTTGTGCTGAGGGTTAGCTCATGCTCGCGGCTGGCACGGCCGCCGCTGCCAATGTGGCGCTCTTGTAGTGAAGGTGTCCCCAGCGTGACCCGCCAGGTCGCACCGCTGACCACCTCGGTGCCCAGTTGCTTTAAGCGAGTACGCAGTTGCTGGGCGAGGGCGCTATTGTCGTTGCCTTCAATGGAAAGCGTGGGCAGCTGTGGCATTGCTTCAGTGCCGCGAAGGCGAAACCCACAGCCGCTGAGCAGCACCGCCGCAGAAGCGGCGATGCTGGTAGCGAGGAAACGACGGCGTGTAACGTATTGGTTTGGCTTCATCCGCTCACCACAATGTTAACCAGCTTGCCGGGCACCACGATCACTTTGCGTACCGTTTTGCCCTCTAAATGGCGTTGGACGTTTTCACTTTCCATTGCCAGCGTCTCGATGGCGGCTTTGTCGGCGTTGGCTGGGGCTTCCAGGCGGGCACGCAGCTTGCCGTTAACCTGGACCACTAGCTCAATGCTGTCCCGGGTGAGGGCAGCTTCATCTACCTTTGGCCACTGTGCTTCAATAGCGGGCTGATCATGGCCTAACTGCTGCCACAGGCTATGGCACAGGTGTGGAGTAATGGGGGCCAATAGCAGTACACACGCTTCCAACGCTTCACGCGTAATTGCTAAGCCAAGCTCAGTAGTATCGTCAAACTTGCTAACCGCGTTAGAGAGCTCCATTACCGCGGCGATAGCGGTATTAAAGGTAGTGCGGCGGCCGATATCATCGCTGGCTTTCTTGATGGTTTCGTGGGTTTTACGGCGTAGCGCCTTTTGCTCATCATTTAGTGCATCGATGGCTAACTTACCCGGTGTGCCTGCATCAAGATGCTCAGTCACCTGACGCCAGATCCGTTTCAGGAAGCGGTGCGCGCCCTCAACGCCGGAATCTGACCACTCCAATGACTGCTCTGGCGGTGCGGCAAACATCATAAACAGGCGCACGGTGTCGGCACCAAATTTATCGATCATCGACTGTGGGTCAACGCCGTTGTTTTTCGACTTGGACATCTTCTCGATGCCACCCATCTCAACCGGCTGACCGTCGCTCATTAGAATGGCGCTAAGCGGGCGACCTTTCTCATCGCGCTTTACTTCCACATCGGCGGGGTTAAACCACTCTTTGCCACCGTTCTCTTTAAAGCGGTAGAAGGTTTCTGCAATCACCATACCTTGGGTAAGCAACTGCTGGAACGGTTCGTCGGAATCCACCATGCCAAAATCACGCAGCAGCTTGTGGAAGAAACGGGCGTAGAGCAGGTGCAGGATAGCGTGCTCAATACCGCCGATGTAGAGATCAACCGGCAGCCAATAGTTGGCACGTTCATCGAGCATGGCTTCGTGGTTATCTGCACAGCAGAAGCGAGCGAAGTACCAGGAAGACTCCATAAAGGTGTCGAAGGTGTCGGTTTCACGCACCCAGCCATCGCCCAACTCAGAGAACTCAGGCATTTTCTTCAGTGGCGAGCCAGAGGCGTCCACGGTGACTTCCATAGGTAGCGCCACCGGCAGTTCATCATCAGAGAGAGGAACCGTTTGGCCTTCAGGGCCGTACTTAACCGGAATTGGCGCGCCCCAGTAACGCTGGCGGGCGATACCCCAATCACGTAAGCGGTAATTGGTTTTGACGTTGCCACGGCCAAGTTCGGTAAGCTTGGCGGCAATGGCATCAAACGCTGCCTGGAACTCCAAGCCATCAAATTCGCCTGAGTTGATCAGCGTGCCGTGCTCTACAAAAGCGCCTTCAGAAATATCCGGCGCATTGCCGTTTTCATCAGCGACGACAGGCTTTAGCTCTACGCCATACTTCGTCGCAAATTCCCAGTCGCGCTGGTCATGGGCAGGTACTGCCATCACCGCGCCGGTACCGAACTCCATCAGTACGAAGTTGGCCACAAACACCGGTACTTCATCGCCAGTTAGCGGATGAATGGCTTTATGCCCAGTGGGCATGCCCAGCTTCTCTTTGGTGGCCATTTCGGCTTCTGAGGTACCACCTTTGCCACACTCTTCACAGAACGCTGCCAGCTCGCTGTTCTGCGCAGCGGCTTGCTTGGCCAGCGGGTGCCCGGCAGCTACGGCCACGTAGGTCACGCCGAATAGCGTATCAGGGCGAGTGGTATACACAGCCAGTGGGTCGCAGGCACTGCCATCCGCTGCCTGAATTTCAAAGGTCATCTCAACGCCACGGGATTTACCAATCCAGTTGCGCTGCATGGTTTTGACCTGCTCGGGCCACTCGACATTTTCAAGATCCGCCAGCAACTCATCGGCGTAATCAGTGATTTTCAAAAACCACAGCGGGATCTCTTTACGCTCGACAGGCGCGCCAGAACGCCAGCCGCAACCATCGATAACCTGCTCATTCGCTAGTACCGTTTGATCAACCGGATCCCAGTTAACCGTGGACATCTTTTTGTACACCAGGCCTTTTTCTACCAGCTTGGTGAAGAACCACTGCTCCCAGCGGTAATAGCTGGTATCACAGGTAGCGAATTCACGGCTCCAGTCATAGGCAAAACCAAGTGCCTTCAACTGGTTGCGCATGTAGTCGATATTTTGATAGGTCCACTTGGCAGGTGGCACCTGGTTTTGAATAGCGGCATTTTCCGCAGGCATACCGAATGCATCCCAACCCATGGGCTGCATAACATTTTTACCCTGCATACGCTGGAAACGGGACACAACGTCGCCGATAGTGTAGTTACGCACGTGACCCATGTGCAGCTTGCCGCTGGGGTAGGGGAACATGGATAGGCAGTAGAACTTTTCGCGGTTGGCGTCTTCTACTGCTTTAAAGCACTGGTGTTTGTCCCAGTACTGCTGGGCATCACGTTCGATCTCACGGGGGCTGTAATGTGCGTCCATCGGTGTTTTCAATGCCTTGGGGTAATTCGCCCAAAAAGGGCGCAAAGTGAATAATAGATGACCACTGTCAGATAAGTAGCGTCGATTGTATCCTATGCAGGTGTATCCTTGAACGGTTAGCCGATGATAGGCCGCACCCTGGGTCGACAAAAGGAGAGGGACCATGGAACAACATAACGATCACCGTTTGCGCGAAGGCTACGAACGCCTGCTAGAACGCATGCAGGACGGGGCCAACGAACTTACCTGGGAAAACCTACAAAAGGATTTAGACGAAGCCGTTGAGTTCGAAGCGGAGCTTGAAGAGTACACCAAAGACGAGCTTGCGTTGCTGCGTGCCTGGGTAGAGCGTGACCTAAAAGATATGCGCTACTACATGGCCGATACCGGTAAACAGGTAGCAAGCTGGTTGGGAATCGATATTGACGGGCTCTCCCGGCGAGTGATGGAGTCACTGCTTTCCATTGCAGACCGCAGCGTGGTTGACCGCGAGCGCTTTGAAGACGACTTAGAAGCCGCGCGTGCCGACTACTGCGAAGGCGAAATGGCCGCCCCTGGCTTAATGGCCTGCGTGCACTGCGATGCGCAAGTGATGCTGGAAAGCGTTTCGCGACTAGAGCCATGCCACCAGTGTGGCCATCGTTACTTTTACCGCTTCCCCAGTAAAATCGTCGAGACCTGAGTTGCTAACGCACTCAACATTTAATTAACCCATATGCTCAGGCCTGCGATCGCTCCCAGCGTGAGCAGGCTCATCATAGCTGCGTATGGTAAATTATCTTTCATCATCCGGTAGCCACTGACCCCGTAGCGCCCCTGCAGTGAAAGGTTGATACCGGAAAGCGGCCCCACGCTTGTACCTACCGCCCAGGCGCTAACCGCCACAAAGGCAAACAGCGTCTGCTCGCCGCCTTGAAGGTTTAAAATAGACGCCAGTACGGAAACACCAATAATCGGGTGCAGCCCTACGAGCGCACTCAGGGTAATGGCTGCAAAGCTCACCATGGCCTGCCACATGCCAAAGCGGGCAAACAGCGTCCACTCGTCTCCTGCCGCTGCCGCGACCAGGGTAGAAAGCCCTAGTGTTAATAACCCTGCGGCTAAAAACAGCGATATTTCCCCACGCATACTGGGCAGCCGTGTAACGGTATGCTGACGAATGCGCCGCAACATGTAGCGCGGGCCTTCACGCAGGTTGCTAAGTAGTGCCACCCCTGGAATTAGAAAGGTAATGATGCTAACAATCGTCAGCGTTGGTGTGAGCCAGAAATGAAACAGCATCACTAGCGCCGCCATACTGGTAGGCATTAACAAGCTGCGCGGTGAAAGCGAAAAGCCGTCCACCTCGGATAAATCAAACCGACGCCGCAGCTCCAGAGTGGTCAACACCCCCGAGAGCATCGCCAGTGGAAACCCGACCAGAGCGACCTGGCCATACTGCACCTCGGGCGCCAAGGCAATGACCACCGCCATGGAAGCAAAGAAGGGAGACCAAAGCGCGGCACTACTCAAACCACGATTAAGCGCTAAAAGCTGGGGTGCGGTTAATGGTGCGCGCCTAGCCAAGCGGTCGCCCACCATCAATATCGTCGAAAGATTCAAAATGGTGCCGAGAAAATGCACCCCTAACCAAGTACGCAACACACCATCAGCACCGGTAACCCGCTTACCCGGCGCTCGCTTGTTGCCCTGGGTGCCGATCAATGAAATAAAGCTAACGCCCACTAGCATTGTGGCCACAAACACGTTGCCCTGCAGCATGGCTGGCCAATTCACCTCAGCGCCATATACCACCCGCGCCACTACCAGCATTAGCACGCCGAGCACAAACAACACACCCGCCTGAATACGCGAGCGCTTTGGAATACCACGCCACAGCAGTGCTACCGCCGCCCACAGCAAATAGCTCACCGCCTGCGTTGTTGGTAGCACGCCGGTAAAGCCGACTATCTGCGCTAAAAGCCCCAGCAGCACCAGCCCGCCCGCCACTCGCTGCCGCGTTGTCGTCTCTTGCATCTCAATCCCTTACTGGTTGAGTTAGCAGGCTAATCGGCTTTTTGATAATTGGCTAGCGGAACAAGGTAGAGGAGAGCGTTTACCGAAAAGAAAAGGCATATTCTTGTAGCGCGTGGTAACGAATCTGCGAGGCACGAGCAAATGAGGCACCCGCGTAGTGAACTGCCCCCCGAAAGTTGGACACTTTACTCCAACCTTCGAGGCACTCGGGTGAGAAATAAATATACTGAACGCT
>NZ_NWUX01000030.1 GCF_002374315.1 Vreelandella nigrificans | reverse complement strand
TGGAGCGGGAAAGGAGATTCGAACTCCCGACCCTCGCCTTGGCAAGGCGATGCTCTACCACTGAGCTATTCCCGCAACTCCGATTACCTGACGACCTCTTACGCTTCTGATCTTACGCTAAAGAGTAAGTGGCGTCCCATAGGGGGTTCGAACCCCTGTTCCCGCCGTGAAAGGGCGGTGTCCTAGACCACTAGACGAATGGGACGTTTCATTGCCTCGTCGAGGTGGCGCGTATATTACTCAGCCCTTCACAAACTGTCAAGCAGTCTGAAATCAAAACGGTTTTACTTGGAGTGAGCGACGTCACTGGGATGATCAACGCCAGTACAGCCAGCGTGTAATCGTTACACTGGCGATTTCTTCACCTTTCGCACATGCTAAACCTGAGCATGCTATCTGCTGTCACTTAGGTAAGTGATACTCTAGCCTGCTTAACGGTAACCAGCGGGAGAGGAGACCCCCATGGCGAAAATAGACAAGTCCCCCGACGAGTGGCGCAAGCAGCTCACCCCAGAGCAATACCGGGTAGCCCGAGAAAAAGGTACCGAGCGGCCGTTCAGCGGCGACTATCAGGTTAACGGTGCTCAAGGTATCTACCACTGCGTGTGCTGCCATGCACCGCTGTTTGAGAACGAGCACAAGTTTGACGCGGGTTGCGGTTGGCCAAGCTTTGATCGCCCGCTAGGTATCCGCTGCATAGAGGAACACCGCGATACCTCCAATGGCATGATTCGTACTGAGGTAGTGTGCTCTCATTGTGATGCCCATCTTGGTCACGTATTCCCCGATGGGCCACCAGAAACTACTGGCTTACGTTACTGCATTAACTCTGTTTCGTTAGAGTTTCACCCCGACGAATAGCAAAAACCTTGATCTATCCCAGCAAGGCGGGTGCCATCTGCTAGAATGGCAGCCCGCTTTTTTATGCTTGTATTCTTTGTGCTGGTACTCTTTTTGTGCTCGTACTCTTTGTGATTGTAGGAGAAACCCATGCTCGGCTGGTTCCCCGGACATATGAACAAGGCCCGCCGCCAGATCAAGGACGCGCTGCCCGAAATTGATGTTGTGATCGAAGTGCTTGATGCGCGTCTGCCCTACTCCAGCGCCAATCCAATGCTGGCCGAGCTAACCCGCCACAAGCCAGTATTGAAGATTCTTTCCAGAGCCGACCTAGCCGACCCCGAGCGCACTGCCGAGTGGGTGGCCTTTTTCGACGCTCAGGATGACACCCGTGCACTTGCGATTACTACTACGAATACTCGTGAGCTCAAGAAAATCCCTAAGCTCTGCCATGAGCTAGCGGGCGCGGTGCGCGCTGACCGAGACGTGCGCGTTATGGTAATGGGCATTCCCAACGTGGGAAAATCGACGCTGATCAACGGCCTTGCTGGCCGCAAAATCGCCAAAACCGGCAATGAACCAGCAGTAACTAAGCGCCAGCAAAAAGTACGTATAGATGGCCGCGTGGCTCTGATCGACACTCCTGGGGTACTGTGGCCAAAAATTGAAGACCAAGCCAGTGCCTACCGCTTAGCTGCTAGCGGGGCAATTCGCGATACCGCGATTGAATATACGGATGTGGCCATTGTCACCAGTGCAGAGCTTGCCAAACGCTACCCAGAGGCGTTGAGCACGCGCTACAAGCTAAAATCGCTGCCCACCTACGAGGCTCCAGTAGCGTACGAAGTCGATGCCGATGGCCCTAAAAAGCCAGATTTCCTGGCAATTGCTGGCTTTGACGGTCACGCCATTTTAAAAGAAATTGCAGGAAAGCGCGGTGGCCTGCGACCTGGAGGTGAGGTAGACCTGCATCGCGGTGCAGAAGTGCTGCTACATGAACTGCGGGATGGCAAGCTCGGCAGGGTCACCTTAGAAACACCGCCAGATATTCCACCACCTCCGGCACAAAACGACGAAGACAGCCCGGTACAAAACGACGCATAATGAGCTAATAATCAGCTACTTCTAACGGCCACTGGATACTTTTGGATAACGCACCTCATGGACACCACTCAGCCTACAGAACCACAACCACTTAAAAAATCAAACAAACTGCATAATGTTTGCTACGACATTCGTGGCCCAGTGCTCGACCACGCCAAGCGCCTGGAAGATGAGGGGCAACGGATTTTAAAGCTTAATATCGGCAACCCTGCCCCATTTGGCTTCGAAGCTCCGGAAGAGATTCTGCAGGACGTAATGCGTAACCTGCCCACCGCCCAGGGTTACTGCGACTCCAAAGGCCTCTATTCCGCGCGTAAGGCAATTATGCAGGAGTGCCAACGTAAGCAGATACCCAACGTCGGTATAGAAGATATTTATATCGGTAACGGTGTCTCCGAACTGATTGTGATGGCCATGCAGGCACTGCTCAACGATGGCGACGAGGTGCTAATCCCTGCTCCAGACTATCCACTATGGACAGCAGCAGCACACTTATCCGGCGGGCATGGTGTCCATTACCGGTGCGATGAGCAAGCTGACTGGGCACCGGATATAGCAGACATCCGCGCCAAAGTGACCAGCCGCACCCGGGCAATTGTGATTATTAATCCCAACAACCCCACTGGTGCAGTTTATCCACCAGCAGTTGTGCGTGAAGTGCTGGATATCGCTCAAGAGCACAACCTGGTGGTGTTCTCCGATGAGATCTACGACAAGATTCTCTACGACGGCGTAGAACACACCGCTACAGGCGCCCTCGCCGATGACGACCAGTTGGTAATCACCATGAATGGCCTGTCGAAAAGCTATCGTTGCGCTGGATTCCGCTCAGGCTGGATGACAATCTCTGGAACGCTTGCCAAGCAGCGTGCTCAGGACTTTATCCAAGGGCTAACCATGTTAGCTTCCATGCGCCTGTGCGCTAACGTGCCTGCCCAGCACGCCATTCAGACAGCGCTTGGCGGCTACCAGTCGATCAATGATTTAATACTCCCAGGCGGCCGCCTGCTGGCCCAGCGGGATATTACCATCGAGAAGTTAAATGCTATTCCTGGGGTCTCCTGCGTGACACCCAAAGGGGCGCTCTACGCCTTCCCCCGCTTAGACCCGAAAGTTTTCAATATTAAAGATGACCAACAGTTAGTCCTGGATCTACTGCTCCAGGAAAAGATCTTGCTGGTGCAAGGTACCGCCTTCAACTGGCCTGAGCCTGATCATGTGCGCATTGTTACGCTCCCATGGGCCGACCAGCTTGGCGACGCTCTGGACCGGTTTGCCAATTTCCTGTCCCATTACCGTCAATAAAATCGGGGGCTTGAAACTGTCATTAACTGCACGTATCTAAGCCATCATTCCACTGACGCTTTTATGACTCTTGAGGGAGAACCCAAACGATGATGCGCATTTTGCTTTTTCTGGCAACCAACTTAGCGGTAGTGCTGGTAGCCAGCTTTACGCTGCGGCTTTTTGGCGTAGAAGGCTACTTACGCAGTCAGGGCATTAACTTTACTGGCCTGCTGCTGTTCTGTTTTATCGTGGGTATGGCTGGCTCAATCATTTCGCTATTCATGTCTAAGTGGCTCGCCAAGCGCTCGACAGGCACAGTAATTATCGAAACGCCATCTAACGCCACTGAACAGTGGCTAGTAGACACCGTTGCCGAGCTTTCCCGGGAAGCGGGTATTAAAACCCCAGAAGTAGGTATTTTCCCCGCCCAACAGTCCAACGCTTTTGCCACTGGCTGGAATAAAAATGAGTCGTTGGTCGCCGTTTCAGCAGGCCTGCTGAACCGTATGCGGCCTGAAGAAGTACGCGCAGTATTGGCCCATGAAATTGGCCACGTTGCCAACGGTGATATGGTGACCCTGGCGCTGATTCAAGGGGTGGTAAATACCTTTGTGATGTTCTTCGCCCGTGCAGTTGCCCACTTGATCGACTCCTTCTTAAAAAGCCGCAGCGGCGGTGAAGGGGGCCTTGGCTTTATGGGCTACTTTGCTGTCGTCATGGTAGCGGAAATTGTCTTTGGCATTGTTGCCTCGGCGATTGTTGCCTGGTTCTCACGCTTCCGGGAGTACCGTGCCGACGAAGCGGGTGCACGATTAGCGGGTACTGGCGCCATGGTCAATGCACTTGCTCGTCTGAAAGCAGAAACTGAAATGCCTGACCAAATGCCAGATACCATGCGAGCGATGGCGATTACGAAAGGCCAAACCCGTTCACTGGTTGAGAAGATGTTCGCCAGCCACCCACCGCTTGATGACCGTATTCGTGCGCTGAAAGAAGCTGCCTACCGTCAGTAAGCGCTTATAATTTAGCTTTAAACATACAAGGCCCGCACACGCGGGCCTTGTAGCCTAACACCTACCTGTGGTGTCTAACACCTAGCATCGCTCCTTGCATTTAAGGCGTTCCTAACATTTAAATATTCCTTACACAGGGATTTCGTTAGCCACACTGAGTCTGGAAGCCAGCTGCGCTTAGCGGCTCCTGCAAAGATATAGCATCACCCTTTAAAACTATCTTCAGAGTGTTGAACTCACGGCGCAACGGATAGTGGGCACGACAGTAATCAAACCCTCTCTTGATCCCCTGCTGGAATACTTGGCGCTGCAAGGCATCGTGGTCGCGGCGCACGTCGTAAACGGCACGCACACAAAGGCGTAGCGCATCTTCCACTGGCAGCATATGCTGCAACGTTAACATCGCCAATGCTGGCGGAGGGCAAAGCTCATTAAAGGTAGTTTGGCTTGGCTGCCCCTCCAACTCGGCCAGAGCCTGTTGAATCATCCAACTACCACGCAACTTTCCGTCCAGGCTGTGCCCGGCAATATGCGGTGTGGCAAGCGCCACTAAATCTCGCAGCCCGGCATCTATCCCTGGCTCCTCTTCCCACACATCCAAAATAGCAGTGATATCGCCCTTACCCGCTAAGCGGCTGCGCAGCGCCAGACCATCAACACAGTCGCCACGCCCAGCATTAAGCAGCACCGTGCCAGGGGCAAGCTCATTAATACGTTGGGCATTAAGTAGCTGATAGGTAGCGTGAGGGCCGTCACTCACAAGCGGAGTATGCAGACAAAGTACGTCACACCTGTCGATCAGTTCATCCAGTGATACGAAGCCCTGCTGCCCTTCTACTCTAAGACTCTCCTGCCCAGTACCACCCTGCCCAGAACCACCCTGTCCAGCACTACCCTGCCCAACACCATCCTGTTCGACATGTTCTTTTTCTGCGCGCGGCGGATCGCACAGCAGCGTTTCCACCCCCAGCGCTTGCAAGCGCTGCTGCAAGCGGCTGCCAACATTACCAACACCTACGACCCCCACCTTGCGCTCAAGAAGCGGCCAACCTTCACGTTCACTAACGGTGAGTAGGCTGCTAAGCACATAGTCAACCACCGCCTCAGCATTACAGCCAGGGGCGCTGGCAAAGTGAATGCCTCGCTCGGTTAATAGCTCACGATCAATATGGTCAGTGCCAATCGTACAAGTGCCCACAAAGCGCACCGCGCTTTGTGCCAACAGTGCTCGATTAACCTGGGTGATAGAGCGCACAATCAGGGCATCGGCTTCAACCACATCGCAGGCGCTAATTTCTCGCCCTGGCACGCGGATAAGCGTTCCAAAGGCACCAAAACAGGCATCGGCAGCAGGGATATTAGTGTCAATTACAAGTTTCATAGGCGTTTTGGTATCCGGGCTTTACAATACGCCCGCAACGGCTTGATGGGCAGGCGTGTTTGAAGGGCATTTAAGGAGAGTGTTGTGATCGTACGCTGGGAAACCGACCATGACTATGTGTTGGTACATATTCACCAGGATATGTTTGGCGACTGGATTTTTAGCCGCGCCTGGGGACAAATCGGCACCCAGTTTGGCGGGCTAAAGCACCAATTGGCAGATACCCTTGAGCAGGCGCAGATGTGGCTAGAAGATGAGGCTACCATCCAAACATCGCGGGGCTTCCGCAAGGTATTAGAGGCAGCCGACCATACGCCTGAAGGACAAGAGGCAATGCGCCAGCTGTCGCTGCTTGACGCACTTTAGCCTCTCTATCCTTTGACCTTAGCCTCTCTACCGCTTGATTGGGTATAGGGCTAACTAAAAAATCAACCCAAAAAACGCCGCCCGTTACGCTGATGTGCGCCTACCGGCGGTGCTTTTTCAGGCGGTGAGGTAATCGCTTTAAGTGCTGCTTCATCCAACCAGCCACGCTCTTGCAGCCAATCACTTAGCCGTTCCAAATCAAACCCTCGATCTAGCTCGACGCCTGCGTTATCCACCAAGACCGGTATACGCACCCCATAACGCTCCACAAGCGCAGCATCGTCACTGATTTCGATGCGCTGCAGCGCTACCTCTTGGTTCGCTAGTGTTGTCACTAGCGCTTCTAGCTGGGCACATAGATGACAGCCCAGAGTGGTGTAAATCGATAGTTGGATCATCACCCTCGCTCTTATACTGACAACGGTTTGTGGCGTAACAAAAAGACATGGTGCAGATTGGTGCGCCGCTGGAAATCAGGATCAAAGGTACGCGAGGTAATATCCTCCACCGCGTAGCGCTCACTAAGTGCCTCATCCAGCTTGAAACGCCGCTGATTGTTCGAGAACACCAGCGTTCCACCTGGAGCAAGGCGCGCCATGGCAAGCTCTACTAGCCGCGGGTGGTCACGTTGTACGTCTAGAGTATCGCGCATTTTTTTGGAGTTCGAAAATGTCGGCGGATCCATGAAGATCAAGTCGAACTCAGCGTTAGCGGTTTCCAACCAACGAAAGCAGTCATCACGCACCACTCGATGTAACCGTGGATCCAGTTTATTCAGCGCAAAATTATCTCGTGCCCACTCCAGGTAGGTATTCGACATATCAACACTGACACTGTCACTTGCACCACCCAGCGCAGCTTGCACGGTTGCGGTGGCAGTGTAGCAAAACAGGTTCAAAAAGCGCTTGCCGCTGGCCATCTCACTCAGCATACGGCGCACAGGACGGTGATCCAAAAACAAGCCGGTGTCGAGGTAATCACGTAAGTTCACCCAAAGGCGCGCGCTACCTTCGCACACTTCAAATCGTTCACCGCTGGCATCACGTTTTTGGTATTGGGCGCTACCGGCTTGCCGCTCGCGACGTTTGATATAGACCTTGCTGGCATCAACGCCCAGCGCATCAGGGAGCACTTCCAGCGCATCGAATAGCCGCTTTTGTGCCTGGGCAGGGTTAATTGAGCTAGGCGCCGCGTACTCTTGCACATGCACTCGATCGCCGTAACGGTCTACCGCCAAGGCATATTCCGGCATATCAGCATCATAAATACGATAGCAGCTCTCACCACTCTGTTTGAGCCACTTTTTCAAACGCTTCTGGTTTTTCACCAATCGGTTGGCAAACATCTGCGCATTTTCTGACACGGCAGGTTTTTCATTAACAGCGCCCTGCTGAGCAGCATCGCCGTTTTGTTGCACCAACTCAGAGGAGGCATCGATCCCAGCTTGACGGCTGCCAATCTCCATGAGCAGCAGCTTGGCATCCAAAGCGCCATTTTTCAGAGCGTACTGTTTATGAGCACGCAGCCCCAGGCGATGGCCTAAATCAGGGTTGCCGGTAAACAGTGCCAACGTCCAACCAGGAAACAGCGCTTTGGCCTTTTCACCCAGCTGGGCGTATAGGCGAACCAGCTCTGGCAATTCACCTAAACGCTCGCCATAAGGTGGGTTAGTGATTAACAGCCCCTGCTCGGCAGTCAGCGTCTCTGGCCTCGTTAGTTGAGCAAGGCTTTGGCCATGTAGGGTAATTAGCGCAGGAATGCCTGCACGCATGGCGTTCGCTTTCGCGGCAGATAGTGCCGCAGGACTTTGATCAAAGCCCACTAGCGCTGTCTTACAGCGTTTACGGCCTATCGAGGCTCGCGCCTCTGCTTCACGCTTAAGCTCCAGCCATAGTGAGTCGTCGTGACCTGCCCAGCCATGAAAGCCAAACCGCTCACGATTGAGGTTAGGCGCTTGGTCAGCGGCCATCAACGCTGCTTCGATCAACAACGTCCCAGCACCACACAAGGGGTCTAGCAACGGCTCACCAGCTTTTGCCCGTTCAGGCCAGCCTGCGCGTACCAATAATGCAGCAGCTAAGTTCTCTTTTAATGGCGCATGACCAACATCACGGCGATAGCCACGGCGATGCAAACTTTCACCGGAAAGATCAATACCCAGTGTTAGGTTAGATCGGTGCAGATGGGCATAAATGCGCAGATTAGGCGTTTTAATGTCGATATTAGGTCGCTCCTGCCCCGCCAACTGGAGTGAGTCGACAATACCGTCTTTTACCGTTTGAGCACCAAAACGAGTATGGCGAATATGGTCACTACGACCATGGAAGTCCACCGCTAACGTTTTGCCTGGAGCAAGCTGCTGGGTCCAGGGTAACCGAGCAACCACTTCGCGTACTTGCTCGGCAGTATCAATCATGGCTTCCCGCGTCAGCAGTAAAATTACCCGATTCGCCAGCCGAGACCAAAGGCACACCCGATAGGCAGTTTCTTGGTTGGCTGAAAAATAAACGCCTGCCACGGTGGTTTTACCCGGTGCGGCGCCCAGGGCCAATAGTTCATCCGCCAACAGGCCTTCTATGCCTTTAGGGCACGTTGCCAGGAGGTTAAGGGGGGCAGTTTGAGTCGTTTCAGTCATGGTGTTCAGCGCGCGCAAAGGCGCGTTATTCCTGTATATGGCAAATGTGTTTACGTCTTATTACAAATTGATGTTCGACAAGTGACCCCATAATGGTCTAACAATAAGAGTGTAGCTACTGAAAAAAACGCATGCGTTAACCGTCATGGTCACTATTGGGTTTACTCACTCTCAATGTGCCCCCTTTTGTAGACCTATGACTGGTTGAGAACGTCGCTTTGCCCGTTCAGCACGTGAGTGCTAGGCATTAGTGCTTGTGCGACGACTCGCTCTTGAAGTCAGCTCTCGAAATAGTTGTCGGTGCACTGTCAGATGAAAGATCAAAACGAATCGGTAAGTTATCAAAACTAAGTTATCGAAACGTTGCACCCAATGCTATTTCTCATCAAAGGCTTTCATGAAAAGAGGTTAGCCAATGAAACGACAAAAACGTGATCGCTTCCAGCGGGCTTATGTTCACGGATATAAAGCAGGTGTCACGGGTCGCTCTCGTGACGATTGTCCCAGCCAAGATGTAAATTTACGCGAATACTGGATGAGTGGTTGGCGTGAAGGGCGCGGTGATCAATGGGATGGTATGACTGGCGTCTCCGGCATCCACAAAAACCCCATGGTTATGACCTAATTAATTTTCACCTTTCACTAGTTAAGTTAAGTATACGGAGCCCGCTTACAAGCGGGCTTTTTAGTGCTTAACATTAACGATGCTTAATATTAATAGTGATTAATATTAAAACGGCACTCTAGGTCTTACCTACTGCACATACCCACGCACTTGCCACCTGCCTTTCTGTTTATCGCGCTCTTTTAAGCGCCTCTGCACACTCTCTAACGAGCCCAGGCCCCTGATAAATCAGACCTGAATAGAGTTGAACCAGATCGGCACCTGCGGCAATTTTAGCACTTGCCGCATCGCCACTATCGATCCCCCCTACCCCAATAATCGGCAGCGTAGGTAGCTGGGCGCGCAGCAAACGAATAACCGTGTTAGACGCTTCGAATACCGGCTTTCCAGAAAGCCCTCCCGCTTCTTCTGCCTGAGGATCACCGCTTACCGCTTCCCGAGAAACCGTGGTATTTGTGGCAATCACACCATCCAAAGCGTTACCGGCAATACTTCCCGCTACTAACGCAACCTCTTCTTCACTCATATCAGGGGCGATTTTTACCAGCAGAGGTACTTTACGGCCTGTCTCAGCGTCCAGCTCATGACTACGGGCACGTATAGGCCCTAGTAACGCATCCAACTGTTCGCCAAATTGTAGCGTACGTAGCCCAGGCGTATTGGGTGATGAAATATTTACCGCGATATAATCCGCCACGCCGTGGACTGCCTCTAAACAGAGCAGGTAGTCATCGAGGGCATGCTCCACAGAGGTAGCTAGGTTTTTACCGATATTGATACCGACAATCCCGCCATAGTGGCGCTGCTTTACCTGCTGAACTAAATGCTCTACCCCTTTGTTATTAAAACCAAAACGATTGATGATCGCATCGTGGCCCGTCAACCGGAATAGACGTGGCTTAGGGTTGCCTGGCTGTGCTTTGGGAGTCACAGTACCCACTTCCACAAACCCAAAGCCCAACGCGCCTAGCGCATCCAAATGGTCAGCGTTTTTATCTAACCCAGCAGCTAGGCCTACTCGATTATTAAAACGTAGCCCCATAAGTTCAATAGGATCGCTTACCGGCTCACCATATACGCGCTTAATACCTCCAACCCGGTGCAGGGCCTCCAGCCCACGCAGCGCCATACCATGAGACGTTTCAGGGTCTAAACGAAACAGCAACGAGCGGGCGAGGTTATACATCAGAGGAACTCTCCTGGACAGATTAGCGTAGGCGTAAAGCGAGGCGCGGGCAGTATAGCGCACATGAGCCAGGGTCGCAGGCAAGGCGATAACAAAAACGCGCCCTGGTCTGGGCCAGGGCGCGATGTGTACGTTAAGCAGTAGAGAAGTGTGTATTATGCTTCGCTATCGCTTTCCGCAAGGTCGACCAATTCACGTACGGCAACGGCAAACAGCGCAAACCCGCCTTCGCTACCACCACGTACTTCATCAATCAGGCGGCACCACCGACGATGCAGCTCAGCGTGCTGTTCAAGCCACTGGGCAACACGCTCCTGGGTATCGCGGCTTCCGGCCTCAAGCTTCAATACGCTGGTGGTGAGCGCCAACTGCTGGCGGTCAATATCGTCACGGAAGGTTTCCCGCGCCTGGGCTTGCCAAGCATCCCGTACCTCTAGGTGGGTAACCTGCTGAATCATCCAAGGAAGCTCAAGGCGGCTGCCAATTTCATAGAACACTTCGGCCACCCGCTGGGGCTTCTCATTGGTGATGCGCGCCGCCTGAATAATGCCCAGTCCGGCATAGAGGCTAGGCGCTGCCGCCACTGTTGAGGCCAACGCCTCCGGCACACCTGCTTCCTGTAGCTCGTCACAGCGCTTGTGCCACGCGGCCTGCTCTTCCCCACTTAGAAGCTCGCCAATCCCCTCTTGCAGCTGGGCTAAGCGCGGACGGAAGTACTCTATCGCATCTTGAGTAGAAAGCCCCAAGTGCATGCGCAGGAACCAGCGCGTAGCGCGACGGATCATACGCATCAGGTCAAGCATCATGGAGTACTGCACACGGCTCGGCACTTGGTTGTCGAGGGCTTCGATCTGCGCCCAAAGAGCAGGCAGATTAAATGCGTCTCGGGCAACGATGTAAGCACGGGCAATATCAGCACGGCCTGCACCGGTGGAGTCCATCAGGCGGCGGACAAATACAATCCCCATATGATCGACAAGATCATTAGCTACCTGAGTCGCCACAATCTCACGCTTCAGGCGATGCTCGTACATCTCATCTTTATAACGCTCGCTCAGTACTGCCGGGAATAGCCGCTCCAGATGGCGATGGATATAGAGATCATCGGGCACATCAGAGTTGATCAAATCACCTTTCAACGTACTCTTAGCATAAGAGATCAACACCGAAAGCTCAGGCAGGCGCATCCCCTGACCACTGCTGGCTCGCTCTTTGAGCACATCGTCAGCGGGCAAAAACTCAAGCTCGCGATCGATTTGTCCAGCAGACTCAAGCTCGCTAATAAAGCGGCGGTAAGGCCCCATCCCATGGTGGGAAAGAATCTCTGACAGATCCAGCGCTTGGGTTTGGCGATAGTTATCCAGAATAACCAGGTCAGCAACCTCTTCTGTCATTTCCGCCAGCAGCTGGTTACGTTGCTTGTCAGTCATATCGCCACGCTTAACCACTTCATCGATCAATATCTTGATATTGACCTCATGGTCGGAGCAATTAACCCCACCAGCGTTATCAATAAAGTCGGTGTAAACTCGCACTCCATTGGCTGCTGCTTCCATTCGGCCACGTTGGGTCAAGCCCAGGTTGCCACCTTCGCCCACTACGCGACAGTTTAGCTCTGCACCATTAATACGCAGTGCATCATTGGCTTTGTCGCCCACATCAGCGTCGGTTTCTTCAGAACTTTTCACATAGGTGCCGATGCCACCGTTCCAAATAAGATCAACCTTCGCCTTTAGCATGGCGCGAATGAGGTCATTGGGCGACAGGCGCGTTTCCTCAATACCAAATGCTTGCTGCATTTCAGGCGTAATAACGATGGATTTAGCGCTACGACTAAAGACACCACCACCTTTGGAAATCAGTTCAGCGCTATAATCTTCCCAGCTTGAACGGGGCAAATTGAACAGCCGTTTACGTTCCGCAAAAGCCGCATCAGCATCGGGGTTTGGGTCGATAAAAATATGCAGGTGGTTAAACGCTCCCACCAGCTGGATTTTATCTGACAGCAGCATGCCGTTGCCGAAAACATCCCCAGCCATATCGCCAATGCCCACTACTGTAAACAGGTCTTGCTGGGTGTTTATATCTAGATTTTTGAAGTGGCGCTTAACCGATTCCCATGCACCACGAGCGGTGATCGCCATCTTTTTATGGTCGTAACCATTGGCGCCGCCAGAAGCAAAGGCATCACCCAGCCAGTGGCCATACTCTACGGATATTTCGTTAGCGATATCCGAGAAGGTAGCCGTCCCTTTATCAGCAGCGACAACCAAATAGGTATCGTCTTCATCGTGACGCACCACGTTTTGTGGCGGCACTACCTCGCCACCTACTAAATTGTCGGTCACATCCAGCAGAGCACGAATAAAGATCTGATAGCAGGCAATACCTTCTTTCTGCTGAGTTTCACGGTCAGCGTTTTCTGGCATGCGCTTGCATACAAAGCCACCTTTCGCGCCGACGGGTACGATTACCGCGTTTTTCACCTGCTGGGCTTTCACCAGACCGAGCACTTCGGTACGGAAGTCTTCCAAACGGTCAGACCAGCGCAAACCACCCCGCGCTACTTTGCCACCGCGCAGGTGAACACCTTCAACCCGCGGCGAGCACACAAAAATCTCAAACGCTGGACGCGGCTTGGGCATCCCCGTAACTTTTGAAGGCTCCAGCTTGTAGGCAATGTAGTCCTTGAAGCCACCGCCATCAGTTGTCTGATAGTAATTGGTGCGCAGGGTAGCTTGGATCAGCTCCATAAAGCGGCGCAGCAACTGATCATCGTTTAAGCTGGCAACGCCTTCAAGATGCTCGTTTAAGCGAGCTACACAGTCGTCAGTCGTGCTGTGCTGGTACGCTGGGTCAAAGCGCAGTCGGAATAGTTCAACAAGCCCTTGGGTAATAGTCGGGTAATTCACCAAGGTGGCTGCGATATAGTCTTGGGACATGCCAAAGCGGATCTGTTTCAAATAGCGGGCGTAGCCACGCAGCATCGCTACTTCACGCCAGTCCAGCCCAGCCCCAATAATTAACCGATTAAAGGCGTCGTTATCCGCTTCACCTGCCCAAATACGCTTAAACGCTTCGCTGAAGGTATCGCGCATCTCGCTAAGGTTGACACCTTCGCGGCTGTGCTCCAGCTCGAAATCATGAATCCAGTAGCGCTGCTGGGGAGCATTAATATCGTAGGGACGCTCGCCAATCACCCGCAGACCGAGGTTCTCCATCATCGGCAGCACGTCGGAGAGCGGTATCTGTGACTCGCGGTGGAAAAGCTTCAGGTTCATACCACCCGCCTGCTCTTCCAGCGGACGATACAGCGACAGAGAGAGGTCCTCGCCATTGTCCAAGTTCAGCAGGTGCTGAACATCAAACACTGCCGTGCGGGCATTGAAATCTTCACGGTAGCTCGCCGAGAACGCCTCATGGAACTGGTCAATCAGGTGGTTGGCGCGCTCTTCACCAAATCCTTCGACCATCGCCGCCTGCAGATCATCGCGCCAGCTGCGCGCCAAGCGCGCCACTTTGCTTTCCAAGCGTTTAAGATCGTACTGGCTGGGCGTGTCACCGTTAAAGCGCAGAATGAGCTGAATACGCGCTAGCACCGACTCAGATAAGTAGGTGTTAAAGTCACCAAAGTGGGCATCCAGCTCGTCGCACAACATGCCTTGAATACGCTGGCGCAAATCGGTAGAGAATACATCCCTCGGTACAAACACCAAGCAGGAGTAGAACTTACCGCTGACGTCTGCACGGATAAACAGGCGCACCTGACGGCGCTCACGAATATTGAGAATGCCTAACGCAGTACTGGCAAGAGATTCCGTGCTGATCTGGAACAGGTCGTCGCGAGGATATACCTCCAATACTTGGAGCAGCTGCTTGCCGTTATGCCCATGGGGGTTAAACCCGGCAATATCCATCACGGCTTTTAGCTTGCGGCGCAACAGCGGAATATTGCGCGGAGACTCGTTATATACCGTAGAGGTAAACAGACCAAAGAAGCGCCGTTCACCGATTACATTGCCATCATCGTCATAGCGGTCAACCGTGATGTAGTCAGGGTACGTGGGGCGATGCACACGGGAGTGATGAGCGCTCTTGGCGAACGACAATAGCTGGGGGACCAGCACGTAGTCTTCATTCTCATCAATACCCTCTTCGGTGCGAATACGCTCGCGATAGCGCGGCTGGTCAAGGCGGAAAACACCCAGCACGCTGTTTGAGTCGCGCTGCAGCTCATTGCCTTCTAATAAATATTCGTCGTATCCGAGGAACGTAAAGTTATCTTTCAGCAGCCACTCTAAAAAAGCGATGGCTTCTTCGTGATCATCTGGATCAATCTGCGGTGGGCAGTTTTTTTCAAGCTCTTGGATCGCCGCGGTAATTTGCCCACACATCTCGTCAAAATCGCCTACCGCAGTGCGCACATCTCGTAATACGTCGTGTAGCCTACTCTCAATGCGGGACAACGATTCAGGGTCGGTATGGCGGTCCACTTCAATAACTATCAGTGACTCACGTGCTTCAGGCGCGTTTTCATCTTTCGGCGAAGCAAGCGCTTTTAACTGATGCTGGCTATCTCGACCTACCGCAAAGACAGCATTTTGGATAGCATGAACGGTTAGACCCCGGCGGTTAAGCTCGATGCGTACCGAGTCGACCAAAAACGGCATATCTTCATGTAAAACCGCGACAAAGGTGTGCGTGGACTGCCAGCCATGCTCTTCAAAATCCGGATTAAATACTCTTACTTTAGGGCTTTTGGGGTCATGGTTTTGCAGAAACTGCCAAATCGACAGCGTTGCGCCGTAGAGATCATCTAGTCGGCGATCAACCAGATCTTCAATCGGCACAGTGGCATAAAAGTGCCGAGCGAAGGCTTCAACTTCTGCCGCTCGAGCAGGTTCCAGTCGCGCGTCCAGTCGCTCTTGTAGCTGCTTTAAAAGATCCCGCCGACTCTCTTCAATCGCAACGTAATGCATCCATCACCTCGACTACCTGGGGCCACTATTTGGCCAAAAAACGAAGGACAATAGGCCCTTAGGCCACTCTATCCGCTAGCTTACGCTACCTGTGGTTGCCGCCCTAACCATCTGACAGGTTATTCATGGTGTATGCCGCTTATGCATCATAAGCACTATTGACAAATTACCCATTGACAAAACATCTATTGACAAATTGCTTACTGGAAAGTGTCTCGCCGTGTGAGCGACACCCCACATTCACAGTGGCTGGTAAAAGGAAACTGGTCAAAAAGTGCAAACCGCTCGATGCGATGAGTTCGAGTAAGTATGGTTAAGTTCTCGGCAAGTGTTGCCGGGTTGCATGAAATATAGACGATATGGTCATATTCGCTGATGTGTTGGCAGCTCTGCTCATCCAGTCCAGCGCGTGGGGGGTCAACCAAGACGGTGGAAAAATCGTATGCATCCAGCCCCATCTCAGCCACCCGGCGCCCCGCCTTCTCACCCTGCAGTGCCAAAGAAAACTCCTCTGCTGACATTCTTGCCACCTGGGCATTGGTAACGCTATTCGCCTCCAGGTTAACGTTGGCACTCGCCACCGAGGTACGGGAAATTTCGGTAGCCAGCACGCGGCGGAAGTTATCTGCAAGGGCTATGGTAAAATTGCCGTTACCGCAGTAGAGCTCCACCAAGTCTTCGTCTTGGCGTCCGGCAGTGACCTCCCGCGCCCAGCCCAGCATAGTTTGGCATATATGTGCGTTAGGCTGAGTAAAGCTGTTCTCAACCTGCTGGTAGTGTAGCGTACGGCTATCTACCGTTAAGCGCTCCCAGACATGGTCACGGGTAAGCACAATGCGCTGCTTACGTGAGCGGCCGATAATCATAATACCCAGCGCCTTTTCAAGCGCACGAGCTTCTTCTTCCCAGACTTCCCCTAGCGGACGGTGGTAGATCAGCGTAACAAGGGCTTCGCCAGAAAGCGTAGTCAGAAATTCGACCTGGAATAGGCGGCGACGTAGTTCATCACTGGACAGAAACGCATCACGCAGGCGCGGCATCAGCGCATTAATATGCGCACTAGCGACCGGAAACTGGTCAAGGCGCACGACCTTCTTATTTTTGGAATTTTCTGGATCCACTTCGAACATGGCATAGAACAGGTCATCACCTTCATGCCAAATACGAAACTCGCAACGCTGGCGATAGTGGCTTGGTGGCGAAGGATACACTTCAAGCGCAGGCGGCATGAAAGAGGCGAAAGTGCTCTCAACATAGGCACGCTTTTCAGCTAACTGCTCAGCATAGCGTTCTGGATCGACAGTGGGAATCGCCAAGGTGGCTCCTCTTAACATAGGTAGTATCAGTAGTTAGCAACAACAGTTATTAATAATCAGTAACAATAATTAGCAACAGTTGGCATAAATAATTGGGGAGGCTAGTGGCGCGGGCAATTGATCACTGGGCAAGTGTTAAACGCTGCGGAGCTTGGAAGCCATAGCGAGCAAACCCTTCAACCAGTTCATCCGCCGCAGCAGTGGTAAAGCAGCGGCCATCGACTCTGCTGTAGGCAAGTGTTTTCGCTACTTCCCCTACCCGCCGAGCAATGGCATCACCAGAATCCACCCACTTCAGTGGCGATGGAGCGAGCCTCACCAGCAAGTGCTTTAAGAGTGGAAAGTGGGTGCAACCGAGCACCACTGTATCCAGCCCGGGGGTAGACTGAATAGCATGCCACAGAGGCTGCAGTGCTTGGTCGATACGGCTGGTGTTAAGTGGTACACCAGCAAGCCATGCTTCTGCCTCGGTGACCAGTGCATCCGCCGCTACCTTAGTTACCAAGCAGTCACCAGCAAAGCTCTCTATCAACCCTTGGGTATATGGCCGATTGACGGTAGCACTGGTAGCCAGGAGGCCAATGTGACGCGCTTTACTCACCAGTGCTGCCGGTTTAATTGCCGGCACCGTGCCTACCACGGGAACCCTCAAGGTTTCCCGCAGCGCTGCAAGGGCCAGTGTACTGGCGGTATTGCAGGCAACCACCAAAACACTGGCTTGGCATGCCTTAACCGCTGCTTGGCAAACCTCCACGATACGCTTAGCTAAAGCGTTATCATCTCGTCGACCATAGGGCAGCCAAGCATTATCGCAGGCGTAACACATTGCCATCTCAGGATAATGCTGACGCAAAGAGCTGGCGACGGAAAGACCGCCTACACCAGAATCAAAAATCAGTACTGGCCCTGCCATTAAGATTTACCTAACCTTTCATACGCTCTCGCCACGCCAGTACTCTCCAGACCATCAATAAAAAGCGGAGCGCTAGTTTAACACGCCCCGCGTTACTCTGAATGGATACCCTCCCCCTTAAAGAGATGGAACTTCGGCACCGCACAGTTCAGCGTAAAGTTCAGGATAAGCGAGTTGAAGGCGTTCTAGCTCTTTTTCAGCGCCATCAGGCAGTGCGTCACGCAGCTCTTGCATATCTTCCGGACTAAAGTGTTTGTCAATGAGAGGAAAAAGCCCCTCACGCTCATCACGCAGGTAGGCACGGTGTGCTTCAAGATAAGCTTTCAAGTCTTCTGCAAAACGATCCATCGGCAGGATATTATCCATCAGGATCATGTCGATATCATTGGAAAGCCGTAGCAGACGAGGCTTCAGCTCACGATAGTCGGTGGCCATTTTCTCCATCAACGGAAGGTCATCAGGCGCTTGCGCCTGAAGCCGTTCCACACAGATCCGCTCCAAAGGTGTAGCAAAGCCATCCATGTAGGACAAAATGTAATCCACTACTTCACGCATCAGTTGAAAATTGGGACGTTCCCCCAGAACCAACGTTTTCTGCTTAAGCTGCAGCACATGGAGCATACGCGCCATATTGGCATGATCTAGACGCAGTTGGTTTAACATCGTGCCGTCTCCTTTTTGAGTGTCATGCCTATTGCTCCCTATTTTTAGGAAACCTAGGCACACGATCATGAACTCGTTTCCACTACACTTGAGTTGATAATTAACCATGCGCCTCTCACCAATTATTCGCAAGGGGGCACAATTACCAGGACTCATTTTCTTATTTTTTCTTAAAACACCTATTTTTCACTCGCAAGCTGAGGTTTCCTTAACAGGCTTTTCCGATAGACTTTTCATAGGATATGCCAAAGGTAGCCCCACCGTTCACTCTTTACCACAGACACTTGTTAACAGCGTGTTGTTCAACATCTCGATTTACAACGGAAGTTTACATGGATCTTTTTGACCGTCAGGGCCTGCCGCCAGCCGATGATTCGCCGCTCGCTTACCGCATGCGACCGCTTACCCTTAACGACTATGTTGGCCAGCAAGCACTTGTAGGGCCAGATAAACCGCTACGCCGAATGGCAGAGTCTGGTGTAGTGCGCTCGATGATTCTATGGGGACCACCTGGGGTGGGGAAAACGACGCTGGCGGAGCTGCTAGCGCGCGCTTCAAACGCTCACTTAGAGCACTTAAGCGCCGTCATGGCTGGCGTGAAAGAGATTCGTCTGGTGGTTGAACGTGCTCGACAGAGCACCGCCCCTACGCTGCTTTTTTTAGACGAAATTCATCGATTAAATAAGAGTCAGCAGGATGCACTACTGCCTCACGTTGAGTCTGGCTTGCTAACCTTGATTGGAGCAACAACCGAAAACCCCTCTTTTGAGGTTAACTCTGCGTTGCTATCCCGCGCTCGGGTTTACGTACTGAAATCACTTACCCAAGATGAGTTGATAGCCGTTATGCGCCACGCCCTGAGCGATGAGGAGCGAGGGCTAGGTAAGCGCCTTATCGACGTTGAAGAGGGAGTATTAGAGACATTGGCCCATGCCAGCGCAGGCGATGCTCGCAGGGCGTTAGGGCTACTTGAAACCGCCTGTGACTTTACCGAGCAGCGTAATGGCCGAGAGGTGCTAAGCAAGGTGATGCTAGCTGACATAGTAGGCCATCACTCAAGCGCTTTTGATAAGCAGGGAGACGCTTATTACGACCTACTTTCGGCGATTCATAAATCGATCCGCTCATCGCGGCCCGATGCCGCACTGCTGTATATGGCACGCTTTATACAAGGTGGCGGTGACCCGCTGGATATTGTACGTCGCTTAACCGCCATTGCTTCTGAAGATGTAGGTAACGCTGACCCGCGTGCTTTACCCTTAGTAATAGCCGCCTGGGATGCGTACTTACGCTTAGGTGATTACGAAGGGCAGCGAGCAATTGCTCATGCCGCCATTCACTTGGCAGTAGCACCGAAAAGCAACCGTATTGACCGCGCCTGGAAAGCAGCCAAGCAGTTTACCCAGCAGCAGCCCACCCTAGAGGTGCCCAGCTATTTACGCAATGCGCCCACCAAGCTAATGGAACAATTAGGTCATGGGCAGGGCTATCGCTACGCCCACAACGAGCCTGACGGTTACCCTGCGGGCAGTACCCATAATTGCTGGCCAGAGGAGATACCCGTTTCTCGCTTTTATGAACCAAGCTCAATAGGGCAAGAAAAGCGCTTCGGGGAGATTATGGCGTGGCGAGAGCAGCGTGACCAAGAAGCAGATCAGGCGCCCTAAGGCGCCTGAAACGGTCAAGAAAGAGAACTAAAAAAGCAGCAGGTCCTAGAAGCTCCCAGTTCTAGAAACTCTCAGTTCTAGAAGCTCTCAGTTCTAGAAACTCTCAGTCCTAGAAAGTCTCACGGATTACGTCAGTGCCTTGTGGAATGTCAAAGTCAAACAGGCTGCGGTCAATGTTGCCATTGCGGGTAATATTACTAAACGTGATTGCTGTGCGCTGGCCTGTACTATCCATCATCCACAGTTCTGTCAGCGTTTGGCCATTAAATACCATACTCAACTCTTCAAATAGCGTATCTGCCGAGGAGGGTATTAGAGTAAAAATATCGCCACCATCTTCCTGCTCGTAAAATACGTCATAACTGGAGGTCAAATCGGCAGCACTACCTGATAGCAGCAACGCAGGCGTGTGGGAGACACGGTTATCCATCGCTTGAATCGTTACCTGCTCAAGATCAGGGTCGTAAAGGTATACATCGCTACCATCTGACACCACCACTTGAGAATACGGCGCTTCGACTTCCCAACGCAGCATACCAGGACGAGAGAGCCACATTTCACCGTGTGCACTTTGCAGACGCTCTCCGCTACCACCTAATATTTTTTGCTCAAAAGTCGCGTGGTAACTTTCTAGCGGATCAAGCCGCTCGGTTAAACGTTCGGCGGCCTCATTTGCCCATACGTTAGGGGCAGAAAGCGTTAACCCCAGAGCGCTGGCAGCCAGTGCCAATGATGAAGTGCGTCGTGTGTGAGTATGGCGCATTAATGTACTCCCTAGGCAATTGTTGCCGAAAAGCGGTCGTGCTTAAGCCTGTTGCTTGGGCATACGGCATTAAGACGTTCCATGTGTACCCTAAGACGCGAAACGCGCCGCAGGGTTTCAGCTGCGGCGCGACTTTCACGTTTATTGCATGATTTACAAGGCGGCTAGTGCCGCCTTAGTGGCCAACAGGTGGCGGCGCTAGTACTTCGCGGGCGCCATTGCTACCCATTGAGGATACAACCCCCGCGCCTTCCATCGCTTCTACTAACCGAGCTGCCCGGTTATAGCCGATTTTGAAGCGACGCTGCACCGCCGAGATCGATGCTCTACGTGTTTCAGTAACGAACTGCACAGCCTCATCGTAGAGCGCATCCTGCTCAGCATCATCACCATCCACACCCTCGGCTTCCAAGCCAGTTAAGGCATCCGCAGTCACTCCGCCGGAAAGGATCTCCTCGATATACTCTGGTGAGCCGCGGCGCTTCCAATCGTCTACCACCCGG
The DNA here is from genome assembly GCF_002374315.1 of Vreelandella nigrificans. Lineage (GTDB taxonomy): Bacteria > Pseudomonadota > Gammaproteobacteria > Pseudomonadales > Halomonadaceae > Vreelandella > Vreelandella nigrificans. The sequence continues at coordinate 23,912 of NZ_NWUX01000030.1, read as the reverse complement.
TGAACCTCATCATCATCGACGAAGGCACCGTGAATACGGTTGGGCGGGCCAGAGCCAGCAGGTAGGTAAAGCATATCACCATGACCCAACAAGCTTTCCGCACCGCCCTGGTCCAGGATGGTCCGCGAATCAATGCGTGACGACACTTGAAATGCCATTCGAGAAGGAATGTTGGCCTTGATGAGACCTGTTACCACATCAACAGAGGGGCGCTGGGTAGCTAGAATCAAATGAATACCCGCTGCACGAGCCTTTTGTGCCAACCGCGCGATAAGCTCCTCCACTTTTTTGCCAACGATCATAAACATATCGGCAAATTCGTCGATTACCACTACGATGTAAGGCAGCTTTTCCAGCACAGGATGCGGCTGATGCACTTCCCATGGCTGGGGCTCCCAAAGTGGATCTGCAACCTGGGCACCAGCGCGTTCGGCTTCATCCAAACGGCCATTGAAACCAGCAATATTGCGCACCCCCATGGCTGCCATCAATTTATAGCGGCGCTCCATTTCAGCGACACACCAGCGCAAGCTGTTAGCGGCCTCCTTCATGTCGGTCACCACAGGCGCCAGCAAATGAGGAATGCCATCATATACTGACAGTTCCAACATTTTCGGGTCGACCATGATCAATTTCAGCTCGCTGGGCTTGGCTTTCAGCAGCATCGAAATCAACATGGCGTTTACACCCACTGACTTACCTGACCCGGTTGTACCTGCCACCAGGAGGTGGGGCATTTTGCCGAGATTGGCCACCACTGGCCCACCGCCAATATCTTGGCCTAGCGCCATGGTTAGCGGCGAGGTTTCTTGCTGGTAACGGTCAGAATCGATGACCTCGCGTAAACGAATCATGGCCCGATTGGGATTCGGTATTTCAATCCCCACCGTTGGACGACCGGGAATAACCTCCACTACACGAACACTTTTCACCATCAGCGAACGCGCCAAATCTTTAGCAAGATTGCTGATTTTAGAAACCTTAACGCCAGCAGCAGGCTTGATTTCAAAACGGGTGATAACCGGGCCAGGCCAAGTATCAACAACTTCCGCTTTAACACCATATTCACGTAGCCGCACTTCAAGTAGCTCAGCCATATCGGCTAACTGCTCATCGGTATAGTTCGGCTGGTGCGGCTCTGCAGGGGTTAATAATTGCAGGCTTGGCACATCGCCCTCAGGCTCATCCATGGTTTCAAAGGCAGGCCGCTGACTCTGCAAATGCTCCACTGTCCAAAGCGTAGGACCGTTATCAGACTCCTCTTCGACGGGCTCGGTAGAAAACACCGGCTCGTGACGTACTGATGCTGGGGTAGCCGTCGGGACGGCAGGTATAGAGCTTGAGACCGAACTTGAGACCGAGCGGGGGGAATGGCTAATAGGAGAGTGAGCCATGTCAGCATCATCTTCGTCATCTTCCCATACCGGCTCTGGAACTATCTCTGGCACCCGAGCGCGGGGCGGCTCAGAGGTCACAGGAGCAGCATCACTTTTGCGTGCTACCTCAGTGTCATCCTCTTGACCAGCAAAAAACTGCTTCGTCACAGCCTCCGCCCCTTCCTCCCCGCGAGTGGCACGCAGAGAAAGTGCAGATGCCGGCTCAGAAGGTGAAACGTCGGCAGCTTTTGGCTGCTCATATTGGCGAGAGAATGGTTCGTTGTGCACCTCATCAGCGGGCTCAACTGGCTGAGAGATAGCACTTTCATTATGCTTAGGCTCCTCCACCTTAGGCTCGGCCGCTAATTCTTGAGCAGCCAGTGGCTCTGGAGGGGCCTGCTCCAGTTCGTCTTCTTTAGGCTTTATTGAAAACGCGTCTTCACGGGGTGCTATGGGTGTTGCTTTCACCTCCTCTACGTTTGCGCTAGCAGATATTGCACTCGATGGCACCCTTGGCTCAGGCGCACTATTAGTCTCTGTGCTGAGTGCACCGCTACCGGTCTGCTGCGCCGATGATGCTGTATGGGGTATTTCTGTTGTGCTCCGTGCATTAAAGGCAGAAGCAGCAGCGGTCTCCCAAGGGATCGACGTATCCGTAATGTCTGAAGCATCTTCATCAGCGCCACTCAGCGGCGCGGAAAAGCTAGGCTCCCGGCGTTCACGACGGTGTTCGCGCGTACGCTCAGTGTCATTACCTGCTGCTTTTCTGGGGGGGGGGGTGGGAGCTTCATCAGCACCTTGACTAACCTCCTCACCCACATCTTTATCTACGTCTTCACCAGTACTCTTACCAATATTCTTACCAACATTGTCACCAACAACAGCGCTCTCAACACTTCTCTCACCATCTCTTTTGGCACTTATTACTGGCGCGCCTTCATCGCGCTCTTGCGCAAACAACTTAGGTTCCACTGCCCGCGATTTTGGCGCTTCAACATCAACTGCACTTAACTTTCCTGTTGAAAACCCTGCTGCTTTAGGCTCTGACACTTTAGGCTCTGCGGCTTGAGATTCAGCGCGCGATCTCTCTTTGACCTTTTGGGAGGCCGCTTTAGCGGCAGCACGAACAGCAGCACGCTCGGCACGCTTCGCCCGCCCTTTAGCACGGCGGGCACTAAACCAGCCACCTAACTTACATAACCGGCGCCCTGCCTCATCGGCCACCTGCAGCCACGACATACCGCTAAAGAGCGGAAAGCCAATTAAAATAAGTGCCGCAGCGATGAGCCCCACCCCGCCACTGCTCACCAGTGGTTTTAAGGTTCCAACCAATCCCTCCCCTAAAATACCGCCGGAGGCGTAGGGTAAAATGCTATCAGGGTGATAAAAGTGCAACGCACCAAGCATAGTGGTACCAAACATCAGTAACACTAAGCCTCCGGCATGCACAGCGATTGCAACAGGGTCTAATTCAAAACGCACTTGGCGGGAGCGCATTAGCCACCAGGCAGCATAACCAAACATGCCTGGCCACCACAAAGCACTGGCACCCAATAATGAGTAAAGAACATCAGCGAGCCAGGCACCAACGGGCCCCATCCAGTTGCGCACATCAGTTTCCGGCCCCTGATAAGACCATCCTGGGTCCGCGGGGTGATAACTAAACAGTGCTAATAGCAAGAATACGCACAGTGCAAGCAACACCACAACTACGCCTTCGCGCACCGAGCCCTGTAAACGTAGACCAAACCGGCGGGCTTTATCCTTCGCAGCTTTTACCCTGGCCGAAGAGGCTGATGATGGTTGACGCGAATTACGCTGCGTTCGCTTGTCTACCGCCTTATTTACTTTCAAGCGATTCTCCCTTTACACCTGAGTGGCGTCTTTAATCCACTTGCGAGTTTGCATCATACCGAGCATCCTTCCGCCGTCACAGAGCTTCTTGAAGCGCTTAGTAACAGGAGCAAGCAATGCTACCTTGGCTTTCATCGCCACATCCGCTATTTCCTTCTACCGCGTTGGCACTTGATTCGCCAAACGGTTTACTGGCTGCGGGAGGCGAACTCTCGCCACACTGGTTAGTTGACGCTTACCGTCGGGGTATTTTCCCTTGGTATAGCGACGACGAACCCATTTTATGGTGGAGCCCCACCCCCCGCATGATACTACGGCCAACACAGTTTAAACTGCGCCGCAGCCTTGCTAAACGTCTACGTAATGGTGGCTTCACTGTCACTTTAGATCAACACTTTGAGCAGGTGATTACTGCCTGTGCCGCTCCCCGCCAAGGCGAGCCCGGCACCTGGATCAATGCAGATATGCGAAAAGCGTACCAGCACCTTCACGCACTGGGTATTGCCCACAGCATTGAAGTGCATCATTCAGGCCACCTGGTGGGCGGCCTGTATGGGCTAGCCATGGGGCCAGTATTCTTTGGCGAGTCGATGTTCTCAAATACTCCAGACGCCTCCAAAATAGCGCTTGCTCATTTAGCCCGTGCAATGCAGCTTCATGGTGGCAAGCTGATTGATTGTCAAATGCATACACCACATTTGGCCAGTCTTGGTGCAACAACAGTCGCTCGCGAGACGTTCATCAACTATCTTGAACAGTGGTTACCGGAAAATGTATTTAGCTTAACACCTTCAGTCTATGAAGCACCTATCGTGCCATGCTCGCCGTGGCTGGCAGCGGTTGCTTTGGCTTATCAAGCCTAAATGGCCGAACGCTAGATTAACTAAGGAGGCAGGCCGTGAGCAGTAACGCTCCTCGACGCCCGGTGCGGGATTTGCGCTTCTTCCTGACCGTGCCACATGCGTGTAGTTACCTGCCCGACAGAGAGGCTACCACGCTTTTTTTAGACCCCCAGGAGTCGCCGGTTCCAGGTGTCTATGATTCGTTGTCATTACTGGGGTTTCGGCGTAGCGGACGCCACCTTTATCGCCCTCACTGTGAGGGCTGCAACGCCTGTCAGTCCGTACGCATCCCCATTGATCATTTTACCGCTAACCGCACCCAGCGAAAAACATTGCAACGTAATAGGGATGTTACTACTCGGGTAATTCCTGCACGCTTTTTAACCGATCATTATACGCTCTATGCGAACTACATCCGCTCACGCCATGCCGATGGTGATATGTACCCCCCTAGCCGGGAACAGTACAGAACCTTTCTAACCCTGGATGAGCCATATGCGAAGTTAATGGAGATGTACTTGGGAGAAGAGTTGGTCGCCGTCGCTGCCTTTGACCAGTTGGAGCATGGCCTTTCGGCGATCTACACCTTCTTCGGGGTAAGCGAAGAGCTTGATAAGCGCTCTCTGGGCACCTTCGCTATTCTTAAGCTCATTGAGCTATGTCGCCGACACTCTCTACCACACCTATACCTTGGGTACTGGATTGAGGAGTGTCGAAAAATGCGCTACAAGCGAGCTTTCACACCCATAGAAGTGCTTGATGGGCGACACTGGAGGCCTTTAATTTGCTAATCTCTCCAGCTTTTTTGCCTTGACGGCAGGCTTACGGCACAATATAGCGCTGTTTCTTTGGCGCCTAGGATATAATAACGCCTTGTGAAGCTATTGCTCGACTAACCGCTGTCTTAAATACTACGTTAAATAAGTGAGGATCTGCCTATATGGCACGCGAAGATCATATTGAAATGGAAGGCGTTATTGTTGATACCCTTCCCAACACCATGTTCCGTGTTGAGCTTGAAAACGGCCATGTCGTTACCGCTCATATCTCCGGTAAAATGCGTAAAAACTATATCCGCATTCTAACTGGCGACAAGGTAAAAGTGGAACTGACGCCTTACGATCTCTCTAAAGGCCGTATTGTCTACCGTTCGCGCTAAGCCTTCATGACGCTTGTTGAGCAAGCTACGCTAGCGCATGTACGTCTGCTTTAAATACGGCGCCGCTCCCTGGAAACGACAACGCCCCGTCGATGACAGGGCGCTGTGACTGTGCTGGCTACTAGCTCGAACCACGTGTAATGCTCAAAAGCGATCTTAGCGCCCTTTTCAGGGCGCATCCGCCATTTCTGATTCAGTAGAAAGGTGCAGCTCACCTTCCTCAAGGCTAACGTGCACCATACCACCGTGCTCCGCTAACTCACCAAACAGAATCATCTCAGCCAGCGGCTTCTTGAGTTTCTCTTGGATCAAGCGAGCCATTGGCCGTGCACCCATGTCCGGATCGTAGCCTTTTTCTGCTAACCAGTCTCGTGCAGTGTCGTCCACCTCCAGCTGCACGCGCTTCTCGTCAAGCTGAGCTTGAAGTTCAATCAAGAACTTATCTACCACATTGCGCACCACAGAGGTCTGTAACGCATGGAATTGAATAATCCCATCCAAGCGGTTACGGAACTCTGGCGAGAAGGTGCGACGAATTACTTCCATGGCATCCGTCGAGTGATCTTGGTTCTGGAAACCGATTGAGCGGCGAGATGCCTGCTCTGCACCTGCGTTCGAGGTCATGATCAGAATAACGTGCCTGAAGTCCGCTTCGCGGCCGTTGTTGTCCGTAAGGCGGCCGTGATCCATAACCTGCAGCAAAAGGTTAAAGACTTCTGGGTGCGCTTTCTCGATTTCATCGAGCAGGAGAACACAGTGGGGCTGTTTTGTAACCGCTTCAGTAAGCAATCCACCCTGGTCGTAACCCACATAGCCAGGAGGAGCACCGATCAGGCGCGACACAGTGTGGCGCTCCATGTACTCCGACATATCGAAACGCACCAGCTCAATGCCCATGATATGCGCCAACTGCTTAGCCACTTCGGTTTTACCTACACCAGTTGGGCCTGCAAACAGGAAGCTGCCTACCGGTTTATCTGGCGACTTCAGCCCAGCACGGGAAAGCTTGATAGCTGCCGATAGCGTATCAATTGCTTCATCTTGACCAAACACCAGCATCTTAAGATCACGATCAAGCTTTTCAAGTAACTTACGATCAGAGCTTGAAACGCTCTTCGGCGGAATCCGTGCAATTGAAGCGACGATCGCTTCTACCTGTTCCACATCGATAGTGTTCGTACGCACTTCTGGCGGCAGCATACGCTGGTGAGCGCCAGCTTCATCAATCACGTCAATCGCCTTGTCTGGCAAGTGACGATCGTTGATGTAACGATCTGCCAAGCGTGCGGCACTCTCTAATGCACCATCGGTATACTTAAGCTCGTGGTGCTCTTCAAAACGAGAGCGCAGCCCCTTAAGAATCTTAATGGTGTCATCTACAGAGGGCGCCAACACATCCACTTTCTGGAAGCGACGAGCCAACGCACGATCCTTCTCAAAAATACCGCGGAATTCCTGGAAGGTCGTTGAACCAATACAGCGCAGCTCACCGGAAGAGAGCAAAGGTTTTAGCAGGTTAGATGCATCCATAACACCACCAGACGCCGCTCCGGCACCAATGACAGTATGGATCTCATCGATAAACAGCACCGCGTTAGGCTGCTTGCGCAATTCGCTCAGCAAGCTTTTGAGGCGTTTTTCGAAATCACCGCGGTATTTGGTGCCAGCTAACAGCGCGCCCATGTCCAGCGAATAGACCACGGCATCGGCGATGACCTCAGGCACATCCTCTTCCACAATACGTTTCGCCAATCCTTCAGCGATGGCAGTTTTACCTACCCCTGCCTCGCCCACCAATAGTGGATTGTTCTTACGACGGCGCGCCAGAATCTGCACCACGCGCTCAAGCTCATGGTCACGGCCAATTAATGGGTCAATTTTGCCCTGACGCGCATGCTCATTCAGATTGGTAGCATATCCCGTTAACGGATGCGCAGCCCCTTCGGCACTGCCCTCCTCGGCGTCTTCACTCTCTTGAGCAGCAGGAGAAGGTGACGGGCCATGCCCAGCAACTTTGGAAATACCGTGAGCGATGTAGTTCACCGCATCCACGCGCGCAACGCTTTGTTGCTTCAGGAAGTAAACTGCTTGGCTCTCTTGCTCTGAAAAGATAGCCACTAACACGTTTGCGCCAGTGACTTCGCTCTTACCAGATGACTGCACGTGAAACACTGCACGCTGCAATACACGCTGAAAACCAAGCGTCGGTTGCGTTTCACGATCGCCCTGCCCTTCAGGGATCAACGGCGTGGTCGAGTTAATAAAATCCTGCAGATCGGACCGCAGCTTGTCGAGGTTTGCCCCACACGCCTTCAGCACGTCTACTGCGGAGGCATTGTCCAGCAATGCTAAGAGCAGGTGCTCAACGGTCATGAATTCGTGGCGTTTAGAGCGTGCCACGGTGAAGGCCGTGTTCAGGGTCAGTTCAAGTTCTTTGCTCAGCATGGCAGTCCCCTTTTTGCTACTACCTAGGGCATATAACCACCTAGGGGTTGCATCGGATCAGTCTAATCGACCGGCACTTTCAACATCGGGTACAAATGGCACGGTTGCAAGCCCCATCGCTAACTTTTTTCAACGCTTTCAGTTAGCGGCTTCGATATCACACATTAATGGATGCTCACATTCGCGGGCGTATTCATTCACTTGGTAACTTTTGGTTTCGGCAATATCACGGGTAAAAATGCCGCAGGTCGCTTTACCTTGGGTATGCACCGTGAGCATTACCTGCACCGCTTTCTCACTATCCATACCAAAAAAGTCTTGTAAAACTTCAACAACAAACTCCATAGGAGTGTAGTCGTCATTGTGAAGCACGACTTTATATAACGGCGGTTGGGCCAGCTCTGGCTTTGCTGACTGCACCGCCAAGTCATCATCGTAGCCGGGCATATCAGGACGTGTCACTCCCGCTTGTAGGGTGACCGCCAAACAAGGGCTGTCAGTAATAGGCATAAGCAGCAAGGGTTATCGTCTCTCGGCTGACGGGCAGCGCCTTATCAAGTGTTACGCTAAGTAAGACGCGCATCGACAGCAAGGGTTCATGGAAAAAACAAAATATCACACTAGGCGGGACAAAAAACCCTCGCCCGACTAGCGGACGAGGGGTGATAGCAGCCATAACAGTGATTGCTACGGCTGTGACTAGCCTTTAGCTACCATGGCTAACGCATCGTTCAGTGTTTTACTTGGACGCATTGCTTGGCTGGCCAGCTCACCATTTGGGTGAAAATAGCCTTGGATATCCATGGATTGGCCCTGAACACTATTCAGCTCATCAACGATGGTGGCTTCATTAGCTTTCAGCGTTTCCGCCAGACGTGTAAAGAGCGTTTTCATCTCTTCATCCTGGTCCTGAGCAGCCAGTGCTTCCGCCCAGTACATCGCCAAATAGAAGTGGCTGCCGCGGTTATCAAGCTCGCCCACTTTACGCGATGGCGACTTATTACTGTCGAGGAATTGGCCGTTAGCCTCATCCAGCGCTTTTGCCAGCAGCGTCGCACGCTCGTTACCAAAGGTACTACCCAAGTGCTCCAAAGACGCCGCTAGTGCCAGGAATTCTCCCAGGGAGTCCCAACGCAAGTGGTTCTCTTCCAGGAACTGCTGAACATGCTTAGGCGCAGAGCCACCCGCACCTGTTTCAAACAGACCACCACCGTTCATCAGCGGAACGATAGAGAGCATCTTGGCACTGGTGCCCAGCTCCATAATCGGGAATAGGTCAGTGAGGTAGTCACGCAGTACGTTACCAGTCACAGAGATGGTGTCTTCGCCTTTACGGATGCGCTCAAGGGAGATCTGCATAGCATCCACAGGAGCAAGAATGCGAATATCCAGACCAGCCGTGTCGTGATCCTTCAGGTAGGTTTCTACCTTTTTGATCAGCTGAGCATCGTGGGCGCGGTTAGCATCAAGCCAGAAGATTGCTGGAGCACCACTATCACGAGCACGAGTCACCGCAAGCTTCACCCAATCCTGAATCGGTGCATCTTTTGTTTGGCACATACGCCAAATGTCACCAGCTTCCACAGGGTGGCTAAATAGGGTTTGGCCCGTTTCGTCAGTAACAACGACAGTACCATCTGCCGGAATGTGGAAGGTCTTGTCGTGGGAGCCGTACTCCTCAGCTTTCTGCGCCATAAGGCCAACATTGGGCACACTGCCCATAGTGGTAGGATCGAATGCACCATTTTTCTTGCAATCTTCAATGACTGCTTGATAAATCGTGGCATAGCAGCGGTCAGGAATAACTGCTTTCGTGTCCTGAAGCTCATCGTTAACATTCCACATCTTGCCTGAATCACGAATCATGGCAGGCATGGAGGCGTCGATGATCACGTCGCTAGGCACGTGTAGGTTGGTAATCCCCTTATGAGAATTCACCATCGCCATCGCCGGACGCTCTTTGTAAAGCGCCTCGATGTCGCCTTTGATTGCTGCCTGCTGATCACTAGACAGTTTTTCAATTGCACTGTACAGATCGCCGATACCGCTATTCGGGTTAAAGCCCACCTCTTTTAACGTATCCGCATGCTTTGCAAGTACGTCCTTGTAGAACTCCTCAACCACAATGCCGAACATGATGGGGTCAGATACCTTCATCATGGTGGCTTTCAGGTGCAGCGAAAACAGCACATCACTCTCTTTGGCATCGCTAATCTGGCCATCGATAAAGCTGCGCAGGCGGCGACTGCTCATGCTGGCAGCATCAATGACTTCACCAGCCAGTACGGAAAGACTTGGTTTCAGCACAACGTTAGTGCCATCTTTTTGCTGTAGCTCGATTTTCAGCGTAGTGGCTTTCTCCATGACGGCCGACTGCTCGCTACCGTAGAAATCACCTTCGCTCATGTGAGCAACATGCGACTTGGAGTCAGCGCTCCACTCCCCCATACGGTGAGGGTATTTGCGAGCGTAGTTTTTAACTGACTTGGGCGCACGGCGGTCGGAATTGCCTTCGCGCAATACGGGGTTTACCGCACTGCCCTTAGCTTTGTCATAACGAGCCTTGACCGATGCTTCCTCGTCGTTCTTCGGCTCATCAGGGTAATTGGGCAGTGGGTAACCCTGGCTTTGCAGCTCTTTAATGGTCGCTTTTAGCTGCGGGCCAGAGGCACTAATGTTGGGTAGTTTAATGATGTTGGCTTCTGGCATAGTAGCAAGCTGGCCGAGCTCTGCTAAATCGTCACTGACACGCTGTTCATCGCTGAGCACATCTGGGAACTGCGCTAACACCCTCGCCGCCAAAGAGATATCCCGCGTCTCAACTTCGACACCGGCAGAGTCGGTGAAAGCATCAATGATGGGTAACAAAGAGTATGTCGCGAGCGCAGGCGCCTCGTCGGTGAGCGTATAAATGATCTTCGGCGTTTTGGACATTTTTGCGTTAACCTCTTTTTTTCTGTCGCTGTGATTATAAAAAATCTCAAGCTACGCGGCGCACTCAACGAAAGACCATGCCGCGAAGCAGGCGGAGCATTGTTTGGCTGCCCCGACATCACTCGGTGGTTTACTGCGGTGGTTACGACGACTCCAGCACGTCTCTAAAACGGCTGCGCCGAAGTATACCAGCGCTGCACTTTAACCGCATGAGCGATTGTCGACAAATCAAGAGCACGACCTAATGAGGTATCATGAGTACGCTTTATTTGCTGCATAAACCCTACCGAATGCTCTCCCAGTTTACTGATAACCAGGGCCGAGCCACCTTAGCCGATGTCATTAACGCGCCAGGTGTTTATGCCGCTGGACGCCTAGATTACGACTCAGAGGGCTTGCTGCTACTCAGTGATGACGGAAGCCTTATTCATCGCATTGCGCATCCACGTCACAAGCAGCCTAAGACCTACTGGGTACAGTTAGAGGGGTGCATAAGCAGTGAGGCAATTGACGCGCTAAAAAACGGTATCACTTTAAAAGACGGACCCACCAAACCCGCCAAGGCAAGACGCATGGAGGCGCCAGCCATCGCACCACGCGACCCAGCCATTGACCCTAAACGCCATCCGTCTACTAGCTGGCTAGAGTTGACCATCAGCGAAGGCCGTAATCGTCAGGTACGCCGTATGACCGCCCACGTAGGCTTCCCCACTCTGCGCCTTATCCGCGCGGCCATTGGCCCTTGGCAACTCGGAGACTTAGCACCGGGAGAGTGGCGCAAAGAGACGCTGCACGCCCCGCGCCCAACCAATCTATCCAAACGCGGCAGTTCACCACGCCATAGGCCCATGAAATGAGCCATATTCGCAGCACGGTCGCGTGTGTTATTCAGCAAAATGGGCGCTACTTGATGGTAGAAGAGGATCGCGGAGGCCCTGCAACAGTATTCAATCAACCCGCTGGGCATGTGGAGCCTGGCGAGGGGCCACTGGCAGCGATAATACGCGAAGTAAAAGAAGAAACCGCTTGGCAAGTGACGTTAACAGGCTACTTGGGGCTTTATGTATTTCATACGCCCGAGGGGCTTACCTTCCATAGCCATGGCTTTTTAGCAACGCCTAAGACACAGCTGAACACGTCAATTGATAGCGATATAACGGCTACCCACTGGCTCACACAGCATGAGATAGCATCTCTCGACACCGCCCAACGGCTGCGCAGCCCGCTCGTGCTAAAGCGAATTCACGATGCTCTTAGCGGTCGCTGCTATCCTCTCGAAGTGATTCAGGAGTGAAGCACTCGAAGCGTTAAGCCCCCATCGTGTATAATCGTCGACCACTTGCATATTGCTCTTTTGCACACTACTTCAACTGAGGATGCCAATGACATCCACCCATGGCACATCTACCACCGAAGCTCCCAGCACCGGCAAAGTCATTGTCGGTATGTCAGGTGGCGTCGACTCTTCTGTTTCTGCTCTCCTCCTCCTCCAGCAAGGGTATGAGGTTGAGGGCCTATTCATGAAGAACTGGGACGAAGACGACGGTACTGAGTACTGCACAGCGAAGGAAGACCTCGCTGACGCCGAAGCGGTGTGCGCCAAGCTGGGGATTAAGCTGCATACGGCTAATTTCGCCGCTGAGTACTGGGATAACGTGTTTGAGCACTTTCTAGCCGAGTACAAGGCAGGCCGAACCCCGAACCCAGATATTCTGTGCAATCGCGAGATCAAGTTTAAGGTCTTTCTTGAGTACGCCGAAATGCTAGGCGCGGATAAAATTGCTACCGGGCACTATGTTCGTCAGGGGGTTCGTGAAGGTCGACCACGCCTGCTCAAAGGCTTGGATGGTAATAAAGACCAGAGCTACTTCCTGCATGCGGTGCCCGAAGCTGCTATTGCCCGTACATTGTTTCCTGTGGGCGAGCTGGAAAAACCAGCGGTAAGAGCACTGGCTGAACAGCACGACCTAGTGACAGCCAAGAAGAAAGACTCTACGGGCATTTGCTTTATTGGAGAGCGCCGCTTCCGCGACTTTCTGCAGCAATATCTACCTGCTCAGCCCGGCGTTATTGAAACTCCGGAAGGCGATGTTATTGGTAAACACATGGGGCTGATGTACTACACGCTCGGCCAGCGCCAAGGGTTAGGTATCGGTGGCCTCGCCAACTACTCTGAAGACCCCTGGTACGTGGCTGCCAAAGATTTAGATCGCAATGTACTGATTGCCGTGCAGGGTAAACACCATTCGCTGCTTTACACCGACACATTAGCCACCGAAAAAATGGACTGGGTCGCAGGTGAGCCCCCCGTGCAGCAAGGCCGCTTTACAGCCAAGACTCGCTACCGCCAAAGCGATTGTCCCTGTGAAATGCGCGCCCTGCCTGATGGTAGCGTGGAGGTGGTGTTCGATGACCCACAGTGGGCGGTAACACCGGGTCAATCGCTAGTACTTTATGATGGTGATATTTGTTTAGGCGGCGGCGTAATCCGCGCTGCATGGAAAACCCAGGAGACGGCCGCATGAACACGACGACACCCATCCACCGTGCACCAGACTTTCCAGCAGCACGTCAAGCACTTGCTTTAGCGGGCGTTTTTCAGGCAGCAAGTTTAGTGGATGAGCTGGCACGTACTGGGCAGGTCGATACCCGCGCCTGGGAAACGCTGATTAACGCCACGGTAGACACTAATCCAGAAAGCTTTGAAGCCATTTATGGTGGTCACCCCAATAACTTACGCCGTGGCTTAGATACAATTGAAGCCCTCGTAGGCCGCAAGCAGGCCAATCCTGTCGTGCTACGCTATGGCTTTTCACTGCTGCTGCTGATGAATAAGCTGCGTACTGACCGCAACATGATGGATTCGCTTGGCCAGAAACTCGCCCACGTACAGGGGCAAGCGGAGCACTTTGGCACCACCCATGAAAACGTCATTGCCAGCCTCGGCGAGGCCTACCAAGAAACAATCTCTACCTTTAAAACCCGCATCGTCGTTCAGGGCGATCCTTCATTGCTCCAGACCCGTATGATGCCGGAGCGGGTTCGCGCCTGTTTAATGGCAGGCATTCGCTTTGCACTGCTGTGGCACCAGTTAGGTGGCCGCCGTTGGAAGCTTGTGTTTCAACGTAAAGCCCTGCGCCGCGCCCTTGATAGCCTCGGCTAAACACTTCGTTTTCCCTGACTCTCTGTCCTCTCGACCACTCTCTGACTAACACCTGGAAGCTTTTGCCATGCAACTCTCTGCTTTGACCGCTCTCTCCCCAGTTGACGGCCGCTACGGCGCTAAAGCCGCTGCGTTACGTGAACACTTCAGCGAATTCGGCCTGATCCGTGCTCGCGTGATTGTGGAAGTACGCTGGTTACAGCGTCTTGCTGACCACGGCCAAATTGTCGAAGTACCGCCGCTCTCCGCTGAAGCAACTGCGTTTTTAGAACAGCTGATCCGTGACTTTTCTATAGAAGATGCTGAGCGCATTAAGGAAATCGAGCGCACGACAAACCACGATGTCAAAGCCGTTGAGTACTTCTTGAAAGAGAAAATTGCCGGGCAGGCGGAGCTAAACGCAGTAACCGAATTTATTCACTTTGCCTGCACCAGTGAAGACATCAACAACCTCTCTTACGGCGTCATGCTGGCCGACGGCCTGAAAGCTATGCTGCCGACCCTGCACAACGTAGCCGATGAAATTGCCAAGCTAGCGATTGCCCACGCAGGGCAGCCGATGCTATCGCGCACCCATGGTCAAACTGCTAGCCCCACCACATTGGGCAAAGAGATGGCCAACGTGGCGTACCGCCTTAAGCGCCAACTTAAACAAATTGAGAGCGTTGAGATTCTGGGTAAAATCAACGGTGCCGTGGGTAACTATAATGCGCACTTAACGACCTACCCTGATATCGATTGGGAAGCTAATGCACGCACTTTTGTGGAAGGCCTGGGGTTAAGCTTTAACCCTTATACGACGCAAATCGAACCCCACGACTACATCGCGGAGTTATTTGATGCGATTTGCCGCTTCAATACGATCCTGATCGACTTTGACCGCGATGTGTGGGGCTATATCTCGCTGGGCTACTTCAAGCAGCGCACCGTGGAAGGTGAAATAGGCTCTTCCACTATGCCACATAAGGTCAACCCAATTGACTTTGAAAACTCGGAAGGCAATCTGGGCCTTGCCAACGCCGTGCTTAGCCATTTGGCACAAAAACTACCGATTTCTCGCTGGCAGCGCGACCTTACCGATTCCACCGTACTGCGCAACCTTGGCGTAGGCTTGGCCTATGGCTTGATTGGCTACCATGCCAGCTTAAAAGGCATTAGCAAGCTAGAAGCCAACCCAGAACGGCTGGCAGAAGATTTAAACAATAGCTGGGAAGTGCTTGCCGAGCCTATTCAAACGGTAATGCGCCGCTACGGTATTGAAAAGCCCTACGAAAAGCTTAAAGAGCTAACCCGCGGCAAGCGGATTGACCAAGCTGGGTTTGCCACCTTCATTGATACACTCGAATTACCCGCTACGGTAAAAGAAGAGCTGAAAGCACTCTCGCCAGCTAGCTACATCGGTAATGCAACGGCGCAAGCCGAAGCCATTACTCAGCGGTTGAATTCACTGTAATTGCCTTTTTAATAGCGCCGCGTTCACCTATCTAGGATACCGCCATGAGCCAACCAAATAAGCCATTAACGTTGCTGGGTGATTTAACACCCGAAGAGTTCCTGGCCCACTACTGGCAACAGAAACCGCTACTGATTCGTGGCGCTATCCCCGAGTACATCAGCCCCATCGACCCTGATGAGCTAGCAGGGCTGGCCTGTGAACCCGGCGTTGAAGCCAGACTTGTCGAAGAAAAAGGCGCAGATGGCCCTTGGCAGGTGTCCCATGGGCCCTTTGACGACGCCACCTTTGAGCGGCTTCCTGAAGGCAACTGGAGTCTGCTGGTCCAAGCGGTAGACCATTACGTGCCTTCCATTGCTGCATTAATGGATGAGTTTGATTTTCTGCCTCGCTGGCGCCTTGACGACATCATGATCAGTTACGCGCCGCCTGGCGGCAGTGTCGGCCCGCACATTGATCAGTATGACGTTTTCTTACTCCAGGCTAGCGGTCAGCGCCGTTGGCAGCTAGGCGGCAAGCAGTCCGACGACTCCCCAATCCTTCAAGGAATCGACTTACGCATTCTTGAGACCTTTGAGGTTGAAGCCGACTCAGACTGGACCCTGGCACCCGGCGACATGCTCTATCTTCCTCCGGGCTGGGCACACCATGGTGTCAGCCAAACTGACGACTGTATGACGATATCAGTTGGCTTTCGCGCACCGTCAGCAGATGAGTCTATTACCTCTTATGCTGACTACCTAGGCGAGCAGTTGCCAGCCTCTCAGCGCTACAGCGATGCAGGCATGGCGCCTGCAAGCCAAATGGGTGAACTGGATAACGCCGCTGTAGAGCGGATGCGCCAATTCATCTTGGAAACTCTCGATAAGCCAGAGCAAATGGCTCAATGGTTTGGGCGCGTCATGACTCAGCCCAAATATATCGATCAGGTGGTCCCCCTAGAGCACCCTATGGGCGAGCAGGACCTTGTTGCGCAACTACACGCCGGTGAGCCACTGTTTCAAATGCCGGGTTCTCGCTTTGCATGGCGGAGCGATACCAGCGGTACCACGCTGTTTGTCGATGGCGATGGTCACCACTGTTCGGAGGAGCTGGCTAAGCGCCTCTCCGACACTACCCCCATTCGAGCCGACGTACTGGAGCTTAGCGGTGCAGCAGAGCTCATCACTCAGTTAATCAATACTGGCAGCCTAGGCTTTATGGGCGAAGAGGATGAGGAGTAGTCAACGTGGCTGTGGAAATTCTCAGCGGTGATTGGCACACCTTAGGGGAGGCAGCATCAGCTATTCGCTGCCGCGTATTTATAGAGGAGCAGCACGTTCCCCAAGACGAAGAGTGGGATGGCCAAGACCCAGAGTGCTGGCACTTTCTAGCCACACTCAATGGTCAGCCAGTAGGTACTGCTCGCCTTCTACCCGATGGCCATATTGGGCGCGTTGCGGTGCTCGCTGATGCCCGCGGTTCGGGTATCGGCTATCAACTAATGGAGGCAGCGATCCAGGCCGCCCGTGAAGCTGGCCATGCCAATGCCGAATTGAGTGCACAGCTACATGCACTAGCTTTTTATGAGCGCCTGGGCTTTGTGGCCCACGGCGATGTGTTTATGGATGCAGGCATTCCCCACCGCAACATGCTACTAGCGCTATAAGTGGCGCTTTCTTCCCTGCTTTGTTTACCATTGCGCCACCTCTGAGTGGCGCTTTTTTTACCTGCTTTTTACCTGCTCTGTTTCACCTGCCATGGATAGCACTTTTGTCTATTCATCGGTATGTGACGAAAAACGACTACATAAACGCGGCGTTATGCTAAGGCGCTGTAGTCGGGTTACAACCCCTCCTGCCCCCAAGTGTCAATTGTTGGATCCCTCTTACTAGTTGATAGTTATTGCATTGCAGTACGGCGTGCTCAGCTAGCTTTACCAGCGTTTCTAACGAGTGCGACGTTCCTCTTAGAGACGTTTTTCTTAGAGACGTTTATCTAAGCGACACAGCAACTTAAATAAGTAATTCTGAACCAACTTCGCAAGTGCAGCATAAGCGTTTCCTAATCTCACTTGCGGCATCGCTATCACGACCCAGGAGGTATCAGCTCATGTCAGGACTTCTCGACGATATTAAAGCCATCGCCCAACTACGCGAAGCACAAGGCGGAAAATGGGAAGCGATCAAGCCAGAATACGCCGCTCGTATGCGTGCCCAAAACCGCTTCCATACTGGCTTAGATATTGCCCGCTACACCGCTAAAATTATGCGCGAAGACATGGCGGCCTACGATGCTGATACATCTAAGTACACCCAGTCACTGGGTTGCTGGCACGGTTTTATCGGCCAGCAAAAGCTGATCTCTATTAAAAAGCACTTTGGTACTACCAAGCGTAGCTACCTCTACCTTTCTGGCTGGATGGTCGCTGCTCTGCGCTCTGAGTTCGGCCCACTACCCGATCAATCCATGCATGAAAAAACCTCCGTCGCCAACCTGATCGAGGAGCTTTACACCTTCTTGAAGCAGGCGGACGCATGGGAACTTAACCACCTCTTCCGCGCTCTGGACGATGCCAAAGAAGCCGGTGACAGTGCTAAAGAGCAAGAGCTGATCAGCAAAATCGATAATCACGAAACGCATATCGTGCCGATTATTGCCGATATTGATGCTGGTTTTGGTAACGCCGAAGCAACCTACTTACTGGCCAAGAAGTTTATCCAGGCAGGCGCTTGCTGTATCCAGTTGGAAAACCAAGTATCTGACGAGAAGCAGTGTGGCCACCAGGACGGCAAGGTTACCGTGCCCCATGAAGACTTCTTGGCAAAAATTAACGCCGTGCGTTACGCCTTCTTAGAACTGGGCGTAGAAGATGGTGTGATTGTGGCACGCACTGACTCGCTCGGCGCAGGCCTGACACAGAAAATCGCCGTTACCAATGAGCCAGGAGACCTGGGCGACCAATACAACAGTTTCCTGGATGGTGATGTCATCGAGAATGCTGCCGACATCAACAACGGTGATGTGGTCATCAAACAGAACGGCAAGCTGGTTAAACCGAAGCGCTTGGCATCTGGCCTTTACCAATTCAAACCAGGCACTGGTGAAGACCGCGTTATCCTAGACTGCATCACCAGCCTGCAAAATGGTGCCGACCTGCTGTGGATCGAAACCGAAAAGCCCCACGTTGGCCAAATTGCCAGTATGGTTAACCGTATCCGCGAAGTGTGCCCGGATGCCAAACTGGTTTACAACAACTCACCATCCTTCAACTGGACGCTGAACTTCCGTCAGCAAGTGTTCGATGCTTGGGAGAAAGAAGGCAAAGATGTTTCTGCTTACCAGCGTGATAAATTGATGAGCGTTGAGTACGACAACACGGAACTTGGCCAACTGGCCGATGAGTGGACACGCAACTTCCAACGTGATGGCGCCCGTGAAGCAGGCATCTTCCACCACCTGATTACGCTGCCGACCTACCACACAGCAGCACTTTCTACCGACAACTTAGCCAAGGGCTACTTCGGTGATGAGGGTATGCTGGCCTACGTGAAAGGCGTTCAGCGCGAAGAAATCCGCCAGGGTATTGCGACGGTTAAGCACCAAGACATGGCAGGCTCTAATATTGGTGACGACCATAAAGAGTTCTTCCACGGCGATGCCGCACTAAAAGCTGGTGGTAAAGACAATACGATGAATCAGTTTGGTTAATAAGACTTTGCGTCTAGCTGAGTCACCATGCAGTACATACCAAACCAAGGGGCTTAGGCCTCTTGGTTTTTTTTGAGCTAAACATATTTGCACACTATTTTCCTAATACACTGATAGACTAATAGCTATGCTATTTTTTGGCTGCTTTCTCCTCATTAGTTTTGATCTTTTCAAGCGATAGCTGGTCAAAGCCTTTAACATCGATTATCTTTAGCGAACACTGTTCTATAACTGCTATCGACCTCTTATCCTGTGTGTATGGATGGCAGTTATGTAGCAGTTATATTAATAGACACACCTTGGAGGTTTTAATGAAACGTCTTCTTCTACCTGTTGCCGCTCTGAGCATTCTCACACTGGCAGGCTGTGCCAACACGGCAGGCTACTCTGGTGATGTCTATCGCGGCAGCCAAGCGCAAACGGGGCAAAGCGTCACGTACGGCACTATCGTGGCGGTTCGTCAGGTCCAAATTCAAGCGGAAAGCCGTGCTGGAGGCCTGATAGGCAGTGGTGGTGGTGCGGTTATCGGTGGTCTTCTGGGTAGCCAAGTCGGTGGTGGCTCGGGCCGTCAGCTAGCGACAGTGGCAGGCGCCCTAGGTGGTGCTGTTGCTGGTACGGCAGCTGAAGACGCAGCCAACCGCGTTAACGCACTGGAAATGGAAATTCGCCGCGACGACGGTACTGATATTGTCGTTGTTCAGCGTGCCGACCGCCAGTTCCAGGCAGGCCAGCGGGTTCGCCTCATCGGCAGCGGTGCCAGTGTAAGCGTCGCGCCTTATTAAGCGTCGCGCCTTACTGCTTACCAGCCAAGCCCATAAGCGCTTGGCTTGAAATGAAAAAGCGCCCGTTCAGTTAGGCTGATCGGGCGCTTTTTCACGTATATTTTTTACGTATATCTCGTGCGGTCGTTAATGCGTAACCTTATTGCTCGCCCAGTTCGCCAGCTTCATAACAACAAGACCAATAATTGCCAGCAAGATCACCACTAGCAAAATGTCTACCGGGCGCACCAACGTCGTCGCACCCAAGATGGCCAGTGCGCCAATCCAAAGATAGCGGTTCTCGCCATGGGTTTTTAAAACATCCGGCAGCATTTTATCGAGTCCTTGGCTTACACCGCTTTCCCAACGTTTATTGGCAAAATAGCCAATTAGTACAAAAGCGATAATCCAAAGTAAGAAGACCGTCATAGAAAACTCCACAAAAGGTTGTGTGCAAGAGGGTAAAGTTGTTGGTGTAGGGTATCCCTGCACACTGACTGGCGCAATACCGCCAAAGGCGAGTAGTAGGAAAAACCCTAGCTCCCCCCCTGACAAGCTGGCTCACACGCGTTACCATATTGGGACATGCACTCTCCGATAAGGTTATTCAATGCAAATTGCGCAAAACTCGGTTGTCGCGTTCCACTATACCCTAACCAACGATGCGGGTGAGGTGCTTGACAGTTCCGAAGGTCGCGAGCCGCTAACGTATCTCCATGGCGCTGGCAATATTATCCCAGGCCTGGAAAAAGAGCTCGAAGGCCGTGCTGCTGGCGACAAACTGAACGTTTCCGTCTCTCCTGCTGAAGGCTATGGCGAAGTTCAAGAGCAGCTGATGCAAGAAGTACCCCGCGATGCTTTCCAAGGTGTTGAAAGCATCGAGCCTGGCATGCAGTTCCAAGCGCAGACCCAGGGCGGCCCGCTGATGGTCACCGTCAAGAAAGTTGAAGGCGACACGGTAGTTGTGGATGGCAACCATCCTCTAGCTGGACAGCAGCTCAACTTTGACGTTGAGATTGCTACTGTTCGTGAAGCAAGCCAGGAAGAAGTTGAGCACGGTCATGTGCACGGCGAAGGCGGCGTAGAGCACTAAGATTTTTAAATTTCTTATTTTAAATCTCTTAGTTGTTGAACGTACGCGTAAAAGGGCGGCCATGGGCCGCCCTTTTTGTTGAACACTACTCTTAACGCTACTCTTGTTGAACACCATGTGGCCGCCGCACTACTCCTCAGGGATTAACACTAGCTGGCCATAGCGCACGCTGCGTGATGAAGTTACCTCATCGGCAAACTGTTTTAATGCGTTGCCCTGCCCTTTTAGTAATGCCACTTCCAGACAACTATCGTGATCGATATGCACATGTAAGGTTGAGAGCGTTAAGTCGTGATGATCGTGGTAGTGCCGCGCCAAACGTTTTGACAGCTCCCGAGCGGCATGGTCGTACACATAGATCAGTGCTCCCATGCAGGGGGCCTCCGGTGCTGCCTCTTCTCTCGCCTGCTTTAAGCCACTGCGGGTTAAATCACGAATTGCCTCTGAGCGGTTTTGATAGCCGCGTTCACGCATTAACGCATCGACCTCTGCTAGCAGCTCCTCATCAAGCGTTACCGTTACACGCTGCATTTACGCCCCCTTTGCTGATTAGCTTTTCATGTACTGCCTGCACCGTTAGTATGATGTTATTGAAAAAAGATCATACTAACGACATATAAGGATAAAGCGATGGCCAAACCCTCTCAGCCTATCTTACTGGGTCTTGCACTAAGTTGTTTAGTGGCCTCCAACACCATACAAGCAAAAGAGCAGTTAGTGCTTGCCGTTGGTGGCGAGCCAGAACAGGGGTTCGACCCACTACTAGGCTGGGGCCAGTATGGCAATCC
Source organism: Vreelandella nigrificans (assembly GCF_002374315.1). Classification (GTDB taxonomy): domain Bacteria; phylum Pseudomonadota; class Gammaproteobacteria; order Pseudomonadales; family Halomonadaceae; genus Vreelandella; species Vreelandella nigrificans. The sequence continues at coordinate 2,354 of NZ_NWUX01000030.1, read as the reverse complement.
ACTATTTCAATCGACGCTACTCTCTCGTAGTAACGACCTCTCCCCCCAGCCCGAGCTGGCTACCAAATGGTCGCTATCTGAGGACCGCCTCACCTGGACACTGACGCTGCGCGACGATGCGCGTTTTGCTGACGGCACGCCGCTAACCGCCGATGACGTAGCTTATACCTTTAACACAGCGGCCCAAGCCGGTGGTCGTGCAGACCTTAGCGCCCTTGAAGAAGCAGCCGCGATTGATGAGCATACCGTCTCGCTACGGCTGCACGCTCCTCGTATTACCTTTATTAATCAATTAGTCACTCTAGGCATTGTGCCTCATGCCGAGCGAGAAAACGGCTATAGCGAAGCTTACGGAAGACACCCCATGGGCTCTGGCCCCTATCAACTGGTAGAGTGGCAGGAGGGGGAGCAGCTAATTGTTGAACGTAACCCTTATTTTTACGGCCCGTCGCCCGCCTTTGAGCGGCTGGTATTTCTATTTACCGGTGAAGACGCCACGTTAAGCGCCGCCCATGCAGGCCAAGTAGATATTGCTTCCGTACCACCAGCACTAGCCGCTAATACTCCAGCGCACATGCAGCGGGTAATCATGGAGAGCGTTGATAACCGGGGCATTCTTTTCCCCATGCAACCTGCCGAGGGCGAGCAAGCTGATTCAGGCGCACCAATTGGAAATGACGTCACCGCAGACATCGCTATCCGCCAGGCGATTAACCTTGCCGTTGACCGCGATACGCTAGCAGAAGTGGCTTTGCATGGCTTTGGCCGCCCGGCCTTTGGCCCGGCTGATGGTCTGCCCTGGAGCGATGAAGGGGAAACAGTAGCAGCCCCCAACCTAGCTCAGGCAGAGGAACTCCTCGACAACGCAGGCTGGGAGTTGCGTAACGATGGCTTACGCTATAAAGATGGCTTGCCCGCGCGCTTTCGTCTCACCTATCCCTCTAGCGATACCACCCGCCAACTGCTCGCAGAGGTAAGTGCCGAGATGGTGCGCCCGCTAGGTATTGAGATGCAACCCACCGGCCGCCATTGGGATGAAATCCAGCGTGAAGCGCTGCATCAAGATGCCATCCTGTTCGGCTTCGGAAGTCATAGCCCCCAAGAGGTTTACTACCTTTTCCACAGCCAGCATGCCGGCAATGGCTTCTATAACAGTGGTTTTTACGCCAACACCAACGTAGACGCCAATCTAGACGCCGCACAGGCAGCAGAGAGTATCGAGCAAGCCAATCAATACTGGCGAGCCGCTCAGTGGGATGGCACCACCGGCTACGGTGTGCGTGGAGATAACAGTTGGGCTTGGCTGGTTAATCTTGAGCACGTCTATTTTGCCAACACCTGCTTAGATGTGGGTGAGTTGGGCGTGGCGCCTCACGGCCACGGCTGGCCAATTACGGCTAATCTGCTTGAGTGGCAATGGACGTGCGACTGATACCGCAGTTTATAGCGATGCCTATAGCCACAAAGCGCCTACTACCTATAGCCAAGCACCTACTACGTCTGATGCTGGTGCTGCTGTGCGTGGCACTCGTATCGTTTGGGCTAATGATGGCTTCGCCGATTGATCCGATTGATGCCTATTTGGGCCCGCAGATGGCCCAAGTAAGCCCGGAGCAACGCGCCCTGATCGCCCAACGCTGGGGCTTTGATGAACCACCTATCGTTCAGTTTGGCCATTGGCTGCGCCAGTTAGTAAGCGGTGATTTAGGCTGGAGCCATGTCTATAACCAGCCAGTTAGCGAGGTGATTGGCCAGCGCTTCCAACGCTCAATTGCACTATTAGGTGGCGCGTGGCTACTGTCAGCGCTGTTAGGATTTGGCCTTGGCGTGGTGGCAGGTGCCAAAGAAGGCTCAGCGTTGGATAAGATTATCAGCACCTATGCCTACATCACGGCCTCCACACCTGCTTTCTGGCTGGCAATACTTGCTGTGCTGATATTTTCAGTCACGCTTGGGTGGACCCCCACCTGCTGCGCTGGCCCTACCGGCACCCTGAGCCAGGAGGTCACATTTACCACTCGCCTGCATCACCTAGTGCTGCCAGTGGCCACGCTGGCCCTCCTGGGTATCGCCAATATCACCCTGCACACCCGCGCACGGATGCTTGAGTTAATGCGTTCTGACGTGGCTACCCACGCCTTTGCACAGGGTGCCAGCCGTATGGACGTAGCGTGGCGCCACGGCCTTCGGCATGCCAGCCTACCTGCAATTACGTTGGCATTTGCCTCGCTGGGCGAACTGTTTGGCGGCTCGATATTAATCGAACAAGTATTTGCCTGAACTGGTCTAATTGGAGCGGACACCCCGGTAAGCCTCATACTGGAGGCATTGGAGGTGTTCATGACCAAGAAAAC
>NZ_NWUX01000002.1:301729-487344 GCF_002374315.1 Vreelandella nigrificans | reverse complement strand
GTTTTCTTGGTCATGAACACCTCCAATGCCTCCAGTATGAGGCTTACCGGGGTGTCCGCTCCAATTAGACCAGTTCATAGTTACGCATATGATATTGCTAGCAAGCTATACTAAATCAAGCCCTTGGGTAAGCCCTACGACCTATAACGATGCCAGGAAGCCAACATGTCTCACGCCTCTCATACACCGCCAGGGCAGCAATGGAATGCCAGCCAATATGCGGAACACGCCGACTTTGTTCCAACACTAGGCAACGAGGTGTTGAAGCTATTAGCGCCTCAGCCAGGGCAGCGCATCTTAGATCTGGGCTGCGGCAATGGCACACTCACTGAACGTATTGCACAACTCGGAGCTGATGTTTTGGGTGTCGATGCATCAGAGGATATGGTGGCTACAACACGACAGCGCGGGGTAACAGCTCGTGTGGTCGATGGTCATCAGCTACCCTTTGATCATGAGTTTGATGCGGTATTTAGCAACGCGGCTTTGCACTGGATGTTAGACCCACAAAAGGTGTTAGCGGGTGTGAAGCGAGCGCTAAAGCCTGGGGGGCGATTCGTTGCAGAGTTCGGTGGACACGGTAATGTGGCTGCCATTTGTACGGCACTTATTGCGTCGCTACAGTTTCGTGGAATCAGTTCACACGGACGCCATCCATGGTACTTTCCAACCACACAAGAGTATGCACACTTACTTCAAACCGTTGGTTTTCACGTTGACTCTATCGAGCTAATTCCTCGCCCTACGCCTCTACCAACTGGCATAGCAGGCTGGCTTAGAACGTTCGCCAACCCCTTCCTACATGGGCTAGAAGAGGACCTACAAGAAGCAATCCTCGATAACACCATAAGCCTTCTCGCTCACAGTTTGAGCGATGGTCAAGGCCACTGGACCGCTGACTATGTCAGGCTTCGCGTATCCGCACATGTTTAATGTGACTCACTTTGCATAGCCCTACCGCTAGCCTTGATAAAACCACCGCCTAGCAAGCGGTGGACTCTCTTAATAAGCGCCAGGCACAGGCGACCTGCCCAGGGTTATTGGGTAATGGGGCTTGCCTAGTAGTAGAGCTTATTTAGCAAAGATTTGACCCTTATCTTTAAACGCTTTGAATTCCAGGGCGTTACCACAGGGGTCAAGTAGGAACATCGTCGCCTGCTCGCCTGTCTCGCCTTTAAAACGAATATAAGGCTCAATCACAAACGCGGTGCCTCTCTCTTTTAAGCGCTCGGCTAGGGCTTCCCATTCATCCCACTCCAAAATGACGCCAAAGTGCGGCACTGGCACGTTATGGCCATCAACCGGATTAGTATGGGCGCTCTCTTGGCCGGCGGTTTTCGGGTGTTCGTGGATGACTAATTGATGACCAAAGAAGTTAAAGTCGACCCAGTGATCGCTAGAACGCCCCTCTTCAAGGCCAAATACATCATTATAAAATGCACGGGCAAGCGCTACATCGTAGACAGGAATAGCTAAATGGAAAGGGGAAAGCGTCATGGTCATCTCCTGCTTTAATGCTTTTTTTGGGGATCGAATGGCGCGCCGAGCGGCCACTATGCGATTATCCTAGGCTGTGCCATGCAAAAATAAAATCAATTGTTTTTTGATTGATTCACAAATATTACTGATGAAAGAAGCGGCGAATGATACGAGAACTGAAAACCCTAGTTGCCGTTGCCCAGCATGGCACCTTTGCCGCGGCAGGCCAGCATGTTGGGTTAACCCAAGCGGCAGTCAGCGCGCAAATGAAGCGTTTAGAAGAGGCCCTTGGCATTCCCCTGTTTGAGCGCAGCGGACGGGCAGCCGTCCTCACCCCACGGGGGCAAGAAACCCTGCTGCAAGCGCAAACCTTACTTGGTCTGTACGCGACGTTAGGCAACTCGCCTTCCAGCCAAGGGCTTGGCATGCGACTTACCATTGGGGCAATTGCATCTATTCAGCGCTCCCTGCTCCCCGCAGTTTTGGCTCGCTTTCACCGTCGCTATCCTGAGTGCCATACGCGATTGGTGCCTGGGCTTTCTCTGGACCTAATGAATCAGGTAGATGCTGGTGAGCTGGATATGGCAGTGATTATTCGACCTCCATTTTCGCTACACAGTGATTTACGCTGGACACCTCTGGCTCACGAGCCGTTTCGCTTAATTGTGCCACGCCAGTTACCAAGCGAGGATTGGCGAGTCCTATTAGCTAATAACCCTTTTGTACGCTACGACCGAACATCATTTGGGGGCCGTCAGGTCGAACGTTTTTTAAGGGACAACCACTGCCAAGTGCATGACATATGTGAAGTAGATGAGCTGGACGCCATTGTGCAGCTGGTTGCCGATGGCGTGGGTGTAGCGCTTGTACCTCAGCCCAAGGCGCTCAAACGCTGGCCTAAAGACGTACGTGCGATTGATTTAGGCGAACGTACTATACATCGCGATATAGGCCTCATTCATCGCACTAATGGGCATTTAAGCGAACCCGCACGGGCATTGGCCCAGTTAATTGGTACCATTGACCAATAATCCGCCAGCTATCTTAATTGACTCAATCAGTACGTAGGCACTATCACCATGCAACCTAAAGACCTTGAGAAACTCGTCACCCGCACTATGCCGTTTGGAAAGCACCAAGGCTGGCTTATTGCCGACTTACCAGGCCCTTATCTAAACTGGTTTGCGCGAGAAGGATTCCCTAAAGGGGAAATTGGCCAACTCCTCCAGCTGATGCATGAGATTGACCATAACGGCCTAAGTGACCTGCTTGAGCCACTGCGCAATAAATAATGTGATATACCGCTAATGCCTATAGCTAAGCGCCCGTTCACGCTCAGCGATATATAGCGCTCTGTATTGGTTAGGGTCAGCAGGAAAGCGACCCAGAGACACGGCCTGCTCAAAAAAACCCGCAGCGGGCAGGTCATCACCTCTACGACTAATGACCAGTGCAGCAATCATAGGCTGTCCGGCAGCAACATCTTCGGCCATGAGCCTTTCAAGCGCTTGGGCAACACGCTGAATAGTACCCGGAGGCTTAAGCCCTAAGGCATTCGCTACTTGTTGATATGTCATGGGCAATGCAGCATTAGGCGTACTTGTTAGCAGTGCGCGCACCTGCATTGTTAAAGCAGAGCTGGTATCGGGTTGACTCATCGCTGTTGTGCACTCTCTTGCTAGTTAGGTAAGCACACCACGGAATAGCTGGTTATGCTGAAGGCATACTGTGAGTATGTTAACGCTTTAAGCGCTAGGAGAAAGACATGGCTAAACGATTAAACTCTACGCAATCTAAAGGCGGATCGTGGCTGGCGGTTTTGGCATGGCTATGCGCTCTTGCACTGTTAGGCGCCATGTTATTGATGGGTGCCGCCGGCCCGGCCTACCGCTGGGAGTTTATTGAACTAAGTAGCGCATTTAACCTGCTGCGCACCGGCGTTTATGCCGCGACAGCAGCGGTAGTGCTAAGCGTGCTGCTGCTACTAGCCAGTATGATACAGCGCCGTTGGGGCACTGGTTTGGTGGCCATTGTCGTAATGCTAGCCACTGTGGCACTGCTTTATTCACCTTGGCAGCAGTGGCAACGCGCCCAGCAGGTGCCCGCTATCCACGACATTACTACCGATATGCAAACACCACCCACATTCGAGGCCTTAAGAGGCGCACGCGAAGCTGCACCCAATGCCGTTGATTACCCCGGCGAGGCAACGGCTCGCCAGCAGCAGGCTGCTTATCCTAACGTTCAGCCTTTAACAGTAGCAGTGCCAATAGAGACCGTCCTTTCAGCAGCCCAAGCAGAAGTGGAGGCTTCTGGTTGGCGGATTTCAGCCATTACTGAGAATACCATCGAAGCGACTGCAACTACCCTCTGGTTCGGCTTTGAGGATGACGTGGTGATACGCCTTACCGAGCAGCCAAATAGTGTTCGCGTCGATATGCGCTCTGCCTCTCGACTAGGCGCCAGCGATATAGGCACCAATGCACTCCGGATCGAAACCTTCCTTAATGCACTGCGCGAGCGCTTAGAGTAACGAGCGAGTCATATTAGTGATGCTTCGTCATAGCTCAGCGAGGAAACCGGCCAGCCAGTCACCAATCTAGCCAGGTGACTGCTCCCCACCTCTGTGCCAAGTATGCTAGCCTTATTACTTACATGTGGCACAGAGGAACTTAATGCTCACTATTTCAGGTAGCGTCACGCTAGCCGACTGGGAAATTGATATAAGCCAGATTCGTGCCCAGGGCGCGGGCGGCCAGAACGTTAACAAAGTCGCATCTGCTGTGCACTTACGTTTCGATATTCAGCGCTCTACCCTACCCACTGTATACAAAGAGCGCTTGATGGCGCATACCGATCAACGGATCAGCAAAGAGGGCGTGATTATTATCAAGGCCCAGAGCTACCGTACGCTCGAATTAAATAAAGAGGATGCACTGACCCGCCTACAAACGCTGATTCAAAACGCAGTAAAGCAGCAAAAAGTACGCCGCCCCACAAAACCTACCAAAGGCTCACAGCGACGCCGCGTAGATCATAAAACGCGTAAGGGAAAAACGAAATCGCTGCGTGGTAAAGTGCCGGTTTAGCAAGCAGTGCAAGCTCACTCACTTTTATCAATATCTCTACTATCAATACCCCTACTGTTACGTCACTGAGCGCCCACCATGTCCACGCCAGCCCGCCCTCTTTCACCGTGTATTCAGATATGTCAGATCGAACCAGTTACGTCTCGAGATCAAAGGCGTGCATGCCAAAGACGTGTATGCAAAGGGTGCGGGCGAACACTTGATGAAATTGCCTGCTGGGGGAGCATGACCGAAGCCGAGAAAGCCCCGGTCTGGGATAGGCTTGAGCGTGAAGGGTACGTGAGTAGCGCGCCAACTTAGGACCTGTTGACGTTTACTTATATTTTCGCGTGCCGGTCGCTCAATAGACGGTGTAGCTCGCCGCAAGCTACCATAGGGTCGTCACAGTTAATCACTATTTTTGATTCCGCCAGTACATAGCTGCGACCCGTAATGGTGTTCTCAGCGACTTGGTACGCCCCCTCCTTATGAGTCCCCGTAAAGGTACCTATAAATCCAGTATTACGCAGCGAAACGGTTTCCAGTTTATCACCTACCTTCAGGCGCCCTTCATAGTGCATAAGCGCTAATCGTGCCGAGGTGCCAGTCCCCGTAGTACTTCTACAAATAACCCCAGGGTGCACATAAGTGGTCGAGCGCGAACGTACATAGCCATTCGCAACCTGCTCTTCTGGCCCCATAAAGTGCAAAAATGGTAATGGGCCAACATCACCCAAGGTATAGTGGGAAAATCCCCGCTGCGCCTGGATAGCCTCAACAATCTTATGGGCACATGCTGCCAGCGCCAGCTCTTCCTCGCGTACCAGCTTGAACCCCAATTCTTCAGCATCAACCAGAGCGTAAAAACCACCGCTATAGGCAATCGAGTAGGTAACGGGCCCAATGCCTGGCACCTCAATGGTATCGCGATGAGTATCGATATAGCTGGGTAGACCTTCACAGGTCACCGACTCCACGACCCCGTTCCGCACGCTAGCTTCAATTTGCACCAAGCCTGCGGGCGCCTCTAACTTAAAGCGCTGAATACCCTCTTGCTTAGGCACAATGCCTGTTTCTAATACGGCCGTCGCTGTACACAGAGTGTTGGAGCCTGAATAGATGGGGTAACCCATCACTTCCATAATAATATACCCCGCTACCGCTTCAGGATTAGTTGCAGGCACCAGCAGATCCACCGACATTTCAGGAATACCATAGGGTTCTTCTAGTAATAACCGCCGCAGCCCATCGGCATCATCACGCAAGTACTCCATCTGCTCACGAACTGTGGCACCAGGCAACTGGTCAATCCCGCCGGTTACAATACGGCTAACGTCACCGCCTGCGTGAGTATCTAACAACTGAAGGGTATGGAGATTATTCACAAGAACAGCTCCTAGGCGGTGGCTAAGGCGAACGGCGCCCCGTGGGTATCCCACTGAGCATCAGGCACAATCACAATTTTGCCAAGATAGTTACTACCGCGATTCACAAAGTAATGTTCAGCAGCATGTAGCTCAGAGAGCCTAAAAGCGGCATGCAGCACCGGCTTTAACTCTCCGCGACGAATCCATTCAACAAGCTGCTCCGCCTCTTCACGGGTGCCATGGGAGACACCCAATATCTGCACTTGATAGAGGTAAATTCGTGTCCACATGATTTCACTGATATTACCACCACTGGCCCCTGCAATAGAGAGCCTCGGATAGCTACTACGGTGCTGCATATCAACAATCATGGTGTCGATAAACAGATCGGTCATCTCACCACCGACTAAGTCCATCACTGCATCGATAGGTTGCCCGTGGGTGGCGGCCAACACGCGGTCGACAAAAGAGGGAAGATCGTCTCGGTCAACCACCGCTTCAGCGCCTAATGTTAATAGCGCATCAGCTTTATCGAGCTGGCTAACGGCGTAAGGAATCGCCCCAACAATCCTGCATAGCTGAATTAAGGCAGTGCCAACACCACCACTGGCACCACTGACCAACACACGCTCACCCGCACTGATGTTGGCAGAGGTCATCATGTGGTAAGCCGTTTGATAGGAGCACATGCCCATCGAGGCAAGCTCGGCATCATGTAGCTCAGTATTGGCTACATGGTGAAACTGATCCGCCGGTACCGCTATGTACTCAGCATAGCCACCATCAGCCCCGTGCCCATAGTAGTCGGGCGTCAGGTTAATTGTACGCCGCTCGTCGGCGTAGATATTAAAATCTAACAACCCTCGCTCGCCAATGCGTGAGCTATCCACACCTTCACCAACCGCAACAATACGCCCAACAACGTCTGCCCCCTGAATACGCGGAAAGCTAAGTGTCGGCGAACCACCCATGGCAAACGACGTCACCTCCTCTTTGCCCTTGGTTGGGTAGAGCCCCTCGCGGGCCTTACGGTCGGTGTTATTTTTTGCCGTGGCCGTTACCTGAACTAGTACTTGGCCTGGCCCTGGTTTAGGTGTTGGCACATCTTGTTGGTAGCGTAATTGATCAACCCCGCCGTGGCCGATTAACAGCATGGCGGACATCACTTCAGGCACGGCGCTGTCTACTTCATCCATGGGCTGGCTCCGGGTGAATAATAGTATGTGTGCCTGACAAAGTAGCAAACTTTAGCCGAGTCTCAAGCAATATAAACGAAGACGGCAGCGCTCGATGCGCTGCCGTCTTTGAGAATGGCTTAATAGCGGTTAGCCAATTCCCTCACTTAGCCAAACACAGAAACACCGATCAGCAGGCTATGTAAATGGAAAGCAAACAGTGCGTAAGCAACAACGCCAATTACGACAGTAGCAATGGTCGCTGGTATTGAGGTGGCTGTCACTGCTGGCGGATTAGCGCGGTCACGCTTCTTAGCCGCTTTAAATGCCAGGATTCCCCACACAAGGAAGGCGGCAAAAAAGATGATATCGCCAAACCTGCCATTAACCAGCAAGTGGGACAGAGCCCAAACTTTCACCGCCAGCAGCATCGGATGGCCAAGCTTTGCCTTAATGGCATTGCGAGGTATATAGGCAGCGACGAGCAGGATAAACGCTGGCAACATAAGCAGTGCTACCGCATGGCGTAACCCCATGGGTGGAAACCAAATGTAGATAGGTTCCAAGCGCATTTGGCCAAAACCATAGATAGCGATGGCAAGCCCCACTACCGATACTGCAGAATACGCTAACTTCCAGGTAGGCAGCCCCAACTGGGCTACCTTTTGTTGGCGCCAGTTTTCAGCAAAAATACGTATTGAGTGACTGCCAAGAAATATCAGCAGGCCAATTATCATAATGGTCATGGTATTAACTCCCAGGTGTATACAGGTCATCGGTCGCCGCAGAGAATGCCATAGATGTGCCGAAACCACATGGCAATGCGTCAACTTTTCGCTTGCCCACCTGATTAGTGCTTGGTTCTTAAGACCGATTTCACACCACTGATCTTCATTACTGCCAAGGAAAGGTATGCTCCTCTTTACGTCAGCGTATCACCGCCGTCTCACCTGGACCTATTTCGGGCTTTTTGTTGCCATCGGCATGAGCGGTGGGCTACTGGGCCCAGCCCTACCTCACTTAGCCAACATGAGCGGCTCTTCAATGAGTCAAATTGCCGTTTTGTTTACCGCCCGGGCGGTGGGCAATATGAGCGGTGCCATTGTGACTGGGCTGTTAATGGACCGCTTCAACGGCCACCGAGTGTTGATGGCGATGGGCATCATCGCCGTGGTGGGGCTAGCACTGGCGCCGCTTAGCCCAATGCTACTGCTGTTAACGCTGCTATTTATGCTACTGGGGTTTGCCGAAGCATCACTTAATGCCGGAGGCAATACGCTGCTGTTGTGGTTACACCGCGATGCAGCTGGCCCTAATGTAAGTGCGCTGCACTTCTGCTTTAGCTTCGGCAATATGTTGACCCCATTGATTATGGTTGCAGCGATATCGCTTACCGGCCAGTTTCACTGGACGTTTTGGGTGGTGGCTTTAGGGATTGCCGCCATGCTGTGGCCACTTTCACGCTTTACCAGCCCGACCATGCCTACAGCTGAACAGAACAGTAGAAGTCCTAGCTCAGCCAAGCACAATGACCCTCTATTGCTCGGGCTGTTTATGCTGCTGTTTTCTCTTTATGTGGGGATAGAGATTACTTTCGCTGGCTGGGTGACTGCCTACGGAACCTTAGTGGGACTGCCTACCGAACAAGCGGCGTTACTGGCCACGTTGTTCTGGCTGGCACTCTCGGCGGGACGCTTACTAGCCATTCCTCTACTACGCATTTGTACGCCTTGGCACGTACTACTGGGCTGTTTAGCACTAGGGATTAGCACCGCGAGTGGCCTGCACCTAGGCTGGCTGACGCTTAATGTGGGCGCACTGCTATTCGGGCTTTCTGCATCGGCCTTCTTCCCCACCCTATTCGCACTTTGCAATCAGTCAATGATGATGCGCGGGCGCACCACTGGGGCTATCTTTACCGCCGCAGGTAGTGGTGCTCTGCTAATTCCATCGTTAACCGGCCCGCTGCTGGATATCGCCGGTGCCGAGGCATTTCCAGTTTTACTAGCAGGTTTGTGGTTGCTTATTGCAGTGGGGTTGGCCTTATTAGCCTTACGGCTTCGCCGCTTATCAGCCGCTGTTGCTGCTTAAAACCAGTTATTACGCTTGAAAAGCCAACATAAACTTCCACCAATACCCAGCATGGCGCCCAACACAAAAAAGTAACCATACTGAAAACTTAGCTCTGGCATGTACTCAAAGTTCATACCGTAAATTCCGGCAATAAACGTCAGAGGGACAAAAATGGCGGTAATCACCGTTAGAACGCGCATGGTGATATTGAGCTGATGTGACGAAATCGAAATATAGCCATTTACTAAGTCACCGCAAATGTCGTAATACATCTGCGTTAAGGTATACAAGCGCTCAAAACGCTCGGCCACATCATTAATAGCGTATAGGGTTTCATTTTCACCCCGTGGCAAATGCGCATAATCGTAAGCGGTTAATTCTTGGGTAATGCCTTTGTGATAGCTAAAGACACGACGCAACTTCACCAAACGGGAGCGATAGATTGTAAGCTTACGCATCAAAACATCGTTACCATTCTCCAGCAACTCATCCTCTAAATCGCTCAATTCGCTTTCAAACTCAAGCAGACTATCGATATAAAAACCAGCAGAGGTATAAATCACTCTTAGCGCCACACGCTCGGGTGACTGCCCCAACAGAATCCCTCCTTGTTCACTGAACAACTGCTCAATACTAAATGCATCTCCCGGGTGTAGGGTGATCAAGAAGCGCTCACCGATGAAAAAACAGATCTGCTGAGGTACAAAATTTAGCGTCGCATCAAACGAAGAAATACCTCGGTAGATAATCAGCGTGTGGTTCTCAAACTCTTCGATTTTAGGCGGATGCCGCTCTTTATGAGCATCCTGGATAGCCATAGGATGGCAGCTTAAACGTTCAAGCAGTACCCGTTCATTCTCTGCAGGCTCACCCTGCATATCTATCCAAATATGACTACCTGGTGACGTGTGCCACACGTCGACAAGCCCTTCATCGCCTTCGTGAAGCAGACCCTCGGGTGTGGTTAGCATGCTGCGGATCATGGATCTTCCCTGATGTCTTGGCTGACTAGATATCTAATCAGGAGTCAACTGGAGGCGCTAATCTTACCTGTCCTTTCCCCGTGCGTTTTGCTTCATACATAGCGACATCCGCACGCTTTAGCAATTCTTGTGGTGTTTCCGCAGCCTCAGGCATACATAGTGCCACGCCAATGCTGGTATTAACGTTAAGCACAGCACCGCTCAAGACAATAGGCTGTTCAACGGTATGTATCAGCTTATCAGCAAGAGGCCCTATAGCATCGCAGGCAATGCCTTCTAATAACACTACAAATTCATCACCCGCCCAGCGCGCAACGAAATCGGTCTCGCGCACTGCCATTTGCAGGCGCTGTGCAATATCGCGCAACAACTCATCGCCCATTGCGTGGCCATGTTGGTCATTTATATCTTTAAAACCATCTAAATCTAAAAACAAGACGGCCAGCGGTTTATGGGTGCGGCGCACACGCGCCATCGCTTCTGGAAGCCTCTCATCCAGTGCACGTCGGTTGGGCAGGCGAGTTAATACATCTTCTCTGGCCTCCTGGTCGCGTAGTCGCTCTAGCTGTTTCCGCTCGGTAATATCGTGGATAAACATGCTACGCCGTGTACGCCCATTAACCTCGTAGCTTTTTAAACGAATCTCCACCGGTAGCCTTACACCATCCCGCCGCTTTGCTTCACCCATGGCTGGTAGTGAAACATCCGAAGGTAACCCCTTGGGGAGCATAAGGGTGGTAATAGAGCGTGTTAAAGCCTCTTTACGGGACCAGCCAAACATTGTCTCAGCAGCACGATTCCAATCCAGTACACGCCCGTTTTCATCAATACTGATATAGGCATCGTAAGCAGTCTCAATTACTAGATTAAGCTCTCGAATCCGCTGTTCAATTTGCTGCTCAAGGCTCAGGTGGAGTGCGTTAAGCGCTCGCTGCGAAGCAGCTTTACTTTTTTGCTCATCAATAAGTCGTTCACGGAGCTGTATTTCACCCACAACAATATCAGCGAGATCCTCCATTGCTGCTTGTTCTGCAATATTTAAGATGCGAGGTTTAATGTCCATCGCGCACAGTGAGCCTAATACATAGCCCTGAGAGTTTTTGAGAGGTAAGCCCGCATAGAAACGTACGCCTCCTGGCATCGTTACATATGGGTTGTCGGCAAACCGTTCATCAAGCAGAGCGTCATTCACAATCAACGGAGCGGCTTGAACCACGGTATACGCGCAGAAAGCTTCGTCCCGTGGTGTTTCGATAACATCCATACCTACTTTAGACTTAAACCACTGCCGATTGGCATCCACCAAGGAGACCGCAGCCATAGGCACGTTTAGCAATAGACTCACTAACCGTGTAATACGGTCAAACACCGGCTCATTAGCCGTATCTAGCAGTGCCAACTCATTCAACGCTGCTAAACGGGCATCTTCATCGAACGGTATTGGAAAACTCATCGTTGCGGGACCAGAACGGGTGAAAGGCTTTACTACAGCATAACGTGAAATAGCACTTACTGATTAACACCTTGATTACTCGTTAGGCGCGGGGTTCCCGACCCATTCCATAAAACTCAGGATTAGGCGGTGTACCCGCCAAGGTGACTAACCGGTTCGACATACCAAAGAAAGCGGCGATTGCACCTATGTCCCAGCAGTCATCTAACGTAAAACCTACTCCTGCTAAGCGCTCCTGCCAAGCCAGTGAAAACTCACCTACCTCAATTGAACAGTGCAAGGCAAAGTCGAGCATCACACGGTGGCGCTCGCTTAGCCCAGCCACAGTGTGATTTATAGCCACGTTATCTGCTAACAATGGGTCTTTGCTATAAATTCGTACTAAAGCACCGTGGGCAACTACACAATATAAACAGCGGTTACGAGCGCTAGTGGCGACCACTATCATCTCTTTTTCAGCTTTTGTGAGCGTATCTGAGTCGCGCTCCATCAGCGCATCGTGATAAGCGAAGAAAGCGCGAAATTCGTCTGGTCGATGGGCTAACATTAAGAACACGTTGGGCACAAACCCTGCTTTTTCCTGCACGCTGACTATTGATCCTCGAATGTCATCAGGCAGGTCGTCCAATGTTTCAGGTATGGCAAAACGACTTATTGAAGCAGACATGTATTCACCTTAGTTATTTTACTGTGAGGTTAGTTTAGGATCCACACCAATGGGGCAAGCGACCAAATGGTTCTGCCACAAAATACTATACAAAGCGACTATCAATCATTGGACTCGCTCGCCATACTTCAAGACTAATAATCACATTAAAGCCGTGCACAGCATGTTTAAAACAGCTCGGTAAAAAGGGAAACCAGAGGGAAAATGCTATGCAGAACGCCGAAGCAAAAGAGCATACACAAGGGCGACTACACGAACTATTTGCCGAGCCTTACCGTGCATTCGAAAACGACGCAGACGAGCGGCAAATGCACATCCGTACCGCGCTACACCTGCTGCTTGTTCGCCCAATGAGCCGAGGCCAAGTAACACTCCGCGTTATCCATGGGTGGGAGAACGGCAGCTTCGAACCCGATGACCTACAGCATATAGACTACGCACTACGGACCCTGAATGATTTCCGCGCTGTCGTTAGCGATTTTGAGCACGCGGCTCGCCAAAACTCACCACTGCCTGCCAGCACTACGGCAATTCTTGCAGCACCGCTGGCCGATGCGATTGCTGACGCTGAAGCCGGGGGTAAAACCCTCACACCAGATATCCGCGAAACCCCAGCACACTGGCCTGATTTTGAAGGCGGGTTAGCCCTCTATACGCTGTTTAAAATGTATCACCGCTTAGTCTACGGTGAAGACGACACGTATCGCTGTTCTCAGTGCGAAACACCTCACGGCCTGCGTGAAATCCACGAGTTCCATCTTGAAGAGGGTGAGTTCGCTTTGCTTGTTCCCTTGCGCGAGCATGTGAAAGACACACCCTCTCTATTAGTCATGCATGAAAGCCAACTTGGCCCCATCGAACAGTTATTTGAAAAAAGCCTGCCGCTGTTTGATGATTTTTAACACCACTGCTTTTAGCTTAATTTTAGTTAGCAGTTAACAGCTGGTAGTTAACAGCTGGCAGACACAAAGCATAGCAAGAAACCCCGCCTGCGCTCTTTATCGCACTCTGCGGGGGTCTTGCCTCATGCTCGACTAGGTTAACGCTACTTCTATCGGCAATTTAAAGTGAAATAGTGCTATTGATACCGCTAGAGACATTTTCCGGCTCAAACCAGCGGGCAGTAACCGTTTTAGTCTGCGTCCAGAAAGCAATTGCCTGTTTGCCATTTGGCCCCAGATCGCCAAGCTTAGATGCCCGCGAACCAGTAAAGCTGAAGTAGGCCACCGGCACAGGAATGGGTACGTTAATCCCTATCTGGCCGACATCAATATCAGTTTCAAACCGTCGTGCTATCCAACCGGAGTTAGTAAAAATCGAGGTACCGTTGCCATTGGGATTGGCGTTAATAAAGTCGATTGCCTCATCCAGGGTTTCCACACTTACCACACACAGAACGGGACCGAAGATCTCCTCCCGATAAATGGTCATATCTGCCGTTACATCAGCGAATAGCGTTGGTCCAACAAAGTTTCCTTCAGGGTAGCCCTCTACCGTATAGCCACGACCATCGACTAGCAGTGTAGCGCCCTCCTTTTCACCAGCAGTAATAAGTCGCTCTACGCGCTCTTTTGCCTGTGGTGATACCACTGGGCCTAGGTCCGCATCACGTTGGGTACCCGGCCCTACTTTCATGCTACGCGCCCCCTCTTCGATATCTTTCAACCACTCACGTGCTTCACCTACCAACACGACGACAGAGTTGGCCATACAGCGCTGGCCCGCTGCTCCAAATGCCGACCCAAGTAGACTATCAATTGCCTGGCTGCGATTTGCATCGGGCATCACTACGCAGTGGTTTTTCGCCCCCATCATGGCTTGCATGCGTTTGCCCGCAGCGGCAGCACGGTTATAGAGCAAAGAGCCAACATGGCTAGAGCCGATAAATGAGAGTGCTTTGATATCCTGGTGATCGGCAATTTGATTGGCAACATCTGGACCGCCATGCACAACATTTAATACACCCGCAGGGATGCCCGCCTCGTGGGCAAGCTCTACCAATCGCATGGTGGAGCTTGGGTCCTGCTCAGATGGCTTCAAAACAAAGGTATTACCAGTGGCAATTGCCAGAGGGAACATAAAGCAGGGCAACATAATGGGGAAGTTAAACGCGGTAATACCTGCACCAACACCAAGCGGCTGGTGCATGGTGTAAACATCGACTTCATTGGCGGCGTTTTCAGCCAGCTCCCCTAGCTGTAGCGAGGTAATCGAGCATGCGTGCTCGACCACTTCAAGGCCGCGCCCTACTTCACCTTCTGCATCAGGCAATGTTTTACCATGCTCTTCAGTGATCAGTGCGGCCAATTCAGCAGTATTCTCACGGATTAGCGCCTGGAGCTTCAGCATGATTCGCATACGCTTACCAAGCGGTACTTTACGCCACTGTTTGAAGGCTGCTTTAGCACTCGCGATGGCACGTTCAACTTCTTCTGCGGTACAGAAAGGTACTCTGGCAACGACTTCCTGTGTTGCCGGATTCACCACATCCCGCCAATCCTGGCTTTGGGACATGACTGGCTGACCATCGATATACATCGGTATTTCGCGAACAGACATAGCGCTATTCCTCAAGGTTGTGTTTGTTATGGAATCTAATTGAGAGCCTCTAGGGTATATCAGCAAGTTGACGTAAACGTCAACCTACCACTTGGTACAAGGAATATCTTACTCGCGCCGGTAATTAGTCTTTCCATCGCGCTTACCCCATCGCTATGCTGACAGTACAGCCAAGTGTTAGCGACGCTGAGCGATCCCTACAGGACAGGCTCGGCCATCATACAAGGAGGCACCCATGCAGACATTTAGCTGCCGCTGCGGCAATGCGCTGTTTTTTGAAAACACTCACTGCCTGGCCTGCGAGTCTGAAGTTGGCTGGTGCCCTGCATGTACCAATATTGTGGCGCTAGAACCGCTGACGGGTGGTGGCTACCGCTGCACCAATAAAAACTGTGGCGTGGCTCTGATGAAGTGCCATAACTACGCAGTAGAGAATGTATGTAATCGTATGGTCGTCATGGCAGAAGGCCACGCGGATACACTATGTGACTGTTGCCGCTATAACGATGTCATTCCGGACCTTGATATTATCGGTAACCGCGAGCGCTGGGCGGCCCTGGAAGCAGCTAAGCGACGGCTATTCCACACGTTGGATTTATTGAAACTGCCCCATGGCATAGAAGGAGAAAATATTCGTGTGCCGTTAAGCTTTTCATTTATGGCGGACGCCTTACCCGACCAAGGGCTTTGGCGCTCAACAGCCAGTCAAGAGAAGGTGTATACCGGACACGCTAACGGTCATATCACCATCAACGTTAAAGAAGCCGATGACGTTGAACGCGAACGCTTACGCGTTGATATGAACGAATCCCACCGCACATTAATTGGTCATTTTCGCCATGAAATTGGACACTACTATTGGGATTTACTAATAAAAGGTCTTGAGGAAGATGTTTGCCGACAAGTATTTGGTGATCATAGCTGCCCGACTTATGCAGATGCGCTAGAGCAGTACTATCAGCAAGGTGCACCTGCCGATTGGCCAACTCGCTTCATATCCGCTTACGCATCCATGCACCCTTGGGAGGACTTCGCAGAAACCTTCGCGTTTTATCTGGATATGGTGGCAGTGTTGGATACTGCGCTTCATATGGGGCTTTCCCGTGCGGAGTATGACGGCACGCTGAATAGTATGCTGCTAGCCTTTCACCAAGTAGGGTTGGCTGTGAATGAGTTAAACCGGGATATGGGCCTACTGGACTTAGCGCCCGGGGTGATTGCTCCTACAGTGTGCGATAAGCTGGCGTATGTGCACACATTAGTAAAGCGTGCAAACACCAGCTTTAACGCCTAAACCGTGTCTTTATCGCCTATAAATAATGCGAACTTAATCGTTGTCATGGTCCCCTGTGTGGCTCTGGGATTGGCGCTGAGTCACCCGAGGCACCCCTTCGCTATTCACGAAATAGGTAGCACTTAACGTATCGTGAATAGCGGCAAAACCAATCTGCAGTTCATCTACGAAAGCGTGCAGTTTACTCGGCGAGTGGGCGAGTGCCTGAATATCGGCGTCAACCACGTCGGCGCGCACCAGTGACACTGTCGCCACCACCCGATCTTGGCGTGGCAGCAGCTGCAACTCATGGCCCAGAGTTTCCAAACTGCAAGCAATCGAACGCGGTAGGTTCGGATCCTGAAGTAAAAAGCGCAGCACATCTGGCCCGCGTACCCGTAACCGCACTTGCTGACGATACATTTGATAAGCCGTTAGCGATTTCAACACGCTCATCCACTGCAGGTTCTCAAAAGGCAGCAGCTCCTCTGGGTTCTGAGGCAACAAACTTGCTGAACGAACATCAACGATACGCGTCGTCATATCCGCCCGTTCAAGCTGACGACCCAACTCAATAAAAGTGCGCGCCGGGCCATGGCTTAGTGTCCCTTCTATTAATCCAGTTAGGGTCTGGCAACCACGAATAACGTTTTTCAAAAACGCATCCCTGCGCCGTGGGCTAACGCTATTTTCAGCATGGTCTGCAACGTTTAGATAGAGCTGGTTGACCTCTTCCCAAATCTCGCGAGGCACTACATCTCGGGTGGTGCGCAGATTTTCCCGGGCACTGGCCAACGCCGAGAGAATTGAGCTGCTGTTTTGTGCATCAGCGCATAAAAAGTACACCACGCTGCGCTCATCAAAGCTGGTATGGCGAGCGTTAAATGCTTCTAACGTGCCGGTCATTTCAATTAATGGCGCCCAACCAAGAGGTAAGTGGCGCGGCAAATCCAGCATCAAGTGGCTATTCACGCTCAGTAGTCGAGCGGTATCTTCGGCCCGCTCAATGTAGCGCGCCATCCAGTAAAGGTTTTCAGCTACACGTGACAGCATGGCGCTAGACTCCTGTCTGTTCAGCGGCAGGCGCCGCATTCTCATCGGTTTCCACTATCCAGGTATCTTTGCTGCCACCTCCCTGGGAAGAGTTCACTACCAACGAACCTTCCACTAGCGCTACCCGGGTTAATCCTCCAGTGGTTACATGGGTTTCCGGTCCAGACAGAATAAACGGACGAAGGTCAACATGGCGGGGCTGCGGTAAGCCATTGGCAAGCGTCGGCGTTGTCGAAAGCGCTAACGTAGGCTGGGCCATATAGTTACGCGGGTTGGCTTTAATTAACCGGGCAAACTCATTACGCGTCTCTTTAGTGGAGCGAGGCCCGATCAACATACCGTACCCTCCAGACTCATTTGCGGGTTTTACCACCAACTCATCCAAATGCTCTAACACGTATTTACGGTCATCTTCGAACATACACAGGTAGCTCGGCACATTGGGTAGCAGCGGCTCCTGATCCAGATAATACTTAATTATTTCAGGTACAAAGGCATAAACGACTTTGTCATCAGCAACCCCCGCCCCAGGAGCATTTGCCAATGCAACCTTACCCGCCCGCCAGGAACGCATTAAGCCAGCCACGCCGAGCATAGAGTCTGAATTGAATGCTTCAGGATCAAGGAACTCGTCATCTATCCTGCGGTAAATAACGTCGACACGGCGCATTCCCTCAACGGTGCGCATATAAACCACATCTTCATCATCCACCAGTAGATCACTGCCCTGAACCAATTCAACCCCCATTTGCTGGGCAAGGTAAGCGTGCTCAAAATAAGCAGAGTTGTATATACCGGGGGTTAGTACCACAACTTGAGGGTCGTCTCCGGGGCGTGGCGACATCGCCGCCAACATGTCATATAGATGGGCAACATAATCATCAACGGGCAGGATTTTTCCCGAAGCAAACAGTTCAGGTAATACACGCTTGGTCACGTTGCGGTTTTCCAGCATGTAGGAAACACCTGAGGGAATACGCAAGTTATCTTCTAAAACATACAACGTGCCATCACCACCGCGCACTAAATCTGAGCCACAAATGTGTGCCCATACTCCGTGGGGTGGATTTATACCTACGCATTGTGGACGAAAGTTAACTGACTGAGCTAGAACTTCAGCAGGTAATACCTTGTCTTTAATCACCTTTTGGTCGTGATAAAGATCATCAATAAATAAATTAAGTGCTTGTACGCGCTGCTTTAAACCTGCCTCGGTTTTGCGCCATTCACTGGCTGATATAATTCTTGGCACAATATCGAAAGGCCAAGCGCGATCAATCATTGCCCCTTCTGAATAGACGGTAAATGTTATCCCCATGGTACGAATAGCAATTTCAGCCGCCGTTTTACGTTCGGCTAACTCCTCGGCACTAAACCGTGCCAGCATATTGCAAAGCTCATCTGCCGATGCACGTGGCTGCCCTGGCGCCGCTAGCAGCTCGTCATAAAAGTCACGGCACGCATAGTTATTCCAATTCACTTGGCTCATGGGCGCTCTCCTGGCTCCGGGGTGGAAGTGACAGCTTCCTTAAACGTAGGGTAGGCCTGCCGCGCTTAAACTACTCAACCAACTAAACGTACGAGCAACACTTACAGTTAACTACACATGTAATTAGGCAAAATACGTACCATATTTCGCGTTATTTCAACGCTTTTATGCATCGCTAAGTAAGAGCTTTGTTTTCAATAGCAGATAAACGCACCATCTTGGTGATTCTCAAAAAAAGACTGCCAACAAAGCACTTTTTAGGTGCAAGCAAAACACTGCTTTAGCTCATTATTAATTTTCCACACTTCTTAAACGCCTTTACCAATATTGCAGCTGCAAAAAAAAGCAACTGGAACGATACTTCAGGTACATAACTTTTTTAACCGATGTTAACTAAGCGTTATATCGGTTGATAATGGCTTACCTCTGAGGCTGTCACATGACCATACGCGTTGCTTTGCATCACCGTACAACGTATCACTTTGACCGACCGGTTAAATTATCTCCACATGTTGTTCGCTTGCGTCCAGCGCCCCACTGCCGCACACATATTGAGGCGTATTCGCTCAATATTTCTGGTAACGACCACTATTTAAACTGGCAGCAGGACCCATTCGGTAACTTTAATGCACGCCTTGTTTTTCCTGAGCCACGTAAAGAACTAACCATTGCCGTCGAGCTTATCGCACCAATGACGGTAATTAATCCGTTCGATTTCTTCCTAGATGATATCGCCCAAAAAATTCCTTTTTCCTACACCGAAGAGCTACACAACGAGTTAGGCCCTTATCTTGAAGTAACCGAAGCGGGACCTTATCTGCTGGAGTGGTTAAAGGGTGT
This sequence comes from Vreelandella nigrificans, assembly GCF_002374315.1. Taxonomy (GTDB): domain Bacteria; phylum Pseudomonadota; class Gammaproteobacteria; order Pseudomonadales; family Halomonadaceae; genus Vreelandella; species Vreelandella nigrificans. Next base: position 467,865 of record NZ_NWUX01000002.1, on the reverse strand, counting down.
TTCCAGAGAGCCCACGACAAGTGTTGATTTTCTCGTGGCTCTTAACCAACGCCTGCAGCATGACATCAGCTACCTGGTGCGTATGGAGCCAGGGGTACAGAGCTGCGAAGAGACCTTAACTCTGGGCAGCGGTTCCTGCCGAGACAGTGCTTGGCTGTTAGTACAGATACTGCGACACCTAGGCCTCGCTGCACGCTTTGTATCTGGCTATTTGATTCAGCTCACTCCCGATGTCAAAGCCCTGGATGGCCCTAGCGGCACCGAGGTCGACTTTACTGACCTACACGCCTGGACAGAGGTGTTTTTACCAGGGGCTGGCTGGGTAGGGCTTGATCCCACCTCCGGCTTATTTGCCGGCGAGGGCCATATCCCCTTAGCGGCAACGCCTACTACTGGCAGTGCCGCCGCTATTACCGGCTTTTCCGATAAATGTGAGGTTGAGTTTAACGTTGAGATGAGCATTGAGCGCATCCATGAAGACTCACGGGTCACCAAGCCATATAGCGATCAACAGTGGCAACAAATTCTGCAGTTGGGCGATCAGGTAGATAGCGAGCTCAACCAGCAAGATGTTCGCCTCACTATGGGTGGCGAGCCAACGTTTGTTTCCGTCGATGACATGGAAAGCCCTCAGTGGAATACTGATGCACTGGGCGACCACAAACGCGAGCGTGCAGAAGCGCTGCTAACCCGCCTGCAGGCTGCCTACGCCGAAGGCAGTGTCATTCAACAGCAGCAAGGCAAATGGTACCCCGGCGAGCCTCTGCCCCGCTGGGCGCTCGCCTGCTACTGGCGTAAAGATGGCGTGCCACTATGGCGCGCCCCCAAGTGGTTGGCCTGCATGGAAGGTGCGCCTCAGGTCACTGTTGATGATGCTATGGCTCAGCGCTTTACTCATGCCCTAAGTGAGCAACTAGGCTTAGCGCCACGCCACTGGATACCCGCATTTGAAGACGCCTACTACTACCTGTGGAAAGAACAAACATTGCCCGTAAGCGTTGATCCACGCAAAGCGAACTTAAAAGATGATGCTGAACGTCAGCGCCTTGCCCGCTTGTTGGAACAGGATTTAGGCGCACCAGTGGGCTACGCCCTGCCGCTGCGACACTCTATTGCTCAGTCACACCGCTGGGAGAGCGGACGCTGGCCACTCAAGCGCGACCACTTATTTCTAGTGCCTGGAGATTCGCCCATGGGTCTGCGGCTACCGCTTTCTGCGCTGCCATGGGCCGCCCCGAAGGATCAGCCACAACCCCAATCGCTCTTTGCACCCCGCCCAGATATTGGCGATATTCACGGTGAAGTGGCTAGACGTAACGCCGAACAACACCGCTTTAGCACTGCCGAACGCCAGGGCCAAAGCCTTCACCCCAGCCACAGCCACCCTGAAGGAGAGGCGGTCCAGCAGCAACCCAACGCCGAGGGTGACCGCGAACACAAAGTCATCCACACCAGCCTGTGTATTGAGCCGCGCGATGGGCGTTTACATATTTTCCTGCCGCCACTTACCCAACTGGAGCACTACCTAGACCTTATCAGCAGCATTGAAGAGTGTGCTCGCTCGTTGCGCTGCCCGGTGATGATAGAGGGCTACCCACCGCCTCGCGATCCGCGTCTGGAAAGCTTCCAGATCACCCCTGACCCCGGCGTCATTGAAGTTAACATCATGCCCGCGGCCAGCTGGAAAACCTTAGTCGCCCAAACCGAGCGGTTGTACGATGAGGCCCGCTTGGCACGCCTGGGCACCGAAAAGTTCATGTTAGATGGCCGCCATACCGGTACCGGCGGCGGTAACCATGTAACCCTTGGAGGCATTACACCAGATGACTCGCCGTTTCTGCGCCGGCCGGACCTGCTGGCCAGCCTAGTCACGTATTGGCAGCACCACCCTAGTCTCTCCTACCTGTTTGCAGGCCTCTTTATTGGCCCCACCAGCCAAGCTCCCAGGGTGGATGAGGCCCGCCACGAAGCGCTTTACGAGTTAGAAATCGCTCTGCAACAGATGCCTGAAGGTGAGGTTGTTCAGCCTTGGCTGGTAGACCGCCTACTGCGCCACCTGCTCACCGACTTGACCGGCAACACCCACCGTGCTGAATTCTGTATCGATAAGCTCTACTCGCCAGATAGCGATAGTGGACGCCTTGGGCTTTTAGAGCTGCGGGGCTTTGAAATGCCGCCCCATGCACGCATGGGTCTAATGCAGATGCTTCTGATTCGTGCCCTGGTTGCCCGCTGCTGGAAGACACCCTACCGAGCAAAGCCAGTACGCTGGGGCAGTGCACTTCAAGACCGTTGGATGCTACCCCACTACCTGTGGGAAGACTTAAGCGATGTACTCAGCGATCTACGCAATCACGGCTTCAATTTTGAGCTTGCGTGGTTCGCACCCTTTTTAGATTTCCGCTTCCCGGTGCATGGACGGCTACATACCCCAATGCTCAATATTGAGCTTCGCCAAGCCATTGAGCCATGGCATGTACTGGGTGAGGAGGCCACCGCTGGAGGAACCGCGCGCTATGTGGACTCATCGGTTGAGCGCCTAGAGGTCAAAGTTAACGGTATGAGCGGCGACCGCTATATGGTGACCTGTAATGGTCGTCAAGTTCCATTAGCTGCTACTGGACGTAACGGGGAAGCAGTAGCAGGCGTGCGCTACCGTGCTTGGCAACCACCTTCCGCGCTGCACCCGCAAATCCCCATTCATGCTCCATTAGTGTTTGACATTATTGACACCTGGAACCAACGTTCGGTGGCGGGCTGCACTTACCATGTGGTTCACCCAACCGGCCGCGGTTTTGACACATTTCCTGTGAACGCCTTTGAAGCGGAAGCGCGGCGCCTAGGTAGATTTAGCGACAGCGGACATCGCCATGGCTATCAAGCACCTAAAGCTGAAATGCTCAACCAAGAGCTACCGTGCACGCTAGACCTTCGTTGGAGTCCACGTTAATCCTGTGTCTTATACTAGCGCTTAATACTTTCTTATCGGCGCCAGCTGCAGGATAATCCGCCCCTTACCTGCTTAGGACAACAAGGATCATGACGGCCCCTGTCTCACCCTCACTTATTGAGCTCGGCACTGCCGGGCTTGTTGAGGATTACCTGAATCAGCTTGGCAAGGGACAGCCCGGCACCTTCGACGCGCTGCTTGACCGCCAGGGCCAACTGCGCCTTGGCTGGCAGAGCCTGCTTGGAGCCCTTGAAGCACTAGGGTCGAATGGACGCTTTCAGCAGCATGAAGAGATTCAGCGGCTGCTGGCGGAAAATGGCGTTATCTTCAACATGCACGATGATACCCATGGACGCGCATGGCGACTTGACCCTTTACCCTGGGTGATTGATCAGGCGCAGTGGCAAACGCTCGAAATGGGTTTGGCCCAGCGAAGCCGCCTACTCAACGCTCTGTACAACGACATTTACGGCGCCCGTACGCTATTTGATGCAGGCCTTTTGCCTACCCAAGCTATTCTGGCATCGTCCCACTTTTTATTGCCCTGCCACAGTTCTCAGCCAACCGATCGTCCCGCAATTAACTTCCATGGTGTGGATGTAATTCAAGATGCGGCAGGCCAATGGCGGGTATTTGGTGACCGCCTACAGGCACCTTCCGGGACCGGCTTTGCGCTGGAAAATCGTATTCTGATGGCTCGGGCCCTACCAGAGATGTACCGTAACGCGCCGCTAAAGCGGCTCGCAGGCTTTTTAGATAATTACCACCGGACACTTACCGCACTGGCCTACCAGCACCGCGACAATCCCAATGTCGTGCTGCTTACCCCTGGGCCAGGTAGTCCACGCTACTTTGAGCACGCCTATCTGGCTAACTACCTTAATATCGACCTTGCTGAAGGTCAGGATATGGTAGTACGCGATGGTCAACTATGGCTGCGAACCTTAGGTGGCTTACAGCCGGTTGATGTCGTACTGCGACACTGCGACGACGCCTACTGCGACCCACTAGAGTTACGCGGTGACTCTCAACTGGGCGTACCAGGGCTGTTACAAGCCGCTCGCTCCAGTGGCGTAGCCATGTCCAATGCCCTTGGTGTAGGCGTCCTGGAGCTACCTGAGCTTGCGGACTACCTGCCGGCTTTGTGTGAACATCTGTTAGGCGAGCCACTGCTACTGGCTAACGCCGACGGTAATACACGGCCTTCGACCGCACCGGTGTTCGACCACAAAATGCAGCGCCTAACCCCCAGTACTCTGAACTTGCGTTGCTTTGTTTCTCGCACACCAGGAAGTGTTAATACGCTAGGGCAGCAACCCAATGACTACCACGTGATGCCCGGCGGCCTAGCCTGGGTAGGTGCACCTGGTTCGTCTTCGCTAAGTAGCCCAGTGGTAAAAGACGTATGGGTAACTGCTAATACGCCCCAACCTCACGTTAGCCAACTACGCCAAGCCCGTGGCCCGGTAGTCGCAACACGAGATGGCACCGACTTACCCAGCCGCGTGGCTGAAAGCCTGTTCTGGTTAGGCCGCTACGGTGAACGACTGGATTCCAGAGCGCGCTTGCTGCGGGAGGCGCTCATGCGGCTAATGGAGTACGACCAGGATGATATTGCCGACCAGTTACTCGATGAGCTGTTGCTGGCGTTGGATATCACCACGCTAAACAACGCTGGTGAAAATACCAGGCCGCTGCTAGTTGGCTTTGCACAAAAACGCACTGCCCTGCTAGCCCAGTTTGGTAAAAGCGAACCACAGGCGCTACAACCACTATTTGCCCAACTACTGCGCAACGCCCGTAGCGTACGCGACCATTTGGGCGATGATTCCTGGCGTGTGGTTCACCAGCTACGCCAACGTGTGGATATGCTTAACCCAAGTGTCAGCGCTAGCGCTGCCCGGCGCGCCTGCGAGGGTCTTTCTGCCCAACTGGCAGCGTTTTTTGGCCTGTGTAATGAAACGATGCCCCACCACTATGGCTGGCGATTTATGGATATCGGCCGCTTTTTAGACCGCGTATTGGGGCTTTTATCGCTGCTAAAACTCACCCTGAATGCGCCACACTCCCCTGGGCTGGCGCTGTGGGAAGTAGTGCTCGCCACCACCGACAACTTTACCGCTTACCGCAGGCGCTACCGCAGTGAGCTTCATCCAGAAGCGATTCTTGACCTACTGCTGTTCGATGAAACCAACCCACGCTCGGTGGGCTACATGCTTAAGCGCCTTGAACGGCAAATGGACAAGCTACCCGGCAGTTCCTCGCCATACCGCAACGCTGAGCGGCGGCTGCTGATTCAGGCCAACGCAGCGCTGCACTTAGCGGATATCGACCGCATAAGCCACCTTGCCGACACCCCAGAGGCACAGGAAGCGCTGGAACAGCTATTAGATGATTTGATTACGCCACTTAATGCACTGTCGGATGCTATCAGCCATAGCCATTTCAGCCACATAGAGCGGCCGCGTCAATTAGTCAGCATGGAACCAGATGAATGAACTACAGCCTGCGGCACACAACACGCTACCACTACAGTGCGCCGGTTACCCTGTGCCATAGTGAAGCGCGAGTGTTGCCACGTAAAACGCTACATCAGCGGTGCGGCGCATCGGAACTAACCATTAGCCCAATACCCCAGATGCAGGCGGAAAGGCGTGATGTGTTCGGCAATCGGGTGCTCTACTTCGCCATGGAAGAGGTTCACCAAACCCTGGATGTCACCGTAGTGACACCAATCAATACCCAGCCTGTGGGGCCCCTACCGGCCATCTCTGCGGCCTGGGAACAGATCGCGGAACAGCTGCGTGCCGATAACCGTTTCGACATGCAGCTCTACCGCTTGGATTCGCCGTTTATTCGCCGTAATGAGGAGCTCGCCACCTTTGCCCGCAGTTGCTTCACTCCCGGCCGGCCGCTACTAGAGTCAGCACTAGCCCTTAACCAATTGATCTACGAGACCTTTGAGTACGACCCCAGCTTCACGACGCTAGCCACTCCACTAAGCGACGTACTGACTAACCGCCGCGGTGTTTGCCAGGACTTTGCCCATGTAGCCATTGGCGCGCTACGCTCGCTAGGCTTACCAGCACGCTACATTAGCGGCTACCTGGAAACCCAACCACCTCCCGGCCAACCACGCTTAATTGGTGCGGATGCCTCCCACGCCTGGCTAGCCACCTGGATTCCTGAATGGGGTTGGCTAGCGCTTGACCCTACCAACGGCACTGTGGCAGGCGAACAGCACCCGGTACTGGCCTGGGGGAGAGACTATGCGGATGTTGCGCCGCTAAAAGGTGTCATGAATGGAGGCGGAGAACACCAGCTTGAGGTCGAGGTCGATGTCATACCGCTGACGACTGATACCGCAGAACCGTCAAGCTGAACGGCAGATAGCGCTATCGTGAATAGCGCTATAACTTAATAGCTCAACGGTTGGTAAGCATAGTGGTTAATGACGGCTACTACACCAGCAACGACAGTAAACAGCTAGGCTTTTCACTAACGTAGACGTGCAGTTCAGGCCGCTTCGTAGGCTGCCTTTAAGCGATAGAACTCATCCACAATGGCGGCCATTTCAACCGCATCGTAGTCACACAACCCGCTCACAACCAGCTTCTTGGAGCCAACGCCCAACGACTCACCGGCTGACTTGATAGAGAACTCCAGTAGCGCTTCCGCACGTTTGCCCTGAACATCTAAAGAAGAGCGGGTTAAGGCCAAGTCTGGCGCAAGCCCATCTAACCGTTCTAAGCAAAATCCCATGCTGTCGTAAATAACCAGTGGACGCTTAGGATTAAACATAACCCCATGCTGTTCCATTAATGGCTTCAGGTAATGAGGGAAATTTTTACCTGAAAATGCTACGTAGCAACGAGCAAACGCTTCAACCGCTGCTTCATCGTGGGTAACATCACCACGACGCACTACCTGCAGATAGCATTTACCACTATCATCTAATACATGAATATCGCCATTTTCTACTTCACTAAACTTGAGTGATGTATCTGCACCCACCATATTAGTAAAGCGAAATTCCATTTGTCGCGACAACCCAAACTTGACCAGTACTAACGTAAATAACAGGTCGCCAGGTACACAAAAGCGCCGTGCATCTGGGTTATGAATCGGGTTGTAATCGCCGGCCACGCCTTTGGCGAAACGGCTGGCCTGCTCTGCGGAGATCACCACATACTCTCCGCGCTGCGCGTAAAAATCCTTGAACATGGCTTTGCTGCCTGCCTAGCGTTGAAATCGAAAACCCATTACTACTCCACGACGCGCATAATGCCATAAAACATGCGCCAACAGGAGTCATCTGCTAGGAAGCCCGTATGACAAATCAACAATACATGCCGCACCGGCTACTACGCATTCTACTTATCGCCCTATTCAGCGCCCTACTGATCGCTTTAACTTGGCTACTGGGCAGTGCATGGCTGCTTAATAGCCAGTGGCTACCCCAGCGTATTTCACAGATCGACGGTGTAGATATTCGCTGGACAGAAGCCACTAGCCTCCACCCCGGACGCTGGGAGGTAGAAAATCTCTATCTCGCTCGAGAAGATCGTGCGTTCCCCATTGCAGTTGAGGCACAGCGAGCAACCCTTTCTCTCTCACTGTTGGCACTGCTACGCGGCGAACTACACGTGCAATCACTTGATGCACAAGGTATCCGCCGCCTTACCGTGGGAGATATTGCCCTAGAGGCTGAAGGCCAGCTGCAAGTGAGTAATACTCTGTTCAGCCGTGAGTCCCTTGCGGTGCCCAGCGCATCATTAGACATCACCCATGGGCGTTTGCTGCGTCTCAGCGACCAATCAACGTTGGTGCGCGATATTAATCTTCGTGCCACCGCCTCGCTTGAGCCGGTAACCACTGCGGAGCAATCACGAGATGAGCTTACTACAGCGCTGCTAAGCGCTCTTTCCGCGCAACTTGCAATTAATGCTCAAGCAGATGCCTGGGACGTATTTATGCCCTATTTAGAGGCGCTGCCTTGGCTAAGCCTGACTGGACGCGGCGCCCTGGCAGGCGAGCTTACTCTTGAAAATGGTGAATTCCAGCCTGGCAGCAGCCTTACTCTAGATGCCCCGGTACTGCGTTTAAGCCTGGACGAGCAACGCCTACACCCCCAGGAAGAGGATAACCGACGCTGGCTAATTGCCGACTCACCGCCACCCCGCCACACGGCCAGTGGCGAAGGACGGGTAAGCTTATCCGTAGATACTGATCAGCTCCACTTCTCAACCCTACTCAACGATGTTGTGCTAGCCGACACAACACCTTATGCCATCGATACTCAGCTACGTTTAGCAACCAGCATGCCCAACCAGCGTCTCGATCAGTTGGACCTTCCCACAGGCGCCATCATTGAAGTGAAAGGTGAGGTCACTCGCTTAGACATGCTGGACCGTTACCTAGCGCGCACCTTTGACGGCCAAGGTATACAGCTCTCTGGCAGTGGTAACATCGAAGCCAGCGCCACCCTGCGCGATGCTCGCCCTTACCAAGCATCGCTTAACGTTCAAGCGCCAGCACTTGCCGCCGAGCTGCTTAATTTTTCTGCTCAAGGCAGTGGTTCTTTGACTGCCCAGCTCTCACCCGACGAAATAATCAATGCCACCCTTGCACTTAGCGATGCCACTCTGACTCACCGCCAACAAACACTACTGGCGGACGCCGATATCACCCTGACAGCACGCAGTCCACTTGCTCCTGAATACGCACAGGAAGCAGCCACAGGCAACTTACATTGGCAGAACGCACGCTTGCCCGACATCAGCGTGCTACAAAGCTATCTGGGCGCGGTGCTGCCTAGCCCCGCCCCACTTAAGCTCCTTAACGGCCAAGCTGTCAGCCATGGCCAGCTCGCGTTATCCACCACCGAACTAAGCGGAGAGGTTTATCTATCAGGCGAGCAGTTAACCACCCGATGGCAGCACGATGAACGCTCCGGTACGCTGGAAAGCGACGCCCAACTTAGCCTGGCAATCCGCCGGGCAGCCATAGACGGTACAGCGCTTGATATCAGCGGGTCACGCCTAAGCTGGCAAATAGCCGATGCCCAAGCACCCAGCGAGCGCTTGGAAAGCATACTCGTATTACGTGAAGGGAATTTCCAAAAACGCGATACCCTCAACGGTCAGTTTGTTTTGGAAGGTAGCGTACAACGGTTAGGTTTTTTAAATGCTTTCCTTCCTGATGCCCACGGCCTTGCCCTGTCCGGTGACGGTCAACTATTCGCCCAAGGGGCTTTTCGTGCTAACCGCCTGCTGCCTCCTTCCCGGTTAAGGGTGAATGCTAACCAGCTTGAAGTGGCGTTTTTAGACTACCTCGCCACCGGGCGTGGCGAGCTAACCGCCCAGCTCGATACTGCCGAACAGGCACAGCTTTCGCTAGGCATTCCCCGCTTTGCACTTAGCCGCCAAGGCGATGATCGCCCCCACTTAGAGGGTCGGCATTTTGCACTAACCACTCAAACAGAGCGCTTTAGTGATGTGCTGGAATCCCCCGATCCCAGCTACTTCATCACCCGCATTGCCCTGCCTATTACCGAAGTTCCCGACTTTACACGCTATAACCATTACCTGCCTGAGGATGCGGGCATCAGCCTGCTAGGGGGCCAGGCCAGCCTCGCCAGCGAATGGCTACTAGATGGCTTAAATGCCAAAGGGGAAATTAATTTGCGCGCATTTAGGGCTGAATTAGCGCTGCTTGATCAACGCCTAAGAGGCGACATAGAGCTGCGATTACAACTCACCGAGGGCGACCTTGAAACACGGCGTTTCACTGCCAATGAATCATATCTGCGCTTGGAAAACGTGTTCCGTCAGAGTGAGGAAGGCGCGCAGGATGCTGGCTGGTGGGTACAACTATCCATGGACCAAGCGCAGCTTGAGTGGGATGATCCGATTCGTTTAACCAGCCAACTACGCCTTAGCATGCGCGATTCAGGCCTACTGGCTAGGCTATTTTTAGCCCGCGCTCGAGAAAGTGATTGGCTTGGTAGGTTATTAAGCGTGCGCCATATTGAGGGCACCGCACAGCTAGCAATCAACGGTGAGCAGATTAGCCTACATGATCTAACGCTCACCGGTGGTCCGCTGCTGCTGCTTTCTGATGTGGTACTGGCGGACAAGAGCGCTAATGGCGCTTTATACGCACGACTGGGCTCTGTTGGCATAGGCGTTGAGCTAATCAACAGCGAGCCTTCACTGCGGGTACTACAGCCGCGCCGCTGGTTTGACCGCTGGCGAACAGCGCAGCGCTTTCCCAGGCCCTAACATTTACCCAAGTATCTCCCCAAGACCTAATGTGTCCGTGTCTGGGCTTATTACAATCCAGGCTTATCAAAACTTAGGCTTATCAAAACTTAGGCTTATCAAACACCTGGGGGCCATTAAAATCTGGGGGCACTAAAACCTAGCGTCATTAAAACCTAGCGGCGCTTGCGCTCCCGGCGGATAATGCGCACACGCTCTTTGGCCTTTTCAGGAGTAGAGAGCGGTGCCGCTGCATCTGTGGTTTTCGGCGGGAGCGTCACCCAGGCAAATACCGGCAGCGCCAAGTGCCAATGGATAGCAGCTAAACGCAGTCCTAGGGTAGCAACCAATGCCGCAACAATGGCGACGGTGAGCGGTGCTTCAAGCGTATGCAGTACTACATACACAATCCCACCCGCCATCGCAGCGGTGGCATAAATTTCTTCGCGTAGCACCATCGGCACCCGCTGAGCCAACACATCACGAATCATGCCACCCGCAACACCGGTCATCATGCCCATCAGTACGGCCACAACGCCTGGCGAGCCCAAGAGTAGCGCTTTATGGGTACCAATCACGGTAAAGAGCGCTAAGCCAAACGCATCGGCCACCGGTAAAAAGCCGCGCGACAGGCGGTGGATATAGTGAAACCCAATAAGCGACACTCCCACTGTCGCTAAAATAACCCATAGATAAGTTGGGTCTGTTACCCAGAACACTGGCCGTACGCCCAGCACCAAGTCCCGCAACGTACCACCACCAATACCAGTTACCGAGGCCAACACCAGCATCCCGAACGGGTCCATCCGCGAACGGCACGCCAAAATCACCCCAGAGAGGGCAAACACAATCACACCTGCCATATCCAACCAGTAAATGATGCCCGACACCCGGCTCTCCTTCGACCACCTTCATTAAGCCGGCAGAATAGCACTCTCTTGAACGTATATGTGTATGGACATAGCAGAAGTAATGTAAAAAGCGCTGTTAAAAACGGTTCTTAAAAATCGTTCTTAAAGACGGTTCTTAAAGGCTGTTCATAAAAATCACTTTTAATGGCCGTGCTTCTCCAACCATTCACGCAAGAAGGCGATTTCACTCTCTTGGGCAGCAATAATTTCTTCAGCTAACTGTCGGATCTCTTCGTCCTCACCGTACTCCAGAACAATTTCCGACATGGCGATGGCGCCTTCATGGTGAGGAATCATACCTTTAGCGAAATCCACATCCGGATCACCAGTAAACGATACCGCCATGTCTGCATGCATACGGTCATTGGCAGTTTGATACGCGACCACGGCCGGGTTGTCACTGAGGCTATGATCAATACTGCCGTGCTGACCATGGCCTTCGTGGCTATTATTAGCATCATGGTGATGGGCATAGCTGGCAGGTGCTACCAAGATTATCGATACCACACATGCACTTTTAGGTATTTTCCAACAGTTTTGTAAACGCATCACAACTCTCCAACTGACGATAGGTAAAACTTAAAAGAAATAGCTGACCAGCAAAATAAAAGTTTAAAACCTACGGGCTGCCTACAGGTCAAGACACGCTGAGTGAGTTACCCTATGGGTAGCAATGATTCATTACACTACAGAGGAGCATGCATGGACTGGAACCCCGCTTATAGCTGGCTAGTCATTGCCCTACTGCTGAGTTTGGCCGAACTCAGCTCTGGGGCAATGGTGCTGCTCGCACTAGGTATAGCGGCGGCCTTTACTGCAGCCGTTGCGGCACTCGGGTTAACACTACCTTGGCAGTTGATCAGCATGGGGATTTTTGCAGGTGTGCTGGTGCCGCTAGGCGTGATGGTAATACGTCCACGTTTTTCGCCCAAGGGCGTGGCCTATGGCACCACCGGCACAGGGGTTGAGAGAGGTAATCTCTACAGAACACTAATACGCGACTTTGACAACGCCACCGGTATCAAAATTAACGGTGACTTCTACCGCTTGCGTGTTTTAGAGAGCGGAGAAACAGAGCTTCCTCCCGCTACTCTTGTGGTGTTCAAACGCTTTGAAGGCACCACAGCCTTGGTCATGCTGCCACAGCCAGCAGACCTTACTCGTCAGGATGATACTTCCCAACGCAAGGAGCCATAAGCATGAATAACTTCATGGATTTACCTATTAGCCCAGGTTTACTGATTAGCCTGATTATTGTCGTAATCGCTGTCGTTATTATTTCTAAAGGTCTAGTGATTATCCGCCAATCTGAGGTAATGGTAGTTGAGCGACTCGGCTCGTTTCACCGCGTACTGGAAAGCGGTATTAACATCATCATTCCGTTTATTGAACAGCCCCGCGCTATCACCATGATCCGCTATAAGAAAATAGGCGAAGATTACCATCCAATCATGAATGATGAGTTCCGTATTGACCGTCGTGAAACGGTCATGGACTTCCCTGGCCAGCCGGTAGTCACCACGGATAACGTGACCGTGAGGATCAACGGTGCTCTCTACTATCAGATCATTGACCCTAAACGGGCCGTGTATGAAGTAGAGAACATGAGCCAGGCGGTTGAGGTTTTGGCAAAAACAACACTACGTTCGGTCGTCGGCAAGATGGAGCTGGATAAGCTGTTTGAATCTCGCGCAGAGGTAAATAATGAGATCCAAGCGGCAATGGAAGAACCCGCTTCAAAATGGGGCGTTAAAATCTCCCGGGTGGAGGTACAGGATATCGCCATGCCCGAAGAGGTTGAGTCTGCCATGCGCCTACAAATGGCCGCCGAGCGTAAGCGCCGCGCGACAGTAACCGAAGCTGAAGGTGAAAAATCCGCAGCGATTGCAATGGCCCAAGGCCAGCGTGAATCCTCTATTCTTAACGCCCAGGGCGATAAAGAGTCAGCTATTCTGCGCGCCCAGGGTGAGCAGGAGTCGATTAAATTAGTACTCAACGCCATCGGTGATAGCGAAGAGAACAAACGCGTAGTGGTCGGCTATTTGCTGGGGCAAAGCTACATTAAAGGCCTACCCAACATGGCGAAAAACGGCGAACGCGTGTTTGTGCCTTACGAATCCTCAGCATTACTTGGCTCTATGGGCATGTTCCGTGAAATGGCGGGCTCTCCAGAGGATACTGTCGCTAACCACCTTAAAAACCGCACTAACACAAGCGATGGTGGCTTCCGCAGCGGTATTGTAGGCGGTGCTTCAAGCGGTAGTTAGTTTTTTAGAAGCTAGTCCATAGAACGCTTAAGCCGGGCCAATAGATGCCCGGTTTTTTTTATCGTTACTACACCCTATCTCTTTGATGTGACAGTAACTCAGCGCTTAACTGTGCGCAGGCAAACACACAAAGTGAAATACCCGTACCATGTCTGTCTATCTGCCAATAATCGCAGTTTTCAAGCCAGCTCAAACGGCCTATGTGCGATAGCGTACAGAGATTGCCTCAAGGCGCTCTATACTTGAAAGCAGTCTGTCTATCGGCTTTTGATAGAAAATTCATAATTGCTACCTTACCGACAGCAGCCAGAAACTGTGTGGAAGCTAGGGATAGTGGGGTATTCAATGCTTGAACCGCATGATTTTAAGCAAAATGCATTACTTGGCTTGCTACCCAAAGAAGATTTAGTACACCTGTGGCCTCACCTTGAACGAGTTACATTGACACTGGGTCAATCACTCAGTGAATCCGGTCGGCAAATGAGCCATGTCTATTTTCCTTTGGATTCTATCGTCTCACTACTGTGTGTGATGGAGAATGGTGCCTCGACGGAAATTGCCGTAGTGGGCTATGAGGGGGTCGTTGGTGTCTCACTGTTTATGGGGGGAGAAACCACACCCAGCCGAGCAATCGTTCAGAGTGCGGGGGACGCTTACCGTCTCAAGGGCCAACTACTTAAAAACGAATTCTATCGCGCTGGTGCGATGCAACGACTGCTGTTGCGCTATACCCAAGCCTTGATAACCCAGATGGCACAAACAGCGGTATGCAATCGCCATCACAGTGTTGATCAGCAACTATGCCGCTGGCTGTTACTTAGCCTTGATCGATTGCCAGGTAATGAATTGGTGATGACCCAGGAATTAATTGCCAATATGTTAGGCGTTCGTCGTGAAGGTGTGACTGAGTCAGCGGGTAAACTTCAGAAAGCGGGTCTGATTTCCTATAATCGAGGCCATATCACCGTCCTCGACCGGCCGGGACTAGAAGCACGGGTCTGCGAGTGCTACTCCGTGGTTAAGCGCGAGTATGACCGTCTGTTAAATCATCATGACGTTATGTGAATAATTAAGCAGAAGTAGAGAGCCTGATGTAGCAAACGTGAGCGCGTTGTGTACGCTAGCGCGCCGACGATTGATTTCCCCAATGTTAGTATGCCGCAGTGCTGTCAGACTGCTTGATGACGGCACATCTGCAGCCGACATCAAAATGATCGATACCCTCATTGTGCCGCTTGCCAGGTTCGTTTAACCGGAGAGGCACATGACATCTATTTTTCACGCTGCCGATGCCAACCACCTTCTTGCCAATCTGCCAGTAGCAGAGCGGGATGCGTTTATGGCCACCTGCGAAACCGTACCGCTTACATTTGGTGAGACACTGTTCCAGCCCACAGAAACAGTCACCCATGCCTACTTCCCTATCGACAGTTTCATTTCACAGATTGCCATTCTCAATGCAGACAACCGGCTCGAAGTTGCAATGGCCGGACGTGAGGGAATGCTGGGTATCTCACTAATACTTGGTGTCGAAGAGGCACCGATGCTAGCACTGGTGCAAGGTGCGGGGTCAGCATTTCGCATCAAAGCAGCTAACTTACGACGGCTCCTGCCAGACAGCCCCGTATTACACCAACGGCTGAAGCGCTATATCTACGTCGTGATGAGTCAACTGGCCAGCTCCGTCGCCTGTAATCATTTTCACCGTATAGAGGAGCGCCTTGCCCGCTGGTTACTAATGACCCAAGATCGTGCCAACTCAGATAGTTTACAGCTTACTCATGAGTTCCTAGCCATGATGCTAGGCGTCCGGCGTTCTGGAATTACACTAGCGGCGATTGCCCTTCAAACACGCGGTCTGATTCGCTATCACCGTGGCGAAATCACCGTGGTGGACCGGCCAGGGCTAATCGAAGCAGCCTGTGGGTGTTATGCCGAAGATTGTGCGCTGTATAACAGGATATTGCTGTAAGCCCTTATATAAGTATAAGGACTTATAAAGCTAAGTATTAGCGATTGATTTTTACGCTATCTAGCTCGCCTGCTTTAGCGCTGACTTAATACTCACTGGCGATGAATCTGCTAAAAGCTACCAGCTATATTTCAAGCTACCAGCTATATTTCAAGCTGCCAATAATGCTGCGCGACTCACCGTAGTAGCACCAGTACTCACAGCTAGCTACGTACTCTTTATCGGTCAAGTTGTTAACGTTAACCTGAGCTTGCCAGCCATCGGCAAACTCGTAACCAATCATCGCATCCACCAGCGCATAGCTATCCACTGTGGTATTGTCCGCTACGCTGGTATCTACCGTGCTGCCGACATAACGCACACCGCCACCCAAGGTGACACCATTTAGCGTACCGTTGGTGAAAGCGTAATCCAACCATGTAGAGGCCTGATGACGCGGAATTAACGGCGCACGCTGGTCGTTCTCAAGGCGCGAGTCGGTATAGGTGTAAGCCGCCGTCACTTTTAAGTTATCCGTCAGGTAACCAACACCTTCCAACTCGAAACCTTGTGATGTGCGCTTGCCTTCCTGCACCTGGAAGCCACTCGGTGAGTTCACTAACGTATTGCTCTCTTGCAGGTCAAACACGGCGGCAGTGATATAGCCATCCCAGCCAAAAGGAGTCACTTTGACGCCGGCTTCCCACTGGCGACCTTCCCGAGGCTCGTAGAGCTCGCCATCGCTATCCACTCGCCCTACCGGGTCAAAGGATTCGGTATAACTGATGTAGGGGTTAACGCCGTTCTCCCCCAGATACATCGCGCCACCTGACCAAGATACCTGGTCGTCGTCTGAGCGCTGGCTTGTCCCCGCCGTTAGGTTACGATTATCGGTTTCTGCCTGATCGTAGCGCACCCCGCCCAACAGCACCCAGCGGTCGTCAATGCGCAGTTGGTTTTGGGCATACAGGCCAGTTTGCTTTTTATCGATCTCGCGCGTGAGCAGATCGTCCGCTCCCACCGGCGTATAGTTGCCGTAGGTAGGATTAAAGATATCAATAGGGTCACCGAACGGGAACGGGTCGGCTTCTTGGCCACTAACTCCCAGGTTTTGATAATCGGCCCCCAGCAGTAAAGTATTCTCTGTGCGGTCCGTATACCAAGTTCCAACCATACGGTTATCAACGGTCCAGCTATCGATCGAACCATCGCGGTACACATGTCCTCGAGCGGCTTGCCGCTCATCCGCCATAAAAAAGGCGTAGGTGCTGCGTAGTTCTAAGTCCAGCTCGCTATAGCGCAAATCCTGCTCAAAGCGCCAAGTATCGTTAAGGTTATGACGTAGCTCATAGCCTAATGCCCACTGGGTGCGTTTATCTCTATCGTACCCCGGCTCGCTAAGGTTAGTTTGCGGGTCGACACGGCCAAATGGCGTGTCTTGCACCGTACCATAAGGCAGCTTGAATCCATTCACCGGAACGCCATCATCTTTTTGTACGCTGGCCAAAAAGGTCACCGTCGTATCTTCGCTCAGGTCCACCGCTAAGCTGGGAGCAAAGTAGTAACGTTCGTTATCCGTGGCATTTAAATCGCCATCACGCTCTTTATAAAGGCCGACTAAACGGTAGCGAACATTATCCCTCTCCCCTACTGGACCACTGGTATCAATACCTACCTGGCGATGATTGCGGTTGCCAAGCTGTACGTTCACCTCACCTTGTGGCGTTTCCGTGGGACGTTTGCTCACCGCATTAATCAAGCCCCCAGGAGGCGCTTCACCGTAGAGAATAGATGATGGGCCTTTAAATACCTCTACCCGTTCCAGGCCAAACGGCTCTGGCAGCCACTGGTAGAATCCTTCGCGATAAATACGCAAGCCATCTTGATAAGTGGACTGATCAAAACCGCGCACCTTAAACCAATCGGTGTTGTTATCGCTGCCGAAATGCCCCGATAAAACGCCTGCACGGTAGCGGAAGGTTTCATCCAACTGCTGAACGTTACGGGTTTCCAACTCTTCACGATCAACAATTGAGACTGGACGTGGCGTTTCCACCAGCGGAGCATCCACTTTCAAGGCCGTAGCGGTAACCACCACGGTATCGTTAGAGACCACCTCTTCTTGAGCAAGCGCCATTAATGGTGCAACGCTGAGCACCCCACCTAGCGACGCTATCAGCGAACGACGAACAGCCGCAGCCAACGGCGCAACGGGAAAAAGTAAGGGTGTACGGAGCATTGGGGAGGTCTCAGCGGGTATGAGAAGAAAGCCATCACAAGAAAGCGAATGATATGGATTTTTATTACCATCCACAATAGCTACACAGCCAAGGCGAACGGATAAAGCGGTAGTGTTAATGCTTACTATCAGTAAGGATTTAGAATCTCAGAAAGGAAGGCACACGAATGTAACCGTCAGGCAGTTAAGGCCTACGGTTTTTTTGGAGAGTCTATGTGGAGGGGAAATAAAAAATGGTGGCCCAGTAGGACTTGAACCTACGACCAAGGGATTATGAGTTCGCTTTTAAAACAATAAGTTACTGACACACAAGGAAAAGCGACCGTAATCGAGCGAAAGGTACAGTTTATTGGAATCAGTAACTTAGCGAAGATTGAGGATAGCACACGAAGCTGGTGTGTGTACCAGAGGTGTACCGTTTGGGAGCTCCCTCCCCACTTTCGAATAGCATGCCTCTGAGAGGGCGTAAGACTGCTTCTCTCAAAGGCATGCTGACCGCTTGTACGACACACTCAAGACCGATGTGGTTAGAGAGCTGGCACCGGCGATATTAACTTACTGTATTCTCAGGTCGTACCAGCAAATGGTTAGCCGGATAGCTGACATTCTAGGCGCTGATTTTAACGTGCCTCGACCTAGTCAGGTCGTCGAGCCGAGCATCCATACCGAATATTGAATCCGCTGCCAGTTCCACGCACTGCATAAACGCCTACTGCGCCCAAGAATGGCGACGCCCCCTCCCTGATTTAGCCTACGATAGAGTGCTCGAAGCGGGCTGATAGACGTGAGTACGCTTGTGAATATGCTGGTGGTTCTCATAGTACTCGTTCAGGTTGTGCGCCTCGGCTGACCGGTGATGAAAACCACGCTCTCCCCACATGAGCCACACTAGCGCCTTGCCGGACTGCGTCAAGTAACTGTCAAGAAGGTCACGACGTAGATAACTGAAAGAACCACTGATCTGCGAACCATACTCACCGATTTCGCGGTACAGGGACGCCACGCCGGAAGCATCATGCAAGTCCCATTTATTGGCGCAGTACCTGAGACTCAAAGCCTCACAGAGCCGCTTAGAGGGCAGGCACGCATCGCTGTCCTGATTCACCACACTGTGGTAGATCTCCCAGTTGTACTTCTGCACTGGGATGTCGACCGCGACGCCATTATTTGACCACCAATCAGCGGACACCATGTATTCGGCAAGGTCGTCCTCTTCCTCATCAGCAACAGGCAGTCCCGGAATCGAGGAGAAAGGCATCTCCCCTGCATAGGTGTAGTAGTAACCTGGTACCTCTGGAATGGCGTGATTGCCGGGGTATTCGAGACCAGTGAACAACGTGCACAGGCGTTCGACTTCTCCGCTGTCCACGAGTACACCTCGGAGGAAGGTAAAGACCTGCCGGTCGTCAATGGGAGCGTTCTGTTCGAGGAACCCGTCAAGTAAGACCCACGGCCCCGGCAGGCCGTCAATCTCTGCGATCTCGAGAATTCCGCGGTAGTCTGGTTGCGGGCCTTTCACCACCCAGTCACCAGTACCCGTAGGCTGACTGTTGAATAAGTCTGGGAGCGGCAGGTCGATACGCGCGGCCCCACGTGGGAAGGTCGGGTCGATGTCCGCATCTGAGGGGCGAGCGCTGCGTTCCTCGGCAAGGAGGCCCTGAGCGTACTGGACACTCCACATCTCGAAGAAGGCGATCCAGCTGTACTTCTTCCCGTATCGGTCGACCTTGTGCTTATCACCTCCTATACGAGGCCCGGAGTTCATTTGCCGATCAACAGCTTCGAACTTCTCGGGGTCATAACCAAGCACCAGCATTCGCGAAACGATTGTCGGAAGCACCCGCTGGTAGTCTGGGTTACTGTTGTCGTAATTCCGCCGACCTGGAATCAGTCTTCCTATCGTATAATTGCCGAAGTCCATCCGAATCGCCGCACTCTTCGCACGTTCGATTACCGCCGGGTCATACTGCGGCATGTTCTCAAACGGACTGGGCATATGGCTAAACGGTGGAAGGAGGTAAGCTGCGTCGTCCTCAGACAAGCAAGCCCGATCAACCATCCTCGCGATGACAATGATCCCCAGACAATACTGCTGATACAGGGCATGCCAAGTAGGATACGTCGCGCCTGGCGCGAACATCGCTTGATAAATCTCACGAGCAAATCTAGGCAATGCCTCACGCATCTCCACAGCATTGACATCTGACCAGGTGGTCAGCACTGCACCGTAAGCCGCCGCGAACATTCGTTCGGGGACGTATGGGTCTGAAACGGCAATAGCCTCTACTGCCAGCCGGAAAAACTCCGAGGGTCTCTTGGAGGCGAATTCGTACAGAGTCTTGGTAGCCACGTCGCGCAGACTTCTGGACGTTGATGTCAGCGTCCACATCACCCAGCGTGCCCGCCGAATCTCTCGCTCGTCTAGATCACCCGATTTCCATCTGGACGCCAGGAATTTGAAATCGTCTTCGACTTCCTCAGACCTCTCGCGAACCCACTCAGTCCAGAATAGATCGCGTTGCGTATTGGGCATAGACAAGAGCACACCGTGTAAGAAGTCCATGTCAAACGGGTGCGCCCGCGCTGCCCTGGTGGCGCGAAGTCTCGTGAAGGCAATCTGTGCGAACCGTTTCGACTTTTGCATTGCGTGCGCGAACCGTTCTACCGTATCCCTCCCGATGTGCCTTGGATCTGATTGCGCTGTCAACAATAGAGCGTTCATGACGAGATTCTCGTCCGACAAGTCTTGCCAAAGCTGATGCCTGCCAAGGCGTTGCGGATACAGGCCAACCAAAGCCCGGAACACGTCAAATGCGAAGGTATGCGATCCAGGCTCACGGAATTGGAACTGTGCGCGTCCTTCATCGCTTTGCAGCCACTGCGCCAAGGCCGGCTTATCAAGCAGATGGCTCGCCATCATATGACCGGCCATCAGATCGTATGAAAACGCTATTCCTTGGCCGCCTTCTTCAGAAGTTGTTCGAACGAGAACACCTTCGGATTCCAGCGCACGAATGACACTGGCATCCCAGCCCATGTCTCGGACTGCCCTCCGAGCAGCGTTGAACTCCACGCTTCTCGCGTTGCTCTCCCAGAGGAGTCTCGCGATCGTCAGCAGAGCATCTTGCACTTCATCCTGATAAATGCGATGCGCCGTCGATGAAAGCTCAGCGACTCGTGCGGCAACCCTGTTAAAGTGCTCTTCGAACAGGCTTGCAAGAGAACTGGGCAGTGCCTCTACCCCGACAAGGTTCTGGCGACGAGGGTTCGCCACCTCGCAGAAGATTCTCAGCGTCAATGGGTGTTGCAAGAACTCGATTGGCAGATCCGCGTCGGTGGCGTCGATCTTGTAGTACTCTAGGTACTTGTCGATGGCCGTCTGTGGGTCTTCCTGGAACCCGTTGTGCTCAAGTTGAGGAAATTCCCCCGGCAGGCACATTTGCGCGAACTTATTGCGTAGAGTGACAACCAGCAAGACGTACGGAAAGTCCTTCAGTAGCTCTTCCGCTCGCGCGAGCTCATCCTTCCAGTTTCTCGGGTCTTCTGCCTCATTCAGGCCGTCAATAACAATAGGGAGGCGCTTGCCCGCGCGCTGCCCCGCCGCATCTACAGCCTCAACCAGCCGGTTGAAGCTCTCCGCCGACCTACCAGAAATCTTGAAAGCAGACACAAGATCGTCAAGCCCTTGGCCTGCATGAAGATTTTTTCCCAGCAGCAAGACACCACCGGGGAGGTCCCCGTCCGGTTGTGTCACCTTGACGGCAAGCTCGGATTTTCCTTCGCCTGCAGCTGCCAGCACAGCCACGGTTCGAACGCCGACCGACCGCTCCAGCCTGCGCAGCGCCGACGAAACTGCGTGGATGTCCGCGACCAGATTCGCGGTTAACGGTGCTCCGCCTGAACGCGCCCCACGCAGCTTCGAGAGCAGCCTGTCGTAGCGCGCCGGCTGCAACAGATTCGCTGCCAGTATTTGCTGTATAGCGTCGAAGTCGCCCGTGCCGAGCGCAGCATGCAGGCTATCGAGCAGATCAGCCAATCCGGTAGCTCGAGCCAGGAGCGAGTCGACTTCGGCCTTGAGTTCAGTTTTGAGTTGCCCCGTGAGCGAAGCAATGGCCGTGCAATTTGTCTTGAGGTCACTTGAGAGCTTCTCCAGTGAGCCCCATGCGCTTTGGCCACCCAGATGCCTGAGAATCTTCTCCTCTGCCCCAACGACCACATGAACTTCCGGCTGGTATCGGCGGTTGAATGGAGCCGCAGCGAGCCTGTGCTGCTCAGCAAGCAGTGCAGGCGTTAGAACCAGCTCACCGAAGTAGGTTTCTCGAAGTAGCGCTCCTGGCCCAACCAAGAGGTCTTCGATGTCGGTTGCTGTCAGCAGCTCCAGCTTCAACTCGGGGAAATCGCTTTTTTCAAGCTCGAAGAACCAGTCTTGATCCCCCTTTGTCAGCGTGTGGTGTGTCCACAGCTTCCAATCGGTCACACCTGAGACGTGCCTGCGAGTCTTCTCCATGCCCTCAATGATCTTGCTACGGCGAGTGGCCCCCAGCTTTTCTCCGTTCGCCAGCTCATACCATTTGCATTGCCAGCCAATCCAGCGTGGCGGCGCTCCGAGATCACAAGACTCGGTCAGCTCAAGGTGAAACTCCACACCAGGCTGGTTTGCGAGTTGCTTGAAGCGACCGAAGCGCCCATAATGTCGGCGCACCAATGAGCGGCAAAGCTTCTCAAAGTTCTCATCCGCTGCTCCGGGTAACTCTCTGAATACGTCCCAGTTTGCTTCAGGCATCGGCGTTTTCCCCTGTCAACTGGCGTCGTCTGAGTCGGAAGGGTAGTCGTGCGCCGAGAAAACTTCGACCTTCGCCCCTGCCTCAATGAAGAGCTTCACGAACGCGGATACGTCAGCCTCGTCAGTCGTTACAGTAATTAGACTGTCTTCACGCTCGAGGCGATAGTCAGATACTAGCTGTCCAAGGTCTGCAGGCCCTAAGGTGTAGAGTTTCAGGTCTCGAAGTAACGAGAGCATGTCATCTGAAAACCTGTGATCCTCTGGCTCAGCAAATGGGATGGAGTGGCTGTCATCTTTGGAGGCCTGACCGCTAAGCCTGTCGATATTCTTTTCAATATTCTCTGCGTCTTGCGCTCGCTTGAACCTCCCGATGAGAACCAGATTCATCGAGTGCTCAGAGCCATATCCGTTCCAAATCTTCATGATTGAACCTCTCGTTTGATCTAGACGGTATTTCTGAGTTGCTTAAGCGCCCACAGAACGCCGACATCTCCAATCTTCGCGCCGTCGGGCGAGAATGAACTCTCGCGAAGCACTCCGGACGCGTCTATATGCGCATAGGACTGAAGGCCTCGCTCATCGGGAAGTGGATCGCACGTAGGCAGTCCTGACGCTCCCACCTCACTGACCGCAAGGCGAACCTTGCCTCTGTAGCTAGAGACCCAATCCTGAAGAGCTCGGCCGACCACTCCATCCATGCTTGCTACCGTGGTGGTTGCTTGCTGAGGAAGCAACAGCAATTCACTAGCTCCAACCTTTTGCGCGAGCTCGCTTATCGCGTCAAGTTCAGAAACTGTGCGCTTGTTTACCACAACGTTGATCCCAAAGGGCGACAAGGTCGCAATCGATTCAATGCCTCGGAGCAGGCTGGCAAACTGCTTCCCGCGCTGTTCTTCATAGGTGCGACCTAACCCGTCAACGCTAATACGTGTGAAATGGATCGAGCCTTTGAGGCGCTCGACCAACCGTGGCGTCAGGCGATGACCATGAGTCGTGAATGTGACCGCGAGCTGAGTCTCTCCAGCAGCTCGTTTGCATATGTCGACGAAGTCAGGATGCAGCGTGGGTTCGCCGCCACCAAATCCGATGCCTAGGCACCCCTCAGCATCCAGTTCTTTCAACCAGCCGAGCACTTGGTCAGTATGCAGCGACGCTTTGTGCTTCGGCGCGTAGCAGTACGCGCAGTGAAGGTCGCAAACATTGGTGAGTGCAATGGATACCTGGCGGGGGGACATCGACCAAACCGCCTCTTCCGGGCACAACTCGTCTAGCAGGATATTCAGACCTGAATGTCGATCGAAAAGATGCACCCCGTTTGGGCTAATTCTGGATTTCATAAGGCATTGTTACCGAAAGCAGTTTTACCTTGAATTTGTCTTCTAACACATTGAGGCTATCGAAGCAGACGTTGGTGCTCGTCGCTAAGCGCCTATTTGCAGCCGGCCCAAAACCTGTTCCAACAGCTCCAGAGACTGACGGTGCTTGTCGGACTTCATCTTCTGGATGTTGGCGAGCTTCCAGCGCACGGCTGGAAGCCGATCTACACCCGACAACGGAAACAATACCCAGTCAGGCGCCCCCTGCTTGAAAGACAGAAGGAATCGAACATCTTCGTCCGTCATCAGCTCGCCTAGCCGCGTCAGAAGTTCGTGCCGGACGTCCTCCAGTTCCTGCAATGGAAGGTCAACCCTGGCCATCCCGACAAACTCCTGTCGGTAGACGTCGTCCAACGGTTTCAGCCGTGGGTTGATCACTTCGTTCAAGGGCCTGGGGTGCCCCAGCAGATAGACCAGAAAGCCTTCGAATACGCTTCGATCCAGGCTGCCCTGGTTCAGCAGCAGCTTCACATCGAAAAGGTCCCGGGGGTGCTGGCGATCCAGCGCGGCGCAGATCTTGCCGCCATACAGGTCCGGCAGTGACACCACCTGCACCGCCGCAAAGCCGTAATTGTCTTCCACGACTTCAACGACATCGCGCTCTTGAGGCGGATGTAGAGTGCCACGCAGCACCGGCGATACCTCTACCTTCACCTGGCTGCGACCTCGGCGCACCAGGATCCTCAGCTCGTCTCGGCGATTATCCTGAAGCTCGGCCCGCACACCTGGCAGTCGGGCGCTGAAGGTCTCTTCCAGTCGCTGCAGCGCCTCTCGACAGTGTCGCAGGGCCTCGTCACGGGGCTCCAGCGGCAAGTAGGCCAGGTCGATGTCGACCGATAGACGGGGTAATGGCTGCACGAAGAGGTTGATGGCCGTGCCACCCTTGAGGGCGAAGCACGGCTCGTCATTGAGGAATGGCAGCAGCGAGACCAGCAGCCTGACCTGTTCGTGGTAGCGAGCTTCAATCGGCATGCAGGAACGCCTCCGGCACCGTCACTTGATATTCCCTGTCCAGCTTGCCGCCTTGACAGAGCTGCCGCTTGCCTTTGCCGAGATCCAGTCGACGTGGTTCCAGGCGACCGTACCAGGCATGCCCGGCGTGGCGAGCCAGTATCAGGAAGGCCCTCTTGGTTCTCACCGAACGGCACCCCTCCAGCAAGGTCTGCAGCCGACGCGGACGCAGCGTATTGAGTCCGCCGAAGGTGTCGACCAGCTCACTGCTGAACAGCAACTCATTCGACGTAACAGCGATCCATTCCAGGACGGCTCGCTCTGGGGTCGATACCTGCAAGCTGAAGGCCCTGCCACCCGGCGCGTAGTCCGTAAAGCTGCCGGGAAGCTGCGCTGGTAGGCCCTTTTCAGAGTGGAGCACCATCCGCCCTACCCACTCGGCATCATTCAACCACCGGGGCAGCCGAGCGGCCTCCCTGCCATACAGGTGCGTCGTGCTCTCTCCCATGGGCAGATAGTGGACAAAGCCATGCAGTGCCAGGGCCGTTTGTCCACCGGGCCAAAGCGGTGGTAAACCCGTGTGGTCGCTCGTCTGCAGGGCGAAGACAGCGCTCTCCCACGTAAGAGGCTCCCCTGCTTGGCAGTAGGCGCCGTGCCCCACGCGCTGCAGCCAGCCACTGCTGGCCAGCTTACGCGCCTGATCCGAGGTGATGCCGTGTGACGCCAGCCAGGCGGTCGTCACGACGGCACCATAGGGGATCTTGTGCAGCAATTGGTTTATTTTCACGTCAAAAAGCGGCCTTAAATTCCGTCTTCAGTGTGAAGAATAAACCACACTGGTTTATCTTCAAGCCCATAATCGACATTCAAGGCCGTTTTTAGAACAGAGTTTAAACTAAAAGCTGAGTCTCCAGCCCTGATCGAGCCAGGGGATAGCGCACCACAGCGGTTGCAGGAATCAGCTGGCCAGCATCGATGCACCGCGTTCCCCCAAGAGACCGGCGCGAAGCTGTAGCGGGTGGTAACTTAAGGGACAACGCCAGACTGGGAAGGCCGCTGCAGAGGATGAAGCGGCCACAAATCAAGTCAATCCTGATAGTGTATGTACTTTTTCGCACTTCCCTTGACTTGGTCGGCGGGATATTTCTCCGCATTCTTTGAATGTGCCCCCTCCAGGCAGGGTATGCTAATCCCCGCCTCCTTGATCATAGTAAAATATTATTCCCAGCGGGCTCCCGCTGGGCCAGAACGTTATTTATTTATGATTAGATCGATTTTATCAGTTAACCCTTGAGTGATTTCTAGACCAGAAAGAATCTTTTGATAATGCATGATGTCAGAGAAACCTAACTTTCTCCCCGACCTATCCTTAAGCCACTTTTGAGCTGGCTGGTAGCCGCCGACACTCATATTCCATAGATGAATAGGAATATTATCAAAACACTGACTATCATTAATCCAGACTCTTCCTAACTCACTATCTTCATTTATTACCTCAAAGTCTTTCTTAGTAATCTTATTTATCACCATATTACTACCACTTTTAGGGAAAGTTATAAACACCTCCCACGCTCCGCTGTTAACCATTAGGTGACACTCTCTCAATGCCTTACCAAGCTCTGCAACCTCCCAGAATTTATCTTTGCTCGTTGGGTAAGGAACTCTCGGGAAGTCTGTCTTCAAAAATTCTTTGTATGTCTCGAGATATTTCCGAGAGTGCAATACCGCATAAATGTAATCAAGAAGGTCGAACGGACACCACTGATCATTCCCCTTATTGTTTTCGGGAGAAAAGGGCAACCCAATTTTTTCAGTTATCTTTTTAACTTCTTCTTTATTAAAATTTGGAACTCTTTTTTCATCAATATCGCCCCCTTCGTCTGGATATAGGTAAAGTGGGAAGACATAACCATTATCAAGTGACGAAATGATACTCTTGCTAATAATGTCACCAGCCACCCAATAGGTTGCACTATGGTCTCTGTTCATTCTACATGTGCAGAAAGCTAAATTGTCATCTCGCCCCAAGTGATACATTACCTTTCTCTGAGGACTAGCGAAAAAGCCTCTAGAGGTACCCGTGTAGTATGTAAACCTTGTATCAAAAGGACGATAAGAAACCTTCTGAATGTATTCTTTACCATAGTGTTCTATGATATCTTTTTTGGCTGTTGCAACTTTCCAGTCGCGCGACTCCTTTTTGATTTTGTACTTAGATTTTATATCTTCCTCACCTAAGTCATGAAAGCTCTGCACTGTATCCCATAGTTCATTCTTGTCAAATGCTACAGTAAGCCTGTCTTGCGCTGATGCAAAGCCCATTGTACAGGTAGAAAACAGTTCTTTCACGGATAGAAAATTTTCATACTGACTTTCTTCTTTGTGGTCTCTCGGGGAGAAGAAATAGTTTGGTGACTTAGGATAAACCTCCTCAAAATTAATATCTTTAATAGCATTATTTTCTAGCAGATTATATTTTTCTTCTCTGGTGCCCCAGTAAGAGCTGTAGTAGACTTTCGCTTGGTGTTTTGATTTACTTTTCGATGTCTTGATAAAAAAGTTTATTGACACGCCTTGCTGTATATCAAAGACGTTCTCGTCTGTATCAATTCCATCAGCGATGAGCTTGGCCTTCTTTGTGTCACCATTAAGGTCAACAATCCAGATTTCATCAAAATCATTCAGTAGGGACTGACGCATCCCTCTGAATGTTGGGTTGTCGATAAAACTGTGATTATTAATATAGGCAAGTATACCTTCTTCATTCTTATTTATAAGATACTGACCTAGCCGAATAAATTTTACGTAATCATCGTTAAGCCAGTGCTTCCTTTCGCCAAAGTGCTTCCCATCTACGTATTTATAGTTTTCTATCAAGTTTGATATCCACTTTCCATTATTTTGGGAAATACCACTATACGGTGGATTTCCTATAACGACCATAACGGGTGTATCGCGCTTGATATTATTAGCCTCGTTAGCTTCAGCGCTTAGCCAGCTCGAGAAAAGCGTGCCAGTGTCAGGGTGATACTCTTCAAGAGAATTCGTTAAAAATATATTGAACCGCTTGTTCCCTGATGGCACATACCCAGTTTCTGAAAGCAACAAATCAAGCTTGAGGTGTGCCATGGCATAAGATGCCATTAGAAGCTCAAAGCCATTCATTCTGGGGATTAACTCATTCTCTACATAGCCGTTCCAGGCCCCTTGAATAGACTTAAACTTTTTGTTGTATATGTGTTTAACAACCTCTGCTAAGAAGGTTCCTGTTCCAGTTGCAGGATCGAGAATCTGAACCTTATGAATCTCTTTTTCAAGCTCAACATAGCCGCTCTTTGTGCGTCGATCAGGCTTATCTGTCCTTAATTTTACTGTTGTTTTTTCGGTATCAGACAGGCCCTCTCCCAACCCAAATCTTGTTTTAAGAAAATGGTCAACACCCTTAACAATAAAGCTAACAGCCGGTGCTGGCGTGTACCATACGCCTCTAACCTTTCTTAGATTTGGGTCATACTCAGCGAGGAAAGTTTCATAGAAATGTATAATTGGGTCATTGGTTTGAGTTCTGCTACCGAAGTTTTTAAGCAGCTGTTCTACGTTAGTTGCCCGAAAAACACTTGCAAGGTTGTCGACTGTTGTGATGATACGATCATCTATATCAACACCAGCAATATGCGAAAATAATTTACGCAAAAAAGGGTTACTTTTGGGTATCAGCTCAGCTGCTTCCTGACGGCTAAATGATTCAAGCGTAGTGTCGTGCAGACGAGCAGCAAACATGCCGTAAGCAAGAGTTTGAGAGTATATATCTGCAAAACCTTTTGGCGTGAGGTCATGGATCAATATTTTTTTGAAGACTTCATACTGGCTTTTGAGTGCCGTATTCTCCTCATTGTCTTCATCTGATGTGATCGCATTTTCTAGGATGTTCTCAAGCAGCCTAGCTTTAGCTGCCATCATTTTTGCTAAAGTTCTTGGTGATTTTATGGTTTGGGTTACATAGGTACAGAACTCTTTGATGGAGTTCTCGAACTCTGAAAAATTTTCTGAGCATGCGCGAATAACTTTTCCTTTGGCCTCACCTATTCGTATTTCCCTAACAAGCTCACCTCTAATATAAAACCTAAAATTAAGGTAATCCGTGATAATTAGATTATCGAGAGCGTCCCTGTACCTCTTGAACTGATTATAATAATGTTTGGAGTCAAGATTTTTTCCAATGTCTTTGGCTTCGATAAAACCGATAGGTATTTTTTTCCTCGTCAGGACATAGTCCGGATTGCCGCAGTCCGTAGCATTTGACGGTTCGTTAGTGACATTGATGTCAGGTGCCAGTGCCTGTAAAAGGGAAGCAAGGTCGCCACGGTATGTATGCTCGGAAGCATATCCAGATTTATAGTGCTGGTTCACTGCTTCAAGGTACTGTTTGGTATCCACTCTCGTTATTTCCCTTTCTTTCCATGCGTAACAGCGCGCTCTCAGCTGGCTCACCTGTAGAACGCGCACTCAAGGCAGTGATAGAGCCGAACTCCATCACGACTACCGTTGCCTAAGCTTCTAAGGTACCAAGCTGGTTGCATGCTATCTATCGTGACTTTTGTGCCTCAGATCCGAACGAGCAGTAGTGTAGATCTTTAAGCTGAGGCTCCCATCGAAGAAGTGTTTCAGGATGGGAGAATAGCTAGAGGGTCGGCGATGATGGATTAAAGTCAGATCATCTTCGCATAAAAAATGCCAACGTACTGTTTGCGCTGGCATTTTCACTACCATTTCGGATCAAGCTTTTCAGCCACACTTAGGGTGAACGGCTTGGAGGAAGCGGGGATCCATGCGTACTGGCTTAGGTAACCAGCCTATCTATTTGCTTTTCGCCGCTTCAGCTCAGCCCGCGCCCAAGCAGATGCTTCTTTCATATCTCGCCGCAGTTCGTTCAGCTCTTCGGGAGTCAGCCACCGAACCGCCGGCTCCCTGCTTTCTGGGTGCGCCTCACCGACCTGCTCGACGGTCTTATCTTCCAGCACTTTACGCCGTTGTCGACGTGATTGTTCATCCATGCCCTCCTCCTGGCGGAAAGGCGGCCATTGGCCGCCTGAGCTATCGCTGGTCAATGGCTCCCATGATGTCAGAAGCCAGTATCGGAAAATCCCGCCGCCTCTGAAAACGGGGTTCTTCCGGTTCCAGCTCCTACATCGTTGCTAGTGTGCGTACTGCGCCGTATATCCTCTCGGCCCGAGTGGACCGGACGGTTCACGAAAGCGGCAATCTCTGCCCCAAGGTTCCTCTCTCCCTCGACCGATAGCTCGACAGCAGGTAGGAAAGCGGCTTCTGTGTAGGCCTCCCTCCCTTCATCGAGCATATCCAGGGCTACCATAAAATGACGTTGTTTCATCGTGCGCTCAACTTAGATGTCCTGCTGGCCACGGTTCACAAAGCTAGCTATCTCGTCATTACGATCCTGCTGACGTTCACTACCACCCAAGCTGTCGCTATCGAACGAGGGAACAGAATCATCCGCTTCTGCGACCTTACTATCCCCTTCCGGCTTCATGCTCGCGCGGATGGATGACGCCATGCGACCACCAGCGGTTTGATCAACCTTGCCCTGGAACTTCCCAGCCACCTTCGACCCAACCCCTTTAGCTAGCTCGCCAGCCGTTCCAGCTCCCAAGGATGCTGCTCGCTTGAATCCGCTACCGCCACCAGATCGGGAGCCAGAACCAGCGAAACCAGCCGCCTGCGCAAATGGGGTGTCACCGGTGCCAGCTTCATCTCCGGTGAAGCTGCTGCCACTCCCACCACCGCTGCTGTCACCTCCAGTGCCAAAGCTCGGCATGTCAGCTCCAGACCCCGACATATTGGACTGGGCCTTCTCGAAAGCAGCCTTGATGGCTGACCCGCCACCTACTGCATTCGCCGCACCGCCCAACATCGCGTTCCCAGCCATCTTGCCCGCCGTGAGGGCCATACCTGCCGCTGTCATGGCTGCTCCTACCGCAGCACCGGCACCGAATGACCCGATGCCCATTGCTCCCACACTGCCACTCGACACGAGGCCGGAAATCATCGGTGGAATCTTATTAACCAGAAATAGCAGGATCACCGAAACGACCAGCATCACG
Organism: Vreelandella nigrificans; assembly: GCF_002374315.1. Classification (GTDB taxonomy): domain Bacteria; phylum Pseudomonadota; class Gammaproteobacteria; order Pseudomonadales; family Halomonadaceae; genus Vreelandella; species Vreelandella nigrificans. The sequence goes on along the minus strand of NZ_NWUX01000002.1, from coordinate 437,056 downwards.
ACCAACTCCTGGGACGCCATGTTCTCGCTCATCTGCGAGTAGTAGTGAGTAATGAACTCCCTACCGATGGCGACCAGGAGCACCATTGCCATCAACTGAGCCGCTATGCCGAGAATAGCCTTGTAATAGTTGATTGCCATGTCTGATGTCCAGCGGGAGCCACCAAACCCCAGGAAAAATACTCCCGCATAGAGCAGTATCCAACTCGCGGCTAGCAGCAGGAGCAGGTTGACGGAGATAATCGCCAACACCAGCAATACAGCCAAGGCCATACCTTCCATCACCAACGCAGTGGCAAACTGTTTCCAGCTCAACTCTGACGTAGCCTTCACCGTCTGGTCGTACAGTTCAAAACCGATATCAAGGATGCTGGACGGCCCCAAGTTGGCGTTGGAGAGGCCACCGGCTTGTGCCCCAAGGGTTTGCAATGACTGTACTATGGTTCCCGCGATGTTCATGCCCTGAGTCGCGTTCGTCAGCAACCACCAGAAAAAGCCTGTAAAGATGGTGAAACGAACAAGCTCGGCAAAGAACTCACCAATGTCGGCCTTGCGCAGCGCCATCATGCCGAACGTCCAGACCATCGAGATCACTACCAGGGTCCAGAACAACCGACTGGCGGCCGCTTCTATGGCAGGCCCCCACGTTGATGCCGCGGAATGAAAGCGGTCCAACACATCATCCATGATGTTGCTGCTGGATAGCTCCTGAGCCATTGCGGTATCGGACAGCATGACGACGGCCATCACGCCCAAACCACCAAAAACGAATCGTTTCATGCGACGCCCTCCCTCAATATCTGTCGGGAGAGCTGGGTTCGAACTCCCATTCCCGCATGCGTTGGGCCTTTTCGAACGACCGGCAGGCTTCGGTAAAGGCTTTTCGGTTCGATTCCCGACTTAGCTCGCTGATGGTCTGCTGAAACGAAACTGGCGCGCACGTGATCGCGCTCGCCTCTGGTACCGTTTCCTGCTCACAACCTACCAAGGCAACAGCTGCCACAAGTGGGATGATCTTCTTCATCGCAGTCTCCTTAATAGCGATCTGCTGCGCTAGGTTGGTAATTCCAGGTACGCATCTGCCTTTCCCGCGCTTCCCCTCTGGCGTTAGCATCCAGTTCGGCAACGAGACGGGCGGCTTCAGCGTTCTGCTGAGCAATCAGCAAGCTGCGGATTTGCAGGAGTTGATTGGCTTGGTTACTGGCGAGCTGGTTGGCGTAACCAATGGCGGCAAGCTGGCCATCCGCGCCCTGGGCGGCGTATTGCAAACGCTCAAGCTGTCGAGCATCAGACGCCAGGTTATCCTGTTGCTGATCCAGCCCTCGGAAGAGCGCATCGTTGGCCGCTTTTTGCGATTCAGACGCCAGGCGACGGTTTTCATCCATCGCTGCACGTTCGGCATCCGTGCAACCGCCGCCATTAAAGCAGGGGGAACTCCGGTAATACGCTACGTCCTGGAACTTGCCCAGGTAGGCATCGAGGCTGCCGAGCTGGTTCTGGTAATGCTGAAGCGTATTGGTGGCTTGGATCAGATCATTAATCGTGGATTGTGCCCTGTCCCAGATATAGGCCGCTGGAGCCATGGTGTTTTGCAACTGGTTTTCATACTGCTGCAACTGCGTCTGGTACTGCTCGATCTGCTTGAGAGTCTGAGAGACGGACTCCATCGCCGTCATAACATTTTGCTGCAGGTTGGTACCGTCGACGACAGGGATGCCCGCTTGGGCAGGCATGGAAGCGGTTAACGCCAAGGACATGACCGCGACAGGAATTTTAGCCGCTAAAATTCTTTCTCTTCTCATGATTGAGTGCTCTTAGCTTCATCGTGACTAAGTTGCACTCACCAACCTGTAGCGGCTCGCTCATGAAGATTGCGAGCCACTACCCCTGCCGGAGAACCCAGCGGTGAAGTGTGGACCTCTACAGGGATAGCTCGTCACTTACTATCCCGGCGTCCGACCTGCGCGACACCGTCAGAACGCGCGGCCAATGGTTGTTGAACATCGGTGTCATTGTCCTGGGGAACGGTTAGGCTTCCCAAGGGTTAATCGCATCTACTGTTTGTTGCCGCCTTCCAAAGGGGAAGCACTATAGTGAGCGTCCCTTTTGCTGTCTTTTTGCCCTCTTGGCGTCCATCTCTGCCCGTAACTTGGCTTTGCGGCGCTCTTGCTCGCTCGGCCCCCGTGGGGGCGGTGTCGGAGTCTTGCCCGCTTGTCCCTCAAGGTGAAGCACATCGGCCTGGGACAGCGATTGCAGCCGGTTCCGGCGCACCGGGGGTGGCGGCTGACCGATGGGCGGCACTCCCGCCCGTTTGCTTCGGGTCTTGGCCGGGGCGGTGTTCTCGCCGTTCGCCAAGGCTTGTCGGCGACGTTCCAGCCCGGCGTCCGCAAACCGTATAGGCAACTGCCCATCCGCTGCCGCCTTGATCACACGCGCTTTGAACTCCGGCGAACCGATCACGGTGATGCGCTCGCCGTAGCGTTCCATCGCCATCCTTAGCGCGTTCTGGATGCCTGCCTGGTCGGACTCCTTGGACACCTGTAGCCGGTCGCCATCGTCGCGCACGGCGCTGGCTCCGGCCCGGTAGATGATGGTGCCCTTCTTGGTGATGTTGTCGATCACCGGCGCATGTCCGGGTTTCGCCTGTCCCTCACCCTTCAAGGTGTTGCCCTTGAGGCCGTGGGCGGCCTCTCTGGCTCGCAACGCGGCCAGTGCCCCGGTATCGCCCTGCAAGGCTTCCCGTTTGAGCCAGTCGGCCCAGGAGCGGCGTCCGTGGGCCTCATGGATCGCCTGGCGTTCCTCCCGGTACTGCTTCTGGATCGCGTCAATGTCGGCTTTCAGGGCGCTGCTAGCCTGCGCATACAGCACCTTTTTGGTCAGCCTGCCGCTGGTGAGCTTAATGGCCGCCCGCCGGGCCTTGCCTTTCTTCTTGGCGCTCTCAATCCGGCGGTCTTTCTGCCGCTGGGCTTTGTCCAGGGCCGCCGTCTTTTTGGCTGCCGCGCTCTGCTGTTCTGATTTGAACCGGGCGTAAAGCTCGGTGGTGTTCACGCGCAGCCGTACCGGGTCTTTGCAGTACTGGCGGCGGGGTTTGGCCTGTTGCGCCTGGTCAGGTTCGAACGGGCCGAAACGGGCCTCTAGCTTCGGCTTGGAGAAATCCCGCCCCAGGGTGCTCGCCTTGACCGCCGCGTCATCACCGGCCACGACAACCAGCCCATTCCCCCGCGCCCGGAGTTCCAGGCCATTGTCACGCATGACCTGATGTAGCTCAGACCAGGACTGCGCGGTTTTGATGTCGTCCAGGCACTCGCGCTGGATCCAACCGATCAGGCTTTCAATACCGGCATGACGCTCCATGTCGGCGGCTCGCGATTCGGCCCCGCGTCGGCGCGGCATGTGATTGTCCTGCTGCAACCCATAGTCACGTTCCATGACCTCGCATAACTCGGCCAGCATCTGGTGTGGGTAGTAGGGTTCGTGGATGATGTTGCGCGTCGGGTGGATTTTGTTGACGGCGATATGGATGTGCAGGTTGTCGGTATCGTTGTGAACGGCACTGATGCGCTGATGCTCTCCAAAGCCCAGCCCCTGGCAAATACGGTCCTCGATGGTCACCAGGGTATTGGCCTCAACCTGTTCTCCAGCCCGGAAGCTGACAATCAAGTGATAGGTCTTGTCGCTCTTCGCTCGGGTATTACCGAACTGGGTCGCTAGTACCTCGCTGACGGCATCCTGGACCGAATACGCCTCGCAGTTGGTCAGCCGTACCGCGCCAAGACGGTGCTCCTTGCTTTGCTCGTCGGTGATGTAGTTCACCAGACCAGCAAAGTCTGACTTTCCCAGGGAGCGCATGGGAACGTGTTTGGCGATCATCAGTTCCAGTCTCGCATTTTAGCGGCTAAAAAATTCACGATCTGGCCCTTGGCTGCACCACGGATTTCAACACCTGACTCATTTCCTCCTGAGTGGCTTCGATCCTTCCAAGCAGGCTAAGGATGGTAGCCGCCCCGAAGTGAGCCGTTCTCACGTCATCTGTCAGCCAGAGATTGAGCAAGCCCCCTAAACGTCCCAAGTCTCCATTTACACGAACCAGCTCGCGGACATACTCGTAGTCCATAACGCCATTAACCTGATAGCCCTGCCCCACTTCCCGCAGATAACAGGCGACACTTAGCCCTGCCTGCCTGGCGTTGGATTCGATCAGTTCTCTCTCTTCCGGAAGGCAGTACACTTTGAGCGGAGTGCTGTTCTTCCGTGTCACTCTTTGCTTCTCACGCATGCCAGCTCCTATCTCAGATGCCATGCCTCGCAGAGCAGGATGTCCGTTGAGCACCGCAGGTGCGAATAAGGACCAGTGAAGAGGAACACCACGCTTGCGGGGTGGGACTACTTCACACATCCTGCCCGCACTTCAGCGTTGATTCTTGTAGGTACGCCATGTGCAAAGCATCGCTATTTCTCTGCATTTCGTTGCACGGGTCTGCTTTTTTCCTGTGCATCCGTGACATACCGCCACAAAACCTTATGACGCCGACACTTACAGCGATAAAGAAGCGATCTAACAGCGATTTACACATAGCGGTGTCCTTGCGCTTTCCACATTCAAATACACAGCTTTCCACGCGGCTTCCGCACTGCCCCTCAAATGTCAATGAATCAGAAGCGCTGCCCCTCAAGTGTCAACAACACTGTCACGCAGCCCTTTTCTTCCATATCATTGGCTTACTGAGTGTCATTTGATGTGATTGGCATCTTCTTCCTTGGCGTGCGAAACACGGCGAATGCCGTTCATATACTTACTACCTAAATACTTACTAGGATTAGTACTTTCTATCCTATTTACTTAGTAGTATTGGATTTTCCGCCTACGGACTATCCGGAGTTGGATTAACCGCATTCGGAAAATCCGAACGTGGTGGATCAAGCTCAAAGTCACCTGGTCGGTCAGTGACTAACCATGCGGTGCGCACGAACTTTCCACATTCACCACGCTCACGTTGAATACACAGGTACCCCGCCTGTTGAAGTTCCTTCAGCCCCGCTCTCGTAGCATCTCGACCAGAGCCAACCTCCTTCTCTTTTGAAAGGTGGGATAGCCTGAGCTGCCAGTTATCGGGCAGAGAAAGCACGAACACCAGAATGCCCAAGGCTTTCCAGGAAATTCGTCGATCTCGAATCAACTCATTGTTGAGAGTTGTGAAATTTGAGCGCACCCGGCGACGGATGATGGCGGTATCGTTCACAGCTCCCCCTCAGGACTCGTCAATCAGTCCGGCAACGTCAGTTGCACGGAAATAGACACGCCTTCCAACCTTCCTCTTGGCGGCATTCCACTTCACGGCAAACTCTGACTGACTTTGTAACGATATCCGTAGTCCATCGGGGCTGCGTTTTAACAACTCTGATAATTCAGCTAAAGAAAGCAATGGTCCATAGCGTTCAAGCAACTGCTCTTCGGTTGTCATAACCATCTCCAGATAACGCAATTAAAGGCTTCGTTTTGAATATTTACGTTATCTTCAAAAAACTTTCAACACTTTATTATTATTCTTAAAAGTATAGCTAAACACCAAGCCAAAAGTTTACCTATACTTTATCAAAGAGTTTTAAAAAAGAAATAAAAGCTCATTTAAAAAAAACAAAATCAGTTTCACAAAACAATAAAAAACGGTTTGAGAGAGACCTACTAAACACGAGACTTAGTCACTTCAATTTCATTGACACTTGAGGGGCGCTATTTATGACCACAATACCGCAAGCGAATGAGCACTTAAAAAAAGTGTGACCAGCATGAGAACTGCTATGAAGTAGAAGGTGGTAACGAGTATTCATACCACTGAGTAAACATCAGAGAAGCAGAAGAAACTTTAGCCGCTAAATTTTTCCTACTTGTTGCCAAGGGGATGAACACCTTTCAACCAATGTAGTATGTTGTATGCTACTACAACATACTACATACTACATAAAAACCAAAGAAAGCCAACCCTCTTAGCTTAAAAGCCATTAACGATTATAGGTATCAACCTTTATCGTTTTTACTTTTCCGAAGTGTCCAAGATGCAATAGATGTCGACGGTAGTGTCAACCTCAATGATTTTGAACCACTTTGATCGATTTCCAAGTAAGCTTCGCGCCCTAATCGAGATAGAATGAGCACATTTTTCACAATACAAACATCATACCCTTTGTCTAACACACTGATACCAAGTGACTGAAACAACTGACACCCTTCCTTTTTAAGAACCAACTCAGAAGCCTCTATGTTTCCAAATTTATAGATTCCCATAACGCCAAACGGAATTCTGTCAAACTTACCAAAGGATATAAATATCATAGAAATGGCCATAAGCCCCAAGACAAACTCTTTCACATACGGAGTGGAAGAGCCTTGTGAAGAAGCGGATAATGTGTTTATAAAAACTATAAATATCGCTGATACAAGCCCCAAAAACCATGACATACCACTAATATTCTCGAACTCCAAAACTGACAACCTAAAAATAAGATATAATGGGAAAAATATAAAAAAGGACGAAAAAAAAGTGGCAACTACTAAGAAAAAGAACTCTTTACCCCCCTTCACTAGCCCAAAGCCGTGACAAGAACAGAGATAAGATAAATATGTTAATAAAACAAGAACCAGAACGATCATCCAATGCCAGCTCTCTGCATAAAGACTTAATCCCAAACTGAGATAAACAGAAAATAGCGGAATTGAAAACCAGACTAATAGATTACGAAAACCAGCACTAGCATCACCTTCCAACCAATATCTCTTAAGCTCTGAACTATCTCCTAAAAAATTCCAAACTCCTCCCCAAAAAGACCCCGCAAACACCATCATAACTAGCGTCATAAAGATGATTACAATTGACGTGATAGAAGCAGCTGCAGTTATAGTTACTGAAGACTTTAAATCAAAATCCGGCATATACCCTATAAGAGCATAATAAATTACAAAAATCACACCACCTATAAGAAGAATAGATGACCAAAATACACTAGCAACATTTTCATAGAAATATTTCTCCAATCTCTCTTTATCCATAAATCCACCTTATTTAAAATTAGAATATGTTGCACATGAGTGATAGTGTGCTCATCATCTGGAACTCGCATGTTTACTCAGGCTTCACTCATGACCTTCTTGCCATCCTCTCGAACAAGTCGAACAGTTAAATAAAACTGTCACGCAGACCATCCAGCTTCTTCACTAAATCCTCAGCCCTCAAATGCGTATACCGCCTCAGCATCTGCATTGACTTGTGGCCACTGATCGCGGCGACCTCCTGATCGGATAGCCCTACCTCAACCAGTCGACTGACGGCCTCATGTCTTAAGTCATGGAAACGGAAGTCATCGAGCCCTGCCTTCTTCTTCGCTTGATTCCAAAGCTTGGTGTATGCATATGGCCCACGCTTACCGCCCTTGCCAGGCTCACCGAAGAACACCAAGTCACAGTCGAGCGGCCGTACCGGGTTGTGCAACGCCTGCTTGAATACTTCGGTGGCGGCCTGAGTCAGCGGCACCAAGCGAGCTTCGTTGTTCTTGGTGTCGGTGAGACGCACCACGCGGCGTTTCACGTCGACCTGTGAACGAGAGAGGGTTAGGATCTCGGATGAGCGCATGCCCGTCTCCAAGGCGATTCTGGCAATCCAGGCCAGCATGGGGTTGCTGTGCTGCCGTAGCACGTCGAACAGGCGCTTCTCCTCGTCGGGGCTCAGGCGCCTATCGCGGCCTTCTCCAGGGCTGGGTTTGCGGATGTTCTGGACGGGGTTATAGGTCAGGCCGAGGCCCCACTCCTGGATGGCCACGGTGTAGAGGTGTCCAAGTAAAGCAAGCTCTAGGCGCACAGTACTGGGGCTGATTAACTCCCCTCGGCGTCCCAAAGTGTTTAAACGCTTATCACGGTAGTTAGCGACTAGCTCCGGCGTCAGCGCTGCGAGGGAGTACTTGCCCAAGTGCTCAATAAGGGTGTTGGCCTTGTGGCGTTCGCTCTTTTGGGTGCTGGGCTTTTTGGTAGGAGTAATATCGGCCAAGTAGCGCTTTAACGCTGCTTCAAGCGTCATTCGTTCTGAGGCACTACGCTGAATATAAACGCCGCGCACCATTTCGTCTTCAGTGCGGCGCGCCCAATCCTGGGCGTCACGTTTGGTACGGAAGGTCTTTGCAGTGGTTGGCCAACCCGACTTGCGGATGACGGCTTTCCAGGTTGCAGAGGGGGTCTTGACGATAGTGGCCACAAAAATCTCCAAGGTCTGAAAGATCGGCACTGTACCGAAACTGTACCCTTGGAGTAGGGGACTCACCAGAGAAAACTGCTAAACTACTGATTTTAATGGTGGGCCCAGTAGGACTTGAACCTACGACCAAGGGATTATGAGTCCCCTGCTCTAACCAACTGAGCTATAGGCCCGCAAAGCGTGCATATAATAACGAATGTGTTCGGGCGAGGCTACCCCTAGCAACGCTATCTTATGGTGATAACGGCAATTTTTTTAGGGGCACTTATTTAAAAGCGCGAGGTCTGGTAAAGAGTTCCTTATGCGGAGACGCGCTGTGAAAGCTTTGATTGCTCTTATCCCGCTGTTATTAGCGATGCCAGTTCATGCGGATTGGCAGCTAGACCCTGGCCAATCGCGTGTTCAGGCGTCTATTACCCAGTTAAACGGCGATGCACCCCAAACGCACCACCATCAAGTGCGCAATCTGCAGGGTGATATCTCCAGTGATGGCACCCTGCGCTTGCCGTTAAAGCTTAGCCAAACCGATGTACTTGAGCGCTTTGGCCAGTTACCGCCCTGGATAGGTTTGCTGGCGAATACCACATTAGTAACGCTAGTGGCGCAAATGCCACCAGAGCGCTTAGATGATTTGGATATTGGGGAATCATTGGTTGAGACGCTGGCGTTTCGTATTCAGTCAGATATGGTGAACCAACAGGAGTCTATTCCGCTGCGCTTTACCCGCGAAGGGTTGAATGAGATACGCGTGACCCATGCTGAGCCCATGGCGATGGATGGCAAAGCGCTGATGGCAAACAGCACGGTGCGTACCGTGCTGTCGTTGCTGGGCTATCAGGAGATCGACGATCATGTGCCCGTTACGCTAAATGCGCTACTGGTTAACCGTTAACGGCTTCTTAAGCATTCAGTGCTTCTACATCCCCCGCCAATGCTGCACCGGTTTGTACCCGCCACTGAGCGGCGTAGTGACCATTGGCGGCTAGCAAGCTTGAATGACTGCCACGCTCGGCCACTTGGCCTTTTTCAATCACTACGATTTCATCAGCGTGAACGATAGTGGAAAGCCGGTGGGCAATCATAATCACAGTGCGGCCGTGGGCAATACGCTTTAGTGACCGCTGAATGGCCGCTTCGGTTTCGTTGTCCACCGCGCTGGTGGCTTCATCCAACACTAGAATAGGAGGATCTTTAAGTAGCGCTCGTGCCAGCGAAAGCCGTTGACGTTGACCACCGGAAAGTCGCACACCCCGCTCACCTACCGGGGTATCCAACCCTTGTGGTAGCGTTTCAATAAAACCCCACGCCTCTGCAGTTTTAGCGGCATCGATAATTTCCGCCTCACCAGCCTCAGGCTTGCCATAGGCAATATTGTCGCGAATGCTGCCTTCAAATAAGTACACATCCTGGCTAACCAGGCCAACCGCTTGGCGCAGCGAGTGCATGCTAACGTCGGTAATCGGCTGGCCATCTACCAGTACGCGACCACTTTCAGGGTCATAAAAGCGCAACAACAATTTGATCAGGGTCGATTTACCAGAGCCGGTGGCTCCCACCAGCGCTAGGGTGTTACCTGCTGGCACGTGTAGGTCCACACTGCTCACACCTACTTGGCTTGAGGCGTACAGGAAGCTTACCTCTTCGAAACGCACGTCGCCTTTCACCGGTGCGCCCAGGGGCTTGGTGCTGTCGTCTTTAACGACAATCGGCACTTCCAACAGGTCCAGAATCCGTCGGGTGCTAGCCATAGCCCGTTCGAACAAATCGATCACCTGGGCAAGGCCAGTCAGCGGCCACAGCAGCCGTTGGGTCAAAAACACCAGAATGCCATAAGCGCCAACGTTTAAGGTGCCATTGAGCGCCATCATGCCGCCGACGGTAAAGGTCGCCAAAAAGCCTGCCAGAATTGCCATCCGGATCACTGGAATAAAGGCGGAGCTAACCCTAATCGCTCGGCGGTTGGCTTCTACGTAAGCCTCACTGGCATCGCGCAGCCGCTCGGCTTCCCTCGCTTCACTGGTAAAGCTTTTGATGGTGGCAATGCCGCTTAGGTTATTAGAAAGACGGCTAGCTAGGTCACCAACCTTTTCACGTACATCGCTGTATAACGGGCCCGCTTTGCGTTGGAAAAAAAACGCTCCCCAAATAATCAGCGGAATAGGTGTGAAGGCGAGCAGTGCAATCAGCGGTGAGAGCACGAAGAACACCGCCCCCACTGCCACCACGGTCACAGCTACCTGTATTAGCGAATTGGCGCCACCATCCAAGAAGCGCTCCAACTGATTCACATCGTCGTTCATGGTAGCCACAAGCTGGCCGGAGCTTTTTGACTCAAAAAACTCCATATCGAGCCGCTGGGCATGCTCGTAGGTGTCCTGGCGCATGTCAGCCTGCAACCGCTGGGCTAAATTACGCCACAAAATTTGGTAGAGGTATTCGAACAGCGACTCACCCGCCCAAATAACAAAGGTCAGCACCGCCAAGATGGCGATTTGCTCCTGGGGAGTTTCAAACCCAAGCCGTGCAACAAAGCTGTTTTCTTGGTTTACAACAACATCAAGCGCCACACCGATGAGAATCTCAGGGGCTATATCAAATAGTTTGTTGATGATAGAGCAGGTAGTGGCAGCGGCTATACGCCGCCGATAACCTTTGGCATAGCGTAATAGCCGTACTAACGCATGAAAGCTTTGATTTGAGGGCGTCGCTTGGGAGCTAGGCTTTGAAGAAGCCACATCGGTTCCTTTTCAGTTACTATGTTGGTGCCCCACACGGGGTTAGGCAGGCTGCGCCGTGCGGCGAACGTTGGCCAGCAGCGGGCTACCGGTGGCAGGGTCTATCAGCAGCGTGCACTCTACCTGGTATAGCTCGCGTACCAGCTCTGGTGTGACTACCTCGGTTGGCGGGCCCTGGGCAATAATCTGGCCGCCACGCATGGCAATCAGATTATCCGCGTAGCGGCAGGCGCTGGCTAGATCATGCAGTACCATCACCACGGTGCGGCCATGGCAGGCAAGATGGCGCACTAACTCAAATACTTCAATTTGGTGCCCTAAGTCCAGCGCGGAGGTGGGTTCATCCAATAATAGTAGTGGGGTTTGCTGGGCAATGGTCATGGCGATCCAGGCGCGCTGGCGCTGCCCACCGGAAAGTGCCTCTAGCGGTCTGTCGGCCAGCTTTTCCAACCCTGCAGCGGCGAGCGCGTAAAGTACCACTTGCTGATCTTCTGCTGACCACTGGCGCAGCCAGCCTTGATGGGGCTGGCGGCCAAAACGGATCAGCTCTGTAACAGTTAGACCTTCCGGCGCCACCGCTTCTTGGGGCAGTAGCGCTAGCTGGGTGGCCAACTGGCGTGCGGGCAGGCGTTGTATATCGCCGCCATCCAATAGCACCGCCCCACTATCGGGTTTGTGCAATCGGGCAAGGCCGGACAGCAAGGTAGATTTACCACAGCCGTTGGGGCCCACAATGGCAGTGACTTGGCCACTAGGCAGGCTAACGCCCAGCCCTTCAATCACCCGACGCTGGCCGTAACTCAGGCTTAACGCATCAGTAGCAAGCGTGGGTGGTGTAGATGGGTTGTTCATGAGTGGCTCCGTTGTGGGCGCATGAGTATCCAGAGCAACCAGGGGCCGCCCACCACGGCGGTGACAATCCCCACCGGAATTTCGATAGGTGCAAACAGTGTGCGCCCAGCAAGATCAGCCAATAGCATCACTAAGGCACCCGACAGGAGAGAGGCAACAATAGGTACATGGCGGGCGCTAGAAAGCGAGCGGGCGATTTCAGGGCCAATGAGCGCAACCATGCCCACCGGACCAGCTACCGCTACCGCAAAGGCGGTTAGTATCACGGAAAGCATCAAAACCTGTAGCCTTCGCGCCTTTACGCTGACCCCTAGACCACTGGCAGTGGCATCTTTAAAGCGCAGTAAGGTAAGCGAACGCGCCAGTGCCAGCGCCGCAATTAACCCCAACGCCAAACCAATGCCCAGCAGTTGCACCGCCCCACCGGGACGGGCATTCAACGAGCCAACGGTCCAGGGGTAGGCCGCATTGGCGGTATCAATCGCTACCCGCGCCAGTAACAACTGGGTAATAGCACCAAATACTGCTCCAACACCAATCCCTGCCACAATAAACCGATAGCCCTGAGTGCCGCTACCAGCGGCAAGGCCAAAGGTAAGCACGGCGGCGGTGGTTGCACCTGCCAGCGCCATAGCAGGTGGCGCAATAGAAACCCCCATACCCACAATCGAGGCCACCGCAAAAGCGGTTGCGCCGTTATCAATCCCGATAATACCAGGCGTCGCTAAGCGGTTACGGGCCAAGGTTTGCATCAGCACCCCAGCAAGCGCGAATGCTGCCCCAGTAAAACAGGCGGCAACCAGGCGTGGTAAGCGCAGCTCCTGAACCATAAAGGCAGTCATCATATCGCCTTTCCCGATGACTGCAGCAATCACCGCACTGGGAGCCAGTGGCACGCTGCCTAAACTTAAATAGAGCAAGCAAGCCACCAACAGCGCAATTAACAAGCCTGCATTGACCACCACAGCGCGTTTTTCTAGCAACACACTGTAACCACCTAGCGGCCAGGCTACGAGCCAGTATCCATTGGGGGGCGGTACTCCATCCTCCTGCGCAGCCTCATTTAACGGGGTAGCAACACCGCCTAAAGACGGATTATTCGCCATTATTTTCATATCAACAGACAACCAAAATATAGCCACACCGCGTTGGCGCCGTGGTATTTAGCAAACGAGAGGTCATATGAAAGTTCATACGAGAGTTCATACGAGAGCTCATAACATGGGCAAGCGCTTGGCACGCACAACAGCAATCAGCACCGGTGCACCACACAGCGCGGTTAGTACGCCTAGCGGCAGCTCGGAAGGCGCCACCACTACGCGGGAAATAATATCTGCCGTGAGCACAATCAGCGGCCCGATAGGCAGGCAAAACCACAACGTGCGGCGAATGTCTGGTCCGGCGAAGGCTCGGGCTACAAATGGCACTACCAGCCCCACAAACGCAATTGGCCCAGCGATAGCCGTGGCCGCACCTACCAATAATGCTACACAGCCCACCGCCATCCAGCGGATCAATCCGGGCCGGTGCCCCAAGCCGCTTGCCGCTCGTTCCCCCAGCGCAAGCGCTGCTAATGGGCGTGCCATTACTACAATAACAATCCCGGCCACTAACAGGCTGGGTAGCACAGCTAGCAAATCATCCAACCGCCGCCCGGCAAGGCTGCCAATCACCCAGAAGCGAATTTCATCGGCAGCACGCTGGTCATACAGCAGTATTAAGGAACTAAGTGAACCTAATAGCCCAGAAAACGCTGCCCCTGCCAACACCAAGCGCACCGGGTCATTGCCCACACCACGAAAACGCGCCACGCTGAGTACGCAGACACACCCCATCAGTGCCCCCAACTGAGCAACAGAGATACGCAGTGTCGCAGCACTGGCCCCAAGCACTAACGCCAGCGCCACCGCAAAAGCGGCCCCAGCACTCACGCCTAGCAGGCCAGGCTCAGCGAGTGGGTTACGGGAAACCGCTTGTAAAAGCGCCCCCGCCACCCCAAGTGCAATACCAACCACAATGCCGATTAGGGTACGCGGGGCGCGTAGCTCCCACACGACAAAGTGTGCGTCACTGTCTTGGCTACCTTGCAACAGCCCCAGTACCCGCTGTGGCCCTACCTCTCCTGCGCCAATAAGTAGGCTAACGACACTCACCGCCACAAGGGCGGTGAGCAGAATAAGCATCCATATACGGGGTGGGTAACGCCGGGTGGCACTACCCACAACATTGGCAAGTGATGTCACGGCAATAACGCGTTCTCGATGTCATCCAGAATGGCTTGGGCAGCAAGCGGGCCGTTGGCACTGCTCCACAGTTGACCATTCACCGGCACTACCCGCTCGCTTTGCACCACATTAAGTCGGGTAAAAGCGGCGCTTTGCTTAGCGGCATCCAGTGCCGCCTGGCCGTCAGCATTTAGGGTTGCCAGGAACAACCAGTCACCGTCTACCTGAGAAAGGTTTTCCAAACTAAGTACGTCACTGTGGGCGCTGTCTTCTTTAATCAGACCCGCATCCTGTACATCAAGCCCCACTTTAGCCATCAAACCGGTCGCGATGAGTTCTTTTGACATCACCATAGGACCAGAAGGCATCCAGCGTGCTAAGAAGGCACTCCCCCCTACATTCGCTTCAGAAATAGCTTTGGCAAGTTCAGTGGTGCGCTGGTCTACCGCAGCGATCGCCTCTTCAATGGCCTCTTCACGGTTAAGTGCTTGGCCGTAAAGACGCGCTTCGGCTTCCCAGTTATCCGCTGCCAATGGCTGGGCATGGGGCACCACAGTGGGTGCAATACGGGAAAGCAACTGATACTGCTCTTCGGGAAGCTGGGCAGCGGCCAAAATTAAGTCCGGCTGCTGGGAGAGTACAGCTTCGATATTGATTTCACGCACAACGCCTACAATTGCTGGACGCTCATCATCCAGATAAGCCTCTATATATTCAGCGACATTATCTCCACCGCGAGTGGTGACAGCGCCCACAGGGACCACGCCAGCGGCTAGGGCAGCATCTAGTGCCCCTTCATATAGCGTTACGACGCGCTCAGGGGCATCGTTTACGTCAATTTCACCATAGGCGGTATCCAGAGTGCGTGCTTGAGCCGCGCCAGCTAGCAAACCGCTTACCACGATCCCCACCAACCCATTGCGAAGTGACGTGTAACGCATAAGTGACTCTCCTGTTTATCTGTCGTTACGATAATAACGATTCTCAACATCACTTGCATTAACATTGCAGCGAATTTCTTGTTCCACTTTTTGCAACACCTCCCCCACTTCGCCCCCTACTTAGTCAGTCGTCTTATCCACTTGTCTTGCAGGTGACTTTCTGTTGCCAGCCAGAGTTGCCAATCACGGAACGCATTGTTCCCTGATATTAGCTCGCGCATGGGAACTTTTCTTCTTAGAATCCTCGCCTTATTTGATAATCAATATCATTAGCAATGAATATCAGCAGGGGATCGCTATGCCACGCTTTACTCGCACCGCCTTAGCCAGCGCTATTGCTCTTGGCGTTGCCGCCACCACGGTCAACGCCCAAGAAGCGACGCAACCGAACAGCACTACGCTCAACAACATGGTTGTTACCGCTGCTGGCTATGAGCAAACGCTGAACAATGCTCCAGCCAGCATCTCAGTGGTGACGCGTGAAGAGCTTGAGCAGAAGCAGTTTTCTAACATTGCCGAAGCCATTGCCAATGTTCCCGGTGTTGATGTGCGCTCTGGTACCGGCAAAACCGGTGGCCTGAACATATCAATTCGCGGTATGCCAAGCGCCTATACACTTATTTTGATCGACGGTCGCCGTCAGAATACCTCCGGAAGCGTAACCCCCAATGGTTTTGGCGAAACCTCTACCGGCTTTATGCCACCACTTTCCGCCATTGAGCGGATTGAGGTTATCCGTGGGCCGATGTCGACACTTTACGGCTCTGACGCTATGGGTGGTGTTATTAACATCATTACTCGTCGCGTGGGCGAAGATTGGGTAGGCTCTGTTTCTGTTGAAAACAAATTCCAGCAAGATCGCGACGCGGGTAACAGCTCGACGATCAACTTATACACTTCCGGACCTTTAGTAGAAGACAGAGTCGGCCTGCAGCTACGCGGCCGCCTGTTTGACCGCGACGGCTCTGAGCGCATGATTGAGAATGGCTCTGGCCGCGACCCCCGCCCTTCTGATGGGCGTATTTACTCTATCGGCGGACGCTTAAACGTAACGCCGGACGACACCAATGAATTCTGGCTGGATGCCGAGCGTTCACGCCAAGTCTATAACAATGACGACTGCCGCCTGGGTAGCCTGGACGGACGGACACGAGACTGCTCAGAAGAATCACCAGGTAGTGCTTGGGGCTATGAAGTAGATGAACTCCGCTTTAACCGCGACCAGATCGCTGTAGGACACACTGGCCGCTATGCCGCAGGCACCTGGGAAAGCAGCGTTACTCACAATACTACTGAAACCCTAGGGCGCACCCTACCCGCAGGAAGCGCTCCTGAGTACGGCTATGATGCACAGGGTGGCGAAGCGCGACTGCTTGAGAACCGCGATATCGTCGTTGATAGCAAATTTGTTGCTCCCCTGGGTGATCACATGGTCACTGTTGGTGGCCAATACATTGATTCCAAATTAGAGGATGGTGCAGCTGGTAACCAGGCTTTTGAACAGAACAGCTGGGCTGTGTTTGCAGAAGATGAATGGTTGCTGCGCGATGACTTAGCGTTCACCTTTGGCGGACGCTATGAACATCATGACGCATTTGGTGGTCATTTCAGCCCGCGCGGCTATTTAGTCTGGAACACTACCCCCAACTGGACGCTGAAAGGTGGTGTGAGCCGTGGTTATAAGACACCTTCGCTTAACGACCTACATGACGGCGTAACCGGATTCACTTCACAAGGTCGCACAGTCACCATTGGCTCGCCGAATCTTGAACCAGAAAAGAGCACCAACTATGAAATCGGTGCTATTTACGATAATCAAGACGGTTTTGCTGCGGGTGCCACCGTGTTCTACAACAGCTTTACTGATCGTATTGCCAGCGGCACTGCTATACCCAATTGTCAGTTTATCGACAGCAACGGTAATACGCCCAATGCGGGGCTTGGCAACTGCATCAACATCGGCAACTTTACTGCTCAGGAAAACTTCAGCCAACAAATCAATATTGATAAAGCCGAGACCCGTGGCGTAGAGCTAAACGCAAGCTATCAAATCGCACCAGCGTGGCATATCAGCGGCGGCTACACCTTCACCGACTCAGAAGTTACTACCGGTGTTAATGAAGGCCAGTTACTGACTAACACACCGAAGCATAAGCTAACTGCTGACCTCACTTGGGCAGTCACCGACCGCTGGAGCACCACCCTGGAAGGTGAATACTACTCCTCCCGTGAGCGTATCACTGGCACCCCCAGCGGTGAGTCCGCCTCTTTGGTTAATCAGCTCGGTAACAAGCTGGATGGTTACGCACTGTTTAGCCTACGCAACTCTTACCGCTTCAGTGACAACGTGCGCTTGACGGGTACTATCTACAACCTGTTTGATAAAGACTTCACTGGCTCAGACACCTTCGAGCATAACGGCGAAACGCTGCGCGCCTATCGCTATACACAGACTGCGCAGTCAACAAGTGGTGTCGCTTTGGATGGTCGCAGTTTCTGGATCTCTGCAACCTACGATTTCTAGTTGGTTCTAGCTCGCTACTGTTTCAATCCGAACCTTCTGCCCCGGTCACGCACCGGGGCTTTTTTTGTGCTCCCGTGCCAGATGCAAAAAAACGGCTATCAATGGATAGCCGCTGCCCTTCTGTTCTGATGCTTCTATTCTGATTAGAAGGAAACGTTTAACCCCAACCAGACACGTCGACCATCTTCTATATAGCCATACTCATCGTAAGTGATCTCTTCATCAAACAGATTATAAATACCGGCATTAATCGTAGCGCTAGGTGTTAAACGATAGCCAATCCCCGCATCCACGAACGTATAGGATGGTGCCACAATAGTGCTTGAGGAACGTCCCCCGGTGGGCTGGCTCTCTTTGCCACGATATGAAACTCTGGTCCACTGAGTAAGCTCAGGTGTCACTTGCCAGTCCAACGTGGTAGATAGCTGATGACGAGGCAACTTGGTGAGGGGCTGCCCTGCATATTCGCCGCTTTTCTGCTCGGAATCCGTGTATGTATAACTACTTCTCAAAGAAACATTATCCATTAACTCTGCGGCCAAGCTCATTTCTACACCTTGAGTAACCGCTTCGTCCACATTGCGATAAGTGGTCGGATCACTACCAAACTGGTTAGGCCCAGCACTACAGATGTCGATTGGGCAGGAAACACGCGTAATCTTGTCTTCAAAATCATTATGGAAGACCGTAAAACTACCACTGATCCTCTGGCCGCTGTCATATAGAACACCGAGCTCTTTGTTCAGCGAGGTTTCCGGTTTAAGGTCTGGATTTCCGTAAATATTACCGCCACGACTAACAGCTCCCCAGTCAGGAGACGTTTCGCGCAGCGTTGGAGCACGATAGCCTGTTGAAACACCTCCCTTTATGGTCCAAGCAGGCGAGAAATTCCATACGCTATATAAACGAGGGCTAACATGGCTGCCGTAATCCTCAGACTCATCAACCCGCACACCACCGGTCAGAGACCAAGTATCGGTTAAGTACCACTCGTCTTCTAAGAAAACTGCCCAACTGGAATTGTCGAGGTTAGTGACATCAGCAGAGATACTATTGGTTGTCGTATCTTCCAATGACTCATCTTCGTAGCTGGCACCTATCGTTACCATGTGCACACCCAGCGGCATTACCAGGCTGGTTTTAGCGGTGGTATTGGTGATGGTAATATCCCGGGCCACGTTTTCAGTGCTTTCACGCTGTACAAAAGTTTCTGTCGTACCGATATCAAACCTGCCGCTATGTGTTAGCGCCAGATGCCGACTATTGTGCTTACTGTTGCTTTCAGCATCGGTAACTTCTACTGATCGTCCCGGTGTAGAACTGCGCTCTTGATCGGTATATCCCGCTTCTAGGGAGATATCATGCTGCTGACTTGGTGTCCAAGTTAAGCGACCGGTCAGACTTTGTAATGACTTGTCATTATAACCACTGACAATATCATCTTCGTCACGTTGAGAGGTCCGGCCGTAAAGCTGCAGCCCCAGCTGGTCACTTACCAGTGGGCCACTAAGATAGAAGTTCGCATCTCGGCTATCGCCGGAACTGCTGCTTTCCTGGATCACAGTATCCAACTGTAAATTCCCGCTCCACTCATCAGCAACTCGGCGCGTAATGATGTTAATAACGCCGCCAATGGCATCGGAGCCATATAGCGTTGCCATCGGGCCACGTACAACTTCGATACGGTCAATAGCTTGAAGCGGTGGCAGCCAATCTTGCTCGAACCCGGCACTGCCATTAGGGCGAGAATCCCTAGAGCTCCGGGGGCGACCATCCACAAGAATCAACGTGTACTGTGCTGGCATACCGCGTAGCGAGATATCATACCCATTATCACCGCCTCCACCGCCCGTCACGATAACACCCGGCATATCGCGCAGTGCATCGGTAACGTCACGGTAATAACCTTTTTCAAGCTGCTCACGTGTGGCAACACTAATAGACGCAGGAGCATTAGCAACTTGCTGCTCAAAGCCTGAGGCAGTAACCACCATATCGTCTAAGCGGGGCGTTTCTTGCGCCCACACTCCACCACTGGCCAGCGTAGAAACGACGCTGGCCAACAGCTTGCGACGAAAACATAAAGACATAAACGTGTTCCTTGGGAGTAGCGACAAAACCGCAAAGACAAATGCGAAACATTAACATTTATATTTTTACACACCCTTTGCGCAAAGAGGTGAGACGCTACGTTCAAGCAAACGGAACACAAATGTTTATTATTTTCATTCACACAAATTACTGGCACAATATGCAGATTACGTTTGCCCAACGGGCCTAGCCATGTATGACTTTGATGAACTTGCTGCCTTTGCAGATGTGATGGAAACTGGCAGTCTAACGCGCAGTGCACAGAAATTAGGGCTGGCTAAATCGACACTCAGTCGCCGTATTAGTCAGTTAGAAGCAAGACTGAACCAGCCGCTACTAAGGCGCCAAGCAAACCGCTTAATCCCTACCGAAGCGGGGCAGTTATTTCACACCTACTGTAATGAGCTGTTAGCAATGGCGGCGCACAGCCGCGAGGCATTGTCTGAACTCCGTGAGGAGATCAGTGGCAAAATCACCCTTGAAGTACACGGGGCGCTTGCGCGATGGATCGCTAACCTGGTCGATGCATTTTTAAAACGTCACCCCAAGCTAGAGCTAACACTACATACCCGTGAAGCACCGCCTACTAAAATGCACAGCAACAGTGTGCATATATGGCTGGGTGCCACCCATGAATGTGGGTTGAATCAAGAACGGTTAGGAAGCTTATCCCGAGGCCTTTACGCCAGCCCAACCTACCTTGCTAGCACGGGCTATCCTGAACACCCTAGCCAGTTGGAGTCTCATGCCTGGGTTGATTTAATGGATAGCGCCTCCAATGGTTTACTGTTACGCCATAGTAATTGCGATACATATATGTTCAACCCTCCTCGCTCTCGGCTAAAGGTCGACTTAATCGCGCTGCACCTAGATGCGATTGCCTGTGGTCAAGGGATTGGGCTTTTACCCCACTGGTTGGTTGAGCGGCGTGAACAGCACCACCCCGGCGAGCTCATAAACTGCCTGCCCGGCTGGGAGCCCGCCCCCCTGCCGATAACAATGCTTTATGCTTACGGCCACCACTCGCGTCGCGTCAACGCGCTTTTGGATTTTATACGTAAGCAAACCCCCGCTGTTTGGCAAACTAATCAAGCATTGGCTAATGCCGATTGATGTCACCGCCTTGCCAGTTAGCGGCCTAATTAACGACAATAGGCCGCTAATCATCGTCAAGGAACGTTAATGCTCGCCGAACTGTTTGCCGTAATGGCCCCTGTTCTTGCCGGCGCTGGGCTGGGCTTTTGGTGGATCCGCCTGGGACACCCCTACCCTGTCGACTTCATTACCCGCTTAGTATTTAACATTGGTACGCCCGCGCTAGTGCTGGCTTCCCTTGCAGGTGCCGAGATTGATGCCAGCACCTTTGGCCGTACGATGCTAGCCACCTCTATGGTAATACTCACCATGGGGGCAGCTACTTTTGCCATCGCCAAGCTGCTGCGTCGTGACTGGCGAGTCCTACTCGCCCCAATGATGTACCCCAATACCGGCAACATGGGGCTACCTGTCGTGCTTTATGCTTTCGGAAGCGCAGGGTTTGCTTACGGCATTACCATTATGGTGACGGTATCACTATTTCAGTTCACGCTGGGTGCCGTGCTCAATAGCGATGGAAATCCCATCAAATCGTTACTAAAAACGCCTACGGTTTATGCCATCCTCACCTCTATGGCACTGCTGCTTACTGACACATCCCTACCTCCATGGTTAGCCAATACCGTGGATCTGATGTCAGGCTTTACAGTTCCTCTTATGCTAATCACTTTAGGTGTTTCCTTGGCCAGCATTCAGGTAAAAAGCTTACGCTCTGGAATAGGCTTTAGCTTGGTACGCATCCCCCTTGCTGCTGCAGCCGCGTGGTTAATCGCCGGTTGGGTGGGGCTACCCCCTCTGGCACAAAGCATTTTAGTGCTGCAAATGTGCATGCCAGTGGCAGTATTTAATTACTTATTCGCGCAACGTGCACAGCGTGAACCTGAGTATGTCGCCAGCCTCGTTTTCTGCTCCACACTGCTGGCTCTGCTCTATCTCCCGGTGCTGTTAGCCTTTCTCATGTAGCAATCAACGGAACCCCTCTCTCTTAAGGCAGTCACTGCTAGACTAATAATATTCGTTATGTCGGCTATGACTACATTAGGAGAACACGCCATGCACGTCTCAAAGAAAACATTTCCTCGAACTTACTGTTATAAACAGGCTTTGGGCGGACTGTTACTCATAGGCGTCATGGGCACAGTGCACGCGGATGCCGCGCCACAAATAGTCGAGACTGAACACCTGACACTCTCCATAGAGAGTGTCGCGACAGGCTTTCAAAACCCATGGGCAGTCGCTTTCCTACCTGATGGCCGTTACTTAGTTAGTGAGCGTAGGGGCACTCTCAACCTTGTGGATCCTGAGAGCGGCCAGTCAAAGGCACTTGATGGACTTCCCTCCGTTAACCATCACGGCCAGGGTGGATTGCTTGACGTTGTTCTTCATCCCTCGTTTGGCGATGGAGACAACGACTGGGTTTACTTTACCTGGAGCAAGCCTGAAGGCAGCAACAGTCGCTCAGCGTTATCTCGAGCAAAGTGGCACGAAGATAGCTTGGGCGAGATAGAGCATCTTTTTGAGCAAGACCGCGCCTCTTCCCCAGGCCGGCACTATGGCTCACGCTTAGCGTGGTTGGCCGACGGCACTCTGCTAATGAGCATTGGCGATCGCGGGGTTGATCCATCACGCGCTCAGGCCACTGGTGACCATGCAGGCTCTACACTGCGCCTCACCGCAACAGGTGGTGTACCCGACGATAACCCTTTTGTCGATGACGACAACACTCTGGATGAGATTTACACCCTTGGTAATCGCAATATCCAAGGCATGACGGTATTGAACAGTGGGCAAGCCTGGGCCTCCGAACACGGCCCCCGCACCGGTGATGAGCTCAACCATCTAGAGCCAAGCAAGAACTATGGTTGGCCAGAGGTTAGCCAAGGCAATGACTACGCCACAAACCAACCTATAGGGGTAGCGTCTCTACCCGGCATGGCCGATCCAGTTTATCTATTTGAAGGCCGTTTTGCTCCCTCGGGTTTAACAGAGGTGACTAGTGATGCCTTCACTGGCTGGCACGGTAATTTATTAGCGGGTGGATTAGCCAGTGAAACACTGCTACGGGTCGTGCTAGACAATGACCAAGTGGTTGATGAAGAGATTATTTTAAAGGGCCAGCTAGGTAGAATCCGCGATGTGCGCCAAGGACCGGACGATGCCATTTACGTGCTAACCGATAGCGCTCAAGGTAGCCTCTACCGCTTAAAAGTGGCTCACTGATCCATTTAAACACTATCACTCAGTTTAAAAATTCACTCATACAGGCTCTTCGCTGACGAACGGCTAATGACTATCACGGATCCCCGATGCGACTACGTAATTTAATTATCTTAACGGTGATTGTGCCGCTCTTTGTCGTACTGGTGGTATTTAGCCTCGTTGCCATTAAATCATTGGAGGATAACGTCCGCTCCAAGCTACAGACAGAAGTCGAAATCATTACTCGAGCACTAAGCAGCTCGTTGAGTTACGCGGTGACACGTGATAGTGCAACGCCTTTGGAAGAAGCACTGCAGTCAGCCTTCTCATTCCATCGAATATACGGGGCCTATGTGTTTGATACCCAGGGGCGAGAAGTGTATGGCCTTGGCTTAGGCAAAAATCTGTTTACCCCTGAAGAGATCAAACAAGTCATAGAACGGGATGATCTCTACAGTAATTATCGCCAGCACGAAGGTTGGACTTACTACTCAGCCTTGATACCGCTACGCACACAAGATGGCATGGTTCAAGGAGTATTACAGGTAAACCGGCTCAACACCGGGATCGAGAATTACACGGGGTTTATCAGTATTGTCGCGGTGCTGGTCTTTGTAATTGGCGCAGCTGGTATCGTGTTCAGCATCTGGTGGGGGTTTCGCCACTATATTGAGCGGCCATTGAACCGCCTACTACGCGTTATGCTACTTGTTGAAGATGGCGACCGTAGCCAGCGAGCGACGGAGGATGGTCCCACCGAGTATCGTCGTTTAGCATCAGGGCTTAACGGCATGCTGGATGCAATGGCAGAAAAAGACCGCGATATTGATGCCCGCCAACGCCGCGAGATTGAGTTGGAGAAGCGGCTACGTAAATCAAAAAAACTGGCTGAACTCGGGGTGCTTGCAGCGGGTGTTGCTCACGAAATCGGCGCGCCGCTTACCGTCATTAACGGCCAGGCCCAACGTCTGGCGCGCCGAGAGGTTATTGGTGATGACGAGCGGGCGAAACTTGGCCGAATACGTGGCGAGGTAGAGCGTATCGTTGAAATTGTCCGCCAATTAATGGAATTAGGCCGGCAACATAATGTAGAGAAAGACCATCAACCCCTCGACCAACTTGTCATTAGCGCCAGTGAACTGGTGGAAGAGGAGCTGGAACCACGAAATATTCACTTGGATATTGATCTTCCTACACCGACACCCCATTTACTGGTGAACGGACAACAAATTGTGCAAGTACTGACCAATTTATTACGCAATGCCGCACAGGCACCTAATGTTAGTCTCATACACGTACGTGCACAGCGGCACGACGAAGAGCTAACACTATGGGTGGAAGATAACGGGCCTGGCATTCCAACATCACATCACCATCAAGTGTTTGACCCTTTCTTCACTACAAAGCCAGTAGGGCAAGGCAGTGGGCTTGGGTTATCTATGGTGCACCGTATTATTAACGACCACGGCGGGACAATTGGCGTATTTAACAGCGGCCTTGGCGGCGCTGGATTTGAAATTACGCTACCCCTTACCCTTAGTGAAACCGTATCCGCTTGAGGACAACGTTTGTGACCCATCAGGAACACCTTTTACCTTTATTGGTGGTGGAAGATGACGCCGCTATACGTGAGCTCTTGGAAGAAGAGCTCAATGACGCGGGCTATGACACATTAGGCGTCCCCAGTGCAGAGGAGGCCATTGCGCTGCTTAGCCATACCTCCGTCGCGATGATGATTACCGATGTCCGCTTACCAGGTATGACCGGCATTCAACTCCTGCAACAGCTGCGCCAAAGCGGTAGCGAGCTAGGCATTATCGTGATTACTGCGTTTGGCACTATTGACCAGGCAGTAGAGGCTCTCAAACTTGGCGCAGATGACTTTCTCACTAAACCACTCGATTTAGACGCTATTCGCGAAGCAGTATTTCGCGTACTAGAACGCCAGCGTTTATCACTTACCCAAGATGATACCGAGCTAAGTCACTTTCACGGCATAGCAGGCAAAAGTAACGTCATGCAGTCACTATTTCATGACGCATCGCGGCTGGCGAAAAGTGATGCCCCCATTCTCATTTTGGGAGAAAGTGGTACCGGTAAGGAGCTATTAGCTCGCGCTATCCACAAAGAAAGCCCGCGCCATGACGCCCCTTTTGTGCCTGTTAACTGCGCCAGCATTCCTGCCGACTTAATGGAAAGTGAATTTTTTGGCCATGTTAAAGGTGCCTTTACCGGCGCTAACGAGGCACGCAAAGGGCTTTTTCACAGTGCACAAGGTGGCAGCCTATTTTTAGATGAAATTGGCGAAATGCCGATAAACCTACAAGCCAAACTACTACGCGCACTACAAGAGAAAACCGTACGAGCAGTGGGCAGCGAGCGTGAAGAACCAGTTGATGTCCGCATTATTGCAGCAACCCACCGCAACCTGGAAAAAGAAATTGAACAGGAGAATTTCCGCAGCGATTTATTCTATCGCCTGGAAACCTTTTCACTACGTATCCCCCCATTACGGGAGCGCGGTAGTGACATCGAACTATTGGTGTTTACGCTGATCGACAAACTTGCGGAAGCACAAGGTAAACAAATAGAGCAAATTGAGCCTGAGGCGCTTAACAGCCTGTTAAATTACACCTACCCAGGCAACGTGCGCGAGCTTGAAAATGCCATCATGCGTGCAGTGACACTAAGTGAAGAAGGCCTTTTACAGCACCAAGATCTACCGGAACGACTGCGAGAGCAGTCTAACCAAGACTCAAGCAGTGAAATAACACCAACGCTCAGCGGAGAAGTACTGCCTAGCACCTCTCAAGTACCCGCCCCTGCACCTACTCGCTGGCCAAGTCTTGAAGAGGTGGAAAAACGCTACATACGCAAAGTGCTGGAAGCGACCGGAGGCAATAAGCGCCGCACAGCCGAAGTATTAGGTATCGCGCGCCGCACTTTGTACCGTCGGTTAGAAGATGACAGTGAACAAACTTAAAAACACTACTTAGCAACTCCTCTCAGCTATTTCCTGAAGCAGTAAAACGAAGAGCTACCTAAGCAGACGTTCTACCTAAAAGGCTAGGCCCGCCCTAGCCTTTTAGAGTTGATCGATACGACCACGTTAGTAAACGCAAAATCTTGCCCGCTATAACTCATCGCTGGGTGCATCACCAGCGTCGTCATTTGACATAGGCCCTTGGCTCATCGGCTGCTCTGGCTCAGGCTCGGCATCTTCATTCGGCGGTGAACTATCACCACACCCAGACAGCACCAACATTGCACAGGCTAACGTCGTACTAAATAGCAGCGTACTTAAGCGACGGCTCTGCTTTGTGGACATCATGTCATACTCCTTCCTTAGCTTCTGAATTCAGGGTTTATGAGCTCGTTCCGCTAACTGCCCATTCAACCTAACCGCCTATTCAACATAGCGGTTTCAATCTTCACTTGCCAAACTAACCTTCTCTGGTTTGACACACCACTCATCCATAACAAACAGCGATCAGTGTTAAACATCAGCCAATAATAAACATCGATCAAGGGTAAATTCAGGACAAAAAAAACCCTCGCGGGCGCGAGGGAAAAGGATGATAAACCGCGTGGAGCAGCCGCAGGGAACAGACAGCTGGTTCGGCTTACCATCGTAGGGAGCGGTAAAACCTTACTGGGTGTTGGTTAACTCATCGTCATCTTCAGTTTCATCTGCACCAGGCATAGGATCTGTACCTTCTCCAAAACCTGGATCATCGAGATCTGTATCATCCAAATCGGACTCTTCACCGGGCATCGGCTCTTGGCTAGCGGCCGGGTCGTCCATAGCTGGGTCACTTAGGCCTGGATCGTCCATCGAAGCAGGCTCGTCTGGCATAGCAGGATCATTCTCCATCCCAGGCGCTTGACCTGGTTGCGTAGTCGCATCCTGCTCCATAGTCTCAGGTTGCTGAGTAGGTGGTAGTTCTTCTTCACCGTTGCCACAGCCCGCTAGTGCCAATGTACTAACGGTAGCCGCTAGCATGCATAACGTTAATACACGCGGGCGTTTAAAAAATTGCTTATCCATGAGACTTACCTCCGTTGAAACTGGTTTATGTCGCTCAGCCACTCTTTTTGGGCCACTCTTTATCATTTTCGCTCTATCCGATCAACTTACAGCATTTGATCAGCTTATATCACGAAATAAAAAAGCGCTTATACATAATATATGAAAGCTGGCCTTTCCCCTCGCTTTCTTCACTTTACTGGCTGGCGTTTCACCATTAACTGTGTACATATAGAAAACAATTCACACAACATGCCACAATAGAAAAATAATAATAAAACAAATAAAAATCAACAACCTATAAAAACAAAAAAGTCTATCGCCTAGTATTTCATCAATATTATCACGGGTTAAAAATGACACATGTGGCATTTGACAGCCCACTCACCGAGCCGATATGGCACACTAGGCCAATAAAGCACAACGTGTATTAACGATGGCAGCGGGTCATTTGCAATGCCAAGCTGCTGGTGATAGAACCTGCTAGCGCTGCGTTTTAGCATGTTTTCACATGCTGATAGGCACCCCGTTGAACCAAGATTAAACACTGTTTGTTATGATTACCTTTGTAATTGTTAGCAGTGTGACGCAAGCCGGTGCCGCGCTCCTCAGGCACAGGCGACAGCATCCTCTTAACTGGATGCACTAAGTTTAAAAAAATGGAGAAGCTTTCGTGGATAATCCTGATTCTAAACGCTCCCCTGAAGAGCCAGTATCAGAGGGCATACCGGCCCCTGAGGGCGCAGCGAATCTTATCGATACCGACTATGTGATCGGTCAAGACAACATTACTACCAGCACTATGGGGGTAAACCTTGACCTACACGGTAAGGTATTTACCATCTCGTCAATCGTAGTGCTGCTGTTTGTCATTCTTACGCTTGCCTTACAGGACACTATCGCTCCGGTTTATAGCGCTATCTTTGGCTTTTTAACCGGTAATTTGTCGTGGTTCTTTATTCTAGCCGCCAATATTTTCGTTGTCCTGTGCCTTGGGCTGATTGTCTCGCCGCTGGGCAAGATCCGCATAGGCGGCGCCGATGCCAAGCCTGATTTTACCTATGTTGGCTGGTTTTCAATGCTGTTCGCCGCGGGCATGGGCATTGGTTTGATGTTTTTTGGCGTCAACGAACCCCTGACTCACTTTGGCACGTCATTCGATGGCGGAAGCTGGGCTCCGCTGGCGGGTGCTGAAGGTGATACAGCGGCCGCCGCTGCGTTGGGCATGGCTGCAACGATCTTCCACTGGGGCCTACACCCCTGGGCAATTTATGCGGTAGTCGCACTCTCACTAGCCCTGTTCTCCTTTAACAAAGGCCTCCCCCTTTCAATGCGTTCGGTGTTCTACCCGATATTGGGTGAACGCGTCTGGGGATGGCCAGGCCACGTGATTGATATATTGGCTGTCTTTGCCACACTGTTTGGTCTGGCGACATCTCTGGGCCTGGGTGCAACGCAAGCAGCAGCAGGTTTAAGCTACTTGTTCGGCGCACCAGAAACCGATATCACGATGATCCTACTGATCATTGGCATCACCATCATTGCTATTGGTTCGATCATGGCTGGGGTGGATAAAGGCGTTCAGCTGCTATCAAAGATCAATATTGCGATGGCAGCACTACTGCTGTTTTTCGTTATTGCCGTTGGCCCAACACTGCTAATTGCTACTGGCTTCTTTGAAAACTTGATCAACTATGCCGTGCACTTGCCTGCCCTGTCTAACCCCTTCGGCCGTGAAGATGCTAACTTCAGCCAGGGTTGGACCGCCTTCTACTGGGCATGGTGGATTTCCTGGTCTCCGTATGTCGGTATGTTCATTGCCCGGGTTTCACGTGGGCGCACCGTTCGGGAATTTCTGATCTCTGTATTGCTGGTGCCTTCCCTTGTATCGGTACTATGGATGACGACGTTTGGTGGTACCGCCATTGACCAGTACGTTAGCCAAGGTATTGAGGCGGTGCGTGATGCGGGCGTTGATTTACAGCTGTTTATCATGCTTGAGCAGCTACCACTGTCGCAAATCACGTCGTTCGTAGCGATTCTGCTAGTGGTGATATTCTTTGTCACCTCGTCGGATTCAGGCTCATTGGTTATCGATTCAATCACTGCTGGCGGTAAGGTAGATGCGCCGAAACCGCAGCGGGTGTTTTGGGCGATTATTGAAGGAGCTATCGCGATTGCGTTGCTACTTGGCGGTGGCTTAACTGCACTACAAACTATGGCGGTCTCCACTGGTTTCCCGTTCACCATTATTTTGTTGGTGGCATGCTATGCCATTATCAAAGGCCTGATGAGCGAACCCAAACCCGCATAAACACAGTAGTAATAAGCCAAACGGGCAGCCTTGTGGCTGCCCGTTTGCATTTCCCAATGCCAAATTAATCAGTGGTTCAGCACCAGACGTCTTTCAGCGGCGTTTCCGGCGCATAGTGATAGGAAATTTGGGCTTGCAGCAGTTCGGCAGTGGCAAGTGCATCAACCAAGGCATGGTGACCTTGATAAGTAGGTAGCCCATATCTTGCGCGGCTAGCATTTAAACGGATAGAAACAGGTGGCCTTCCCAGCCAGCGACGAAAGCGTGCCCAAAGCGTTTGCCGATGCATCCTCGCCTCTAACGACATCGTGTCTATCATTGGAAACATCACTCCCTCGCCACGCCTAGCTTTCACTGCTGCATCAAAAAATGGGCGCTCAATATTACGAAAATGTACCACCACCACACGCCCTGCTATTGCCTTTAACAGTTCATCCAGCACAGCGTCTAAATCTGGTGCAGTGGCAATTTCTGAATGGGTGATATGGTGATAAGCGATGGATTCTTCATCAAGTGACCTAGAGGGCTTAACCACCCAATAACGGCGCTCGGCTAGCTTGATGCGATCTAGTGAGAATGGCACCACACCCACACTGACAATACTGTGGCGTCGTTCATCAAGCCCAGTGGTTTCCATATCCAGAGCCACCATTGGCACCTGGGATATTGGCGTCTCAGGACTAGGCAATGATGCCTCAAAGAACTGTTTGAGCGCATCATCTTGAGCGTGCTGTGCCCTGGCTTTCAGGTAATCAGACCAATTCGCCTGGGTAATACGCTGCCGTGGTCGTATTCCCTTCATACTAACGCCTCGCTCCTGGGCGCTGGACAGGCACCGGATAGCGGAATTTCAAAAACTTTTGTGCATTGCTTAATACCTGGAATGCATCTTTAAGGGTATGGCGCTCACTGTCAGCAACATTTTCTGGCTCGATATTATTATCTGGTTCGCGCTCCTCTTGAAGGTCGATCATTTGGTGACGAATCCGTGACATACACAAAAACTCAAACGCGTAGCTAAGCTTATCGCTGACACCGGTAGCTAACAGTTGAGTATTACTAATGGCGTTCAGGCGTTGAAAGGAGTTCTGCGCTTTTGAGCCACAGGCCAGAGCATGCACGCGAATCAGATCCACCATAGGTGCAGTACCGCGCCGCTTTAAATTAATGGAGTTATTGTGCTTACCATCCTTTTCCATCACAAAGGTGCGGAAAAAGCCAAGCGGCGGAGTGCGATTCAGTGCATTGCGGGCCATAGCCGCTAAAAATAGCGGCGATTTTGGTGCCGTCTCGGCGATTAGATCCTGCAACGTTTCAACAAAGTGATCCTCTCCATAGATACTGTCTAAATCGAAGAAAATCGAGCTATGTAATAATTTTTCTGGTGTTGGGTTAGCCATCCAATCATCGAAATAGTGCTTCCAAACCTTCAGCGGCTGCCTCCATTGGCGATTGGTCGCCATCACATCACCCTTACAGTAGGTGTACCCGCAGGCATCTAATCCATCGCTGACAATTTTCGCCAACGCATAAAAGTAGTCGTCGTGCTGCTCAGGGTTAAAATCATCAGACAGAATCAGTGCATTATCCTGGTCGGTCACAATACTCTGTTCATTACGCGCCATGGAGCCGTTCACCATGAAGCAGTAAGGCACGGGCGGTGGACCCAGTTCCGCTTCGGCCATTTCCAACAGCCGTCTTGTAAAGCTGCGGCCTATGGTCGAAAGTGCACTACCCACCATCTGCGAATTAGCGCCTTCCTGAACCATACGCACAAAGGCTGCACGTACGTCAGGCGCCAGCTTGGCTAACCCTTGAGCATTCGACTGATTAAAAATATTGCTCACTAAATAGAGGCCGCTATGGGTCTCGTAACGAATGATATCGGAGAGGTGCACGACACCAACGGGGCGCTGGCGGTAAAGCACCGGTAAATGATGCACATTACTGCGCAGCATCGTCAGCATTGCTTCGTATATTGAGGCGTCCGCCTGAACAGTAATTAGGCGCTCAGAGATCACATCGCCAATCGCCGTTTGCGGCGATAGCCCCTCAGCGACGATGCGAGTACGAAAGTCACTATCGGTAAGAATACCGCACATTTGCCAAGTCTTACCTTCACTATCCTGGAAGCTGTAACGAGGATTATCGCTTCCTTCATTGATCACTAATACAGCAGAGGCCTGGGCTTCGGTTACCTGCTTAGCCGCTTCCTGCACGCTGGTGGTTGCCTCGACCATCACTGGGTAGCGCGTCACCAATTTCCGTATTCGCGTGACCATCATATCGTTGGATTTTTTCTGTTGCTCAGCAACGGTTTCTAAGCGAGGCCGCTCCAACTCAACAAAATCAGCAAAATCATCATCCTCCTCACATAGCCGCTGAAAGACTGCGCCTGAAATATAGTAAATCAGAGTGTCTTCAATAGCCTTGGCAGGAAAGCGTACTTTATGGTTTCGTAATAGGCTGAAGTGCCCAAAAATATCGCCCTCACCTAAACGATTATAAAGCTCTCCTTGACGGCGATAGACTTCCACGGCGCCACTACGAATAAAACACAGTTCGTCAAGCGTTTGATTAAGCGTCAGAATATCGCTACCCGCTTTGAAATAACGTACCTCCGTCTGTTCGGCAATGGCATCTAGAAGCTCATCTGATAGCCCATCAAACGGGGGATACTGCCCCATGTGTTGACGTATTTCTAACAACTCAATATCCATACGTTCTCCTGCTGGGCGCCTAGTATCATCAGGTGGATGTCTTCTTGAACAAGCTACTACTAAGTTTGACGTGGCGGGTAGATGGCGTAAACCCTCAAGGTAGTAAAAGAGCCGAAGGGCGAGCTATATGGGGCTATAAGCATAAGGGGGCTATAAGCATAAGGGTATAAATACGGCCCATGAAAAAGCCCAGCGCGTTAACGCTGGGCTTTTGTAACAAGCGGTTCAACAGATTACTTCGCAGGTTAAGAAAAATCTGTCACTATCCGCAAGACTGTTCGTTCAATAATTGTTATGACTGGTTAGCCATTTCTTGAACGCGTTGCATCATTTCCGGATCTTGCTGGATGGACTGGCCGATAGCATTAAAGGTATCGACATCTAGGCCGCTATCTTCGACGATTTCAATCATACGGTCATTAGCTTCAGCCCGAACTTCCTGTTGGTCAGCTTCACCCTCTGCTTCCTGCAGACGCTGTGTGTACTCTTGCGAGATCACGGCGATTTCTTGAGAGGCATCGGCGAACTGCTGAAGCTGCTGATCAGAAAAATCTTGAGCCGGGGCTTGCTGAGTAGCCATCGGGTCTTGTGCCGGGTCTTGAGCTTGCTGCGCGTGGGCAGTACCTGCTAACAGACCAGTAGCGAGAAGAGCAGCAGAAAACAGAGCAGTCATACGTTGCATAATTAAGAAACCTCATTGGCGCGTTATGAATGTGCCAAGTGTGACGCGTTGTTCAGGAACAGGTTCAACTTTTTATGTAATTTTCAGCAACCGAAAGAACAAAAAGTAACAGCAAGCAGATTTTTTAGAGTAAAAACAGAGGCTTTATATCAATGCGCTCCCATCTGGCATCAGATAAAAAACTTTCTTCTTTAGGGCTAACGGCGATGCCTGGGGTATTTGTTCTGCTCTGGAGTACCGGTTTCATTGGTGCAAAGTTTGGTCTTCCCTATGCTGAACCTTTCACTTTTTTATTCATACGGTTCGTCCTGACCCTACTCGCGCTAATCCCCCTGGTAGGATTAATGCGTATCGCTTGGCCTTCTTCACTCAGGCTATGGGGTCATATCGGTATATCTGGTTTATTAGTACACGGCACTTACCTTGGTGGTGTCTTCTATGCCATTTACCTAGGTATGCCAGCAGGGCTAGCAGCACTCCTGGTTGGCTTACAGCCGTTGTTAACTGCTGCATGTGCAGGTCCATTGCTAGGCGAACGTTTAAGCTCTCGACAATGGCTAGGGCTTTTGCTCGGACTCATAGGGATCAGTCTAGTGCTTGGCAGCAAGCTTGATATGGGCAATTCGCTATTCGAAGGGTTTGGCGTTGGCGCACTATTAAGCGTTATTGCAGCGTTGCTCGGCATTTCGCTCGGAACTCTTTATCAAAAACGTTACTGCACCAGTATGCCCCTACTTTCTGGGGCGGTGATTCAATATATCGCCGCAGGCGCGTTGTTAGGTGTTGGTGCACTCTTGTTTGAGACGCGGGAAGTGCAATGGAGCACAACGTTTATACTCACATTAGGCTGGCTTGTACTGATTCTTTCGATTGCGGCTATTTTGTTACTGATGGCCTTGATAAAAAAAGGCGAAGCTTCAAGAGTGGCCAGCCTCTTTTACCTTGTGCCGCCGGTCACTGCGCTACAGGCATGGTGGCTCTTTGACGAGCGCCTGCCACTGCTCGGGTTAGCGGGGATGGTCGTTGCCATTATGGGTGTCATTATGGTGGTAAAGCGCCCCCGTAAAGCGGCCTATTAAAACACTACAAACGCTGCAAATAACTAACACCGCCTAAGTTGCGCATTTGCTGACGAATCCACTGGCTACGCCTCTCAACTTGGGCATCTGGCCGAGATGCGCTACGGGTACGGGGGCTAGGCAGAATAGCTGCTAGCAAGCTTGCTTGACGCTCGGTTAACGCACTGCCTGAAGCACCAAAATAGTGATCGGCAGCCGCTTCCAGACCAAACACACCGGTGTCCCACTCAGCGACATTCAAGTAAACCTCTAGAATACGCTGCTTGCTCCAGAACGTTTCAATCAACAACGTAAACCACGCTTCCAGACCTTTACGCGCCCAGCTGCGACCACTCCATAAAAAAACGTTTTTAGCGGTCTGCTGACTTAGCGTACTGGCCCCGCGTAGACGCGCACCATCACGGCTGGCTTGCCATGCACGCTGCATTTCGACTAAATCGAATCCCCGATGGACAGGAAAGCGCTGATCTTCAGCGGCAATCACCGCTAACTTGGCGTTACTGGATAAATTATCCCAGCTACGCCATTGGCGTTTTATTTCAATCGGTTCGCTATTTATCCAACTTTGTATTTTACGCTCTACCATCACCATGGAGCCTGGGGGCGGTACAAAGCGAAAGAGCAGGACTAAAGCAACTGAGAGCACCACAAAAAGCAGCGCACCACGCCAAACAAGACGCCATAAAAGGCGAAGAAAACGGCGCAGTGCGCGATTGAGCATTTCGGTATCCTTAACGCTTCATAAGATGTTCGGCATGATAGCGCAAGTGGTCCTCAATGAACGAGGCGATAAAGAAGTAGCTGTGATCATACCCTGGCTGACGACGCAGTGTGAGTGGATGATCATGCTCTTCACAAACGGCCTCTAAACGTTCTGGCATCAGCTGCTCTTCCAAGAATTGGTCAGCGTCCCCCTGGTCAATAAACAGACGTTGGCGAGAAGCTCCATTTGCCACCAGCTCACAGGCATCGTATTGACGCCAGCGAGACGGGTCATCACCCAGATAACTAGTGAAAGCATTTTTCCCCCAAGGGCAGTTCATTGGGTTAACAATAGGGGCAAATGCGGACACCGAGCGGAACCGGCCGGGGTGACGAAGGGCGAGAATTAACGCGCCATGCCCTCCCATAGAGTGGCCGCTGATCGACTCACGCCCATTAACCGGAAAGTGCTGCCGTACAACAGAAGGAAGCTCTTCCACCACATAGTCATACATGCGGTAGTTGGATTTCCACGGCGTCTGGGTAGCATTGACATAGAAGCCAGCGCCAGAGCCAAGATCATAGCTGTCGTGCTCACCGGGCAGGTCGGTGCCACGTGGGCTGGTATCAGGACATACAATCGCCACACCAAGTTCTGCGGCAATACGGTGGGCGCCCGCCTTTTGCATAAAGTTTTCGTCGTTACAGGTAAGACCTGACAACCACCACAGCAGCGGTACCCGCTCGTTTTCTGCCTGGGGCGGCAAATACACAGCAAACACCATGTCACAGTCTAGCGCCCGGGAGTAGTGGCGGTAGCGCTTGTGCCAGCCGCCACAACTGCGGTTGGCCGACACCAGTTCTAAAGTTTCACTCATGCTCATGGCCAGGCTCCTTGAGAAGATGAAAACGCGGCAGAGGACCCCTGCCGCGCTCTGTTACCCTTTATCCATAATACTCAGTAATGCAAGACGGTACGAATGCTCTTACCTTGATGTAGTAGATCGAATGCCTCGTTGATCTTCTCAAACGGCATATCATGAGTAATAAAGTCGTCAATGTTGATTTCGCCGTTCATATAGCGCTCAACGTAGCCAGGCAGCTCGCTGCGCCCTTTTACGCCGCCAAAAGCAGAGCCTTTCCAAACACGCCCGGTAACCAGTTGGAACGGCCGGGTGGAGATCTCTTCACCAGCGCCTGCTACGCCAATCACGATCGACTCGCCCCAACCTTTATGGCAGCACTCAAGGGCCGAACGCATGACATTTACGTTACCAATACACTCAAAAGAGTAGTCAACGCCACCGTCAGTCATATCGACGATGACCTGCTGAATGGGGTCGCTATACTCTTTCGGGTTAACGAAGTCGGTAGCTCCGAACTGCTTGGCCAACTCAAATTTGTCGGCATTCACATCGATAGCAATAATTCGCGCGGCTTTTGCCATCACTGCTCCCTGGATGACTGCCAAACCAATAGCCCCCAAGCCAAAAACGGCAACTGTGGAACCAGGTTCGACCTTAGCAGTGTTGAGCACCGCACCGATACCGGTAGTGACGCCGCAGCCTAATAGACAAATTTTGTCCATCGGCGCTTCTTTAGAGACAACTGCAAGGGAAACCTCGGGTAGCACGGTGTACTCACTAAAGGTGGAAGTGCCCATATAGTGGTGGAGCATTTTACCATCTAGCGAGAAGCGCGAGGTGCCATCAGGCATTACGCCCTTGCCCTGGGTAGCACGCACGCTACCACATAGATTGGTTTTGCCTGACAAACAGAATTTACACTTACCGCACTCAGCAGTGTACAGCGGGATCACATGGTCGCCTGGCTTAACACTGGTAACACCTTCACCCACTTCCTGAACGACACCAGCCCCTTCATGGCCCAGCACCGCAGGGAAGTTACCTTCGGGGTCAGCACCAGAAAGTGTATAGGCATCCGTATGACACACGCTGGTGGCAGCCATTCTTACTAACACTTCACCTGCCTTCGGTCCTTCAACATCAATCTCGACGAGTTCTAGCGGTTTGCCCGCCTCTAATGCAACAGCTGCACGTGACTTCATCGCTTTATCTCCTAAGCAGTATCAGTAGGCGGCGGTATCAATAGACGACCGATTACCGGTTTGACCATAAGACCGCAGTGGATGAAGTTTAGGCTAGCTAGTCGGCTTGGATAAGAGGGGATACACTCACAAGATTATTGCCATTGAGCAACAATTACCAATTCATCAAGGAGCGCCTATGCAGCGCTGGGACCGTATTGAAGCGTTTGTTGAAGTAGTGCGGCTAGGCACCTTTTCGGCTGCCGCCCGCCATCTAAAAGTATCGACATCGCATATTAGCCGCCTGGTAAGCCAGCTTGAAAACCAGTTGGGTGTGCAGCTTCTTTATCGCACTACGCGGCAAATTCGCCTAACCGATGCAGGTGCTATTTATGTTGAACACTGCCGCCATTTATTCGACGGCCTGCGCGATGCAGAACAAGCCATTAGCGAATTGCAGTCCAAACCCCGTGGGCTACTTAAACTGACCTCTGCCACTACCTTTGGCGAACGCTATATCGCCCCACTGGTAAATAATTTCCAATGCCTACACCCCCAACTAGAGGTGCATATGCATTTTACCAACCGCCGCGTGGAGCTAATTGAAGAGGGTTTCGACATTGCCATTCGTATGGGGGTACTCAAGGACTCAACCCTCATTGCCAAACGGCTATGCGAACGGAGGGAGTATATAGTGGGGTCTTGGGCCTATTTCCGCCAAGCACCCAGGCCACATACACTTTCAGAACTGAGCCAACATCGCTGCCTAATTGGCTCGCGCCCTAACTGGCTGTTTGAGGTCAATGGGCAGCGTCGCGAAGTCAAAGTAGAGAGCTGTTGGAGCGGTAATTCTGGGCCCGCCTTATTAGACGCTGCACTAAAAGGGTTGGGCCTGGCTCAGCTACCGGATTACTACGTAGCGCCCTACCTTGCCAGCGGCGAGCTAATAGCGGTGCTGGAACCATTCCAGCACCATGATACTGCTGTGTGGGCGGTCTATCCTCGCCACCGCCACTTATCACCGAAAATTCGTCAGCTGGTCGATTATCTTGTCGCTAATATTGACAGCGTCTTACCAAGCCCACCACCTGCTAGCACTCAATCGCATTAACGGCCAACCCACCCTTGGAGGTCTCTTTATACTTATCCTGCATATCACGACCTGTGTCGCGCATTGTGCGAATGACCTTATCTAGCGAGATAAAATGCTCACCGTCACCGTGAAGCGCCATGCGCGCTGCGTTAATCGCCTTAACCGAGGCAATCGCATTACGCTCAATACATGGCACTTGCACCAATCCAGCAACTGGGTCACAGGTAAGCCCTAAATTATGTTCAAGGCCAATTTCAGCAGCGTTCTCCACCTGTTTCGCGGAACCACCCAGCACTTCGGCTAGCCCCGCTGCCGCCATGGCGCAGGCAGACCCCACCTCCCCTTGACAGCCAACCTCAGCGCCAGAAATAGAAGCGTTTTTCTTGCACAAAATACCGACAGCTCCTGCAGCAAGAAGGAAGTCCACGACATCCGCATCACAAGCATCGGGCTCAAACTTGAGGTAATAAGCCAAAACGGCAGGCACAATACCCGCCGCACCGTTAGTAGGCGCGGTGACCATGCGACGTCCAGCGGCATTCTCTTCATTGACAGCAAGGGCAAAGAGATTGACCCAGTCCATAACGGTAAAGCTAGAGACTATTAACCGCTGGTTATCCGGTGGTGAAAGTAGCTGTTGATGCAACGACTGAGCACGCCGCCTGACATTAAGCCCACCAGGTAAGCATCCTGAAGCCTTTAGGCCGTTTTCGATACTCGTTTGCATGGCGTGCCAAATGGTCAGCAGCTCTTGGCGGATGGCCTCTTCACTACGCCACGCTTTTTCATTTTCTAGCATAAGCTGGCTGATACGGAGCTGATGCGTTTGGCATAGTGCAAGCAACTCGCTACCGGTATCAAAAGGATAAGGTAGCGTTGTGACATCCTCTTCAACGCCGCCTTGCTCCGCGCACGCCTGATCAATATAGAAACCACCTCCTAAGGAGTAATAAGTGTTGGTGGCGACTACGTTTTCATCCTGGTAAGCCGTTAACACCATCGCATTGGGGTGAAACGGTAAGCAGCTATCGTCCCACTCAATATCGTGCTTACGATCAAACGTTAGTGTTTGCCCACCTGGCAGCGTTAAAGCACCCCCCTGGTCCAAGGCTTCCAGTCTTGGCTCAATGCTATCGGGATCAATCGTCTCCGGCGCCTCGCCCATTAGCCCCATGATCACCGCTCTGTCTGTCCCATGGCCTACCCCCGTGGATGCTAGAGAACCATGTAGCCGCACGACAAGACGGCTACATGGCAGCTTTCCCAGCGATTGTGCAAAAGCACTGGCGGCGCGCATCGGCCCAACGGTATGAGAGCTAGAAGGCCCGACGCCAATTCTAAAAAGATCAAACACACTAATTGCCATGGTATTTTCCGCCCCTCAGCGGTTGCTATGACTTACCACTACTACTTTGCAGTGTTACTTGCTCATCGTCGAGTCATTCACGGCCCACGGCCTGTCTCCACTCCAAAAAAGATCAGCGTGCTTACATAGTTAAGTGACGATATAATGAACATTCACCCATGCATGTATCCCTCTACATAGATTACTCACGACCCCGATAAGGATGCTGGTATGCCTCCATCACCACCCCAGTGGCCAATAAGCTTTGGCTACGCTTTGTTGCGTGCAACGCTGTATGTACTTTTTATCGCGGGCATCGCCCAGGGAGGCTACTTCGAAGCTCTCTATTTTCCCAATGTGCGCTATAGCGAATTAGGCTTTACAGAGTTCACCCAAACACTGGTATTAGCCAGCTGTTGCATACTACTCATCTACATACGCCAGGTACTTCGTGTCTGGCCTACCGTCACCTTATTGTTGCTTGCCTTTGTCGCTGCATCACTAGTTCGCGAGCAGGATTTTTTCCTCGACCATTACGTTGCCAGGCATACCTGGAAAATATTGGTTACTCTTATCGTAGTACCAGCCCTCGTCTGGGTCATTGTCCAGCGACGTCGCTTTCTGGAAGAGTTTAAATACTATAGCAATACATTTGCCTTTGGGCTGTTCGCCGCGGGCACTCTTGTTACCTACATTTTTTCACGCCTGTATGGTCGTCAAGATTTCTGGCGTGCGGTACTACAAGAGAATTACATACGTGATTTCAAAAATATTGCCGAGGAATCCATTGAGCTACTCGGTTACAGCTTAATTTTATTCGCTATGATTGAGCTTCTTTTACTTGCCCGCCGAATAGCTCAAGCACGCTAAAACTCGCAGTAAATACATCATTTACTCTACGCCGCTCAACGATACGGTTAGGCGGCATTTCATTTTTTAGATCGCGCTATGCGTAAAGCCATTTGCGCCACCCCACGCTTCAACGTAGTGTCGCCAGCCAGGCCTAAATGGGCACTTTTGCTAAAAAAACCCACACTGACGACATAAACCCTATGACAAAACCACAAAATCGCGAAGAAACCCTAAAACGAGGGGCATTCACACGCTTCCTCGATAGCGTTGAGTGGCTCGGCAACCTACTCCCTCACCCCGTCACTCTGTTTGCCATTCTCTGTATACTCGTTGTAGTGGCCAGCGGAATTGCTGGTGCACTCGGCGTCTCTGTTGCAGACCCACGCCCTGCCAATGAAGGCGAGTGGATTGCGGTTAACTCACTGTTAAACGCTGAAGGGCTTCGCCGCCTAGTCACCGAAATGGTAACGAACTTCACCGGCTTTGCCCCCCTAGGCACGGTACTTGTTGCTATGCTGGGCGTTGGCATTGCCGAACACTCAGGGCTGCTATCTGCCAGCATGCGTGCCTTAGTGCTTAACCGCTCACCACGCATTGTGACTTACGCCATAGTATTTGCGGGCATTATGTCCAACATGGCGGCTGAACTTGGCTATGTGGTACTTATCCCCTTGGCCGCGATGATCTTTCATTCGCTTGGGCGTCACCCGCTGGCAGGCCTTGCCGCTGCATTCTGCGGGGTATCCGGGGGGTACAGCGCTAACTTACTGATCGGCACCGTCGACCCACTGCTCTCGGGTATTACCCAGGAAGCAGCAAGACTGCTAGACCCTGCTTATATAGTAGGTGCGGAAGCCAATTGGTTCTTTATGTTTGCCAGCACGTTTTTCGTCACCTTGATTGGCGGCTTTGTTACCGAACGCATCGTGGAGCCTAAGCTAGGCAAATTTGACTCTGCCTACGCCGATAGTGATATCGACCAGCAGCGTATGGAAGGCCTTACCAACGATGAAAAACGTGCTCTAAAAGGCACGGGGTTAGCCACACTGATTTTGATTGCACTCGTGG
The DNA here is from genome assembly GCF_002374315.1 of Vreelandella nigrificans. GTDB lineage: Bacteria > Pseudomonadota > Gammaproteobacteria > Pseudomonadales > Halomonadaceae > Vreelandella > Vreelandella nigrificans. Next base: position 396,226 of record NZ_NWUX01000002.1, on the reverse strand, counting down.
CAATTATGGTAGTGCCCGAGGGCGGAATTTTACGCAATCCTGAGACTGGCTTAGTGAGTGGCTCGCCATTTCTACGCGGCATTGTAGTAATCGTAGCGGTCTCCTTTAGCATTTTAGGTTTCACCTACGGGCGCTTGGCAGGCACCATGCGAAATGACCGAGATGTGGTCGATGCCATGGCGAAAAGCATGAGCAGTTTGGGCTTGTATATCGTACTGGTATTTTTTGCCGCCCAGTTTGTAGCCCTGTTCAACTGGAGCAACTTTGGTACGGTAACCGCCGTTGCCGGAGCAGACTTGTTACAGTCATTGGGGTTACGTGGCCCAGGTCTGTTTGCGCTGTTTATCATTATGTGTGCCTTCGTTAACTTATCGCTAGGCAGCGCTTCCGCTCAGTGGGCTGTGACGGCACCAATCTTTGTGCCCATGCTTATGCTGATGGGCTATGCCCCGGAAGTTATCCAAGCGGCATACCGAATCGGCGACTCAGTCACCAACCTCATCACACCGATGATGAGCTATTTCGGTTTGATTCTTGCCGTGGCGACACGCTACCGGAAGGATATGGGCATTGGTACCCTGGTAGCCATTATGCTGCCCTATACGCTGTTTATGCTGGTTGGCTGGACGTTACTGTTCTTTATCTGGGTATTTGTTTTCGGCTTACCGGTTGGCCCAGGATCCGCCACCCACTACACGCTGTAAATATCCACTACGTAGCATGAAAAGTACGTAGCACAAAAAGTACACAGCACAAAAAGCCCGCCGTTCTGAGAACGGCGGGCTTTTTAAGTAACTAGGGTAACGGTAGCTATACCGCCCCCTGCTAGCTTCTTCTGACTAATACTTACTCGTCGAGGAACGAGCGCAGCGGCTCAGAGCGGCTTGGATGGCGTAGCTTGCGCAATGCCTTCGCTTCGATCTGGCGGATCCGCTCGCGGGTAACGTCGAACTGCTTACCTACTTCCTCCAGCGTATGGTCGGTATTCATATCAATACCAAAACGCATGCGCAGCACCTTCGCTTCGCGGGCGGTTAAGCCGCCAAGTACGTTGCGGGTGGCTTCGATCAAACCTTCGCCAGTGGCCATATCAATCGGCAGCAACATAGTGCCATCTTCGATAAAGTCACCCAGGTGTGAGTCATCATCATCACCAATAGGCGTCTCCATGGAGATCGGCTCTTTGGCAATTTTGAGCACCTTGCGCACTTTGTCTTCTGGCATTTCCAGGCGTTCGCCCAACTCTTCCGGAGTCGGCTCACGACCCATTTCCTGCAGCATCTGGCGCGACACGCGATTGAGTTTGTTGATGGTCTCAATCATGTGCACCGGAATACGGATAGTACGCGCCTGGTCTGCAATGGAGCGGGTAATCGCCTGACGAATCCACCAAGTGGCGTAAGTCGAGAACTTATAACCGCGGCGGTATTCAAACTTGTCTACCGCTTTCATCAGACCAATGTTGCCTTCCTGGATTAAATCCAAGAACTGCAGACCACGGTTGGTATACTTCTTAGCTATAGAAATAACCAAGCGCAAGTTTGCCTCAACCATCTCTTTCTTGGCGCGACGAGCCTTCGCCTCACCAATAGAAAGCTTGCGGTTAACCTCTTTAAGGTCAGCCACGGTGAGCTGCACCATGTCTTCCTCAAAAGCGATCTTACGCTGGGAGCGAGCAATATCGGCACGTAATGGCTCTAGGCGGTCAGCATACTTGGGCTGCGCTTCCTGGAAAGCATCTAGCCATTTCTGGTCAGACTCGTTACCAGGGAAAGACTTGATAAATGTCTTACGCGGTACCTTGGCTTTCTTAACGCACAGCTGCATTACCGCTTTTTCCTGGGCCCGCACCTGCTCAACACTGATACGTACCTGACCAACCAAGCGCTCGAAATGCTTCGGCACTAGCTTGATCGGCGAAAAAAGCTCGGCAAGACGCGCTTGCTCGGTTTTCAGCGCAGCGCTACCGCGGCCATGCTTCGCCAGCGCCGCCTCTACTGCAGCATTCTGCTCACGAATCTGCTCGAAGCGGGCTTTCGCCTCTTCAGGATCCGGGCCGCCTTCACTTGCCGTAGAGTCGTCATCTTCGTCGTCATCATCGCTGTCGATATCGTGATCATCGCTCAGCTCGGCATCGACTTCAGGCTCTGGCACTTCAGCCTCTGCAACGCCAGGAATCCCTTCATCAGGATCGATAAAGCCCGAGAACAGGTCAGACAAGCGGCCTGGGGCTTCTTCATCCTGAGTGGCGTCGTAGGCTTCGAGGATGGAAGTAACCGCGCCTGGCAAATATGCCAGCGCCGACATTACTTCACGGGTACCCTCTTCGATCCGTTTGGCGATTTCAATTTCGCCTTCACGGGTCAAAAGCTCGACCGTCCCCATCTCACGCATGTACATGCGTACGGGGTCAGTGGTGCGACCGACGTCGCTTTCCACGGCGGCGAGTGCCGCTACGGCCTCTTCCGCAGCGGACTCGTCCGTGGAGTGATCCGACATCATCAAAGTGTCTTCATCTGGCGCTTCTTCAACGACACTAATACCCATGTCGTTGATCATGCCAATGATGTCTTCCACTTGATCCGGGTCGGCGATATCCTCGGGTAGATGGTCGTTGACCTCGGCATAGGTCAGGTAACCCTGTTCCTTGCCGCGCGCGATCAACTCCTTCAGACGCGACTGCTGCTGCGCATTTCCAGCCATAGAAACCCTATCTCGACGAAGAAGAATGAAACACCTGGGGGGCGCTGAATCGTATAAACTCAACAAGCCGAACAGTATAGCGTAAATAGCTGGTTTTTTTCCAGCAGAACGTATTTGCGCGGTCAGCCAGGTGTGTTAGGTTATTCGGTTAGGCCAGCGTTTGGCGACTGACCTTTATCTGGTGTCAGAGTAGGAGAATTCAACCCCTACAACAAATGCCTGCGTTACTATCATTTGGTCATCGCAAGCAATTGCATGAATTTTTGCCTCTCTTCGACAGACAGTTTCTCACCTGACTCCTGCTTTTTGACCAATGCTGAAAACTGTTGCATCAATGTTTCCAGCTCCTTTTGCGGCGTGAGCTGTGCCCGCTTGTTTTGCAGGTAATCCACTAAACTAACGAGCTCTCCTTCCCTTGCACTTTTTGGCAATGGCAATTCACGCTTTGCGAGTGTTGCTAGCACCTGCCCTTCGTGACTTCCCTGAAAGTGCGCTAACACCACCTGCGGACTGCGATAGCGACCAGCACGCAGTAATGCAATCAGATCTCGACATAGCGGCGTCTCTTCACTATCAGGCAGCCAATCCAACGTGTCCGGTAATACAGACACTAGCTTTGGCTCGTGCAGTAGCAACTGCACAATACGCTCCACCGTAGAGAGCACCTGGGTAGCACCTTGGCGACGAGGTCGATCACCGGAGCGCCTAATAGCAGCGCGCTCAGTGGAAGCCGGCGTCTCATATATTGGCTCATCGAGCGACGCCTCTACCGGCTCCCAATGCACTGAGTCTTTTCTCGCAGCACTAACAGCCCGCTTTTCAAGCAACCCTTTTAATTGCTCCTGAGCTAAACCGCTGCGCTTCGCCAACGCCTCCAGCAGTAGTGATTTGAGCATGCCTTCGGGCATTTTGTTCAACGCCTCAAGCACTTGGCTGGCAAATCGCTCACGCCCTTCCACTGTATTGAGATCACGCCCCTGGGAAGCCTGCTCGAATAGAAACTCCGAGAGCGGCATTGCGCAGGTGACACGATCTTGAAACGCCTCACTTCCCTCACGACGCACCAACGTATCTGGGTCATCACCTTCAGGTAGAAACAAAAAGCGCGCTTCGCGACCATCGATCATTAGCGGTAGTGCAGTTTCAAGAGCGCGACTTGCGGCTTGACGCCCCGCCCGATCTCCATCAAAACAGAACACCACACGGCTCACTAACCTAAACAGGCGGCCAAGGTGATCTTCAGTGGTCGCTGTACCCAGCGTCGCCACAGCATTGTGGATACCATATTGCGCCAGGGCCACCACATCCATATAGCCCTCAACGATCACCAACTGCTCTAACTTGCTAGAGGCTTGGCGCGCTTCATACAAGCCATATAGCTCGCGCCCCTTATGAAACACAGGGGTTTCTGGCGAATTGAGGTATTTTGGCTGCTCATCACCCATCACCCGTCCGCCAAAAGCGATGGTCCGACCACGCAAGTCACGGATAGGGAACATGACGCGATCGCGAAAGCGATCATAAGTGCGCCCAGTATCCTCACGATGAATCAGCAGGCCGTACTCTACCTGCACAGGCTCACCGATACCCTTAGCGCTCAAGTGCTGCTTTAGGGCTTCCCACCCCCCAGGCGCATAGCCAATACCATAGGTACTTACCACTTCGGACGAGAGCCCACGATCCACTAGGTAGCGCTGGGCGTTCTGCCCCTCCTGCATCTTCAACCGCTCGCGATAAAAGCTGGCGGCCACTTCTAGCAGGTTAACGCCCTCTTTACGCTTTTTTTCACGCTCTTGAGCACGCGGGTCATCCGCCCCTTCTCTTGGCACTTCTAGACCTAAACGCCCAGCCAACTGCTCAACCGCTTCAGGAAACGGCAGCTTGTCATACTCCATCAAAAAGCGCAGTGCGTTGCCGTGGGCACCACACCCAAAGCAGTGGTAGAACTGCTTGTCAGCGCTAACGGTAAACGACGGAGTTTTTTCTTGGTGGAAGGGGCACAGGCCAGAGTAGTTGCGGCCTGCTTTTTTAAGCTGCACGCGCTCGCCAACCAGCTCAACCACGTCAACGCGGCTCAGCAAGTCGTCAATAAAACGCTGTGGAATTTGGCCTGCCATGGACTGCGGGCATCCTCGCGCGAAGCGCTTGCAGGCGTGTTTAATGTCATTAGGCGGCGTGCCTGATCACCTTAAACAACGCAACAAAAACAATTCAACAAAACAATGCAGCAAAAACAATGCAACAACTTAACACATAAAACGAAAAACAAACGGCCACCTAGTGGCGGCCGCTTGGCATCCCTCTTGAGATAACCAGCTAACAACGCTGGCTACCCCCAGGTACGGATCAATAGAGCCGTTCGAAACGCTTACGCTCACGCTGCAACTTCTTAGCATGACGTTTTACGGCAGCTGCCGCTTTGCGCTTACGCTCAGCAGTCGGCTTCTCGTAGTGCTCGCGACGACGTACTTCAGAGAGAACGCCAGCTTTTTCGCAAGAACGCTTGAAGCGACGCAGGGCGACGTCAAACGGCTCGTTATCACGTACTTTTACAGAAGGCATTAAGCACTCACCTACCTTAAGGAGTCTTGAGTTCGGATAGTACGCACACTGTACATGCAGGAACTGCAGACACAATGTACGACCCAGTTTTACAGCGCACAGTAGTCTAGTCGTGGTTGACGATCTTTGCAAATGCTAGACTAAGCCGCTTAACGATTACTGACGCCTTTCTGACTATTTTCCACTCCGACTATTTCCAACGGGTTCTATTGTTATGCGCGTATTGGGCATTGAAACGTCTTGCGACGAAACTGGCGTCGCGATCTATGACGCCACGCAAACTGGCGGCAGCGGCCTGTTGGCTGATGCACTCTACAGCCAAATTGCCATGCATGCGGAATACGGCGGAGTGGTGCCCGAACTTGCATCAAGGGACCACACCCGCAAGCTGCTACCGTTAATTGACCAAGTGCTGCACGAGGCCCAGCTCACCCGGCGCGACCTAGATGGTATTGCTTATACTGCGGGTCCAGGCCTAGTGGGTGCCCTGATGGTAGGTGCCAGTACTGCCCATGGGATGGCACGGGCTTTAAACATTCCCGTGCTTGGCGTTCACCATATGGAAGGCCACCTACTGGCCCCAATGCTTGAGGATGACGCACCAGAATTTCCGTTTGTAGCACTGTTAGTCTCCGGCGGGCACACGCAACTTGTGGAGGTTAAAGGCCTGGGCCACTACCAACTACTTGGCGAATCAGTCGACGACGCCGCCGGCGAAGCGTTCGATAAGGCTGCTAAAATGTTGGGCTTGGCCTACCCTGGCGGTCCGCTCATTGCCAAACTTGCCGAGCAAGGCGACCCCAAGCGATTTCGCTTTCCGCGCCCCATGACAGATCGTCCCGGCCTGGACTTCAGCTTTTCCGGCTTAAAGACCCACACACTCACCGCTATTCGTCAGCTAGAGGCAGCAGGCGAGCTGGATAGTCAGGCACGCGCCGATATAGCCCGGGCATTTGAAGAAGCCGTGGTAGACACACTGGTTATCAAGTGCCGCCGAGCACTGGACCAAACGGGATTGAAGCGCATTGTAATGGCGGGTGGTGTTAGCGCTAACACACGGCTGCGTGAACGGTTAGCGCTCGAAACCGAAAAACGCAACGCCCGCGCCTACTATCCCCGCGGTCGTTTTTGTACCGATAATGGCGCCATGATTGCCTATGTTGGCGCTCAACGCCTAGCCGCAGGCGAGCGAGATGAAGACGGTATCATGAAGGCAACACCCCGCTGGCCACTAGACACTTTATTACCGCCTTCTGCCCGCTAGCCTCAAAGGTTAGGCTCCTCACCCCGACGTAAACGGCGAATATTTAACCAGTGGCGGGCCAGCACCAGTACGCTAAGCCCGCCAACTACACCAACATAAGCGGGTGCCAGCCAAAAGCACACCAAAGGCGCAATTAACGCACTGACCAGCGATGCGGCAGCCGCCGTGCGCAACCGCCACGCCAACAGCGCCCAACAAACCGCGCTTAGCAGGGCCACACTGGGTACCAACACTAGCAGCACCCCAAAAGCGCTAGCGACGGCTTTCCCCCCGCGAAATCCATGCCATAACGGGTAACTGTGGCCTAGCAGTACCGCCAAACCCACCGCCCCCTGCAACCAAATAGGCAACGCCAGCAGCTTAGCCGCCAGCACTACTGGCACTGCTTTGAGTGCATCTAACAGCAGAGTCGCCGCTGCTAAACGCGGCCCGTAAAGGCGCAGTACGTTCGAAAACCCCGGGTTACATGAGCCGTGATACCTCGGGTCTGCTACCCCCGCCAAGCGACACACACTTAGCGCCGCTAGCCAACTCCCACTCAGGTAACCCAGCACTATCAACATCATGGCCTGCTCACTTTATTGCTGGTGGCGCTAACTTTGGCATTACTCACCCTGTTAGAGTTAGCTCTGAAATAGCTCCGATGAAATAGCTTTAATGAAATAGCCATCACCCAATCCATCGCCTTACTGTCGTTTAGCGTCATCCTCCAGTACAATCGCCCGCTTGTTGCCGCTAGAGGAAGGCTCATGGATCGCATTTTGATCGAAGCATTAGCAGTAGACACCGTGATCGGGGTGTACGATTGGGAGCGCACTATTGTTCAATCGCTGCGTTTGGACTTGTCACTTGCAACGGATATACGCCCTGCAGCGGCGGCCGATAATTTACGCCTAACGCTTGATTATGCCGCTATTTGCCAGCGAATCCAGCGATTCGCTGATGAGCACCAGTTTGCCCTAGTAGAAACATTTGCCGAACGACTCGCCGAATGTTTGCGCCATGAATTTTCGATTAGCTGGTTGCGACTTACCGTACGTAAACCAGGTGCCGTTCCTCAAGCGGCAAGTGTTGGGCTTGAAATTACCCGTGGCACGCCCCCGGAGGCCATCGAGGCAATGTATTCATGAACTTGGTGACTGTCAGTTTAGGCAGCAATATCGATCCCGACACCCATATTCGCTTGTGTCTGGATGCGCTGGAAGATACGTTTGGTAACCTACAAATATCACGCATCTTTGAAAGCGAGCCGGTTGGCTTTAAAGACAGTCGCAATTTCTACAACCTAGTGGTGGCATTTCATAGCAACTGGTCGGCAGGTGAGCTACAGGCGTGGTCAAAACAGCTTGAAATTGCCCATGGCCGTACCCCTGAGATGGTTAAGTGCAGCCCACGCGCACTGGATATTGACTTACTGACCGTCGGCAACGCCTGTGGCACCATTGATGGCGTCACGCTTCCACGCGCCGAAATCACCCGCAACGCCTTTGTACTACAGCCACTAGCAGAGCTGCTGCCAAACGAGCGCCACCCCTATTGCCTAACCCCATATGCCACCCTATGGCAGCACTTTCACTTAGGAGACCAGCGCTTATGGGCGGTGGATTTCTACTGGCGGGAGCGCTGGATCTCCCAAGCAGACCTGCAGCCACGGATTGCTCAAGCAAGGTAGCATGCAGATTAAACGATTAGATTAGCGCATGGGCGACCGCTAGTTGGCGCCGTGCGCGTAGCGCCTCACCAAGTGCACCGCCACGTAGCCCCTCACTTACAAGCGCCTGAGGGTCAACCGCCCTAGCTGCCTGCCAAGCACTCAGCAGCAGCGCCTCGTCGGCACTATTTATTTGGCGAATCAGCTTTAGCTGAGCCTCAACTTGCTTGGGCTTTCGCCAACCATCTAAACGCTCCAACCAATGCAACACACGCTCGTCGGTCAGCGGGGCAGCTACCAGGCTCAGGCTAAGCGCTACATGACAGGCAAGTTGGGCGACTGCATTAGGTAACCGCAGCCGTCTGGTAAGCGCATCGCGCTGCGTGCTATCCAGCACGGATACCAGCAACGCATAGCGCCAGTGAGCCAAGGGCAAGTTTGACTGCTCTGGCACCTGCTTCAGTCGTGTTAAACCTGCGGATAAATGCTCGTTTAGCTCTGGCCACCAAACGCTCAATGCTCCACAGTGTTGCAGCGTGGTGAAGTAGATTTCAGGGTTTGGCTCAGCCAGTGCTTTTTCGGTTTCGACCCACACACGCTCTGCTGCCAAGTGCTCAAGTTCTCCGCTGTTACTCACCTGCTGCATGAGATCAAGGGTTTCAGCAGCGATGGAGAACCCTAAGTTGGCATAACGGGCCAAAAAGCGTGCGGTACGCAACACCCGCAAGGGATCCTCACTAAACGCCGGAGAAACATGGCGTAACAGACGATTTTGGAGATCTTGCTGACCATTGAATGGGTCAGTTAGCAGCCCATCGGCGCGCTGAGCAATAGCATTAATGGTTAAATCCCGCCGTAGCAAATCCTCTTCTAAGGTGACATCTGGGCTAGCATGCACCTCGAAACCGCCATAACCATGGCCCGATTTTCGCTCAGTACGGGCTAGCGCATACTCTTCGGCTGTTTCAGGATGCAGAAATACTGGAAAGTCGCGACCCACAGGCTTAAAGCCCCGTTTGCGCATCGCCTCAGGTGTCGCACCAACCACCACCCAATCGTTATCGTAAACAGGCCAACCCAGCAACTCATCGCGCACAGCCCCTCCCACGCGATAAACCTCAAGCCCTTTTATGCGAGGGTCTTCCTTGAACACGTCAATAACCTCTAACTTGCTGACTAGGTACGCTAATGCGTTCACCCGTATCTAGATTAAGCGCCGTCAGCGAGCCGCCCCAAACGCAGCCAGTGTCAATAGCGCTAACGTTCACCTTTGCCCCAAACGTTTGGCCTTCCAGCGCTGCCCAGTGCCCAAATAGTAGCTGCGCTGCGTCGCTTCGTGGGTACTGAAACCAGGGATAAAAACCTTCCGGAGCACTCTCTAGCCCCTCTTTAGCGGCAAAATCTAACCGCCCCTGATCATCAATAAAGCGCATCCGCGTTAGTACATTAACAATGCAGCGTAGTCGGTCGACACCTTCTAATTGATTATCGAACCGGTCTGGCTGGTTGCCAAATAGCTGGGTTAAGAAGGCTCCCGAGCATTCGCCCATTAGTACCTCCTGAACCTCTTGGCTAAGCGATAGCGTTTGCTGGACGCTCCAGGTTGGCAGCACACCAGCATGAGTCATCAACGTGTTGCCTTCATTAACCGCCAGGGGCTGGCTTTGCAACCAGTCCAGCAGCGCTTCGCGATCTGGCGCAGAGAGAATATCACTAAGAGTATCATGCTTTTTAAGCTTCCCACCCCCGCGGGCCACCACTAGCAGGTGGAAATCATGGTTGCCCAACACGCAGCGTACCGCACTGCCCAACGCCTTAACTTCTCGTAAGCAGGCCAACGAACCAGGCCCACGGTTAATCAAATCTCCTACCAACCAAAGCGTATCGTTGATGGGATTAAAGTTAAGCTGTTCAAGCAGGCTGACGAACTCGGCATGACAACCGTGCAGGTCGCCAATGACGTAAGTGCTCATGGGCTACACCCTTAGGAAAAAGTCATCAATGAAGCTGGCGTGGCACTGCTAGTCGAAAAGGTACAATAGGCACATCGAAGACGCGTTGGGTATAAGTGTTAAGCAGCGTGTAAGCACCTTCCATCACTCCAACAGGCGTCTGTAAGATAGCCCGACTGGTGTAACGAAAGTACTGTCCTGGGCCAATCAGCGGCTGCTGCCCTACTACCCCTTTGCCACGCACTTCCTGACTATCGCCACCACCTTGGGTGATTTTCCAGTAACGCGCCATTAGCTGCACACTATGTGGGCTCTGATTATGTACCGTGACGGTATAGCTAAAGACATAGCGCGACTCAGCATCATTTGATTCGGAGGCGCAGTACTCTGGCATTACACTGACCTCGATAGCTAGCCCACTCACCCCTTATCGCTCCCCGTGCCAGCTTGGGCTTCGTCGGCAGCGACTCGATTAGCAATAGTCACGTACTCCTCAACACTTAATGTTTGCGGACGACGAACAGGGTCAATCCCTAGTGCTTCCAGGGTCTCTACGCTCACCCGGCCTTTAAGGTTATTACGCAGCGTTTTTCGCCGCTGACCAAAGGCTAGTTTGACCAATTCAAACAGTAACGCTGGGTCATCAGCGGTATGGGGCAAACTGTCGTGAGGTGTCAGCCTAACGATGGCAGAATCAACTTTCGGCCGCGGCACAAACGCTTCCGGAGGCACAATAAACAGCTGATCCACATGGCAGTAGTACTGAGCCATCACCGACAGGCGACCCCAGTCGGTACTGCCAGGCTCGGCGGCCAACCGCTCCACCACCTCTTTTTGCAGCATAAAGTGCATATCCGCAATGGCATTGCCCATCGTCAGCAAATGCACAATTAATGGCGTGGAGATGTTGTAGGGCAGATTACCAACCACACGCAGTGCCGGGCCATCACCTTTCAGCGCGGCGAAATCAAACTTCAGCGCGTCGCCTTCATGGATCACAAACTCGGGGTAGTTGAAAAACTGTACACGCAGGCCGGGAATCAGGTCACGGTCTAACTCAATTACCTCCAGCTTACCTGTGGCCTCCAACAGTGGGGCAGTAAGCGCTCCTTGACCAGGGCCAATTTCGACAAGACGATCACCATCGCGCGGCCCGATAGAGCGGACAATACGCGAGATAATACCGAGGTCGCGCAAAAAGTTCTGGCCGAAACGTTTACGAGCGCGGTGCTGCTGGGGCACTTGAGACATCTAACAGTGATCCTTGGGAGAATAATTCATGAAGTTTACTGTAAATGAGCTGAACGCATGAGTTCAGATATGCGTTGACTGTATTAACTAATTGCCTGAATGAACAGACTGTGCCCGCTGATCAGCCAGGCGGCACGCTAAGTTCAGCGCAACGGCGAGGCTACTGGGGTCGGCAACACCACGCCCGGCAAGGTCAAGCGCAGTGCCATGATCAACCGAAGTACGCACCAGAGGCAAACCAAGGGTAATATTGGCTGCCTGCCCAAAACCTGCGTATTTTAGCACTGCAAGCCCTTGGTCATGATACATCGCCAATACCGCATCAACGCCTGCCAAATGCCGTGGCGTGAATAGCGTATCGGCGGGTAGAGGACCTTGTATGGCCAAACCCTCAGCGCGCAGCGCATTGAGCGCCGGAGTGATTATTTCCAGTTCTTCCCGGCCCAGATGGCCATCTTCTCCAGCATGGGGATTTAAGCCACATACCGCAATGCGCGGCTCAGCAATCCCGAACTGGCGCTTTAGGTCTTCCACCAGCAAACGACTGACGCGTTGAACCCGCTCATAGGTAATCGCATCCGCCACATCGCGCAGCGGCAAATGCGTGGTGACCAGAGCAACCCTCAGGTCGCCGCTGCCGTTCCAACTTCTGGCTTGGGCGTGCAACGCTTTGTCGGTGGCCAACACCATAACGACCTCATCCACGCCACAGGCATCCCGCAGCCACTCAGTGTGGCCAGTGAAGTTGGCAAAGCCACCTTCAATAATCACCCCTTTATGCAGCGGAGCAGTGACCATCGCGGCGGCACGGCCTTGCAGGCAGGCATCAACGGCAACCTGCAACGTATTCAGTACATAGCGTGCATTGGCAGGGTTTAACACACCAGGGCTCACAGGTGCTTCCAGCCATACTGGAGACACCACCAAGCGCCCCTTGGAAGAAGCTACACCCTCCTCTGGTGCAGCTTCTACAACCTCTACATCTAGCGCCAGCAGAGCGGCCCGCTGGCGCAGCATGTCAGGATCACCCACTGCAAGAGTACGATCAGGCAGCCTGCCCTGAGCCGCCAGCATCAGCACTAACTCAGGGCCAATGCCCGCTGGCTCGCCGGTGGTGATCAACAGCGGCGAGCGTGGATGGCTAGGCATTAAAGACGAATATCCACAAAGGCTTGCTCACGAATCTCATTCTGCCAGACCTGGAGCTCTTCATTCGCCCGACGCTGGAAAATCGCTTGACGCACTTGCTCGCGACGACTCTCTTCGGTGACATCCTGGCGACGACGCTCCAGCACTTCAATGACATGGTAACCAAACTGTGAACGCACAGGCTGAGAGATTTGATTAGTCGCGAGCGAGCCCATCGCCTCCTCAAAGGCAGGTACTGTTTGCCCTGGGCGCACCCAACCAAGCTCACCGCCATTCATTGCACTGCCATGGTCATCACTAAACTGACGGGCTACCGCTGCAAAATCATCACCTTGCTGCAGGCGCTGGAGCGCTTGCTCAGCTCTGGCGCGCGCTTGGTTCTCATTACGCGTGGGGGTCAGCTCGACCAGCACATGGCGTGCACGCGTTTCTTCGATAAAGGCCTGCCCCTGCTGCGTGCCCTGCTGGCTTAGAAAGCGCTCAACATCGCGCTCACTTACAGCAACACGCTGGCTAACACGACGCTGCTGCACCTGGCGCATCAGCATTTCACGGCGAATATCTTCGCGCACATTGGCCAAGCTCATCCCGTCGGCTTCCACCGCGTCGGCAAACTCATCCAACGTCATGCCGTTTGACTCAGCAATCGTTCTCAGTTGGCGGTTCAGCTCGGTATCGTCAACGCTCAAGCTAGCTTGACTCGCCATCTGCAGTTGAATTTCCTCCATCACCATGCGTTCGAGCACTTGCTCAGCCAACTGAGAGCGTGGCGGCAAGTTGCCCCCCTGGGCCGCGGCTTGCTGCTCAACCTGAGCAATGCGGTCGTTTAGCTCACTGCGCATAATGACGCCATCGTTAACCACGGCAACGACATTATCCAGCATTTGGCGCTGAGTGGACTCAAAGGTCTGCGCGTGCAGAGTGAGCGGGGCAAGCGCTACGCTGGCCCCCAGGCACAATGCCATCATGCTACCCGTAGAGAGGAGTTTTGCCCGTTTTTTTGCGACAAGGGTTAGCAGGGTCTTTCTGATCGTCATATAAAGTCTCTTTCAGTCGCCATTTAAGGATTCATTAAAGGGGTGTCGGGCGATAACCAGGAATCGCCCGCTCAAAATAGCTGTCGGCGTCCTGCCCAACGCCACCCAGGCCGCGGAACACAAAGCGTAAAAACAGCCCACGATCGTTGAAGTCATCGTTCACTCGGGCGGTATCGTTATCATCTACCCACTCGCGCCATACTAACTGCACACCATAGCAGCAGTCGTTCCACTGCAGACCCGCTAACTGCTCCAGTGAACGGTCATTAGTTTGATCGTGAAGGTAACGACCAATCAAATCAATTCGAGGGCTGGCTTTCCAGGCAAATGAGAGGTCCCACTCTTCACGATTATAATTACGGAAGCCATCGTCCCCTGGCACAACGCCCGGATCGAACCCTTCGATCTCCCAACGGTAGCCAAGGTTCACTACATGCCCATCTGGATGCCGATAACGCAGGTCAACGCTTGAGCGTTCGGTCTGCTCACGGTGGTCATCGTAGAGCCACTCATAGCCAGTGCTCCAGCGATCATTAATCTGCCAATCTAGTCGGGTTACCAGTGGAGAGCGGTCTCGAGTGGCTTGGTAGCGGCTGTGAGGATTGACGTTAGGATCGTCCTCAGGCCTCGCTGGCAGCGTATCAGGGTCTCCATCACTATCAATCCGACGCTCGGAAAAATAGATACTCTGGCCTACACCAAAGGTCAATCGGTCACGACCAGCGTCGTCTTCAATCAGGCGCGACTGCACACCAACAGAAACTCGGTTAAGGTCACCTACTCGATCAGCACCTGAAAAACGCTGCGGCGACCACAATTGATCCCACGAAAATGCTCGCTCGCGACTATCAAAATCGGGCAACTGAGTTTGGTTCGTGCGCGGTACATAGGCGTAATTGAGACGTGGCTCCAGGGTTTGGCGGTAATCGCGCCCGCCCAACTCGAGCTCACGGTCAAATACTAACCCGCTGTCAATTGAGGTAATCGCGATACTGCGGGTAGGTGAGGTATCGCGGTCAGTAACGCGCTCACCGTAGTCGAGTTCATAAGCGGTTTGCCACAATTCGGTTCGTGGCTCGATATAGCCCCAGGGCTGCTCTACGCGCCAGCCAAAAGCAGGCGTTAGGTGCAGACGCGTACCAATAGCAGCTTCACGCTCGGGCACTTGGCGCTCATCCACATCGCGCCAGAAGTAGGTAGCATTGGAGCGCCACTGACTATAGAACCCGCTGCCGAATTGCCAATCTGCGTTAGCCGTTAAGCTGGGTAATCGGTAAAAGGGCTTATCGCTATCGCTCAACGGATCTTCTAAGCGCTGAAACCCCTGTGCTCGGGCATCCAGTTGCCAGAGGTCACCGCGATAATCGACCTGAGCCAGCCGTTCCATACTTACCCGGTCGCTATTACCAAACTCGCCACCAAAGTCATCAAAGTAACGGCCATCACTAGCTGCACCGTAGCGTAAATTATAGTCGCTGCGCTCATTAACCCGGCCAGTGTGATCAGCATCGATATACCAGCGCTTATCACCTTCAAAACGATTACTGCCCGTTTCGCTCCCCCCGTCACTATTTAAAAAGCCGCCTTCAACGGTGCCTCGGCTTTCTGCAAATAAATAACGGTATTCACCGTTGAGCAGTAAGCCATGATCCGACATCCAACGCGGGGTGATAGTGGCATCGTGATTAGGAGCGATGTTCCAGTAAAAAGGCTGCGCGTAATCAAAGACTTTACTCGAGAAACCGATAGAAGGCGACAGCAGCCCGGTATGACGCCGGTCATCGATAGGAAAGCGTAGCCACGGCCAGTAAAATATCGGTACGTCTTTCACTTCTAAGCGGGCATGGCGTGCCGTACCGAAACCTTTAGCCTGATCAAGTTTGATATCGCTACCCACCAGCTGCCAACTATTAACGCCGGGGTCACAGGAAGTGAAGGTAGCATCACGCAAGCGGTACTGATTTTCACCGGTTTGCTCAAGCTGGCTGGCCTGACCACGCATGTGCTGCTCGTAAAGGACATAATGACTATTGCTTAACGAGGCACGGTCCTCGTTAAGCATCAGAGTGGCTTGATCGCCCCGCAACAACGCTTGGCCGTCGCGCAAGGCAAGGTTACCTTCCACGTCGACCTGCTGGCGGTTGGCAGGTAAAAAGACTTGTTCAGCCTCAAGCTCCGTATTGCCTCGCCGTAGTACGACATCCCCTCGCAGCAGTGCTTCACCATCTGCGGCGTAATCCACCTCCAGGGTTTCAACCGACAGCGTTTCGGGGTTCTGTTCCGCTGGCAAGCGGTAGCCAGGCATTACATAGCGCCCACGACACAGTTGATGTGGCGCTTCATCTTGCCCAAAGGGCTGCCAGTCAAGCGCCTCAGCAGGCAGCGACTGGCTTTGAGCCACCACTGAAAAGGAGGCGCCCGCGAGCAAACTGCCCAATAGCGTTTGCACAGCCGGCGCGGTGCGCGAAAATCGCTTGCCCATGTTCGTTATCCTTGGCATCCAGAATCGGTATTATACAGGCCGCACGATGCCCGACCAGCAAGGAGCTTGCATGTCCTCTTCCAGGATCGACGCCCTCACCCGATGGGCGGCTAAACAAAACGGCCTTGATGTTGCCAACATTACCATTGCCCCAGCAGGTGGCGACGCCAGTTTTCGGAGCTATTTTCGCCTCACTCTGCCTGACGGCAGTACCCAAATAGTCATGGATGCCCCACCTGCCCAAGAAAATTCTGCGCCTTTTGTAGCGATTGGCCGACGCTGGTACGCAGCGGGGCTACCCGTACCTAACATTCACGCAGCAGATTTAGACAGCGGCTTTTTGCTGTTGGACGACTTAGGCGATACGCCACTGCAAGCCTTTTTTACCAATGAACAGAGCACCCAGAGAAGCCATCAGCAAGCTCTGGATTTAATTGGCCAGCTGCAAAACCGCGCCAACCCGAAAGCGCTTCCCGCCTACGATGCAGCGCTATTAGGCCGTGAACTCGACCTATTCCCCGATTGGTGCCTGGATAAGTGGCTCGGGCTTTCTATTCCCGATAGCTGGGCAGCACTGCACGCACAGTTAATTGAACAGGCCCTTGAGCAACCCGTGGTTAGCGTACATCGCGACTTTGATGCAATGAATATTATGGTGCTGAACCAGCATCTTTATATGATCGATTTTCAAGACGCTGTCGCCGGGCCGCTTAGCTATGATGTTATCTCCCTATTGCGGGGACGCTATTGTCGCTTTTCAAACGAACAGTTCAGTCAACTGGTCCAGCACTTTTATGACCAGGCGCGTCTGGATGGGCGACTCTCCCGCCACGTCAGCAGCGCTAACTTTCTTAGCCAATGCCACTCAATGGCCGCCCAACGCTCACTCAAAGTACTGGGAATTTTCTGTCGGCTTACGTTGCGTGACCAAAAACAGGGTTACCTAGCCCGTTTGCCACACTTTTTAGAGCATTTAGAAGATAGCTTAAATTCTTTGCCCCAACATGATGAATTCAGCCAGTGGGTTAGCGCAACGCTTCGCCCAGCCATTACCCAGCGATTAGCGGACACCCTCATATGAAAGCAATGATTCTAGCCGCTGGGCTTGGTAAACGAATGCGCCCGCTAACCGACCACTGCCCAAAACCTCTGCTGCCTGTGGCTGGAAAACCGTTGATTGTTCACCACCTTGAACGGCTACGGAACGCGGGCATTGAAGACGTTGTGATTAACGTCAGCTACCGTGCTGAACAGGTAATGACAGCGTTAGGCGACGGTGCTGCATATCAGTTGCGTATCCACTGGAGCCATGAGCCCGCTCCCCTGGAGACTGGCGGAGGCATCCAAAACGCACTGCCTCTGCTTGGCGACGCACCGTTTTTACTCATCAATGGCGACGTATGGTGCGATTACCTTCCTAACGAATCCGCACTATCCCCCAACGATGTTGCCCATTTAGTATTGGTAGATAACCCAGCCCACCACCCAGCAGGAGATTTCGCTCTTCAGCATGGGCGAGTCTCCCTAGCGAGCGAACAGCGCCTAACCTTTGCAGGCATTAGCCTACTACGCCCGGGACTGGTGGCTAGCGAGCCACCGGGAGCCTTCGCTCTTGCGCCACTCCTTAAGCAGGCGATGGAGACTAACCAGGTGAGTGGTGAACATTTTTCAGGCCACTGGGTCGATGTAGGCACCCCAGAACGGTTAACAGCCCTTGAGCACCACCTGGTGCAGATTAGCGAGTGATGAGACAGTGCGCTACCCAATAGAAATGTTATGCTGCGCGACTTACCTTTCGTCGCCAAGATGAGGAGAGTTTAACGTGAAAGCACGGGTAAAATGGACGGATGGCCGCCAGTTTGTAGCGGAATCAGGCAGCGGGCACAGCGTTGTAATCGACGGCCCACCCGATCATGGTGGTCGGAACACGGGGCCACGCCCCATGGAAATGCTACTAATGGGGATGGGAAGCTGTACGGCATTTGATGTCCTGAACATCCTCGACAAAGCCCGGGCCGATGTCACCGACTGTGTGGCAAAACTTGATGCTGAACGTGCTGACGAAGTGCCCTCTGTGTTCACAAAAATTCATGTCCACTTCGTGGTGACTGGACGTAACCTCAAAGAGAAGCAAGTACAGCGCGCCGTCGAGCTGTCTGCAGAAAAATACTGCAGCGCTTCAATCATGCTCGTGAAAGGCGGTGTTGATATTACCCACTCGTTCGAGATTATTGAGGCTTGAACCGCCCTGGGGGTAGTCCACACAGCATGAACCAAACAATCGTTCTTAGAACCGTCCCAAGAACGGCTCTAAGAAAGGTTTTAAGCAAAACGCTAAGAATAGTTTTTAGCATGCGTCTGCAAGGGCACCTGCCAGACATGCTAGGCGTAAAAAAAATTGCCTGGCCGGATGCATACCACGCGATGGGCGGGCATAATACGCCCGCTTGTATTTATCCCTACTGCGTAGCACGTGCTTGTGAGCATTCTGCAACCCGTGTGGTGACAAATACTTCTCGGTTCCGGCGCTGGCTCGTCGGGGTGTCTTCATCTGCCATAGGGAGGTTCGGACGTGTCAGATAATCTCCGACTCCACGGGTTCAACAACCTGACTAGCTCGTTGAGCTTTAACATTTACGACATCTGTTATGCCAAAACCGAAGAGCAGCGTGCGGCTTATATTGATTATATCGATGAGCTTTACAACGCCGAACGTTTGACGCAGATCCTTAAAGACGTAACAAATATCATCGGCGCGCACGTGCTGAATATTTCGCGTCAAGATTATGAACCGCACGGGGCAAGCGTCACCATCCTGATCGCTGAACACGAGCTGGATGAACCGAACCTTGAGCATACCGAACCAGGCCCCGGCCCGCTGCCCGAAACGGTAGTAGCCCACCTGGATAAAAGCCACGTGACTGTGCATAGCTATCCCGAGTCCCACCCAGACAACGGTATCAGCACTTTCCGCCTGGATATCGATGTATCTACCTGTGGTCATATCAGCCCCCTAAAGGCGCTGAACTACCTGATCCACAGCTTTGATTCCGACATTGTC
Organism: Vreelandella nigrificans; assembly: GCF_002374315.1. Classification (GTDB taxonomy): domain Bacteria; phylum Pseudomonadota; class Gammaproteobacteria; order Pseudomonadales; family Halomonadaceae; genus Vreelandella; species Vreelandella nigrificans. Next base: position 377,114 of record NZ_NWUX01000002.1, on the reverse strand, counting down.
ACCATGGATTACCGCGTACGCGGCTTTACCCGCGACGTAGATGGAAAAAAACTGTTTATTGATCACGACATTACCTCGATCCAAGACTACTTGGCAGAAGATACCAAGCAGGCTTACCAGATGATCGATGTGAACGTGTACCAAGAAAACATGTTCCACACCAAGATGTTGCTTAAAGACTTCGTGTTGGATAATTACCTGTTCGGCACGTCACGCCGTGACATTACTTTTGAAGAAGCGCGGGATATCGAAAGCCGCCTGCGTAAAGAGATGCTTGAGATTTTTTACTCGCGCAATCTCGATTAAGCGTTTTCCCCAAGCCACACAGCACTGTCTGAAACGCTTAAATACCGAAAAGCCGTCCCACGATTCATCGCGGGACGGCTTTTTTTGATAGGAACACTCGGCACCAGCTACTGGTAAAGGCTTGGCTCGCCTTCAGGGCGCGTTTTGAAGCGTCGATGGAGCCATAAATACTGCTCAGGATGCTTAAGGATCGCCCGCTCAATGAACTCATTCACACGGGTAGCGTCTGCCACCTCATCCCCACTGGGAAAGTTGTCAAACGCAGGCAGGCACTCAATCGTATAGGTTCGATTATCCGGATTGCGGTGGAACATTAGCGGCACCACAGGAGCCCCAGTCATGCGGGCGATCTTGCCAGTTAAACGAATAGTCGCTGCCTGCTGACCAAAGAGCGATGCAAATATACTCACCTCATGGCCAAAGTCCTGATCCGGCGAATACCAGACAATATGGCCTGCCTTGATCCGCCGAACCACTCCACGCAAGTCGTGACGGTCGATTGCCTGACCAAAAATACGTGAGCGCGCACGGGTCATAAACTTCTCAAACAACGGATTATTGTGCGGGCGATACACTACATCAGCTGGGAAGAACAATGAGTGCAGCGCCCCACCCAGGTCTAGCGTTGAGAAGTGAATACCCACTACCAGCACGCCCTTTCCCTGGGCCTTCGCACGGGCAAGGTGTTCTTGCCCATGATACGCCACACGATGGCGTAAACCTTCAGCATCACGGCACCAGCCAGTGGCTGTTTCAACTAGGCCTATTCCATTAGCGATAAAGGTTTCTTTAACCAACTTGCGCTGCTGCTCGGCACTTTTTTCAGGGAAGCAGAGAGCAATATTGGTTGCGGTAATCTTCCGACGCCGCTTAACAAAGCGCCAGGCCAGCAGGCCGATCGTCTTTCCGACCCAAATTTTCAACCGCCAAGGCAACCAAGCAGCAACATACATCGCAGCAATTGCCAACCACGTCGACCAGTAGCGTGGATGGGCAAACGAACGGGGATACGACTTTTTGGACATACTAATAACCGTTTAAATCCGGGCACCATGATAGTGCCTGGGAACTCTAGGCAATACCCCTGTTAACAGGGTATAGCTAATCGTGTCGCAATAACGGGCCACCTCGTCAATCGGTAGCACTGTGCCATCACTCGAAGCCCCCCATAACACTACTTCACTACCGATAGTAGCCTCAGGGATATCGGTTACATCAACCGTCAACATATCCATAGAGACCTTACCGGCAATCGCACATCGCTTGCCATTGACTAGCACAGGGGTCCCATCGACCGCATGACGGTCATAACCATCACCATAGCCTGCAGCCACCACCGCGATCCTAGAGCGTCGCTCTGCGCGCCAACGGCCGCCATATCCAACTTGCTCGCCGATGCCCAGTTCGCGCAGCGCGATAATTTCCGAGCGTAAACTCATTACTGGGCGCAGCTGCTGGGTTACTTCATTTGCCACTTCCAGCGGGTCGCTACCGTAGAGCATAACGCCAGGACGATTCCAATCCCCATGGGCGGTTGGCCAAGCCAGGGTAGCAGGCGAGTTGGCCAAGCAGAGGGGAGCATTCAACTGCTCGGCTAACCTCTTCAATACGACCATCTGCTGGTTAAAATAGCTGCCTTCGCGTGCATCCGCTGTAGCAAAGTGGCTCATTAAATGCAATGCCGTCACTTGCGGCGCATTGGCCAAACGCTGCCAAACCGACGGCGCTTCTTCCGGGGAGAAACCTAAACGATGCATCCCCGAATCAACCTTGAGCCATACAGGAATAGGCTGGCGGGGTGAAAATGCCAATAATGCAGCGACTTGCCACTCGCTATGAACACTGATCCAGAACTCATGCTGGTCGACAAGCGCCAGCTCTTCGGCACTAAAAATACCCTCTAGGAGGATAATCGGCTTTTTTATGCCCCCGGCACGAAGAGCAAGGGCTTCTTCGATGCAAGCCACGGCAAAAGCGGGCACATCGGCTTCCAGGGCCTGCGCGCACGCAAGGGCACCATGGCCATAGGCATCGGCTTTAATCACTGCTACCGAACGGCTTTGAGGCGCGCAACTACACGCCAACTGATAATTATGACGCAACGCGTCTAAGTCAATATGAGCCGCTAGCGGGCGCATCATTTTTCTCGCTTACCATAAATAGTTCAACGTTAATGAAAAAGCCTTACCTAAAACCAGCGCACCGAGTAATCAACTCGGTGCGCTGGTTTTGCTCTGCTCTAATATGCTCAGCGGTAGCAAGTGGCTCTTAAGACTGCGAAACTTATCAGTAGCACACTAGCTCTCGAAAATAGCCTCCAGGGATAAGCCCTGTTTTTCAAGCGAACGGCGTAGCTTCTTTAATGCTTCAACCTGAATTTGACGAACCCGTTCACGGGTAAGCCCTATCTCCGCTCCCACTTCTTCCAGCGTTGCAGCTTCGTGACCGCGCAGACCAAAGCGTCGTACAACCACTTCACGTTGCTTTTCGCTCAACTCGTCGAGCCAGAGGTCGACGTGCTCACGCACATCACCATCAACTAAACATGCCTCAGGGCCTTGCACGTCATCATCAGTCAGCGTGTCGATCAGCGGCTTATCACTTTCACCACCCATCGGGTAATCTACTGATGAGACGCGCTCATTAAGCCCCAGCATTTTCTTAACAGTTTCAACTGGCTTGTCGAGATGGTCGGCAATCTCTTCTGCAGTGGCTTCATGATCCAGTTTTTGGGTCAGTTCACGAGCCGCCCGCAAGTAGATATTAAGCTCTTTCACCACATGAATCGGCAAACGGATGGTACGCGTCTGGTTCATTAGCGCACGCTCTATGGTTTGACGGATCCACCAGGTCGCATAGGTTGAAAAACGAAAACCGCGTTCCGGGTCAAACTTCTCCACCGCACGAATAAGCCCCAGATTGCCCTCTTCGATCAGATCCAATAGCGTTAAACCGCGATTAAGGTAACGTCTTGCTATTTTAACCACCAAACGCAAATTGGATTCAATCATGCGTGAGCGACCCAATGGGTCACCTTTGCGGGCTAAACGGCCGTAATATACCTCTTCCTCTGGAGTTAGCAGCGGCGAAAAGCCAATTTCGTTGAGGTAAATTTGCGTTGCATCCAAGCTTTGAGTCGATTGACGGTCTTCGCGCCCCAACGCTTTCTCGAAGGCTTCCTCTTCTGCAGTGACATCATCATCTGCATCATCTACAGCCTCCTCTACAGCGTCCAGGTCAATCTCCTGCAGATCCTTCTCCAGCATACTCATAATCTTACCCCCGTTATTTCGCCTACCCGCCATCTTGAAAAGTGAAAGTGCTCGCACTCCATGTACGCGTTCACCGTTATTGTTATATGACGCCCTTTACTCAGCTATTCGGGTGTTACCGGTAAGCGCGGTTGCTTACCGTTCCTGATCAGTACCTACGAAGCCATCTAATGGTTAACGAGACGGCAGGTAATTCAGCGGGTTTTGGGGTTGCCCATCACGGCGAACCTCAAAGTGCAGCTTGACGCTATCTGCATCGCTATCACCCATGGTGGCAATTACCTCGCCAGCCTCAACGACATCATTCTCTTTAACATTTAAACTATCATTATGAGCATAAGCACTGAGATATTGGTCATTGTGCTTAAGTAGTATCAAGTTGCCATACCCTCGAACGCCACTGCCTGCATAAACAATAATACCAGGCCCAGCAGCTCTAACAGGTTGCCCCTTTTGTCCAGCGATATCAATCCCAGCGGTGATTGAGCCACCCTGGCCAAATTCGCCGGTGACTTTGCCATCGGTCGGCCACCGCCAGTTAACCTCATCTACTGGGGTAAAGGTACGAGAGGAGCGATCAGCTTGCGCGCTTCGGCTAGGCTGGGCAGCGGCAGGAGCGGGCTCTCGAGCAGCAGGCTCTGGCTCACGAACCGGCTCTGGTTCACGGGCTGGTTCTGGCTCAGCAGCCGGCTCTGGTTCACGAACAGGCTCTGGCTCACGGGCAGAAGAAGAGGCTTGCTCGGACGCTTGTGCAGTCGTCACTTCATCACTGGTGCCAGAGCGAGAACTGGTTTCAGTTGATGTACTCTCGGCCACCTGCTGAGCGGCCTCCAGTGCTGAGCGCTCTGCCGTCAAACGCTGGTTCCGCTCAATGGCACTCTCATCAGGTAATAGCCAATCTAACTCTTGGTCGTTGCTTGCTACAGCAGTGGCTGGCGGCTTTAATCCCGTCGCTACAACACCCGACGCCGGACGGCTTGAGGCCTCGCTTGCTGGCTGAGCACTTCCCCCACCCGCTCCTTCACGTAACGCGATGGTTTGTCCCGGGTAAATTTGATAGGGAGCACTAATATTGTTAAGTGCTGCTAGCTGGCGATAATCGAGGTTGTGTTGCCATGCGATACCGTACAGCGTATCACCCGCCTTCACCGTGTACTGCGGCGAACCGTCTACCGCACGACGCGCCTCGCTTAAATCACGTACTTGGGGGGTACTTTGTTGCTGATTGGCGCAACCGCTAATCGCCAACGCTAACACAGACATCATGAAAACCTTACGCATACAAACCCTGCTCCTTTTCAACGCCGCGCATGTGATCTGCTAAACGGTGCTCGCTGCGTGACGGTTAAGTAACACCACCAGCAGCACACCACCAGCCATAAGTGCAACCACACCCGCTACTTGTGCCGATGCCCCAGTTAGTACGGCGTAATCATTTGGTAATAGATAACGATAGGCTAACGGTATCATTTGCCCTTCAGGCCCGATTTGGTAGCGTAACAGCTCTCTCCAGGGCCAGAGAACCGGTAACGAGCCAACAATAAAGCCCAGCAGCAACTGTAACGTGGAGTCGTGATGACGACGCAGTAACCACGATAGCAAGCGGGAAAAAAGTGCCAAGCCAATCACACATCCCATGCCAAACAAAACAATAATACCGATATCGAAGCTGCGGATAGCGCCCATGATGGTGCCGTAGAGTCCCATCGTGAGCAATAAAAAGCTACCAGAAACACCTGGCAGAAGCATGGCGCTAATCGCAATAGCACCTGCCAACATGACAACCAACGCCTCGTTTCCGACTAACAAAACCAGCGGCATCATGCCCGGTAAGGCTTGCGCTAAAAGCAAACCAACCGCTAGAGGAAACAGGTACCAGATTTTCCAGCCATGCCCAGCCTTGCCCACCACTAATGCTGAGGCCGCTACTAAGCCAAAAAAGAAACCATCCAGCAGCAGGGGGTACACTTCCATAAGCCAGAGTGCCAAATGGGCCACACTGACCAGACTTACCGCCACTCCTAAAAGAAGCGGAATCAAAAATGCTAAATTTAAGTGCTGGCTAACACCAGCCACACCTTTGTTTTGCCAAGCCACAAGCACGCTAGGGCCAAACTGCTTAATGGTATTGATAAGCTCTTCATAGATACCCGTAATGAAGGCGATGGTGCCGCCTGAAACGCCCGGTACCGCATCAGCAGCCCCCATACCGGCGCCTTTTAAAAACAGACCTAAAGATCGACGCTTCAATCCACCACTCCTTGCAAAAGGGGTACAAAACGCACGGGTTCGAGCCGCCGCTTTTCGAAAGCACCACCCACGCGCTTTATCTGGGTAAGCCACTGGCTGCCATCAGGCTCTTCTAAGGGGGCTATCAACACGCCGTCACGACTGAGCTGCTCAAGCAAGGCTTCTGGCAGTGTTTGCGCACAGGCTGTCAGTAAAATAACGTCAAAGGGAGCAACCTCTGGCCAACCATCACCACCGTCCGCTACCGTCAGAGTTGCCGCTGCATCAAGCCTCCATAACCGTTCAGCAGCACGCTCGTGTAGGGCATAAATACGCTCTATGGAGTATAGCGAGGCAACTAAGCGCGATAAAATAAGCGTTTGATAGCCAGAGCCGGTGCCTACCTCGAGCACATGGCGTGGCTGTGAACGCAGCACTAGCTCCGTCATTCGCGCAACCGTAAGCGGTTGCGATAGCGTCTGACCAAAACCTATCGGCAGCGCGGTATCTTCATAGGCGTGGTGGGCCAGCGCCTCATCAACAAACAGGTGCCTTGGCTCACTGGCCATCACCTCCAACACCCGGGTATCACGGATACCCTGCTGAACAAGCCGCTCAACCATACGGTCTCGAGTACGCTGAGAGGTCATCCCTCGCCCGCGAAGCTCAACCGGTGATAGCTCAGGCAAAAGCATCCAACCAATCCTGTACATCGCTGCGTGCCGGGTGGCGCGTTAGGTCAGTCTGTAATGGCGTAATTGATACGTACCCTGCTTCAATGGCTGCAAAGTCGGTGTCTTCACCATCGTCAGCGTTCGCAGCCACTGGCGCTATCCAGTAACGGGTGCGCCCACGCGGATCCTTCACTGGCACCGGTTTCTCTGCTGGCCCACGATAGCCCAAACGAGTCACTTTAACGCCTTTAATTTCTTCCCACGGCACATCTGGAACATTTACATTTAATAGCGTGCGCGGCGGCAGCGACAGCTGTTCGGCAGCGCCAATCAAGCTGGCCGCCACTTTAGCCGCAGTAGCAAAATAGCGCTCACCGCACAACGACATGGCAATAGCGGTCATGCCTAAATTACGCCCTTCCATCGCCGCTGCCACTGTGCCGGAATAGAGCACATCATCACCAAGGTTGCTACCGTGGTTAATACCCGAAATAACCAGATCAGGACGCTCGTTCCAAACACCGTTAACACCTAGGTAGACGCAGTCAGCAGGCGTGCCATCAACGCTGTAAAAGCCATTATCCAAGGCGGTTAGTGAGAGTGGCCGCGAAAGTGTAAGCGAATTACTAGCGCCGCTGCGGTCACGGTCAGGGGCCACTACACGCAGGTTTGCATGAGCCGCCAACGCATCATGCAATGCCCGTAGGCCCGGCGCATGGACTCCATCATCGTTGGAAAGCAGCAATCGCCGCATTAGCGTCTCCTTGAGATAAACCGTATTTAGATATGCCCTGCTGGCACTCGTTAAACAAAATCGGGATGATCAATCAGCTCACTTACCACGGCCGTGGCAAAACTCCCCCGCGGTAGCGCGAATGAGAGCTGCACGGCATTTTGCTCTCTAATAAGCTGGGGAGCCACCAGCTTGACCCTCAGCGCCCGCTGAGCACGCTTAACACCGCTCTTTTCTAACCCTTCACAAAGATTGGGGTGTTGTTGCTGCAGCTGTGATTCATAAACGGCTATTTGCTTTTCTGCTCTGTGGCCAACGCCCCAAAGCACGCCCGTGGGGTGAAGGTCTAACTCACCAGCACGGGTAACTAAGTTATCATCAACCTCATCAATGCTAAACACACTTTGGGTGCCGTCGAGCATTAATGTGTCACCCGCCAAGGGCTGGCACCATGTGCCATCCTTAAGACGAGCACTCAATAATTCGTTAAACAAGAAGCTTCGCGCGGTCGATAACATCATCCCCTGACGATCATCACGCTTGCGCCATCCCTTAGCGAGCAGCGCTTCCGCACGCTGCAAGTTGCGCCCACCAGGGCCAAACCGCTGGGGACCAAAGTAGTTTGCCACACCAGAGCTACACAGCGCTTGCCAACGCTGCTCAAAGTCATCGGATTGCACGGCTTCGCCGCTCAACTTTAACGTGAAGTGGTTAGTACGATGCACACCTCTTTTCAGCTTCCTAGGATGGCGGGCCTGCTCTAAAACGGTGATACCAAGGATCGCTAACGAGGCCGCTAACTCTGCTGGCGCATCACGCCCCGGTAGGTGAACGCTTAGCCATTGACGAGTAACCGCTACGCGATCTTTCATTCCTGAATAGCCAATATCCCTAGGTGTCACGCCACATATCCGGCTTACGCTTTTCACCACATCTAACGTGGTTTGATCTCGCTTTTCAAGCCGTAGCCATAAGTGCTCCCCATGGGCTTCAGGGGTAAAATCCAACTGTTCGTCAACAATGAAATCTTCTGGCTGAGCGCGGTAGCTGCCAGGTTTAGGTGCCCCTAGCTGACCATCCAGCAAGCGCTGCCACGATGGTAAATTAAGCATTCAAAACCTCTAGCCGATCAACTAGTACGACAGCTTCAGCAGCAATCCCCTCACCACGCCCGGTAAACCCAAGCCGCTCGGTAGTGGTGGCTTTCACATTCACCTGCCCAATGCTTACGCCCATGTCTTCGGCAATCACCGCTCGCATAGCGTCAGTATGTGGCGCCATTTTAGGCGCCTGGGCCATAATAGTGGCATCCAGGTTAACCACCCCATAGCCTGCATCACGCACAAGCTTTACCACGCGACGTAGCAGGTCCCGACTATCAGCGCCTTTCCATGCAGCATCAGTATCAGGAAAGTGGTGTCCAATATCGCCTAGCGCACAGGCGCCGAGCAGTGCATCACTGACTGTATGCAACAACACATCACCATCGGAGTGGGCCACAAAACCGTGCTCAAACGGCAGCTTTACACCGCCAATCATTAAATGGTCACCAGGCCCAAAACGGTGTACATCAAATCCATGCCCTATTCGCATTAGCAACTCCTTTCAGGTACATATCCTTTCAGATACACAGGCCACTTGTGATGCCATAATCGCGCTGGCAAGGGCGAGATCGCCGGGGTGGGTGACTTTTACATTATCTCTACGCCCACTCACTAAGAGCGGGGTTCTACCCAATGCTTCAACAGCGGACGCCTCATCGGTGACGATACAGCCATTATCAACAGCGTATTCGAGGGCTTCGCGCAAAAGTGCATAACGAAATCCCTGAGGCGTTAAAGCGTGCCATAAGCCATCCCGAGGCACGGTTGCCACACTCAGCTGGTCGACGGAAGCGCGTTTCATGGTATCAGCCACCGGCATGGCCAGTAGCGCGCCATCAGGATGCTCACTGGCCGCCTGATAAAGGGCTCGTAAATCTTCTGGGGTAACACAAGGCCTCGCCACGTCGTGCACCATCACGACATCTGCGGCTTGCGCTGGCATTGCCTGCAAGGCATTTAATACACTACCCATACGCTCGACGCCCCCGGTAACGCGCTGCCAGTGGGGGAAAGGCACCCAGGCTGGATTAAACCACTGGTCGTCGTTGTCTAGGCAGAGGACTAGCTGTGCTTGTGGAAAAGCCGCGTATAGGCGCTGGAGAGTATGCGTAAGAATCGATTGCTCAGCAATTTCGAGGTACTGCTTGGGTTTATCAGCCCCCATGCGTTTACCTTGGCCCGCAGCCGGAACAATCAGCCACAGTGAGTCGCTCATTGTTCCGCCCTTTCATTAGTTCGGCCTGACTGCACCACTAACCCCGCATTAAGACCAATGAGTTCTGTTTCAATTGCAACACCTGGCACCCAGAAAAATTGCTCATCGCTACGCACCATACCCATATCACTGCGGGCGCGCTCTTCGATAGCATCTAGGCCGGTTTTAAGATCGGTGACTTCTGCCGCTAGGCGTGCATTTCGATCACGCAGTGGCACATTGGCAGCCTCTTGCACGGCAACACGCTCTTCTACCAATTGAAGATCCTGCCACCCACCATTGCCTAACCATAGTTGGTACTGAAGAAGCCCCAACACGGCAAGCAGCGCAACCACTAGCCATTTATGCATCACCGAGTTCCTTGTTGACAGCGTAAACGGCGCGCATTATGCCATTAAGGAGGCATGCCCAGCGAGCCACTCCGCTACTTTAACTTTAATAACAGATAAGTAACCTTAAACCTGCATTCATCGCCACGTAAATTACTTAAAGGGCAACGCCTTTTTGGCCCCCAGGCGGTACGCATTGACGTGTACCGCTTCTTGCTCACAGAATTGTGTAACAGCTGCCGCCAAACCTGGGTGGGCTACGTAATGCAACGAGCACACGCGCTGAGGTGCAAACCCACGAACCAGTTTATGTTCCCCCTGTGTACCAGGGTCAAACAGCGTTAATCCCCGGGCTAAGCAGTACTCAATACCTTGGTAGTAACAGGCCTCAAAATGCAGGCAATCAGCCACCACCTCACTGCCCCAATAACGGCCATAGAGCGCGGTCTCACTCCGAAAGTAGAGCGCTGCCGCTACTGGCTGATCATCCAGGAGGGCCTGCACCAATACCAGTGCTTCAGGCATGGTCTGGCGCAAGCGCTCAAAAAATTCTCGGTTTAGGTACGGGGACCTGCCTCGCTCATGATAGGTAATGGTATAGCAGCGATAAAAATGCGCCATTGCCGCTTGTGTTATCTCGCCACCCTCTAAAAGACGCATGATGATCCCTTGCTCAGCAACCAAGCGGCGCTCCCGTTTGATCATTTTGCGGCGCTTAGAGGTAAGGCTTGCCAAGAAACCATCAAAGTCTTTAAAACCACGATCACGCCACTGGAACTGCACCCCCTCTCGGGCAATCAGGCCAGGAAACTGGTGCCGCCATGCAGCTACTTCCTGCTCTTCAGCAAATAGCAGATGCCAGCTGGATAGCGAGCGCTCAGCACACTGCACTTGCCAAGCTGAAGCAAGTTGCGCGCGCACCTCGTCAGCATCTACATCCGCGGCTATCAGACTACGCGGCCCAGGAACCGGTGTGAATGGGATTGCACTTAGCGCCTTGGGGTAATAGTCCCCACCTACACGCTCCAATGCCTCTGCCCAGCCCCAGTCAAACACATATTCACCGTAAGAGTGGTGTTTGCGGTACATGGGCAGCGCCCCCACTAATCGCCCTGCCTGCCAAACGCTCAGGTGACATGGTTCCCAGCCGCTCTTGCTACTCACTGAGCCGCTGCTCTCCAGCGCCTGTAAAAAGGCGTGACGCAAAAATGGATGCTCTTTACTTACCAACGCGTCCCATTGGCTTGCCGCGACTGCCTCAATGGCAGGTAGAATAGCGTGTGATAGCGAGCGTGAAGGCATGGCGTCTCTCAAGGGCGTCAGCTAAAACAACCGGTAATTAATAGCGCACCACTCTACCATTACCACTAACGCTCAACGATGGTAACTACGCTATTAGTTAGGTATTTCTCGCGGCGTACCATTCATCATGCGTTTATCAAGGAGAAACCATGCAACGCGATCTAACCGGCATTTTTCACGCTCAACAGGATGCCTTTACCCAGGCACCTTTTCCCTCACTGACGATCCGACGCGAGCGACTAGGCCGCTTAGCCCGCATGACCAAACGCCATCAACACGACATAGTGCGAGCTATTCAAACAGACTTTGGCCAGCGTAGTGAAACAGAGATACGGCTGGCTGAAATTAGCGCTGTGCTGCAAGCCATTACTTATACCCGGCGCCGCTTATGGCACTGGATGCGCCCTCAACGAGCAGGCATGCCCTGGCGCTTGTTACCTGCCAAAGCGCGTATTGCGCCTCAGCCACTTGGCGTTGTCGGTGTAATGGCTCCTTGGAACTACCCCTGGAGCCTAGCATTAATGCCTGTGATAGATGCCTTTGCAGCCGGTAATGTGGTGATGCTCAAACCCAGTGAGTATGCCTCTCACACCAGCGCACTGCTCGCCAAACTCATTCCGCAATACTTCACTGAAGAGGAGTTTAGCGTTATAGAGGGTGGCGTAGATGTGGCTGAAGTATTTAGCGCCCTGCCTTTTGATCATCTGCTGTTTACGGGTTCAACCCAGGTGGGCCGCAAAGTTGCACTGGCAGCGGCAGCTAATTTAACGCCTGTCACCCTAGAGCTGGGTGGCAAATCACCTGCTATTGTGGCTGCAGATGCTGATTTAGAGCACGCCGCCGCGGCCATTGTATTTGGCAAAGGAATGAATGCTGGGCAAACTTGTATCGCACCCGATTATGTATTGGTGGAAAGCCGCTCTTTAGAAGCGATGATAAAGGCACTAACCCAGGCCATAGCCCATCAGCGACCTAACGATAAAGAAGCAACGTCAGCTATTAGCGAGCGTCATCAACAGCGTATCGATAGCCTACTCAATGAAGCGCGTGATCATGGCTGCCGCATCATTGACGCAGGCCCCCACGCTCCTGTCTTAATTATTGACCCTACTCAAGACCTAGCGGTCATGCGCGAAGAAATTTTTGGCCGCTGCCTACCGGTAATAGCCGTTAAAAGCTTCGACGATGCCATTGGCTATGTAAATGCTCGCGCGCATCCACTCGCGCTTTATGCATTCACGAATGACAAAACACTTCAATCTACATTACTCCAACGGACCCGCTCAGGAGCACTCGTCTTTAATGAAACACTGCTTCATCACGCAGTGCCATCACTCCCTTTTGGCGGCGTTGGGGAAAGTGGCATGGGTACCTACCACGGGCGCCATGGATTTGAGCGTTTCAGCCATCTGCGCGGTATCTTCTATCAAGCCAAAAAACCAACTAGCCGCTTACTCAGGCCTCCTTACCGCCGTTGGTTATTGAAGCTACTTGGGCTTGGTTAACGATAATGATTAAAGCTAACCGCCAAATGCCAGGTATTGGCAAAGCGCCACTGTGGTTCAGTGCCTCATAATGCGTTAGAAGCGCGTAAAACCAGAGCCAAGGCTTCGTTTTTTGCCCTAGAGACCACTGAGTCGGGCATAATGAGTGGCATGCACAACACACGTGCAATTTGCTAACGTTAAGATTACCGTCACGATTGATGATGTTGGGACCGCCTATCCGTCCCTTGCCCATGTCAAAGCATTGTCTTTTAAAACATTAAATTGGCCGTACCTTTGTAATGAACCAGAAAGTTGTAATGAACTAGAAATTTATGATGAATCAAAAAGATAGCACAGAAGAATCATCTGAGTTCTTTACGTGGTGCGAAGAGTGGGCACCCAACCAACCCCTGACCACTGACATGGAGTCTATTTAATGGCGCATGACCTGCTTGACCGCTTACGCGAACGCTTGGAAGAGCTAAATCGCTCAGAACGCAAAGTCGCCAACGTTATTCTTGAAGACCCGGCGGCTGCAACTAGCCTGAGCATCGCAAGCCTTGCCCAAGCGGCCAGCGTCAGCGAGCCTACGGTCAATCGCTTCTGCCGTAACTTTGGCGCCAAAGGCTTCCCGGATTTTAAGATCAAGCTTGCTCAAAGCCTCGCAGGGGGAACCCCCTACGTTACTCGAGCGGTTGAGCCTGGCGACTCCGCTACCCAATATACCCATAAAATCTTTGGTGCCACTATCGCCGCCTTAGATGAAGCCCAGCGTGAAGTCGATATGGCGGCTGTAGAGCGTATGGTCGACTATCTTACTCAGGCGAAACAGGTGCACTTTTTCGGGCTTGGGGCATCCGGCGCTGTTGCTCAAGACGCCCAACACAAGTTTTTCCGCTTTAACTTACCCGTCATGGCCTATGTGGATGTGCTTATGCAGCGCATGGTAGCCGCAGCTTGCCATACCGGGGATGTGGTCGTGATTATTTCTTATACAGGTCGCACGAGGGAATTAGTCGATATCGCTCGTGTAGCACGAGAAGCTGGCGCCGTGGTGCTTGGCATTACCGCCCCGGACTCTCCGCTTTCTCAAGAGTGTACCGCTACACTCGAAGTCTCCACACCGGAAGACACCGACCACTATATGCCGATGACCTCACGGGTCATTCAGCTAACCCTGATTGATACGCTGGCAACCGGAGTTACGCTACGACGCGGCGAAGACTTTCTGCCGCACCTGAAGAAAATCAAGGACAGCTTGCGCGATACCCGATTCCCAGTGGAGAAAACCGGCAAGTAATCGGCAAGCTGCCCAGGATCAGTGGCCGCACTATTGTTAATGGCCATTAGTTAATAATAGTTAGTTAACAACCGTCAGTTAACAACAGCCTGCTAGTAACAATGCTAGTAACGACCAGTTAGTAACGAACAGTTAGTAACGAACAGCTAGCCACAATTAGTTGCTAACAGCGGCGGTTACAGTAATTTCTACTTTTAGCTCATCGGCCGGCAGCGGCGCGCATACACAGGTACGCGCCGGTGCATAGCCTTCCGGTACCCACGCATCCCATACTTCGTTCATGGCGGCAAAGTCGCCCCCCTCTTTAAGATAGATAGTGGCGCTTAAGAGCTGCTCACGGCTTGAGCCAATCTCTTTTAGTAGCTCATCAACCCGCGCCAGCATGCTTTCAGTTTGCTCTTTGATGCCTTCGTGACGGGCTTCAGGGCCTGATACCTGACCGCATAGGTAGGCCACACCTTGATGGATAACAGCACGGCTCATACGGGCTTTTGTATCATGGCGTTGAATTGTCATAGGTAAAACTCCTGGGTAATGCCAAAAAAAGCAGTGTAAACCGCCTGCACTTTGCTGCCTACAGTTGCGTACTTAGGGACACGCGGTGGGCACCGGCCGGTGCTCAAATACGCGACGTAATACAAAACTGGTATGGGCGCCGGTGACACCCTCAATGCGGTTAATTACATGTAGCAGTAAGTGCTGATAATCGTCCATATCCCGCACCAAAATTTTAAGCTGAAAATCAGCGTCCTGGCCGGTAATAATCAAGCACTCGATCACATTGGGGATGTCTCGAATATGGCGCTCGAAATTATCAAAACGCTCTGGAGTGTGCTTATCCATGGAAATGTGCAGCAGTGCCATTAGCTGATAACCCAGCTGCCGCGCATCAATCTCAGCCCGATACTGAGTAATTAGCCCATTCTCTTCCAGCGCCCGCACCCGGCGTAGGCATGGCGATGGTGATAGGCCAATACGCTCAGCAAGCTCCTGATTGCTGATACGCCCCTCCTGCTGAAGCACATCCAGTATACGGCGATCAAAGCGATCAAGCTCAAGGGGGGTTACTGGCATAACAGACAACTCCTGCCAAAAAAAATAATATACCCAGCATTATCTGCCAAATAAAACCCAGAAAGCCACATTTTAGCAATAACTTTTCGTAACGATTCAATTAAACTGTATTGACTGCCACAAGCAGCCCATTTGGAGCCTTATCCAGCAACCTCCGCTAAGCGGCTTACGCCACAAGCGGCCGCACTCTACAATGCTTAATTATCAGGAAGTTCGCCATGTCTGCTTTTGATCATCGCAAGTATCGCCCAGCTCCACGCGTCCCCGCGTTTAATCGCCAATGGCCCGACCGCGACCTTACCAAGGCGCCGATTTGGGTCAGTGAAGACCTACGCGATGGCAATCAAGCGCTACTTGAGCCGATGACCGTTGCGCAAAAGCAACGTTTTTGGCAGCAGATCATCAAAGTCGGCATTAAAGAGGTGATGGTAGGCTTCCCCTCGGCCAGCCAGCCCGACTACGATTTTGTGCGCTGGTTAATTGAAGAGGATCAGATTCCAGAAGACGTGACAATTGCGGTGCTGGTGCAGTGTCGTGAACACCTGATCGAAAAAACCTTTGAGTCACTGGTAGGCGTTAAACGCGCCATTATCCACCTCTATAACTCCACCTCGACTATTCAGCGCGAACGGGTATTCGAAATGGACCGCGATGGCATTACCGACATTGCCGTGCAGGGCGCAACCTGGGTGAAAACCTATGCAGCTCAGCACCCCGGTGTTAACTGGTGCTTCCAATACTCACCAGAGAGCTTTTCAAGTACCGAGATCGACTTCTCCCTGGCGATTTGTGAAGCCGTTATGGATGTGTGGCAACCCACACCTGAAAACAAGTGCATTCTTAATCTACCCACCACTGTGGAAGTCGCAGGACCACACCATCACGCAGATCAGATCGAATATTTCTGCCAGCATATCAGCCGCCGAGACAGTGTGATTATTTCTGTGCACACACATAATGACCGAGGCGGCGCAGTAGCCTCAGCAGAGCTGGCATTATTAGCGGGCGCTGACCGTGTCGAAGGCACTTTGCTGGGTAACGGCGAACGCACAGGCAATATGGATATTGTTACCTTGGCGATGAACCTCTACAGCCAAGGCATCGATCCTGAGCTTGATCTCTCTAACCCTGATGAAATTGTCCAGGTGGTGCATGAGTGTACTGGCATCACCGTACACCCTCGCCACCCGTGGGTTGGTGAGATGGTCTACACCGCGTTTTCTGGCAGTCACCAGGATGCTATTCGCAAATCACTCAAGCATCAAAAGCCCGACGAGCCGTGGCAAGTGGCTTACTTACCTATTGATCCCCACGATATTGGCCGCGACTACCAAGCCGTTATTCGGGTGAACAGTCAGTCGGGCAAGGGCGGCATGGCCTTTCTGCTGGAGCGGGACTACGGTATTAACCTGCCTCGCTGGATGATGCTGGCACTTGCCCCTTGCGTTCAACAGGAGAGTGAGCGTCGCAACAGCGAGCTTTCTAGTGAAATCATTCGCCAAGTAATGTTCGATAACTTTGCTTACGATGCGCCCCTTTCACTAGCTGACTACCAGCTGTCCAAAGGACAGTATGAGGGTATCGACGTTACCTTGTGGCAAGGTAAAGAAACACTGCGGCTTGCAGGCACGGGCAATGGCGCAATGTCGTCATTTACCGATGCGTGGAAAAAACACTCAGGCAGCCATGTGGCTATTATTGACTACAGCGAACATTCCCTTGGCGGCAGCAGCGAGGCGAATGCGATTGCCTTTGTGCAGCTCAATATTGATGGGCAACGCATCTGTGCCGTCGCGGAAGATAGCGATACCGTTAGCGCGTCATTGAAGGCAGTGTTGTCAGGCATCAACGTTGCCCAGGCAACCGCCCAGCGCCAGCTTGAAGGCACTGCGTTGGAGGCATAACTGCAACGATTATTCAGCACACTCAATACATTTCAGTACTAACGGGTCCCAGGTGAGGCGTTTGGCCCCTATCCATTCGCCACACTCAATACACTCTCCGAAGCGCTCTTGATCGATGCGCTGTAACGCGCCGCTAATACGCTTAAGCGTCATTTGGCGGCGCTGCTCTTCTGCCTTTGCCATTGCCTGACCCTGCAGCGCATCCATGCGTGACAGCCGCCCCACTGAAGTCTGGTCAAGCACCACCGTCTCTCGGGAAGACGCACTTTCAAGGCTTTCTTCTCTCACTGAAACATCCAGTGCCAGTAGCTTTTGGCGTAACGCAGCAATGTCTACCTCAGGGTGATTCATCTGCGTCTCCTATATAGCTCCAAAACAGCTAGTGGCTCTAGAGCAGATAGTGGCTTAAGTACAGAGAGTGATTAAGTACAGAGAGTAATTAAGTACAGAGAGTGATTAAGTACAGAGAGTGATTAAGTACAGAGAGTGATTAAGTACAGATAGCGGCTTCAGCGCAGAATCAGCACCGGCAAGTGGGCATTGCGCAACATGGCGGTGGTCGTACTACCCAATAGCAGGTGGCGAATGCGTGAGTGGCCATACGCCCCCATCACTAGCAAATTGATCCCCTGTTCCTGCTTATAGGCTCGTAGTGTTTCCTCAACTTCACCCGCGCGGATTGCCCCCTTAGCCTCATGGCCAGCAACCTGTAATATTTCGAGTGCCCAATGTAGCTGTGAACGATTTTCGGCAGTTTCAGCACCCACAATGACCACATGACAAGTCGCCCCTGCAAATAGCGGGCTTTTGGCTAGCATCTCAACACCTTTGCGAGCTGTTTTACTTCCATCAAACGCCATCATCACATTGCTGGGCGGGGTGAATTGCTTGGAAACCATCAACACCGGGCGATGCATTTCGCGCACCACGCGCTCCAGGTTGGAACCTATATGCCCGCTGGCTTGGAGCGCCGTTTCACCGCGCTTGCCTAACACCAGCAAACGCACCTCTTTTTCGTTCTCAACCAGCGTTTCCACCAGCGGTCCGTTGCGCTGAAGGCACAGTGGATCAGGTATACCGGCTTCCTTTGCACGAACTTTTGCCTCATCAAGTATTAACCGCCCCCGTTCACGAGCAACTTTTGCACGCTGTTCTTCGATATCCGATAATTTTTCCAGTAGATGTTCTCGGGTGCCTAGGCCTAAATTTCCGGTTAGATCAGGCTCTGCCACCTGGGGATGGTTGTCCAAGACATGAATAAAGCTTAATGGTGCACCCAGGGCTTTAGCGGCCCAGGCTGCATAGTCACAGACGCTCTCTGAATACTGAGACCCATCAATTGCTGCTAGCACGCGATCAGACATGAAGGCTTCTCCTGGAGCGGGTGCATAAACGCTGTTGTTATTCTCACCCTTTTTTACACGAACTTATTGCTCAACGACACTTTTACACGTTTTTACTACATATACTTTTAGCTCTCTACTCAGGTGATACAATTAGCGACTCATCATGCAGCCAGCAAAAAAGGAGTAAGCATGGGGCATGGCTTCGCAAGCTTACTGTTAGTGGCGCTGGGTGGAGCGCTGGGCGGCATGGGGCGCTTCGCAGTTTCTAATCTCATAGCCCATCTACTGGGTAAAGCTTTTCCTTGGGGCACTCTCATCGTGAATGCCAGCGGAGCCTTGATAGCAGGCTGGCTGCTGGGTTACTACGGGATGCCAGCCGCGCAGCCGCTATGGTTATTCGCCGTAGCAGGGCTACTGGGTGGCTACACCACTGTTTCATCGTTTAGCTTACAAACCCTTGAGCTTTGGCAAAGTGGTCATTCGCTGCGCGCTGCCATTAACATTGCCGCGACGCTCATATTAGGTCTTGCAATGGGCACGTTGGGCTGGCTGCTGGGTATGGGGGTACGATGAGCTGGAAAGCCTATTTAGCCGTCGGCGTTGGCAGTGGTATTGGCAGCGTACTGCGCTATGCTGTGTCACTTGCATCTTTTGCAGCTCTTGGAGGTTACTTTCCCTGGGGCACTCTGCTAGTTAACGTACTAGGCTCAGGGTTAATTGGCTGGCTAGCTGCAACTGCCTCACGCTTTCCTCATACCAGCCTCGCACGCTGGCAACCGCTACTCGTGGCTGGTTTCTGCGGTGGTTTTACCACGTTCTCGCTATTTAGCCTGGAGACTCTGTATCTGATTCAGCAAGGACATCCAGCATTAGCACTACTTTATGTAATGATCAGCCTACCGTTATGGTTACTGGCTGCCTGGTTAGGAGAACGCATGGCACTTTCTCGACCCACTACTCAATAGCCCGCCATTCGGTTCCAGGAAGAAGCCCTCACCCAGTGACTCTCGGGTATTTCTATGCGCGAACAGTTAGAACAGCAGCAGTCCTGGCTTTACTTGGGGTTTATCTGTTTAGGGTTGAGCGTCGGCATATTGGCTCCTACGCTGACGTCATCGTTTGAACATTTTCTATGGCCTCTATTGGGCGTACTGCTGTACGCCACCTTCACGCAAATTCCGCTGTTACATATCAGGCAAAGCCTTACCGATATCCGCTTTATGGCGGCGCTGCTAACAGGCAATTTTATTGTTATTCCAGCTTTATTAGGGCTTTTAGTGCTATGGCTACCGCTTTCCCCTCCGGTAATCGCCGGGATGCTGCTAGTGCTTCTAGTGCCTTGCACCGATTGGTTTATTACCTTTACGCACTTAGGCAAAGGCGATGCCGCCCTCGCCATTGCAGCCACACCACTACTGCTACTGGTACAAATGGTCATGTTGCCAGTCTATCTATGGCTATTCTTAGGCGGCGAATGGTTCCAGCTAATCTTTTCTACACATCTGCTCAGTGCATTCACTGGGCTAATTTTGCTGCCCTTAGGATTGGCATGGCTGACGGAATTTGCCGCCCAGCGTTATCACACCATGAGACTCGCCATCGGGCATCTTGGCTACCTACCGGTACCACTGCTTGCTTTGGTGGTGTTGGTAATTGCAGCAACACAGGTCAATAGCGCGCAGGCACTTTCCCATGTATTCGTGCAGGTGGTATTTATTTTTACGGGTTACTTGGTGGTGGCAGCGATACTGGGAAAAATGCTTGGAAGGCTATTTAGACTTCCTGCAAGAAGTGCCCGAACCCTCGCCTTTAGCTTTGGTACGCGCAACTCTTTCGTTATGCTCCCCATCGCGCTTGCCCTGCCCAACGGTTGGCAGACTGTGGTGGTAGTGATTGTATTTCAGTCCCTAGTAGAACTATTTGGCATGGTGGCGTATTTACGTTGGCTCCCCAGTAAACTACTGCCTGATTAGCCACTAAAAAGCCGGCTCACTCAAGAAAATGAGGGCCGGCTGCGGAAGAGTACGCAAAAGCGAGCTAATCGGTAAGTGTTTACGAGCAGGGAGTTAGCGCAAAATCAGCACCGGTATCCGACTACTGCGTAGCATGGCAGTGGTGGTGCTACCTACTAGCAAATGGCGAATACGCGAATGACCGTAAGCCCCCATTACCAATAAATCGATCCCATGCTCGCCTTCATAGGTTTGCAGGGCGTCGTCCACATCGCCAGCGCGAATAGCGCCCTCTGCCTTGTGTCCAGCATCGTGCAACGTGCTTAGCGCCCACCCCAGCTGTAAGCGTGGCTCAACGGTGTCGGCACCCACAATCAGCACATGGCACTCTGCACCCGCAAACAGTGGTGAACGGGCCAGCATTTCCACGCCTTTGCGAGCGGTTTTGCTACCGTCAAACGCGATAAGTACCTTTTCAGGCTGCTTAAAGGTTTTCGGCACCATGAGTATCGGGCGATGCATTTCACGCACCGCACGTTCAAGGTTAGAGCCTAAGTGGCCACTGGCTTGGTGTGCAGTTTCGCCACGCTTACCAACCACCAGCAGGCGTATATCTTTTTCTAGCTCTACCAGGGTTTCAACCAGCGTGCCGTTAAGCTGACGGGTAACAGGGTCGTTAACCCCTCCTTCCACGGCTCGTGCTTTGGCGGCTTCCAGCATCAACTTGCCCTGCTCGCGATTCACCTTGGCGCGCTGTTCATCAAGCTCAGAAAGCTCTTTCATCAGGCGCTCGCGAGCACCAAAGCGCAGGTTGCCCGACAAGTTGTGCTCATCAGGCACTTGGGAGTGATTATCCACCACATGCACAAAGCTTAGTGGTGCACTGAGTGCCAAACTTGCCCACGCGGCGTAGTCGCATACACCTTCTGAAAACCGGGAACCGTCAATTGCAGCTAATACGTGTTCAGTCATCTCGCTCTCCTTGCGGTAATTAGTGGCCACCCATCAGCTTTTCAACTGCGGCTGGATCATTATGAACCGCATAACGATCTACCACTGTCGCACTGGCTTCGCTCAAACCCACCAGCTCTACCTCGGTACCTTCACGGCGGAATTTAATCACCACGCGGTCAAGCGCCTGAACAGCGGTAATATCCCAAAAGTGGGCTTTTGATAAGTTGATAGTGACCTTATCAATGCTCTCTTTGAAATCAAAGGCAGCAATAAAGCGCTCAGAGGAGGCAAAAAACACTTGGCCAACCACCTGATACTCACGCTCTTTGCCGGCAGCCACGTCTTTAGAACCGATGTACAGGATGTTGCCAACTTTGTTAGCAAAGAACATGGCTGCCAACAGCACGCCCACAAAGACACCAATCGCTAAGTTATGCGTCACAACGGTTACAATAACTGTAGCAGCCATTACAACGTTGGTGCTCATTGGGTGCTTTTTCAAATCACGGATCGACTCCCAGCTAAAGGTGCCAATCGAGACCATAATCATCACGGCAACCAGTGCTGCCATGGGGATCTGAGATACCCAATCAGAAAGAAATACCACCATCATCAGCAGTACTACACCGGCAATTAATGCTGAGAGCCGCGTGCGACCACCTGATTTAATGTTAATCACCGACTGACCAATCATCGCGCAACCTGCCATCCCTCCCATTAGGCCGGCACCAATATTGGCAATACCTTGGCCTTTACACTCACGATTTTTATCACTGGGCGTATCGGTCAGATCATCCACAATGGTGGCAGTCATCATCGATTCCAGAAGGCCTACCACAGTCAACATTAGCGCTGTTGGGAAAATAATCATCAGTGTTTCCAGGTTCAGCGGTACGTTAGGCCACAAGAACACGGGTAGTGTATCGGGCAACTCCCCCATATCACCAACGCTACGAATATCCATACCGCTCACCATATACACCACGGTAAGCACCACGATACACACCAGAGGAGAGGGGATCGATTTACCGATCACCGGAAGGTATGGGAAAAGATAAATAATGCCTAAACCCGCCATGGTCATCACGTATACGTGCCACGTCACATTGGTTAGCTCAGGCAGTTGCGCCATAAATATCAATATCGCCAGCGCATTCACAAAACCGGTAACTACCGAACGAGATACAAATCTCATCAATTCAGCAAGCTTCAGGTAACCCGCAATAATCTGTAATACCCCCGTCAACAGCGTTGCGGCCAGCAGGTATTCAAGGCCGTGCTCACGCACCAGAGTAACCATCAGCAGCGCCATGGCGCCGGTAGCCGCAGAAATCATACCTGGACGGCCACCCGTAAAGGCAATAATTACCGCGATACAAAACGAGGCATAAAGTCCTACTTTAGGGTCAACGCCCGCAATAATTGAGAACGCAATCGCCTCAGGAATTAGCGCCAGCGCGACGACAATACCTGAGAGCGTGTCGCCCTTAATATTAGAGAACCACTCTTGCTTACTGAAAAGTGTCATTCAGGGAGTCCATGGTTGAGGATGAATCACAACGCACCAACGCCGCGTTTAAAGCAGCAATATCGTGCGGGCTAATTATCAATAGGTATGGAGTACGCTACGTTACAGCGACATTTTTCGCGCCAGTAGCAAAAATTGGCCAAGACAAGCCGAACGCTGTTGTAACGCAATAAGCGCCATAGCGTTTTAGGAGGGGGATTACCTAGGGTGGAGTCATCAGCCCTGAGGTGGGCAGCAAAGAGGCTACCAGTAGGCGTTTCATTTCAATATTGCCTTATTAAATTTTTACGAAAAATCGATAAAGCGGCCATCTAAACCAGCTTTCGGAAAGCTGCAATGCAACAAGGCGCAAGATTCTACCAATAAAATTGCCATCATGCATCTTACATCCTAGACGTTTAGACGACGACTTCGGGATGACCTCTTACCTTGCATTGGCTTACCATAAGCCCCATTGGAGCCATTTTTCTTGCATAATATTCACTTGGCTAACAACGTTCACTTCAAAGGAGCAGCACATGAGTCAATCAATTGCAGTAATTAAGGGCGACGGTATTGGCCCCGAAATCATGGATGCTACCCTGCGTGTACTGGATGCTTTGGAGTGTGGTCTACATTACGATTTTGTTGATGCAGGACTCGCAGCTCTGGAAAAGCACGGCACGCTAATTCCTCAAGAATCGCTTGATGCGATTGAGAAATACGGCATCGCTCTAAAGGGCCCGCTGACCACCCCTATTGGTAAAGGCTTCTCCTCTATCAATGTTCAATTGCGCCGTCATTTCGACCTGTATGCGAACGTGCGCCCAGCCATCAGCTTCCCTGGCACACGCTCTCGCTACGAAGATATCGACATGATTACCGTACGGGAAAATACCGAAGGCGCCTACCTCTCCGATGGTCAGGAGATGATTGACGATGGCAACACCGGGATCTCGGTAATAAAAGTAACCCGCCATGGTTCCGAGCGCATCGTCCGTTACGCGTTTGAGCTAGCTAAAAACAATGGCCGCAAAAAAGTCACTGCTGTTCATAAGGCCAACATTATCAAAACCAGCTCAGGGCTATTTTTGGACGTAGCTCGGGAAATTGCTAAAGAGTATCCAGAGATCGAGTTTCAGGAAATGATCGTGGATAACGCTTGCATGCAGTTGGTAATGAACCCGCATCAGTTCGATGTGGTCGTTACTACTAACCTGTTTGGCGATATCCTCTCTGACTTGTGTGCAGGGTTAGTGGGCGGTTTGGGCTTAGCCCCCGGCGCTAACATTGGTGAAAAGGCAGCTATTTTTGAAGCGGTGCACGGCTCGGCACCGGATATTGCAGGGCAAAAAATAGCCAACCCTTGTGCGCTACTGCTGGCAGCAGCACAGATGCTTGATCACTTGGGCATGAATGAAAAAGGCGACGCTATTCGCCACGGTATTCGCGCAGTACTGGAAAATCGCCGCGATATGGTCACTCCCGATATGGGCGGCACCGGCACCACAGATACCTTTGCTCAAGCACTAGTGGAGCAGGTAACCACTTAGCAAAAGGGCGCGTACCCCCTCTCGCGGGAGGGGGCAGTCACCTTTCTGCATACCCCATAACAGGGAGCGTCTCCCCTGTTCTGTTCTGTTCTCACATCATCGCGGCACACAACAGCCGCGATGATGGCTATCAGCGTTAAAGAGATTGAGGCAATTGTGACTGAGATCCTGAAAGTCGCGCAGCAGGTCTTTCACTCAATTGGGCATCAAACTTTAGATACTGCTTAACAAAATAAACCCGCCAGTATAGGGGGCTGGCGGGCGGTGATATAACCATACTGCTCAAACAAACCAACTAGCTCAGTTTCGTTTTACGCAGGTAAGGCAGTACAGCATTGAACTCGCCAAATTTCTGCTTGGCTTCCTCATCGGATACGCTCGGGGGGATGATAACGTCTTGACCTAACGTCCAATCAGCAGGTGTGGCAATACCATGTTTAACCGTGGTTTGCAGCGCATCCAAAGCACGCAATATTTCGGCGAAATTACGCCCTACGGTCATTGGATAAGTCATGGAAAGCTTTAGCTGCTTATCTGGGCCAATGATAAACACCGAGCGCACGGTGGCACTATCAGCAGGGGTGCGACCATCGGGTAAATAGGCATCTTCCGGCAACATGTCGAAAAGTTTAGAAACGTGTAGCCCTTCATCGGCAATAATCGGAAAACCCACTCTACTACCGCTGAACTTTTCAATATCCCCTGCCCAGCGTTTATGGTCTTCAACACCATCAACAGAAACACCAATCACTTTGGTGTCGCGCTTTTCCCACTCAGCGCTTAACGTCGCTACTGCGCCGAACTCAGTGGTGCAGACAGGAGTAAAATCTTTCGGGTGAGAAAACAGGATCGCCCAACTATCGCCAATCCAGTCATGAAAACGAATCGGGCCTTGGCTAGTTTCTGCTTCGAAATCTGGCACTACCGCATTGATACGTAATGACATCGTTCCTCCTCATTAGGGTCAAGTGACCTTAATACCTTATATGACTTGCAACGCCTTCACTATAGAACGTTTTGTGCTAAGACAACACCCGCTCAGCATCCGTGCAAAGTGATTAATTTTGGCCTGTCTGAATAGCCCAAACCATTCACCACTGCCACTCACAGCGCGCAACCGCATCGTGGGCATGCAAGCTTTCCGCATGAACGACTTTAAGCTGAAACCCTGAGATAGCGTCCATACTTCTAAGCATGCGCTCCAAACGTTTTGCCGCATCTTCGCAAAACATCAGGTTCTGACCATTAGCCAGCGCAAAGGCCTGTTCATCGATGCGCTTAACCGCTGTTTGCAGTGCGGTCCCTAAGGCTTTCTCAATACGTTCAATCAACGCTGCTAGCGGTATATCGTCACTCTCCTTTAGCCGTACAGAGCAATGGGCGTAACTGCGCTGGCTGTGGGGAGTGGCGAGAATGCCCTCTTCGCTGCCTAACCAAGCAAGCACTGACTGTTTGGTTAGCGGTATATCGTCAAAATCCTCCGCAAAGGCTTGCTGAATTAACTGTCTAGCCAACGCAGCGGAGCAGGGGCACGTGGAGGAGTACCCCACAGAGACGTCTAGCTCAAGCTGAAATCCGGATGGTGTAAGCTGACCACGCAGCGTAAAGGGGTAACTTTTCCACCCAGATAGAGGGCTAATCAGCGCGTCTCGCTTAAGTAGGACCTCACCACTGAAGGTCAGGTAAGCATGTTCAGACAACCCTTGATGGCTATCCAAAAAAGCCCCAAGAACGCGCTGAATCGAAGTTTGTGTCAGTGATTGATGCTCTAAAGACTCGAGCGCCATATAAAGCCGCGACATATGAATGCCACGGACCTCAGCGGCCTCCAGGCTTACCCCAGCTGAGACCTTGGCATTTACCAAGCTGCCTGCCAACGCCACAGGTAATGCAATACCTTCCATCCCTACCCAGGAAAGCGTACCCGGTAAACAAGTGGGCTGTTGAGCAATATCGGGTAAGGTAAGCGCCGTCATGGGTTGGCCTCGTTCGTGGATGTGGATGTGGTCGTTGATGAGCCAGCTGGTGCAAAAAAGCTATAAAGCTGGGCCACGGTGTCAGGTGCGACGTTTTGGGTGATAAAAACAAAACGTGAGATACGGTCAGTGACGCTATTAATAGGCAGTGGCGCCGGTGGGTGAAAAATATGCTGAACGCCGTGCAGCGCTAATGGCTCTTCACGGTCAGTCAGATGTACCACCGCTTTAATGCGCAGCATTTTTTCCCCCATAAAAGACATTAATAAATCTAACCAATTCTCCAGGGCGTCAGGGGTAATCGGCTCCTCAATGCAAAAGCAAAACGCATTAATATTCTCTCCATGGCGAGTGAGGGATGGCTGACTGCTTGGCGGCTCAAGCGTAGAGGCAACACCTGGTTGCTGTATCTCATCGCGCCCATGATCCGTGGCATGATGAAGCTGATAGCTTGATGATTTTAACCACTGCTCAACTTGATACCCTTGGGATGCACCTCGATAAAGCCCTGCCCCCACTAATAAATCGGGGGAAAGGTTGCCATTCACCACCTGCCACTGTTCTGCGGCCGGATTGAGTGACGCGAGCTGGTTGGCCAGCGGTGTTAAACACTCCTGATTAACCAAGTCAGTTTTAGTAATCAGAAGCCGATCAGCCACTGCCACTTGGCGCTGGGATTCCCGGTGTGCCTGAAGCGTTGCTTCCCCGTTTGCGGCATCCACACAGCACACCACACTATCAAGCTGAAAACGATGGGCCAGCCAATGGTCCGTCATCAACAGTTGTAGAATAGGCGCAGGGTCTGCAAGCCCCGTGGTTTCAATCACCACACGGGCAGGCGCGGGCTTGCCTTTAGCTAGCAGTTCATTAATTGCCTGCTGTAGTGTGCGGCTTAAGTCGCCCCGCAAGGTGCAGCATAAACAGCCGCTACTCATCTCTACTACTGCTTGCTCATCGCTGTGGGTAATAAGCTGATGGTCAAGACCAATATCCCCAAACTCGTTAATCACTACTAAGGTGTTGCGCATGGACGCCTGACGCACCCAGCGATTCAGTAAGGTCGTTTTACCACTACCTAAAAAGCCAGTGAGTACGTTAACAGGCGTTAGCGTAGTGAACTGCATTACTCCCCCCGCGTTTTGCGGTAATGATGCTCTTTTTGCTCTTGACGCTCTTTCGCCTCTATACAAAGTTTCGCTGTGGGCCGAAAGAGTAGCCGCGCAATACCGATGGGGTCCCCGGTCTCTTCACAGTAACCATATTCACCGTTTTCAATGCGTTTTAGCGCTGCATCGATATTATTGATTAAACGGCTTTCGCGGTCAGCTTGACGCAGTGCCAAGCTAAGCTCCTCTTCAAATGAGGCTTGATCCGCTTCGTCACTATCTCGTTCATGGGATGAAATAGCAGCCTTAACCTCTTTTAAATGCTCTTCAAGCTCCTTGCGCTCGTTTAGCAGTCGCTCACGAAAAAAAGCCAGCTGGGCGGCATTCATATACTCGTCATCTGACGAGGCCAATAGCGCGACCTCCTCAGCTTTTTGCTTGGCTACGGATTTAGCAGTGGTGACTGCTGCGTTGCTGGTTTGCTGAGTGGTATCAGGTTGCAATGTCTAGCCTCCTCTTGGTAAAAACGTTATAACATAACAAATAAAGCCCTGCGACCTATCTCTCTTAATCCCCCCTCATATAGGCGCAGCTTAGCCCAGGAAACAGGAGACCTAAATGCCAACACCTCTTTCACTCCAAGAGACGCCGCTTGAGGCACCTCAACACGCCGCCTTTGATACTGACATCAGCGTACTACCGCGGATTTTTGAAGACTCCGTCAATATCGCTATTTTCCACCGTGCACTGCCCGCAGAAATTGCGATGAGCGCTAATGCTCAATGTCGCACAACCCGAGATTGGCAGTACGCTTGGCTTGGCAGCCCTACAGACGCGCTAAAAGAAGATTTATATCGCAAATTGCCAGAGCCTTCCGCTGGTGAAGCTCTGATTGATGATGTTGTCACTATTGCAGAAGCCATTGCCTACCTATTCGATACCGACACCGTGGGGGTTAGGCTGCGCTTATTAACAGCCGCTATGTGCCCGCGTTTTCACTGCGATAACTTACCGGTGCGTTTAGTAACTACCTATACAGGGCCAGGCAGCGAGTGGTTACCAGAATATGCCATCGACCGCACCGGGCTAGGTGCGCCAACGCCTGACCGCCCAGAGATCGTACGTGACCCAAATGCCATTCAACGTCTGCAGGCTGGAGACATCGCGTTAATAAAAGGCAGTGGCTGGGAAGGTTGCGAAGAGCGTGGTTTGGTACATCGAAGCCCCTCTCTGGAGCAAGGACAAAAACGCCTGCTGCTGACAATTGATCCTGGTTGAGTAACACGCTGGCATTGCTATGCCCTCAGCAAACGGGCTACTAACTTACCTTTATAAACATAGCAGGACTCTGACATCGTTATGGCTGGCTATATAGCTCCAAAGCTAGCGAGAGAAGCCAGAATCCTTGGTATTTACTGTAACTACGAATCTGATTTTACAGGTGAGTTTGATGTTATAGCCTACTCTGCTCTTCCAAAAACGCCTCCAAGAGGAGGCGTTTAGTAGATCGTTCACACTTGCATTAACCGCTTACGCGAACACTTCCGTCCATTCACTACGCTTAGCTAACAAATTGCGGGCAAGCTCCTGAGCACCTTCCAGGCTATGGCTAGCGGCCCAACCACATTGCATTTCGTTACAAGCAGGCACTTCGGTAGCGGTAAGCACATCATTGAGCGTTTGCTCAATAATGCTTAGCACGCCGTTGTAGTCATCGTGGTTGATCAGCGCAATGTAAAAGCCGGTTTGACAACCCATAGGGCTGATATCGACCACTTTATCGGTATGGTTGCGGGAAAGCTCAGCCATTAAGTGCTCAAGAGAGTGCAGCGATGGCATCTCCATGTGCTCTTTATTCGGCTGGCAAATGCGCAGATCGTACTTATGGATACGGTCGCCATTTTGGCCTTCTTTAATATCGGCCAAACGCACATACGGTGCTTTTACCTTGGTATGGTCCAAATTAAAGCTTTCGACGTTCATTTTCTTTTCGGTCATGTTGGCTCCGCCTTCATCGTGTGTCGTGCACGTATTCTACACGCTTGCCATTTTTTACACCTTGGGTGCGTCGTAGTTCCACGGCTCATCGGTGTAAACGCACACGTTGGCATCTTCGATATCACCATCAGGAGACTCGACGTGCTTGGCGAAGAAGTCCTGAATTTCTTTGCGCTGGCAGTGTGCCTCGAACTCTTCGCGGCTCGCCCAAATTTCATGAAACACAATTGGGTAACTGGTGCCTGTGGCAAATGGGTTATCAATTTGCCGAGTTACGGTGTAGTGAATGCAAGCATCTTCACGATGGGTGTTTGGCTCTAGGCTTTGCAGTGCTTTAAACACCTCTTCCTCTTTACCGGCTTTGGGTTTGAAGCTTGCGATGCAATAGATTTTTTCCGACACGAGCGAATCCTTAAATATTGAGCGTACGCTATTATGCGGCTTCAGCAATCGGGTTCACAACCTAACGCAGCACCCATTCAGCCAGCGTTTCGAAATCAGGCACCGTTATTGATAGCTCCTACACTGACGAAGAAGAAAGTAGTGATGAAAGCGATCTTCTGCATGCAGCATTACTGCCCTCTTTAAAACAACGCCCTCTTCAAAACAGCGTCTTCTTCAAAAAAACGCCACTGCGAAACTACGCAGCGGCGCCTGGGTTACATCAACGCATTTAAACCGTAAAAGCAGCTTCTTGCTGGCCAGTTTGCAAATCGCCAGAGCGCACTAACTCATCGGTGATACGGTCTATCGCACGCTTGGCGCGGCCAATCATCTCGTCCACTTCATCGCGATTAATGGTCAGTGGTGGTGCAAAGCCGAGGATATCTCCCTGCGGCATGGCGCGGGCAATCAGATTCTCTTCCAGAGCAGCTGCCGCCACACGGGGGCCAACTTTGAGTGCAGGCTCGAAGTGTAGGCGCTGCTTGGCATCTGGTGAGAACTCCAGCGCCGCCATCAAACCAACACCACGTACATCACCCAGTAGCGGATGGCCTTCAAAGGTAGCTTTTAGCTGTTGCTGGAAGTAGCCGCCGGTCTCAGCAGCGTTACTTACCAGGTTTTCGCGCTCAATGATATCCAGGTTAGCCAGGCCTGCGGCACACCCAAGGGCGTGGCCAGAGTAGGTCCAACCGTGGCCGATGGGACCAAACTCACCGGTGCCCTGCTCAAGCACTTGCCAGACTTTTTCACCGACAATCACGCCGGAAAGCGGCTGGTAAGCGCTGGTTAAACCTTTAGCAATGGTGACCAAGTCAGGTTTCATATTGTAGTGGTGGCTACCAAAATCAGAGCCGGTACGGCCAAAGCCACATACCACTTCATCGGCAATTAGCAGTACATCGTACTTTTCCAATACCGCTTGAATAGCGTCCCAGTAACCTTCTGGCGGCGGCACAATACCACCCGTACCTAACACTGGCTCGCCGATAAAGGCGGCCACAGTATCTGGCCCCTCTTCCAGAATCATTGCTTCCAGCTTATCGGCGCAGTAAGCGGAGAACTCAAGCTCGGTCATACCGTGCTGTTCGGCGGCGCGCAGGTAGTAGTGCGGTGCTTCGGTATGGCGAATAGTGTCAATCGGTAGATCGAAGTGGTCATGGAACGCTTTCAGACCCGTTAGCGAGCCTGAGGCGATACCAGAACCGTGGTAGCCGCGCATGCGCGAGATGACTTTTTTCTTCTGCGGGCGGCCCAGAACATTGTTGTAGTAGCGTACGATCTTGAGCTGGGTTTCGTTGGCATCCGAGCCGGACATACCGTAGTACACCTTGGACATATTCATGCCAGCGATTTTCAGAATACGCTCGGAGAGCTCAATCTGCGGCTCGTTAGAGTGGCCTACGTAGGTGTGGTAGTAAGAGAGCTCCAGCGCTTGCTTGTAGATCGCCTCAGCAACTTCGGTGCGACCATAACCAATATTGACACAGTAAAGCCCTGCGAAACCGTCGATAAATTCACGGCCATCTTTATCGACAATATTGATTCCTTTACCGCCGGTAATCACACGGCCCGGCGCATCGCCGTGGGCGAAATCACGCAGGTGGGTAGAGGCGTGAAAGGTGACTTTACGGTCGCGTTCGATCAAATCCTGATGCAAGCTCATAGCGTTCTCTCTTTACAATAAACCTCCCCGCCTAGCGAGGAGGGTGTTTTAAATTATTTTTTCGGCTGCTAGCTAGCTGCCCGAGACTGAGCCCAAGGCTCCAAGGCAGTAATACTTGGTTTCGAGATACTCATCGATACCAGTGGCGCCGCCTTCACGGCCAAGGCCAGACTGCTTAACGCCACCAAAAGGTACTGGCGGACCGGTCATCTTTACCGAATTGACGCTGACCATGCCATACTCCAGCGCGCGCATCAGCTTCCAGATTCGGCGAATATCGTGGGTGTAGATATACGCAGCCAGGCCGTACTCGGTATCGTTGGCCATCTCAATGACCTCGTCATCGCTACTATAAGCGGTAATTCCGGCTACAGGTGCAAAGTTCTCTTCCCGCCAGACTTTCATGCGCGGCGTTACGCCTGTCAGCATTACTGGCATAAAGAAGTTCTCGCCAGGCGCCTGGCTTTGGTCCCCGCCGATCACAGTGGCTCCTTTTGAGATGGCATCGTCAACAATCGCCGCAGCTTTCTCCACCGCTTGGCGATGAATCAGCGGACCAAGGTCAATCTCGCCCTGTAAGCCATTGCCCACAGTAAGAGCCAGCATACGTTCACTGAAATGCTCAACGAACGCATCGTGAATAGACTCATGTACCAGTATTCGATTCGCTGCCAAGCAGTCCTGCCCTGCGGTTTGGAACTTAGCGTCGATTGCCGCGTAGGCAGCTTGCTTGGGATCCATATCTGGTCCCACAATAAACGGCGCGTTGCCGCCTAGTTCCAAGGAAAGCCGTTTAACGGTGTTAGCGCTTTGCTCGATTAACAAGCGCCCCACCCGGGTGGAACCGGTGAACGAGAGCGCCCGAATACGTGGCTCGCCGCAAAGGATTTTTGAGACTTCTGCGGGGTCACCCAGCACCACATTGAAAATGCCCGCCGGAATACCTGCGCGTTCCGCTAACTCAGCCAGCGCCAGCGCAGAAAACGGTGTCTCATTAGCAGGTTTTACAATTACTGGGCAGCCCGCAGCAAGCGCGGCCGCTGCTTTGCGGGTAATCATTGCCAGTGGAAAGTTCCAGGGCGTAATCATCGTCGCAATACCCACGGGTTCTTTAATGGTACCGAGCGAAGCGTTAGGAATATGGCTAGGAATAGTCTCTCCGTAAGTGCGTTTACCCTCTTCCGCGAACCAGCGTACAAAACTTGCACCGTACTCTACCTCACCACGAGCATCAGGCAGTGGCTTGCCCTGTTCAAGCGTCATAATAGTGGCGAGGTCTTCACGGTTAGCTTGAATTAAGTCATACCAAGCCAACAAGCGCTCGCAGCGCTCGTCAGCACGTAGGGCACGCCAGTGAACAAAAGCCGCTTCAGCAGCATCCACGGCAGCGGTAATTTGTTTGGCTTCCAGCAACGGGATATGCCCAATGGCTTCATTGGTGGCGGGGTCGTACACCGCTTCTTCGCGACCGCCTTCGCCGTGAGTCCACTTGCCATTTACATAAGCATACTGCCGAAACAAGCGCGGATCTGTTAAGCGTTTCGCGAGCGTGGTCGATAGTGTGGTCATGGGCACCTCCCCTGGTTGCTGCCAAACGTAGGCAACAAACCGTTGCATAAAAAAAGAGTGAATAGCTCGGCCTAAAGCCGAGCTGATTCGATGCATCTAGGGTAAGGGAGAGTCGCCACGAAGTGTTTTTGAAAACTGGGTCTTAACACACGACTTTTTTTGTCAGAGGGCGTTTAGCAGTGCTTTTTTTTTGCGGAACTTACAATCGCTTTTAGTGGGCTTGCAACAACAGGTAAGTATTTCATTAAAGAACGTCGTCAGTATCAATGCCGATTGGCACACGCTTAACGATTTTCGTCACAATATAGGTGAAGTAGCGCTCAATACCAGCGTCAGATACCAGCCACTTATCCATCAGGCGCTGATAACTATCAATGGTGCGGGCCTCAAACTTCACCAGATAATCCACTCCGCCCCCAACCGCCACGCACTCAGTAACTTCAGGGGTTTGCATTACCAGTGATTCAAAGCGGGCAAAGCTTTCGGCATTGTGCTGCTTGAGTTCGATTTGTACCCATACAGGGTTCCGCGGAACTAGCACGTCGGCGTTGATGCTCGCAGTGTACCCTTCGATAACCCCCGCCTTTTCCAGCCGTTTTACCCGCTCCCAACAGGGGCTGACCGAAAGGTTAATAGCTTCGGCCAGCTTTGACTTGGTAATTCGCCCATCACGGGAAAGGATGTCGAGGATTTTTAAATCATAGCGATCAAGTTTCATCATCCCAGGCGTCACGCCTCCAGGCGTTCAACAACATCGGCAATCACCGCAAGGGTATCCCCCATATTGATCAGCGATGGTGCCCGACGAGCCATTAAAATTCCATCACGCTCCGCGGTATAAGCCACTGGTGACGTACCGCTGCGGGTCATGTCATATACATAAGCGATGGTTTGGCCTTTTTTAACTTCGTCACCCAGCGCCACCAGCAGTTCAAGCACGCCTGAATGTTGGCTTTGCACGTAGCAACTGGCATCAGGCATATCGAGATACATCTGCCCGCCTTCAGGCATTTCCACTTCACCTTTTATCAAGCCATAGTGGATTAAGAAGTTGCGCACGCCGCGCTCGGCAATAGCAATGCTTTGAGGGGTAGAGGTACCGCCGCCACCAAGCTCGGTGGCTACAAACACTTTGCCCTGGCGCTCGCAGGCGGTATCAAACAGTTTTTCCGCATCCAGCTCAAACATCACCATGGCATAGGGAGCACCGAATGCTTTGGCTCCTTCCAGAGCGGCTTGCTGTTGGTTTTTATCATCCAGGATATGGGACGCGCCAAAGGGCAGGATATCCAACGTTCGACCACCAGAGTGCAGGTCGAGTACTACATCGCTCATCGGTACCAGCACGCGGGTGAAGTAGTCGGCAATTTGCGGCGTAACGCTGCCATTGGGATCGCCTGGAAAGCTGCGGTTCAGGTTGCCTTTATCCATTGGCGAGGTGCGCTTACCCGCCATCACTGCTGGGGTGTTCATGCACGGCACGATAATCACACGCCCGGTAACCTCTTCTGCCTTCAACATCGAAGAGAGCTTCAGCAGTGAGGTAATCCCTTCGTACTCATCGCCATGGTTACCGCCGGTAAGCAGCGCCGTGGGGCCTTCACCATTTTTGACCACAGTGACGGGGATCATCACCGCTCCCCAGGCCGACTCATCGGTTGAGATTGGCAGCTTTAAGAAGCCGTGCTGTACACCGTCAGCATCGAAATCAACGGTGGCAGAGATTGGGCTGGGCCGCAGTTGGTTCGCGTGAGAGGTCATTGCGTATTCCTTGTATGTTTTTCAAGCAACTACTTAACAAACAGCTGACGCGGAAAATTAGCCAGAGTTTCGCAGCCATCTTCAGTAATTAGAATACTTTCGGTGATTTCCAGCCCCCAATCCTCTACCCATAGGCCCGGCATAAAGTGGAATGTCATACCGGGCTTTAGGATGGTCTCATCCGAGGGGCGAAGGCTCATCGTGCGCTCGCCCCAATCGGGTGGGTAGGAAATACCAATAGGGTAGCCGCAGCGGGCACCGCCTCGGTCAAAGCCGTATTTATCCATAGCCGCCCCTAGCGCCATGGCAATATCCGCTGTGCGGTTACCAGGTTTTGCCACCGCCAGCCCATTTTCGATGCCTTCCAGCAGGGCCGACTCAGCACGAATAAAGTCAGTCGGCGGCGTTCCTAGAAAGACAGTACGCGACATCGGCGCGTGATAACGCTTAAACACCCCGGCAATTTCAAAAAAGGTACCTTCGCCTTTACGAAACGGCGTATCGTCCCAGGTCAGGTGCGGTGCTGCGGCATCTTTACCAGTCGGCAACATCGGTACGATGGCGGGGTAATCACCACCAAATACTTTGCCGTTTTCATCCACAAAGCCTTCAATCCCGACACGATAAATCTCGGATACCAGTTTACTCTTTGGTAAGCCCGGCTCAATCACTTCCAGAATGCGTGTATGCATGCCTTCGACTATTTTGGCAGCAATGCGCATATAGGCGATTTCCTGGGGAGACTTAATCGCCCGACACCAGTTCACCAAGGCATTAGCATCCATAAAACGCGCGTGGGGCAGTTCACGTAGCAAGCTTTGATATGCCTTGGCGGAAAAGTAGTAGTTATCCATCTCCATCCCTACCACGCCGGTATGCCAGCCACGATCAGGCATAATCGACTGAGCTAGATACTCCATGGGATGCATATCAGGGTTTTGGACGTAGTAATCCGGATAGTAAGTGATGTTATCAGGATGAATCCAACAGGTACGCAGTGCGCCGTTGGCATCCATTCGGCGGCCAAACCACACTGGCTCGCCTTCAAGGCCTACGAGCACACACTGATGAACATAAAACGACCAGCCATCATAGCCGGTCAGCCACGCCATATTGGAAGGGTCGCTGACGATCAGCACATCAATGCCGCGGCCAGCCATTTCTGCACGCACCTTCCACAGGCGGGTAGCATACTCTTCGCGCGTAAAGGGCAGGGAAACCTCAGTCATCGGGCAACTCGCCATCAAAGATCACTAAGAACCAGCACCGCAGCTTATTGTAAGCTAGACACTGGGCCGCAGGATCGACCTGGCCACCCCCGCAGTAGGCCCGCCAATGTCGTCTTAGGCCGATACTAGCACTCACCCTTGGTTGGTGGTCAAAGGCTTTATGACAAAAAGTACATACGGCATCGTTATTTGCACTAAGCAAGCTTGCAACGACCTTTAGTGCTCACCATCATGGCCTACAGTGATAACACTTTTATCCAGAGGGTAACGCGATGAAAATTGTTGTGCATATTGACGAGGCCGCACAGTGGCAGGAAGCTCTTTCTGAAGCACTACCAACAGCCACGGTCGTTACAAGCGAGGCTCCTGCGGATGAGCGTAAAGAGGCTGACTATCTCGCCATCTGGAAAGCCCCCGCGCACCTGATTCAGGAGCAAACTCAACTAAAGGGCATTATTAACCTGGGTGCAGGCGTGGATTACCTGCTGAAAACACCCGGTCTGCCCCGTGATGTACCCATCGTAAAGCTGCGTGACGCGGGTATGGGCGAGCTAATGGCCGACTATGCCCTCTATGGTGTGATGCACTTCTACCGCAGTATGGATCATTACGCCGAGCAACAGCCAAGCGCTCATTGGCAACCTCATGCAGTACCGGAGAAATCTCAGTGGCCGGTAGGCGTGCTAGGTCTGGGGGCAATTGGTCGCTTTGTGGCCAGCGCACTGCAGCAGGCTGGCTTCCCGGTACTGGGCTGGAGCCGTTCTCCTAAACAGATTAGCGGCGTGCACTGCTTTCATGGCGATGACGGACTTAACGAGCTACTCAGTCAAACACAGAGCCTGGTCACTATTCTCCCTGACACAGCTGCGACTAAACATATTCTCAACGCTGAGCGGCTGGCTCAACTGCCAAAAGGCGCCAGCGTGATCAACCCAGGCCGTGGCAGTCTCATCGATGAGCAGGCACTACTTAATGCACTGGGCCATGGCGACCAACAGGGGCATCTACGCGGTGCATTGTTAGACGTATTTAGTGAAGAGCCACTACCTGGCAACAATCCTCTGTGGCAACATCCCCGGGTGATTATCACTCCCCACATGGCGGCCCCTACGCCATTAAACGATGCTATTGACCAAGTGATTGCGTATCTTCACGCCTTCGAAACGGGTGAGCAGCTTGCTACCGTAAACCCAGACGCTGGCTATTGATGCTTACCACCACCTTCAATATGCTAATAATTATTGGGAACAAAGTGCCCACCATGGGCTCTTAAGGCAACACAGATAACGGAGGCTGGGCCTTTGCATAACGTTTCGTCACGTTCAGTCAAAAGTAAGCTAACAGGCACTACCGCCTTGATAGTTTGCGGCTTGGCCTTTTACGGTTCAGTCGCCGCCGATAGCGAGCCCAGGGCCGCTTCCCTCCCCCTGCCAACTCCTCAGCCTTTCGAAGCTCAATATCGGCTGGAAATTCGTGGCTGGCCCAGCGCGACCATTACCCATACACTCAGTAACGAAGGTTTTCATTGGCGAAGTGATATGCGTTTCTCCGTTGCTGTGGCACGAGGCCAGGAGCGCAGCCGCTTTATATTAGATGATAACGAAACTCGTCCGCTATTTTACAACAGCAGCTACTCGCTGTTTGGGATAGGTGATAGTTATCATCTAAGTGAAGCCGACCTTAGTTCGCCTGATCGGCAAACCGCACTGTTTGACCTATCACGCCGGGCAGGGCATGAAAACTGTACAGCAAGCGCTCCTTGTGAGATTGAATTTGTCGATCACAAGGGCCGAGATGAGCATTTTCAATATTATATGACCGAGCCAGGCACCATAAGAGTACCTGCAGGTCAGTTTGAGGCGCACCGAGTGACGCTAATTGATACCGAAAAACCTGATCGCCATTTACAGATTAACTTCCACCCAGACTGGCCTGGGCTAATCCTTTCTGCGGAATATCAAAAAGAAGGCCGCCGTGAAACACAGCTGACATTGACCAGCTTCAACCCAGACGGGGGCACGACGCCCTAAATGCTTTCTGGCTTATTAATTGTTTTATTACCGCTAGTACTCGGCTACTTGGTTCCGGTACGCTCCAAACAGATACAACAGCTGATAAACCGAGCCGTTAGCGGCTCGGTTTATTTGATCCTACTGTTTATGGGCATTAGCTTGGCGGGGCTTGAAAACCTTTCCAGCCAACTTTCACGCTTGGGCGGCAACGCCCTGCTGCTGTTTAGCATTACCACACTGTTTAATTTGGCAGCGCTGTGGTGGCTGTCTCAACGCTTGCCGTTAAAAGCAGGTAATTCGCCGATCGTAAAAGATGCGCCCACCAGCAAGCTAGCGGCTATGCAAGGCTCATTACTGCTCGTTGCGGTAGTGGCAGGCGGCGTTATTGTCGGTTTGCTATTAGGCCCAGCGTTGGGGGAACCCCTCTTCGCCACGGCTGACTGGCTAGCAGAGTGGGTGCTCTATCTACTGCTAGTGTTGATTGGCTGCCAACTGCGTAACTCCGGCATGCCATTAAAGCAGATCTTACTCAATCGCATGGGGTTAGCAATTGCCATAACCCTAGCCGTCAGTTCGTTATTGGCAGGATTAGTGGCCGCCCCGCTGCTCTCACTTAGCTGGAACGAAGGCCTAGCCATGGCCTCAGGCTTTGGCTGGTACTCGCTTTCGGCAATTCTGATTGGCGACCAGTTAGGCCCACTGATGGGCGGCGTGGCATTTTTTAATGACCTAACCCGCGAGCTTTTGGCGTTTGTTCTGATACCGCTAGTTATCCATCGCCACACCGCACTTGCGATTGGCTACGGCGGCGCCACGTCCATGGACTTCACCCTGCCCGTTATTCAACAGCATGGCGGCGTAGCCTGCGTCCCCATCGCCGTGGTTAGTGGGTTTATTCTTTCGCTGCTCTCCCCGCCGCTGATTCTGTTTTTTCTTTCGCTGTCGGGCTAGCCGTTCAGGCAATAGAGCAGACGTGCACGCTCTGCTTCGCCCATAGCAGACGGCATTTAATGGCTTGGAAGTCGCCTTAAAAGGCGGGCAGATCGGCAGTGAAAGCTACTTTACGGCTATTCGCGACGGTACCACCGAGGCTGCTTATTAACCAGACTAGTGTCGTAGCGTCCTGAATTCGGTAGGATTAGCGTCATCGCTCGCTTCACCGCCCAGGATACTCACCCTTTATGCTCAACGGAATTTGGTTAAGCTTTTTCATTGCTGCGTTTGCGGCGTCCCTGTGGCAGTGGTTAGTCGGTGGTGATAGCGAGGTTTTTGCTCGTCTGGTGCAGTCGCTGTTTGATATGGCGCGGGTAAGCGTCGATATCATTCTGGTGCTATTAGGGACCATGACGCTATGGCTAGGCTTTCTTTCCATTGCCGAAAAGGCTGGCCTAATTCGCTTGCTTGGCCGCGTACTTGACCCGCTATTCTGCCGCCTCATGCCTGAGGTGCCCCGTGGCCATCCGGCCATGGGCCTGATCAGCATGAACTTTGCAGCCAATATCCTGGGATTGGATAACGCGGCCACGCCCATTGGCATCAAAGCCATGCACTC
Organism: Vreelandella nigrificans; assembly: GCF_002374315.1. Lineage (GTDB taxonomy): Bacteria > Pseudomonadota > Gammaproteobacteria > Pseudomonadales > Halomonadaceae > Vreelandella > Vreelandella nigrificans. The sequence goes on along the minus strand of NZ_NWUX01000002.1, from coordinate 337,563 downwards.
ACTGCAAAGCCTGAACCCCAGCCAGGAAACTGCCAGTAACGCGCAAATTCTATTTTTGGTGCTGAACACCTCATCGCTTACTCTGCTACCCGTCACGATCTTCATGTATCGCGCTCAGCAAGGCGCTGTAGAGCCTACGCTAGTGTTTTTACCGATTTTGCTGGCCACCAGCGCATCCAGTTTGGCAGGGCTTCTCGCCGTGGCAATAATGCAACGCTTAAAGCTTTGGCAACCCGTAGTACTCGCCTATTTAGTCGCGGCTGCGTTGGTCTTAGGGCTGCTCATCACTACCCTGGCGGGCATGTCAGCCCAAGCGTTGGCAGCTGCTTCAACACTCGTGGGCAATCTGACGCTTTTTAGCATCGTGATTATGTTTTTAGTTGTTGGTGCGCTGCGCGGCGTCAGGGTCTATGACGCCTTTATCGAAGGTGCAAAAGAGGGTGTTAGCTTTACGGTCACTCTACTGCCTTACTTAGTTGCAATGCTGGTGGCAGTTGGGGTGCTGCGCGCCAGCGGTGTGCTGGATGCAGGCTTAAGCGGCGTGCGCTGGCTAGTAGAAAGCATCGGTTGGGATACCCGCTTTGTAGATGCTTTACCTACCGCCTTTGTAAAACCGCTTTCCGGTAGCGGCGCACGGGCCATGATGATCGAAACCATGAATACCTTCGGGGTAGACAGCTTCGCTGGGCTACTGGCTGCTACTTTACAAGGCAGTACTGAAACCACTTTTTACGTTATCGCCGTCTACTTCGGTGCGGTTGGTATTCGCCGACTTCGCCACGGCCTGGGCTGCGCCCTGGTTGCCGATGCCACAGGTATCATTACCGCCATAGCGGTGTGCTACTGGTTTTTTGGCTGAGTGTTTTAACGGCCGAATCAGTCGCGGAGCAAATTTTTTTATAACAATATACTGGGTAACTACTGATGCATCACCAACATGCAGCGCTTCATAACGAGCTTCATGCAAGACCCCCTATCTATTTTGAAGGCCCGGCCTGTCTTCATCACTACGCATTTATGGTTAACGGCGATGACATTGATGCCCTGCTTATCCGTCTCGCCGATGCGACAGGAACCACCGCTACCCTTGATCAAGTACAACAGATCGTCAGCTGCCAAGACTGTTCTGTTAAATGGGAACGGCACACCGAGTTTTTTACGCTGACGATTAAGCAAGCAAATAGTGAAAGCCCGCAAGTATGGCCAGCGCCTCCCGCTTTTTTAAACACCGTATTAGCCGACTACGCTGAACATATAGTCAACGCCAGCGTGTTACGCGTTGAAACCGCCAACCGCTGGGCTGGCAGTGTTGAGGCCTACGGCTTAGACCAGCCTGCAGGTTCGAAAGTTGGTGGTGGGGATGCCACCGTATGGAGCGACTTCAACCTGGATGAACAGCACATAAACCGCTTGTTACTGGTCAATGAGCATTTGGACAGCTATCGCCTAGGTAGGATGGTCAGACGCTTATTCGATATTGAAACCTATCGTATGATGGCTATGCTGGCGCTGCCTGAAGCAAAAGCATTGAGCAGCGAACTGCAACACTATGAAGCCGAACTGTCCGCTCTCTCCCACCAGCACGCCGAGCAGCATACTGCCCCGGCCGAACCCATGCTCAGCGCCCTGACACTGCTGTCTGCAAAGCTTGAGCGTTGTGGTGTGCAGACCCGTCAACGCTTTAGCGCTACCGACGCCTATGCCAACATTGTATTAGCGCGTATTAATGAGCTACGCGAAGAGCGATTAGGTAATTACCCTCGGCTTGGTATGTTTATTTTGCGTCGTTTTGAGCCTGCAGTGCGTTACTGCGATGCGATGAACCGCCGGGTGGAAACCCTGGCCACCAGCGCCACAAGGTTAAACGACTTGTTACGCACCCGCACCCAAGTCGAAATCGAGGGCCAAAACTACAAAATCCTACAGAGTCTAGACGCCCGAGCCAGTAGTCAGCTAAAAATTCAGAAGGCCGTTGAAGGACTCTCGATCATTGTCATCAGCTACTACATTTTCAGCCTGATGAAGCTAGGTCTGGAAAGCTTAAAAGCGCTTGGCTTCGATATCGAGCCTAGCGTTGCCGCAACCGTAATAGCACCGCTGGGTGCACTTATTATCGCCGTCCTGACTTGGCGGATTTGGAAGGTAAAACAGCACTAACCTCCGCTTAACAAAATGATGTAAGCACACTCCATAAAAAAGGGTGCGTACTTGCTAAGGTTACGCACCCTTTGTTTAGCGGCTGGCTAATTCTTTGTTAACCCACTTAATTAGCCCGTCTTGGCTGCCCGAGCAGCGTGGAGCTTTTTATAGCTATCAATAAGGCGTAGGTGACGGTCTAGACCTTCCAGCTGCATACTGGTGGGTGTTAGGCCGTGAAAGCGCACCTCGCCTTTTACCGAACCTACTACGGCGGTCATGGTGTCTATGCCGAACATCCGCTGGAAGTTAGGGAGGTAATCGTCCAGCTCCAATTCGTCGTCCAGCGCGATTTCCAGTACTGCGTTCACCGCTTGATAGAACAAGCCACGTTCAACCGTATTGTCGTTGTACTGCAGGAACATCTGCACACAGTCCAACGCTTCCTCGTGGCGTTGCAGGGCAAGATAAACCAGCAGCTTTAGCTCCAGAATAGTCAACTGGCCCCACACGGTATTCTCATCAAACTCGATACCAATCAGCGTGATGATATCGGCGTGGTCGTCCATCTGACTCTCTTCCAACCGCTCCACTAAGTCAGTTAGCTGAGCGTCATCAAGACGATGCAGATTGAGTATATCTTCGCGGTAATCCAATGCTTTATTGGTGTTATCCCAGATCAAATCTTCAATCGGATACACCTCGGAGTAACCCGGCACCAAAATACGGCAGACGGGTGCGCCCAGGTCCTCGTGTACCGCCATATACACTTCAGCTCCCAGCTCTTCGAAAATACCAAACAGCGTGTCAGCCTCTTCCTGATTAGAGCCCGAGAAGTCCCATTCGCAGAACTCAAAATCGGGTTTCGCGCTAAAGAATCGCCAGGACACCACACCAAAGGAGTCGATAAAGTGCTCAACAAAGTTGTTGGGCTCGGACACGGTTTGCGAGTTAAAGGTTGGCAGTGGCAGGTCGTTCAAGCCCTCGAAACTACGGCCTTGCAGCAGTTCGGTGAGACTGCGCTCCAGGGCTATTTCAAAGCTTGGGTGGGCGCCAAAAGAGGCAAACACACCGCCTGTCCGCGGGTTCATCAGCGTGACGCACATTACCGGGAACTGCCCCCCCATGGAGGCATCTTTCACCAGTACCGGAAAGCCCTGAGCTTCCAAGGCGTTAATACCTTCGAGAATATTCGGGTATTTTGCCAACACCTCCTGCGGGACATCTGGCAAGGTTAGCTCCTGCTCGAGGATCTCACGCTTCACCGCCCGCTCGAAAATTTCCGAAAGGCACTGCACCTGAGCTTCTACCAGGGTATTACCGGCGCTCATGCCGTTACTCAGGAATAGATTTTCGATCAGATTCGATGGGAAGTAGACCGTTTCGCCATCGGATTGGCGCACAAACGGCAGCGACACAATCCCCCTATCTTCGCGGCCGGAGTTAGTGTCAATCAGATGCGAACCACACAGCTCGCCTTCAGGGTTGTAGATCGCCAGACAGTGCTCGTCGAGAATTTCCTCTGGTAGCTCATCGCCCGGTCCTGGCTGGAACCACTTTTCATTGGGGTAGTGGACAAAGTCGCTCGCCGCAATCTCTTCGCCAAAGAACTGGTCGTTATAGAAGAAGTTACAGCTTAAGCGCTCGATAAACTCGCCCAGCGCAGAACATAGCGCGCTCTCTTTGGTCGCGCCTTTGCCGTTGGTAAAGCACATGGGTGAGGCAGCGTCGCGAATATGCAATGACCACACATGGGGGACGATATTCCGCCAGGAAGCGATCTCAATTTTCATGCCCAGGTCAGCAAGCATTGCACTCATATTCGCAATGGTCTGCTCCAGCGGCAGGTCTTTACCCGGGATATAGGTTGTACTGCCTTCTGGCGCGCCCATTAACAGTGCCTGAGCGTCTTCATCGATGTTCTCGACTGTCTCTATCTGGAACTCGGGGCCGGTTTGTACGACCTTCTTCACCGTACAGCGGTCAATGGAGCGCAGAATACCTTCGCGATCTTTCGCGGAGATATCTTCCGGCAACTCTACCTGAATTTTGAAAATCTGCTTGTAGCGGTTTTCCGGGTCAACAATGTTGTTTTGGGAAAGGCGAATATTATCGGTAGGAATATCCCGTGCGTTACAGTACACCTTCACAAAGTAAGCGGCACACATGGCCGACGAGGCCAAAAAGTAGTCAAACGGGCCAGGCGCTGAGCCATCGCCTTTGTAGCGAATAGGCTGATCGGAGATAACCGTGAAATCATCGAACTTAGCCTCCAAACGGAGATTGTCGAGATAGTTAACTTTAATTTCCATAAGAGGGCATCCGGAGCAATGAGTTTGCCTTGGCTTTTACAAATCCTGGTCTGTTGAAATGCTTGGTCTTTTAACAATCGAGCTGTTTAAACAGACAGGCCATCGGCGAATTGCCGCCCATTATCCAGTTTTTCACCCTCTTCGTCTTGGTCAGTGTTAACCGTTTAACAATTTCACCAGCACTTTAGATTTACGGGCATGGTTATAGGCCTCGCGTTTTAACGGCGGCAGATCGTCCAGGCTCGCAGTGCGAAAGCCCCGCTCCACAAACCAGTGGGCGGTATGAGTAGTAAGAACAAACATTTCCGCTAAGCCACGCTGGCGGGCACGGCGCTCTAATGCCTCGACTAAGCGCTCTCCCCGTTCACCGCCCCGGTAGTTATCATGTACCGCCACACAGGCCAGCTCGCCCACGGTGGTACTAGGGAAAACATGCAGCGCGGCACAGCCGATCACCATACCGTCACGCTCAATCACCATATAATCATCAATTTCATGTTCAAGCCGCTCCCTGGAGCGAGCCACCAGCATACCGCGACGCTCTAACGGCTCCAGCAACTCCAGCAGGCCCGCTACGTCATTAAGCGTAGCAGGACGAAGTTGCTCATAGCGGTGCTGGGTGATCATGGTACCCACGCCGTCCCGGGTAAACAGCTCGCCCAGTAGCGCATCGTGATTACGCCAGGAGAGCAGGTGCGTGCGTGCTACGCCTTCCCGGGCAGCGGTACAAGCGGCATTTAAGTGGCGAGCCAGCTCACTACCCGGCACCGCATGCTGCAAGCGTGGTTCGGCCTCAGCAGGCGAAAGCTGGCGCAGCAGCCCCTGCTCATCTTCGAGACCTTCAGACTCACCCAGTAGAATCAGCTTATCGGCTTTCAGCGCTACAGCAGCATGCTGAGCAACCTCTGAAGCGTCCAAATCGAACACCTCGCCGGTACTGGAAAAGCCCAGTGGCGGCAACAGCACTAACGAGCCTTTTTCCAGCAACCCTTCAATAGCGCTGGCTCGTACCCTGCGCACCTCGCCACTATGGTCAAAATCGACCCCTTCGCGCACACCTAACGGCTTGGCGGTCACCAAATTGCCAGAAATAACACTTAGCTCTACGCCATGTAGCGGTGTACTGGGCAAACCCAAAGAGAGCCGTGCTTCCAGCCAGAGCCGCTGGTGAGCTGCCACCTGCTCTACATGGGCCATCACCGCACGGTCGGCCACCCAGCGGCCATCTACTCGTGTTGGCTCGACACCAGCTGCAGTAAGTGCTGCGTGCACTTGGGGGCGAATACCAAACACCACCACCAGCCGCACACCCAAAGTATGCAGTAGCGCAAGATCCTGAATCAGTTGCTCCCCTCGCCCAGACGCCATGGCTTCGCCTTCAATTAAGATGACAAAGGTTCGCCCCCGGTGCGCATTAATATAGGGGGAGGCATTGCGAAACCAATCAACAAAGGGGAAACGTGTGTCCAAGGGCCGCTCTCCGGCAGCAGGTGAAAGAAAATAACCATATTTATATTAACAGAGCACAAAAAACAGCGGCACCTTCTATTGCAAAGATCTTGAGCACAGAATGTATGCAAAGATCTTATACACAGAAGGTGCCGCTGCGTTCATAGCCAGCAATGGCATAACACCAAGACGTGTAGCCGTGGGATTAGCCCAGCTTGTTAGCCAAACATGCCTTTGAACATAAAGAAAAACAGGATGGCCAAGCCCGCACCAGCAGGTAGCGTAATCAACCACGACATTACAATGGTGCCGATAACACGCAGGTTAAGTGCTGCCATGCCACGCGCCAGCCCTACTCCGAGAATGGCGCCTACTAGCGTATGGGTGGTGGAAATAGGCAAGCCGGTACCGGAAGCCAGTACAACAGTGGTAGCCGCTGCTAACGTTGCCGCAAAGCCACGGCTGGGGGTTAATTCGGTAATGCCAGTACCCACCGTTGCAATCACCTTATGGCCGTAAGTAACAAGCCCCACTACGATGCCAGCACCACCTAGCACTAGTACCCACCAGGGTACTAAGGCAGCACTATCAATGACACCATCGCTACGCACCACGCTGATAACCGCTGCCAACGGACCGACGGCATTAGCGACATCGTTGGAACCATGAGCAAACGCCATTGCACAGGCAGTAAAGATCATCAGCACGCCAAATACACGCTCTACGTTGGCGTAGCCAAAGTGATCGCTGGTGTTTTTCTCATACTTAATACGACGTTGCAGTATAAGGCCCAGCCCCATAATGGCGGCACCCAGCAAAATCGACAGTAAGAAGCTTTGGCCGAAGGTGAGATCTAGCCCGACGTGAGTCAAACCTTTGGTTAGCGTGACCATGGAAACGATAAACCCGACCAGGAATATATAGCCAGGCACGTAACGCTTAGCCGCTGCGAATGGGTCCTTGTTTTCAAAAATAAGGTGGTGTACCGACTTAAACAACACAAAACCGATGGTACCGGCCAACAGAGGCGAAATAACCCAACTGGAAGCAATCGTACCCACTCGGCTCCAAGCCACCGCCTCAACACCTAACCCTACCGCGCCAAAGCCCACAATAGCGCCCACAATAGAGTGTGTGGTAGACACCGGCCAACCGCGAGCAGAAGCAATCATCAGCCAGATAGCTGCTGCCAGCAACGCAGAGAGCATGCCGTAAACCAGTAGCTGTGGATTTGCTTCAAGCAGGACTGGGTCGAGCATGCCGCCACGAATAGTGGCGGTTACTTCCCCACCTGCTAACCAGGCACCTAAAAACTCAAAAATAACCGCAATAATGATGGCCTGTTTGATGGTGATCGCTTTCGACCCCACCGAAGTCCCCATGGCGTTGGCTACATCGTTGGCACCCACGCCCCAAGCCATAAAGAAGCCAAACAAGCAGGCCAGGATGATAAAAATTTCACCGTGCTGGGCAATAATCAGCATGAGATCCCCTTAGCGTGCGGTCAAAATCTGTAGGCGGCTGCCCACACGTTCGGCGCGATCGGACAACTCGCCAACCCAGTCAATGATCTTGTAGAGAAAGATCACATCCACCGGCGGTAACTGACTTTCCAGCTCAAACAGCCGACGCCGAATAGCGATTTGCTGATCATCCGCTTGGTGCTCAAGAGTGTGCAACTCACGAATCATATTCTGCATCACATCAGAAACATTGCGCCCAAACCCTGACTCAAGTAGATCTTTAAGCTCTTCGAGTGCTTGGCGTGCTTGAGCCACACAGGCCACGCTAGTGACCATGTACTCACGCATTGGCACTGCTAGCTCATCAGGCACACACATTTTACGGCCCAGCATAATACCGGTAATGTCACGCACCTTATTAGCGATCTTATCCTGCACACTGATCAAATCGAGCAGGTCAGAGCGCGATACAGGTAGGAACATCGTATTGGGCAAGTTTAGCCGCAGCTCAGTTTTAAGCATGTCGGCGTCGTGCTCTAACCGCGTCACGTTCTCGCGTATCGTAGCGGCGGTGTCCCAATCACCAACAAGCGTTGCTTCAAAGAACGGCAACAGTTGATCGGCACATTCATTGGCCTTGACGATGTGGGCCAGCAGCGGCTGGAATGGCGAGCGGCCAAACATCGCGGAAAAAGGGTTGGAGGTAACCATATAGCCTTTAGCCTGTTTTCGGGGAGCCTGGAAATGGCGGCGCCAGTATAAAGAGTGCGCCCGCCGCCGTCATGAAAAGTTCACAATGTCATCAAAAATTCACTAAAACGTCACACTACCAAGGTGGCTAATGTCATGAAAAACTCAAACATTAATTTAGCAGTCAACGAGGTTGAGCTTAAGCTAGCGCTACCTTCCGCACACACCAAAACACTACTTACCCACCCAATGCTAGCAGGCACTGCGCCGCTGAAGCAGTATTTAGTCAATACCTACTTCGACACACCCTCCGGCGATTTGGCTAAATCAAAGATCGCCGTCCGCCTGCGTCAAATTGATGACCGGATACTTCAGACCGTTAAAACTGCAGGCCATGGCGGGGGTGGTTTATCCAGCCGACAGGAGTGGGAGTGGCAACTTACCAGCCAACAGCTGGATCAAAAAGCCCTTCAACAGCTTCCCCCCTTCCAAGGCAAGCTAGCAGTCTATCTGGGCCAGCTCGCCCCTACCCTGCGTACTGATTTTACTCGGCATAGCTGGCAGCTTACGTGGCAAGGGAGCCACATTGAGCTAGTACTGGACGAAGGAGAAATAACCAGCGGCAGCGCCCGAGCACCAATTTGTGAAATAGAGCTTGAGCTAAAAGCAGGCGAGCCAGAAGCGCTATGGGCACTGGCGTTAACACTGGCAGAAAGTGTTCCGCTACGCCCTTCTGACAGCAGCAAAGCAGCCCGCGGTAATGCTTTAGCCATAAAACAGTGGGCACTTCCCGAGGCCAGCACACCCGCCCAATGGCTACACCGGGCTACCGTGGCACTAGATGCCCATCACGACAGCGGTCAAAACGAGCACTTGCGAGCGGCTCAGCATGCCTTGAACAACCTAGCAACCCATCCCAGCCTTGACGTTGGCCTCAACAGCTTGGCGCAGCAGTTGAACAAAGCGCTTAATGCTGATGGGCAGCCAAGTACCGCCTACGGTCATACTGCGTTAACGCTAGCGAATCGCTTGGCTGCTCAAACCCCGCTACGCTAATAAGCGTTAAGCCCACCCAGGATGACACGATGAGCTTTCATTTAGCGCCAGGTGCGGAAGGAATTCGCACACGACTATTTCATATTATTTTTGAATCTGACACCCCAGGTGCCAAGGCGTTTGATATCGCTTTGATTATCGCCATTCTGATGAGCGTAGCGGTGATTTTGCTAGATAGTGTGGAAGCTTACTCCGAACGTTACGGGCAGTATTTCTTCTATGTCGAGTGGGCATTTACGCTGCTGTTCAGCGTTGAGCTAGCGGTGCGTATTTATTGCTTAGAGCGCCCCACCATTTACCTTAAAAGCTTCTACGGCATTGTCGATTTGATCGCGATTATTCCGACTTGGCTAGTGCTGCTAGTACCAGGGGCTCACGGGCTAGTGATGGTTCGCATTCTTCGCGTGCTACGCATCTTTCGTATTCTAAGGTTAATGGAGTTCATTGGTGAAGGGCGCCTACTGCTCGACGCACTTAAGCGCAGCCTCCGCCAAATCTTATTATTTTTCAGTAGCGTCTTAATGGTAGTAATGCTGTTTGCGGCGCTGATGTACACCATTGAATCACCAGAGTCAGGCTTTACCAGCATTCCTATGTCGATGTACTGGGCGATTGTGAGCATGACGACAGTGGGCTATGGCGATATTGTACCCGCCACCTCGCTCGGTAAGGCTATCACCATGGTGCTAATGCTGCTGGGTTACTCCATTATTGCGGTGCCTACTGGGGTATTTTCCGCCCAGGTGATCCGCTCGATTCGTGAGGATCGCTACTCTGAAGAAGCATGCCCAGGCTGTGGTCATGACCGCCACGAAAAACGTGCCCGCTACTGCCTGCGCTGCGGCACTTGGCTGGATGAAGAGAGTGAGGACCCGCGCCAGCACAAAAAAGATAAAAGCCAGAGCTAGGAAAATTTAGGCCACACCTGAAAACTAGCTACTGAACGGCGTAATATCCCCCCGCCCTTCACGAATGATTTTCGGCGGCAAGTCACGCAAATCAATAACGCTGGTGGGGTCTAAATGGCAGGCACCACCATCAATAATGGCATCTAAATGAGCACCAAAGCGTTCGCGAATCTCCTCCGGGTCGTTCATGGGTAGATCATCGCCTACAGGGATCAGCGTCACGCTCATTAACGGCTCACCCAGGGCTGCCAATAGCGCATGCGTAATCCGGTGATCTGGTACACGCACGCCTATTGAGCGGCGCTTGGGGTGCAGTAAAAGGCGTGGCACCTCAGACGTTGCATCCAAAATATAGGTATAAGGCCCAGGGGTGTGGGCTTTCAGCAGCCGAAACACATCATTATCTACTTTAGCGTAGGTGCCAATTTCAGAGAGATCGGAACACACCAAAGTAAAGTTGTGCTTATCATCCAGCGAGCGCAGCCATTTGATTTTCTCAATGGCCTTTTTCTCGCCCAAATGGCAACCCAATGCATAACCAGAATCAGTTGGGTACGCCACCACCCCGCCTTTACGAATAATCTCGATAGCTTGATCAATTAAGCGCTTTTGCGGGTTTTCCGGATGAATCTGAAAATATTGGCTCATCGCTTACTCCTGCCTGTAGGCATATGTTCGCTCGGTACTTTTTAACTGTATCGGTATCTTTAACTGTATCGGTATCTTTAACTATACCAGTATCAGCTTAGCTGATTCGCTGGCTTAACACCCTAGTGCTAGCATGCCACTAGGGGCATCCCTCAGGTGAGCAAGGCGTGGGTGCTGCCAAATCGGCAGCGCAGCGGTGCGTGGTATCAAGCTCATGCTTCCTGGGGCAGCATGGCTACCAGGAAAGTGAAAATCACTGCCCATAGAGGCGTATAAATCACGCTCAACCAGCTGACGAGCTAAATCACGGGTGCTGTCAGGGTTTTGCTGGCCACTAACCAGCTCAACGCCTTGCCCGCCTGCAGCCTGGAAGGTATCCATTAGCAGGCCACGCTTGCGCCTGGTTAACCCATGTCGCAGTGGGTGTGCCAGCACCGCCACACCACCTGAAGCCACTACCCACTTCACTGCTTCACTAATTTCTGGCCAGAGGGCTTTTACATCACCTTTTTTACCACTGCCCAGGTAACGCTTAAACGCGCTAGCCCAATCAGCCACCATGCCATCGGCTACCAAGGCACGGGCAAAATCCGGACGCCCCAGCGGACGCTCGCTGCCAGCCTGTAGCCGGGCCTTTTCCAGCGCGTTGGAAAGCCCAGCCTTCTCTAGCCGCTCAGCAATGAGCTCTGCTCGCTGTATCCGTGCTATCCGCTGCTGCTCAAGCCCCTCCACCATAGGGCCTTGCAGCCCGCCTGGCATTAGCGCTACCACATGAATATTAATCCCCTGCCAACGCGTGGATAACTCACAGCCTGGCACTAAGCAAAGCCCAGCATGCTGAGCAGCTTCGGCTGCCTCGGCTATGCCATCCATGGTGTCGTGATCGGTCAGCGCCATATAGCGAAGCCCACGCTCAGCACAGAGCGTAACCAGTTCGCTGGGCGTCAGCGCACCGTCGGATGCCGTGGAATGCATGTGTAAATCCACCGGGTATCGCTGGTCGGCATCAAAGGCATGGGGGAGAGAGTTTGCAGGAAGTAGGGGCATAAGCATGACGCCGTGTGGCGAGTTTGTCAGAATAGGCGTGTCAGACACGAACAGGCTTCCTGTTTCCCTTTAATGGTTCACAGGCGCTCGCCATGGTGCGCGCTTACGCGGGTGCGGTCAATGTTACTCTGGACAATCGCCCCCTGCATTCAAGGAGTTATTTCCATGCATTACGCCATTATCAGTGAAGATGTAGCTAACAGCTTGGAGCGTCGGTTATCGGCACGCCCAGATCACTTGGCTCGCCTAGAGGCCCTGCGCGATGAAGGCCGCCTGGTGCTAGCTGGCCCACACCCCGCCATTGATGCTGACAACCCGGGCGAAGCGGGCTTCAGCGGCAGCTTAGTCGTAGCGGAATTCGACAGCCTAGAAGCCGCACAAGCATGGGCAGACGCAGACCCATACATCATTGCAGGGGTCTATGCCAAGGTAATTGTTAAGCCGTTCAAAAAAGTTTTGCCTTGACCCTTTTGGGCGAATATGGAGGGTCCGCCTGGTTTTTCACAGAGCCTGTGGAAAACTCTGTGCAAACCCAGCGGACGCTTTTCTACAGGCCAGTGATAACGCCCCGATTAGCAAATTGATCATTTTTTAACCAACTCTTATCGCTCACTTTATTAGTACGGGGATACCCGCGTGACCCAACGTCCAAACGCTTTACCTCCACTCGCGGCGTTAACCATACCAGCGCTTACTTGGAACGAGGGGGCCCCCCACTCAACAGCCTTCGATGACGTCTATTTCACCCGTGGCGATGGGCGCGCCGAAACAGAACACGTTTTCTTGGGAGCTAACCACCTTCCCGAGCGTTTTGCGGCGTGGCAGCATGCCCGCGCTTTTGTGATTGGTGAAACGGGCTTTGGCACCGGGCTAAATATGCTGTGCGCCTGGGCCTGCTTTGAACAACACGCGCCAGCAAGCGCACGGCTACACCTGTTATCCACAGAAAAGTTTCCCCTTGATCAGAACTCTCTGATACGTGCATTAAGCGCTTGGCCTTCACTCGCGGGTTATTCACAAAAACTGTGCGCCCTGTGGCCCGAGGCTGTTAGTGGTATCCACCGTTTACATCTTAGCGAGCGAGTAACTCTTGACCTGCATTTTGGTGATACCACCGAGCGGTTGAGCTTATTAGATGGCCAAGTGGACGCTTGGTTTTTGGACGGTTTTGCACCGTCTAAAAACGCTGAAATGTGGCAACCTGAGCTGTTTGAGGCCATGGCTGCCCGCTCCCGCCCAGGTGCCACCTTTGCCACTTTTACCTGCGCAGGTATTGTGAAACGTGGTCTAAAAGCAGCGGGATTTAGCTGGCAAAAAGTACCGGGGTTTGGGCGTAAGCGGGAAATGCTCGCGGGCCATATTGATACTCCTCCCGCCGACATGCGCCGCCAAGCAACCCCTTGGTTTACCCCGCCTACCGCGCATACCGCGAATCATGTGGTGGTCATAGGAGCAGGCATAGCGGGCTGCAGCGTCGCGGCCGCGCTAGCAAAACGTGGCTTACGCGTGACAGTGGTAGAACGGGATGCCCCCGGTGCAGGAGGCTCCGGTAACCGCCAGGGAGCGTTGTACGTGAAGCTGGCAGCGGAGACCAATCACCAAAGCCGGTTCTATTTTGCGGGTATGCTCTACAGCCAACGCTGGCTTAACCAGTTGGCTACCGATGTGCCGCTGAATACACCGCTATGGCAACCCAGTGGCGTGGTACAACTTGCCTTAAGCGACAAAGAAATTACCCGTCAACAGCGCTTTATGGACCGCCACTCGCTGCCAGAGACGGTGGTTACGGCTCAATCGGAAGGCCTTAGTAAGCTTGTGGGCGTTCCGATTAATGCTAACCATGGGCTGTTTTATCCCCAGGCTGGCTGGGTGCGGCCTAAGTTGCTATGTGAACAGTTGGTTAAGCACCCTAATATCACTCTGTATCAAGGGGAAGTAACCGCACTACACCAGCAAGGCAACGCATGGCAGATTGAGCTGGTCAGTGGAGAGTCTATCAACGCAGACCAAGTAGTAGTGGCTAACGCAACGCTTGCCAATCAATTTGCGCAAACCGCTGAGCTGCCGTTGCAGCAGGTACGTGGCCAAGTCAGCGAGATGGCACTCCCAGAGGGGTTACAAGCCCCACAGCGAGTAGTATGCGCCGGTGGCTATGTATCGCCCCCAGTGGAAGGCATACTAACCTTTGGTGCCAGTTTTATCCCCAATAACACCACCAGCAATGTGACCGCTGACGACCACCAGCGCAACATTGATGAACTGCGCCAAGCGCTACCAGATTGGGTTGCGCAGTTAGAAGCTTCCGGCCTGGCGCTGAGTGCTGAGGACCTGAAAGGCCGTGCCGCCGTACGGGCAGCAAGCCCGGATAAAAGCCCTTACGCAGGGCCAGTGCCGAAAGCCGATATCTGGCAGCACGTTTACGCGGTACTACGTAAGGATGCATCCAAGGTACCAAGTACCCAGGGCGAGCACTATTCAGGACTATGGATCACTACTGCCCACGGCTCGCGGGGGCTTGCCAGCGCCCCGCTATGCGCCGAGGTAATTGCGTCTAGAATCTGCGATGAGCCACTCCCCCTGGAGCAACCGCTGGTGGATCACCTACACCCTGGACGACGTATTATCAGTACATTGGTGCGCGATCAGTAGTCCCCCTCCTCCTCGTCGTCCGCCAGATCTCGTCCAAAGGCACGCCATTGGGCGAGAGTCATCACCTCGGTCATTTCAAGCTCAAGATCATGGGCAATAATCAGCTCGTGGCGCTCAAGCTGCTGCTTAAGCTCGGCTACCCAGCCGCTCATACCCGCACCCGTATCAGTGGTGTCGTACCCCTGGCGGGTAACAAACGCTTCCAGCAGGGCATTTAGTGTTTCCGGCGGCAACATACGCGCCGGTACTTCGATAAAACGGCCCCTTAACTCTGCCATTAACTCTGCTCCCAGGCAGCTAAACGCTCAATAAAAGTCACTTCGTCGATAACTTCCACACCCAACTGCTCTGCTTTGGCTAACTTGCTTCCCGCGGCCTCCCCAGCCACCAAGCAGGTTGTCTTCTTTGAAACGCTGCCCGCCACTTTGGCCCCTAACGCCTGTAGTCTCGCTTTGCCTTCATCGCGGGTCATGGTGTCCAGCGAGCCTGTTAGCACCCATGTTTGCCCTTCAAGGGGTGTCGGTCCCTGGGTGACCTCACTCTCTTGCCAAGTAATGCCAACTTCCAGCAGTGCTTGCAGAGTTTCGAGGTTATGGGGCTGACGGAAAAAGGTATGGATATGTGTCGCGACAATAGGCCCCACATCGTTCACCGCTTCTAACGCCACTTGCTCAGCGCTTTGTAACGCTTGCAAAGTACCAAAGTGGCTGGCGACATTAGCTGCCGTAGCCTCACCTACCTCACGAATACCCAGTGCATAAATAAACCGCGCCAGAGTCGTTTGTTTGGCTTTTTCCAATGCATTGACTAGATTAGTGGCTGACTTCACGCCCATTCGCGGCAGGCTTTGCAGTTGCTCAACACTTAGGTGAAAGAGATCCGCTGGCGTTTTTACCCAGTCTTGATCCACCAACTGTTCAATTAACTTTTCACCCAGTCCGTCAATATCAAGTGCCTTACGGCTGGCAAAGTGCTTTAGTGCCTCTTTACGCTGCGCAGCGCAGTAAAGCCCACCAGAACAGCGAGCTACAGCTTCACCTTCCAGACGCTCAATGTCCGAACCGCATACAGGGCAGTGATCGGGGAAATTAATAGCTCGTGCATCTGCTGGGCGTTTATCGGTATCCACTCGCACTACTTGAGGTATGACATCGCCAGCGCGGCGAATGGCTACCGTATCGCCAATCATAACGCCTAGCCGGGTAATCTCATCGGCGTTATGTAGCGTCGCATTGGACACCGTCACACCTGCCACGGTCACCGGCTCTAGCCGCGCGACTGGCGTAATAGCCCCCGTACGCCCCACCTGGAACTCCACATCGTTAAGCGTGGTGACCTCTTCCTGGGCGGGAAACTTAAACGCCACAGCCCAGCGCGGCGCTCGGGCCACGAAGCCCAGCTCACGTTGGTGGCGAAGATCGTTCACCTTAATCACCACGCCATCGATGTCGTAGCCTAACTGATCACGCTTTTCGCCTAACTGCTCGCAGAAGTCCGCTACAGCCTCAGGACCACGCACAGTACAAAGCTCAGCGCTGGTTCGAAACCCCAGTGTGGATAACCGTGCCATTAGCGCACTATGAGTTACATCACCTAAGTCAGGCTCAAGCCGCGCGGCTTGGTAGGCATGGAACTCCAGTGGGCGGGTAGCAGTAATACGTGGGTCGAGCTGGCGCAAGCTGCCAGCGGCAGCATTACGTGGGTTAGCAAATACCTTGCTGCCTTCACTCCTGGCACGCTCGTTAAGTGCTTCAAAGCCTGAGTGGCGCATAATCACTTCACCACGGACTTCCAATAGGCCAGGAGCATTCTTGCCTACTAACTTTAGCGGCACCGAACGTAGGGTGCGCAAGTTTGAGGTAATGCCTTCCCCTGTACGGCCATCGCCACGGGTAGCGCCGCTGACCAGTACGCCCTGCTCATATACCAACGATACCGCCGCACCGTCGAGCTTCGGCTCGCAGCTAAACTCTATCTCTGCTGCCTGGCACTCCAAGCGCTCGGCTACTCGCTCAGCAAACGCTAGAATCTCTTCGCGACTAAAGGCGTTATCCAGCGAAAGCATCGGGATCGCATGGGCAACTTCCGGAAAACCTTCCGCCGGTGCAGCCCCTACTCTTTGGGTCGGTGAATCTGGCGATATCTGGGAGGGGTATTCGGCCTCCAACTGCTGTAAGCGCCGCAGTTTGCGATCATAATCCGCGTCAGTCAGCGTTGGTTCATCTAATACATAGTAGCGGTAGTTAGCATCATCCAGATCAGCGCGCAGTTGGCTAATCTCTTCCAGCAGTGTTGACTCAGGCTGACTCATTAAAAAATTCCGGGTACAAAAAACAGCTAGTTAGTAACAAAAACACCCGCCTTCTTTAGGAAGGCGGGTGCTTAGGCAACGTGGCGTCTAGCGTGCCTGCATATGGCGATGCAAGCGGTTACGACGCTCGAATTCATGAACCCGTTGACGGGAAAATTCGATGGTTTGTGCAGTCATCACGCTGTGGTTTTCATCTTTCAGCTCGCCTCCCATATGGCGCACCAATACCATGGCAGTTTCTACCATGGCTTCAAAGGCGGCCGAACTATCTGCAGCACCAGGTAGCGGCATCAGCAGTGTGATACCTGGCGTGACGAAGTCGTCCATCTCTTCAATGGGGAAGGTGCCGGGTTTAAGCACGTTGACCATTGAGAACTGCAACTCGCTATCAGAGCTTTCCGTTTCGAAGCGATGAAAAATACCCATGGTACGGCTATAACGCAGGCCACAAACCATCATCAGCTCAAGAAGCTTGCCTCCGTCAAAGCCCTCAGGATCGCGGGAAAGCACACTAATAACTACCATTTCATCGGCGTTAGTTAGCGTTTCTTTGGCATGTTCTCCGTTCACATCGTGGCGTAAAGCTTTTTCTAGCGTTGGATGATTACGCACCACACTGTCTTGAGAGGCGTAAGCTTCCGTTACGTACTCATCATATTCGTCAACGCTGTCATAGCCCTGACTGTCATAGCCCTGAGAGTAGTCGTCAGCGTAGCCTGCAGCCCCAAGCGAAGGCTCCTTGTAGCCATCAGTAGCCATGACACTGTGAGATCGGTCACTTTGAGACATAGCACTTTGAGACATAGCACTTTGAGACATAGCCTCAGCTGCAGCTGCTGCCCGAGCCTCTTCCTGAGCAATACGCTGTGCCTCCGCTGCTTTAGCGGCTGCTTCACGAGCCTCTGCACGCTCCTGGGCAAGACGCGCTTTCTCCGCTGCAGCAGCTTCTTTCGCTTCGCGGCGCTGCTCAGCCTCAAGTGCTTTGCGCTCTGCTTTCTGTTTAGCCAAGGCTTCAGCCCGTTTGGCTTTTTCAGCTTTTTTGATGGCTTTCTGTTTACGGCGCTCAATCAAGCGGCGCTTGAAGGAGCGAGCAATGCCTTCAAAATCAACTAAGCGGTACTCATCGATTTCATCATCACCTAACTCACTGTACTCGCCCGCAGTACCTAGACGTAGTTGGCGACGCTTGGGAGCATCAGAAGAGTGCTTGGCAAAAGCGGCATCTTCTGGCTCTGCGCGCAACACAGGTTCGTCTTGGTCAGCCGCGCTCTGCTGAGTTGTGGGTACATCTAAAGACGTTTCATCTACTGCAGAGAGCGGAGTTGATGCAGATTCGGTTTGGGTTTCATCAAGCGCCTTCTTCTGCTGCGAAGCAGCCGCCGCTGAAGCTGATTCTTCCTCTGCTCGTTCGTCCTCCTGATGGTCGCTAACTGTGGGGGTAGGTTTACCAACAGGACTTTGCGCAGTTTCAGGAGCAGATGATTCAGCCGCTATCGGCTGTTCCGCAGCGATCGGTTCTTCCACAGCGGTAACTTGCTCAGCGATGGGTGTGCTAACCTTCTCCTGCTGTAGAGCTTCCTGTTGTAGAGCTTCCTGCTTGGGCTCTGTGCTAGCCACCTCATCGTTAGCAATATCATTAGAGTTGCTGGTGGCTGTCGGAGTATCGGATGTTGATACACTGGCGACTGATACACTTGGATCTTGGCGCTCTTGCTCAAAAGCCTTAGGCGAGTTCTGCTCGGATTGCGCAGCTGGAGTCGTAGCCAACATATCCGCATCGGAGTACATTACTGAAGCTTGAGCTAGAGGAGCAATTGAGGCATCCTGCCTT
Source organism: Vreelandella nigrificans (assembly GCF_002374315.1). Taxonomy (GTDB): domain Bacteria; phylum Pseudomonadota; class Gammaproteobacteria; order Pseudomonadales; family Halomonadaceae; genus Vreelandella; species Vreelandella nigrificans. Next base: position 319,063 of record NZ_NWUX01000002.1, on the reverse strand, counting down.
ACTGCAGATTTTTGCTTGGCCACAGATTTGTGTTTAGGCATTGCCCTCGAAAAAGAGCGCCTAAAATCGGCAAGCACTTTAGAAGGCCCTGGGTGCTCTTGGCGCTCTAATTTAGGTTTTCGGCCAAGACCGCTATAGTCAGCAGGCTTAACAACCCTGGCGCCACCATTGGGCAACTCCCAGTTGATTTCCGCCTCTTTTGCTGCGTCATCAAACTCTTCCGGTTTAGCGGCCGGCAGGTCTTTGACTGCTTGGTCTAAGCGAGGCACGCGACGCTGGCGTTGAAGTCTGCGTACGCCATCAACTACGATAAGCGATACCAGCGCCAGTCCTAGAATGATTAACCACTCTCTTAATTCCATGTCGAGCATTCCATGGGTCGTTTAACCGGTTGCTTGAGCACAGCACTTAAATGCCATACCCGAATATAGAACCTTCTTATGAATAAGCATTTATCACCAAGCATAGCGCGGATACTACGAAAAGTGCCAATTTTTACCAATTTTCACGCATTAAAGCCACATTAAGCGATACTAAACGCCGTTTTTCTGACTATGGAACGACTTAAAAGTGCCATTTTCACGATAATTATTTACAACATTACTCATCCACTAACGCTGCAGCTTCATCAATACCTACCGATACTAGGCGCGATACGCCAGGCTCCTGCATGGTAACCCCCATCAGACGCTCAGCGGCCTCCATGGCAATTTTATTGTGAGTAATGTAGATAAACTGCACGCTTTCGGACATTTCTTTTACCAACTTTGCATAACGACCTACGTTGGCATCATCTAAAGGCGCATCGACTTCATCCAGCATACAAAAAGGCGCAGGATTCAGCTGGAAAATGGCAAACACTAAAGAAAGTGCGGTTAACGCCTTTTCGCCGCCTGATAATAGATGAATCGTGCTGTTTTTCTTACCAGGTGGGCGGGCCATAATCGCCACGCCAGTTTCCAGCAGATCATCCCCCGTTAGCGTTAACCAGGCAGCACCGCCGCCAAACACGCGAGGAAACAATGTTTGCAGCCCTGTATTAACCTGCTCGAAGGTCTCCCGAAAGCGTATACGGGTTTCCTGGTCAATGCGTTTAATTGCCCGCTCTAAGGTTTCCAGCGCTTCGGTTAGCTCGGCGTGCTGGGCTTCCAGGTAGTTCCGCCGCTCAGCCTGCTGGTCATACTCTTCAATCGCCGCAAGGTTAATAGCGCCCAGGCGACGAATTTTATCCGATGTATTCTCTAAACGCTCCTGCCAAGCTGTTTCACTAGCGTCATTAGGCAAGTGTTCAGCAAGTGCTTCTGCATCGTGACCTAGTTCTGCCAACTGCTCATCTTGGGTAGCAGCCTTCAATGCCAGCGCCTGCACATCCATTCGTCGCTGTTGAAGCTGTTCACGGCTCTGCTCTAAGTTACGCTCATGCTGCTGGCGAGCCAACTCGTCATTACGCAACTGCTCAGCAAGTGCTTGAGCCTGCTGGCGGGTGTCGTTTAAACGGCGCTCCTGCTGTTCACGCTGATGCAGTAATTCTTCCAGCTCTTCACCGGCCAGTTCATCCGGCTCTATTAGCATCTCCCGAGACTCTTCTAACTCGGCAATACGTAACAATATTCGCTCTTCGCTATCACTACTACGGGCTTGCTGGGCACGTAAACTTTCACGCTCGGCGTTCAGTCGCTCACGCTCAAGCGCTAATGCTTGCTGGCGCGCTTTAAGCGGCGAATGCTGTAAGTTTAGCTGTTCGCGCTGTTCACGCTTATGGCTACGCTGTGCAGCGCTGGTTTCGCGGGATTCAGCAGCTACTTCCAACTGCTCCATAGCACCATGCCAACGGGCACGCTGCTCTTCTAAGGTAAGTGTTAGTTCTGCCTCACTCTCTTGCAACTGGGCAAGCTCGTCATCCAGCTCCGTCGCACGACCCTCTAAATGCTCCAGGTGCTGGGCGAGGCGCTGCTCTTTTACTGCAAACTGTTGGAGGGTTGCAGCATGGGCTCGCTCCTGCTCGACCTGTTGCTCACGCGTAAGCTCTAAGGTTTCAATGGCTTCGCTTGCAGCATTGCACTGTTCGTCTAACAGCGCCAGGGCCTCTTCTACCTGCTCGCGCTGGGCGGCAAGTTCGTCAAACCGGCGACGAGTGATGAGAAGCGCATCAACGCCTTCGCCATTGGCCTGCTGGTGCAGCCAACCGCGCCCACGCCATACGCCCTCACGGCTAACAACACTTTCCCCTGGAGCCAAAGCAGGCAGTAGTGCACTGGCCTCTTCATTGGTATCTACGTAATAAATACTCGCCAACCACTCTCCCAATGCTCCGGCACCAGTAACTAATGCATCGAGGCGATCATGAGAAGGGGTAGAGTGTGTTGCTTGGTCGATTAAGACCCACTCAGTGGCAAGCGCTTCAGGTAAGGCCTTTAATTGCTCTGCATCGACTAGTCGAGCGTTTAACCATGGGGCAAGCAGCGAGGAAATCACTCGCTCCCAACCTGGCACCACACTAATGGCTTCACCTAACTGTGGTGCATCAGCGAGGCCATGGGCGGCTAATGTTTCGCTAAGATGGGGATCATGGTCAGCTAAGGCGGCATCTATTAAAGCCTGCAGTGATGCCAGCTCGCCTTGATACTGGCTAAGCTCAGCACGCTGCTGATCGCGGGACTGAACAGCCTGTTGATAGGCGGCTTTGGCGTCACTATAACGCTGCTGCCACTGCTCGCGTTCGACTTTAAATTCGTTAGCCCGTTGGTCGGCTTCTTGCCGTTGTGCTTGGCATTCAAGATATTCATTACGCAGTGCCGCGACATCAGCAAGCTCGCCTCGCTGTTGGCGACGACGCTGCTTCTCGGTCTGCAAGCGTGCAATGCGCTGCTCTAAATCACGCAATTGATCCTGGCTACGATCCGCTGCACGACTGGCATCCCGCCAGTGATTCTCAGCATCGGACCACTGCTGTTCAGCAGCTTCCAGAGCTGGGCTGGCATCGGCAAGGGCTTGCTCAAGTGCTTCTAACTGCTCTTCAAGTGCTGCGTGTTCGGGAAGCAGCTCCTCAAGCCGCTCATCTATCGTCGCAAGCCGCTCCTGATCGCCTTCGCTTACCTGACGCTGATCATCAAGGTCACGGCGGGCCGTGGCAATATCGTTTGCTAGCTGTGCTTCACGACTACGGCGGTGGGCTTGATCCTGTTCTAGACGGGCAATGCGAGTGGTAGTTTCATAAAACTGCTGCTGGTGGCGATCCAGCACCTCAGCTAGCTCATCGTGCTGTTCCCGAGCCTGCTCCAGTCGAGTTTCACATTGACGGACGCCGAATACATCTTTCTCGACAGCGATTTCCAGCTCGCGAACTCGACTCTCCTGATGAGACTGTTCAACACGCAACGTACGACCACGTAGCAAAGCCAGCTCGCCCTTTAAGCGATATTCCTGCTGCTTTAAATCCTGGTAGCGTTTTGCCGCTTCGGCTTGACGTTTAAGGCGCTCCAACTGCTTGTCGAGCTCTTCACGAATATCGTCTAACCGCTCTAAGTTCTCCTGAGTACGCCGCATGCGGTTTTCGGTTTCACGACGACGCTCTTTATACTTGGAGATGCCAGCGGCTTCCTCCAGCGTGGCGCGTAAATCATCGGGGCGGGCTTCAATAAGCCGCGAAATCATCCCCTGACCAATAATGGCGTAGGAGCGCGGGCCAAGCCCGGTGCCCATAAAAAGATCCGCAATATCCCGTCGGCGACACTTCTGACCATTAAAGAAGTAGTTAGATTGACCATCGCGGGTTACTAAGCGTTTAACAGCAATTTCTGCATACTGGGCATACACGCCGCCCATGCCACCATCGCGGTTATCAAATTTAAGCTCAATGGAGGCTTGACCAATGGGCTTACGCCCCGTCGAGCCATTAAAGATAACGTCTGCCATGGACTCGCCACGCAGGGTTTTCGCGGAGGACTCTCCCATTACCCAACGCACGGCATCGATGATATTGGATTTGCCACAGCCGTTTGGCCCAACGATAGCGGTCATATTGCCATCGAAGGGCACCGTAACGGGGTCAACAAAGGACTTAAACCCAACTAGACGAATAGAGGTTAAGCGCATTGCGGCCCTTTGTAGCGGTTACTACAGTAGTGGTTACTACCGCAGTGGTTATTCAAAAATGCGGTCAATAACAACATTTGCCGCTTCATCTTCACTAATAGGACCTACGCTGACGTTTTCTAAGTCGCCAAATAAATCTCCTGGTTGAGGCGTTGCCTGACCAGAAGGTGAAACACGCACCATCAGACGCACGTCGCGCACCTGGGAGATTTGTGCCTGGGGCGACATAGCGGCAGCGTCATCTAGCACCACGGTGATAGGTAGCTCCGATACCTGAGCGCGCACGACCGCTAACGGTGGCAACTCACCCTCTCTATCTCGCGCAGTAATAAACACTGTCGCATCATCATCGACGCTGCCAACTAAGGCGTCATCCAGAGACACTTTAACCCGAACCCCTGGACTTTGTGCCGCCGCCACATCGGCTGTTTCTGGCTCAATGCCTAAACGCTGCTGGGCAACACGAATGCCATCACGCAGTGAAGCAGCAGTATTCGAGTCTTCAATATTAGCTGAGGCACGGCGCCAGCGATCAATAGCTACTTCATAGTCACCATTGTCAAAAGCATAAATACCCAACACACCAAGCACCGTGGGCTGGCGTGGATCTTGCTCTAACGTTTCATCTACCAGCGCCTGAACCTCTGGAGTTAGCTCGCGCTCAGCCATAAAGAAACGCAATTGGGTTAACTGGGCAAGTAGCGGTGGAGTACGGCCATCGATTTCCATTAACCGCTCTAATGCAGCGGCAGCTTTCTCTGGCTGGCCTGAATCGCGGTATAGCGGAAAGAGTAAGCTCCATACGTTGGGGTTATTGGGCTGCCGCTCGGTTTCGGCCTCCATACGCTCAAGGTACATCGCTAAGGAGCCATCCGGGTCGTTTCTCACTTCCTGCTGAATAGCATAAAGCGTGAGGTCGCCCTCAGCACCGTGCTGCTGATACCAAAACACACTCGCGACAACAACACTTACCATTACAAGGGGGACTACCAGCTTACCGGAAGTGGCAGCTTTTAATGGCCGCTTGGTTTGGATAACCGTATCTTCCAGCAGACTGCGCTCAAGTTCTAGGCGGTCTTCTGCAAAGCGAGCTTCATCGATATCGCCTCGTTCATAGGCGGCTTCCAAGGAGGCCAAGCGGCGTTTAAAGATCGCCACGTTCTGTTCGGCGGAGGTGTCGTTGGCTTCAAAGTGGTGTAGCTGGTCACTCAGCGTACGAGCACTGCGCATTGGCGCTATCAGTAGCCACAAGGCGGGCAGTAATAGTAGAGCAATTGCAATCCAAAGCGGTGTCATGAAGACCTCTCGCGGTTAATCAGGGCATCCAGACGGGCGCGCTCTTCAGCGCTGAGAGCTTTTGCAGAGGCATTGCGGCGGGCACGAACCATTAATATGACCACCAGGACCCCGACAAATATCAGCCCTATAGGAAGCCCCCATAGCAAATAGGTGCGATTTTCCAACCGAGGGTTGTACAGAATATAATCGCCAAAACGCTGTACCATATGGTCGATAATTTCTATGTCTGATTGACCATCTTGGAGCAGCAGGTAAACCCGTTCACGCATATCACCTGAAATGGGCGCATCAGAATCATCGATTGCTTGATTTTCACATAGCGGGCAACGCATAGAAGCGGTTAAGTCACGGTAGCGCTTCTCCATCACTGGGTCATCAAACTCTCTAACCTCAATGCCACCGGCAATCGCGCTTACTGCAAAAAGCAACATAAAAGCTGCTGAGAACGTACGAATTAACGCCATTTTTCCACCTCCGGCAAAATGCGTTCGCGAACATCTTCAGGCGATACATAGCCTTTATGGTGATAGCGAATAACACCGTCGGCATCGACTAAAAAGGTCTCCGGCGCACCATAGACACCAAGGTCAAAGCCAAGGCTGCCATCGGGGTCAAAAATATTGACCTCAAAGGGGTCACCAAACTCGCTTAAGAACTCCAACCCTTTTTCACGGGTATCGCGATAGTTGATACCTACCATACGAATATTATTGTCTGCCAACTCCAACAGTTGAGGCATTTCTTGCTTACAGGCAGGGCACCATTCGCCCCAGACATTGACCAGGGTAACCTCGCCTGTCAGCAACGTTTGATCTACCCGACGATGCTCATCGCGCAGTGTGCTGGCTTCAAAAGCAGGAAATTCACGCGCCATGAGCGCCGAATCCCGGTCGGAGGGATTAATCCCCAATCCTTGATAAAGAAACAGCGCAATACCAATAAAGCCTATTGGTAGCAGTAGGAGCAGCAACCGCCGGGTCATGCTGTAGCCTCCTTCGACGACACTTGGCCAGCAGTTGCGGGCGCTGTACTGCGCGCAGTTACACGACGATAGCGCTTATCGATAACGGCCAGGATGCCGCCAAATGCCATTAGCAAACCACCCAACCATAGCCAGCGCACAAACGGTTTATATTGAATGCGCATGGCGTAGCTACCGTCTTCCAGGTCCTCTCCCATGGCAACATAGAGGTCACGGAACAAGCCTGGTCGCAGGGCTACCTGGGTCATTGGCATACCGGTAGCCAGATAAAGGCGTTTCTCTGGGCGCATCACAAAGCTACGCCCCGATTCGCCACGCTGCACCTGGATAATCGAAGTGTCTGCCAAGAAATTAGGCCCACGACGGCTAGTAAGCTCGGTCATGGTGAACTGGTAGCCAGCGACTTCTACCATGGTTCCTGGCGACATGCGGACGTTGCGCTCGATATTGTAGTTGGAAACAATGGCCACTCCCACGATGGTGACCGCAATACCAACATGCCCTAACACCATGCCCCAATAGGCAAGTGAGAGCTTGCGAAGGCCAGCCACAAACGAGCTTGCATGGCGGGTCTTATCAAATAGATCACGTGCCATGGGCAGAACAATCCAAAGCGCCGAAATAATCCCTAAAGCCACCCAAAGGTCCCACTCTCCGCTATACAGCAGCGGTGCTGCAGCGCCTAGAACCAATGATGCCGCTCCCGCAAGCCATAGCTTGCGGACTAGCTCACCAGCAGCCATTCCTTTCCAACGGGCCATGGGGCCAAGACCCATGAAGATACACATCACGACCGTTAGTGGTACAAATAGTGCGTTAAAGTAAGGAGGCCCAACGCTGATTTTACCCAACCCCATGGAATCGAGGATTAACGGATACACCGTTCCCAACAATACAGTGACCGTCATAATGACCAGCAGAATATTGTTGATTAGCAGCAGAGAGTCGCGGGAAAGCCAGTTAAAACCAACTTTGTGACTTACCCGTGGCGCACGCAGTGCAAATACCAGCAGTGAGAGGGTCACCGTAATCGTCAGCAGCATCAGTATAAAGAAACCACGGGATGGGTCGTTGGCAAAAGCGTGTACCGATGTCAGAACACCGGAACGTACCAAGAAAGTGCCCAGCAGTGACAGCGAGAAGGTCGAAATCGCCAACAGTACCGACCAGCTTTTAAATGAGCCGCGCTTTTCTGTTACTGCCAAAGAGTGCATTAGCGCAGTACCCGTAAGCCAAGGCAGCAGCGATGCGTTTTCGACCGGGTCCCAGAACCACCAGCCGCCCCAGCCAAGCTCGTAGTAAGCCCACCAACTACCCAAGGCGATACCCACGGTAAGAAATGCCCAAGCAAGATTCGTCCAAGGGCGTGCCCAGCGGGTCCATGCAGCGTCCAAACGACCACCCAAAAGCGCAGCAATAGCAAAAGCAAAGACGACAGAGAAGCCCACATAGCCCATATAGAGCATCGGCGGGTGTACGATCAGGCCAAAGTCCTGAAGTAGCGGGTTAAGATCAGCACCATCCTGCGGCATGTTTGGTAGCAGGCGCTCGAAGGGATTTGAGGTCATTAAAATAAACAGCAGGAAGCCAACGCACACCATCCCCATAACGCCTTGGACACGTGCGACCATGTCTCGTGGCAGGTCACCGGAGAAGACTGATGCCGCATACCCCCACCCCGCTAGCATCAAGCTCCAAAGCAGCACCGAGCCTTCATGGTTACCCCACACCGCACTAAATTTATAGTACCAGGGCAGTAGTGAGTTAGAGTTATTGGCAACGTTAGCAACGCTAAAGTCATCTAACATATAGCTTGTCGTTAGGCAGATATAGGCAATCGCGACAAAGAAAAACTGACCTGTCGCCATTGGTCGACCATAGGCCATCCATAACGGCCGACGCGTAGCCGCCCCAACCAGGGGCATAATCGCCTGCACTATCGCCATTAGCAGGGCAATAACCAGGGCAAAGTGACCAATTTCTGGAATCATTTTAATGAACATGAGCGCTCCGAGATAGCACTGGGCAATAACAGCCTGCTTAGCAGCAGAACAGCCTGAGCGTTAGTATTCGCTAGCGTGTGGAACGCCTTGCTGCTCCAATCGCTCACCGACCTTAGCTGCTTTCGCTTGAAAGTCGGCAGGAGAATAGCCAGCCTCCTCCAACGCTTGGGCAACTTCAGGAGGCATGTAATTTTCGTCGTGGCGTGCTAACACCTTGTCAGCACGGAAGCGCCCGTCAGCCTGCAACTCACCAACCACGACGACACCCTGCCCTTCACGAAACAGGTCCGGCAAAATACCGCTGTAGTAAACATTAAGGTCATCGACGTAGTCGGTTACCGTAAACTCAACATCGAGGCTTTCCCGGTCGCGATAAACCGACCCCTCTTTCACCATCCCACCCGCCCGAATCTGACGCTCGATAGGTGCATTGCCTTGAGCGATTTGAACCGGACTAAAAAATAAATTGATATTAGCGCGCAGCGCATAGAGCGTTAGCCCAACGGCAATCGCCGTTAGCGATACTAACCCCAAAATAACAAACAGCTTTTGTTTACGTTTAGGCGTCATGGTGAACGTCCCCTTGAGCAGGTTTAACCGGTGCCTGCGCTGACCCGTGTGGATAGCTTCCAGACTGACTTTCACGTCGCGCACGACGCTTCAAGCCCCGAAGCAACTGGCGGTGCTCTAACCGCGCATGCCACACAATTACCATAAATAACAACGCAGTAACGCCCCAGGCAGACCACACGTACGGCCCATGGCCACCCATAGCGAGAAATTCATTAAGTGAGGAGAAGGCCATTAACGTAACTCCTCTATTAGATCACGTACCCAGCGCTTATTAGCTTCGCGGCGTAAAATTTCGCTTCGAGTACGCATCAGGGTTAACCCAACAAAAAAGCTATAAAACCCCAGCACCATGATTAACAACGGTGCCCACATCTCCATGGGCATGGCTGCACGGCCGGTAATGGTGAAAGTGGCGGGCTGGTGGAGTGTGTACCACCAGTCAACAGAGTACTTAATAATCGGAATATTAATGACGCCTACCATTGTAAGTACTGAGGCCGCTCGGGAGCCACTATCACGACTATTAAATGCCCCGCGCAGAGCGATAACCCCCAAGTACAAAAACAGTAAAATCAGCATGGAGGTAAGGCGGGCATCCCACATCCACCATGTGCCCCACGTGGGCACGCCCCATACAGCGCCAGAAAATAGCGCAACAAATGTCATTGCTGCGCCTAGCGGGGCCATGACGGTGGCAGCCATATCAGCGATTTTAATTTTCCACACCATAAACACTAGCCCAGCAATGGCCATGGAAACGAAAATCGACTGCGCCAAAAAGGCAGCCGGCACATGGACATAAATAATTCTGAAGCTATTGCCCTGCTGGTAGTCCGCAGGTGCAAATGCTAGCCCCCAAAGTGTGCCCGTTAGCAAAAGAAGTGCCGCTAATGCCCAAAACCAAGGCTGTAGCTTGGCACTAATCCCATAAAACCACTTGGGTGATCTCAGTTTATTAATAAAGGCCCACATGGTTCCCGTCCTTTAACCGTTGATGCTGATACGTAGTGAAGCGGCGATAGCCCAGGGCGCTAGCATTAAAGCCACAGCCAACAACGCGCCTAGAATTGCCAAGTGCGCTGTTACCCCATCCCCCATGATGGCCGCCTGTACGGCGCCTGCACCAAAAATAAGCACCGGAATATAAAGAGGCAGTACCAGCAAAGAGAGCAGTACGCCACCACGTGCTAACCCAACAGTTAGCGCTGCGCCAATCGCACCAATTAAACTCAGGCTGGCCGTGCCAAGCGCCAGTGAAAGCGCTAATACAGCGTAACTACCCGTGGGTAGGGCCAACATAATACCCAGCAGCGGTGCCATAAGCGCTAGTGGTAGGCCGGTCAGCAACCAGTGAACAGCCACCTTTGCCAACCCTAGTGCTGCTAAAGGCTGCGGCGCTAAGAGTAGTTGTTCTAAGCTGCCATCCTCATAATCACTGCGAAATAGGCTATCCAAAGAGAGCAATGCCGCCAGCAGCGCCGCTACCCATAAGAGGCCCGGCGCAATAACCGCCAGCAGCTCAGGGTCTGGTGAAATACCAATCGGAAACAGGGTAATTACCAGCGCAAAAAACACCAGCGGGTTTAATACCTCACCGCGGCGACGAAGCATCAGCATCATGTCACGTTTTAACGTGGCATTAAGGGCAATTAACAGCCCCCCCTTAGGATCATGCACAGGCATTACCGGGGAACTGATGGTGGCATTTGTGCTAGACAACGCTGTCTCCTTCTACCCCAGCTGTACTCTTCTAAGTACCGGTGACGCAGTTAGCTCGTGGTGTGTAGTAACCAGTACACATCCGCCTGCACTGGCATGTGCGACAAGCTGCGCTTCAAGCGCCGCAACACCGTGACGATCAATCGCTGTAAAAGGCTCATCCAGTACCCAAAGTGCTCGAGGAGTAAGCGTTAACCTTGCCAGCGCTATACGTCGTTGTTGGCCAGCAGAAAGCTGACCCGCCGGGACATCCTCAAACCCTCGCAGCCCTACTCTGCTCAGCGCGTCTTCCCGCTGGGTCTCAGTGCCCTGCTCACCACTTAGCGCTTGATACCAAGCAAGGTTTTCCAACGGAGAAAGCCCTGCTTTAACACCAGGGGCGTGGCCTAAATAGAGTAAATTGGCGAGAAAATGTTCACGAACTTCATGCATTAACGAACCGTTCCAATAAAGCTCGCCATGATAATCGCTTAGCTGGCCCGAGAGTATTTTTAGTAACGTTGTTTTGCCACTGCCATTGGGGCCTTCTATGCGCACGATCTCACCGCTCTGAATATCAAGATCGAGCCCTTCAAATAACCAGCGGTCATCACGTTCACATGCCAGTTGTCGGGCTTGTAGGCACAGGCTCAAAGTTCTCTCCAGCCACATTGATTTCGGGTCGAACTCTACACGGAAAGGCCCTTTGTCGCCAGTCAGGCTATGCGGCCTGGGGTCGCAGCATGCGACATCTCAAAATTTGCTTAAACATGAGTCCACGAAACAACTGTACACTCGCCACTAGCACTGTATGCAAAAACAGGCTTATACTACAAACACTGTATGTAAAAACACCACAGAACATAAACACAGCACTGCACTCAAACTCACGCCTAGGGAGCGGGCGCTGCATTGGAGAAACCACAATGACGATGTCAATGCCTGCACCAAAGCACCACCATAGCAATGCAATACATGCTGCTCCTTCCATGGGCACGGCCCCCGTAACTCGGCAGCGCTCTGCGATGCATGTTACGCGGCGTAATACCTACGCGCTTAAAGTGCGCGGCGACCGCATGCGAGACAGCAATCTTTTTGATGGTGATGTTATAATTATTCGTCGTTATCAACATGACACGCAGCAAGAAACAGCAATTGTCACTATCAATCAACGTGAAGTTGCTTTAAAACGCCTTTCAATTAGCCGACTAGGCGTTCATTTATTGCCTGAAGATTCAGCAACACCTGCTCTATTTCTGCATAATTGTGATATTCAGGTATTAGGTATGGTAATGGGTGTTGAGCAGCATAACTCAGCATCACAACACCATTAGACCTAACCACGACCTCCCGCACCACCTAAGGAGCACTCTATATTGCGCTATCGAGTACCTCATTTAGCTCCTGTTCAATGGCACACTGCGGTAATAGAAGTTGAAAAAAGCCAGTTCCTCACTTGGGTGTGCCATGCACCGGATAAAGTTGCTTTTGATACACTGCTCGATGCAGCAAAAGCAGCTCACCCCAATGCAAGCCACCACTGCACTGCCTTTATAGCGGGACCTCCTGGGGAACAAACGCATATTGGTTTTTCAGATGATGGGGAACCTGGCGGAACAGCCGGAAGACCTATGTATCAAGCTTTACACGGTAGCGGGTTAGGCGAAGTAGGCTGTGTTGTTATCCGCTATTTTGGCGGCACAAAGCTAGGCACTGGCGGCTTAGCACGCGCGTATGCACAAGCCGTAAACGCAGGCCTTGAAGCACTGCCTACACGAGAAGTGATTGAGCGGGAGTACTACCAACTAAATGTCAGCTTTGCCCATGAAGCCATAGTACGCACTTGGTGCGATGAGCAGCAGATTCCGGTTCAGCAAGCAGACTATGATAGTGACGGCGTACGCCTAACTATTGGTTGGCCACGGGACACCCCCCTCGCCCTTGAAACACTAGAAAACCGCCTAAAAATGCCGCTTAGTATCCATAAAGCATCTTAGTTTTCTTGTTACCTAGGTCTATAAATACTTGAGCCAATAAATGCCTAAGCCAATAAATACCTAAGCCAATAAATACCTAAGCCAATAAACAAGTCACCAGTAAAAAGCGCAGCCTACACAAGCAATTGCTTGGCAGGCTGCGCTCGCTAACTTTCCTGGCGCCCTAGCCCAGATACTTGATCATCACACCCGCTGCGACTGCAGAACCAATCACGCCCGCTACGTTGGGGCCCATGGCATGCATTAGCAGGAAGTTGTGGGGGTTTGACTCAAGCCCTACCTTATTGGCAACCCGAGCAGCCATGGGTACTGCCGACACCCCTGCTGCCCCAATCAACGGGTTAATCGGCATGCGGCTCACCAGATTCATCAGCTTCGCCATCAATACACCTGCAGAAGTACCGATACCAAAAGCAACGATACCTAGCCCCATAATGCCTAGTGTTTCAAGAGCCAGAAAGCTCTCCGCCATTAGCTTAGAACCAACAGCAAGGCCAAGCACAATAGTAACGATATTGATAAGGGCATTTTGTGCTGTGTCGGTTAACCGCTCAACCACACCACACTCACGCATCAGGTTGCCAAAGCAGAACATCCCCAACAGTGGCGCGGCATCGGGTAAAAACAGCGCCACCAATACCAATAGAAGCAGTGGAAAGACGATTTTTTCGAGCTTAGACACCGGACGCAACTGCGTCATTGCGATTTCACGCTCTTTCTTAGTGGTTAGCAGCCGCATAATCGGTGGCTGTATAAGCGGTACCAGCGCCATATAGGCATAAGCTGCCACGGCGATAGCACCCAACAGTTCCGGCGCCAACATACTGGAAACGTAGATAGACGTGGGGCCATCTGCACCGCCGATAATACCAATCGCCGCTGCCTGATTGATGGAGAAGTCCATCCAGCCCATGGCGGACATGCCCACCGCCCCAAAGACCGTTGCAAAAATACCAAACTGCGCCGCCGCACCTAGAAATAGCGTCCGGGGATTCGCCAACAGCGGACCAAAATCCGTCATCGCCCCCACACCCATAAAGATAATCAGCGGGGCAATTCCGGTAGTAATCGCAAGGCTATAAAATACGTAGAGCAAGCCATCACTGTAGCCAACGTTAGTTGCAACATCTCGCGCAGCACGCAGTTGGTCAGGGCTTGCGCCGTCGTTGACTAGATACACCAGCGTTTCGCGCCATGCTTCAACACTGGCCAACGGATCAAGCGTGGCACCCAATGTGGATGCCATCTGTTGCAACACGGCAGGATTAGCCACATGAATGGCTTGATCCAACGCTGAAATTGCCAAACCAGCCTCAGGTATGTTGGCTAAAATTCCGCCAAAACCGATAGGTACCAGCAACAGAGGCTCAAACTTCTTGTAAATGGCTAAGTAGAGTAACCCTAGCCCCACAAGGATCATGACCGCTTGGCCAAGCTCGAGGTTATACAGCCCCGAGCCTTCCCATAGGGTGATTAATTTTTCCATTACCGAAGCCCTTAAAGCTCGATCAGCGCATCGCCTACGGCTACGCTGTCGCCTTCGCTGACGTTGACTTTAGAAACCGTGCCAGAACTACTGGCGCGAACTTCAGTTTCCATTTTCATGGCTTCCAAAATAATCACGACATCACCTGCTGCCACTTGATCTCCAGGGCGTACATTCACCTTGAAGATATTACCTGCCAGCGGCGCATCAATACTCTCACCACTAGACACCGGCTCAGCTGCTGGTTGTGACTGGGAGGCCGCTTGCTCTTGCACCTCACTAATCTCACCACCCTCTGAAACTTCCACTACAAACGCTTTACCGTTGAGCTTGACGGTGTAGGTTTCTGGGCCGCTAGCAACCACTGGAGCCTTCGCCTCAGCTTTTACAGGCATTTTGGCCGCAGCTTGAGGCGCCTGGGGTACTGGCTCAAAAGCTGCTGGGTTATCACGATTTTTCAAGAACTTCAGGCCAATTTGCGGAAACAGTGCGTAGGTAAGCACGTCATCCACCAGCCGTTCGCCATCAGCAAGACGAATACTCTCTGCACCGGCTTTCTGCTTCAGCTCAGCGGCAAGTCTGTCCATTTCTGGGGCAAGGTTATCTGCTGGACGACAGGTAATCGGCTCACCACCTTCCAGCACGCGCTTTTGCAGTTCGGCGTTAAACGGCGCTGGAGCATACCCATACTCCCCCTTAAGCAGCGCCTGGACTTCTTTAGAAATTGATTTGTAACGCTCTCCCATCATCACGTTCATCACGGCTTGAGTGCCGACAATTTGTGAAGTAGGCGTCACCAGCGGGATAAAACCTAGGTCTTCACGCACTCGGGGGATTTCATTAAGCACGTCATCCAACTTGTCACCAGCGCCCTGTTCTTTTAGCTGGCCTTCCATATTGGTCAGCATACCGCCAGGCACCTGAGCAATCAGAATGCGCGAGTCGATACCTTTGAGCGAACCCTCAAAAGCGGCATACTTTTTACGCACCTCGCGGAAGTAGCTGGCAATATCTTCTAGCAGCTCCAAGTCCAGACCGGTATCGCGACCGGTATCTTTGAGCATCGCGACGACAGACTCAGTGGGGCTGTGACCATAAGTCATCGACATAGAGGAAATGGCGGTGTCGACATTGTCGATGCCCGCCTCGACTGCCTTAAGAATCGTCGAGGTTGATAGGCCGGTTGTGGCGTGACAGTGCAAATGAACGGGAATAGACAGCTCTTTTTTCAACCGCGTCACTAGATCATATGCTACGTATGGCGTTAGTAGCCCCGCCATATCCTTGATAGCCAGAGAATCCGCCCCCATTGCTGCAATGGTTTTGGCCAGATCTACCCAGCTATCCAGGGTATGTACCGGACTCACCGTGTAGGAAATAGTACCCTGGGCATGGCCACCTACTTGGCGCACAGCCTTAATGGCGCGCTCTAGATTTCGCGGGTCGTTCATAGCATCGAAGACACGGAATACATCGACACCGTTAGTTTTGGCACGCTCAACAAATTTATCGACTACATCATCGGCGTAGTGGCGGTAACCCAGCAGGTTCTGGCCGCGCAGCAGCATCGCCTGAGGCGTGTTAGGCATGGCCTCTTTCAGCGCACGAATGCGCTCCCAGGGGTCTTCACCCAGATAACGAATGCACGCATCAAAGGTAGCGCCTCCCCAGGTTTCCAGTGACCAGTAGCCGACTTTATCTAGCTTTTCGGCAATCGGCAGCATATCTTCAAGACGAAGCCGAGTGGCAAATAGCGACTGGTGGGCATCGCGGAGGACAACATCAGTGATTCCCAGAGGACGAGTTATTTCTTTCATGGTCGTGGCTCACAAGTCTATATGTTATGAATTTGTAGTAAAAATAACAAAAAAATTATCAAAAGTGGGGTAATGCAGCTACAAAAAGGACGACCTAGCGACGGCGCGAAGAGCGGTAACGGTGCACTGCCGCACTAATCACCGCCAACACTTCATCATCAGCCTCTTTTGAAGCAGAGGATTTTACGCTTTTCCCACGAGCGGGTGACGCAACGGGCGCGGGCTGGAAGCGGCCAATCAATTTTGACATTAGCGTTACACTAATCACCAAAACTGTAAGAAAAACAAAGACAAACCCCATACCAAGCCCCATAAGGGCAAGCCCCTCATGGAGCAGCTCTGTATCCTGCATACCGCATTCTCCTTATTTCAAATGCTTATCGGTGCCTCAACAGCCTATAAAGGCGCTTGGCGCAGTGAGGGCAATGCACTAACCTGCCACATCCAGAATAGATTGCAATGGCGCCATAGTGGAAGTCATGGTTGTTAATTTACTACAAAACGGTGAAATCGGCCTTGCGCCGATGGAGGGCGTGATCGACGCCCTTACCCGAGATTTACTTACCCAACAGGTCGGATTTGACTGGACGGTGACTGAATTTGTACGGGTAGTTGATACACGCCTCCCCCCGCGCGTGTTTTATAAGCACTGCCCGGAACTCACCAAACGTCCCGTCGCCACGCCTAGCGGCGTGCCTGTACACCTGCAACTGCTAGGCTCAGACCCGATAGCACTGGCGGAGAATGCCCGCCAAGCACTTGCACTCGGGGCGCTCAGCATTGATTTGAATTTTGGCTGTCCTGCGAAACTGGTAAACCGCCATGATGGTGGTGCGTCTCTGTTACGCCAGCCTGAACGCGTTTATCGTGCCGTTAGAGCGGTTGCCGAAGCGCTAGACGGTGAAATACCCGTAACAGCGAAGATTCGCCTGGGTTTTGCCAATCGCCGCTTGGCGGTAGCGTGTGCCCAAGCCTGCGAAGCTGGTGGCGCTGCGCGCTTAGTGGTGCATGGACGCACTCGAGATGAAGGCTATCGCCCACCAGCGCATTGGGAGTGGATTGGAAAAGTGCGCCACCACATCTCTATACCCGTGGTGGCAAATGGCGATATCTGGACGCTTGAGGATTACTGGAAAGCCCGTACTCTATCTGGCTGCCGTGATGTCATGCTGGGACGTAGCGCCTTGGCAGACCCTTGGCTTGCGCCACGCATTCGTCACTGGCAGCGCACTGGGGAGCGCCTTCCTGAGACCACCTGGGAGATGCGTGTGAGCGTACTTATGCAGTACGCCACTCTGCAGCGCCAGCACCTCCCCGATCGTGTTGTAGTGTCGCTCGTCAAACAGTGGCTAGCTCAAATGCGCCAGGGCAATACGGAGGCCGA
>NZ_NWUX01000002.1:5149-301629 GCF_002374315.1 Vreelandella nigrificans | reverse complement strand
CACCTCCCCGATCGTGTTGTAGTGTCGCTCGTCAAACAGTGGCTAGCTCAAATGCGCCAGGGCAATACGGAGGCCGACCAACACTTCCAGCGCCTAAAGCGCCTCACCGACTTGGACACCCTGCTTAGCAGCCTGCTGCCGAGTGCTCCAGCTGCGCTATATGAACCAGCGACAGCAAGCACCAGCTAAATTAACCACACTGCGCTTAAGTAGGTAAAAAACACGCCCGAAAACATATCCCAAAAAATACAAGAATCAACAAAGAGCGTTAATGGTTGTAAATGGCGTTGACGATATCTTTCGTTGTTTCGATATAGCCGGTAATGTCTTCGTCGGT
Organism: Vreelandella nigrificans; assembly: GCF_002374315.1. Lineage (GTDB taxonomy): Bacteria > Pseudomonadota > Gammaproteobacteria > Pseudomonadales > Halomonadaceae > Vreelandella > Vreelandella nigrificans. The sequence goes on along the minus strand of NZ_NWUX01000002.1, from coordinate 301,292 downwards.
CATCGGTAGCATCAACCCGATCTGGCCACGATGAACCGGGTAGTATCCTCGGGTTGCCATTTCCATCGCATAGATGGACATCTTATCTTCATCTATTTTGTGCCAGTAATCACGGTGCGTGGTGATTTCCTGACCAAGCTCTCGTGTCAGAGCATAGCCGAGAATCGAGAACGAGCCATAAACGATGAAGGGAATGCCACTGGCTTTCGCCCATGAATTGAGCTCGGACTTGATACGCTCGGCCATACCATTGATTTTGTCGAATGCCGCATCGTCCATAACATTAAGGCAGGCGATCCCGGTCGCACAGGCCATCGGATGACCGTGATGCGTTCCAGACACCATGACCTGGTTGGCCTCAACGACGCTGAAGACCTCCCGCGAACCTCCGATTGCACCGATTGGCAGACCACCACCAATCATCTTGCCCATGACCGTCAAGTCAGGCTTGACCTCGTAGAGCTTCTGCAAACCACCAGTCGATGCGCGAAGCGACATGGTCTCGTCAACGATAAGCACGATACCTAGCTCGCTGGTCAATTCCCGGATCTTGGCCACAAAGGTCTTGTCCAGGCTCACGATCCCGCCTGCACCGGACTGAAGCTCCATGATGACGCAGGCGGTATCGTGGGAGTGGCTACGCAGAATCTTTTCACAGGCTTTAAAGTCGTTCTGTACCAAGGTAACGACGTTATCCACCTTGTAAGAAGGAATGCCATCAGAATCAGGTAGCGAACGAGGATTATTGTCCGGGCCGGGAAAGTTACTTGGGCTGGGATGCGTCGAAATCGCAAGGTCGTCGGCAAAACCATGATAACCGCCTTCAAACTTGGCAATCTTGGTTTTTCCAGTATAAGAGCGTGCGATACGAATAGCCCCAAGGCACGCCTCACTTGCGGAACAGAAGAATTTAACTTGTTCGACCGATTCTATTCGGTCACTTAGCAGGCTGGCCAGCTCCAGTTCGTGATCCGTTGGATTTCCAAAAGAAAACCCTTTATCCATCATATCGGTAATGGCTTTAATTATATCCGGATGATTATGACCAACTACATTGGTTGAAAAGTTGTTATTCAAATCCAGAAGACGGTGACCTTCTATGGTTTGAATATACTGTCCATCCCCCTTTTCCACAAAAACAGCATGAGGACCATAATTGAAAGTCCGCCGACTAAATCCACCTGGTATTAGGCCTCGCCCGGCAAGGGTCTTAGCCTTGGAGGCGTGAAATTTTTCCGAAAAATTATTAAGCGCCTGTTCGTAGGTCAGTTTCATCTTCGGCTCCGGTAATTTTTATAAATGTCATCATGACTGAAAGTGCCCTACTGATCTTATGTTTATCTCTGTATCGAACAATAGCGCAATCCGTATAAATCAATCCGTTTTAATGATCACTAAAGAAGCCTACCGGAATACTGATACTAACCAGACTATGATCACTCACCGCGATTAAATGATCACTTTTTCAGTATTGTTTTCTTCGACCTTATTAAGTCTTACTAACAACGCTGCACACAAAGATAAATTCAAATAATACAGTCGAAGGAACCTCCCCCATGCCTTGTGAATCGTCTCCGCATCAGCTCAAACCTGCCTCACTGGGGGTTGCTGATATCGTCTTCTTCGTCGTTGCCGCGGCTGCCCCCTTGGGAGCAACCTTGGGTGCTGCCCCTGTCGTGTTCGCCATCGGTGGTGCTGGCGCACCAGGGCTATATCTCATCGCTTCGGTCGTATTGTTACTTTTTGCCATCGGCTTTGCAGCCATGAGCCGTTATGTTGTAAGCGCGGGCGGTTTTGCAGATATCGTGAGTCGTGGGCTTGGCAAGAAAGCGGGGCACATGGCTGCTGGCGTTGCTTTACTGGCTTATGTTTGCATGCTTTCCGGTGTTTATGGTCAATTCGCCGCCTTTGGAGCGGACTTCATTACCTCGATTTTCAATGTTGAGGTCGATTGGCGAGCAATCGCTTTCGCTGTCGCGGCTCTAGTCGCTCTGTTCGGCTATCTCAATATTGACCTTTCCGCACGTGTTCTCGGCGTGATCATGATTTTGGAGGTTCTGATCCTCTTGCTGTTCGATATCGCGGTCTTGATGCAGTCCGATTTCGAGGGCGGCTTGTTCCAAGGCTTTATGCCATCTCAAATCATCTCCCCAGGAATGGGAGTGGCACTCATGTTTGCTTTTGCCTGTTTCGTGGGCTTCGAGTCGACGACATTATATGGAGAAGAAGCCAAGAACCCGAAGCGCACCGTGCCACGGGCGACGTACGTTGCTATTCTCACCATCGGTGGATTCTATATCTTGACGACCTGGTGTATCGGGCTTGCCTATCAATCCAGCGACGTCCAGGCTGCTGCTTCCGATAATTTCGTCAACTTCGTTTTCGATGTGAATACTGAGTATGTCGGTGCTTGGTCAACCTTTACGATGAAAATTCTGGCCATTACCAGCATTTTTGCCGTGTTGCTATCGTTCCATAATGCACTTTGTCGCTACCTTTTTTCACTCGCCCGCGAACGTTTTCTTCCTACAATATTAAGCCATGTACATCCGCGCCAATCCAGCCCGTACATTGCTAGCATCGTGCTATCTTGCTCTACGTCTCTGGTTCTACTGGCATTCATGATCGGGGATGCAGACCCCATCGACGATCTTTTCGTTTTGATGGTCGCGCTCGGCACCCTGTCGGTCCTTACGCTACAGACAATGGGAGCGTTTGCAGTGCTTGCCTTCTTCCGAAGGATCAAGGAAAGAAACCTGTGGGTACACCAAGTTCTTCCTGGCATCGGAGCCCTCGGCTTACTACTTATCTCAGTCTTGGCCTACACCAATTTTTCCGCACTAAGTGGTGTAGAGCGAGGCATCGTCACTATGCTTCCCTGGTGCGTTCTCGCTGTTGCTCTGCTGGGGGCTCTCAACAGCTGGCGGGCCGTTGCTAAGCATGGCGTGATCGGCTCTCCAGCTGGCTGATAGAAAACCGGCCAGACGCTTCGTTTCAACCGTCCAACACCAAATCGAGCGAAGGTCTCGCCTGCTAGTGCGATAAATGACAGTCCAAAATGACAAGAGTGAGTACTGTATGAAAATGCTTTCCGATGACATCTTGAATGGTAAATACTTCAACGGCCAATGGGTTACGGGTACGGAGATTTCTCCCGCGATCGAGCCCGCGACCGGGGAGACACTGGGGCAGTTTGCCATAGCGGATGCAGCCGTGATGACCTCATCTGCCGCAACAGCGCGCAACGCTCAACGCAGCTGGGCGGCTCAGCCCGGAGAGACGCGTTCGGCGATCATGTACAAGGCGGCCATGTTAATGGAGGAACATCGGGAGGAAATTAGCGAATGGCTGATCAGGGAATCAGGCTCCATTAAGCTCAAGGCGGCCTTCGAAGTCGAGGTTTCTATCAAGGCCCTGAGAGAGAGCGCCGGGCTACCGGGCCAGTCCCAAGGTGATATCCTGCCTTCCGAATTGGGAAGCCTGAGCCTGGCTCGTCGGCGCCCGCTGGGCGTGGTCGGTGTCATTTCTCCCTTTAATTTTCCGCTCTATCTGGCTATTCGTGCTGTGGCGCCAGCCCTGGCGGTCGGTAATGGCGTCGTGCTCAAGCCGGACCCCCGAACGGCCATTTGCGGGGGGCTGATCATCGGCAGATTGCTTGAGCTGGCCGGCGCTCCGGAAGGGATTCTTCATGTCCTGCCGGGGGGAGGTGAGACCGGTGCTGCCCTGGTCGCCGACCCAAATGTGGCAATGATTCAGTTTACGGGTTCCACCGAGGCTGGCCGCAAGGTCGGAGAATCCGCGGGGCGCCACTTGAAAAAGGTGTCGCTCGAACTCGGTGGTAAGAATTCCCTGATAGTACTCGATGATGCCGATCTCGATACTGCCGTCTCCAATGCGGCGTGGGGCAGCTACCTCCACCAAGGCCAGATCTGCATGGCCACAGGGCGAATTCTCGTTCACCGTAAGATCCACGACGAGTTCGTCAAGCGTATGGTCGCCAAGGCGCGAAACCTTAAGGTAGGCGACCCAGTCCAGCAAGACGTGGCTATCGGCCCCATTATCAATGAGCACCAACGTGATCATATTCACATGCTAGTCCGGTCCGCTGTCGAAGCTGGCGCGACGTTAGAAGCCGGGGGCAACCACGAGAACTTATTTTTCGAGCCCACTGTACTCAGCAATGTGTCACCGGACAATCCAGCCTATCTGGAAGAAATCTTTGGTCCAGTAGCAGTCATCGTACCATTCGATGATGATGAGATGGCCGTGCGACTAGCTAACGATACTGACTATGGTCTGTCAGCCGGCATTATCACCCGAGATGTCGGTCGCGCACTTCAGTTGAGCGAACGGATCGATGTCGGACTGCTCCACATCAACGACCAGACCGTGAACGACGACGTTTGCAACCCCTTTGGCGGCACTGGGCAGTCGGGCAATGGTACGAGTATCGGAGGGCCGGCCAACTGGGAAGAGTTCACCCAATGGCAGTGGCTTACCATCAAGCCGGAAGCTCAGGCTTATCCTATTTAACGTGCCCTTCCCAGCATCTATGCTGGGTCGCCAGGTAGACAGGTAGAAAAAATAGACAGGTAGAAAAAACGGCGGGCTCATTGCCCGCCGCTGATGCCCCAAGAGAGGTGAACAACAACCTTTATTCGATGGCTTACTGAGCCAATCCGTGAATCTTGGCGACGCTTGCTATTACATCTTTCTGCAACTCCAGATGTCTTTCGGGAGATTGTTGTGCCTTGATGAAGCTCAGCCCTGGGTCTTCGACATCGGTACGCCAGCCACAAAGCTCCTCCATGATGGCAAGTCCACAATAGGGAGTATAGGCTTCCGCATAGCCACCCTCATGGACAACAGCAAGCCGCCCCCCACAGACACGTTCCGCTGTTTCTCGCATAATGCAAGTCATGGACCGGTAATCATCGCTATGCAACATCATCCTCGCCAGTGGATCGACACCATTAGCATCGACACCATTGGCAATAATGATCAACTCAGGCTCAAAACGCTCCAATGCAGGTACAACAACCTTTTTCAAGGCCTCTAGGTAAGCAGCCCCACCACTGCCTGGCATCAAGGGAATATTAATGTTAGTTCCTACCGCATCACCCTCCCCTGTATCTTCCAACCCGCTATACCCAGGAGGGAAACAACCATCCTGATGAATGGAAATGGTCAGGACATCCGGCCGTTCGTAATAGATGGCCTGAGTTCCATTGCCATGATGGACATCCCAATCCACCACCGCGACCTTTCCAACCCCAAGATGCTTCTTGGCGGACTCGATTGCGATTGGAATATTGGCCAGACAGCATGCCCCCATTGCCTCATCTGGAAGACAGTGATGACCTGGGGGGCGCGAAAGAGAGTAGGCATTATCTACCTCCCGTTTGTATACCGCCTCAACAGCAGCTTTCGCCAATCCAGCGGATAACAATGCGATTTCATAGGAGCGAGGACCAACAGGAGATGTTTCAGACATGAACCCTCCCCCATTATCGCTCAGTGCTTTTAAGCGATCCAAGTAATGGGCAGGATGAACTGCCAGCGCCTCTTCTCTAGAAGCGGGTGGAGCGCTACGCACCTCAACTTTATCGAGTAATCCAGAAACATCCATTAGGTTTTTTATTCGTCGCTTAGATTCGGAAGACTCGACATTAGGAGAGCTAGGCATAGGCTGCACCCATTGCCCCACTGGAAAAATTAGCGCAGTTTGTCCAGGGTTATGCCACATCGTCCTTTCATCATAGAAAAGTACGCTTTTTCGCATCTCATACCCCTTTGTTTTTGAAATATAAATATCACTAGGATATTTTCAATTCATATATCCCAGTTAGCGAAAAACAACAAAAGACTAATCTCTTGCATCAAGATTAATATAGATACAAAAATCAGCCTGCTTTTAAAAGCTGACCAAACTCAGCCATACGACAGAGATAAAACCAGAGGAAACTCTGAAAATAATCAAGCGACACACTTTTTGAACTTCCAGAGTGTTTAACCAGCTTCTCCTGAAGATTGGCAAAATCCAAAAAGTGGCGCAACAATCAATTCAGATTAAACAATCTGAAACAATGATCATTGCACCAACAGTGAGCGCTTCACAATCGACTGACCCTATTAGTACGTTATTTATGTCACTCAAAATACTAAGTGTCTTTATTAAAAACATACTTAAAGGAGTGGAGTCGTAAAATAGGATAAAACAACGAAGTCTAACGCCGGTGAGCTCCAGCGAGACAAGAGATATCTTCCTTTAGCGACTTCCTCACACATTCCTTGAGCGCGAGAACAGCAGGACTTCGGTTACCCTTAACCGTTACCAATGCTAGCTCGCTTCTTGTGGCATCCTGAAGTGGGATGTAGCACACTCCGGGATGCTGGAATATGCGGGCCGCCGATAGCGGATAAGTGTCGAAAGCTCCCTGGTAAGCAATGGCTGCCAAGCTTTCTGGGATCGACTTGACAAAAGCCCCTACATGACAAGGCTCGACAAGTTCAGATCGCAAGGCCCAATACGACGCCCAATCAGATGGAGCACCCTCTCCGGCAACGGCAAATGGCTTATCCAGAAGTTGCCCAATACTTAAGTACCTGGAACTTGCTAATGGATGAGAAGCCGGCACGGCAGCAACTCGCGGTTCATCAAACATGATCTCATACTCTAACCGGGCATCATCGACCGGCAGCCTCATGAAAGCGGCGTCCACAATGCCTGAAATGAGACTCTTCACTTGGTTGGTCATCGTCAACTCCTTCACGATCAGCCGGATCTCGGGGTTAGCCTGACGAAATCGAGTGAAGATAGAATGCGTCAATTCACCTGCAGCATCGCCGAAAAAGCCAACAGTAAAGATATGACGGTTCTGCTCGGCAATGGCACGGCATTCTGCAATAGTACTTTCCAGACGCCCCATCATCAGGTGTGCTTGATCAATGAACTGCTCACCTGCCGCGGAAAGGGAAACTCGACGATTGGTCCGCTCGAAGACCCTAAAGCCCAACTCATGCTCAAGCTTGGAGATCTGATTACTCAACCCAGACTGAGCAATATTTTCAATCTCTGCAGCTTTTCCGAAGTGAAGGGTCTCGGCAAGACGAAACATGAGTGAAAGCTGTTTCGTATCCATATTGGTAACCCCCAGAATCGCAACTCAAGCGTTAAAACGCGATGAAACCTTGTTGTTGACCGTTTGACCATACCACGGTACCGAACATGCCAACAGTAGGCCCCTCGGCACTAGCCTCTGACGCCGGATAGGCGCTCGGAAATGCAACAAGTCGAATCTCAGTTTCCCGAAAAGTCAGTACAGTACAGCGCCCTATAAGTCTGCTCCAGCAGAGGAAGGTATAGCAAGACCAACAAAAGCTGTATAGCCAACAATTTCAGGCGGGGAGATACCCGTAATTCATCGTGATGGTGCCATAGGAAAAGGCCCCTGCCACCATGGTGACGGTCGCGCTGCGGGGACGGACAGACCCGCGAAGCTCGAGGGTCTGAGTGGTGTGCTGGTACGCCACTCTGCAGCGCCAACACCTCCCCGATCGTGTTGTAGTGTCGCTCGTCAAACAGTGGCTAGCTCAAATGCGCCAGGGCAATACGGAGGCCGACCAACACTTCCAGCGCCTAAAGCGCCTCACCGACCTGGATACCCTGCTTAGCAGCCTGCTGCCGAGTACTCCCAGCGCGCGATACGAGCCCGCAAGCGCAAGCGCAAGCGCAAGCACCGATCGTATTAATCACTCAGCGCTTACGTAGCCCCAAAAAAAAGCGCCCTTCCGCAAAAATGCGTGGGGCGCTTTACACGATCGCAAGAACAAGGCGCGAGCCACCTTGAACCGGCTAGAAAACAGAAAACCCGCTCTCATTGAGAGCGGGTTTTAAAATCTGGCGCGCCCGGGAGGATTCGAACCTCCGACCCCCTGATTCGTAGTCAGGTACTCTATCCAGCTGAGCTACGGGCGCTTTACAGTTACATCTAACTATCTAAATGATGAAAGCATATTAACATCAATCACTTATGCTTTCAAGAGGTAATATTTACAAGGTGGCGCGCCCGGGAGGATTCGAACCTCCGACCCCCTGATTCGTAGTCAGGTACTCTATCCAGCTGAGCTACGGGCGCTTTACAGTTACATCTAACTATCTAAATGATGAAAGCATATTAACATCAATCACTTATGCTTTCAAGAGGTAATATTTACAAGGTGGCGCGCCCGGGAGGATTCGAACCTCCGACCCCCTGATTCGTAGTCAGGTACTCTATCCAGCTGAGCTACGGGCGCTTAACCTTGCAACACCTCAGTCTTTCAACTTTTCGGTCTTGCAATGCTTCTGCTTGTCACATCACTGCTTCAAGCATTTACTACTTAACATGCGGTTGGCGGAGAGAGAGGGATTCGAACCCTCGATAGGGCTATAAACCCTATACTCCCTTAGCAGGGGAGCGCCTTCAGCCACTCGGCCACCTCTCCTCAACGGCACGGCGCGAATATTACCGATTATAAGAACCAATGTCCAGCCCCACACCAATTTTTTTTCGCGCCGTCCGTATGTTACCGCATAAACGCCCTACAGCGGACGTAACCCACGCGGCCATTTACTCAGGGTCACTTTCACTATTACGTTCGCGCTGAATGCGCTGGTAGATCTCTTCACGGTGCACCGCGACATCTTTAGGTGCATTCACACCGATACGCACTTGATTACCTTTCACACCTAGTACCGTGACGGTAATTTCATCTCCGATCATCAGAGTTTCGCCAACGCGGCGGGTTAAGATGAGCATGGCTGATCTCCTTCTCAGACGTTTTTACACAACGGGACGTGTCCACCAGAGGCGACGCCACCCTATTATGCTGCATGGCGTCGCTTGTCACCAATCACCCTGGCTCCATGACACCCCAACTTCCCGTTGAAAGAAAGCTCACCACCACACGGCAGCAAGTATCACTCCTTCAGCGTAGAAGGTTTAAAGCATAATTGTTATTCAGATTCGATATCTGACTTATCAAGGCCAAAAGCTTTGTGTAAGGCGTTGACCGCTAGTTCCATATGCTTTTCATCGATCACCACAGAAATTTTAATCTCTGAGGTCGATACCATACGGATATTAACGTTTTCATCCGCCAACACGCGGAACATCTTAGAAGCAACGCCGGCGTGAGAGCGCATACCTACCCCCACCAGTGATACCTTAGCAATATTATCATCGCCGCGTAGCTCGCCACCGCCTAAGTCAGGAATAACGGTTTCTTCGATTAGCTTCTTAGTCGCTTTGTAGTCGCCTTTAGCTACGGTGAAGGTGAAGTCTGTATAGTCACCGGCAGGAGCTACATTTTGGACAATCATATCGACTTCGATATTGGCATCGGCAATGGGGCCAAGAATGCGTGAGGCGACACCAGGTACGTCTGGCGTATTCAGCAGGGTGAGCTTAGCTTCATTTTTGGTAAAAGCGATACCGGAGATCAGCGGTTCTTCCATAGAGTCCTCGTCTTGGTCTGCGTCTGCAACAATTAGAGTGCCTGGGCCATCTTCAAAGCTCGACAATACCCGTAGCGGCACGTTGTATTTGCCTGCAAACTCCACAGCGCGGATTTGCAGCACTTTGGAGCCTAGGCTCGCTAGTTCAAGCATTTCTTCTACAGTAATGCTCTCAAGGCGTTGCGCCCTGGAACACACACGGGGGTCGGTAGTGTAAACACCATCGACATCAGTATAGATTTGGCACTCATCGGCACCTAGCGCTGCAGCCAATGCAACCCCAGTGGTGTCTGAACCACCGCGTCCTAGCGTTGTAATATTGCCGTTCTCATCAACGCCTTGAAAGCCAGCTACGACGACTACCTTGCCCGCATCCAGATCGGCTTTCAGATCGTCGGTCTCAATACGCTGAATACGCGCTTTGGTATAAGCGCTATCGGTATGGATGCCTACCTGAGCTCCCGTATGAGAAGTGGCAGATACCCCAATTTGCTGAAGCGCCATGGCTAGCAGCGAAATGGTGACCTGCTCGCCGGTTGACAGCAGCATATCCATTTCACGCGGTGCAGGGTCTTCATTAAGGGCATGAGCCATGTCGGTCAGGCGATTGGTCTCGCCGCTCATCGCCGAGACCACTACAACCACCTGATGGCCTTGATCGCGAAAACCTTTGACCTTTTCCGCCACGGCCTTGATGCGGTCGACAGAGCCCACCGAGGTGCCGCCGAACTTCTGTACGTATAATGCCATATGCCGTTTTTCCTATGCGTTCGGGAATGGAGGGTGAATGTTGTTATTACTGATTTCCTTAACCAACAAAAAGGCCGGTAGCAGATAATGCCACCGGCCTCCTTAATTAGCGAAGCGTGTTTTCCAACCAGGCAGGAACACTGTTCAGCGCTCCAGGCAGGGCATCAGGCTGGCTACCGCCGGCTTGCGCCATATCCGGGCGACCACCACCTTTACCTCCCACCTGCGAGGCAACGTGGTTAACCAGCTCGCCTGCTTTAACGCGGCCCGTCAAATCCTGAGTTACCCCTGCAATGAGGCTCACTTTACCGGCTGCCGCATCAGCTACTCCGAGCATCACCACACCTGAGCCCAGCTTATTTTTTAATTGGTCGAGCACGCCACGCAAATCTTTACCAGAAACCCCTTCCAACTGGGTGACCAGTAGCTTAACGCCATTAACCTCCTGCACTTGGCTAAGCATGTCACTGCCCGCCGCGCTAGCCAGTTTGGCTTTAAGCTGTTCAAGCTCTTTCTCAAGCGCACGATTGCGCTCAACCAGCGACTCAACTCGCGCCTCAACCTGATCGGGCTTGGTTTTCAAACGCTCGCCCAGGCGCTGCACACGTGCTTCTTGCTCACGGAAATACGCCAGCGCATTTTCACCGGTAATGGCTTCTATGCGGCGTACTCCTGAGGCAATGCCCACTTCGCTAATCACATGGCAGCAGCCAATATCACCGCTGCGATTAACATGGGTACCGCCACATAACTCGATAGAGAAGTCATCGGCCCCAATGGTCAACACACGTACGCTGTCAGCATATTTAGCTTCAAACAGTGCTGCCGCCCCTTTTGCCTTGGCATCAGCCAAGCTCATTTGCTCAATCTTCGTCGGCGCATTAGCCAGAATTTGCTCATTGACCAGCCGCTCAACTTCAGCCAGTTGCTCAGCAGTCATCGGCTCATAATGGCTAAAATCAAAACGTAGGCGCTCAGCGTTCACTAGAGAGCCCTTCTGCTGTACGTGATCGCCTAATACCATGCGTAGCGCTTTATGCAGCAAGTGGGTTGCTGAGTGGTTACGAATGGTGGCACCGCGCAAGCTAGCATCTACTTCGCCACGCACGCTTGCACCAACATTTAATACCCCCTCCACCATCATCCCTTGGTGAAGATGGTGACCGCTCTGCTTCTGGGTATCTGTTACCTGAAAGCGCCCACCAGCTACATATAGATAGCCGGTGTCGCCCACTTGACCGCCCGACTCACCGTAAAACGGCGTGCGATCTAGCACCACGGTCCCCTTCTGACCAGCTTCCAGAGCGGCCAGAGCATTTCCTTCACTATCGACAAGGGCAGTAACTGTGGCTTGGTCTTCTAATTGCTCGTAACCGGTGAACTGGGTTTCACCTTCTAGCTCAATGGATGCGCTGTAATCAGCGCCAAACTGGCTAGCAGCACGAGCACGCTCACGCTGGGCTTCTAACTCACGTTGGAAGCCCTCTTCATCCAGAGAAACTTCCCGCTCACGGCATACATCAGCAGTAAGGTCATAGGGGAAGCCATAGGTATCGTATAGCTTAAACACCGTCTCACCAGACAACACATTGCCCTGAAGCTCTTCAAGTGCAGCATTCAAAAGCCCCATACCGTGATCCAGTGTGCGGGCAAACTGCTCCTCTTCTTTTAGTAGTACGCGGGCAATTTGGTCGCTGGCTTCGCGAAGCTCGGGGTAGGCAGCGCCCATTTCGGTATCCAGCGCTGCAACCAGCTTATAGAAGAAGGGTTCAGTGGCACCCAGTTTGTGGCCATGGCGAATCGCCCGACGGATGATCCGACGCAGCACATAGCCACGCCCTTCATTGGAAGGTAGTACGCCATCGACAATCAAAAAGGCGCAGGAACGAATATGGTCGGCAATGACCCGCAACGAAGGCGTGCTGGTGTCGCTGTGGCCAGTGGCATCAGCTGCCGCTTTTAGCAGGTTCTGGAACAGGTCGATTTCGTAGTTGGAGTGCACCCCCTGCATTACAGCGGCCACGCGCTCTAACCCCATGCCGGTATCAATGGAAGGCTTAGGCAGTGGGTTTAGCGTACCCGAAGCATCGCGATCGAACTGCATAAATACGAGGTTCCAGATCTCGATATAGCGGTCGCCATCCTCTTCTGGGCTTCCCGGCGGGCCACCCCAAACCTCGGGGCCGTGGTCGTAGAAGATCTCTGAACAGGGACCACAAGGACCGGTATCCCCCATCTGCCAGAAGTTATCTTTTGCACCGATACGCGCGATACGTTCGTGAGGTACTCCAATTTCATCGGCCCAGATATTGTAGGCCTCGTCGTCTTCAGTAAATACTGTGACCCATAACTTCTCTGCAGGCAGCCCAAGTCGCTCGGTGAGAAACTGCCAAGCGAAGCGAATCGCATCGTGCTTGAAGTAATCCCCAAAACTAAAATTACCAAGCATTTCAAAGAAGGTATGGTGGCGCGCAGTATAACCAACATTGTCCAAATCGTTATGCTTACCGCCAGCCCGTACGCAGCGCTGTGCAGAAGTGGCTCGCACATAGGGGCGCGGGTCACGACCTAGAAAGACATCTTTAAAGGGCACCATGCCTGCATTAGTGAACAACAGGGTGGCATCGTTGCCCGGGACTAGTGATCCAGTTGGCACGATGGTGTGCCCCTGCTGTTCGAAGTAATCAAGAAAGGCCTGTCTGAGTTCTGCGCTTTTCATAGGGTATCCGTAACAAGAAAGCGTGATGCCCCAGGGCGCTGTCGCCGCCACCCGCTGGGGTCGCAAAGGATCCATTATAACGTAGTTGTCAAACGACTAAAGCCGCAGTTAGTGGCAGAGATTCAAACAGAGGGCATATTTACTGAGAAAAGGAGTCAGATAGGCAGGTAAGAGCGTAGCGAATTTGCTCAAAGTTAAACCCACGAGATGCCAGAAAGCGTTCGCGCTTGGCACGCTCTTTAGGGGACTCACCTAGGGAGGTGTAGCGCCGAGCCAACGTCTCGCGGGCTAGCTCAAACCAGTCCACATCTTCGCGCTCTTCAACGGCAGCAAGTGCAGCTGCTAACGTTTCTTGATCAATACCACGCTGGCGTAGCTCGCCTTTAATACGGATGACACCCTGCCCGCGGGCAATACGTGACCGTACAAAGCTCTCGGCGAAGCGGGAATCGGATTGCAGCGCCTGCTCTGCAAGAACATCCAGGCAAGCCGTGATGTCATCATTCTCAAAGGACTTCTGCTGCAACTTGCGCACCAACTCGGCGCGAGAGTATTCGCGCCGAGCCAGTAATTGAATAGCCACTTCACGTGGAGTTGACTCACCACCGGAAGAAAACATAGTAATCACTCACAGTGGTTTAGCGCCCAGCACCACGCAGCGGTTTATAGCAAATCGTCATCGCTATCAGCGGCAACATCTGCAACAGACGCTGCCTCTTCTTTTTTAGGCTCAGCTTTGGCCAACAACTGATCGCGAATCTGGGTTTCGATCTCAAGCATGATTTCAGGATGCTCTTCCAGATACAGTGCCGAGTTCGCTTTACCCTGACCGATTTTCTTACCTTTATAGCTGTACCAGGCACCAGCTTTGTCGACTAGGCTGCACTGCACACCAAGATCAATGACCTCACCGGCATGATAAATACCTTTGCCGTACAGAATCTGGAATTCAGCTTGGCGGAACGGTGGAGCCACCTTGTTTTTAACCACTTTCACACGAGTTTCGTTACCGGTGACTTCATCACCCACTTTCACCGAGCCGGTGCGTCGAATATCCAAACGCACACTGGCATAGAACTTAAGCGCATTGCCACCTGTAGTGGTTTCAGGACTACCAAACATAACGCCAATCTTCATACGGATCTGATTGATAAAGATCACTAAGCAGTTAGCGTTTTTGATGTTACCGGTGATTTTACGCAGTGCCTGGGACATCAAACGCGCTTGTAGGCCTACATGGGAATCACCCATTTCGCCTTCGATTTCAGCACGCGGGGTCAAGGCAGCGACTGAGTCGATAACAATCACATCGACACCGCCAGAGCGCACCAGCATGTCGGTAATTTCAAGCGCTTGCTCGCCAGTGTCTGGCTGGGAAACGAGCAAGTCATCCAGATTAACACCAAGCTTTTCAGCGTAGCTGGGGTCAAGGGCGTGCTCAGCATCCACGAACGCACACACTTTGCCCTGCTTTTGCGCCTGAGCAATCACCGAGAGGGTCAGGGTCGTTTTACCGGAAGATTCCGGGCCAAAGATTTCGCAGACACGGCCATAAGGCAGACCGCCAATGCCAAGTGCGATATCAAGCCCCAGCGAACCAGTGGAGACAGACGGCATAATGACGCGAGGCGCGTCGCCAAGGCGCATAACAGTACCTTTGCCAAACTGGCGATCAATCTGGCTAAGTGCAGCATTAAGCGCTTTTGTGCGGTTGTCTTCCTGAGCCATGCAGAGATTCCTCATAACAAGCTGTATAATTAGCCAGTAGTATGCCAAAGATTGAGCCGTAAACAAATCCTCGGCTTCGCTTTCTCACAATTATTTCTACTTACACGCCTTCGCAAGAGTATCCAATCGCACCACCAACCCTGCAAGAGCTTGGCGCACAGCCTGCTCTCGCACCGCTTGGCGATCACCTGGAAAGTGAAAACACTCCGCCTGCTGGTGGTCAGTGTCTCCCCAGGCCAACCATACGGTGCCCACGGGCTTATCAACACTGCCGCCATCTGGGCCTGCAACGCCGCTCACGGCAACCGCAAGGCCAGCGCCGCTCTCTCGGCAAGCGCCCTCGACCATCGCTTTGACAACCGCCTCACTGACAGCCCCATGAGCTTCTAGCGTTGTCGGCGGCACGTTCAATAAACGCGTTTTAGCCGCATTAGAGTAAGTCACGTAGCCCGAGGTGAAGTAGCTAGAACTGCCCGCTACCGATGTAATTGCGCTTGAAACACCACCACCGGTGCACGACTCAGCCGTGGTGACTTCAATACCAAGCTGCTTACATAGCCGCCCAAGCCGCTGAGCAAGTAGCGACAAATCGAGATTCTTAAGGCTAGAAACGCTAGGTGCCATTGTGACTCCTTCATGTGAGACCTTAGGGTAGCGTAGAATACTGCGTTTATCTTTCTCAAAGAAATTGCTCAAAGAAATTGCTCAAAGAAATTGCCCAAAGAACCTGCTGTAAGCCCAATGGCTTGCGCCACGCTCAACCAGGACACCCATGTCACAGGCCAGCCCCCAGCACACGCCAATGATGGCGCAATATCTTAAAATCAAACGCGACCACCCCGAGGTACTGCTGTTTTACCGTATGGGGGATTTCTACGAACTGTTTTTTGATGATGCCAAACGTGCTTCAGCACTGCTGGACATCACCCTTACTCAGCGAGGCCAGTCCGGTGGCAAACCGATCCCCATGGCTGGCATTCCTTATCATAGCGCTGAGGGGTATTTAGCTCGATTAGTAGCTACTGGCGAATCCGTGGCTATTTGCGAGCAGATTGGCGACCCCGCTACCAGCAAAGGCCCCGTTGAACGCCAAGTTGTACGGATTGTCACCCCTGGCACACTCCATGACGAAGCCCTGTTAGATGCGCGCCGCGATAACGTACTAGTGTCAGTCTCCCCTGGAAAAGACAGCTGGGGCCTTGCCTGGCTAGAGCTCTCCAGCGGTCGCTTTAATGTACTGGAAGTAGCAAGCGAAGCAGAGATGTTGGCGGAATTAACCCGCTTATCTCCTGCCGAACTGCTGGTACCAGAAAGCCTAACGCTGCCCGATGCCTGGTCGCAAAAACGCAGTCTACGCCGCCAGGGCGAATGGCTATTTGATTTAGAAAGCGCAACCCGCAGCCTGTGTGATCAATTTGAAGTACAGGATTTACGCGGCTTTGGCTGTGCACACCTAACCACAGCTCTGGTGGCTGCTGGTGTGCTGATTGACTACGCTCGCGATACCCAGCGCTCACGCCTACCCCACGTTACCGCCATCAGCGTGGAAAACCGTGACGATGCGGTAGTGATTGATGCGGCCAGCCGCCGCAACCTAGAAATTGATATTAATCTGGGCGGCAACAGCGAAAATACCCTAGCCAGTGTTTTAGACACTTGCACCACTGCCATGGGCTCTCGGCTGTTAAAACGCTGGCTTAACCGCCCACTACGCCAGCGCGACATTGTGGAAGGACGCCAGGCAGGCGTGGCTCTCCTGTCAATCGATGCTGCCTACCAACCACTTCGCGAGACGTTAAGCGATGTGGGTGATGTCGAGCGTATTCTTGGCCGTGTAGCGCTCTATAGTGCTCGTCCACGTGATTTAGCACGCCTTCGCGATGCGCTGACGACACTACCCGCACTGGAGCAACTACTTAGCGAGATTGATAGCGGCAGTGCCTTAGATAGCATTAAGCCACACATTCGGCCCTACCCAGAAATGGCCGATACACTCACCCGCGCGCTGGTCGAGAATCCGCCGGTCGTGATTCGCGATGGTGGCGTGATTGCCGACGGTTTTGACGCTGAGCTGGATGAACATCGCGGCATGGCTGAGAATGCTGGCGACTATTTAGTCCAACTAGAGCTACGCGAACGCGAGCGTACCGGCCTAGCCAATCTGAAAGTCGGTTACAACCGAGTGCACGGTTATTTCATTGAACTACCCCGCTCTCAGGCACAGCAGGCACCAGCAGACTATATCCGACGTCAAACGCTGAAAAACGCCGAACGCTTTATTATTCCCGAGTTAAAAGAGTTTGAGGATAAAGCACTCTCGGCTAAGTCACGGGCGCTAACCCGTGAAAAGTGGCTCTACGAACGCCTAATGAGTGAACTAAATGCACAGCTACACGCGCTGCAGAGCACCTCACGAGCACTGGCCGAGCTGGATGTATTGTGTGCATTTGCCGAACGTGCCGAGGCGCTTAACTGGGTACGCCCGCAATTAGTGGATGCTACCGGCATCACCATTAGCGCAGGCCGCCACCCAGTGGTTGAGCACGTTAGTGACAAACCGTTTGTGCCTAACGATGTCACGCTATCTCCCGATCAGCATATGCTCATTATCACCGGCCCTAACATGGGCGGTAAATCCACCTACATGCGCCAAACCGCGCTAATTGCCCTGCTCGCCCATAGCGGCAGTTTTGTGCCCGCCAGCGCCGCTGAAATTGGACCTATTGACCGTATTTTTACCCGCATTGGCTCCTCCGACGACCTAGCAGGCGGACGCTCTACCTTCATGGTGGAGATGACGGAAACCGCGAACATCCTGCACAACGCGACTGAGCACAGCCTAGTGCTCATGGATGAAATTGGGCGTGGTACCAGCACCTTTGACGGCCTCTCACTGGCCTGGGCAAGTGCTGAGCATTTGGCGGCTGCACGCGCGTTAACGCTGTTTGCCACCCACTATTTTGAAATGACCGCGCTGCCGGAGCAGGCAAACGGGGTGGCGAATATCCACCTAACGGCTACCGAGCACGGCGATGGCATCGTCTTTATGCACCGTATTGAGGCTGGCCCTGCCAGTCAGAGCTACGGCTTACAGGTTGCACAGCTGGCTGGCGTCCCCACCCCGGTCATTGCTAGGGCACGTGAAAAGCTCATTGCTTTGGAACAGCGCGATGTTGACCAACAACAACACCATCCTGCCCCAGCCAGCATGGAAGCGCCGCAACAGAACGATTTGTTTGCTAGCGCCCCTCACCCGGTAGTGGATGCTCTTGGCAAAGCAGACATAGATGATTTATCTCCCCGCGAAGCTCTGGCACTGCTGTATCAATGGCGAGAGTTGCTGTGAATGTGTCAATGGATGAGCGCAAGCGCTTGCCGCCGCGAGAGGGCACCACTAGAATGTCGCTCATACACTTTAGCTTATAAAAAACCGCTGGTTTATAACCATTCACGATTGACCACGACCGGAAGCATCCGGTCTAGCAAGAGGGATAGCAAGATGACGTTTGTCGTTACCGAGAACTGCATCCAGTGCAAATACACCGACTGTGTGGAAGTCTGCCCGGTCGACTGCTTCTACGAAGGCCCCAATTTTCTGGTCATTCACCCAGACGAGTGCATCGACTGCGCACTGTGTGAGCCAGAGTGCCCTGCCGAGGCAATCTTTTCGGAAGATGAGCTACCTGATGGCCAGGAGCAGTTTATCGAGATAAACGCGGAGCTTGCAGAGGTATGGCCAAACATCGCAGAGAAGAAAGACCCTCTGCCTGATGCTGAAGAGTGGGATGGTAAAACAGGTAAGCTTGAAAAGTTAGAACGTTAACCTGCTCACGCCTCTCGTTCCGAGAAGCTGTTTGTTGGAAACCAATTCTTACAAGCCACTCCTATTAAAAGTACTTGATTGTTAATAGGAGTACTTTTGTTACCAGTGCTTTCGTTACCAGTACTTTTCAAAGCCAGCGCTTGCGCTGGTTTTTGTGTGGATGGCACACATAAAAAAAGGCGGCCCGTAGGCCGCCCGCTCCAAGCACTTCCTCTGACCACTCCCTATGTCAACTTCCTTAGGTGATGTCCCTGCCGGGGCCCATGTCACTATGTCACCCAGCACACCTACCTGCATCCCGTTGCATCCTGCCTGAAGCATCCTTGCCTCCCCTAGTCCTGAATACATTGTGACAGATAACTGAGGCACCTCAAGGAGGCCAAAAATGCAAAAGGCGAGCCTTATCGGCTCGCCTCTTTTTAACAACACCTTAAATAACAATCACTTAAATTAAAATTAGTGAAAAATTTCGTTTTTTCTTACCCAATTCGAGCGAATGTCGTCGGCATTTGTAGGAGATCTCTTACAAAATCTTGAGAGATCTCTTACACGCAAGCATCATTTATACGCTTACTGCCCTTTAATTGCCTTTAAACCGGGGTAAACAACATCGCCAAGCTCGGCCTCAATCACCAACAAGCGGTTGTACTTAGCGACACGGTCAGAACGGCATAGCGAGCCTGTTTTAATCTGGCCTGCACAGGTCCCCACGGCTAAATCAGCGATGGTGGTATCTTCTGTTTCACCACTACGGTGTGAGATAACTGCAGTGAAGCCCGCATCCTGGGCCATTTTGATCGCATCCAAAGTCTCAGACAGCGAACCAATCTGGTTGAACTTGATCAGGATGGAGTTACCGATCTGTTCATCGATGCCGCGCTTAAGGATTTTGGTATTGGTAACAAACAGGTCATCACCTACCAGCTGAACTTTGTCACCCAGCTTATCAGTTAGTGCTTTCCAGCCTGCCCAGTCGGACTCATCCATACCGTCTTCGATGGACACGATTGGATAGTCAGCGCACAGGCCCGCTAGGTAATCAGTAAAGCCTTCAGCGTCGTAACTTTTACCCTCGCCGGAAAGGTTGTACTGGCCATCTTTGTAGAACTCAGATGAAGCGCAGTCGAGTGCCAGCGTAACATCACTACCTAGCGTGTACCCCGCATCAGCCACAGCCTGTTTAATAACTGCCAGCGCATCAGCATTAGAGGCCAAGTCAGGCGCAAAACCACCCTCATCCCCTACTGAGGTAGAAAGCCCTTTGGCCGACAGTACTTTTTTTAATGCATGGAAAATTTCCGCCCCCATACGCAGGCCTTCACGGAAATTGGCCGCACCCACCGGCTGTACCATGAACTCCTGGATATCGACGTTGTTATCTGCGTGCTCACCGCCATTGATAATATTCATCATCGGCACAGGCATACTGTACTGGCCTGGCTGACCGTACAATTCAGCAATGTGTGCATACAGCGGCACACCCTTAGCATTAGCAGCGGCTTTAGCGGCTGCTAATGAGACCGCCAAAATAGCATTGGCGCCTAAGTTAGCTTTATTTTCAGTGCCATCCAAGGCCAGCATGGCGTCATCCAGGCCTCGTTGATCGCGTGCATCCATTCCCAATAACGCATCACGGATCTTGCCATTCACGGCCTCAACGGCTTTTAAAACGCCTTTGCCAAGGTAACGTGCCTTGTCGCCATCGCGCAGCTCAAGTGCCTCGCGAGAGCCTGTGGAAGCACCGCTGGGTGCACAGGCCTCACCCACAGCACCACTTTCCAGACGAACCATGGCCTGGACGGTAGGGTTTCCACGGGAATCGAGTACTTCCAGCGCACTGATTTCAACAATTTTGGTCATGACAATATCCTTAAGTTATAAGTCTAATAGATGGTGGTGCGTCCAATTGTATTACGTTTATTACCGCAATCAGCGAATGGTCAGCGGGTCGAAACCCTTCACGAGAGTGTCCAACTGCGTGAGCTGAGTTAAAAAAGGCGTCAGTTGATCTAACGGCAGTGCGCACGGGCCATCGCATTTGGCGTTATCTGGGTCTGGATGCGCTTCCAAAAACAATCCAGCCAAACCAACCGCAACACCTGCCCGGGCCAGCTCTGCGACTTGGGCACGGCGACCATCAGCGCTATCAGCACGTCCACCTGGGCGCTGTAGCGCGTGGGTAACGTCGAAGAACACTGGATAGCCCGTCTGCTTCATATCCCCAACACCGAGCATATCAACAATCAAGTTGTTATAACCAAAGCTTGTACCCCGCTCGCATAACATTAGGCGATCGTTGCCTGCTTCCTGAAACTTGCTCAGAATATGGCGCATTTCATGGGGAGCCAGAAACTGCGGCTTCTTAATATTGATGGCCGCTCCAGTTTTGGCCATCGCGACCACTAAATCGGTTTGGCGAGCCAAAAATGCTGGTAGCTGGATAATATCGGCAACTTCCGCCGCAGGCTCAGCCTGCCATGGTTCATGCACATCGGTGATAATCGGCACGCCGTAGCGGGCTTTAATATCCGCCAGAATTTGTAAGCCTTTCTCCAAGCCCGGACCACGATAGGAGTGAATCGAGCTGCGGTTAGCTTTATCAAAACTTGCCTTAAATACATAAGGCATGCCTAGCTTTTGCGTCGCTTCAACGTAGGCTTGGGCCACTTCATCAGCAAGCTCTGCCGACTCCAGTACGTTCATACCGCCTAGCAGCATCAGCGGCAAAGAATTGCCGGCGGTTAGGCCGGCAACGTTAATATGACGCTCTGGAAGTGAAGCTTGAGAAGCCATGTTTTTGGAAACCATACTTTTGGAAACCATGTTTTTAGAAGACACTCGCTCCCCCCTACTCCTGAGGTGCCGCGTGGGCACGGGTACGTGCTGTTTTATACTCAAGCGCCGCGTTCACAAACCCGGAAAACAGTGGGTGGCCATCGCGAGGCGTTGAGGTGAATTCCGGATGGAACTGGCATGCAACGTACCAAGGGTGGTCCGCTAGCTCCACTACCTCAACCAGCGATTGATCGACGCTCTTACCCGAGATTACCAGCCCCGCTTTCTCCAGCTCATCAATAAACTGGTTATTAACTTCGAAGCGGTGGCGGTGACGCTCGACAATCTCATCGGAACCGTAGGCTTCACGAGCTTTACTGCCTGACGCCAGGTGACAAACCTGCCCACCCAGACGCATTGTGCCGCCTAAATCAGAGGCCGCATCGCGTAGCTCAATCTTACCTTCGGCGTTAATCCACTCGGTAATCAGCCCCACCACCGGGTGCTTAGTGTCGTGGGTAAATTCGGTGGAGTTAGCGTCTTCCCAGCCTGCCACATTGCGGGCAAACTCAATGACAGCCACCTGCATACCTAAACAAATACCCAGATAGGGAATGTTGTTTTCACGGGCAAACTGGGCAGTGAGAATTTTGCCTTCCACGCCACGCTCGCCAAAACCACCCGGCACTAGAATGGCGTCTTTACCCGCCAATCGCTCTGTGCCGTGGCGCTCAATATCTTCAGAGTCGATATAGTCGACGTTAACCTTGATACGCCCTTGGATGCCAGCATGAATTAGCGCTTCGTTAAGCGACTTGTAGGCATCAAGCAGTTCCATGTACTTACCAACCATGGCGATGCTGACCGATTTCAGCGGATTCAGCTTGGCGTCCAAGACCTTAACCCACTCAGAAAGATCAGCTGGTTCTGCTTCCAGACGTAGCTTGTCGCAAACAATATCGTCCAAACCGTGCTCGTGCAGCATCAGCGGAATACGGTAGATGGTGTCAGCATCCTGCAGCGGCACCACTGCACGCTCTTCCACGTTGGTGAACAGGGCGATTTTACGACGCTCGCTCTCTTCAAGTTCCACTTCGCTGCGGCAGATCAGAATATCCGGCTGGATACCGATAGAGCGCAACTCTTTGACGCTATGCTGAGTTGGCTTGGTTTTGGTTTCGCCAGCGGTCTTGATGTACGGCACCAGTGTAAGGTGCATGAAAAGAGCGCGGTTAGCCCCCAACTCGCTGCGAATCTGGCGAATCGACTCTAGGAAGGGCAGCGATTCAATATCACCTACCGTTCCACCGATTTCCACCAACGCCACATCGAAGCCTTCACCACCGGCGTAGACGCGCTGCTTGATCTCATCGGTGATGTGCGGAATGACCTGAACGGTGCCACCCAGGTAATCACCACGACGCTCTTTACGCAGCACGTGCTCGTACACACGGCCTGTGGTGAAATTATTACCTTGGGTCATTTTAGTACGAATAAAGCGCTCGTAGTGCCCGAGGTCCAGATCCGTCTCGGCGCCATCCTCGGTGACGAACACCTCGCCGTGCTGGAAAGGACTCATAGTGCCCGGGTCCACATTGATGTACGGGTCGAGCTTGAGCATGGTGACCTTAAGGCCGCGGGCCTCGAGAATCGCCGCCAGCGAGGCTGACGCGATGCCCTTGCCAAGAGAGGACACAACGCCGCCGGTCACGAAGATATATCGTGTCATGGAAAACCTGTCGAAACGTGATCAAAAGGCGTAACAGAAAGCCACACCAGGATGGGACGACAGAATAGCAGAATACGCCTTAAGGCTCAATTTGAACTGCCCTTGATGGGCAATGCCAAAGCCAAACCTAAGAGAGGATCTTTGGTCATGGCCGGAAAAAGTGATGCCTGCTTTTCCGGCATTTCCGCCGCCCCAGGCCGTCAGATGACAAAAGTTGCCCCCATGGATGGAGTCACAGCACCTTCACGCAGGCCTTGGGCGGGGAAGTAGCCCGCTTGGGCACTTCCCCAACCTCACTATCAAACGCCCAGGTAATTCAAAATCCCTTCAGCAGCTTGGCGGCCTTCATAAATTGCGGTGACCACCAAGTCGGAACCGCGCACCATATCACCACCAGCAAATATTTTTTCATTGCTGGTTTGGAAGGCGTATTGGCCATGCTCCGGCGCTTTTACCAAGTCCCAGTCGTTGAGTTCAATATTAGCGCTGTCGAACCAGGGTGCAGGGCTCGCTTGAAAACCAAAGGCCACCACCACCGCATCAGCAGCGATGATCTCTTCGGAACCAGGCACTACTTCAGGGCGACGGCGGCCGTTTTCATCAGGCTCACCCAAGCGCGTACGTACCACTTTAACGCCTTCCACCTTCTCTTCGCCCACCACGGCAACGGGTTGGCGGTTGAACAGGAACTCAACCCCCTCTTCTCGGGCATTGGCGACTTCACGGCGAGAACCAGGCATATTCTCTTCATCACGACGGTAGGCACAGATTACATTAGCAGCCCGCTGACGAATCGAGGTGCGGTTACAGTCCATAGCAGTATCACCACCGCCCAGTACCACCACACGCTTCCCTTCCATGGAGATAAAGTCGTTAGGGTCTTTTTCAAACCCTAAACGACGATTCACATTGGCGATCAGGAAATCCAGCGCTTTATACACACCGGGCAGGTCTTCACCGGGGAAGCCTCCAGCCATGTATTTGTAAGTCCCCATACCCAGGAAAACCGCATCATACTCCTGAAGCAGAGTATCAAACTCAATATCGGTGCCAATCTCGGTATTCAAGCGAAACTCAACGCCCATCTCCTCGAAGACCGCGCGGCGACGCTCCATCACATTCTTTTCCAACTTGAACTCTGGAATGCCAAATGTCAGCAGACCACCGATCTCGGGGTATTTATCAAACACCACAGGCTTGACACCGTTGCGCGCCAGGATATCGGCACAACCAAGCCCCGCAGGCCCAGCACCTACAATGGCCACCTTTTTATCGGTCCAGACCACCTTTGACATATCCGGGCGCCAGCCCATGGCAAAAGCGGTATCCGTGATGTATTTCTCCACCGAGCCAATGGTAACCGCGCCGAAGCCATCGTTCAGCGTGCAGTCTCCTTCACACAGGCGGTCCTGGGGGCACACACGGCCACACACTTCCGGCAGCGAGTTAGTTTTATGGGAAAGCTCAGCCGCTTCAATGATATTGCCTTCCACCACCAGCTGCAGCCAGTTGGGAATATAGTTGTGCACTGGGCACTTCCACTCACAGTACGGGTTACCACAATGTAAGCAGCGATGCGCTTGGCTAGCGGCATCGGTCGGTTTAAACGACTCGTAAATTTCCGCAAACTCTTTTGAGCGTAAGTGGGCGGGCTTTTTTTGCGGGTCTTTACGACCCACATCAACAAACTGAAAATCGTTATTTAAACGGTTAGCCATGGTCTCTCTCCTCTCAGCGATGGGCTCTGGCGGGTTATTCCGGCTGACGCCGAGATTGATTCAGCAAACTACCTAAACTTGCCGCTTTAGGCTTCACCAGCCAGAAGTGGCGCGCGTAGTCACTAAAGTCTTCCAGAATCGCTGCTCCACGGGCCGAGCCTGTTGCCGCCACATAGGCTTCGATCATCTCCCGCAGGTGACGACGGTACGCTTCCATCACTTCGGTGTTGACCCGATGGATCTCTACCAGTTCGTGGTTGTACTTATCCACAAAGGTACGATCTTCATCCAGCACATAGGCAAAGCCACCGGTCATACCTGCACCAAAGTTAACGCCGGTCTCACCCAACACACAGACCAAGCCACCAGTCATGTACTCACAACAGTGGTCGCCTGCACCTTCAATCACTGCGGTAGCCCCCGAGTTACGCACGGCAAAGCGCTCACCAGCAGTCCCTGCTGCGAACAGAGTCCCTCCGGTCGCACCATACAAGCAGGTATTACCGATAATGGCAGTTTTATGGCTTTCGAACTGGCTCACCTTCGGCGGCACAATCACAATACTGCCACCGTTCATTCCTTTACCCACGTAGTCGTTGGCATCACCTTCAAGGTAGAGGTTTAAACCACGTGCGTTCCACACCCCGAAGCTTTGGCCCGCAACACCGGTGAAGTGCGCAGTGACCGGCGCTACTTCTAGACCATCCTCCCCATAGCGCTTGGCGATTGCTCCTGATGTCAACGCCCCCACGCTGCGATCGCAGTTGGTGATCGTAAAATCGAAGACGCCCCCCGATTGGTTTTCGATCGCCTCTTTTAACGCTGCGAGTACTTCCTGATTCTTAGCACCCGGATCATGAGGCACATTACGACTCACTTGACAGAACTGCGGTGCATTAGCAGGAACAGAGTCGTTAACCAACAGAGGAGTGAGATCTAACTTGCGCTGAGAGGCCGTACTACCCTCCAGCACTTCTAGCAGATCAGTGCGACCAATTAGATCAGTAAGCTGGCGCACCCCCAACGAGGCCATCAATTCACGCACTTCTTCGGCAATAAAGCGGAAGTAGTTTTTGACCATATCCACGGTGCCGCGGAAATGCTCTCCACGCAGAAAATCATCCTGGGTCGCAACACCGGTGGCGCAGTTATTCAGGTGACAAATACGCAGATATTTGCAGCCCAATGCCACCATCGGCGCGGTACCAAAGCCAAAGCTTTCAGCACCCAGAATTGCAGCTTTGATAACATCAAGGCCAGTTTTTAAGCCGCCGTCGGTTTGCAGGCGAATTTTGTCACGCAGACCGTTAATACGCAGTGCTTGATGCACTTCTGGAAGACCCAGCTCCCAGGGTGAACCGGCGTGCTTGATTGAGGTCAGGGGGCTCGCCGCCGTACCACCGTCGTAGCCGGATACAGTGATTAAGTCCGCATAAGCCTTAGCAACACCAGTCGCAATAGTGCCGATACCTGGCTCAGAAACCAGCTTCACGGACACCTGTGCATCTGGGTTGACCTGTTTCAGGTCAAAAATTAGCTGTGCCAAATCCTCAATGGAGTAGATGTCGTGGTGGGGTGGTGGTGAAATCAGTGTCACACCAGGCACCGAGTAACGCAGGCGCGCAATCAACTGATTGACCTTACCTCCAGGCAACTGGCCACCTTCACCGGGCTTAGCGCCTTGCGCTACTTTAATCTGCAATACTTCTGCATTGACCAAGTACGCTGGGGTAACACCAAAACGTCCAGAGGCAATCTGCTTGATCTTCGAGCTACGAATAGTGCCGTAGCGAGCAGGATCCTCACCACCTTCACCTGAGTTGGAGCGACCACCCGCCTCGTTCATCGCCTGAGCCAGCGCTTCATGCGCCTCTGGTGAAAGCGCACCGAGTGACATGCCAGCACTATCAAAACGCGGGATCAACGCTTCAACCGGCTCAACATCTTCCAGCGGGATTGGCGCGTCAACAGGCTTAAGCTTCAGTAGGTCACGAATAGTGGCTACCGGACGCTCATTAACTAGTTGAGCAAACTTTTTCCACTTGGCGTAACTACCCTCTTGTACCGCCGCCTGTAGCGACTTAACCACATCAGGGTTGTAAGCATGGTACTCATAGCCATGCACATACTTGAGCATACCGCCCTGGGAAATACCCTTGCGGGGAATCCAGGCATCTTTAGCCAGTAACTCTTGCTGCAACTGCAACTCAGCAAAGCCGGCACCCTGGATACGCGACGCCATACCCACAAAGCAGGTATCCATAATTTCGTCAGAGAGGCCAACCGCTTCAAACAGCATCGAGCCACGGTAGGAGGCCAGTGTTGAGATCCCCATCTTCGAGAGAATCTTAAATAGCCCTTTCTGCAGGCCTTTACGATAATTTTCTCGAGCATCGGCGGGGTTACCAGTCAACTCACCCGTGCGGTGCATATCAGCCATGACTTGATACGCCAGCCACGGATAAACCGCCGTGGCACCGACACCGAACAGAACTGCCATCTGGTGAGCATCACGAGCGTAGCCGGTCTCTACAACGATATTGGCATTGGGGCGTAGCGCTAAACGGCCAAGGTGGGAGTGAACAGCACCCACCGCCAACGCAGCCTGAATCGGTAGCTGTCCCTTGGGCAGCTCAGCATCGGTCAGCACCAGAATGACCTTACCAGCAATTACCTGGGCTTCGGCCTCCTGGCATAACGCCGTAATCGCCTGCTGTAAGCTGGTGTGCTCAGGATCGTAGCCCAACGACATTGTGTGGCTAGCAAACGCAGGATCGTCTTGGCTGACCAATGCCGTAAATTTGCGCGGCGATAGCACCGGAGTCGTCAAAATCAGCCGGTGCGCATGCTCAGGCGTTGCCTTGAAAACATTTAGCTCTGCGCCGCAACAGGTTTCCAGCGACATTACGATTGCTTCACGCAGCGGGTCGATGGGCGGGTTGGTAACCTGGGCAAACTTCTGACGGAAGAAGTCGGTTAGTAAGCGCGGGCGACTAGACAGCACTGCCATAGGAGTGTCATCCCCCATTGAGCCCACCGCTTCTTGGCCGCTTTCTGCCAACGGGCGCAGCACCTGATCACGCTCTTCAAACGTCACCTGGAACATCTTTTGCTGAACGTTAAGCGCGTCGGTATCCATGGTCTGGAAACGAGCAAGCTCGGTCAGCGCAGACTCTAGATAACTAGCCTCTTGCTTAAGCCAACGTTTGTAGGGGTACGCAGATTTTAAACGGTCATCAATATCCTGGGTATGCAGCACTTCACCGGTTTGAGTATCCACAGCCAGAATCTGACCAGGGCCAACGCGACCTTTAGCAATTACGTCTTCTGGCTGATAACCATAGGTACCAATTTCAGATGCCAAGGTGATGTAGCCATTTTTGGTAATTACCCAACGCGCCGGACGCAAACCGTTACGGTCTAGCATACACACTGCTTGGCGGCCATCGGTCATAACCACACCGGCAGGCCCATCCCAAGGTTCCATATGCATAGAGTTGTACTCATAGAATGCACGCAGCTCGGCATCCATGGTCTCTACGTTTTGCCAGGCGGGCGGCACCATCATGCGCACTGCACGATGCAGCTCCATACCACCGGTCAGCAACACTTCTAGCATGTTGTCCATACTAGAGGAGTCAGACCCTGTGGTATTGACGATTTCATCAAGCTTAGCGATATCCGGCAAACGCTCATTCACAAAGTTTGCTTTACGCGAGTTTGCCCACCCACGGTTGGCTTCAATGGTGTTGATTTCGCCATTGTGGGCCAGCAAACGGAATGGCTGCGCCAGGGGCCAGCGAGGTGCAGTATTGGTCGAGAAACGCTGGTGGAACACGCAAATGGCGGTTTCCAGGCGCGGGTCGTTAAGATCTTTATAAAACGCCGGTAAGTCTTCCGGCATCACCAAGCCTTTGTACGACACTACTTCCGAGGAAAGGGAAGCAACATAAAAGTCTTCATCGCCGCGCAGCGCCTGCTCTGCATAGCGGCGGGCCATAAACAGATCAACATCGAAGCTCTCACTGCTACCCGGCTGAACAAACAGTTGCTCAATGCGCGGAAGACAGTCCAACGCCATGGGCCCACAAACGCTAGGATCGGTAGGTACCTCGCGCCAGCCCAGCACCTCCAAACCACGGCCGTTCAACTCACGCTCTAACGTTTCTTTAGCCTGAGCTGCACGGGCATTGTCGTCAGGTAGAAACACAACGCCAACGGCAAAACGTTCGCCAAGCTCTACGCCCAGCGCTTGCTTGGCCGCAGCACGCATGAATTGCGTCGGCATTTTAATCAGCAGTCCGCAACCATCACCGGTTTTGCCATCTGCCGCAATGCCACCGCGGTGGGTCATGCAGGTAAGTGATTCGATCGCTGTTTTCAGCAAGTCATGGCTGGACTGCCCTTCCATATGGGCAATTAGGCCAAAGCCGCAGTTGTCGCGAAACTCGCCGGGCTGGTGAAGACCTTTATTCATGGGCGTGCCCCTAATAAGCGTATTTTAATAGCAGCGAACATATGGTATAATTATGGGTTTTTCTTTTTATACACCCGTTGTCAACCCATCCAAAAGGGAAGCTTTCCCTATTCGCCACTGTAAGAAATGGCCGCTCAGCATAGCGATTTGCCCACGCCCTGCGCAATCTCTCACGACGTACAAAACCCAAAAAACCCTTGTCAAATCCTAGCCTTACATGCACAACATTTTAAAAAACACATACACTTCAACCACTTGCAAAGCAATAAAACGATATTTAAACGGAAAAATAGAAGTATAGAACTTTAGTCTAAAGCCATCCAAAAAAGCCATGCCGATAGCGCATAAGGCATACGGATTACATGCAAAAGATTCTCACTCCCACAAACCAAACAGGCAACAAAAAGCCCGCACGCGGCGGGCTTTTGACATTGAGGAGCGCTCACGCTTAGTCACGGGGGTAGCGTTGCAGCAAATCACGCAGAGTTGCGGTGGGTGTCTCATCACTAACACAAGCATCGCCTAGCGCAGTTAGCAGCACCAGGCGAAGTTTTTCGTCAATATTCTTCTTGTCCAAACGCATGCGTACTAAGAAATCATCCACTGACATATTTGCTGGGGCAGCCAGAGGTAATCCTGCGCTTTCAATCACAGCCTGAACTCTTGCCAGCGCCGCATCATCAATCCAGCCCAATTGGTGAGATAGCATGGCCGCCATGGACATTCCCGCCCCGACAGCTTCGCCATGCAACCAGTTACCATATCCTTGGTGGGCTTCAATAGCATGCCCAAAGGTGTGGCCAAGGTTAAGCAGCGCTCGCACCCCCTGCTCGGTTTCATCTTCAGCGACAATATCCGCCTTGATCTGGCAACTTTTGGCGATGGCTTCCGCGATAACCACAGGTTCAACGTTACGAAGCGCCTGCATGTTTTCTTCCAACCAGCTTAAAAACGCTTCATCACGAATCAAGCCGTACTTAACCACCTCGGCCAGCCCTGCTGAAAGCTCGCGGCTAGGCAGTGTGGTTAACGTATCGGTATCCACCAACACCGCTTTAGGCTGCCAGAAAGCGCCGATCATGTTTTTACCGAGCGGATGGTTAACCCCCGTCTTCCCACCTACAGAGGAGTCTACCTGGGAAAGCAACGTAGTCGGCACCTGAATAAAAGCGACGCCGCGTTGATAAGATGCCGCAGCATAACCGACCATATCTCCAATCACCCCACCACCGAGCGCAATCAAAGTGCAGCGGCGATTAAAACCTGCTTCAAGCAGCGCATCCCAAATACGGCCAACCTGCTCGATGGTTTTATGCTGCTCCCCATCGGGAAGCACAACGGTTCGCACATCTAAGTGATCTGGAAATGTAGCGCATAACGTCTCTAGATAGAGCGGTGCAATGGCGTCATTCGTCACCACCATCACCTGCTGCCCGGCTAAATAAGGCATTAGCACGTTAGCCTGCTGCAAAAGCCCCACCCCAATATGGATAGGGTAGCTGCGGTCACCAAGCGCTACCGTCAACGTACGCTGGGGGGTTACCGTCTCAGTCATTGCGACACCTTCTTATTCTGAAGTTTATTTAACACCCCGGCGGCTTCCAGCGGGTCAACCAAGCGGTACACACGGCGCAATATTTCATTCACCACGGCTCGAGGACTGCGCCGATCGGTGCGCACGGTAATATCCGACGTAGCGCGATAAAGCGGGTCACGGGCAGCAAACATATCATTCAGCACCTGCTCACGATTGGCGCACTGCAGCAGTGGTCGATTACGGTCCTTGGCTGTGCGCTTAAGCTGCTGCTCTACGGTGGTCATCAGATACACAACCGTGCCACGCTCGCGCAGGGCGCGGCGATTTTCCTCTCGCAGCACTGCGCCGCCGCCGGTAGCTACCACCACCTCAGGCAGCTGGGTAAGCTCGTCAATCATCTGAATTTCACGCTGACGGAAACCTGGCTCACCCTCGACATCAAAAATCCAGGGTATATCGGCTCCGCAACGATCCTGTATGGCATGATCGCTGTCGTAAAACGGGCGCGATAGTTCTGCCGCCAACAGGCGACCTATCGTGCTTTTACCAGCCCCCATGGGACCAATTAAAAAAAGATTAGGTAAATCCTGCATCAGCGAATCGCCAAACCGTCGTCAAGTAGTCGTGGAGTGATAAAGACCAATAACTCTACCTTTTCATTGCTCTCTTCGGTATAGCGGAATAGTCGACCAATCATCGGCAAATCACCTAATAGTGGCGTTTTGGCAATTTGGCTCAACTGCTCTGTGGTTAAAATACCGCCTAGCACCACCGTTTGACCATTATCCACCAGTACTTGGGTCTCAATCTGGTTGGTGTCAATGGGTGGCTCGCCGCCAAACTCGCTCTCGCGGAAACTGTCATTTTTAATCACCAGATCCATGATAATGCGATTATCGGGGGTGATTTGCGGTGTTACTTCCAGGGAAAGCTCTGCTTCTTTAAACTCAGTGTCAGGATTCCCCTGGGAGTCAACGCTTTGGAAGGCGCGCTCCTCCCCTTGCCGAATTATGGCTGTACGCTGGTTGGCGGTAATTACCCGAGGCTGTGAAATTGTCTGGCTTTTGCCCTCACTTTCCAGCGCACGCAGCTCCAGATCTAGCAATATATCACCGGATAGGTAGCCAAAGCTAAAGCCCGTACTTGCAGCCCCCATTGAGCCCAGATCTACTGCTAACCCACCCATAGCACGATTTAAACCACCCGGGTTGATGTTACGCCCTTCAAAACCACCAGCCTCATTTTCTTGAAACCCTCGTGTACTGGACGCCCCCCAGTTAATTCCCAGTTCTCGGGAGGCAGTATCTCGGGCAATAACAATGCGCGCTTCTATTTGCACCTGACGCACCGCCACATCGAGACGTTCCAGGGTACGGGCAATGTCACGCACTTGCTCAGCAGTATCCTGAACTACCAATATATTGGTGCGTTTATCGACACTAACACGACCGCGCTCGGTCAATAAGCCATAGCCATCTCCGCCACGCAGCAACTGAGCAAGATCTTCGGCGCGAGCATACTTCACTTCAATAAACTCGGAGACCAACGGGGATAACGTTTCGCGCTGATTACGAATTTCAATTTCCTGACGCTCTCTAGCCGCCAGCTCACTGGCAGGAGCAACGACAATCACATTACCCTGCTTATGACTGGATAGCCCCTGGCTTTGCAGAATCAACGCCAGCGCCTGGTCCCAAGGTACTTCGTTTAAATTGAGTGTGACTCGTCCAGTGATGCTGTCACTTGCTACCAGATTAAGCCCCATAAATTCCGCAAGCGTGATCAGTACAGCGCGTACCTCAACATCGTGAAAGTTGAGGTTTAGTCGCTTACCAGTATAGCTATCGCCTTGTTGCTCCCCTACCTGCAGGGGAGCTTGGCTAACAGGCTGTACTTCAATGGTTAACGTTTGATCACTTTGTGACGAAATCATTGCATAAGCGCCGCTGGTTTGTAGCTCTAGCGACGTACCACGCTGGCCAATACGCGGCGTAATGCGACTAATAGGCGTAGCAAAATCCGTCACGTCATAAACCTGATTCAGCGCAGCGGGCAGGTCAACGTCACGCAGCTCAGCAATCACTCGTCCACCACTGGCTTCGCGCACGTTACTCACGACACCTCCACGGTCAAAGGTCACCAGCAGTAGCCCCGCCCCATTTGAGCCGCGTTGGAAATCAATATGTTCAACGCGGGGCCCTTGGGCAGTTGCTCGTGCATCCACCGGACCATTAGTACTGGATACCCCTAGGGTAATTCTCAGCTGGCTACCCTCCACGCGGGAGCGGTACTCAAGAGGTTCGTTTAAATCGACCACAAGACGAGTACGACCACTACCCTCAAGCGCTGTAATTCGCTCAACACCACCACTACCCACATCTACTCGACGCTGAGCCAAGCCACTCTGGGTATCAGCTAAATCCAGGGCTAAACGCGGCGGCGCATCCAAGCGATAGCCATTCATTTCAGCGACACCGCCACTAAATTGCAGTACTAACTCCGTTTCTCCACTACTAGTTTGGCGTACATCCATATTCGTCAGCACCGATGCCAAGCTGAACGATGGTGTTAGAGCTAACAATAGCAGTGTAATTCTCAGAAGCGTGGCTTCCATAGGCAGCATCCAGTAACAAGTAGACAAGGCTATTCATCAATGACAAGCGCCGCTTTACGCTCTTGCCATCCCTGCTGTTGGCTAAATACTCGCTCTACAATGGTAACTTCCTGCGGGACGATACGAGTAATTCGCCCATGATTGTTACCTAGGTAGTTTCCCGCTCGAACATTGATCACATTACCCTCAGGAGTAGCGATGAGAGCCATCTGCCGTCCTTCCATACTTAGAGTTCCAACTAGCCGTAAAGACTGTAACTGAAAACTCTCCAGTGGCTCAGCTACACGCTGCAGATCGGGTACAAACTCACTCGCTTCAGGTAATAGTAGGCGTTCAGCGCTGCTTACAATTTCAGGAGCAAGAAAAGGGCTTCGTGCCTCAGCATGCTGATAGTGAAGAGGCTGTGGATCTGGCAATGATGCGACAATAGCTGGCACTTGCCCCCCAGGAGTACGGCGAATTTCTGCCAACGTGGTATCTAATTGCTCAAGGTTCGCATCACCGCAAGCTACCAAGGCAGTACTACAGCACGCCAACATAAAACGCTTCATAGCGTGCTCCCCTCATCAACGCTCTCTCTATAGCTATACGTACGGGCAAGTAGAGAAAGCCGCAGCATCTCGCCCTGTGGCTCTACAGGCGCGAGCGTTAAATCATGCTGCGTGACGATACGCGCTAATTGACTGATATCCGATAAAAATTGTGCCAGCTGGTGGTAGCCTCCGAGCACTTGAATATCCAGCGGGTGCTCTACATAGTGGGCCTGGCTAACCGCTGGTCTTAAGCGGATGGCTTCGATAGTCAGCCGGTTATCCACTGCAGCATCACTGATGCTATCTAATAGCGAAGGTATTTCTGCACTGGTGGGCAACATTGAACGCATGAGTACCATCTGCTCTTCCAACGTTTCCAGTTGGCTGCGTATATCTGGCAGAAAGGCGACCTCCGAGGCTTTACTACGATACTCGTTCAATAAGCGCACTTCCTGGCGCTTCTCAATGACTAGCTGGTCGCGCTTTTCTCCTACCAGCCACCAGCTGACGCCTCCCGACATCATCAAAAAGGCGAGCACCCCACACAGTCCTTTAAGCAACGAAGGCCACTCTCCTGCTTCGGTAATATCCAACGCCTGCCAATCAACGCTTTGTAAGCGTTGCCATTCATCACGCCAGCGCTCACGATTCCAGCTCATCGCAGCGCCTCCTGCGCAGCGGCCTCATCTGTCAATTGAGTCACATCGAACTGGAAAACCCGCTCGCTGCCACCCAGCCCAATTGCCACCTCCGAAAGCACCGGAACTCCCAACCCTGGCATACTGGCGATAGTACGTAGTTGCTCCGACACTTGCCGGTCGTTGCCCGCTACAGCAGATAAACTAATCAGCTGTCCACTGCGACTTAGGCGCTGATAAACAACTCCATCAGCAATGCTTTCCGCCAATTCATTGAATAACTGAACGGTGTTAACCCGCTCACTATGTAGCATATGAAATAAGCTCAGTTGTTCACCTAGCTGCTTAACATCAGTCTGATAGCGATGCACGTCGGCAATTTCCCTATTTAGCCGCTCAATATGAGTAGAGATATAATCATTGCGCTGCTGCTGAGTGACTAGTTGCTGCTGATAAAAATGCGCAACGGCCAAGCCCAGCAGCAGCCCCAAAAGCAATAGAAAGAGGATGGTGCCGTAAAAAGCACGGGTACGCTGCTTGCGCCGGGCTTCACGCCAAGGTAATAGGTTGATATGAATGCTCACAGGCCGACCCTCATGGCCAAACCGCAAGCAGTTAACATGGCGGGAGCATCATTGGTTAGGGCTTGTACATCAAGCCGTTTATTGAACCGCATACGCTGAAAAGGGTTAGCAATGGTCACCGGCAAACTGCTATTTTTCGCGATGCGCTCGGCAAGCCCAGGAATCACGCTAATGCCACCGGTTAACACTATGTACTTCACCTCATGCTGGCGGCCTGTCGTATAGTAAAGCTGCAGTGAACGCCCTACCTGTTGCACCACAGTTTCCACAAACGGGTTAAGCACAACGTCCTGGTAATCTTCAGGTAAGCCGCCACGCTTTTTTGCTAACTCGGCTTCTGCATGACTCATTGCATAGCGATCGCGAATAGCATCAGTAAGCTGGCATCCGCCAAATGCTGTATCGCGGCTGTAAATAGTTCGCCCTCCACGCACCACGTGAAACGTATTCGTATTGGCGCCTATATCTACTAACCCAACACACACATTCAGGTCATTATCGACGCTTAGCGGGCGGCGCAACTCAGCCAACGTGCGTGCCATAGCAAATGTTTCTACATCCACAGCCGCGGGTTCTAGACCAGCACGCTCTATGGTTTCGGCAAGCCGAGCCACATCCTGCTGATGACATGCCACTAACACCACTTGCTGCTGGTCAGCATCAAACGGCGCAGGTCCCAGGCACTGAAAATCAAATACCACTTCATTGAACGGAAAAAGAATATGGCGGTCGGATTCGGCAGTAATGCGCTCCTCAATTTCATCTTCGCTTAGCGATATGGGAAACATGAGTGTTTTTGTAATAGCTGCGCTTGCAGGCACTGCCACAGCCGCCTTACGCGTAGAAGGCTTTGCATGCTCTATCGCTTGACGCAGCACACGTGCTACTTCGTGTATATCGCGTACGCGACGTTCTACCACGGCACCCTCACGTAGCGACTTCACTGCATAGCTTTCTACCTGGTAAGTATCGCTACACTGCTTTAGCTCTAACAGCTTGACGGCCGCCGAGGTAATATCGACACCAATCAACCCTTTAGAGGGTTTAAGTAAGCGCATATAGGTTCGGCTCCGCCTGCCAATCTTGCGAATTCCGAGGTTACATGATTTTTAGTTAAGTCACACGTGAGTGGCTTTACGACATATCAACACTGGTGGCCGCTGCCTCACCTTCCTATAATGGCAGCCAAACTGCGTAATACGGCCCTTTGGATGCCGTACCTACTTCTTCTTTCCACGGGTGCCCACTGTTCATGAAGTTTTTTCGAACCCTCATCCTGTCGCTGTTTTCACTGATCGTTGCGCTGATAGGAGCTGCTGCGCTAGCAGTGGTAGGCGCGGCCATTTACTTCTCACCGGGGCTGCCCGACGTGCGGCAACTGCAGGATTTCGAGCTGCACACACCGCTACGCATCTTCACCAATGACGGCAAACTAATTGGTGAGTTTGGCGAAGAGCGCCGTATGGCAATCGATTTTGATGAAATCCCTCAGGATATGATCAATGCATTGGTTGCTGCCGAGGATACCAATTACTTCGATCATGCTGGTGTTGACCCACGTGGCTTGGCAAGGGCCGCCGTAGAGCTGGTCCAAAGCGGCGGTACGATTCAGTCGGGTGGCTCCACCATTACCATGCAGGTCGCACGTAACTACATGTTAACGCTGGATCAAACCTTCACTCGGAAAATCCGTGAAATCCTGCTTGCCCTGCAGATGGAGAAGTTACTCAGTAAAGAAGAGATTTTTGAACTTTACGTTAACAAAATCTTTCTCGGTAACCGTGCATATGGCATCGCGGCTGCCTCAGAAACCTATTACGACAAGCCGCTGGCTGAGTTATCCCTAGCGGAGACCGCCATGATAGCAGGGCTACCGAAAGCGCCCTCTGCGTTTAACCCCCTGGCTAACTCTGAGCGCTCCTTGATACGTCGTAACTGGATACTCTTCCGCATGCGCGAGCTTGGCTACATCGACGATGAGATGTACCAGGAGGCGGTTCAAGCGCCGGTTACTGCCCGCCGTCACTTTACCCAAACGGAAGTTGATGCCGCTTATGTGTCTGAGATGGCTCGCCAATATGCAATCGAGCGCTTTGGCGATACGGCCTATACCGGCGGTTATCGTATCTACACAACGATCGACAGCGAACTACAGCCGTTCGCTCGCCAGGCATTAGCTAATGGCCTGATTGCCTATGACCTCCGCCATGGCTGGCGTGGGCCAGAGCAGCGCGACATCGCCTCAAGCTTGGTAGAGGCCCAAGAGCAGACAGCCACACAGGGTTTGGAAGAAGAGCTTGCAGAGTCCCCTGAAATCCGTCAAACGGCCCGCCAGGCAGCCCAGCGCAGCCAAACGGAAATTGCAGGCATTGATGGCGATGTCAGCAACTGGCTACAAGTACTTGAGCGTACACCTAACTACGGCCTGCTACGCGCTGCTATTGTGGTAGAAAGTAGTGGCCGTGAAATGAAAGTACTTGTGCGAGGCGGCGAGCTACACACCATTGACTGGAGCGGACTAAGCTGGGCCCGCCAATATTTAAGCCCGCGCAGCCGGGGGGCAGAGCCTAGCTCAGCCGACCAAATTGCCGTGCGCGGAGATCTGGTGCGCGTCGTTGTAAATGAAGATGGCAGCGTACGCTTATCTCAGCGACCTGACGCCGAAGGATCGCTGGTGGCTCAAGACCCACGTACAGGGGCTATTCTAGCCTTGCAAGGTGGCTTTGATTTTAACGCCAGCAAGTTCAACCGCGCCGTTCAAGCCCAGCGTCAGTCAGGCTCCATCTTTAAGCCGTTTATCTACCTAGCGGCATTGGAAGATGGTGAAATGAACGCCGCAAGTGTAGTGAACGATTCACCCGTGGTACTGAATGACGGCAGTAGCTCTTTGTGGCGTCCTGTTAACTCTAGCCGTGACTTCCAGGGTCCCATGCGCCTTCGCCCTGCCCTTGCCCGCTCACGCAACCTAGTGACGATTCGTGTTCTACAGACCATGGGGCTGGATCACACAATTAACTATTTAGAAGGCTTTGGGTTTGCCCCCAGCCGACTTCCCCGTGGGCTATCGTTAGCCCTAGGCAGTGCCGACTTAACTCCGATGGAAATGACCAATGCCTATGCAGTCATTGCCAACGGTGGCTTCCAAGTTGCGCCCTGGTTTATTCAACGCGTAACGCGTAACGATGACAATGAACTGATTGACGAGGCAACCCCTCAGGTTGCTTGTCCAAGCTGTGCGGAAGGGCAAGAAACTGTTGAGATCGATGGCAAAGAGTACCCTGTTGCAGCTCGTGTGGCTGATGCCGCTGCGGTATATATTTTGCGCGATATGCTACGCGACGTTATTACCTCGGGAACAGGACGCGGAGCACTTAGCCTTAACCGTGACGATATCGTAGGTAAAACCGGTACGACTAACAATCAGCGTGATGCTTGGTTCGCAGGTTTTAATAGCGATCTAGTTACCACCGTATGGGTGGGTAAAGACAGCAACGAAACCATTGCTGAGTATGGCGCTAACGTTGCTCTGCCTATCTGGGTCGAGTTTATGGGTGATGCGTTATCTGGCAAGCCATCGGCAATACCTGAACGCCCAAGTAGCGTTGTGTCTCTCCGAGTAGATTCAGGAACGGGACGCCGCTTGCGGGATGGTCAGTCAGGCGGTATCTCAGAACTGTTCCACCGGGATCACCTACCTGATTATCAGCCTAGCCGTATCAGCCGTGAGCTGGAAGAGGTAGGTGGCTCCCAAGGCTCAGGAGCGGCAGAGTCCATTTTCTAAAACAATCTTCTAAAACAGCCTTCTAAAACTGAGCTTTAAGTAATACCCACGTAGCAAGTAAAAGCCCGGAAACCTAACGGTTTCCGGGCTTTTTTACGCCAACATACTGTGATATCAACGCACCTAACTGTTTTGTATTCAGCCTACATACATTAGTCGAGCCTCTTAACTCGTCATAGGTGTCGACGGTACCTCACGTTTGCTAGCCATCCAGTTGGCACCAATTGCCACGGCCATAACGACCACCCCTGCAGCTTCGGTAAGCAAGCTTGGGTAGAACACGCCAAAGATAGCAGCACCAATCGCCAAACGAGGCAGCAGCGACATTTTGGTAAAGAGATACCCTTCCAACGCTGCGGCAAAGGCACACAACGCGAGAATCGCGATGACCGCATTCCAGATCACTACAGGCACTGGGCCACCCACAATAATTTCCGGGTTGAATACCATGAACAGCGGGATTAAGTAGAGGCCTTTGGCAAACTTCCACGCCTGGAAGCCGGTTTCCATTGGCTTGCTACCTGCAATGGCTGCCCCAGCAAACCCTGCCAGGGCTATCGGCGGCGTCACATTAGAGTCCTGGGAGTACCAGAACACCACTAAGTGAGCAATCAACAGCGGAACACCAAACTCAGCAGTAAGTGCGGGACCAACCAGCACGATCAATACAATGTAGCTAGCGGTGACCGGCAGGCCCATCCCTAGGATTAAGCTTGCCAATAACACCATCACTAACGCCAGCACCAAGTTACCGCCTGAGAAAGCCAGCATCATAGAGGAGAATTTAAGGCCAAGCCCAGTAAGCCCAACCACCCCAACGATAATACCGGCCACCGCACACGCCATCGACACCGCGACCGCATTACGCGCGCCCAGCTCCAAGCCTTCTACTAGCTTGACAAGCCCAGCCCAAACCACCCCTTTAGTGCGTTCAAGTGTTACCGGTTGGCCTTGCTTAGGGGCAACAAAAAAGTACCACAAAGCGTAGCGAAGCACCGCCACCACCACCATGGTAACGACTGCGTAGTAACCTACTCGCATTGGCGACATATTCATGACGAGTAGCCACACCAGCACCGCAAGTGGCAGTAAGAAGTGCCAGCCATCTTTCATTACCTGACGCATTTGCGGCAGTTCGCTTTTGGGCATGCCCTGCATACCCTGCTTTAAAGCGATGATATGCACAAATAAGTAAACCGTCGCAAAGTACATAATCGCTGGCAAAATACTGATTTTGACGATTTCCAGGTAAGGCGTGTTGGTGTACTCGGCAATTAAGAATGCCCCAGCGCCCATTAGCGGCGGCATTATCTGCCCACCCGTCGATGCTGCCGCTTCAATCCCCCCCGCCTGCTTAGGCTTGTAGCCCAGTTTTTTCATTAACGGAATGGTAAAAGCGCCAGTAGTCACTACGTTGGCAATGGCACTACCTGAAATGGATCCCATCCCTGCAGAGGCCAGTACGGCTGCCTTTGCGGGGCCACCACGCTGACGGCCGGTAGCGGCATACGCCATATCAATAAAGAATTTACCCGCGCCAGTACTTTCCAAAAAGGCGCCAAACAGTACAAAGATAAAGATATAGGTTGCTGCAACGCCCAAGGGCAGGCCGAAAATACCTTCCTGACCGAGATAGAGCTGGCCTGCTACACGGTCAAGTGAGTAGCCACGATGTGCCAAAATACCTGGCATCCACTCACCAAGCCAAGGTAGCTCACCCCGTGGACCAGCAAAGGCGTAAATGATGGCAAGTAGACCAATAACAGTCATACCAAACCCCACCGCACGGCGACTAGCCTCTAAAACAGTCACCGTAGCGATACAGGCCACTAAAATATCGGTTTCACTCCAAAACCCAGCACGACTAAAAATCGCGTCCAGGTTAAGCACCAAATAGCCACCCGTAATCAGCGCGCCGGCTAAAAATAGACAGTCTATCCCCCAGCCAAGCACACCGCGTTTACGGTTAGGCCCAAAGGCAGGAAACATAAGAAATGCCAGCAGCATGATCAGCGCTAGGTGAATACTGCGCTGATAAAACAGCCCCAGCGGCTGAATGCCAGCAGAGTAAAGCTGAAACAGGGAAAGACCCACCGCCACGATGGTAATACACCACAGCACCATGCGGGGTTGAATCGCATTACCGCCTGGCATTAAAACCGGCGGTGGAGTGGATTCGCTCATGAAGTCCTCGGAAGCGTTAGCTAGCTTATATTTTTATTCACGTGGGGCAACGTGAGACTGTATCAGCTGAATAGTCACGCGTTGCCCCGACGCGTGTTCACTTAAGCTCACCGAAGGATGCTCGCCATCAGGCCACACCACTTGGTGATTAACCGCTAGTGAACCGACTCTCAACACGTAGCGATTATTCGCCACGGGTTCATTAATGGCATTAATCCAGTACCCACCTTGGCCATCGGAGACTTGCTCTCCTCTGCCTACCACATGCCCAAGACCTGCGGCAAAATCGGGTTGATGGCTACGTTCTAACTGCATTACTCCCGCCACATTACGGTAGCAATCCAGCACCGTAAATTTTTCTACTGAATGGTTCCACTGGATGCACCAACGCGCTTCTACGGGAGCAGGTACATCTAGCAATGCTTCACCTTGTTGCGTCATTACCACTAGCCGCGCAGGCACAAACGCCGAAGCGAGGGAACTCCCCGCTTCGGCGAACGGTAAACCTACTAAGAAGAGCATTATCAGCCGCTGTGCTTGACGCCGCATGGCGAACAGCCCTTCATATTTCAATTAAGGCTGAAGACGATCCGGGATGTCAGCGCCTACTTCTTCAAAGTAGCGGATTGCGCCAGGGTGTAGCGGAACCGGCGTTGAGTTCATGGTGAATTCAACCGTGGTGTCGTTCGCAGCTGGGTGCACGGCGATCAGCTCATCAATATTTTCAAACAACAGTTGAGTCAGTTGGTAGGCTAGCTCTTCGTCCATATCCGCATTCACGACGAGCACATTGGGAATACCAATGGTTTGAACGGCTTCGTCCATACCGTCGTACATGCCCGCCGCAAGCTCGTAAGGGGCGAATACTGCTTCGGCTTCTTGGGCATTAGCAATCTCTTCGTCTGAGAAACCAATCAAACGAATATTGCGGGTTGCTGCCAAGTTAAGAATAGAGCTAGTGGGCGGCCCAACACTCCAGAAGCCAGCATCGATATCGCCGTCTCGAATAGCATCAGCAGTTTCGTTGAAGTTAAGGCGCTGAGGGGTAAAATCACTGTAGCTAACGCCGTTAGCCTCAAGCAATGCACGGGCATTAAGCTCGGTGCCACTGCCCGGTGCACCCACGGAAACGCGCTTACCGGCAAGGTCAGCAATGCTCTGAATATCGGAGTCCGCTAGCGTGACCAGCTGCACCGCATTTGGGTATACAGAAGCCAATGCACGAGTGTTTTCAATTTGGCGGCTCTCAAAATCACCGGTACCGGTGAATGCTTGGTAAGCCGTATCCGCCAGCACGAGGGCAAGGTCCGCGTCGCCGCGCATTATCAACCCCATATTTTCAACCGAAGCACCGGTTACCTCTGCTGTCGCCTGAGCACCTTCAATATGGTTGTTGATCATCTCGGCAAAACCACCGCCAATCGGATAGTAAACGCCACCGGTACCGCCGGTTGCGATAGAAAGCTGCTGCGCACTGGCAGGAAGTGCCACTGCTAACATAGATGTTGCCACTGCATATTTTAGAATTCGCATGAGCGTTTCCTCCGTCCTAATTGGACTTATAGGTATGGTTGATATTGAGGAGGTGTGAAGCCCCTGCTTCTCGCTGCCATACAGCAGGCGGAAGCGGTGGTGAGAAGTTAGCACGGCTTGCGCGTTGGATGCTAATCGCAACACTACCAGCTAAGCTGAGCTTTTACTTGCTCCACTATATGCGCGCCAATGGGGATCGCTGAGGTTGCCGCAGGAGACGGCGCGTTGCCTACGTTTACCGTCCGCTTTGTATTCACAAATAGAAAATCATCCACCAACTTTCCATCATTAGAGACCGCTTGGGCACGAACCCCCGCAGGATAAGGAGTTAGATCTTCTGCTTTCAGGCTAGGACAGTATTTGCGCACTAGTTCCAAGTAGCCTCGCTTGTAAAGCGAGTTTTTCATCTCAAATAGCCCGGGCTTAAGGTGCTTGCCCAACACTTTTAAGACACCCGTATGGGTGAACATCTGACGCATATCACCAAGCGACATATCCTGCTTACGGTAGCCTTCACGCTTTAGCGCCAGAACGGCGTTCGGCCCAACAGTCACTGTGCCATCAATCATACGCGTCAGGTGTACGCCTAAAAATGGCATATTGGGGTCAGGAATCGGATAAATCAGGTGATTAACAATCTGGTTGAGACGCTCAGGTAGCAGGTAATACTCACCTCGGAACGGGCAAATAGTAAAGCCTGGCTCTTTACCCAGCATACGAATCACACGGTCGGCCATTAACCCCGAGCAAGACACCAAATAGCGGCTGACAAAGCTTCCATTACTGGTGTCCACCACCACTTCTTCAGTGCGCTCTTCAAGCCCGGTGACGCAGCTACCGTAGCTGATTTCGCCACCTAAACGCTCAAATTCAGCAGCCATGGCGCGGGTCACCTCGGCATAATTCACAATGCCACTGGACGGTACCAAGATGCCTGCCACCCCAGTAATATTAGGCTCACGCTCTTTTAGCTCACCAGCTTCTAACCACTCTCGCTCCAGGCCATTAGCGGCAGTTCGTTCCCACAGCGCTTCCATACGCTGTTTTTCAAGCGAATTAGTCGCGACCAGTAATTTACCGCAGATGTCATAGCTCACATTGTGCTGGTCACAAAACTCTCGTGTCGCACGATTGCCTTCCAGGCAAAATTTGGCCTTTAGGCTTCCCGGTGTGTAATACACTCCTGCATGAATAACGCCGCTATTATGGCCAGTCTGATGCTGAGCAGGGCCAGACTCTTTTTCGACCACTAACATGCGCTTATCTGGGTAGGCCTGCTTTAGCTGCATCGCCGTAGACATGCCTAGAATGCCACCACCAATAATGATGAAATCCCACATAAATATTGTTACCTGTGCCAAATTTTCAAAATTTACTGATAATAGCCTTTAATGAACGTGGATCGCCATCACCCGACTTTGGTCTTAAGGAGACACTATGGAGCACGATGAGCCGCGCCAAAATCTCGCTGTCAGTGCCTACCGCGAGCTGAAGCACGACATTATTCGCGGCCGCTATGCGCCTGCAGAAAAACTATTAATGAGCCGCCTCAAGGAGTATTACGGCGTTAGTACCGGCCCACTTCGGGAAGCACTTTCGCAATTAGTCGCCGACCGCTTGGTGGTAGCTATTAGCCAGCGAGGCTACCGCGTTGCGCCCATGTCGCTTGCCGAGCTCAACGATATTTACGACGCCCGAGCTCAGCTGGAAGGGCTAATCTTGCGCTTGGCCATTGAGCGTGGCGACGACGACTGGGAAGCCAATGTGCTAGCTACCGCACACCGCCTTGCGAAAGTGACCGACATTAGCTCTCCTGATGAGCTTCTTGATGGTTGGGACCTGCGCCATAAGGCGTTTCATACAGCCATTGCCAGCGGTTGTAACTCCCCACATTTACTACAAATGCGTGACACGCTATTTGACCAAGTAGAGCGTTACCGCCACCTTTGGCTACAAGAAACAGTGATGTCCCCCCAAGCTTTAGATATCAAGCGCCAAGAACATGCGGCATTAGTTGAAGTCATTTTGGCAAGGGACACCGCCCAAGCGGCTAACTTAATGCGTGATCACCTGATGACCCCAGTGCCGATTATTACC
Source organism: Vreelandella nigrificans (assembly GCF_002374315.1). Lineage (GTDB taxonomy): Bacteria > Pseudomonadota > Gammaproteobacteria > Pseudomonadales > Halomonadaceae > Vreelandella > Vreelandella nigrificans. The sequence continues at coordinate 256,573 of NZ_NWUX01000002.1, read as the reverse complement.
CGTGTTTTAACAGCAAGAGGTATCAACTAAATTCTTCGTTCCAAAAAAATGTAGATATTTTAAAAAAACGACGATACATTGGTTTAAGCAACGCCACCCTGCTCATTTATCGCCGCAGACGCTGTGGGCGTCTTTAAGAGCGAACCAAGGAGTTCATGCCATGACACGCTTTAACTGGGACGACCCACTGCTGCTAGAACATCAGCTAACTGACGAAGAGCGCCAAATTCGCGACGCTGCTCACGACTACTGCCAGGAAAACTTGCAGCCTCGTGTGCTTAGCGCCTTCCGTGAAGAGCGCTTTGACCGCCAGATTATGAGTGAGATGGGGGAGCTAGGCCTACTTGGAGCTACTGTTGCACCCGAGTATGGCGGTTCGGGAGTCAACCATGTGGCCTATGGCTTGATCGCTCGGGAAGTCGAGCGGGTAGACTCCGGCTACCGCTCAGCGATGAGTGTGCAATCCTCCCTGGTTATGTACCCCATTGAGGCCTATGGCTCAGAAGAGCAGAAGCATAAATATTTGCCTAAGCTTGCCAGTGGTGAAATGGTCGGTTGCTTTGGCTTAACCGAGCCGGATCACGGTTCTGATCCCGGTTCAATGATTACTCGGGCAGAGAAAGTCGATGGCGGCTACCGGTTAACCGGCGCAAAAATGTGGATCACTAATAGCCCAATTGCCGATATCGCAGTGGTATGGGCCAAGTCTGCTGCCCACGGCAACCAGATCAAGGGCTTTATTGTTGAACGCGGAACCGAAGGTTTCACCACGCCGAAGATTGAGGGCAAGGTGTCGCTCCGCGCCTCTATCACCGGTGAAATCGTACTCGACAACGCCTACGTACCTGAAGAGAACCTGCTACCCAACGTGAGCGGTTTAAAAGGCCCCTTCGGCTGTTTAAACAAAGCCCGCTATGGTATCGCCTGGGGTGTCATGGGCACTGCAGAGTTCTGCTGGCACGCGGCCCGCCAATATACGCTGGACCGTAAGCAGTTTGGCCGCCCGCTGGCAGCTAACCAACTGATCCAGAAAAAACTCGCTGATATGCAAACTGAAATAACCCTGGGTCTACAAGCCGCCCTGCAAGTGGGCCGCCTGATGGATAGCGGTAACTGGGCTCCTGAAATGATCTCGCTGATAAAGCGCAATAACTGTGGCAAAGCGCTGGATATTGCGCGTGTTGCCAGGGATATGCACGGTGGAAACGGTGTCTCCGACGAGTACGGCGTGATCCGTCATATGGTTAACCTTGAGTCAGTAAATACCTATGAAGGCACCCACGACGTGCATGCATTGATTCTTGGCCGTGCCCAAACTGGCATTCAAGCGTTCTTTTAAGCGGCCTGCTAAGCCCCTAGCCACCAAGCGTTGAATCTACCTATTTCAAGACTGATCGAGTGAGGCCGTTGATGAGCATAGTAACCAAGCCACTGGCAGGCATTAAAGTACTCGATATTTCACGCGTACTGGCTGGCCCGTGGTGCGGACAGATGCTCGCAGATATGGGGGCTGATGTGGTCAAGGTAGAGCGCCCCATCAGTGGAGACGACACTCGCCACTGGGGGCCACCGTGGCTCTCTGGCAGTTCAGAGTCAGCTTATTATTTGTGTGCCAACCGCGGCAAGCGCTCGCTCACGGTAGATATGGCCAAGCCTGAAGGCCAAACGCTGATTAAGCAGCTTGCCGCCACCTCGGATGTGCTACTTGAGAACTTCAAGGTGGGTGGCCTGAAAAAGTACGGCTTGGACTATTCTAGTCTTAAGGCACTGAACCCTCGGCTTATCTACTGCTCGATCACTGGCTTTGGCCAGGAAAGTCCTTACGCACACCGTGCTGGCTACGATTTTATGATTCAGGCAATGGGCGGCATTATGAGCCTGACCGGCAAGCCTGATCATGAACTCGGCGGTGGCCCCGTCAAAAGCGGCGTTGCCTTTACCGATATTTTCACCGGCCTCTATGCCGCCAATGCAGTGCTGGCAGCACTTTACCAGCGCCGCGACACCGACATCGGCTGCCATATTGATATGTCGCTGATGGACGTGCAGGTGGGCGTACTGGCAAACCAAGCGCTCAACTACTTAACTTCCGGTCAAGTACCCCAGCGGCTGGGGAATGCGCATCCCAATATTGTGCCCTATCAAGCGTTTGCCACGGCAGATGGTCATATGATTGTTGCGGTCGGCAATGACGAACAGTTTAAGCGTTTCTGCCACGTGATCGACCAGTCAAGCCTGCCGTTAGACGCACGGTTTGCCACCAACGGCGCACGTGTGCAACACCGAGAAATACTGGTTCCGTTGTTGGAAGCCGTATTATTGACACAAAATACCGATGCATGGCTGGCAGACTTTGAAGCCGCCGGTGTACCCAGCGGGCCAATTAATACCCTGGACCGTGTCTTTGATGATCCCCATGTGAAAGCCCGCGGTCTAAAGCAAACCCTACCCCACAGCCAAGCAGGTCATGTCGACTTAGTGGCTAACCCTATCCGCATCAACGGTGAGTCCATCAGCGCTCAGACAGCTCCCCCTTCTCTAGGTGAACACACTCAGCAGATCCTCGATGAACTTGGCATTACCAGCGAACAGCGCCAAGCGCTAAAAAAGGCAGGCATCATTTAACGCAGGACAACGCCTCATCGTGCAAGGTGCGATATAACACTTCCCAGACATCATTGCGTTGCTATACATGTGTTAACGTTTTTTGCGCACTATGCTGAGGTAGTATTCACCATACGAAGGAGTTGAGCCATGAGCAATGCCGAGCTAAACGAACTAAAGCAGAAGTACGTCGCAGCAGGTGCTGCAAGCCCCGCTACAGCCTTTGCGGATCGTGCCGAAAACGCTGAGATCTGGGACGCTGACGGTAACCGCTTTATCGACTTCGCAGGCGGCATTGGCGTACTAAACATTGGTCACCGCCACCCCAAAGTGGTAGCTGCCGTTAAAGCCCAGCTTGATAAGGTAATGCATACCTGCCAGACGGTAATGCCTTATGAGGGCTATGTAAAAGTGGCTGAAAAACTCAGCCATATTGTACCGGTGCGTGGCCATGCCAAAGTAATGCTGGCTAACTCCGGCGCAGAAGCGCTGGAAAACGCAGTCAAAATTGCCCGTGCTGCCACCGGTCGCTCTAACGTCATCTGCTTTGACGGCGGCTATCACGGTCGCACTTTCTACACGATGGCGATGAACGGCAAAGTTGCTCCGTATCAAACCGATTTCGGCCCGATGCCTGGCACAGTATTCCGTGCGCCCTACCCTGTGCCCTATCACGGCGTTAGTGAAGATGAAGCCATTCGTGGCTTAAAAATGACGTTAAAAACCGACGCCAACCCTAAAGATACCGCAGCTATCATTCTGGAGCCGGTATTGGGTGAAGGCGGTTTCTACCCAGCGCCCACAAGCTTCCTGAAGAAGATCCGCGAGATTTGTGATGAGCACGGAATGCTGATGATCGTCGACGAAGTGCAGTCTGGCTTTGGACGTACCGGAAAGATGTTCGCCATTGAGCATAGCGGCGTAGAGCCAGACATGATGACCATGGCGAAAAGTATGGCTGACGGCATGCCAATCTCTGCGATTGTCGGCACTGATAAGGTCATGGACGCCTCAGGCCCCAACTCTCTTGGCGGTACCTACACCGGCAGCCCCACTGCCTGTGCCGCAGCACTCGCGGTGATGGAAGTGTTCGAAGAAGAGAACATTCTTGCGAAAAGCCAAGCGTTGGGTGAAAAGTTAGCGGCTCGTTTTGGTGAGTGGCAGAACAAGTTTGAATGTATTGATCATGTGCGCAACATGGGCGCTATGGCGGCATTTGAGCTGGTCTCGAACAAAACGGATCGCACGCCGAATCCAGAGCTTGCCGCTGCGCTGTGCAAGAAAGCCCGTGAAGAAGGGTTGATCCTGCTTTCTTGCGGCATGTACGGCAACACCATCCGTTTCCTGATGCCGGTCACGATTGAAGACAGCGTGCTCAATGAAGGGCTGGATATTATCGAATCTTGCCTGGAATCGCTGATATAAGCATTATTCACGACCAGACAAAACGCCGCCCAACTATTGGGTATTGGGGGTCAGCTCAAAGCTGGGCGGCGTTTTTTTTAACGTGGACGCCGGTCACCCTCAAGGAAGTTAGCCGTAAAGACGGCTTTGCCGTGAGTCTCAAACGACCACTTCATTACATCGCTTAAGGCTGCCATCACTGCATCGAACTCCCCAAACACCTGGGTACTCATTCGGTTAGGGTGTACCTCCAATCCTGTAGCTTCCAAACGTTTTACCACCTCTTTAACCACTGGCTTAAAATCATCGGCCAACGGGTAATAGCTGAGCTGTACGGAAAGATACATCCTGCCTCCTTAGGCTATTTATGCGCGCTTAATGGCTCCCTGTTCAAAACGCTGCCACGCCGCTAGTATTGCGGTTCGCGTTTCATCTGGATGCTCCATAGGGAACATGTGGGTGCCGGGGACCTCGCTAATGGCCAAGCCGCGACGTTGGAGCCGCTTAACCCGTGTGGGGGTGAGTAAGTGTGACTCCCTTCCTGCCACCAATTGAAGCGGCACACCTACTCGGCGTGGCAGCCCAGAAAGGTGATCCGGCAAATGGCGAAAAATCTCCACCTCGACACTCGGGTCGAAGGTTAGCTCAGCGCTACCGTCGTCTAACAAGCGCGAGCCTGCTTCAATGTAGTCGTTTAATGCCTCTGGGGTAAAGCGCCGAAATAGCCCACGGCGGCGCAACGAGTTAGCCATTGCTTCGCGGCTTGGCCACACACTGCGCCGCCCCTGGGTTTTACCAGCAGGCGTGATGCGATCCATAAAGCCAAACCGCTTGGCCGCTTTCATCACCCAGGCATCCGGCCCCAGCATTAACGGCGGGTCGAGCATAATCACCCCGCAAAAGCGCTCTGGCTGCTTGTCTGCCGCCATGGCCATCAAAGTGCCACCAAGCGAGTGACCAACACCCAATAGTGGCGCACCAGTATCAGGTAAGTAGCTCAGTAGCTCATCGACTAAATTGCCCCAGTTATGATTTACCGGGTAGTCAGGGTGGTGCCCCAAGCGATCCAGCGGGTGGAGATCAAAGGTGTCCGCTAGTGGATCCAGCAAGGTGCGGTAGCTTAAGCCAGGAAAGCCATTCGCATGGGCGAACACTAAGCGAGGGCGTTGGGCAACATGGGCAGGCATGGTTTGGCTCGCAGAGTAATAAGATAGAAGAGCAGCGCTGGCGCAGCATCAGCGCTATCGGTTGTTTGGACAAACTATCATACATCTGTTTTAACGTGCGCCTGACAAACCGTCAATCGACATAAGTATTAACAGGCTAATTAAAACAGCGAGAGTTGCTGAACGGTGGTTTCTTCTGCCAAACGATAGCCAACACCTAGTAGCCGCACAGGCCTTGCTCCTCGCGACCAGCCAACGTTAAGTAGCGTTTCAAATTGCTCAAGATTAGGCGCTGGGTCAGCGTGCTCCACAGTGGTTTGAGTAAAGTCATTGAATTTCACTTTCACCATTAGCCCACGCACAGCGGGCGCTGGGTCTAGCCTGGAATAGCGCTGCTCTAGGTCACTAATTAATTCGGGCAGCTCTCGGCAACAAGCCTCCAGGGTAGGCAGGTCTTTAGAGTAGGTTTGCTCGGTGCTAATCGACTTACGCTCGCGGTGGGTTTTCACCGGTCGCTCGTCACGCCCATGGCTAAGCTCAAACAGCCGATGGCCGAAGCGGCCAAACTGCTCTACCAGCTCGGTGAGTGGGCGAGCGCGCAAATCCGCGCCGGTATGGATACCCAGCCCTGCCAGTTTTTCAGCGGTGCGCGGCCCTACTCCGTGGATTTTCTTTACCGGCAGCTGCTGCACAAAACTATCAATCTCATCGGGGGTGATAACAAACAGGCCATCGGGCTTGCGCCAATCGCTGGCAATTTTGGCGAGAAATTTGTTAGGTGCGACTCCCGCCGAGACAGTGATGCCGATTTCACTTTTCACACGCTGGCGAATCGCCTCGGCCATACGGGTAGCGCTACCGTGGTACAGAGTGACAGCGGAAACGTCTAAAAAGGCTTCATCAAGTGAGAGCGGTTCAATTAGCTCGGTTACATCTCGATAAATCGCAAAGACTTGACGCGCCACTGCCTTGTATTTGGCCATATCACCGCGAATGACTGTCAGGTGCGGGCAGCGCTTCAGTGCTTGGCCCATGGGCATCGCCGAATGAATGCCAAACTCACGAGCCGGATAGTTACAGGTAGCGACCACCCCGCGCTGCTCCACACTGCCGCCGATGGCAATAGGGATATCCCGCAGCGCTGGGTTATCTCGCATCTCCACCGAGGCGTAAAAACAGTCACAGTCGCAGTGAATGATCTTGCGCACTGGCCACCTTTACTAACTGTAAAAAACCACAGTTTATCACAGCATCAGGTGCCGCAGAATGTTCTTAACACCTGTTCACTCTGGGTGGCGGGTGCCGCCAGGCGGCGTGCGTCAACGGAGTCATCAAATGGTTTGGTGACGACCGCTAGTAGTGTATGGAAAGGACCAAAATCGCCCTCGTAAGCCGCATCAATAACTTCTTGAATTCGGTGGTTACGGGGAATAATCACTGGGTTAGCACGGCGCATGTCGGCCAAGCGCTGGCTATCTTGGCTGGCAGCTTGTACTGCTTGCCACTCATCTAGCCATACCGTCAACTGGTTGGGCTGAGTCGTCAGCGCTAGCAGTGCCTTCTTGTGCTGCTCACTTGAGGTTTCCGCATAATGGGTCAATGCATCAAAGGTACCGGTCATATCCATGCGTCCTTGATGCATCTGATTTTCCAACCCTTCCATCAGTGACACAGCGTGGTCGCTTTCTGGTGAGAGGCCCAGTTTATCCGCATGCAGGCGGCGCTGTTCAGCATCAAACAGTGGCTCAAAGCGGCGAATGATCTCGGTAGCCTGCTCTACCACGGTATCGCCCTCTTCGCGCATCAGTGGCAGAAGTGTTTCGGCAAAGCGTGCCAGATTCCATTGGGCAATGGCAGGCTGGTTATCAAAGGCATAGCGTTTGCCTTGATCAATCGAGCTATAGACCTTTTGCGGGTCAAACTGCTCCATAAAGGCACAGGGGCCGTAATCAATGGTTTCCCCTGCAATACTGCAGTTGTCGGTATTCATCACGCCATGAATAAAACCAAGGCTCATCCAGCGAGCCACCAACACAACTTGCCGAGCTAACACTGCTTCTAACAGCGCCAAATAAGGATCTTCGGCACTAGCAGCTTCGGGGTAGTGACGGGCAATCACATGGTCGGCGAGGGCTTTTAGTGCCTGCTCATCCCGACGTGCAGCAGCAAATTGGAACGTACCCACACGAATATGACTGCTGGTCACGCGGGTAAATACTGCGCCCGGCTCGGGTAGTTGGCGTACCACCCGCTCACCACTGGTGACGGCAGCCAGGGCACGCGTGGTGGGAACACCCATTGCAGCCATAAATTCGCTGACCAAATACTCTCGCAACACAGGGCCTAAGGGCGAGCGACCATCGCCGCCACGGGAAAATGGCGTACGGCCGCTGCCTTTGAGTTGCACATCACGACGTACACCGTGCTGGTCGATGACCTCCCCCAACAGCAGCGCACGGCCATCACCTAGTTGCGGCACAAAGTTGCCAAACTGATGCCCAGCGTAGCCCAGCGCACGTGGTTCCGCGCCTGGCGGCAACTGGTTGCCACTAAACCATTGGGCAAGGGTGGCATCATCAGGTTTAACCTGCATGCCTAGCATTTCTGCCAAGCGCTCATTAAATACAATCAGCGCTGGGTGATTCACGGGTGTTGGTTGGCAGGCAACCCAGAGCGGCTCGGGCAGCGAGGCGAAGCGGTGTTCAAAGGTCAGCATAATCGCTCCAAGGCGTGGCTATTTCCGACTATTCTAGTCAGGTTAACCTGTTGTCGATACCAGCGTAGACGAAAAGCGCAGTACCTTTAACGCATGTTCTAGCACGGGTGTAATAGGGGCACGCCACTGGTGAGTTAACAACGTATCGGCGCGGGTCACACCCAGTGAAAGCGAAGCAACTGGCAAGCCCATGGCGTGGGCATCGCGACAGAAGCGGTAACCGGAATAGACCATCAATGATGTGCCCACCGCCAGTACCGCGTTGGCATTTTCAAGTCCAGCCTGAGCAGCTAGGCGCCGAGCAGGTGGCACCACATCGCCATAATAGACAACCTGGGGTTTTAAAATCCCTCGACAGCGCGGGCAATCCAGTACTTTAAAGGTCGAGAAATCGGTCTCTAAATCCGCATCACCATCTGGCGCATGGCGGGCATCCAAGGTTGTAAAATAGGGGTTCATGGTGGCCATTTCGCTGTGCATGGCATGACGCATCATTTGATAACCGCACGACAGACACGCCACGATGTCTGCTCGACCATGCAGATCCACTACCTTTCTCGACCCCGCCCGCTGGTGTAGGCGATCCACATTTTGGGTCACCAATAGCTCTATATGCCCCATAGACTCAAGCGCTGCCAACGCCCGGTGGGCACCGCTCACCTGGGCTTCACGCATTGCTTTAAAACCGACCAGTGCTCGCGCCCAGTAACGCTGGCGCACCGCTATTGATGCCATAAAATCGCCATGCTGGACCGGCGGCGGCCGCTTCCACTGCCCATCTGCGTCGCGGTAGTCAGGAATACCGCTATCGGTACTCACTCCCGCCCCGGTAATCACCCACAGTTTGGGGTGGCGCTCTATAAAATCCGCCAGCGCTTCACCCATCTGCGCAATGCTATTCATCATTTCCACGGCCTGCGTCAATGGATCACCCTAGGCAACATTACGACAAGTAAACGATACTGTATGACAATCAAGGGACATGCAATGTGCCCTCATTATTCAACGTAAGGAGAATCTCATGCAGTGGGATCACGAGATTATTATTGTCGGCGGCGGCATGGTGGGTGCCGCCCTGGCTGCTAGGCTAGGCCATGCGGGCATCTCTGTTGGGTTAGTGGAGCGCGGCCACGCCCCTACCCCACCCAGTGGCGATTATGATCTGCGTATCTCCTCGCTCAATGCCCGCTCGCTGGCGTTTGTGAAAGCGAGTGGCACCATGCTGCCGGAAGAGCGCTGCTGCCCGTTTCGTCATATCGATGTAGCGAATCAGGATGGCTCTGGTCACTCGCTGTTCTCTGCCCAAGACAGTGGCATGGAAGACTTTGGTATTTTTATTGAAAATCGCACGCTGCAATATGCGCTGTGGCAGCGCCTGGAGAATTTGCCCAGCATTACCTGTTACACCCAGTGCGTACCGCTAAGCACCATGGCGACCAGCACCGCCCGTATGCTGGAGCTGGATAACGGCCAAACCTTAAGCGCCCGATTAATTGTTGGCGCGGACGGCGCACGTTCAACACTCAGAGAGCTAGCGGGGATCAGCACCAGCAGCTACGACTACCATCAGCGGGCGTTGATTATCAATGTAGAGACCGAGCTTCCCCAACAAGATGTAAGCTGGCAATGCTTCACCCCTACAGGCCCGATTGCCATGCTACCGTTACCAGGCCAGCGCGCATCACTCGTGTGGTACGACGGTGATGAAGCGTCTAAAGCACGCGAGCAACTCTCCGACGACGCCCTTCAGATGGCAATAGAAACCGCCTTTCCCAAACGCCTAGGCAAGCTAACTCGCATTGTGGCCCGGGGCAGTTTTCCAATTAAACGCCAGCATGCCAAACGCTATATCAGCAAGCGCTTGGCGCTAATTGGCGATGCCGCCCATGTGGTGCATCCCCTAGCAGGGCAAGGGCTTAATATCGGTCTTCATGATGCCGACACCCTGGCCGAGATCATTATTCAGGGCCGCGACCCCGGCGACTACCTCAACCTACTGCGTTTTGAGTGCCAGCGCCGCGCGGCCAATCAGGCGATGATCGCCGCCACCGACAGTTTTCATCACCTGTTTACCGGTGCCAAACCGCTGCGCCAGCTAGGCGATTTAAGCCTGCAGCTCGCTGAGCGCTTCCCGTTCGCCAAACGCATGATGATGCAGCAAGCTAATGGGCTGAATCCGTTCAAAATGTTTTAGGATTAATTAATGCATTCAGAAACAACTGATTTGGCAGCGTTGGAACGGTTTTTCGAGAAGCTGGCTCTGCTGCCCAAACCGCCACCCCCTATCCCCAATCTATTTTCCGTTGCAGGGCCTGGGCAGAATGAGAATCGCCTATCGAACTTAATGGCCTTCTTTATGGGCGGTTATCCCGGTGCGCCCCACTGGTTAGCCAAAGCCCTGCTGCATGCACTCGTACGTAGAGGTCAATTCGATCACGAACATCTACAGCAAATCGACTGGGAAACGGTTACTACTGAGCGGGAAGCAGGCAGTTGGAATGCTGAGAGCGAAACGACCAAGCGCCTTGATCTAGTGGTTTCAGGAAATGACTTCGTTTTGGGCATTGAGCATAAAGTTTGGGCTTCGGCGGAGAATAATCCGTTTGATGCCTATAACGATTTGCTGAACAGCTACGGGGTTAAAGCCTACAAATGCATTCTATGCCCAGACGACGCAAAGCAAAGCGTTCTTGCTCCCGCCAATAGCGCAGGCTGGCCGACACTATCCTATGCAGCACTATTGGTCTCGGCCTATGAACTGTACGGGCAAGATGCAGCACTATCTAGCCAGACAAAATGGCAAATTTTCTATCAAGAGTTGTTGCAGCACCTCTCCTCTATCGCCCATCCAACAGAAGAAAAGACAATGACGAAAGATGAGCTGTTATTTTCGTTAAAACATTTCAATGACTTGCACGAAGCATCTCAGCGTTTAGAGCAATTCGAACAAGAGTTGATGGTGGAAGGGAAAAGCTCTATCGCTGCTGAGTTAGGCATAGACATCAACGAGCTCACTACTAATAAGAAGCCGGAAAATTGGAAACAAGCAAGAGTGTGGCGTTTCATTCCCCGTGCTTGGAGTAAGAGTCATGGTGGAGCCTCTCAAGTTTGCCTTATTTATTACCCTTCATCAGAGTCAGAAGGCGATGAAAGCATTGGTTTCGAGGTTCGGGCATATTTGGAAAGTCAGGAAAGCAATGACCCTTGGCTGAAAGAGACCGAACAGGCATTTCTGAACATAACGCCTGTCGCTAAGCAGCCGGGCTGCAGTTGGTACAGAGATGGCGGAGACAACGATACTTGGTATGAAGTCAAAGGACGCTGGTTGGCTTTGAGTGTTTGGCCCAGAGAGTACACCAAGCTTGGTGCCATGAAAGCGCTGGGTGATTTAGCCAAATGGGTGAATGAATACGCTTTCGAGCCAGAAACCAATAAAACTGACTAATGAGGTTGATGCGGACGCGGTTCCGCACTAGTGCCAATTTATCAGGGTGGTTCAAAGCCGCATATTACGCACGGTGACTATGCCGTGAAAATTGCTAGCTACTGGTTTTCCTCAAGCACTTGATACGCTAAACGGTGCGACTTGAAAGCGTTTAAAATGCGCTAGGGTCGGCTACGCTGAGAGGGTGGCCACTGCCGGTGGCCAAAACAATCACAATAAATCCTCGTTAAAGGCAACCCAATGGCATCTATACGACAAACGCTCTTCACGGCAACACTCTGTTCCGGCCTTGGCCTCCTTCTGGCCTCTCCCCTCTGGGCCTGGGATGGCGTCGTCGAGAAACAGACTTTCGAAATGGACAGCTTCACTACCCAGGGCGGTGAGACGATCCCCAATGTCACGGTGGGTTGGGAAGCCTACGGCGAGCTCAATGACGCCCGCGATAATGTCATTCTGATTACCCACTTCTTCTCTGGCACCAGCCATGCGGCAGGCCGCTATGAGGCAGATGGGCAGCCGACCGGCTACTGGGATGCCATCATTGGCCCCGGCAAACCACTGGATACCGATGAGTACTACATCATCTCCTCGGATACGCTGGTTAACCTGAATGCCAATGACCCCAATGTCACCACCACCGGGCCCGCCTCCATCAACCCCGATACCGGCGAGCTATGGGGCATGGATTTCCCGGTCGTCACCATCCGCGATTTTGTCGAGGTACAGCGCGAGCTACTGGAAAGCCAAGGTATTGAATCGCTGCATGCGGTGATGGGTGCCTCAATGGGCGCGCTACAGGCCATTGAGTGGGCAAGCGCCTACCCTGAACGAGTAGAACGGCTAATCTCCGTGATTGGCGGCGGCGTTGCCGACCCCTGGTTGTTGGCCACGCTAAGCTCATGGGCGGCCCCGATTCGCGTAGACGCTCACTGGAACGAGGGTAACTACTACGACAGCGAACCACCTACCGCAGGGCTGAAAGAGGCTCTGAAACTGGTTACGCTCAATGCCAATCACTGGCAGTGGGCCAATGAAACCTTCAACCGCGATTGGGCCGACGAAGCACACAACCCCGCCCAGGATATCAACGCCCGCTACGCCATTGAGAAAACGCTGGATGATATCGCCGCTGCACGTGCGGAGCTTTCTGATGCTAACCACCTGCTATATCTGGTGCGTGCCAACCAAACCTTTTTAGCGGGTTATGGCGACTCTTTAGAGGAAGGGCTTGCCGCCATCGATGCCCCCACGCTGATGCTCTACAGCGAAAACGACCTTGTCTTCGCCCCCGAAGGCGTGCGCCACACAGCGGAGCTAATTGAAGCAGGTGGCAGTGAGGTAACGATTAAACCCCTGGAAGGCAACCGCGGGCATTTAGACGGCATTGTCACTATTGACCAAGCCAGCGAAACGCTAAGAGAGTTTTTGAAGTAACGTTTGGAATCCTGTTGAAATAACGAAGTAAGCGCTGGCTTTATAAAGCCAGCGTTAAGACTATTTTGGGTGCGCTAGGCAGCAACGAGTTTCTTTACCTTAAGCTCTTTACGATGCTGTTCGGCATGCCAGAGTTCGTATTGGGACTGCTGGTTCAGCCAGCTTTCCGCAGAGGTATCAAATGCAATAGAAAGCCGAACAGCCATTTCAAGGCTAATACCCACCTTGCCTTCAGCACGGCACTGAGCGTTTTGCGGCTTACACCCAGCGCTTCGGCAGCAGCTGTCACAGTAAGGCCTAGAGGCTCCAAACAAAGCTCGCGTAATACTTCACCAGGATGGGGAGGGTTGTAGCGGTACCTCAGTAGTAATCTTCGTAATTCACTATCTAGGCATCAGTATGGTACACATCAAAAAGAGTCGAGAAACTTGCTATGCCAGTTCAGAAAAGTGGCCCGCTTTATCCAGTGTGTATTCACCAAAATCCTGCGCCAAATAAAGCGAACCCGAATAGACACTCTGGGCCTCTTGGCGAATCTCCTCAATGGAAGGCAATGCATGGGGGCTGAGCTGGTAACGGGGGCTAAAGTGCGTCAGCACTAGATTGGGTAGTTGTACCGATTCGGCAAACGCGGCGACAAGCTTGGCGTAGCTATGCCCTACATCACCGGCCTTTTGGGCCATCTCTTCGGTGTAGGTGGCTTCATGCACCAGTACCTGTGCCCCCGCGCAAGCATCTAACAACAATTCAGGCTGGTCATTGTCCCCAGCGATCACCACTTTCCTTGGCTTATGTTTGAAGATCAGGTAGTCATGGCTTTTTAAAAGCTCACCCTCAAAATCAACATCAAACCCTTGCTTCAACTGCCCCCACAACGGTCCTCTCGGAATCCCCTTTTGCGCTAACTTATCCACGTCCAAGGCAGCGTCGACCTTTGTCTCCGTAAACCCATAAGCATAGGACGGCGCCCGGTGTGAAAGCCTGAAGGTGGTAACCGCGATGCTTTCAAACTCAACGCTGGGCAGCTCGTCTGAGTCGATAAACTCCAGGGCGAAGGGCAAGCATAGCTGTGTGGCCTCACAGGTAGCCTCCAACCATGCCTTGATACCTGCTGGCGCCACAATGGTCAGCGGTGTTTTCCGGCCACCCATTCCCGCACTCGCCAGTATGCCCGGCAGCCCATAGCAATGGTCGCCGTGCACATGGGTAATAAAGATGGCTTTCAGCGAATGAAACGACAACTTCGTGTTCAAGACCTGATGCTGGGTACCCTCACCACAATCGATCAGGTACCAGCCCTTCCCCTTGCTCTCGCGCAAAGCGACTCCGGAGACGTTTCTGCTTTTGGTGGGTACACCGGCGGAGGTGCCTAGGAAGAGTAAGTTCATCTTTTTCTGTGCTCTCGCTTAGAGACCAAAGCGGTGGATTGCCAGCTAGCTAAATTTAAACGTTAGTGCGTATACGATGATGATTAGGCGTACATTTATGCAATTGAGGCCTAACTACGTCCGACAAAATGTCATTTGTTATGTGTTAGCTCACCATATGTCGCGTCTAAAGCAAACTTATATCTTCTTAATGAAAGACCGAACGAATATGTCCGTTGCTTGATTGCCTTTGCAGACCAGCACGCCAGCACTACCTTGGCTATGTATAATTGCCACGCCGCTGCAACCTTTAAAGTGCTTGTACTCTGCAAAATATAATTTTAAAAAACACTTGACGAAATTGCATCTCAAAGACCACCTCAAACTGTCTTTTAAACGTCGATAAATTCAGAAAAATCATCTTCTTTTTCTATTTTTCGAGGTTCTTTAAGCAAAGGTAATTTCCGTTCCGCCGGCATGTACTGTTCTATAGATGTGCCAAGAATATACTTTATGGCCTTGTCAATATTTTCATAAGCTCCTGAAGAATCAGAAATACCACTTGTGATCGCTGCAGCAATCACAAGTGCACCAACAATTTTATTCCAAGAGGGACGCTCGCTAGCAAACTCGATTTTGGCTTTGTACAAATACTCTATCAATTGCTTTTTATCTTCAGCCGACAGAGGCGAGTTATCCTCTATCTCACTTATTGCAGTTTCAATAAATATGATTATTTTTTCCTCGTCAAGATTGGAAGGTTTAAAAACATCGCTATCACGACTCCAACGCTTGATATAAGAACTCTCTGACATTGCAACAAGATTATTCAGCCGCCCAAGAGATACTATAAGCTTCTGAATTGGTATTACTTCTTCAGAAAACAACTTACGCCTCCTAAAAAGGTTAGCTAAATAAGGAAGTTGCAGAAGTAGACCACTTAAAACCTCACTAGGCACGCTTAGCTTTTGTTTATTTGAAGCAATTCTCAAAGCAACCTCAATTCCAGTTATAGATTCAACTATATTTGAATCATTGAGCAACTTCCTTACGCGCTCATAAAGCAGTTTATCTACCGGCCTTAAAAACTCCTCGAACTCATGTATCTTTGTCTCAAACGCCTTAAGGTGCTCTGAGGTCGCAATATAGCTCTCCCATTTTGCTACCTTCCGCATACCGAAAGTTAGAATCTCATCTTCTCTAGCAGCAAATTCAGTAAAAAAATTTTCTGCCAGATCAATCTCACTCCTAAACTTCCTCAATTCATGATAATCCACTTGATTTCTCCTGAAAAATTTAGTAAAGAATATATGTAGCTTACATACTCCCAATGAGCGTGACAGCAGAACCAATGAGGTTATGGCTCTAGCAATTTCGACTCTACCCCACTGATTCAATTGGAAGAAAATCCAATTTTGACAGTATATCCGAAATTCATGTGCCTCCGCATTTTGCCAACTCCAATAATACTTCCGGGCAATGAGCATGAGGTAGATGAGGGTATTTCAACGGTTATGCAGTGTGCTCGGTTTTATAAATAAAGCGTGACCAATATGAACAAGGTTAGAGCTAATTGAGTAGACATTGTCGGGGGCGTGGAGAGCTGTTAGATAACCAACAAGCCATATCAGCGGCACGAGCTTTTCTAAGATTTATAACGTGTCAACGCAATACCGCAAGCGATCAGGCCAGAAGAAACAAACCGCCATACGCCGAAACCCTCTTTCAAAATAATGCTAGAAATCAGTGCGGCGAACAGCACGCTGGTTTCTCTGAGGGCCGAAACCATGCCAAGTGGGGCATAGGCCATGGCCCAGATAACGATCCAATACGCACCAACCTGCATCCCGCCGCCAACAACGGCGGGAGCCAAATTGCTGGATATAACTCTTTTTATCTCCTTGGCTTTCCATGTCAGTGCAATAGCAAACGTCAGTAAGCCGTTACCGAGGGTCAATAAAACCGCAAAGCCGAGTACCGAGCCAGCTTGTCGTGCCCCCAGACCGCCCACCAGAGTGTAGGAAGCAATAAAAGCACCCGTACCTAGAGCAAGAAGGATAGCGCGGGGATTTCTGGTAATACCGGTGCTTGTATCGAGCGCTAGCGACATCACACCTACCCCGAGAAACAGCACACCAAGTAACGGGAGAAACCCCAACATTTCGCCAGCGAATGCGGCTGCGCCAAGTGTAACGAGTAATGGCGCCGATCCACGCGCAATGGGGTATACCTGACCAAAATCACCGTAGTGGTAAGCCATTGGCAGGCAAAAGTGATAGGCGGTATGAATCAAAATGGCTAGGCCAAGAAGCGGCCAACTGGCAGGGTCAGGGAGCGCCACGAAAGGCAAGGCGAGTGCAGAAACGAGACTGCCCAACAGGGTGATCACCGCCATGACGGCGATCCTGTCGCCACTCACTTTAACGATCGCATTCCAGCAGGCGTTAAAGATGGCAGCGAGCAGTACGATCATTGTGATTTCTGTGCTCATGTCATCGTGTCCTTGAGCGGTCAGAATACAACGTTAAGAAAAGCTAGTTTCCCAGGGTAGTTCAAATCCTTATGTCCGCACGCTCTGCTACTGCCACCCTCACGCTAACCCCACGCTCACCAGCTCCCCACCAAACCACTGCTGCTTTAATCCGCGCTGTTTTTCCAGTAGCACTAAATATGGGCGTAATGGATGGTGGTCCGGTAGCGTGACATGGCGTTGGCGCAAGCGGCGTTGGAAAGGCAGCTGTTCGGCGGGCATGTGTAATGGCGTGACGTGCTGGGTTAGCCATTCGATGTTAGGTAGCAGTAGATGCGTGGCACCACTGTCTAGGGCTAGGGTCACTCCTTTGGGGTCAAAATCACCTGCATAAAGGTGTGGTCGATTGGTTTTTCGCCAAGCCTTTTCCAGCTGCGCAAAGCCGCCACCATAGTGGCTGTCGCCGCGGTAAACCACCAGTGGGTTGGCGTAACCGCTCAGTGCATCTATCTCTGGTGAAAATACGTAGAAGCTGTCCAAGTTTTCTACCTGGACTAACGCCCCAAACGCGGCCAGCTTTAAGCTGGTTATATCAACGTCTCGAATGCTACGTGACTCTGGCGCAAGCCACGTGGAGGGCTGTTGCGGAAGGTTGATCAACAGCCGCTTTGCACGGGGGCCCTCGCGGATGCTTTTATCCTCCTCAAGCCCCTCTATTGCTTGGGCGGCGCTACTTAAACCGCTTAACGAGTGCCCAAGCGGTGCCAAACGGTCACTTTCCAACATGCTATTAATTTGCGCCAATAGGTTGGCGTCAAAGCGCAGCGTTTGGTTGGAAATCCACGTGGTCAGATCGATATCCTTCTGGTGGCACCAAGCCACTACATCCTCTACCCACTTGCTGCGCGGCTTTTCTACCAAGGGCTGGCGGTTAAGCTCTCGCACAACACCATTAAGCCCGGCCCGGGCACGGCCCGATAACGTCATACCGCTACCGCCAGCGCTACGTCGTGAATTAGCCGTAAATCGTTGAAGGTGCTGGCTTTGGTTTCCTGTTGGTGCAAGTGGAACGCCTGCTGCTCTCTGCGCGGCAGGCCTTGGTACTCAGCAATTACCTGAAACAGCCAAATCTCTCCAGGCCACTCCAAGTGGCTCTCCTTCAGGTAGGCCAGCGCGCTAACCGGCTCGGTTTGGGGCTGATCCAACACCGCAAGGTAGAAACGTTCGACATCTAGCTTAAGCGCTTGCTGGCGAGCAGCGGCGAGATTGTCTTCCGGTGTGAGTGTAGGTACTGCCGACTCAACAGTTTGCGCTGCATGGCGCGGAATCGGTAACTCATGTAGTAACTCTGCCAACACTCGGCTTTCCAGCACTCGATCTAGTGCTGGGGAGGCCGCTGCGCTTAATGGCGCTGCGTGGTTGAACAAATTTGGCACCTCGCTGCGCTTGGCATAGTTGCCGGGCACAAAGCCTGGGTGTTCGCGCATAAACGCCACCATGCCACTGATCAAACGACTGCGCGCCTGCTGCTTGCGAAAACGCGCCATAAGTTCAATCAGCCGCCTCTGAACTTCCCTCAGGCTGGTGTAGTGGTGGCTTAATCGATGCTGTAACTGGCTGATAAGTAGTTTACGCAGGCTGCCATCACTACCCACCAGCTCAATGAGCTCGTCGAAGTCGATCAACGCCAAGCCATCCAGTAGCCGGACAATCTGCTTCTGGGCGCGGTCGTTTTCGCGAATTTTATCGTTCAACTGGCTGACAAAGCCGAAATCACTATTCAACCGCTGCCAGAGGCTATCGATGGCATCAGCGAAGCGGCCATTCAGGTCATCAACTTCCTGGCGCAGGCGCAACAGTTGCTGCTCCTGTCGCCAGTGCTCACCACGGCTGCGAGCCTCCCGGTAGCTATCCACCAACGAGCGTACCAGCTCCAGGGTTTCCGCCACGTCGGCATTTACATGGCGGCGAGTTTCATCGGCGAGCATTTCCGCAATCAGATCGCGCACCTTGGGAGCCAGTTTCACCCCACTCTGCTCGTCAGGCCGCCATAGCACCCGAGCGGCTAACAACTTACGCAGCGCGCCATCGCTTAAACCTTCTAAGGGTACGTCGTCCCGGGTGTAACCCTGCATCAGACGTTCGGCATGCTTGCCCAACAGCGCCAGCCGTTCAGCACCGGTTTTCAGCAGGCGACTTTCCAGCTCGTTCACAGCAGCGCCTCCTGGGTGCCCTCTTCGCGCTCCGCATCAATCGGCAGATTTTCTTCATCGCGGATAAAGCGCACCACCTCAATCAAGTAGTCGATTTTACCGGTGACTACAAATACTTGGCGTTCGGTATGAGGCTGAAGCAAGTAACCATGCTCTTTTAAACGCTTAAACAGCTGCTTGACCTGAGCATCTAGTTGGTCACTCTGAGAGCCAAAGAAGCTATCCGTTGCCAGCCGCTCCAAGCGTTCGCGCAGGCTTTGGTTATCTTCACACTTAGCGCTGAACTCGGCGGGTTTGAGCACATCGCCAGGGGCCGCTAAGGTATCGCGACCTAACGCTTCCTGAACCAGTTGCAACCACTCCAGCAACGGCAGCAGGCTGTTGACTGTCTCACCCAACTGGCGTGAAAGTTGGTCTCGAGCAGCTTCGTTAAGCTGCCGCCAAGCCAAGAAGTAAACGCTACCTTCATCATTACTGGCCAGCCGACGGTTGAGCGGGCGCAGGTAGCTGTCGATGGCTTCACGAGTCTCTTCGTTTGTTAAATGGCGGAAGGCATTTTCATCGCTTACGGCGCAGATAAACTCTCCTGCCAGCAGGCGTTCCAGTAGCGGGCCATGTTCAATCATGCGCTAACCTCCTGCTGACGCTCTTTGATCCGCTGCGCGATGGGGCTAAGGCGTGGCTCAATACGTTTTAGCTGGCGCTGGTTGTTGCCTGCGCCCCGCTCAATCAGGTAGCGATTGGCGAATAATAGCAGTACATCCGACTCCGGATTGGGGAAGGCTCCGACGATATGAATGCGGTTACTATCACAGGCGTCGAACAACTTCTCGACGTTGTGGTAGGCCAATGTACCGATTTCATCGATAGGCCAGTGAATGGCGATTTGTGCATCACCCCGCAGCAGCCGCGTAAACGCCAGCAGAAACTTACATAAAATCAGGTAAGCCATGCCGTGGCTGGAAGACTCCAGCAATTGGCGGTCATTCTTGATCACCAAATCCGTGCCGCCTTCGTTTAAGTGCAGCTCTAACCGCAGTAGGCTTTCAAAGCTGTACTGTTGGTCACTGCGCAGCAAATCGACAACATCTGCCAGGGCGTTGAGATAATCATCGCTGGGCAGCGCCTGTCCAGATTCCCGCCACGCTTTATAACGCTGAGCGAACAGTTTCAGCGGCTCCCAGAACCCTAGCTCGTCGATGGTGGACTGAATGCGTACTTCCGCCTTGCTGATGCCCTCTAATCGTAGGTCATCAGCCACCTCATCGGAAAGACGACGGCTCTGGGCACTAATGCGCCGATTAAGATCACGAAAAACGATAAAGAACTTATCCAGGTCATCGCTTAAATTGCGCCCTTCCTGAATCAGTTGCTGCTGTTGATCTTCCAGCAGTTTTAGCATGCCACGTAGCAGTGGCAATAGCAGTCGTGGGCTATCGTTTGGCAGCTTTTCACGCTCGCTTTGCAGGGCATCAGCAAAGCCGCTACTGGCATCTTTAATTAGCTGGCTTTCCACCTCCAGGCAACCCCGTCGCAGCTGTTCTAGCTGCTGATGACGGCTCGCCAACGCCTGACGGGCACGCTCAATACGCTCATCCATATCACCAACAGAGGCTTCTACAGAAGCATTTTCTGCCACAAGCTCCAGGCTTTCTAGCTGTGTCAGTAGCGGTGTGAGCGCCTCCAAGCTACCGTGGGCATGGCTGCGTTGAGTTTTTAACTCATTAACTGCGCGTTGATACGCCTCTCTTGCAGCGTGAAAGTCATTTTTCAAACGGGCTTTGTCACGCTTGAGTTGTTGATCCTGCTGCTCCAGCTCTGCTTCCTGGGCGACTAGCTGCGGCTTATGCTGCCCCCATTCCACACGCATAAAGCGTTGGTACTCGGTGAGTTCTTCCTGGCGAGCAGCTGTTTTACGGATGCGATCGCTCTGCTGCTCTAAACGTGCTTTGGTGGATTTTAACTGCGCGGGGTCAACACCCTGCTCGGCAAGCTCCTGACTAAAGGCCGCTTCCAGTTCGCTACGTTGGCGCTGGTGTTCAGCATTGGCATCGTTGAGCTGCTGCTTATACTGGCGCAGCTGTGCATCAAGACCATCCAGCTGGCTTTGGGCGTCGGCTTTTAGCTCCAGCAGCTGACCTTGGTGGGTCTCGGCAAGAGCAGCAAGCGCCTGCTGTTTTTCTTCACGCAGTTCAGCTTGTGCCTGCTCCTGGCGAGCCAACGCGGCTTGGTAATCCGCCCGCCGCTGCTGCTGGCGTTTGGCATGGCGCTCTTGCTGCTGGCGGCGAGCCTCAAGGGCATACTCCACTTCCTGTTCAGCGCGTTGATGGGCCATGCGTGCTTGGTCTTGAGCCTCATCAGCCTGCTGCACCCGTTCGTTATGCTGCTTCAGGGCTTTTTCTGCAGCAAGGCACTCAGACTGGGCACGCTGCTTGGCGCTGTCGGCATCTTCAATGGCAGCTAGCAGGCTGGCTTCGTCTTGGGCGTAATCAGGTAGGGCAATCGCACTTAGATCTAACGCCAGGCCGAACAGATCCTCGCTTGCCCCTTCAGCTAACTGAGGTGCAAGGTCTCGCCGCTCAAGCAGCTCTGGCGCGATCACCTTGCCAAGTTGCTGCTCCCAACCAGGGCGGTGGTAACGCAGGAAATGGCGCAAACTCCCCTGCTCAGGATCACGCTGCTGATAGAGCGCAAAGCAGTGCTGCTCGGTACGCTCACGCTGCTGGCGGCACTGCACCAACTGCTGCTCGGCAGACGCCCGCTCCCGTTTGTGGCTTTCAAGCTCGCGGCGCAGTGCTTCGAGGGTTGCTGCCGCTGCGCTGCGCTCCTGCTGCGACTGATCTAATCGCGCCTGGGTCAGCTCAGCCTCTTGGAGCTCTTCAGCGGTTTGGCTGGGCATGGCCAGCTGCGCTTTTAGCTCGGCCAGTTGCTCTACGCCTAGCTCTAACTGAGCCTGATACTCCCCTTCAAGGCGTTGACGCTCTTGCTGATAGCGCTCATTGTGCTGCTGCTCAGCCTGCCACTGTTGCTCTCGGCGCTCGGCTTTTTCCTCGGTCAGAGCATCAATCAGCGCCTGCGTTTCCTGAGTCTGCCGAGCTAACACTTCCGAAAGCTCCCGTAGCCTGCCATCCAAACGTGCTTGGCTCTCTTTCACCGCCTCCTGCATTACTTGCAGGTGCTGCTGGAGCTGGTCACGCTGTTCACGCCACTGGGGCAGCGCGTTAATATCCCGCTCCAAGCCGGGCATGTCAGCATCGGCGTAGTGCTCAAACTGCGTTTGCAGGTCGTTCAAACGGCGCTGGGTATGCTGTAGGTCGCTAGTCAATTCACTATGGCGGTCGTTCAGCTCGTCCCGCTGTTGGGTATAATCACTTTCACGCTGCTGGAACTCACGCTGGTGGCGGTTTAGTTCACCATCCAGATCCGCGATGCGCTGCTCAACCTTCTGGTGGTCGGCGCTTAGCTGCGGCTTGAGCTGCCAGAGAGTGGTCTCAAGCTGAGCCAGCTCGCGGTCGATGCCGCCAAGCTTAGTTAGAGATGCTTGTAGTGGCTCCAAGCGCATCGACTGACGCATCTGGGCAATCCACTCCCGCGCTTTGGCACTGCGAATCCGCGTGACAGGTAGCTCGACGCCATCTTCTTCAAAAATCGCCGCAAGCATGGTTTTGAGGGTGTCCATCTTGCCCTCTTTGGCATGCACAGCGGAGACAAGCTTTTCGATATGACGAATACGCCGCTCAGGGTTTACTAAGCTAAATTGCGCTGCGATCTGGCGCAGTTTTAGGCCGTCGCGGCTATTACCATGGAGCTGGGTAAAATCGTTTTGGATCACCGAGCGAAACTCTGAAGTGGCACCCAATTTGGATGAAACGGGCACCCCACTACGGCGCAGCCCGCTAGACCACTGCGCATACTCCAATGCCAAAGGACCTTGTTCGGTCTCGATCAGATAATCTTCTGGCCGGTAAGGTGCACCAACAAACCGATACTCCACACCACCTTCTGCTTTGCGCGTTAGCACAGCTTGACAGATGTTGCCCGCCTCGCGGCGATATTCGTATATCAGGTAACTATTGCGTGTCGGCAAATAGAACGCATCAAACTTCATGCGGGTTTTTGGAACTACTTTATTAGGCAGTTCGCCGTAAAACACTGGCACCAAGCGTTGGAGCGTGGTTTTTCCCGAGGCGTTGGTGCCACAAATATTGGTGTGACCATCCACACTTAACTCGACCACTCCCGTTAAGTGGCCGTGAATCATAACGATGCGTAGCAGATGCGCCATGCCGTGTCCTTTCGATGACTATTTCAATGGCTATCTAAATGGCTATTTCAATAACGAGCCGGATCGGTTTGCTGATCGCTGAAAGTGGCCATTTTGCCAGACACCTTGATGGCTTGTCTTACTCATTACCCGTTGGTTAGTAGCCCATTAAAAAAACTTACCGCATTGGCCTCCAACCCTTCAAGGTAGTAACCACCTTCTTGCACTACCAATGTGGGTACGCTCAGGCCCGCCACCTTGCGGCCAAGCTCAGCAAAACCTGCGGTAGAAACGGCGACCTTGGCTTGGGGGTCGCACTCGTAGATATCAAACCCCAGCGCCAGCACGATGGCGTCAGGCTCGAACAGGCGAATGGCTTGGCAGGCCTGCTCCAGGCGGTCAAAGAACACTGATTCCTCTGAGCCGTGGGGCATTGGCAGGTTGAGGTTATAGCCCAGCCCCGCGCCGTGCCCGCGCTCATCCTCAAAGCCGGTAACCGCCGGGTAGAAGTTCGTGGTATCGCCGTGGATCGAAATATACATAACATCGTCGCGCTGATAGAAAATTTCCTGAATGCCCTGGCCGTGATGCATATCGGGATCTAACACGACGATGCGGGGGTAGCGTGAGGTGAGGCGCTGCGCAGCAATGGCGGCATTATTGAGAAAGCAAAAGCCTCCGGCGGAATCGATGCCCGCATGGTGGCCCGGTGGGCGCGATAATGCATAGGCGAACCGTTCGCCCGCCAGCAAAGCCTCAGCCCCGGCGACCGCACTCTGCGCCGCCCAATAGGCTGCCTGCCAAGTATGCTGGCCAATCGGGGCGCTACCGTCGGCCAAGTAGCGGCCTGCTTCCGCCAATATCCCCCGCAGGGCGTTGGGCGAACGCACAAAGATGTTGGAGATAACTTCGCTACCCCAATCTTCCCCAAGGGCATGCCAGCGCCGATAGGCACTTTCCAGAAAGCGCAGATAGGCTAGCGAATGCACCGCCCTTAACGGCGCCACGCCATGGTCCGCGGGCGCCTGAATATCAAACCCTAACTGCTTGGCGGCGGCCAGCAGCTGCGTAGCCCGTTCAGGCACTTCTTGGGGAATGCGCATCTTGCCACGGGAAAAGTAGGTCTGCGGCTGATGAAGCAGTTGGTCAGCGTGGAAGAACGTCTTCATCGACACTATCTCCGGTTTCGCCCACGCCCTTCACCACGAAATGGCGGGCAACGCCTATATGGTAGTCAATCGCCTCGCGGCAAGCAGCAGTGCTGCCACTATCCAACGCGTCGAGAAGTTTGAAATGGCTAGTCGCGATGGTCTCGGGGGCTTCGTGGGTTTTGGTAATTAAGGTAATGCATAGGCGCAGCTCATGGGTCAGGTCATCAAAGGCGCGCAGTAGTCGCCCATTGCCTGCGTGGTGCAACATCAAGCGGTGAAATTGAAGATCCTCCTCAATGCGGCGAGTGCCATCGTTACCGGCGGCGGCTTCACAAAGCACATCTACCTGTTGCTTCAAAGCACGTTGGGCCTCTGGCGTATAGCACTCGGCCAGGCGCTGAATAGCATGACGTTCCAGGCAGAGCCGTAAATCAAACACGTCTTCGAGTTCAACGGCATTCAACGCACGAACGAAGAATCCCCGGCGCGGTTTTGAGATCAGCAAACCACGACTTTCCAACAAACGAGCGGCCTCACGTACCGGCGCACGACTAACGCCTAAATCACGGGAGAGCTGTACTTCCGAAAGCCGCTCTCCAGGTAAAAAGTGTTGCTGAATAATTGCTTGCGTCAAATAGTCGGCCACCTGTTCAACAAGGTTTTGCTGTTGAATGAAAGCGCCGGCAGCTGCTGTGTAAGGGGCCATATTGTTTACTCTTATAGCGTGTTACGTGCTTTTAGTATGACGCAAAAAGGCCTACTGTCGACGGCCGATTGACGACTGTCGACAGTTTCACAAACCACTGCTATGTTCAAAAAGACCTTCAATAATGATGACAACAAGCGTTTTAACGAGGGTTTTAACGACAGTTTTATTAACGACAGTTTCAGCAACAGGCTCAATAACAAGCACAATCAGGCTACTCAGTCTCACGCCTCGCTCGCCTAACGATAACGTAAGCCCATTGCGTGACATGCTTTGGCCTAATAAACGAGGAGCTGTAAACGATGAAAACACCTTTGGTTTTGGCAATTTCCGCAGCCGCACTCACCTTTTCGTCCGTCACCCTGGCAGACAACCCAAAACAAGGTGGCACGGTGAATACAATTATTCAGCCGGAACCTCCCGGTTTAGTGTTGGGTATGATTCAAAACGCCCCTACCCGTACCGTGTCGGGCAATATCTACGAAGGCTTGCTTCGCTATACCACGGACCTGGAGCCTGTACCGCAGCTGGCCGAGTCTTGGGAAGTTAGTGACGACGGCCGCACCTACACCTTTCATCTGCGCGAAAACGTTACCTGGCACGACGGCGAACCCTTCACCGCCGATGATGTAGTGTTCTCCGCCGATGTTTTCCACCGCGAGTTGAACCCCAGCGCGCGGGCCGTCTTACTGCATGTGGAAAGCATCGAAGCAACCGATGATCATACCGTTGTATTTACCCTGACCGAGCCCTTCGGTCCTTTCTTGATTTCCTTTGAAGCAGGCACCTTCACAATGGTGCCAGCGCACCTCTATGAGGGCACTGACTTCCGTAATAATGAGCACAACGACCACCCTATTGGCACGGGTCCTTTCAAGTTTGCCAACTGGGATCGCGGTACTGTTATCGAGCTGGTTAAAAATGATGACTACTACGAAGAGGGGCTTCCCTACCTGGATGGTGTGAACTGGCACATCATTCCCGATGGCGGCTCCCGTGCGGTGGCCTTTGAGAATCGCACTATTGACGTACTGCCAAGCGGCACCGTTGAGAACTTCGATATTCCACGCTTATCCGCCATGGATAACGTCTGTATGACAGAAGAGGGGCACGAGTACTTCAGCCCTTTCGCTATGCTATGGATGAATAATCGTGAAGGCCCCACCGCCGACAAACGCTTCCGCCAGGCGGTGATGTATGCCATGGATCGTGAATTCGCTAAAGACGTACTGTGGAATGGCTTAGGCAATGTGCCTCTCTCAGCCTTTGGCTCCAATGCGCGCTTCCAGCATGACGGTTTAGAACCCTACGACCACAACCCAGACCGTGCCCGTGAGCTGCTAGAGGAGATGGACTACGACGGCGAAGAGATCACCATTCTACCGCTGCCCTACGGCGAAACCTGGACGCGCTGGGCAGAAGCCGTGCAGCAGAACCTACGTGAAGTGGGTATTAACGTCAGAACCCAAGCCACCGATGTGGGTGGTTGGAACCAGCGCCTGGGTGATTGGGATTACGACCTCGCCTTTACCTATCTCTTCCAATATGGCGACCCGGCTCTGGGTATTTCACGTACCTACCTTTCCGACAATATTGCCAAAGGCTCCCCCTGGAATAACGCACAAGGCTATGAAAATGAGCGTGTCGATGAGCTGTTTAACGCCGCAGCCACGGCTTTCCCCGATGAAGAGCGAGAAGCGCTTTACCACGAAGTACAAGAGATCCTGCACGAAGATGTCCCTGTTGGTTGGCTAATGGAGCTGGGCTTTCCAACCCTCTACCGCTGTGACGTACAAGACCTCGTGACCTCCGGTGTGGGTGTCAACGATGGCTTCAAAGATGCTTGGTTAGACCGCTAATCCAAAGCCACGCTCAGGCGGCGCAGGCTGCCTGGGTGTTACCGCTGCGTCAGGAAGGTGTCTATGGTTTACGCTCGCCTAATTATTATGCGGCTGCTTAAGGCCGTCGTCGTACTGTTTTTAATCGTTATTTTTAATTTCTTTCTGATCCAAATGGCTCCCGGTGATCCGGCGGCGATTCTAGCTGGCGAGGCTGGAGCCACTGATCAGGAGTTTCTTAACCAGCTACGCGAGCGATTCGGCTTAGACCAACCGCTTTATGTGCAGCTGTGGCGCTATGTATCGGGCATTGCCATGCTCGATTTTGGCTACTCCTACCGGCTAGGCGTCCCGGTGTTTGACCTTATTATGGCGCGGCTACCCGCCACCCTGCTGCTCACCGGCACCGCCTTTGTGCTTTCACTGGTACTCGGCATCGTGGCTGGCTCCATGGCCGCTGCAAGAGTCAAAAAGCCCTCAGGTTCGATCATTATGGCCCTGGCGCTGTTGTTCTACGCCACACCACTGTTCTGGGTCGCGCTGATGTCGGTGGTGGTGTTTTCGGTTTACCTGGGTTGGCTGCCCGCCTACGGCCTTTATACCGTGGGCGCTGGCCATACGGGCTTTGCCCTAGCCCTCGATGTTGCCAAACATCTGGTGCTACCCGCGACGACCTTAGCGCTGTTCTTTATGGCGATTTACACCCGCATGACGCGCACCTCCATGCTAGACGCCGCCCAGCAGGATTACGTCAAGACCGCCCGTGCCAAAGGTTTGAAACCGAGCATTATCCAACGCCGTCATGTGCTGCGTAACGCCCTGCTGCCGATCATCACGTTAGCGGGCCTGCAGGCGGGACAAATGGTCGGCGGCGCGATCCTGACCGAAACCGTGTTTGCCTGGCCCGGTATTGGGCGGCTGATGTTTGAAGCGCTGCAGCAGCGCGACTATAACCTACTGCTGGGAATTTTCTTCTTCTCGGCGGCCTTGGTCATCGTCTTCAATATCATCACCGATTTGGTGTACAGCCTGGCTGATCCACGTATCAAGAAGGGGGCCTCATGAGCTTTTTCGCACGCTTTGCGCAAAACCGTGGCGCCCTGGTGGGGCTGATTATTTTGCTGTTGATTATCGCCATGGCGATTCTTGCTCCGCTGCTGTTTCCTGAATCGCCCTGGCGCATGGTTCAGCGGCCCTTTTTGCCGCCGCTATCCCAAGATGGCTTTCCTCTGGGTACCGACACCATGGGCCGCAATGTAGCAGCAGGCATTATGCATGGTGCTTGGGTATCGCTATTGATTGGGCTGGTATCCACCAGCGTGGCACTGCTGATTGGCGTGCCGCTTGGCGCCATCGCCGGTTACTACGGCGGCATCATTGACGACATATTGATGCGCTTTACCGAGTTCTTCCAAACCATCCCCAATTTTGCGCTGGCGATTGTGCTGGTGGCAATTATGCAACCCAGCGTCACCTCAATCGTGCTGGCCATTGCGATTGTCAGCTGGCCCCCCGTAGCCCGCTTGGTACGCGCCGAGTTTATGTCGCTGCGCAACCGGGAGTATGTGGAAGCCGCACGCTTGGTCGGCCAATCCAACACCACGATCATTCTGCGTCAGATCCTGCCCAATACGCTGTCGCCGATTATCGTGCTGGCATCGCTCATGGTGGCCACCGCTATTTTGCTGGAGTCGGCGCTGTCGTTTCTCGGTTTGGGTGATCCTAACGTGATGTCCTGGGGCTATATGATCGGCGCAGCGCGCACGGTGATTCGCCAAGCATGGTGGCTAAGCTTCTTCCCTGGCGTGGCGATTCTGCTGACGGTACTGGCGTTAAACCTGGTGGGCGAAGGGTTAGATGACGCTTTGAACCCCAAACTATCCCGCGAGCGCTAGGAGCCTTTTATGTCTGTAACTACTGGGTCTGTAACTACTGGGTCTGCAACTACGGGGTCTGCAACAGAGAAACAAAGCGCTGAAACTGTCCTCAGCATTCGTGACCTCAACATTGCGCTGCCCAAAGGAGCGGATCGCGCCCTGGCGGTGGAGGACGTTAGCTACGAGGTGAAGCGCGGGGAGATCATGTGCGTGGTCGGCGAGTCTGGCTCCGGTAAATCGATGGCCGCTAACGCGGTGATGGGGCTACTGCCTAAGGGCGTGCACGCCACCCAGGGCGAGATACTGTTCGCGGGGCAGAACCTGCTCGCCCTAACGGAAAAGCAGCACCGCGCCCTGCGTGGGCTAAAAATCGGCATGATCTTCCAGGAGCCGATGACCGCCCTGAACCCACTAATGCGGGTAGGTGCGCAAATTGCCGAAGTGTTTGAGGCCCACGGCCAACTCACTCCTAAAGAGCGCCAGGCCCGCGCGCTGGAGCTGCTAATTGAAGTGGGCATTCCTCAGCCGGAGAAGGCCATTCGCGCCTACCCGTTTGAACTTTCCGGCGGCCAGCGCCAGCGGGTGATAATCGCCATGGCGCTGGCGCTGGAGCCCATTCTGCTGATTGCCGATGAACCCACCACGGCACTGGATGTGACTACTCAAGCGCAGATTCTTGAGCTAATTCGCGACCTTCAGCAGCGGCGCGGCATGTCGGTGATGTTTATCACCCATGACTTTGGCGTGGTGGCCGAAATTGCCAATCGTGTCTGCGTCATGCGCTACGGCAAGATCGTCGAGCTGGGTGATGCCAAGTCAGTGCTTGAGAACCCTCAAGACGCCTATACCCAAGCGTTGATTGCAGCAATTCCCAGCAATGCGGTGCCGCCCCACCGGGAGACCAGTCAGGTAGCACCATTGTTGGAAATCAAAGGGTTAAATAAAGTATTTCGCTCACGGGGCGGGTTGTTTAAGCCTGCCCGAGAAGTGCGTGCCCTTGAGGATGTATCGCTCACCTTGGCGCGGGGTGAAACGGTGGGCATTGTGGGCGAGTCAGGCTCGGGAAAATCTACCCTAGGCCGCTGCGTAGTGCGCTTGGAGCACCCCGACAGCGGCGAGCTGCTACTGGATGGGGTGAACCTTTCCCAACTCAGAGGCGATGCACTGCGTCGGGAACGCCACCGGGTGCAGATGATCTTTCAAGACCCTTACGCTTCGCTCAACCCACGTACCAAAGTGGGTATGGCGATTGCCCAGGGACCGATTGCCAACGGCACGCCCAAAGCCGCGGCGCTTAAGCAGGCGGGGGAGCTATTAGACATAGTGGGCTTGGGCGCCAGCGCCGTGGAGCGCTTCCCCCACGAGTTTTCCGGTGGCCAGCGCCAGCGCATCGGCATTGCTAGAGCACTAGCGCTTAACCCCGAACTGATCGTGGCGGACGAAGCCGTATCAGCGCTGGATGTATCGATTCAAGCCCAAGTGCTGGAGCTGCTGGAAGAGTTAAAACAGAGGCTGTCGCTTTCGTTGCTGTTTATTACTCACGACTTACGCGTCGCCGCGCAGATTTGTGACCGCATCGTAGTGATGCAGCATGGCCGCATTGTTGAGCAAGGCAGCGCCGAGCAGATTTTCCTCGCCCCACGTGAGGCGTATACCCAAGCGCTGCTCAATGCGATCCCTGGCCGCGAAGCCCCCGTGGCGGCGACTGCATAAGTTTGCAGAACAGGCTTTTCAATAGCTGGTTTAATATGGACAAAATGCGTTAAGGAACAATCATGCAGATAACCCTGGAGGCGCTGCGCGCTATTGTCGGCCCGGCCCATGTATTGACCGGCGACGATGTGCGCAGCCGCCGAGTGGATTGGATGACTGGTGCCCCCTGCCAGGCGGGAGCAATTGTGCGCCCAGCGGATACCGAACAAGTCGCCGCCGTGATGCGGGCTTGCCACGCCGTGCAGCAGCCAGTGGTTACCCACGGCGGCTTAACCGGGTTGGTGCACGGTGCAGAAGCTAGCCCGGATGAGCTGGTGATTTCCCTTGAACGCATGAGCGTGATCGAAGCGATTGACCAAGTGGGCGGTACCCTCACCGTACAAGCAGGCGCTCCGCTGCAACGGGTTCAGGAGGCCGCTAGAGAAGTTGGCCTACAGTTCCCGCTGGATCTGGGCGCTCGGGGCAGTTGCACCATTGGCGGCAATATCGCCACCAACGCTGGCGGCGTGCGGGTGATTCGCTACGGCATGATGCGCCAGCAGGTACTCGGCCTGGAGGCGGTAATGGCCGATGGCCGCGTGGTCAGCTCCATGAACCGCATGTTGAAAAACAACGCCGGTTTCGATTTAAAGCAGCTGTTTATCGGTAGCGAAGGCACCCTGGGGATTGTGACCCGTGCAGTGCTGCGCCTGCAGCCCCCTACGCCTAGCGAGCAAACGGCGATGGTGGCCTGCCCTTCGTTTGAGGCATTAACCCGGCTGCTCAGCCATATGGGCAAAGCGCTCGGCGGAGGCCTGGGTGCTTTTGAGGTGATGTGGCAAAACTACTATCGGCTACTCACTGAAACCTTGGGCCGCCACACCCCGCCGATTGCCACTGAACATCCCTTTTATGTGATCATTGATTCCCTGGGCAGCGATAGCGAGCGCAATGCCAACCAGTTCAGCGAAGCATTAGAAAGCGCGTTAGAGAGCAAGCTGATTGTGGATGCGGTGATTGCACAGTCGACTACCCAGCGCGACGGACTATGGGCGATTCGTGAAGATATTGAGGGACTGGTCAAGGGCCTTGCGCCGGTACTCACCTTCGATGTCAGCCTGCCGATTGCCGATATGCAGCGCTACACCAATGCCTTGGAAGCGCAGCTAACCCAGCGCTGGCCCGAGGCGCGTTTGGTGGTGTTTGGCCACCTGGGCGATGGCAATCTGCATATTTCGGTTTGCGCGGGAAGCGCTGAAGTGGAGGTTCGCCGCGAAGTGGAAGCGATGGTCTATCAGCCGCTAGCAGCGCTGGGCGGTTCGGTCTCGGCCGAACACGGCATCGGTCTGGAGAAGCGCCCTTGGTTAAGTACCTGTCGCTCCAGCGCCGAAATCGAGCTGATGTATACCCTTAAGCAGGCGCTAGACCCGCTGAATTTATTGAATCGCGGTAAAGTGCTTCAATAAACGCTTTAAGTTACTTATTAACACTTTTACTGTTTTAGGACTTTCTATGCCCCGTTATCCCCAGCACTTAACTGGCGAAGGCCCGCATAACCCCTTCCCGGGTATCAAAGTATTAGAGCGCCGCATTGGAAAGGAGATACCCCACCGGCTGGGCTCTAACGAAGGCCTGGATATGCCCCACCGCGCCCTGCGTGAGCACTTTGGCGATGCCCTGACCGAACACGTTTACTGCTATGGCGATGCCGAGGCACTGGGGGTGCGCCAACGCTTGAGTGCTCAGCAGAATATTCCGCTAGAAACGCTGTTGGTCGATGCTGGTGCTGATAGCTTAATCGCCCTGGCCCTGCGCACTACCTGTATGCCCGGTGAAACGGTGGTCTGCACGGCGGGAACCTACCCCACCTTTGGCTATTTCGCCAAAGGCCAGGGATGCCACCTGATTGAGCCCAGCTACTATGAAGCGCCGGGCATCTTAGCTCCTGACCTGGAAGCCCTGGCGGCGACTGCCCATCAGGAAAACGCCCGGCTGGTGTACTTGGCCAACCCGGATAACCCCAGCGGTCATTTGCATAGCGACAGCGCCATTCTCAAGCTACGTGAGGCGCTGCCGGACACCTGCTGGCTGCTGCTGGACGAAGCCTATGGGGACTTCCGCGATGACGCCAACAGCGAGTTCGCTGGTAAAGCAATCCCAGGGGTGATTCGCCTACGCACACTCTCCAAGGCTCACGGCCTGGCGGGGCTGCGCATTGGCTACGCCATCGCTGACCCTGAAGTGTTGGCGATGATGATGAAGGTGCGCATTCACTACGCGGTATCGTCGCTAACCCTGGCTGCTGCGGAAGTGGTGCTCGACCACCCTGACGAGGTTCACCAACACGTTGCCGATGTAAAAGCCCGCCGGGAGCAGTTGGCTGAGCGCTTCCGCGCATTGGGTGCCGACGTACTGCCCAGCGCCACCAATTTTATCGGCATTCGCCTGCCCAGCGCCGAACTCGCCGCTGAGGTACACCAGCAACTGCTTGCCGAAGGCGTTTTGGTCGCTCGTTTGGCGCACCCAGAGCTGGCCAATGTGATACGTATTACCGCCGTGCAAGCCGCGTTGGAACCCGGAAGATTGGACTCCCTTGAACAGGCTATTAAAGAGTACGCCTGATTAACTTGGTAAATTGGTCACTAGGTGCGAGGGCAGGTTGGAGCGAGGGTCTTTTGTCATGGATGACAAAAGTAGCGCCCATGGACGGGTTCACAGCGCCCTCGCGGAAACCTGCCCTCGCATCGGGGCATGCTGATTGCCCGCCACAATAGCCCTAAGGCGTTAACCAATGCCTGAAATCATCCAGCTCACCCCGCACCGCCTGACGATATAGAGCCTGTAGTTGAGCAGTGACGCTGTCTTGGCTGATGGGTTCGTTGACGGGTGGTGCGCCAGCACGTCCACCAATGCGGCGACCATCCAGCTCGCGAAGCGGGAGTATCTCGGCGGCGGTGCCAGTTAAAAACGCCTCATCGGCGGTGTATAACTCGTCGCGGGTTATCCGCCGCTCGCGCACCTCGATGCCCAACACTTTTTGCGCCAGCTGAATCACGCTATCCCGGGTGATGCCTTGCAGGCAGGAGGTCACTTCCGGGGTGTGCAGCACGCCATCCCGGAGCAAAAAGACGTTGGCTGCCGAGGCCTCGGCCACATAGCCTTCAGGGTCGAGCATAATGGTTTCATCAAACCCGGCTTTGATCGCCGTGTTCAGTGCCAGTATCGAATTGACGTAATGGCCGTTAGTCTTCGCCCGGCAGAGGCTGATATTGACGTGGTGGCGCGCCCAGGAAGAGGTCAGCGCGCGCAAGCCGTGGGTGGTGGCATGGGGCGAGATGTAGGGCCCCAAATCCCAGGCGGCCACCATGACGTGGGTGGTTAATCCTTGAGCACGCAGTCCCATGCCTTCCGCGCCGAAAAATACCGTGGGCTTGAGATAGGCATTGCCCAGGTTGTTTTTCGCTAGGCACTGGCGCTGTGCATCGATCAGCTCCGCTTCACTAAACGGCAGCGGCATATCCAGCGAATGAGCACTTTCTGCCAAGCGGCGGGTATGTTCAGCCGCGCGAAATAGATGCGTGCCGCTGGGGCCAGCGTAGGCGCGCACGCCCTCAAAACAGCCCATTCCGTAGTGCATCGTATGAGTCAACACATGCACTTTAGCCTCACGCCATTCCCGCCACTCACCATCCTGCCAAATCCAGCCATCGCGATCATAAAGCGGTGTCATCGGGTTGTTTGCTCCCACTGTTGGCACCAGCCATCGATCAATGTCTGCTGGTGCGGTTGCAGGGCCTGATAGCCCCAGGCGGCAATTTCATCGTTTTGCGGGTCGGGCACGGCAATGTCGCTGCCTGCCAGGGTCTGGATCACTGCGTGGCCGCAGAGCGGCACATAGCCTTCCGAATAGCCGCCTTCGTGTACAAACACTAGCTTGCCTTCACAGCAGCGCTCGGCCAGCGCTTTAAGCTGAGCGGTCATGGTGGCGAACGCTTGGCTATTGAGCAACATTTTGCCTAAGGGATCTTTAGCGCAGGCATCGTAACCGCAGGCCACCACGATGAGCTCGGGGTTAAAGGCTTCCAACGTGGGCAGCACCAGTTTTTCCATGGCGTAGGCATAGGCGCCTAGGCCACAGCCCGGCGGCAACGGCAGGTTGAGATTGGCGCCCAGGCCGGCGCCTTCGCCCTGCTCGTCAAAACTGCCGGTTTCCAGCGGATAGTTAGCCGCTTGGTGGAGTGAGACGGTCAACACATCAGGCTCGCCATAAAACGCCGCCTGCTGACTGTTGCCGTGATGAACATCCCAATCGAGTATCGCCACACGGTTCACCTGCCCCAAGGCCCGGGCGCGCATTACCGCCACGGGGATATTGCCCAGCAGGCAGAAGCCACGGCCTTGATCGGCTTCTGCATGGTGCCCCGGCGGGCGGCATAGGGCGTAGGCGTTGCTCACCTTTCCCAGCGCCACGGCCTCAACGGCGGCAATGGCCAGCCCTGCGGACTGCGTGGCCGCCGCCCAACTACCGGGCATGTAAGGTGCGCAGTCGCCGCCATTGCCGCCCCGGGCTTTATCCCCCGCCTGCAGTTGTTCCAGATAGCGCGGGGTATGAAAACGTAGCAGGTCATCCAGCGCGGCGGCGGGTGGTTTCACCACCTGAAGCTCGTCAATCAGCCCGCTGACTTCCAGGATATTTTTCAGCCGCCGTTTGCTCTCCGGGCTTTCCGAGGCGGCCTGGGGCTGCAAAAACTCACCGGGCGCAGAAAACACCCCTATCGCGCCCTGGTCATGCCAGAAGCAGCGTTCGTGCCAATAGAAGCCAGTACTGCTCATGCCGTAAAACCCTGCATAAAGGCAGTCAGATTGGCACTTAGATGCTCGGTGGGGTAGCCACCCTCCTGAACAATCACCATGGGAAGCGAAAGTGCTGCCAAAAGTTTACCTACTTCAACAAACGCCTCAGTTTCAACCTTAAGCCCCGCTAGCGGGTCATCTTTGTGGGCGTCTAAACCTAATGCTACCACCACGGCATCCGGCTCATAGCGCTGCAGGTGGTCAATTAGAATCGCCAGGGCATCGAGGTAGACATCGCCGTCGCTGCCTAGCGGTAGCGGCAGATTAATATTAGCGCCTACGCCCTCTTCGCAGCCCTCTTCGTCAGCACCTCCCCAAAAAAACGGGTAGAAGTCGCTAGGGTCGACGTGGAGTGAACCTGTCCAGACATCGCTGCGATTATAAAAAATATCCTGGGTGCCATTGCCGTGGTGCAGGTCCACATCAATGATCGCCACCTTGGCAAAGCGCTCGCGCAGTACGGTGGCGGCTAGCGCTGAATTGTTCAGCAGGCAAAAACCGCCGGCGCGCTCAGGCCCGGCATGGTGGCCCGGCGGCCGGCACAGCGCGTAGGCTGTGGGGGCACCATTGAGTACTTCTTCGGCCGCCGCTTCTGCGCTGGCAGCCGAAGCCAGCGCGCCTTGAAAACTGGTCGCGCTTAGTGGGCAGGCCATATCGTGCAAATGCCAGCCCGCTTGGCCAATGGGGTGGCGCGGGTAGTGGTGGCCGCCACCACAGGGGTGAATATTGGGGGCAACAAATTCTGCCGCGTTGGGCAGTTGCTGCCAACGGGCATAAATAGTGTCCAGAAAAGTCAGGTAACGCGGTGTATGAATCTGCTCCAGCCGCTTGCGTAGCACGGGAGAATCCGCCTTCGCAGGCGTTGTTAAGGTCAAACCGACGCCCGCTAGCCCTTTGCTAAGCAGCTCTGCGCGTACCGGCCCCTCCGGCGAAGGAGACGGCTGCCCCCGCAACAGAAAGGTCGCTGGCGCATGGTAGGCTTGATCGGGGTGGTAAAAGCATTTCATGATTAGTTCGCAATCCTTGGCAACCCGTTAATTAGAAAAGAGCCCCGATGAAAAGCGCTGTAATGAAATGCGCTAGGCTGGCAGGGCTTCCCATACCTCAATAGCAGCCGCTAAATCTTCCAGCGAAGCGCCTACCGATTTAAACAGCGTAATGGTGTCTTCACTGGCACGGCCAGTTTTTTCACCAGACAGTACTTCAGCAAGCTCTGCCTTAATGTCTTCAAAGCGGAATACCCCTTCATCGATCGCTTGAAGAATATCGCCCGCTTCACCTTTAGCACCTGCATAGGTATCAACAAACACGTCAGCTCGGTGAAGACACTCGGCATCGGTTTCGCGCATTTGGGGGCGGAAGGCACCAATCAGATCAAGGTGTGTGCCTGACGTTAGCCACTCCCCTTTAATCAAAGGTTCTGTGGAAAGTGTCACACAGCTAATAATGTCCGCCTCAGCGACGGCCTCTGCTAGTTCTTCAACCACAGAGGTTTCAAAGCGATCAGCGTATTCGTCTGCAATCGCTGTCGCTTTTCCAGGGTTACGCCCCCAGATAAGCACCCGCTTGATAGGCCGTACGCTGGCGTGGGCTTCAATCACCATGGGTGCTAGCTTGCCCGTTCCCACCACCAGCAGCGTCTCCGCGTTTTCATTTGCCAATGCCTGTGCAGCTAGGGCAGAGGCAGCCGCCGTACGGCGCCGGGTTAACTCACTGCCATCAATACAGGCTAGTGGCTGGCCGTACTTACCCTCACTGAGCAAGTAAAGTCCGGAAATCGCCGGAATACCGTAGTCGGCATTTTGCGGAAACACATTGACCATTTTAACGCCGATATAGCCCGCCGCTTCCCAGGCGGGCATGAGTAGCATCGTGGCTTCGCCATCTGGCCGATGCATGGCGTGGTGATGGCGTGGAGGAGACTCCACGCCATTCACAAAGGTGGTGTGTAGCCGCTTGATCAAGCCGTCCCACTTAAGCGTGTGAGCGACTTCTTCAGCAGAAACAACCCGCATATCAGGCCCCCGGCAGCGCCGCTACTACCATGATTTCAACTTTCCACTCAGGCTTGGCGAGCTTGGCTTCAAGTGCTGCACGCACGGGCGGGCGTCCCGGCACAACCCAAGCGTCCCAGGCCGCGTTCATTTGGTCGAACTCCGCCATGCTAGTAACCCAGACTTGCGCCGAAATCAGGTGCTCTTTTGAGGTACCTGCTTGGGCTAGCAATTGATCAATGCGGGTTAGCACTTGCTCGGTTTGGCCGCGCATATCCGCAGTGGCATCCGCAGGCACTTGGCCAGCGAGGTAAACAGTACCGTTGTGGATCGCGACTTGGCTCATACGCGCATTGCTGTCTTGGTAAGTAACGCTCATGGTGTTGCTCCTTAAGAGGGTATCTGCTGGTATAAAAGGATTCTTCAAAGAGTAAAGCGCTTACAGGAAAATTACTTGCCCGAAGCTGAGGTAGATTTGCCCGCAAGTCATGCAGGCAAGAAAATTTTATCATTAACGGTCAGGCGAAGGACTAGCGATCTGAAGAAGGGGCAAGCTCAAAGTGACGTCGATAGGCGCGGGAAAAACTGCCCTGATCGCGAAAACCGACCAGCATGGCGATATGCCCAAGGCTGAGTGCGCTATGACGCACCAACGTGCGTGCATGCTCTAAGCGCCTACGCTGCACATAGGTAAGCGGCGTTACACCGGTTAGCTCACGAAAACAGGCATGAAAGTGGCCAGGGCTTAAGGCACATAACGCAGCGAGCTGCTCAACCCGAATTTCATCCGCTAAGTGCTGGTCAAGCCAAGCATCCAAGCGTTCCAAATCAAGCCGGTCGCTAACACAGCGAACCCCAATCTGGTCGGCTACCTGTTTTGGCTCGCCTTGAAGGTACATATACAGCGCCCGCAGTAGTAGCACGGCAATTTCATTTTGCAGTGCAGGGCACTGCTCTAATTGATGAGCCAGGGCATGGGTCAGTTGATTGAGCGCAGGAGGTACGGTAAAAAAACGCGGCTTATCAAAAAGGCGCTCAATCTCGCTGCCTTTTTCAAGTGAGGCTAGATGGGCAATGGGAATATCCAGCACCAGCGTGCGGTTGCAGCCATCGCCCACATACTCATGATGCCGCGACGAAGGGATCAAGCAGCCTCGGCGCGCCGTAACGCGCTCACTTTGACCCTCCATGGCAAGCTCCGTGACGCCGCATGTCGCCAGAATTAACTGGTGAAAATCGTGGGAGTGGGAGACCTGCTCAGAGGCTAAATTGCGATTATGCAGCTCAAACTGAACCATGGACGTACCATTTGGTTGTACGTTGATGATTCCACTATAAAACGGCTGCAAATAGAAAAGCTAGAGAGCACCACCACAGACAGCTCCCCCGCTCTCTATCCGTAAAGAGCCATTAGCAAGATGCATTCGGGCAAAGCTAGCCTCGCTTTCTAATGGGGCTGTACGCAGTAAACTTTAATGGATCATGGCGTGCTATGAGGACAGTCAACTCCGAGAGAATCAACCACCAACCTGATTTGATCTCGCAACCAAACTAACCCAACATCCTTGTCTGCCCATACCGCCCAATTCATGGTTACTGGCGGGAAACTGAGAGGAATCGGCATGTCACAAAATGCCAGCCCGAATAGCGGTGCATACTGCTCGGCAATCCTTCTCGGCACGGTCGCCACAAGCGGTGCATTGCGTGCTGCGGCAAGCAATGGCATAAAATCAGCGGCTGCCAAGATGACATCAAGCTCTATTCCCAATCCAGCCAAGGCATCACCAACACAGCCCGCCATATTTCCCGTCTGAGATAGAACCGCATGTCGAGCGCCAAGATAGTCGTTACGTGACAATGGCGGGGCTAATCGACAGAGATCGGCATTAAAGCAGCAGACCACATTGGATTCGAACAGCATTTCTCCAAGATGGCGTGACTGTTTACAGCCAATAGCCAAATCAATCTCGCCCGAATCCATCATTAGCTCCACTGTTTCGACCGACACCGCACGGCTTAGTAGCCTGACTCCCGGTGCAGTTGACTGCAGTCGATCCATCAATGCAGGCAGCAGAACCATCTCCATTTCGCCGGTAATACCCACCCGAAAAACCCGGTCTGCTGTTTGTGGCTCAAAACTATCCGTTGCCTGCAGCGCACTTTGCGCCTGGGTCAAAGCAGCCCGCACCGGCCCTGCCAGCGCTCTTGCCTTGGCTGTCGGCTGCATTTTTTGCCCGACACGGACGAACAGGTCATCCTGCAATAACATCCGCAGCGTCGATAAATGATGGCTCATTGCCGACTGGCCAATGCGGAGCTTCTCAGCAGATTTGGTTACACTCAACTCTTGCATCATTGCGTCAAACGCGATCATGAGGTTGAGGTCAAACGAACGTAAATTGAAATGATCAATATTATCCATGACTGGCATCGATTTGATTGCTAACCAATGGAAATATACCTTTTCTTCACCGCGTTACAAGCCGCCGGTTAAATATCGGCTATTTAAATTGAGGGGGAGTGTTTTGATGATTTCACGCAGAGATATGCTTAAAGGCTCGCTTGCTGCCGTTGCCATCGGAGCGGCGGCCAGCACTGTGTTCATTCCATTGCATGCAGTAGCCAAAGCACCGCTGGTGGGCACGCAGGCGCCTGGCTATTACCGCCTGATGGTGGGGAATGTCGAAGTCACCGCGCTTTCGGATGGTACTGGTCTGTTTCCGATTGCCGACCTTTACCTGAATATCACGCCCGAACAAGCCCGCACGGCACTTGCCAATGCATTTCAAGGCACGCCAACCCATTTGTCGGTCAATGCCTATCTACTGAATTTCGGCGACCGGCTTATTCTTCTGGATGCTGGCACCAGTGACCTGATGGGGCCAGACTTGGGCAAACTGACAAGCAACATCATCGCATCAGGCTACCATCCCGACCAGATTGATGATGTGGTGATTACCCACATTCATCCCGACCATGTCGGTGGGCTTGTCCTAAACGGCCAAAAGGTGTTTGCCAACGCAATGGTGCATGTGCCGAAACTGGATGCAGAATATTGGTTTAGTGCTGAAAATCGTGAACAGGCCCCTGACGACGCCAAGCAATTCTTTGATCAGGCTGTCTCGTCAACAAAGCCTTATCTCGATAGCGATATGCTCAGCACCTACGACACAAATGCGCCAGCCATTCCTGGGATGATTAACTCAACCCACCGCCCAGGCCACACTCCCGGCCATAGTGCATTATGGTTTGAAAGCAACGGTGAAAAATTTGTCTATTGGGGCGATATCACCCATGGCGATGTCGTGCAGTTTGACGATCCTGGCGTGGCGATTGCCTTTGACGTTGACCCGGACCAGGCGGTTATCACTCGCGAAGCAGCCTTTGCCGAAGCTGTAGCAGAGAAGTACATGGTGGCGGGTTGCCATATCGCATTCCCTGGTATCGGGTACGTGGTCGAAGACAGCACCATGTTTGACTGGGTAGCCATAAATTATCGCGCCGATGTCTGACCACCCTCCCCAACCTCGACCTGCAAATATCACACGCAGTAATGCCCACATGCTCGACCAAGGGTTGCACAGCACTGGGAAGCGGTGCCATATCTAAACGCAGCTATCTACGGGCATGCAGCACTAACCGCCTGGAGAAGACAGGCACAAAAAAGGGCTTAACGATAAACGTTAAGCCCTTTTGCAATTTGGTGCCGGTGGCCAGACTCGAACTGGCACACCCGTAAAGGCGGCGGATTTTGAAGCCTTTTCTTTTCAGCATGTTACGACATACTAGGCGTATTTTCTGGCTTCGCCGCCTTCTCAACAGCCTGTTTTAATCTGCATTGGCATACCTCGATGGACACTTTGCTGTCACATCACCGACGACTATGCAGAATCGCGCATCTTCAAAAAATTGCTCCCCTAACGCTTTAAATCCGAAGTTTTCTTGTTAATCTTTATTGGCTAATATTTGCTTAGAAAGCATGGATAATGAAAAAAAACATCTTTATTGTTCTTCTGACATTTCTGCCCCTCTCTGCCCACGCTGAGATTTTCCGGTGTGTCTTAAATGGCACAACCACCTTTCAAGATTCCCCATGTGAAGGCGTTCCTTCTGAACGGGTAAATACCAACAACCTGAACATCGTTCCCTTTCCTCAGATACACTCACAGCCTCCAATTACACAACCTACTACTCCTCAGCGCCCACAACAGAGGGCAAATACACCTAGCCGCTACCAATCCACTATTGATCGGCGTAACGCTGAAGTAAAGGCACGTAATCGCGGGGTGGTTATACCTGGCATGACTGAACGGCAGGCTATTAGCATACTGGGAACCCCCTCCAGCATTTCCACCCATACTTATGATGGTAACGTCTGCCGTAACCTTTACTGGAATGGCACCAACCGCTTTCAGCGCGGTCGGCATTCGGTGAGGATCTGTAATGGTGAGGTTTCTAGTTATTCAGGAAACTAATTCTTACTTTTAACAGCTTTGATAAGCTCAGCTAGACCGCTTGTCAAATCTGGATAGTGCCATTCGCTAGTTTTAATGTCAGAATAAATAAATTCTATGAATTTCTCATTAGCATGCTGCCTTTCACTATCTTTAATCTTTCTCATCTGTTCCTCATGAAAAACAGCGATAGAAGTTTTTAAATTTATTTGACTTAAAGTCTGTTCAAATTGATCGTTTTTACGGGCTGCCATTCTTAACAATAAACCTACACCCAGAGCGAGTACAAAAAAACTTCCATATACTCTATATTCTTCTCCTCCACTAATAGCGTATATTCCCGCTAACAGCGGCAAAGCCAACAAAACAATTTTATATAATAAAACTTCCTTACCAGTCCAATAAAGATTTTTCTCAATCTTTTCGGAGTAATTATGGAAACCTGAAAAAAGAGATGTAAAACCTAAATCATTTTTTATCAACTCAAGCTTTTCACTGCTACTATTAGCACTCTCTTCTACATTAACCACTCTATCTTCCATCTTCCCTAAGGACTCATCAAATCTTTTATCTAACTCTTTTAAATATACAGATTTAGCTCTTTCCTCCAGCAGCTTATATTTATACAAGTCATTATATTTTTTATTTAACTCAACAACTCTTTCAAAAACATCTTTGTCATTATTTATTTCTTCAATAAAATTTCTATACTCATAATCAAATCCTTTGTTTTTTTCGACTCCTTTTCCAATAATCATTAACTCTTTATTCACTACATATATAAAACTTGTGCAATTTACTATAAAGTCATCTTTCCGTAATGCGCCAACATTCCCAAAAAAAAACTCGACTATATCAATCCAACATTCAAGGCTATCATTGATATTTATCTCATGACAATTTACTTTAATTTTATCAAAAAAATAAGATATAAATTTTATACGGGCTTGGTCATCTTCATTTGAGGCATATTCATTTAACTTATTAACAGCTATTGTTAAATAACGCTCAGTACTAAAATCACTCATAATTTACCTTTTTATCCACAATGCCTTCCCCCTGAATACCAACTATCCACAACCCTTTGCGCTAGTTGGTACCCGTCCCTGTTTGCTTCAACTCGCGGCGCGCCCTCTCTATATCAGGGCTTACTTGTCCGCACACTTCATCTACCTGCCCTGTCATTAACCAAAGTGTGTATTTAGGCCACTTCTTGCATACAGCTTCTAAAAGGTCACCTTTTGGCACCCTTCCTGTCTGTTCAATACCTTCTAATGTTTTCTTAGCAATTCCAATAAGTTGCGAAAACTCTCCTCTTCCTGAAGTTTCCACCTCACGAATTTGACGAATTTTATAGGCAAGTTCGCTTGACATATACTCAACTCTGAGTAACCTTAGATATGAGTGTACTCTATTTTAAGTACATCGCTATT
This sequence comes from Vreelandella nigrificans, assembly GCF_002374315.1. Lineage (GTDB taxonomy): Bacteria > Pseudomonadota > Gammaproteobacteria > Pseudomonadales > Halomonadaceae > Vreelandella > Vreelandella nigrificans. The sequence goes on along the minus strand of NZ_NWUX01000002.1, from coordinate 213,491 downwards.
CACACCAATCTCTTGTTTTTTTGGTGCTGATTGCAGCCTACCACAACATGCCACAGCGAGCAGGTACAGCATGGAAACGAGCAACACGCCCCACGTCCCCGCACCCCAGGTGCCCGTTATGACGATAGAGCGTTTCTCCGAGCTAACTGGCCTTTCCCCCGACACCGTGCGGGGCCAGCTTAACCAGGGGAATCTCCCGCTTATCAAAGTGGGTCGTCGTCGCCTCGTTAACGTCGCACTCTTTACTGCTGAGTGCCTTCAATCGGAGGACTGGCAGTGATGACTTCTATTGCCCCCCAAGCTCCCGTTGTGACCCTAGAAGCCCCCAATACGCTCATGGACACCGATACCTTCGCTATCCACGTTCAAGAACTCTTGATGGACGACCAGCGCGCTCCTGGCATGGTGTTGCTTCACCATCACATTTCCAAAGATTTTGAAGAGGGTGGTTTCAGCTTCATCAACGTCCCTGCGGCTCACATGCTGGCACTAGACCTTGATGACGCCACCATCACCCGTATGGCCAACATTGACGAAGGTCGCCGTTACAGCATCGTTTTCAAGCACTACCAGCACGCCCAGGCCTACCTCGCCAAGCACTACGGCCTACCCCTGGCCGATCCTCGCGACCCCGCACCTGCCGATGCCTCCCCTCGTCGTTCGGTCATTGTGGTACCCGCGCCTTTATCCACACCCCCACGGCTAACGCGTCGCCCGTTATCCACAACGGCCTTTAGCCCTTTCGGAGTTATGCACATGAGTAAAAAACAGCCCATTCGGGTCTTTCTCGACCAAGAGATTCACAGCCGCTACTTGATCCAGGCAGGCACCAACGGCCTGACCCCCTCCGCCCTGGGGGAACACCTGATTCAGTACGGTCTTACCCAGCTGGAACGCGGCGAAAAAGCCCCGCTGAATGTTCCTGCTGGTGACGCCTCCCCCGCTCCCCACGGCAACGAGGCTTGATCCTGTGTCCCCTGCCCGTCATCCGTCGCCCTTCGGTCGCACGGTGCCCTTAGCCAGCAACGGCCAGCCTGTCAACCCCTGGTCGGGGGTTAGAGCAGGGGTTGACAGGCTGGACGGTGTTGGCTGCCGTGCGACGCGACAGAAGGGCCACGGAGGGCGGGCAGGGGACTCCCCCTGCCTCGATTCCCGAGCTTTGAGGGAGCGGGGCCTGCGGTGCCTCCACGGCAGGGATTATGCACGCGCCGCGACGTACTACGCCGAGGCTGAATACCGCCTCTTAGTCGTCGATGGCATTACACCTGAAACCACTGAGCTAGCCATTCTCGCGGACTACTGCCTAACCCAGGCCGCCAGAACCCAACGCTAACGAAAAGGAAACACGACCATGATCAACACTATTCACGCCCACGTTATTGGTGCCTCTCGCTACAGCATGGATAACGGCGTTAAGGGCGCAAAAATCACCATCATGCAGCCCTCTGCCACGGATAACGAAAACCAAATTGGTTATCAGGTCAGCACCATGTCTGCACCTTATGAAATTCTCGACCAGCTCCACGCCCATGCGGTGCACATGCCTTGCAACATGGAGCTAGATATTGAATTTCGCTCTTCTGGTGGCAAAGCCACCTTGCACGTTCTCGCCGTCCGCAAACCCAACGCCACTGGTAGCGCCCAGCCAGCAGCGGCCACCAGCAGCGACAAAAAATAGGATTCTGAGCCATGGACACGTCTGAACTCTCCGGTCTATGGCTCCTGGTTTATTGCGTCGGCCTCGTTCTCTGCTTCGGACTTGGCGCAATAAATGGGGGCCAACGATGAACGATCCCAGCATTACGTTTGTGGTTGGCTCCCTCTTTACCTCGTATGCCATTGGTTGGGCATTCGGTCACATTTTGGTTATCACGAAGAAATTTATGGAGTCAGTCACATGACCATGAAAGCACTCTTTCAAAACGCAAAAAATGCCGTTGGGTCCACATCTGCCAAAGTAGCCGCAGGCGCTGCTGTGTCCGTTGGCATGATCGGTAACGCCCAGGCTGATGCATCCGCTGCCTTTAGCGAAATCCAGTCCACCGGAGCAGATATGGCCGGTCAAGCATGGCCTGTGGTGGCGGCGATCACCGCTTCTTTAATCGGCATCAAGCTATTTAAGAAATTTGCTAACCGCGCTTCTTAATATCACTAAGCAAGGGATACAAGGGGCGGAAACGCCCCTTTTTATATCGCGAGGGGAACATGATTAAAAAAGCCATTTTAACCACGCTTGCTGTGCCTTTTTTAATGGTGTTCGGTATGGATGATGCGTTTGCCATCTGCGCTTTTGTCCGTGAACGACCACACTTAATAATTAAAAGTGTTGAATCATATGTCAATACATCCTCAAACCGCTTAGTTATAACAATTCGTTTCGTTAACCCTCCTTTCAAACCAGTTAGAGGTCACCGCTGCTCTATCAATTTAAATGCTTACTCTGCTGCTCATATTCAGCACCTGATTGGAAGCCCGTTAGATATTTATGACATTATGACGGATAGGCAGTGTCAGGCAGCGCATGGTGGCTCTGGCGTTCGCACTGTCTCCAGTAATAGCCTTGGTGGTTATTCTGCTACTGGTGGTGCTTGTACTGTTCGTGCGACGGGTGTTACTGCTTGTTTTACTGATTCTGTCACAAACACTGAAAGTTGTTCTGCCTCTGAATGGAAGGCTGAATCAACGGGTAAGTACGGTAAGTTTGAATTTGATCCTAATGTCAGTATTCAAGACTCTAATTTTGAGCCTAAAGAACAAACATTTGATGTTCCTGAGTATTTAACTGCACTACCAGGTGGTTGCTCTGCATCTGGCTGCCTTACGATCGGTGACACGTCGTATCTTGTGGACTGGAATTCTGCACCGGAATGGTTCAGCTACGTCGATCACAACGGCAATACGATTACCAACCCTAATACCGATAGCACACCTCCCGATCCGACTAACCCAGGCGGTGGCGACGCTGATGACGGTGGTTCTTCCGGTGGCGGTGGTTCTTCTGGCGGCGGCGGTTCTTCCGGTGGTGGTGGTTCTTCTGGCGGCGGTGGTTCTTCCGGTGGCGGCTCTACCGTGCCAGATTTCGACTTTGATGATTCCGGCATTATCGAAGCCATCCGCTCTTCTGGTACATCCAATCAGCGGGGGCTTGATGCTGTTTCTAACGACGTCACCGGCGCTATTTCAGGCCAAACTGATGGCGTTATCGAGGCCATTGGCAATGCCATCGGCGAACAGACCGGCGAACTACAAGGCATCTTTAGTGAGTTAGGCTCATCGCTTACCAGTGCGCTTGGCCTGGGTACTTGCTATCCCGATGATCGCCACACCGATGATGGCCACACCGCCGCGACAAATGACAAGGGCATTCTTGGCTGCATCCAAAACATTGCCGATGGCATGGTGAACAACCTGGTTAGCCGCTTCACCGAGGAGGTTGGCGACGGTAACGACCTCTTTAACACCACGGACATGGATGAAACCCTTGACGGGTTGGCCGAGCAGCAAGCGCTCTACAACGACGACGTTAACACGCTGATGGATGAGATCGGCGACGGCTCAAGCTCCGGCATTGCTGAACAAGTGACCTCTCGACTGCCCTCTCTGCCTTCCCGTAGCTGCACCCCGTTGCAGTTAGGCCCTATGCAAATTTCTTGTCAGGCATCCAACACCGTCAAGCTTTGGCTCTCTTGGATTGTTTACTTCTGGACGGTCGTGAGCATCGTGGACACCTTCTTCCGCTCTGGTCAGAGGACTGCATAAATGGCCTTACCTGCAATGCTCGGCATGGGTGCGTTGATTGGCTTTTTCACTCGCATCATTGAGTGGTTTATTACCCGTATTGCTTCCCGTTTTACTAACCGCCTCGCGGGCATTCTGATCTGGACGACGCTGTATATCTCGCTCCTGGTCGGGCTTGCTGTGACCTTCGTTAGCATTGTTAACGGTATTAGCGCCTCTCTCCCTGGTGATCTCGCCCAGGGGATTGGTGCTATCAAACCGGATAACTTTGAAGCCTGCATGGCTGCTATTTACAGCAGCAAGGTCGCGGTCTGGGTCTTCCAGCAGAAACGTCAGTTGATCGACTGGGAGCAAGGGAGGCCCGTTCTCTAATGGCTGTCTATGTCGTTACCGGCAAACTGGGGGCCGGTAAAACCTTGGTGGCCGTGGGTAAGATCAAGGATAAGCTCAACCAGGGCTGTAAGGTCGCCACCAATCTGGATGTAAATCTGGATAAACTGATTGGTGAGAAAGCCAAAGCAACCCGCTGCTACCGCCTTCCTGATAAACCCGTCCTGGCTGACCTGGAGGCAATCGGCACCGGTACCGATGAGTACGACGAGAACAAGAACGGCTTATTGGTGCTAGATGAATGCGGTACTTGGTTTAACGCCCGATCCTGGGCCGACAAAAGCCGTCAGGACGTTATCAATTGGTTTTTACATGCCCGTAAATTGGGCTGGGATATTATCTTTCTGATTCAAGACTTATCCATCATGGATAAGCAAGCCCGCGTTGCTCTGGCGGAACATGTTGTTTACTGCCGTCGCCTGGATAGGGTCGCCATCCCTTTTATCGGCACCATTTACTCCCTGATTGTTGGCGCCAAGATGCCTATGCCAAAAGTGCATCTTGGCATCGTCAAATATGGCGACTCCCCCCAGAGCCTCACCGTGGAACGCTGGACCTACACCGGCCGCCACCTCTACCCCGCGTACGACACCAAGCAAGCCTTCTCTGACCATTACCCCCATGGCACTTATTCCGTGCTGCCGCCCTGGTACACCCACGGCATGCACCGCGTACCCCATGACGCGAGGTTCTACATGAAGATGACCCGTATTTACTGGAAGCGCTTCAATCGCCCTTTTCTCTCCCTGGCCTCGTTTGGGCTGGGTGTTTTCCTCACGGTATCGGTACTCGTCGCCGACCGTGTTAATGCTCGCACGCCCTCCACAGCCCCCCTCGAACTTCCCGACTTCAGCACTACCCGCATCGCCAGCTTTAGCCAGCTTGGTGACCACACTCTTTATCGCCTCATTGATAGCGACCGCAAGACACTCACTACCGACGATCTCAGCAGCCAAGGGTTTGCCATCGTCCCCATGAGCGCCTGCCTTGTTCGCGTAGAAAATGGAGTTACTCATGAAGAAATTCGCTGCTAAAACCGCTGCCGTTCTCGCTCTCGCCACCGCTACCCTGAGCGGCGCCCATGCCACCCCGATTCATATGCAAGACACTGACATTCGGGACTTCGTGCGCTGGTATGTGGAGCAATCCGTTACTCCATTGGCCATTCACCCTGCGGTCACTGGCACGCTCACCGTTTACGCGCCGAACGTGCCCGATCACCAGCTGGATGAGTTCTTCCAGGGCGTGTTGAGTTCTCATGGCTACACCATCCTGCCCGGCAACCCACCCACCGTGGCCCTTGCCAACCAACAACGGCCACGCGCCGCCGATACAAAAACACCAGGCGTTTTTTCCCTACCACCAACACCAGGTGTTTTTTCTCAGTCGGCAGGGCTACACGATCCCACGAAGGTACTGACGCTCACGCCACCATACGTCCCCCAGGCAACGCACCTGTTCTCGTTTGACAACGTGCGCGCCGACGACATTGCTCCACTGGTCACTAGCTTTTTGACCCAGAACGCGCAAGACGGTGTTACTCCACCTCGTGTTCAGGTACTTCACGCCTCCAATGCCATTCTGGCCAAGGGGCCAGAAAAGCAGCTTGAGCAGCTCCAACAGCTCATCCCCCAAGTGGATGTTGCCCATCCCCAGCTACTCATCCAGGCGGTCATCTTTGAAACCTCAGATGGTGATACGTTTGATCTCGGCGTCGCCCTCGGTCGTGCGACCGGTTCCCGCATTGCAGGCGGCTTCAACACCGGTAACTTAGGCACCTCGCTCGCCTCATCCGGTGGCACCTTTGGGATCTTCGACGGCAACGTACTCGCCTTGGCGATTAATGCCTTACAGCGTGACTCCCGTTCCAACGTGTTATCCACACCACAAATACTCACCCTCTCCGGTAAGCGTGGCACCATTTCCATCGGTCAGAATGTCCCGTTTGTGACGGGTCGCGTTACCGGTGAATCAGCCAACGTTAACAGCCCCTTTCAAACCATCGAACGCCGTGATGTAGGCATACGTTTAAACGTGCTGCCGGTGGTCACTGCATCCGGTTTGGTCATTATGGATATCACCACCTCCGCCGACTCGCTCACAGATTCCCTGTTAGCCTCCGACATCATCACCAACCAGCGGCAAATCAACACCACCGTACAAATCCGCTCCGGCCAAACCCTGCTATTAGGCGGCCTCTCATCACAGGACGACCGTTCCCAGGTCTCCGGCGTTCCTGGCCTCTCTAGTCTTCCGGTTGCTGGTCGCTTGTTCCAAAACGAATCCACCTCCACCCAGCGCACCAACCTCCATGTTCTGCTCCAGGCAACGGTATTACCCCGTTATGACGCCCACCAAATGCATCAAGCAATGGCTGCCGCCAGCCCGTTACTACCTGCGCAGCACGGGGTGACGGGCTGGCGGCAGCAGGTAGAGACCATCCCTGTAACACGTCTCGCAGAGTAATAAGCCCAATTGAGAAATTGGCTCACTACAGCACATTGTGACATTTAGAAATTTATAGGAAATTGGCCATGGAACGTTGGAATCGTTATTCGTTAGCATCGTTACAGCGAGGGGAAGAAGATCAGTTTGGCAAGCTGCTGATTAGCTCAGCTGGGCAGCGTGAAATGCACAAGATTCATCTTCTAAATGCTGGAGTAGATACTGTTCGCCAGCTTTACCAAGGCAAACCGTGCCTTCGCCAATTTGATGAAATCATTAACGTTTACAACGAAGGCAAAGGCGCCACTATGCGTCTCTTTGATGTGGATTGGGCAGTAGGTGCCGGCGCAGCCGGTTCCGGCTTCCGCTATCGACTCCAGAACAATGAACTGGGCGTTATCGTCTTCTTCCAAGCGAGGCACGTCAAAGTAGAGAACATTGGCACTCACCTGAAAATTGAGCTCTCCCCACACTTCATCCAGGAGCGCAGCCCCCAAGAGTGCCAAGACTTCATGTACAACATCGCGGCTCACATGCTCGCCCATGTTGAACCTATTGGCTGTGCCATCCACCTAGCGTTAGACGTACAAGGCTGGGAGCCACCTAGCGACTTTATGCAACGCTTTGTGACTCGCTCTAAAAAGATCATGCGCATTGATGGCATAGACGAACTGGAGTTCTCGCACAGCACCATTGCCACCACCTATGGCCGCGGTGAAACCTACATGTTCGGTACTGCTGGGGCGCTACAATGCTGCATCTACAACAAAACACTAGAAGCCAAGCATCGCGACAAAATGCACTTCTGGGAAGGTATCTGGCAAAACGCCGTCGATGACAACCTAAACGCCACCTACAACCCAGAAGCAACCGTGTGGCGTATCGAATTACGTTTTCATCAGTCTGTACTTCGTGAATATGCTCAAGGCATACCCTGCAATGTCGATACCGGCGAGGTGTTAGATGCCTCCCATGGCTTCAACCGCTTCATTGACGTAGTACCTCACCTCTCCGGCCTCTGGCGAACCGCAATGCAATCCTATCGCCTGGATACCCGTCGCAATCTTATAGATCCCGCGTGGCAAGTCATGCAGGAAGATGCCCGTTTCTACTGCCATGAACCTGGCTTCATGTACAAGCGCGCTCGTAAAACACCTGGCTTAGGTAATGAGAAAAACGTCACCCTGGCCTTCGGCAACCTCATCAGCATTTACGCCCGACAAGGCTTCCGTACACATGAAGCCGTTCGCTACCTCCAACGCTCCGGCATGTGGGAAGACCTTGCAGAATACTACCGCCGTCGAGGGGTAGACTCCGGGCAATTCAGGCAGATCGTAGAGCAGAAATTGATAGAACGAAGATTGGTAGGGAAAGCAGCGTAATGAGCATTAAGAAAGTCAAAACCGGCTGGAAAGTAGACATCATGCCGGAAGGTAGATACGGAAAACGTGTCCGTAAAATACTCCCCACCCAGGCGGAAGCTAAGCGCTTTGCAGGCAAAATACTGGCTAAGGCTGCCACCGGTGAAAGTTACACCACGCCTAAAAGGGATCGTCGTACCTTAAAAGACCTGATTAAAGTCTGGTTTGATTACCACGGTCAGTCGCTTAAAGACGGTAAGCGTCGATACTCACAGCTCAATAACTTGGCCGATATCATGGGTAACCCGACAGCAGCCACGATCACCCCGATTGACGCCTCAGAGCTGCGCCAAAAACGCCTTGAAGCGGGCATCACACCCAACACAGCAAACCATGATCACGCCCACTTACGCGCTGTGTTTAATCAACTCATACGGCTGGGGGAATGGAACAGAGCCAACCCCTTCGCAAAAATGCAGCCGTTGCGCCTGGATGAAAAAGAGCTTGCCTACCTAACCGATGAAGAATTACGGCAACTTTTCAACGTACTCGAAAAAGCCAACAACCCAGACGTTGAGTTAATCACACGCCTCTGCCTAGCCACGGGTGCTCGTTGGAGCGAAGCCCAATACCTAAGAGCGGAAATGTTAAGGAATGGTCGTGTCACGTTCACGGGCACGAAAAACGGTCGCAATCGCACCATACCGCTAAGCGAAGAGCTTTATAAAGCGATCACCCAGCACGGGCCTAGGATCGGAAGGGTTTTCCGCACTGACGCTTACAAAGCGTTTTCCGCTGCGGTGATCGAGGCAGGGATACAGCTTCCCATAGGCCAGAGAACGCACGTTCTCCGTCACACCTTCGCCAGCCACTTCATGATGAACGGTGGTGATGTGCTCACACTTCAAAAGATTTTAGGCCATCAAACCATAGCAATGACAATGCGTTACGCACACCTATCAGCTGATCACTTAGCCGACGCCATCAAGTACGCGCCTAAGCTCTGCTGACACTTTGTTGACACTTCTCGAATACCAGAAACCAAAAAGGGCCTAGCGATGTACGCTAAGCCCTTGATTTGTTTGGTGCCGGTGGCCAGACTCGAACTGGCACACCCGTAAAGGCGGCGGATTTTGAATCCGCTGCGTCTACCAATTCCGCCACACCGGCAATGGAGGCGTATTATACGGAGATAACCTTGCAGGTCAATCACATTGACTGACTTTATCCAACTAAAGCGCTATTCTATGCCGCCTGTTCGATCACTGAAAAAGAGCTATGTCCATGCAGCGTGCGGATTTCCATTTCGAGCTACCTGATGAGCTAATTGCCCGCTACCCTTCCGAGCAGCGTAGCGACTGCCGTTTGCTGTGTGTGGATGGCCAAAACGGCGCGCTTGAACATCGCCGCTTTGCAGATTTACTCGAGCTACTCGAACCCGGCGACCTGCTGGTGTTTAACGATACTCGAGTAATACCCGCCCGCCTGCATGGCCATAAAGCCAGTGGCGGAAAAGTGGAAATGCTGCTGGAGCGCCCACTGGATAGTCATCGTGGGCTTGCCCATATTCGCTCCAGCAAGTCACCTAAGCCAGGCACCGAGCTAATCTTTGAAGGCGATATTCATGCTGTTGTTGAAGGCCGCCGCGATGCACTGTTTGAGCTGCGCTTTTTAGGCGACACGCCAATGATTGCGCTGCTTGAAAAACACGGTCACATGCCCCTGCCGCCTTACATCACCCGTGAAGATGAGCTGAGTGACCGTGACCGTTACCAAACGGTATATGCCCGGCGCGACGGCGCGGTGGCGGCGCCTACTGCAGGCCTGCATTTTGATCAGCCACTGCTAGACGCACTGGCCGCAAAAGGTATTAATAGTGCATTTGTGACCCTGCACGTGGGCGCGGGTACGTTTCAACCGGTGCGGGTAGATAACATCCTAGAACACCATATGCACAGCGAGTGGGTTGAAATTACGGCCACTGCCTGCAAAAAGGTTCGCGACACCCAAGCAGCAGGCAAGCGGGTTATTGCTGTAGGCACGACTAGCGTTCGCTGCCTAGAGAGCGCCTGTATGAAAAGTACTGACGGCCAGATTGCACCTTACAGCGGTGATACCGATATTTTTATCTATCCTGGGTATGAGTGGCACTGCGTTGATGCGCTGATCACCAATTTCCACTTGCCGGAATCTACGCTGCTGATGCTAGTGTCAGCGTTTGCTGGCTATGACCATATGATGCAGGCCTACCGCGCAGCAGTAGAAGAACGTTACGCCTTCTTTAGCTACGGCGACGCCATGCTGTTGACCCGCTAACTTAATACACGCTTAGCGCCTTAACCGATTATCAAGAGTTGTTTTAGATGCGAAACGAATGTTTTATGCGCTTTGAGCGCCTAGCTGAGGATGGTCGTGCTCGCCGGGGCCGCTTGCATTTCCCCCGAGGCACAGTGGAAACACCGGCATTTATGCCAGTGGGTACCTACGGCACAGTAAAAGGTATGACCCCCGATTCGATTAAAGAGATTGGCGCGGAAATCATCCTTGGCAATACATTTCACCTTTGGCTGCGTCCTGGCACCGATGTTATCGAAGCCCATGGCGATCTGCATGACTTCGCCCAGTGGGACAAGCCCATTCTGACCGATTCCGGCGGCTTTCAAGTATTCTCCCTGGGCGAGATGCGCAAAATCACTGAGCAGGGCGTGCACTTCCGCTCGCCAGTAGATGGCAGCAAAGTGTTTATGGGACCGGAAGAGTCCATGGCTGTTCAGCGCTCGCTCGGCTCTGATGTGGTAATGATTTTTGACGAGTGCACTCCCTATCCGGCGACTTTTGAAGAAGCCGAAAAATCCATGGAGCTGTCGCTACGCTGGGCTAAGCGCTCCCGCGATGCTCATGGAGATTCGCCTTCTGCACTGTTTGGCATTATTCAGGGCGGAATGCATCCAGAGCTTCGTGAACGCTCGCTAAAAGGGCTGTTGGAGATCGGCTTCGATGGTCTAGCAATTGGTGGTCTCTCCGTCGGTGAACCCAAAGAAGAGATGATTAAGGTACTTGATTATCTACCCACCTGGATGCCCGATGAAACGCCTCGCTATCTAATGGGTGTTGGCAAGCCGGAAGACCTGGTGGAAGGCGTACGCCGCGGCGTCGATATGTTTGATTGTGTTATGCCGACCCGCAATGCGCGCAACGGGCACCTCTTTACCTCAGAAGGTACCGTCAAGATACGTAACGCCAAACACCGCTTTGATACACGCCCGCTGGATGAGGAGTGCGACTGCTATACCTGTAAGAATTTCTCACGCGGTTACTTACACCATCTTGACCGCTGTAATGAGATGCTTGGCTCTATGCTCAATACCATCCATAACTTACGCTACTACCAGCGGGTAATGGCTGATTTGCGCGCAGCAATCGAAGCGGGTACATTGACGACCTTTGTGGAAGGCTTCTACGCCCAGCGTGGCCTGCCAGTGCCACCCCTAGCGAATTAATCGTCGCTCGCTACTGGCGGGCGGCTTAACCTGTTAACCCATTAGTTTTCTAACTCAGGAGTTCTCTGTAATGCTGGATTTCTTCATCTCACCAGCCCATGCCCAAGAAGCCGCTGCTGGCGGTGGCATTGCGCAAATCGTCATGCTGGTCGGCTTCGTGCTGATTTTCTACTTCCTACTGTGGCGCCCCCAGGCAAAACGTGCCAAGCAGCACAAACAGCTGGTGACTAGCTTAGCCAAAGGCGATGAAGTCGTTATCGGCGGCGGTCTGGTTGGCCGCATTACTAAAGTTAGCGATGAGTTTCTAACCCTGGAAGTTTCAGAAGGCAACGAAGTAAACGTGCAGAAGAATGCCGTTGCTGCCGTTCTGCCAAAGGGCACTATTAAGTCCATCTAACGCCCCACCTCCGCCCCTGCCGAATCAGTGCCAGCCACCCCGGCAGGGGTGACATGGTAGCTACGATGGTGAACGTTGCTGCACACGGCCCAGCCGTGTGCAGCACTTCCGTATGTAATTGAAGGCAGGGCTTGCATGCTCAACCGTTACCCCCTGTGGAAGTATCTGCTGATACTGGTCATCCTGGTGGTTGGCCTTATCTACTCGCTTCCCAACTTATTTCCCGCAGATCCCGCTATCCAAGTCAGCAACGCCCAGGGCGATGCGCTGGATGAGCGTCAATTAACACGTGTCGAAGAAGCGCTTAACGAAAACGGCATCGAGATCAAAGCTATTGAGCAGGAAAATGGCCAGTGGCTAATTCGTCTGCAAAACAACGATGATCAGTTAAATGCGCGGGACATTGCCACAGATGTACTGGGCAACCAGGCCAGTGTTGCGCTCAATCTCGCAGAAGCAACGCCGAGCTGGCTACAAGCCTTTTCCGCATCGCCCATGACACTGGGCTTAGATTTGCGTGGTGGCGTCCACTTCTTGCTTGAAGTGGATATGGACGCCGCTCTTACCCAGCGGTTAGAAGTCAACGCTAGCGCCATGCGTGAACTACTGCGCGGCGAACGTATTCGCTACCGCAATACTGAAGTGGCCGAGCGCTCGCTATCCATTGACTTTGCCAGCGCCGAAGACCGTGATACAGCGCGCCGCCTAATCAGCCGTGACTTCCCCGACTTTGACTACAGCAGCGAAGGCGATGGCCGTACCTCACGACTAGTGATGTCGCTTAGCGACCAAACGGTCAATGAAATACAGGACTATGCGGTTAACCAAAACTTAACCACGCTGCGCAACCGGGTAGATGAGTTAGGCGTTGCCGAGCCGATGGTACAACGCCAAGGCCCCAGCCAGATTGTCGTTGAGCTGCCCGGCATCCAAGACACCGTCGCGGCCAAACGTATCGTCGGCGCTACGGCCAACCTGGAATTCCGCCTGGAAGCCCGTAACGACACGCCTGACATGGAGACCGAACAGCACACATTCCGTAATGATCCTTCTCGCACGGCGGAATTGATGCGTGATGTCATCATTACTGGCGACAGCGTTTCAAGTGCCAGCCATAGCTTCGATGAAAACGGTCGCCCCCAGGTTAACATTAACTTGGATGGCACCGGTGGTACCTTGATGAACCGTGCTACGCGCACCAATATTGGTCGCAATATGGCGGTACTGTTTATTGAGCATAAAAGTGAAGACCGTGTTGAAATCGACCCGGAAACCGGCGCTGAAACTGTTATTCGTGAGCCTTACGTTGAGCGTGGCCTAATTAGCCTTGCCACCATTCAGAGCGCGCTGGGCAACAGCTTCCGTATTACCGGGCTAGACTCACCCACAGAAGCCGCTGAGCTTGCGCTACTGCTACGCTCTGGCTCCTTGGCAGCGCCTATTTACTTTGTACAAGAACGCACCATTGGCCCAAGCCTAGGTGCTGAAAACATCGAACGCGGCTTACTCTCGGTTCAGATCGGCCTGCTACTCGTAGTGATATTTATGCTCGTGCGCTACAAAGTGTTCGGCATATTTGCCAACATCGCCCTGGCGCTCAACCTGACCCTACTGATTGCCGTTATGTCGATGTTAGGGGCAACACTTACACTGCCAGGTATTGCAGGCATTGTGCTAACGCTAGGCATGGCGGTGGATGCCAACGTGTTGATATTCGAGCGCATACGCGAAGAGTTGCGCAATGGCCTGTCAATACAGCAAGCCATACATGCGGGCTACGAGCGTGCTTTCACCTCCATCGTGGATGCCAATATCACCACGCTGCTGGTAGCCGTGATTCTGTTCTCTATTGGCACCGGCCCGGTCAAAGGCTTTGCCGTTACGCTCTCCATCGGCATTTTGACGTCGATGTTCACCGCCCTACTGGTGACCCGAGCCATGGTTAACCTGACCTATGGCAGCAAACCCGTCAAAAAGCTGTGGATCTGAAAAAACCGGGATCTGACACACGTGCTTTGCTCAGAATTTAAGAGGTGGTAATGAAACCCCTATCACACCTGCGGATAGACTTTATGGGACGACGCAACCTTGCGTTCGTTGTCTCAGCCGCGATGCTTATAGTGTCGATTGGCGCCATTCTGTTTCAGCAGCTCAATCTAGGGCTCGACTTTACTGGCGGTACGCTAGTTGAGGTGCGCTATAGCGTGGCACCGTCCCTTGACGCTATTCGCCAGTTACTGGAAAGCAGCGGCTTCCAGGATGTTTCGGTGCAAACCTTTGGCGCTTCCACCGAAGTGCTAATACGTTTACAGCAGGCCTTCGACCCCGAAGTGGGCAACGAGGTAGTCAACCTGCTGCGCGCCGAAGGTGACAGCGTTACGCTAGTACGTGCAGAGTTTGTCGGCGCACAGGTTGGCGAACAGCTGCGCGACCAGAGCGGGCTAGGCATGATGGTTGCCCTTGGTATCGTAATGCTCTACGTGGCCTTTCGCTTCCAGTACAAATTTGCAATCGGTGCGCTTTTCGCTCTGTTACATGACGTTATTATCGTGGTGGGTGTGTTTGCGCTGTTTCAGCTCGACTTCAACCTCACGGTACTTGCAGCCATTCTGGCGGTAATTGGTTACTCGCTGAATGATACGATTGTGGTATATGACCGGATCCGTGAAACAATCCGTACGTCGCGAATTGATGATATGCCGCAGATCTTTAACGAAGCAATCAACGCCACACTCTCGCGTACCCTCGCAACGTCGGGTACCACTATGTTAGTGCTGCTCGCCCTGTTATTGCTGGGGGGCGACATGATTGAGAACTTCGCGATTGCGTTGTTAATCGGCGTTGTAGTGGGCACCTTCTCTTCAATTTACATTTCCGGGGCGCTATTAATTCCGCTTAAGCTCTCGCGGGAAGATTTGATCCCCACCAAAAAAGAGGTCGACGAAGAGGAAGAAGAGCTGCCTTAACTCAGCGCTTCTGATACGCAACAAAAAGCCCTGCTGGAAAAAACCAGCAGGGCTTTTTTAATGCCTGGCTAAGTAGTTAAAGCGTCGAGGTAGACCTAGAACCTGGGCAGACCCAACGCCTGAACAAATTCAGCACCTGATACAGCCCCAGCGCCTAGGCAACAAACGCAGACTCACCACACACTGTTTGCTTAGAAGTGCGGCGCCAGTTGCTTAATCAGTGCTTTATAAAGGCGCGGGCCTGCGGCCATCAGCTGCCCTTCGGCATTTACCGTAGGCTTACCATCGGGTGTACCCATTAGCGCCCCCGCTTCTTTAAGAAGCAGTGTACCCACCTGCATGTCCTGCTCTTCAAGGCCCAATACAAAAACACTATCTACGCGGCCACATGCCAACTCACACATATCAAGCAGACCACTACCGGTAGCCAGCAAGGTTTCGACCTGAGGAGCAAGCTGCTGAGCAATGGTAAGGTAAGCGGGCAAATTGCTTGGTCGCAGCCACGCTTCCGGCAGGCTCATCGCCATCCGTGTACCCGTAATCGCCGTTGGCTTGCTAACACGCATACGCTTGTCGTTATGCTGCGCACCACGGCCACGGCTGGCAATATATTCATCATCACCAAACGGAGAGAGAAGCACCGCATGTTCGGGACGACCTTTCACAAGACACACCACTGAGAGAGCAAAGCCCTTGCCTGCTACTGCTAAATTTGAGTAGCCATGCATTGGTTCAATCTTCCAAACGGTATCCGCGCCTTCGCCCTCACCAGCTTTATACGGCGTGTAGCGGCCGGTATAGCCATGATGGGGGTAGCCACGCTCCAACTGTTGAACAATAGTCGCCTCAGCCTTGCGTGCCGTATCTTCAAGCAGACGATCGAGATTAAATTCTTCATGAGCATTTTCAATACGCTCACGAACGCGTAAAAAGTGTTCAACAGCGCTGCGCGCTGCGCGCAACGTAAATTGGACCATCGGATTCATGATCGGGGCCTTGTCACAGTGATGTTAAAGAACGTGAGACAGCTCAAGGACTGCCTTTGGCGCGCAATTCTAGCAGAGCCCCCTCGGGCATGCCATCGACTCATGCTAAACTGCGCGGTTTCCGCATTTGATTACCGAGCCTATTATGCTTGAGCGCATCCGTATTGTACTTATCGGCACTAGCCATCCCGGCAACATTGGCGGCGTCGCCCGCGCGATGCACAATATGGGCTTGGCCGATTTAGCCCTAGTAGCCCCTCGCTGCGATGTGATCACCCAAGACAGCATCTCCCGCGCCTCTGGCGCTGATCACCTGCTTCATCAAGCAGTGGTTTATCCAACGCTAGAGGATGCTGTTGTTGACTGCACTTTAGCGGTAGGCGCCAGTGCGCGCTCACGGACGCTGCCCTGGCCGATGATTTCACCTAGAGATCTGGCCGAGCGCCTGCCTAGTGAATGCCAACATGAAAGTGCGCGTGTCGCGCTGGTATTTGGCCGCGAAGACAGCGGCTTAACCAACGCAGAGCTACAGCGCTGCCATGCCCATGTACACATTCCTACCAATGCCGATTTCAGCTCGCTCAACTTGGCCGCGGCAGTGCAAGTGTTAGCGTACGAATGCCGTATGGCATGGTTAAGCCAACAGCAACTAGAGCCGACAACTGAGGGGGAGGACGAGCTAGCTACTCACTCGGAGTTAGAGCGCTACTTCGAGCATTTAGAGCGTGCTCTCATCGCCATTGAGTTTCACGACCCAGCACAGCCACGCCAGCTAATGGCAAGGCTTCGCCGCTTATACCTGCGTGCTCGCCCAGAAAAAATGGAAATGAATATTTTGCGTGGCATTCTTTCAGCAACAGAAAAATCAGCGGGGCCCAAACAGCCTTAGCGATGAACACCTAAGCAACCAAAATAACCTAAACTTGAAGTCGCGGCTGAGTGCCCCAACATCGCCTCACTGCTAACGTTATTTTATTACGCTTCCTACTGTTGCTAACTACTGTTGCTAACTCGACCATGCGATGCCGCCGCCCTTAAACGCCCAAGGATCACCCATGTTTCAACGCCTGCGTGAAGACATTAATAGCGTATTCGACCGCGATCCTGCGGCACGTAATTTTTTGGAAGTGTTAACCAACTACCCCGGCCTGCATGCTTTACTGCTGCATCGCTGCGGCCACTGGCTATGGAAGAAAAACCTCAAATGGCTAGCACGCACGCTCTCAACATTTTCCCGCTGGCTAACGGGTATTGAAATCCATCCTGGTGCAACTATTGGCCGGCGTTTCTTCATCGACCACGGCATGGGCGTGGTGATCGGTGAAACAGCACTGGTGGGCGATAACGTGACGCTGTACCAAGGGGTTACTCTAGGTGGCACCAGCTGGAATAAAGGCAAACGCCACCCAACACTGGAAGATGGTGTAATTGTGGGCGCTGGCGCCAAAATTCTCGGCCCCTTTACGGTGGGCGCTGGCGCCAAAATTGGCTCAAATGCCGTTGTCACTAAAGAGGTGCCGCCAGGTGCAACAGTGGTCGGCATTCCAGGTAAAATCGTTAAGCGCATCGATCCAGATGTAGAGGAAGCACTCGATGTGGATCCCGCCCGCCGAGAAGCCATTTGCCAGAAGTTTGGGTTTGACGCCTACGGTGTTAGCCAGGACATGCCCGACCCAATGGCGCGCTCTATGCAAGCGATGCTTGACCACATGCACGCCGTTGACGAGCGCATAGAGCGTATGTGCTCCACGCTTCGTAAATTGGATGCAAGCTATCGAGACGGCCAACTGCCCGCCCTTCGGGATGAGGATTTTGCTGATATTCTCGATGAAAATGATACCGGCTGCCCAGGACTGGGCAAACAGCAACATGCTCCTCAATCCCAAGATGCCGCAGCCAACTCAACTACCGATACGTCGACCACGCGTAATAGTTGACCAAAGCACTCAGGATTTCCATAATGGCAACACATTTGCCATGAGCACGCTGATGGCTCAGCGTCGAGGTTCCTGCCATGCGCTTGACTACAAAAGGCCGTTACGCTGTTACTGCCATGCTCGACCTGGCCCTCAACGTCCAGCATGGCCCCACCAGCTTAGGCGATATTTCACAACGCCAAGAGATTTCACTCTCTTACCTTGAGCAACTATTCGCTCGCTTGCGACGCGCAGGGCTTGTCACCAGCGTACGCGGCCCTGGTGGTGGTTACCTGCTAGCCACACCTGCCGAAGATATCAGCGTTTCACAAGTGATTGACGCGGTAAACGAAACTGTTGATGCAACACGCTGCCAGGGGTTATCTGACTGTCAGCAGGGCGACACCTGCTTAACCCACTTCTTGTGGTGCGAACTTTCCGGGCAAATTCGCAATTTTCTTGACGACATCACCCTTGCCCAATTGATGCAGCGCCCCGATGTTATACGTATCGCCTTACGGCAAAAACATCGCGCTGAGGCAGGCATTCTTGCCTCATCCCCTTGAAGGCTTACACCGCACACGGGTACCCATGACCACAACAACCTCACCTTCGCTGCCAATTTACTTAGATTATGCTGCCACGACGCCAGTAGATGCCCGTGCGGCTGACGTAATGCAGCGTTACCTGACGGTTGACCAATTATTTGCTAACCCTGCCTCACGTAGCCACATGCTCGGTTGGCAGGCTGAACAAGTAGTCGAGCAGGCACGCCGCCAAGTGGCTGATACTATCGGTGCCGACCCACGCGAAATTGTCTGGACCAGCGGAGCAACCGAGGCCAACAACTTAGCGTTAATCGGCTTTATGCGCGCCAACCGCGAACGTGGCATGCATCTGGTGACCTCAACGATTGAGCACAAGGCAATTGTCGATACCGCCAAAGCCTTAGAAAGCGAAGGTTTTGAAGTAACATGGCTAACGCCAGGGCGGGACGGCCGAACAACTCCAGAGCAGCTCCGCCAAGCCATGCGCGATGACACTGCTCTTGTATCGCTGATGGCGGTAAATAACGAATTGGGCAGTATTAACGATATCGCAGCGCTTGCGGAGGTTGCTCACGAATTCGGTGCTGCGTTTCATACCGATGCAGCTCAAGCCGTAGGCCGAATCCCCCTTGACGTAGTGGCACAGCAGATTGATTTGGTGTCGCTTTCTGGCCACAAAACCTATGGCCCCAAAGGTATTGGCGCGTTATACGTGAAACGCCACCCAGCTATTCGGGTTGAAGCATTGATTCATGGCGGCGGTCACGAGCGCGGCATGCGCTCCGGCACCCTCCCCACCCATCAAATTGCCGGGATGGGGGAAGCCTTCGCGTTAATGCAACAACAGCATCAGGACGACCAAACGCACATTGCCAAGCTACGCGAACAATTTTTAAGCGGGCTTAAGGGCGTTGACGGCATTATCGCCAACTCCCCAACTGAGCACGTGGTACCCAACATTTTGAATTTAGCGTTTGAAGGGGTTGATGGCGAGGCGTTATTGATGGCGCTACGCGATGTCGCTGTATCGACAGGATCTGCCTGCAATTCAGCCAGCGTCGACCCTTCTTATGTACTGCTGGGCATTGGTACGCCACGCAGCCTAGCGCTTTCATCGCTACGCTTTAGCTTCGGGCGTTTTACCCAAGGTAGCGATATTGATCACGCCCTAACTCTGCTGCGCCACGCGGTGAGCGGCTTACGTGCCACACGTTAAGCAGTTGATGCTCTCCTGACGCACTCTCAACGACTTCTATAAGGAGAATGCTCCATGGCAACACTCAACATTACGCCTGCTGCAGCTGAACAGATACACCGCGCACTGGCCGAACGCGGCCAAGGACTCGGCCTACGGGTATCAGTTAAGCCAAGTGGCTGCTCAGGCTATAGCTATGTACTGGATTTCGCTGATGAGGAACACAGCGATGATATTCGCTTCGAAGCCCACGGTGCCAGTGTTTATGTCGCCCCCGATGCCCTAGAAATGTTAGACGGTAGCGAGGTGGACTACGTAAGCGAAGGGCTAAACCGTTTTTTCCGCTTCAACAACCCTAATGTAAAAGATCAGTGCGGCTGCGGTGAAAGCTTTACTGTTTAGGCTCTTCAGTAATATCACCGGTATTCATCCCCAACGGGAAACGCTATAATCGCGGCCACTCGGCACCCAGGCCACTTTGGAACATGTGCCGAAAATCACTTTCCTGCGCCGCCTCGGCTTTCCGGGGCGGCAATTTTGCTTATCTCAATTAAGGAGAACGCCACATGGCAACTGAACGCACTCTTTCGATCATCAAGCCTGACGCCGTTGCTAAAAATGCTATTGGTGACATCATTGCTCGTTTTGAAAAAGCTGGCTTGAAAGTCGTTGCCGCTAAAATGGCGCACCTCTCTGAAGAGAAAGCGGGCGGTTTCTACGCTGAGCACAAAGAGCGTCCCTTCTTCAAAGACTTGGTCGGTTTCATGACCTCTGGTCCGGTCGTTGTTCAAGTACTGGAAGGCGAAGGCGCTATCGCTAAAAATCGCGAACTGATGGGTGCAACGAACCCTAAAGAAGCCGCCCCGGGTACTATCCGCGCTGACTTTGCTGAAACAATCGACGCTAATGCTGTCCATGGCTCTGACTCTCCGGAAAGCGCTGAGCGTGAAATTAGCTACTTCTTCGGTAACGACGAAATCTGCCCGCGCTAAGCAGCTCGCGCCGCCGTTTCAACATCCGTTGCCGGCCATTTTCGCGGGGGCCAAGCCCCCGCCTCTTTCTGAACGCTGATCGCCATGACCACCACCGTAGCCCAACATACACCCGCTCCCCATTCATCCATTGACAGTGCCTCTGCCCAACAGACAGCGGCAGCGCGTCAAAATCTGCTCGGCTTATCCCGCGAGCAGATGGAAGCTTTTTTTGTTTCCATTGGCGAAAAGAAGTTTCGTGCCACCCAGGTGATGAAGTGGATCCACCAGGAAGGCAGCGATGACTTTGCAGCGATGACTAATCTATCAAAGCCGCTGCGGGAAAAGCTGGCGAAGGTGGCGGAGATACGAGGCCCTGCGGTTGTCTACGAGGGAACCTCAAGCGACGGTACACGTAAGTGGGTGCTAGAGGTAGAAGATGGCAGCTATGTTGAAACGGTGCTCATTCCAGCTGAAAACGGTAAGCGCCGTACGTTATGCGTCTCTTCCCAGGTCGGCTGCTCGCTGGACTGTAGCTTCTGCTCTACCGGAAAGCAGGGATTTCAGCGCAACTTAACCGCTGCGGAAATCATCGGCCAGGTATGGGTCGCTCAACGCAGCGTTGGGCCACGCCGAGACACCGCCAACCGGCCGGTTACCAACGTCGTCATGATGGGCATGGGGGAACCTCTACTCAACTTCGATAACGTTGTTCCTGCAATGAAATTAATGCTGGACGATAACGGCTACGGGCTTTCGAAGCGCCGGGTCACGCTCTCTACCTCCGGCGTTGTTCCGATGATTGACAAGCTAGGCGATGAGATGGACGTTAGCCTCGCCATTTCGCTACATGCGTCAACTGACGAACTGCGTAATGAGTTGGTGCCCATTAACCGTAAGTACAATATTCGCGCGCTCTTGGATGCCTGCCACCGCTACTTATCAAAATGCCCTGATAACCGTCAGGTCACTATCGAGTACACGCTGATCCATGATGTGAACGACCAGCAGGAGCACGCCGAGCAACTGGCAGCACTGCTCAAAGAGCTACCTTGTAAAATTAATTTAATACCGTTCAATCCGTTCCCAAACTCAGGATACGAGAAGCCGTCACGCAACCAAGTCATGCGTTTCCAGCAATGGCTATACGATTTAGGCTACAACGCCACAGTGCGTACAACCCGCGGTGACGATATCGATGCTGCCTGCGGACAGCTTGTCGGACGTGTAAAAGATCGCACCAAACGGAGCGCGCGCTATATTCAGTCCGTACAGCTTGATGCAGACTAGTCTTATCCACCTTGACTTCCATTGAACACAGCGCTTTGATGGTCTCGTTTTGTGGGCGGCAACGGGCAAAATTCAGAAACATAAATTTTAGAACAAACCGTCTATTAGTATTAGAGTTTAGAGGCTACATCAAGAGGGCATACATGACCGGTATTTGCAGACGCTTCCCATCCAGGGTACCCATGCTGTGTGTGCTTGTGGGCAGCATGTTGCTAGCCGGCTGTGCAACACCAAGCAGAGTAACTACCCAAGCGAATGAGGATGCAGCTGATGCCTATACTCAATTAGGCGTTGCCTACTTAGAGCGCGAGAATCTGCCCCGCGCACTAAACGCCCTCGACCGCGCCTTGGAAATTAATCCACGTCACGCTGAGGCACTTCAGGCCCTAGCGCTGGTCTACCAGCAGCAAGGAGAGAATAAGCTTGCTCACCACTACTTTCAGCAAGCCGTTAACGCAGCACCCTCTTTTACCCGGGCGCGCAATAATTATGCCGCGTTTCTCTACCAACAAGCACAGTTTGCAGCAGCCTGCGAACAGCTAGAAATCGCATCGCAAGATGCCCAGTATGCCAACCGAGCCCAGTTATTTACCAATTTAGGGCAGTGTTACGTAGCGCTGGAAAAATTTGATAGTGCCCGCGAAGGCTTTCAACGCGCGCAAAGTATCGACCCACGTAATGCACGTGGCTATTTAATGTTAGCTGAGTTAGAAGTTTCGCAGGGCAATTACGGGCTAGCCTGGGAGCCACTGCAGAGCTATTTGCAATTGACCGGGCCAGACCCAGCAGCACTGGAAATGGCGATTGATCTCGCCCACGCACGCGGCGACCACGCCGCAGCGGCGGATTACCAGCAGTTGCTGAATACCAATTAATGGATGCCTTGATCACCTATTTATTGAAGGATGCTCAGCCATGAGCGAAACACAATTACTTGATAGCGCCACCTCAAATACGGCCACTCCTGGTGAGCTTTTGTTTCGCCAACGTGAAGCACTTGGCGTACCTCTGGTTGATGCCGCCCGCGCCCTCAACCTGCGCCCAGCAGTGATAGCGGGGTTGGAACAAGACAATTATGATGAAATCCCGGTTACCGCCTACCGCCGCGGCTACCTTCGCTCTTATGCTAAGTACTTGGATATGGACGACCGCCTAGTACTCGATGCCTATCAGGTACGCCACGGTAGTGCCGACACCGACCGCAAAGTCACACCTGTTTCAGTTGCCAAGCCACCATCGAAAGTAGGCGCCTTGCTATTTAAGCTCGTTACACTACTGGTTATCGTTGGTTTAATTGCCGTTACTGTGATGTGGTGGCAAAGCCGCGGCGGCAGTGAACCACCCAGCATGGGCGCCTCACCTACGATAGAAGAAGAGGAAGCGCTTAGTGCCTCAAGTGACCGGGAGCCCACGTCAGCCGTGGTTGCTACTCCTCAGTTGCCTGCTGAAACCAGCACAGATACAAGCGATGCAGCCACAAGCTCAGCAACAGCAGAGGTCTCGGAAGAAGCTGCTCAATCCGCTGTATTGGTTGCATCAGATAGCACGCCAGCGGCTGATGCCAGCGATGATGAACAGGTGGCTGAGGCAGCGCCTGCTACGTCACCGAATACACTAGAGCTGACATTTAACGAACAGTCCTGGACAGAAATTTTTGATGCCAACAACCAGCGAGTATTTGTCGGCCTACAAGCCCCTGGCACTACCGCGAGCGTTGAGGGTGAGCCACCTTTTCGTTTAACGATCGGCAATGCCACCGGCGTAGAGCTGCGCTACCAAGGCGAGGTAGTTAACCTTCCTCAACGTGCTGGTGCCAATAATGTTGCCCGCTTCACCCTAGGAGAGTGACACGCCTTATGCACGCCCCTTCTCCCATTAAACGCCGCCTTTCACGCCAAATTCATGTTGGCAACGTAGCGGTAGGCGGCGATGCGCCTATCGCTGTTCAGAGCATGACCAATACCAACACACTGGATGTTGCAGCCACTGTGGCACAAATTCAGCAGTTGGAAAAAGCTGGTGCTGATATTGTGCGTGTCTCTGTACCGGACATGGACGCCGCGGAAACCTTTGGCCAAATTAAAAAGCTAGTCGATGTTCCCCTAGTCGCTGACATCCATTTCGATTACAAAATTGCCTTGCGCGTCGCTGAACTTGGCGTTGACTGCCTACGGATCAATCCCGGCAATATTGGCCGGGAAGACCGGGTCCGTGCGGTAGTGAGCGCTGCCCGCGATCACGGCATTCCGATCCGCATCGGTGTTAACGCAGGCTCTTTAGAAAAAGACCTGCAAAAAAAGTATGGCGAGCCAACTCCCGCCGCTCTGGTAGAGTCAGCCATGCGCCATATTGACTACCTGGAACGGCTGGACTTTCCCGACTTTAAAGTCAGCGTAAAGGCTTCAGATGTATTTATGGCCGTCGCTGCTTACCGCGACCTCGCTACTCGTATTGAGCAGCCGCTGCACCTGGGCATTACCGAAGCAGGTGGGCTGCGCGCAGGCACCGTTAAGTCATCCATTGGCCTTGGCATGCTACTGATGGACGGGATTGGCGACACTATCCGCGTTTCCCTGGCAGCCGATCCGGTGGAAGAAGTTAAAGTTGGTTTTGATATGCTCAAAAGCCTTAAGCTGCGCGCCAAAGGCATCAACTTTATCGCTTGCCCCAGCTGTTCACGCCAAAACTTCGATGTTATCAGCACCATGAACCAGCTTGAAGAACGCTTAGAAGACGTGATGACCCCTTTAGATGTCTCGGTCATTGGCTGTGTAGTGAATGGTCCAGGCGAAGCAAAAGAGACGGATATTGGCCTAACCGGCGGCTCACCTGCCAATCTGGTATACATCGACGGCAAGCCTGCCAGCAAGCTGCGCAATGACAACCTTGTGGATGATCTTGAAAAGCTGATCCGTGACAAAGTGCGTCAAAAGCAGCAGCAAGAAAACGATATGATCGCTCGCAGCGTTTAACGCCGAGCCAGATGCCCAGCCGGGATGCCTCGTATTGCTGATACATTTGTGGGTCCCGCGCTGCCTCCCATACAAGGAGTTTTCATTGAGTAAGTCCGCTGCTAAAAAGATTCAAGCGATCCGAGGTATGAACGACCTATTGCCCAGCGACAGCCCTCGCTGGCAATTTTTTGAAGCCAACGTCCGTCAATTAATGCATCGCTATGGCTTTGAAGAAATTCGCACACCGATTGTCGAGCAAACCGCGCTGTTCGCCCGATCTATTGGTGAAGTGACGGATATCGTTGAAAAAGAGATGTATACCTTCGACGATCGCAATGGCGACAGCCTGACACTACGTCCGGAAGGCACTGCTAGCTGCGTGCGTGCAGCCATGGAGCATGGGCTGCTACACAATCAAACGCAGCGGTTGTGGTACCAGGGCCCGATGTTTCGGCATGAGCGCCCGCAAAAGGGCCGTTACCGCCAGTTTCACCAAGTAGGCGTCGAAACCTATGGCTTTGAAGGCCCGGATATCGATGCTGAAGTCATCTTGCTCTCGGCCCGCCTATGGCGAGAACTGGGCCTGTTGGACCACGTAACGCTAGAACTCAACTCGCTAGGTTCGCTAGAGGCGCGCACCGCCTACCGCGATAAGTTGGTGGCCTACTTTGAACAGCATCACGATGTGTTAGACGAAGACTCCAAGCGCCGCCTAACCAGTAATCCGCTGCGCATTCTGGACTCCAAGAACCCGGCAATGGCCGATATGCTCAATGCCGCGCCGCAGCTAATGGATCACCTAGACGATGCGTCCCGGGAGCATTTTGAGCAGTTAAAGGCGATGTTAGACGCTGCAGGTATTGAGTATGTTATCAACCCACGCTTGGTACGCGGCCTAGACTACTACTGCCGCACTGTTTTCGAGTGGACCACTACCGCACTTGGCAGCCAAGGCACGGTTTGCGCAGGTGGGCGTTACGATGGCCTAGTTGAGCAGTTAGGTGGTAAACCTACCCCAGCGGTGGGCTTTGCCATGGGTATTGAGCGCCTTGTTCTATTGCTGGAAACGCTCAATTTAGTGCCTGAGGCTGCACTAGGCGGCTGCGATGTATACCTGCTACCTATGGATGATAGCGCCACAGTGACGGCGCTCACACTAGCAGAGCAGCTACGCAGTGAGCTGCCGGCACTCAGGCTACAGCTACATTGCGGTGGTGGTAGCTTCAAAAGCCGCATGAAAAAAGCTGACAAAAGCGCTGCCCCTATTGCGGTGCTGATAGGTGAAGACGAGCTGGCTGAAAACAGCGTAACGCTTAAGTTTCTGCGTGAAGAGCGCGAGCAACAGCGTGTAGCCCAAGCAGACCTTGCCGCCATGTTGCGTGAGCTAGTCGCCCATTAACCTTACTGCTGGATAGGCCAAGCCAATCCAGCAGGTGAATACTCGCTAGCCGCACAAGCGGCTATGCAACAGAACAGGAGGCCGCCCGTGGCGGAGCTGAGAAGCGAAGAAGAGCAGCTTGAGGTAGTAAAGCGCTGGTGGAAAGAGAATGGAACTTCTCTTATTGCAGGTGCTGTTCTCGCAGCAGCGGGGGTACTTGGCTGGAATGCCTGGCAAAACTATCAGGAAGGTCAGGCTGAAGCCGCCTCTGCCCGCTATCAACAGCTGGTTAATATGACGGCTAGCAACGTCCTGGAAGACGACCAATTGGCCGCCGCCCGTGAGTTGATTAGCGAAATTAACGACGAGCATGGCAAGACACTCTATGCCGAGCTGGCGCTGTTATTGGATGCCCGACTTGCCGTTCAGCAGGGTAATTTAGACGACGCCAGAACCGCTCTTGAGCAAGTTGCCAATAGCTCCTCGCGCCGTTACGTACAGAGCCTAGCTTGGCTACGTTTAGCACGTATAGAAGTCGCCGAAGGCAACCCTGAAGCAGCATTGAGCCTACTCGATGAACCGATTACAGAGTCGCTCGCCGCTCAAAAAGCGAATATCCAAGGTGATGCTTATGCCGCTTTGGGAGAAACAGAACAAGCCCGCGAAGCTTGGCAAACCGCTCTAGAGTTGGCACAAACTCAGAACCAGGCTCTCTATGGCGTACAGTTTAAGCTCGACGATCTTGGCGCCAAGGAGGCGACACAATGATGACGATCAGCCTTACAAAACCACTTTTTTCCAAGCATTTGCTGCGCGTGACTTTAGGCGCGATTGCTGTGGCTTTACTCGCTGGCTGTGCCAATAAAGGGGAACCAGCCTATACGCCTAAAGAGCTACGCAGCTTTGAAGAAACATCATCGTTGAATAGCGTTTGGCGTAGAAACGTCGGTGATGGCCTTGGCCGCGCACGCTACCCTATTGCCCCTGCCCGTGAGGGCGATACGGTATTTGCCGCAGATGCCACAGGCTTAGTGATGGCATTAAATGCCGATAATGGCGAGCGTAAGTGGCAAACTCGACTGGACACGCCGGTCTCAAGCGCACTGAATGCGGTGGCAGGCCACGTCTACCTAGGTACCCGCAATGGTGAAGTGATCGCCATCAACCAACGAGATGGTAGCGTAAGCTGGCGTTCACGAGTTTCCAGTGAAGTACTGGCAGCCCCTCAAGCTAACCAGCAGTTACTGCTGGTACAAAGTATTGATGGCCAAGTGACGGCGTTAGATCGCGCTAGCGGTGAAGAGCGCTGGGTTTATACCAGCACACAGCCATCGCTTACCTTACGTGGCACTGGCACCCCCATGGTGATCGACCCCGTTACCTTTGTTGGTACGGCTAATGGTCGTTTAACCACTCTGGATAACCGTAATGGGCAGCCCCTCTGGGATATGCAGATTGCCAACCCACGTGGGCGCAGCGAGGTTGAACGTCTGGTCGACTTAGCGGGCCAACCGGTACTAAGCCCCGATGGGCGCTTATTTGTCACCAGCTATAATGGCCGAGTTGTCGCCCTTGAAGCTACCCGTGGCAGCGTATTGTGGGAAAGCAACCTGTCTAGCCGCCATACTCCTATTTTAGTCGGTGAGCTTTTATTTGTTGTTACCCACAACAGCCACGTTGTTGCCCTAGATGCCAACAGTGGCCGAGAAGTTTGGCGCAATAACAAACTGGAAGACCGCTGGCTAACCGCCCCATCCTTTGCTGATGGACGCTTGGTATTTGGTGACTTTGAAGGCTATTTGCACCTGATTGATGCCCGTGGAGGCGACATTGTAGGTCGTACTCGCGTGCACAAATCTGGTATCAGTGTGCGCCCAGTGACCGAAGGCAAGATCATTCATGTCCAGGCCAACAATGGTCGCCTGGAAACCCTGGAAGTAACTCCATGACACCCGTCATTGCTTTAGTCGGTCGCCCCAATGTGGGCAAATCGACGCTGTTTAACCGCCTGACGCGTTCGCGTGATGCGCTCGTGGCCGACTTTCCTGGCCTCACCCGTGATCGCAAATATGGCAATGGCATGCTGGGCGATAAAGTCTATACGGTGATCGACACCGGCGGCATCAGTGGTGACGAAGAGGGCATTGATGCTGCCATGGCCGAGCAGTCACTCGCCGCCATTGATGAAGCCGATATCGTGCTGTTCATGGTAGACGCACGTGCTGGCCTCATCGCTGCTGACCAGGCAATTGCTAACCACCTGCGGGTTAACCAGAAAAAAACCTGGTTGGTGGTGAATAAGACCGACGGGTTGGAAGAGCACTCTGCAATGGGTGACTTTTGGTCGTTGGGCCTGGGCGACCCTTGGCCTATTGCGGCCGCCCACGGGCGCAATGTTTCGACCCTAATCGACGCTGTGCTTGCCCCCTTCCCCGAGCGCGATGCCAGCATTCCTGCCGACACCGGCAGCAAGGGTATTCGTATTGGTGTGATTGGCCGTCCAAACGTAGGCAAATCCACCTTGGTCAACCGTCTGCTCGGCGAAGAGCGCGTGGTGGTATTTGATGAAGCAGGCACCACCCGCGATGCTATCGAGATCCCTTTCGAGCGCCGTGGCAAGCCCTATGTATTGATTGATACAGCGGGCATTCGGCGGCGCAAGAACGTGCGTGAAATTGCCGAGAAGTTTTCCATTATCAAAACCCTGGATGCGATCAAAGAGTCGCATGTAGTGATCATGGTATTGGATGGTTCTAGTGGTTTGGTTGAGCAAGATATGCACCTGCTTGACTATGTATTAACCACTGGACGAGCCCTGGTATTGGCGGTCAATAAGTGGGATGGCCTGGAGAGTGAAGTCAAAGAGAAAATGCGCACTGAGGTGAAACGCCGCCTAGGTTTTGCGGATTACGCCGAGCTGCACTTTATCTCTGCCCTGCACGGTACAGCAGTAGGCGATCTTTACCCCTCGATTGATCGTGCCTTTGATGCCGCTAACGCTCACTGGTCGACCAATCGCTTAACTACGCTACTGCAAGACGCGGTGAGCCAAAATCCGCCGCCAATGGTTCACGGCCGTCGAATTAAGCTGCGCATGGCCCACCAGGGCGGCAGTAATCCCCCGATTATCGTTGTGCACGGCAATCAAACGGAAGCGTTGCCAGAGGCCTACCGCCGCTATCTGACCAATACGTTCCGTAAAGTATTAAAAGTGCGCGGCACACCAATACGCTTTGAGTTCCGCTCGGGTAGCAACCCGTTTGATAACATGGCGGGGGCCAGCGACAAAGAAAAGGCGAAAAAGCGCGAGCTAGACCGTACCAAAGAGGCACGTAAGAGCCGCCGGTAGGTGTCTTCACGACACGTCTAAGTGATGAGTATCTAGCATCACCATTGATATAAAACGCCTGTTGGATGTCGATTCCCTCAGGCGTTTTTTAATGCGGCCTATTCTATTCACTCTTGCGATGCACTCCTGCAATGTTTTCCGGCTATCCTGTGACCAGTCTAGTAAGGCCGACATTTGTGGGCCGAAATACTCGAACTCTTTGGTTACCCAGTTTAACTTCCAAGAAATAGCACTGATTGACTCAGCAGCACCTCTTCACAATAGGCAGCGGCTATGGTGCCACTTCACCATTCAGGCCATGAAGCATGTCTTATTTTCTTATTCTATATCTCTGCCTCTTGTTATCTAATTCTTGTCAGAAAATAGTAGCCCTCAGCAAAAGTAGCTTTAGCTGATTTCGTCAGTTGTGCTATTGACAAACCCGCTAGCTAGCCCTCAAATGGCCGCGCCTTTCAGCATTGCCTCATCCTGAATTTTCAGCCCTTCCTAGGAGGGAATCTTATGCTTACTACCGTTAGCCGCTGGCGCGGATTTGCTATGTTAGCCATGGCAAGCTTACTAACCGGCTGCCTTGCGCTCCCCCAAACGGGTCTATTTGCTTTTCGTCTAGCGGTTACTTCGCTAGGTATTGAAGAGGTTCGCATTGGCCCCTATAGCCTTAAAGCAGGGCTTGATACAAGCGACTTAACAAGCTTAATCGCCTCTAGCCTTGGCGCGGGCAGCTTGCCCGTTCAGGCCACACTGGCGATGGGCCTGGGGCTACCAGCAGGCATGCCTGCCGTTGAGATGTCCGGCTTTCGATGGACACTAGACATGCCTGGGGTAGATCCCGTACAGGGCCAATATCAGCAAGACGTGACCCTGACACCAGGCGACGATGCCAAACTACGTCTACCCGTTGCGTTCGATATTTTGACCACCGACCCCCAACGCATGACGCCAATGCTAGAACTCGCTAACCAATTAGCATCACAGGGCGAACTACCTGCTGGTAGTGAGCTGGCAATCACCCCTGGAGATCTGCGCGGTTTAGGAATGACACTGCCATCAGGCCTCTTCACGCCCACCATTCGCTTGAATGTCGGGGCCGATGGACAGCTCATTCCTCAGCGCTAAATACCATAAAGGCTACTTTTTTGACGGCTGCACCTTCTCGTGCAGCCGCTTGCGGCCAACCCAATGGGCCGCAAATTGCCAAGCAGCTCGACCACTCCGCCCCCCTCTCAAAGTAGCGAACCGAACGGCTTCAGCCTTTGTTGCCTCATTCCAATCCTGCTGTCCTCCAATATGACGAACCCAATGCTCACACACCTCCAGGTACGTCGCTTGATTGAAAGGATGAAACCCTAGCCAGAGTCCAAACCGATCAGAGAGAGAAATCTTCTCTTCTACCGCATCACCATGGTGTAGCTCCTCACCGACCAGACGTGTACTGCTATTGTCTTGCATGGACTCCGGCAATAAATGGCGACGGTTGGAGGTGGCATACAGCAGGACATTCTCAGGCGGCCCAGTTAAAGCCCCATCTACGACGCTCTTAAGCGCTTTATAAGCGTCGTCGTTGCCCTCAAAAGAGAGGTCATCGCAATACACCACAAACCGATGTGGCATGTGGCGCAACTGCTCTACCAGTAGCGGTAGACTACAAAGGTCGTGGCGATCCACCTGAATCAGGCGCAGCCCCTCCTTTGCAAGCGAGTTAAGCAGGGCGCGTATAATTGATGACTTTCCGCTCCCCCGTGAGCCCCACAGCAAGGCGTGGTTAGCGGGTAAGCCTTGCAAAAAAGCGCGTGTATTATCAAGTAGGGCCAATTTTTGCCGCTCAATGCCCAGTAGGTCATCCAGCGTCAAGGTATCTCGAGGTGGCACTGGCACCAGCCATCCCCCCAGAGGGTGACGCTGCCAGATAGCGGCCACATGAATGTCCCAATCCACCGGCGTTGGTGCTGGCGGCAACCAATGGTCGATATGATCCAGAAGGCGCGTTATGCGCTGGCTCAATTCAGCATCCATCGTTGTCCCCTGAGTGCGTTATGATAGGAAAGATTGATTTACCACCGACAGTGGTTATCTTGTGTGCAAGGCACTCTCTAGTCTATAAGGAAACCGTCTATGCGCTGGCTACGTCCATTGGCTGTTACTGCGCTGTGTGCCTCTATAGCGGCATGCTCAACCTCCCCGACCGGCCGTTCACAGCTGTTGCTGCTCTCCAACGATCAGTTGAACCAAATGGGTCAACAAGCCTTCGCCCAGTATCAGCGCGATGTACCTACCGCTGATCAGGCAAGCCACCGCTATGTTCAGTGCATTACCAATGCAATTGTTGACGTACTGCCCGCTGAGCAGCGTAACCTTGATTGGCAGATCCGTGTATTTAAGTCTGAGCAGCCTAACGCTTTTGCGTTACCCGGCGGCTATATGGGTGTCAACACAGGCATGTTAAATATAGCAACGAACCAGAATCAACTCGCATCTGTCGTAGGCCATGAGATAGGTCACGTAATCGCTAATCATGCCAATGAGCGTGCCTCCACCCAAAGTGCCACATCGCTAGGCTTATCGGTAATTTCCAGCGCCTCGGGTATGCAATCGCCAGGAGGGCAACAGTTAATGGGAGTGCTGGGCATGGGGGCCGAGTACGGCATTGCACTCCCCTTCTCGCGTCGTCATGAAACCGAGGCAGATATTATTGGCCTTCAACTGATGGCCCAGGCAGGCTTCGATCCCCGTGAAAGCATTACACTATGGGAGAACATGCAGGCAGCGTCTGGTGGCGGCACTCCCCCGGCATGGATGTCTACTCACCCGAGCCAGGGCCAGCGGATTCAGGGCCTTCAAGCCAATATGGATCAAGCATTGGCCAGCTATGAACAAGCCCGCAACAGTGGCCGCACGCCCAACTGCCCGCGCCCTTGAACGCCTTTAACTAGAGGTTTGAATGATTCGATTTGGTTTACTGCTCCTGGTACTGCCCGTCTTAGTATTGATGGGCGTCTATTTTTGGGAACTAGGTGATGTACGCGCCTGCCAGCTTGATGGCGGCTACTGGGATTATCTGGAAAGCACCTGCCGTGATACCCCGCAACCCTTTATTTCGTGGCTTGAGCGCTCGCCACTGCTGGTCAATGGCGGCATGTTGCTATCGGTTGTTGGGTTGGTAATGTGCATGGTAGGGTTTTATACCAAACGCCGTTGAGCATTCGTTTATACAGCTAGCAACGCAAGAGAGGGCCACCAATAAGCGGCCCTCTCTTGCGTTATAGTGCGCTAACACACCTTAAGCGATAGGCAATAACTTTAATCGCTAAAATTCAACGACTGCCTCAACTGCGAACGCACCGCTGCAGTTTCAGGGCGCACGTTACGCCATAGAAAGAACGACTCAGCGGCCTGTTCTACCAACATGCCCAACCCATCTAATAGCTTGGCACCACGCGGGCCCGCCCATTGTAGAAACACCGTTGGTTCAGCGCCGTACATCATGTCATATGCCCAAGCATGCTGGGTAAACAGCTTATCAGGCAGGGGGGGCAAATCACCAGAAAGGCTGGCACTCGTGCCATTAATCACCAGATCAAACTGCCCCTCTACTGCATCAAACCCGCCCCCTTTCAAATTACCTAGATCAGCAAAGTCCCGCACCAACTGGGCAGCTTTATCTGCTGTTCGATTGACCACCACCAACTCACGGGGTTGTTCGACCAGCAGAGGCTCCAATACGCCACGCACGGCGCCCCCTGCACCAACCACCAGCACGCGCTTATCTTTAATAGGTACTCGGTGGTAACCAAGGTCGCGGACAAGCCCAACGCCATCGGTAGTATCACCATAGGTGCGACCGTTACCTCCTACAATCAGCGTATTGACTGCCTGGGCACGCTTAGCACGATGGCTTAACGTGTCGCACAGAGCAAAAGCATCGCCTTTGAAGGGTACAGTGACATTAGCCCCTCGCCCGCCAATGGCCACAAAGTGCTGCCATGCCTGGGCGAAGCCGTCTACCGGCGCAAGCTCGGCAGTGTAGGTAATAGGTTGCTGCGTCTGCTGCGCGAACTCTTCATGAATCAGCGGCGATTTTGAGTGATTGATAGGATTACCAAATACACAGTAACGGTCTGTCATAAAACCTCCTTATGCCTCACGCTGGCGGACGGCTGCTTCAGCAAGCCAATCCCTGGGCACAAGGTACTCATGGAGCCGTGCTTCACGGCTACCCGCTTCTGGTGTAAATGCATACTTCCAGCGGGCCAGCGGCGGCATCGACATTAAAATGGATTCAGTACGTCCACCGCTTTGCAGGCCAAAGAGCGTCCCTCTATCCCAAACCAGGTTGAACTCCACATAACGGCCACGACGATAAAGCTGGAAGTCACGCTCCCGCTCACCCCAGCTGTCCTTCCTGCGGCGTTCAACAATCGGTAGATAAGCATCAAGAAAGCTATCACCAACGGCGCGTTGGAAGGCAAAGCAGTCGTCAAAGCCACCTTCATTTAAATCATCAAAAAACAGCCCACCAACACCACGGGTTTCATCGCGATGTTTGAGATAGAAGTACTCATCGCACCATGCTTTGTAACGTGGATAGACCTCTTCACCAAACGGGTCACAGGCCGACTTAGCCACTTGGTGCCAGTGCACAGCATCGTCAAATACGGGATAGTAAGGTGTTAAATCAAAACCTCCGCCAAACCACCATACGGGCGACTCACCCGCCTTCTCGGCAATAAAAAAGCGCACGTTCCCGTGGCTGGTTGGCACATGGGGGTTTTCAGGATGCAACACCCAGGAAACCCCTACTGCATGAAAGCTACGCCCAGCCAGCTCAGGCCTTGCTGCCGTCGCGGAGGGAGGGAGCTTTTCACCAAACACATGAGAAAAATTAACACCGCCTTTCTCGAATACAGCGCCATGTTCGATCACCCGGGAGCGTCCACCACCACCCTCTTCACGCTCCCAGCTATCCTCTTTGAAACTGGCGCGGCCATCGGCGGCGGCAAGACCAGCACATAGCCGATCCTGCAGATCTAATAGGTAGCGTTTAACGTCATCTAGGTGCTCGTGAGCCACATTAACTCCAAGGAATAAATCATTACTAAGCGTAGATAAGGGTAGATAGGTTCCGTTCAACGCACTGATGCGCTTACTGGCGAAGTACCTTGCCAGTCACTAAGTCGCGAATAGTACTTGGCCGGGAGTTGCCGCCTAACTCACCAGGTGCAATGGCAGCCACTTCGCTGCCAAATATTGTAGTGACCTCTTCAGCACTCATGGCCGGCGGGTCTCCTGAGCGGTTAGCGGAGGTGGACACCAGCGGTCCACCAAACGCCTCACATAGCGCTTTCATCAGCGGATGGTCGGTAACCCGAAGTGCAACACACTTGTGGGCGCCACGCACCAGCCCATGGCTACGGCCGTTATCTGGTACCAACCAAGTATTCGGGCCGGGCCAACTGGCTGCCAGAGGTGCATGAAAGGAGAGTGGTAGTTGATTTAGCCAAGGCTGAAACTGCTGGATATTGGCCGCGACCAAGATAACCCCTTTGGCGGGGTCACGCTCTTTCATGCGCATTAAGTGTGCTAGCGCTTCGTCGTTATCCGGGTCACAACTAAGCCCCCATACGGCTTCGGTTGGGCAGGCAATAACGCCCCCCTTCCGCAGCGCACTCACTGCCGCATTTAATTCAGCCGTTTCCATAGACGCTCCTCGTAATCAATCATGACCTGCCACTGCTTAGCCAGTGAAAACACTAGGAAACTGCATCCTACCATGGCCGCGCCAAGCGTACCCAGCCACCCGCCTGTTGAGCAACATAGCCCTCTAGCTCCAGCATCAATAGCCGCTGCTGGCACTCGCTAACCGTTATACCTGCGTTCTGAACCAGCACATCAATCGGCGTTGGCGAAGCGCTCAATGCACCTAGCAGATTATCAACTGGCAATTCATTGCCACTTGGTTGAGCGATACCAACACCTTCGACAACCGGGCTAAGCTCATGAGGCAAAAAGTTGCTTGCCCAGTGCTGTAGCTCTTCAAGTATATCGTCTACATGGCGCACTAACGTCGCACCAGTGCGCAGCAGATGTAAGCAGCCCCGAGCCTGCACATTATGCAGTGACCCTGGCAAGGCGAATAGCTCACGCCCCTGCTCAAGTGCTAAACGAGCGCTGACCAGTGAACCACTTTTCTCGGTGGCTTCTACTACCAGCGTACCCAAGCTTAGGCCGGTAACAATTCGATTGCGGCGTGGAAAGAAAGCCGGCCGAGCGGCTGTTCCAGGCGGATGTTCAGAGAGCAGTAAGCCCCCCAGCGCAGTGCTTAGCTGCTCGTATAAATCGCGATGCCGGGCAGGATAAATTACATCAACGCCACAGCCCAATACTGCAATTGAACGCCCGCCAGTAGCGAGTGCAGCACGCTGAGCGACCCCATCAATGCCCAGTGCCATACCGCTCACAATGCACCAACCACGCTTAGCAAGCTCACGGGAGAAGGCCTGAGCATTACCACTGCCCTCTGAAGTAGGCCTGCGTGTCCCTACCATAGCAAGCTTGGGACCCTCTAAGGCACTAAGATCACCTTGGGCCCATAGCACGACCGGCGGGTCGGGTAGTTGATTAAGCAGCGTCGGCCATGCTGGATGGTCGCGGTGTAATAGATGGCGATTAGGGCCGCTCTTCAGCCAGGCCTGAGTGGCGTCTACTATTGGCTGAAGCGGGCTACGCTCCGGATGCTCAAGCCATAATCGCAGAGCTGCGGCAGCGGTACTTGGCAGTGCTGCTAGCCAGCCCTGGGGCCATTGCGGCCCACGGGCGACCAACTGTGCAATGCGGTGTGGCCCCATGCTGGGTAGAGCATTCACTACCAGCCACTCCCTGGCATTCATACATTACCTCCTCTATTCGCAGCTCATTTATGACGTTTTATTTGATCGGTGCTCGAACCGTATCCCCTACGGCAAGCACATTCGATGCCTGCATCACCAATGCGTAGCTAACGTGGTTATAAGGCTTAAAAACCATCATCACCCCCGCTTCTGTTTCAGGCAGCTGGATACGCTCTTTAGTGCGGGGGTCTGTAATCAACTCACCCTGCTGGTCGACCCTTAATACGTGCCCTGGCTGTATACCGTTTTGAGTACCAAGGTCTATCGCCACCACCTGTAAGCGCCCAATAAAGCGCATACCGCCAGGTACCGCAATGATATTGCCAGACACGTGATTTAACGGAGCTCGGGGTTGGAAAGCCTCTTCTTGTTCACGACTTTCAAATGGCAGCAGGATGTCATTATTACGCACCTCTTGATACGCATTCAGTACTTCTACTCGTGCAATATCCCCTTCACTACTTAGGTAGCGCGCTTCACCAATCTTGATCAGCTCAGTGCCTAGCGGCGCCCCATCGGTGGCAAGATAAGGATCACTCTGGCGATAAATCCCCAGCCGTGTTCTGGCTGGCAGCTCTCCGCGCACATAGAGCGTGTCACCCGCACCACTGATCAATCGCCTGTTATCCCCACCTACTACGTAGGCCAGTTCCTGTAACCTTTCGCCTTCCTCTAGTACTCGGTGTTCGCGTAAAAAAACGCGCACAACCTCCATGGGGAGCGGTGCAATAGCTTCTCGCTCAGGCACAGTGCGCATCTGCGGAGTCAGTTTCACGACTCCCTGCCCGCGCTCTAACAGCAAGCAGGGCATACCTTGGCAACTGCCTAGTACCAGTATATCGCCTGGATAAATAAGATGTGGGTTACGAATATGGAGGTTGGCTTGCCAAAGCTCTGGCCACTGCCATGGTGATCGCAGATAACGCGCAGAAATGTCCCATAGCGTATCACCGCGCACCACCTCATAACGCTCAGGCGCATCGCTACGCAGCCGTTCCCACCCTACAGCTGAATGGCTAAACAGCAGGGCGATACACGTTAACAGGGGCCCAAAGAGGCTATAATGAAGAGGCCTTTTGGCCGCCATCTCGTTCTCCCTAGACAGTTGCTGGGGGAGTGTTTACAAAGGTCATAGCGGGTTACGCACATGCCCAGGAACACCGACAGCATGATATGATGGCTATTAGTAAAACACTTATAGTAAAGCACTTACTAGCAAAGCGCTTAGGCCCGCCGACACAGGTGGCAGGGCCTTTACATTAAAGACTCAGCATAACGGTGATTGTAACGCCATGGCCAAACTTCCTATTCTCGAATTCCCCGACGAGCGCCTACGCACCAAGGCGGTAGCGGTGGAAACCGTTGACGACGAGGTCCGCCAGCTCGTCGACGATATGTTGGAGACCATGTACGACGCGCGCGGCATCGGCCTTGCAGCAACCCAGGTTGATGTTCATCGCCGCATTGTGGTGATGGATGTTAGTGACGATAACTCCCAGCCACGGGTACTCATCAATCCACGCTATGAGCCGATTGGTGAAGAGCAAGAGCCACTTTCAGAGGGATGTCTATCAATCCCCGAGTACTATGCCGAAGTACCGCGTTACCTAAAGGTAAAGCTCAATGCGCTTGATCGTAACGGCGAGCCCTACGAGCTGGAGGCCGATGGCCTATTGGCACACTGTATTCAGCATGAGTATGACCACCTGGAAGGTGTACTGTTTGTTGATTACCTGTCGCCACTCAAACGCGATCGAGTGATGAAAAAGATGCAAAAGCGCCATAAGCTGATGCAAGACGCTTAAGTCTGCACTGTTTGCGTTATCCCAGGCCGAGCTGCCGAGCGTAACCGCTATAGATAATAAACTAGCGGTGACACTCTGTAGTTCGGCATTCAGCTGTTTGACGTACCCCGTCCCCCATTCCTGTTAGGTAATCACACCCATGTCTCAGTTGCGCGTTGTTTTTGCTGGCACACCTGATTTCGCCGCATCAAGCCTTGCCGCCGTGTTAGAGAGCCAACATCAGGTGATTGCGGTATACACCCAGCCCGACCGCCCGGCAGGCCGAGGACGCAAACTTACTCCCAGCCCGGTCAAGCAGCTTGCCCTTGAACATGGAATACCGGTATATCAGCCTGCCAGCTTAAAAAGCACTGATGCCCAAAAAGAGTTAGCGGCATTGGAAGCTGATGTGATGGTGGTGGTTGCCTACGGGTTGCTGCTACCTCAAGCCGTGCTGGATACGCCTCGGCTCGGCTGTATCAACGTGCATGCTTCGCTACTACCGCGCTGGAGAGGAGCCGCGCCCATTCAGCGAGCCATTGAGGCTGGTGATAGCGCCTCTGGCGTAACCATTATGCAGATGGATGCAGGCCTGGATACCGGTGCAATGCTGTACGAAGTACGCACGCCGATCACTTCACGTACCACCGGCGGCGACCTGCATGACCGATTAGCCATCCAAGGGGCAAGCGCTCTGGTGAATGTGCTAGACGAGCTGGATAGCGGCAATCTAAACGCCATACCCCAGCCCGAAGAGGGAGTGACGTACGCCGCCAAGCTGAGCAAAGCGGAAGCTGAGCTGGATTTCCACCAGCCTGCCGAGCAGCTTGCCCTTAAGATTCGAGCCTTCAATCCCTGGCCCGTGGCTTGGTGCACACTGGGTAACGACCGTATCCGCCTGCTTATGGCCAACGTTGAGCCTGGTGAGCAACCACCATCGTTGCCGGGCACGCTGCTTGAGCACGGTGACGAGTACCTACGTATTGCCTGTGGTGAGCAAGGCCAAGAAGTACTCTGCGTTAGCCGTGCCCAACTACCTGGAGGTAAAGCCATGGCTGTGCGTGATTTGCTCAACGCCCGACAGACACCCCTTACTATCGGCGCCCGCCTTGGGCATCCCGCATCTCACCAAGGAGTTACCCCATGAGCCAACATCGCACAGCCAAAGGCGGCAGTGGCCAAGAGGTGCGCGCCGCAGCGGCACGTGCGCTGGTGCCCATCCTCGCTGATAAAGGGTCGCTTGCTGGTTTAGATGAACATAGCGTTATCGCCCGCGACCGCAGCCTGTTAAAAGAGCTTTGCTACGGCACTTGCCGTCGCCTGCCGCGGCTGGAAGCCCTCGCTAAGAGACTACTCAAGCAGCCATTCAAGAAGCGTGACAATGACGTTCACGCGCTGCTACTAGTGGGTATTTATCAGTTACTTTATATGCGTATTCCCGCTCACGCCGCAGTAGGCGAAACCGCTGGAGCGGCGCGCCTATTAGGTAAAGAATGGGCTACTCGGGTGCTTAACGGTTGCCTTCGCCGCTTGCAGCGGGAAGCCGAGACGCTTATGGCAGAAGTGGACCGTGACGAAAACGTCGCTCTTGAGCACCCCCCATGGCTACTAGCTGCCCTACGCGATGCCTGGCCTGAACAGTGGCGTGCCATTGCCGAAGCCAACAACCAGCCAGGCCCCATGACGCTCAGAGTCAATCAGCGCCACAATGACCGCGAGGCCTACCTGGCGCAACTGACCGAACAGGGCTTAAGTGGTTATTTATGCCCGCATGCACCTGATGGCATCACTCTCGACACCCCCTGCGATGTCGCGGCACTCCCTGGTTTTGAAGAGGGGCATGTCAGTGTCCAGGATGAAGCAGCCCAGCTCTCAGCGGCGCTACTTGGCCCGGCCCTCGCCCCTCGCCCAGGAGCTCATGTACTGGATGCCT
The DNA here is from genome assembly GCF_002374315.1 of Vreelandella nigrificans. Taxonomy (GTDB): domain Bacteria; phylum Pseudomonadota; class Gammaproteobacteria; order Pseudomonadales; family Halomonadaceae; genus Vreelandella; species Vreelandella nigrificans. The sequence continues at coordinate 173,506 of NZ_NWUX01000002.1, read as the reverse complement.
GCTGTGCCCCTGGTGGTAAAGCAGCCCACTTGCTAGAGCAGTTTGATATTGCCCTAACTGCCATTGATAGCGATAACCAGCGTCTAGGTCGGGTAGACGATACACTAAACCGTCTAGGGCTAACGGCGGACCTACAACACGCCGATGCAACTGAACAGGCGTGGTGGAGCGGCACACCGTTTGATGCCATTTTACTCGACGCCCCCTGCTCGGGCACTGGGGTTATTCGCCGCCACCCAGACATTAAAACACTGCGCCGTAAAGAAGATATTCGCCAACTGGCCCAACTCCAGCGCCAAATGCTGGACAATCTCTGGTCACTACTAAGGCCAGGTGGCACGCTACTCTATGCTACCTGTTCCATACTGCCTGCAGAGAACGCCGAGCAGATCGAGGCTTTTATTGCTCGCACACCGGATGCCAAAGTGACGACCCCAAACGACGTTGCCTGGGGTATGCAAAGTGGCCATGGACGCCAGCTGTTTCCAGACCAGGGAAGTCACGATGGCTTTTTTTATGCCAGACTAGAGAAGCGTACTGCTTAACGGTAAGCAGTGAATTCATGTCAAGGATGGAGACACCATGAGTCATCACACTTATAAGCATGTAGAAATCACCGGTTCTTCCGAGAAAGGTATTGAGGAAGCCGTGCAGAATGCGCTCGCCAAAGCCTCTGAGACTATTAAGCATATGCGCTGGCTGGAAGTAACCGATACTCGCGGCCATATAGAAGATGGTCGCGTTGCCCACTGGCAGGTAACCGTAAAAGTCGGCTTTACGCTAGAGTAAGCGCTACCTGCTTTTCGACGGCGGCTGGTTTACACTGGCCGCCGTCTTTATTGCAGCGCAGCGCGCACTCACTCACATTATCCAGTGGCAGTACACGCTGGCGCTTACAACGGAACCGATGCTCAGCAATGAAAATCATCATTCTTGGCGCCGGCCAGGTCGGCGGCACCCTGGCGGAGCACCTCGCTCGCGAGGAAAATGACATTACCGTCGTTGATACCGACGCCGCCAAACTGCGCGAGCTTCATACTAAGCTTGATATTCGAACAGTCACCGGCGCAGGCTCTTACCCTATTGTACTGCGTCAGGCAGGCTGTGAAGACGCCGACATGCTAATCGCGGTGACCAACACCGACGAGATCAACATGATCGCCTGTCAGGTAGCTCACACGCTGTTTCGCACCCCCACTAAGATAGCCCGGGTGCGTGCCACAGCCTACCTCACTCGCAAAGGGCTGTTTGCCCACGAAGCCATACCCATAGACGTATTGATCAGCCCCGAGCAAGTAGTTACCGACCATGTGCGCCGCCTGATAGAGCACCCCGGTGCACTGCAGGTGCTGGAATTTGCTGGCGGACTGGTGCAGTTAGTAGCGGTAAAAGCCTTCTACGGAGGCCCACTGGTAGGCCAGGATTTAGCCTTTTTAGCCAAGCATATGCCCAACGTGGAAACCCGCGTGGCGGCGATTTATCGGCGCAACCGGCCAATTATCCCCCGTGGCGATACGGTAATTGAAGCTGACGATGAAGTATTCTTCCTCGCTGCACGGCGCGACATTCGTGCGGTCATGAGCGAGCTGCGTCGCGTCGAGCGAGATTTCCGTCGGGTCGTGATCGCAGGCGGCGGCAATATCGGCGAGCGTCTCGCCGAACACCTGGAGCACAGTCATCAGGTGAAGATCATCGAGCACAGCCTGGAACGCTGCACCACGCTGTCCGAGCGACTTGACCGCACAGTGGTACTCCACGGCAGCGCTACCAGCAAACGGCTGCTGGAAGAGGAGAATATCGAGGATTGCGATATTTTCTGCGCCCTCACCAACGACGACGAAGTCAATATTATGTCGTCACTGCTGGCCAAACGTTTGGGGGCAAAAAAGGTACTCACACTGATCAACAATGCTGCCTACGTAGATTTGGTGCAGGGCGGCGAAATCGACATTGCCATCTCCCCCCAGCAGGCCACCATTGGCAGTCTACTTACCCACGTGCGCCGGGGCGATATTGTTAACGTGCACTCGCTGCGCCGGGGAGCGGCGGAAGCCATTGAGGCAATTGCCCACGGTGACAAACAGTCTTCCAAAGTGGTCGGCCGTACGATACGCGAAATAGACCTGCCAGAAGGCACTACTATTGGCGCCATTGTGCGCGGCAAAGAGGTTCTCATTGCCCACGATGACGTCATGGTGGAGAGCGGTGATCACGTCATTCTATTTGTGATCGATAAGCGGCGAATCCGCGACGTGGAGCGCCTTTTCCAAGTTGGATTGACGTTCTTCTAGGCAAGCGCCACTGCAATGAGGCAACTACTGCTATGAGTTTGCGGGTTATTTTACGCATTTTAGGTCTGCTTCTGATGCTGTTTAGCCTCACGATGCTGCCACCGATGCTGATGTCGCTATGGTTTCGAGACGGAGTTTGGCACGCCTTCATGAGCGGCATTGCCATCACCGTGGCTACCGGTCTTGTCCTTTACCTACCAAACAGGAGTGCTCATAAAGAGCTGCGGATTCGCGATGGTTTTATTATTGCGGCCATGTTCTGGACGGTACTAGCACTGTTCGGTTCGCTTCCGCTCATGCTGTTTGGCGGAGGATCGCTAAGCATCACCGATGCCGTGTTTGAGTCGTTCTCGGGACTGACCACCACAGGTGCTACGGTGATTACCGGTATCGATTTTCTGCCAGAGTCCGTGCGCTATTATCGTCAACAGCTACAGTGGCTGGGCGGTATGGGGATTGTCGTTTTAGCCGTCGCCATCTTGCCCACCTTAGGGGTTGGCGGTATGGCACTTTATCGCACTGAGATTCCAGGGCCGCTGAAGGACTCCAAACTCACGCCGCGTATCACCGAAACTGCCAAAGCGCTGTGGTATATCTACGCGACACTTACCCTTGCCTGCATGGTGGCCTATATGTTGGCGGGCATGAATTGGTTTGATGCCTTGAGCCATAGCTTTTCAACTGTCGCCATCGGTGGCTTTTCCACCTATGACGCCAGCATCGGTTACTTTGATAGCGCCACGATTGAACTGATCTGCATTGCATTCATGCTGATTTCGGCGTTCAGCTTCAGCCTGCACTTTATTGCTTGGCGTGAAAAAAGCCTGATGCACTATTTTCACGATCCTGAAGCGCGCTTTTTGATGCTTTTTCTGCTCGCGCTGACAGTGACAACTGTACTTTCTTTATGGTTAACAGACACTTATGACACGCTCCGTGGTCTACGTCATGGAGCTTTCCAGGTCGTCTCAGTGGCGACTACCGCAGGCTTTAGCGTCGCCGACTTCTCCATGTGGCCTGGGGCCCTGCCCTTTTTACTGTTTGTGGCAGCTTTTGTGGGCGGCTGCTCCGGCTCTACCGGCGGCGGCATGAAAGTCATTCGGATTATTTTGATTTTAAAACAAGGCATGCGTGAAATTATGCGCCTGATCCACCCCAACGCTGTGATTGCGGTCAAAGTCGGCAAAGTCAGCGTTCCCGATAGCATTGCCCAAGCGGTATGGGGCTTCTTTTCGGTGTATGTAATGCTGTTCTTTTTAATGCTGGTGGGGGTAATGGCGACCGGCGTTGACCAAGTCACTGCATGGTCCACCGTTGGCTCAGCGCTTAACAACCTTGGGCCAGCCCTCGGCGAAGCCAACAGCCACTATGGCGACTTGCCAAGTCTCGCCAAATGGATTCTGGTCATGGCCATGCTTCTGGGCCGTTTGGAAATTTTCACAGTGCTGGTGCTATTCACTCCCGCCTTTTGGCGCCGTTAACCAAGTACCGCTTTTTATTTGTGCTTTCATATTTTATACATTGAGTAATAGTCATGACCCAAGACAACAGTTCACCGCTGGCAACAGCGGCTAATACCCTGCCAACTACCAGCGGTCCCTTAAAAACCGTCACCGTGGGTAATACCCACTACACCCTGCTAGGCACTGCCCACGTTTCGGCGGAAAGTGCTGAAGATGTCCGCACCCTTATCGATAGCGGTACCTTTGACGCTGTTGCTATCGAGCTTTGCGATGCCCGCCACTACAGCATGAATAACCCTGACGCCATGGGTGAACAGGACCTGTTCCAGGTATTCAAACAAGGCAAGGCCGGTATGGTGGCAGCAAGCCTTGCACTTGGCGCCTTTCAGCAGCGTATTGCCGAGCAGTCAGGCATACAGCCCGGCGCTGAAATGCGCGCGGCGGTGGAAGCCTGCCAGAGCCGTGCACTTCCACTGCTGCTGGTCGATAGGGATGTTGGCATTACCCTGAAGCGGATTTACCGTAATGTGCCCTGGTGGCAGCGATTTTCGCTCTTCTCCGGTTTGATTGGCAGTGTCATGTCACGCCAAGACGTTTCAAAAGAGGATATCGAGAAGCTAAAAGAAGGCGATATGCTTGAAGCGACCTTCAGCGAGTTCGCCGCCGAATCGGAAGCACTCTATACCCCACTTATTCGTGAGCGCGACCGCTACATGGCGCTACGGCTAGCCGAAGACGCACCTCCAGGGCGTTATAAAAACGTGCTAGTGGTGCTGGGAGCAGGACACTTAAAAGGCACTGTAGAACATCTAGAGGCGCCACTCCCAGACCGCCCTAGCGTTGAGCGTGAAGCCTTAGAAGCAACGCCACCACCCTCAAAGCTGTGGAAAGCCACCCCTTGGCTCATTACCCTGCTGGTACTTACAGGCTTCGTAATTGGCTTCTCACGCAATACCGAGCTTGGCTGGCAGTTGGTGATCGAGTGGTTTTTAATCAATGGTATTCTTTCTGCAGGTGCGACAATTATCGCCCTTGCCCACCCAGTGACCGTCATCGCCACTTTTTTTGCAGCGCCACTTACCTCACTTAACCCTACTATTGGAGCGGGCTTTGTAGCCGCTGGGGTAGAGCTTTTTATGCGTAAACCCAAAGTCCGCGACTTCTCTACTCTGCGCCATGATGTTACGGAGTTAAAGGGCTGGTGGAAAAACCGTGTCTCACGCACCTTACTGGTATTTCTTCTAGCTACGCTTGGCTCAGCGGTAGGCACTTGGGTCGCAGGGTTTAGAATTGCCGGCGCTCTGTTTGGTAGCGGCGCTGCGTGAGCACAATAAGACAAGCGCCGTGGCAGGCCGATGCGCTACTACTATTGGTGACCATACTGGCAGCAGGCGGGTGGATTTTTTCTAAAGAAGCGTTGGCGGGTATGCCGCCACTGCTGTTTATAGGCACACGCTTTCTGCTTGCGGGGCTTATCTTGTTAGGCTTTGCTTGGCCGACGTTGCGACACTTGCCTGCTCGCCGAATTTGGCGGGGTATATGGGTAGGGTTTCTATTTAGTGCTGCCATTGCCTTTTGGGTATTGGGTCTACAGCACTCTTCCCATCTAGGTGAAAGCGCCTTTATCAACAGTCTCGGCATACTATTAGTGCCGGTAGTCGCACGGCTGCTATTTGGTGATCGCCCACCGCGCTCCACCTGGATAGCATTGCCGGTAGCATTAATTGGCTTTGCCCTGTTGTCTTTAAACGCTGGCTTCAGGGTCGAGACCAGCCAGCTGTTCATGGTTTGCGCAGCACTGTGTTTTGCCCTGTTGATTAATGTGAATACTCGGGTGGTCCGCAACATACCCGCCCTTCCCCTGACCACACTGCAGCTATTGTCCGTAGGTAGCGTGCTTACCTGCCTATCACTGCTGTTTGAACATCAGCCAATGGCGTTAAATATCTCAATATTGGGCTGGTTTATCGCCAGCGTACTGCTGGCTAGCTCGCTGCGTTTTTTCCTGCAGATCAAAGCCCAAGGCATGACCACCCCAAGCCATGCAGCGGTCATTTTAATGCTTGAGGCGGTATGGACGGCGCTGCTGGCTGCCTGGTGGTTTGGCGAAACCATGGCTCCCTTGCAACTGCTCGGTTGTAGCCTGATATTTGCTGCCCTACTCATCAACCGCTGGTACTGGGTACGCAAAGTTATACTGCGCTGGCTACCAGGTGTTCAGCGCTAACCCTGCCTATCCAGCAGCCTCTGCATGGAGGGGGTTTGCTCATCGATTTTACGGTAGTAGCGGCTGGCGGCATAACTGTCGTTAAACACGTCGAAGTAGTCATCCAACACGTTCGCGGCTACTTTGTCGCCGCTTTGACGCAACAACTCAATGGCCACTTCCGCTGTGCAAAGGTGTGCCTTAGAAGCAGGCTTGCGCAGCTGGTAGCGGGTTTCTCGCTCGGTGCGCAGTGGCAAAACAGGTAACTTATCCAAGTAAGGGCTCTTGCGGAACATCCGCCTTGCTTGGCGCCACGTGCCATCTAAAATCACAAACACTGGGATACGCGCCTGCTGCTTAACGGCAAGCACAGCGTTGATATCCACCACCCGCTCGGCGTAGTCAGGCTGGTCATCGGGGAAAATTACAAACGGCGCGTAACGCGGGTCTTCAAGAAGTGCGGCAAGCTCTTCATCAGGCGCGACTCGATACCAGGTAAAGACCTTGGTATTCGCCAACACATCACTAATCAACCGGCCAGTATTGGTCGGTTTAAAGTGCTCAAGAGGATGAGTGATGAGCCAAACCTGGGCATCGCTTTGCGCTTTCACCTGATAAGGGCATAGGCAGTTAAGCTCAGGCAGGTTGCAGCCTTCACAGCGCTTAACAAAGCTTCCCCGCGCTTTAAACTCACGCCTAGGTGGGCGAGGATGTCCGGTCGCAGGGTCGAACTCCGCCAAGGAAGAGTCTTCTTCAGAGGGCGACGAGCTAGAAGGCAACGAACTAGAAAGCAGCAAACTAGTAGGCAGTGACGTAGCGTCAGACATCCGCGCTCCAACGAGTAGCAAAGGGCGCAGAGTATAAAGCAGGCCGCCCACCATGACGAATCCCTAGCACTGATCAATCTAACAGCTAAATCTATCCAACCAGGCCAGTAAACCAAAATATCTTTAAAAGTTGACACTAAAAGCGCATCGCCGATAAAGTCTCGTCAACTTTCAAAAGAAAAAAGGTTGACCCGTGACCGCCACTGCCTTCAATACCAGCACAGCCGCCCCACGTCACGACTGGACGCTGGAAGAGATTAACGCGCTGTTTGCGCTGCCCTTCAACGACCTATTGTTTAAGGCCCAGCAGGTGCATAGGGCACACTTTGATGCTAACGCAGTGCAGGTTTCCACCCTATTATCGATCAAAACCGGCGCCTGCCCGGAAGACTGTAAATACTGCCCTCAGTCCGGCCACTACAATACCAAACTCGAAAAAGAGAAATTGTTGGAAATCGAAAAGGTCGTGGCTCAAGCCAAAGCTGCCAAGGAGGCTGGTGCAAGCCGCTTCTGTATGGGTGCCGCCTGGCGCAGCCCGCGTGATAAGGACTTGTTACTGGTCGAAGAGATGGTTCGACAGGTGAAAGCGGTAGGTTTAGAAACATGCATGACGCTGGGTATGGTCGATGGAGAACAAGCCAGCCGACTGGCCACTGCTGGGCTTGATTACTACAACCATAACTTGGATACCTCACCGGATTACTACGGTGAAATCATCACCACCCGTACCTACAGCGACCGATTAGAAACGCTTGCCAACGTCCGCGAGGCGGGCATGAAAGTGTGTTCTGGCGGTATTCTCGGCATGGGTGAAGATGCCAAAGATCGTAGCGCACTGTTGCAACAACTGGCCAAGCTGTCGCCGCACCCGGAATCCGTTCCGATTAATATGTTGGTAAAAGTACCCGGCACACCGCTGGAAAATGTTGAAGACCTAGACCCCATTGAGTTTATCCGCGCTATTGCGGTGGCCCGCATTATGATGCCACAGAGCCACGTGCGACTTTCTGCTGGCCGGGAGCAAATGAGTGACTCAACCCAAGCTCTAGCGTTTTTAGCTGGCGCTAACTCAATTTTCTACGGCGACAAACTACTAACCACGGGCAATCCCCAGGCAGATCGAGACCGTGCACTGTTTGCCAAACTGGGACTACATCCAGAAAAGCGCGAGACCTGCGAGAGCGAAGACACCCAAGCCGCCCGACTCGCCCAGCAAGCACAGCAGCAGGTACACGCCGAGCGCGCTGCCAAGCTAGCGGTAGATGCCAGTGTCTAAAGCGTGGCAAGAGCGTTTAGCCAATGCTCGCGAACAGCGTATTCGCGAGCAGCGCTGGCGGTGCCGCTTAGTAAACACCCGCCGTTGGCTAGACTTTGCAGGTAACGATTACCTCGGCCTAGCCCACGATCCTCGGGTACAGGCAGCCCAGGCAGAGGGCGCTCGCCGCTTTGGAGCAGGTGCCGGAGCATCGCATCTGGTCAGCGGCCATTTAGATATTCACGACGCCCTGGAAGACGCCTTAGCGCGTTGGACCGGCCGCGAACGTGCGCTGTTGTTTTCGACTGGCTATATGGCCAATCTCGGTGTTCTACAGGCACTGGCCGACTCACATACGGCCATCTTTCAAGACCGTCTGAACCATGCCTCGCTACTAGATGGCGCCACGCTTAGCGGCGCGCGCTCAAGGCGCTTTCATCACCGCGATAGCAGTGATCTAGAGCGCCTGCTGTCGCGTAGTACCGCCACTCACAACCTAGTGGTCAGCGACGGCGTTTTTAGCATGGATGGTGACGTTGCCGATATTACCGCCCTTGGCCAATTAAGCCAGCAATACAACGCCTGGCTAATGATTGATGACGCCCATGGCCTGGGCGTTCTGGGCAATAATGGTAGTGGCTGTGTGGAAGGATTCAACAGCGACACTGTGCCTATTTTGGTGGGTACTCTGGGCAAAGCGCTGGGGACTTCTGGTGCCTTTGTGGCTGGCGACGCCGCACTGATTGAGCATATTACTCAGTTTGCTCGTAGCTATGTGTACACCACCGCACAGCCCCCAAGCATTGCAGCATCGACCCTAGCAGCGCTAACGATCGTTCAGCATGAGCCCGAACACCGCCTGCGACTCCAACAACATATCAACTACTTCCGTCAGCAGGCCGAAGCGCTTGGACTACCACTCGGTAACTCTCACACCCCCATTCAGCCACTCTTGCTGGGTAACGAACTGCGCACCATGACATGGGCGACAAGGCTCACTGAACTGGGTATTCAAGTTGGCGCTATTCGGCCACCCACGGTGCCCAAAGGAGCGGCGCGGCTTCGTATTACGCTCAGCGCCCGCCACACCCCTAGCGATATTGACCGCTTACTGGAAGGGCTAGAGAGCTGCCTACGTGAGGACGTGGTATGTCCCGCATAGCTGCTGGCTTAGACTCTCCTGGCCGAGTCTCTCCTGGATTAGACTCACAACATCTGGTGCTACTCTCAGGCTGGGGGGTTGATAAGCGCATCTGGCAGCTACTCGCCCCTCACTGGCCCGCCAGTTTAGAGGTCAGTAGCGTGGACTGGCCAGGCTACGGCAAATCACCGCCACTGCCAGGGCAAGCCTCGCTTGGCACCCTTGCCAATACCATGTCAAACCTACTGCCTAGTGACGCTATATGGGTTGGCTGGTCGTTGGGCGGGCTATTAGCGACCGCACTGCTCGATCAGTTACCCGCTCCGCGAGGCTTGATTCTGATCGGTGCAGGAGAGCGTTTTTGCAGTGATGACGGCGTGAGCAGCACTGAACTTGCCAGCTTCCGACGTGCCTTTAACCGCGACCCATACGCTACTTGGCAGCACTTTTTACGCTGGCAGGCCCAGGGAGAACCTAACTCCCGCCATATCCATCAGCAGCTACGCGAACTGTTAGGTGATGCTCCTAGCGCAAATCTCCGCACCCTTGAGCAAGGGCTTGAGTGGTTATCTACATTAGATAACCATCCACGCTTGTTGAATGCCTCATGCCCCGTGGTGCGTTTAGCGGGTGAACACGATCCGCTAATAGGCGACAGCGCCCGTAGCAAAGCCATTCAACTCCCCCATTCCGGGCACTGCCCCATGCTTTCCCAGCCAGCACTACTGGCCACCGTCATCGCCGAACAGGCCACTACTATTGGTCAGCAGGCCGTCAAGGAGAGCCTATGAGCAGCACTGCAGTCTCACCGACAGCCCACATGCCAAACTGGCAGGCAAATGTCGCTCGGGCTTTCTCCAGAGCAGCACCGCGCTACGATGCTCTGGCTAACGCCCAGCGCCAGATTGGCGAAACGCTATGGCCAGCGCTGCCCAGCCGTGCTGCAAATATTCTCGATCTAGGCTGCGGCACCGGCTACTGGACCCAGCGGTTGGCAGAACGCTTCCCCCAGGCCCAGGTAACGGGGCTAGACCTTGCTCCCGGCATGCTCGCTCATGCCCAGGCATGTTATGGCGATGCAATTACCTGGCAACAGGGTGATGCTGCCGCGCAGCCATTCAAGAACGACAGTTTTGACCTGGTATTTTCTAACCTGGCTATTCAGTGGTGCCGCGACATAAACGCCGTGATGGGTGAACTTGAGCGGGTGCTTATCCCTGGTGGCCAAGCGTATATCACCACACTGCTGCCCGGCACACTGGCAGAAGTCGCCACCACTTGGCAGCGGCCAGAAGCACTGCTGCAAACGCCAGATGCCCAAACAGTTAAACATGCCGTAACCCAAAGCGGTTTGACACTGACTCAGCACACAGCCGAGCAGCGGCAGTTTTACTACCCCGACCTAAATGCCGTCATGGCCTCGATTAAAGGTGTGGGCGCCCAAGTAGCAAGGCCCAATGCTCAGCTTACCCGGCGGGAACTGGCCGCTGCTCAGGCGCGCTTTGAAACCCTACGCACCCCTTTGGGCCTGCCCGTTAGCTACCACTGCTTCACTCTGCACCTGGAAAAAACGCGATGACCGCTTATTTTGTGACCGGCACCGATACCGATGCAGGTAAAACCCTAGCCACCAGCGCACTGCTGTGCGCTGCTCGCGAACGTAAACTCAGCACACTAGGCCTAAAACCAATTGCGTCAGGTAGTCGTATGACTCCCGACGGACTACGCAATGGTGATGCCCTAGCGCTTCAGGCACAAAGTACCCCATTGGCCGAATACGCCACTGTTAACCCTTGGGCGTTTGCTCCGGCTATCGCACCACATCTGGCCGCCCAGGAAGCAGGCGTTGATCTAAGCATAGACAGCATTGCCGCCATACTGCGCGATACCCTCAGCAATACGTCACGGGACCTAACACTCATTGAAGGTGCCGGCGGATGGCGGGTACCACTGAACGCGGATGAAGATTTCTCCGACATTCCACGCGCCTTGCAGCTACCGGTTATTCTGGTGGTAGGGCTTAAACTGGGCTGCCTTAACCATGCTCGGCTCACCGCAGAGGTGATCTCCTCCGATGGCTTAACGCTCGTAGGTTGGGTTGGCAGTGTGGTGGACCCTGAATTTGCCGCTGACCACATGCGTTTTGAGGCTAATATTGCGCTGCTCAAAAATACCCTGGCCGCACCATGCCTCGGTATTATTCCCCATTTGGCTATCGCTGAAGCGGCACACGCCCAGCCATATCTATCGTTGGCACCGCTGCTCAACGCCCCCTCGCCGCATCAGGAAGTTGCATTATGAGTTCACCCGTTTGGCACCCGTACGCTCACCTTAAAACCCAATCTACCACTCCCAAAGTAGTTGGCGGCAGCGGTAGCCACTTTACCCTGGAAAGCGGCGAGCGCTTATTGGATGCTACCTGCTCCTGGTGGTGCATGATTCACGGCTACAGCCACCCGCGTTTAGTGGCAGCAATTCGCGAACAGGCAAGCGAGCTTTGTCATGTGATGCTCGGCGGTCTTACCCACGAGCCCGCAGATCAGCTAGCCCGCGAGCTGGTGCGTATCACCCCCTCCGGGCTGAACCATGTGTTCTACTCCGATAGCGGTTCAGTGGGTATGGAAGTCGCGATGAAAATGGCGCTGCAGTATCAGGTGCTTATCGGCCATCCCGAAAAGCACAAGATGCTTTCGCTCATGAAGGCCTACCATGGCGATACCACTGGCTGTATGGCAGTCTGCGACCCTGAAGAGGGCATGCATAGCTTGTTCGCCAGCCTACTGCCACAGCATCACTTTGCCCCCGCGCCTACCGCACCGTTCAACGCTACGCCTGAGCAGGTAGCCTGCGACTTAGCAGCGCTACGCGAAGTATTAGCACAACATCACCACGAGATTGCCGCCCTGTTGATGGAGCCACTGTTACAGGCTGCGGGCGGACTCAACATGACCTCGCCAGACTACTTGCGTGGCGCACGCAAGCTGTGCGATGAGTTTGGCGTATTACTGATTTTTGATGAAGTGGCCACTGGCTTTGGCCGTACCGGAAAGCTGTTTGCCGCCAACCACGCAGACGTTACCCCAGACATTATGGTGCTATCCAAGGGGCTAACCGGTGGTTACCTAGGCCATGCGGCAACACTTGCCACCGACCGCGTGCATAGCGCCTTTATTGGCGATACGCCCCACCACGCCTTTATGCATGGCCCTACCTTTATGGGCAATCCGCTGGCCTGCCGTGTTGCGCTGGAAAGCCTGCGAGTCTTTGAGGAAGAGAATTATCTCGGCAAGATTGCCCAGTTAAATCACTTACTCAGTCGTGAGCTAATCGACGACGAACAACTACGCTCCCACAGCAAGGTAGCCGATGTACGTGTCCTCGGTGCCACTGCGGTCATTGAGGCCCACTCCCCGGAGGCGCTTAAAGGCGTAGGCGACTTCGCCCGCCAGCGTGGCGTATGGCTGCGTCCCATTGGCCGCTGGCTGTATACCATGCCCGCCTACATCACCTCGGAAGCGGAAATGACGAAGGTTACCAACGTAATGAAGGCATGGTTTCTCGAGCAGTAAACAGTTCAGGAAAGCAGCAGATTGCCCTGCTGCTTCCAGCGATTCACCAACGCAGGAATGCCCTCGCCTGCGGTGGTGTTAATCGCCAGCACACCCGGTGGTGTTAATGCATCAGCATCGGGGTCAACCAGCGCGCAAGGCGTATCGTAGTCGATATAATTCAGTAGCGACGCGGCTGGCATCACCGCCAGGGAGGTGCCCACCACCAGCAAAAAGTCCGCCTGACTGACAAGTTCGCAGGCGTCTTCAAACAGCGGCACCGCCTCACCAAACCACACCACATCGGGGCGCAGCTGGCTGCCTTTATCACAAATATCACCCAGCGCAATGCCGCCCTTGGGTAATGGATAACGCAACCGCGTATCCACAGATGAGCGCGCCAGCAAAATCTCACCATGCAAGTGCAACACATGGCGCGATCCCGCTCGTTCGTGCAAATCATCAATATTCTGGGTAACAACACTCACCTTAAAGCCATCTTTTTCCAGTGCCGCTAGCGCCTTATGGGCCGCATTGGGTTTGGCTTTACGAATCTGCTCGCGGCGCTGATTATAGAAATCCAACACCAACTGCGGATTGCGCTGCCACGCCTGGGGAGTCGCCACATCCTCGACCGGGTAGTCTTCCCATAAGCCATCACTGGCACGGAACGTTTTAATACCACTTTCGGCGCTAATTCCTGAACCAGTAAAAACCACTAAGTGTGGTGGTGCTGTCATAGTTGCCCTCGGTTAAGTCGCTACTGATTGCGCTTTAATATACCAGCTGCCCTATCGTTCCCGCGAAACGCTGCTTATTGCGATAGGGGTAAACATCAATTACTCGCCCATCGACAATTGCCTGCTGCAGCTCTAGCCAGTAGTTAGGGTCGAATAACTCAGGATGCTGCTCCATAAATAGAGCGCGTAGCTCAGGGTTGGCAAACATGAATGGCCCGAACTCCTCTGGAAAAATATCATTGGGGCCAATAGATAAACTCTCACCACCCCCCGCTTGAAAATCATTACCATAGGACTTGGGGATGTGCCGAAAACGGCACTCGGTGAGATAGCTCACCTCATCATAATCATAAAAAATCACCCGACCATGGCGGGTAACGCCGAAGTTTTTTAGCAGCATGTCGCCAGGAAAGATATTGGCCGCCGCCATCTGCTTAATGGCGTTGCCATAATCTTTGAGCACCATTACTTGCTCATTCGGACTGCACTGCTCCAGGTAAATATTTAGCGGGGTCATCATCCGTTCGGTATAGCAGTGCTTAATAATCACTTTGTCATCTTTAAGCGATACCGTTGAGGGTGCTACCTCTAGCAGGTGCTCCAAGCAATCTGGTGCAAAGTGATCCTGGCGTACGATAAAGTTTGAAAACTCCTGAGTATCCGCCATACGGCCAACCCGGTCGTGACGTTTTACCAACCGGTACTTCTCGCGCACCACAGCGTGGGTGACCTCTTTGGCTGGATCGAACTTATCCTTAATGATCTTGAATACAGTGCGAAAGCTGGGTAGTACAAATACCGCCATCACCATGCCGCGCACACCTGGTGCAATCACAAACTGATCCTCACGTTTGGCCACCTGCAGGTTTAACGCTCGGAAAAATTCGGTTTTGCCATGCTTAAAAAAGCCGATCGCCGCATATAATTCCCCTTCAGGTTTATGGGGCATCAACTGCTTTAAGTAGTAAACAAACTCCCCTGGCACCGGCACATCCACCTGAAAATAGGCACGTGTGAACGAGAAAATAATTGAGACTTCATCGGTTTCGGTCAGCACTGTATCCAAGTGTAGGCAAGGGTCACCCCCCTGTTGCTCACCAAAGCCTTCGCCGTGCAGTATCGGTAACACCAGCGGCACCTGCTCACCGCCCCCCAGAATACGGCCAACCAAATAAGCACCTTTGTTGCGATAGAAGACACTTTTCAATAGCTCTAGCTGGGCATCCTCTGCCCGCCAAATGTCATCAGGAAGTTGGGTTTCCAGCAGCTCTGCCCCTAGCGCAATATCGCGTGGGAGATCGGCAAAAGGGTTGTCAAACGGTGCCTCTTCAAGCGCCCATGCCAGTGCCGCTGACCAATCGCCGTTTACCGCACGCCTCCGACACAGCTCAATACCGGAGTGATGAGCAGCATCCTCCCGGGAGCTATATACAAACATCCAGTCGTTACGAATGTGCCGGTGATGAAACACCGAACAGAACAGAGAGTTAAAAAATGTCTCTGCCAGTTCATAATCAAGCCGCTGGCTGATCATCTGAGCGTAGTGCTCCCGGCCTTCCCGCCAGGTTTCACAGTACGCTAGTACGTCATGGGCAAAGGTTCGCTGCAAGCGTTCCAGCGTACCGTTCACTTTCTCTTCATAAAGATTTATCCGTGCCGCCGAAGCCTGCTGCGCTTCACGCCAGGCAGCATCTCGAAAGCGGCGGCTAGCATCAATGGTGATCTGTTTAAAACGTGCACGGTACTCGTCAAATCCATGCAGGATAGTGGCTGCTAATCGATACGCAGGGGAAAGTTTCACGGGCAGGCCTCCTGATTATTTTTTCCAGCTTCGCGTAACGGGAAACTACATGCGAGAAGACCTTGGTGGGTAACCCGTGCTTTTTTAGCAAGCGGGCATCCTGTTTTAAGCGCTCGGGACAAAAAAGCCTCTGCGCTTATTCGCGCAGAGGCTTTTCTCACCTAGCTACATCCGTGTTGTCATTACAGCTTAACGACAGGTACTCCATCAGCAGGCACGCTACCGTCTAGCTCTTCGGGCAAAGTAGTCACCAGTGCAAACTCTTCTTCAGCAGTTTTCGCCACTAGCTTGTTTTTGCTGTAGAGGAAATAGTACGCCGCACCAGCAATAAATAGCACAATGGTGTAGTTAAACGCGCGAGGGTCAAAAGCATAAACCCCTGTGAGAGCAATAATTGCCAGCACCAGAGCAATGGAGGAGGTCACAATGCCACCTGGGGTTTTATAGGGGCGTGGCAGGTCTGGCTGCTTTAAGCGCAGCAGAATATGGCTTAGTGCCATCAGCGCATAAGAGATCGTGGCACCCACCACCGCCATTGCTAACATCAAGTCACCTTCACCGCTTAACGACGCTAAAAAGCCGAAAACACCCGGTACAATTAGCGCCAGATAGGGGACTTTACGCCCGCTGGTCAGGGACAGTTGCTTTGGCAAGTAGCCTGCGCGGGAGAGTGCAAACACCAGGCGGCTATAGCCGTAAATAATCGAGAAAAACGAGGCTACCAGTCCAGCCAAACCCAATATGTTTACCAATGTGGCAAGCGTGGGGTTGCCCGTCGCATTAAGTGCATCTACTAACGGCACACCACTTTGGCCAATCATCTCAGCGCCTGCTGCCCCTGCCAGCAGCACAACTACCAAAAGCGCGGTGAAGAGTAGAAACAGCATCGCAGCAATAATACCTCTGGGCATATCCCGCGCCGGATCTTTAGCCTCTTCCGCCGCCAGTGGCACACCCTCTACCGCCAAAAACAGCCACATGCCAAATGGCAGTGCTGCCCAAATGCCATACCAGCCGTAGGGCATAAAGGTACTGGCTCCCGCTGCGTCCGTAGGCGCAATATCAAATAAATTCGCAGAATCAAAATTGCCTATCAGCGCCACCGCTGTCGCGAGAATCGCAAATACAGCCAAGCCGCTAATCACCATCATCACTTTTAGTGCTTCACCGACCCCCGCCAGGTGAATACCGATAAATACCGCATAGAACAGCAGATACACCATCGGTCCGTTAATGCCCAGTAACGCTTCCACTGCCGAGCCAATGAAAATCACAATGGCAGCAGGCGCAAGGGCGTACTCAATCAGTACTGCCAGTCCCGTTAAATAGCCGCCCGTGGGACCCATCGCTTGGCGAGCAAAACTATAGCCACCACCGGCGGCGGGTATCGCTGCTGACATTTCCGCGAGTGACAGCACCAACGCCAAGTACATGAGCGCCATTAAGCAAGCGGCAATTGCAAAGCCGCCCCAGCCCGCTTCGGCAATACCGAAATTCCAACCAGCAAAGTCACCGGAAATTACGTAAGAAACCCCAAGCCCTGCCAATAATAGCCAGCCAGCGGTACCTTTACGTAGCTGGCGTTTGGCCAGATACGCTTGATCTACAGGAGGTTGTGTCATTTGTCTTGCCCTTTTCAGTGTGGAACGCAATCGTTGTCAGCGGCGTGCTGAGTTGGGGCGTTGGTTCCGTATTGTTGTTAGGAGCGTTGCTATTTATGTTTTGCGACTCATGTGTTGTTGTGACTTGTTACCTGTATTGTTGTTTGTGTCTTATTATTTGTGTGTTGCGCGTAGCAACTGAATGTCTGTTAATCAGCCACCAGGAAATTCTGCGTTGAGCCACCTGCTGCGCCTTCTAGTACGCTGTCCTCGCTGCGGTCTTTCAGTTGGACGCCAGACAGTTTTCGTTGGCGAGCCTCTGCCAGCAGCAGCAATAACCGCCGAGCAGCCTCTTCTGGTTTCAGCCCCGCTGGGCGAACGTTAGAAATACAGTTACGGCGGTCATCTTTTAGGCCCACTTCGGGTGCCCAGGTCATATACAGCCCAAGGCTATCTGGGGAGCTTAACCCTGGTCGCTCGCCAATCATCACCAACACTGCATCGGCGTTCAGTAGCGCACCCACCTCATCGCCAATAGCTACACGCCCCTGCTCTACTACCGTCAGCGGTGCCAGTTGCCACTCATTCTGGTCGTGGGCAAAAGCGCGATGCAGTGCCGTGAGGAACGGTGCGCTGTTCTGCTGCACCGCCAGCGCCGATAACCCATCAACAATGACTACGGCCAAGTCAAAGCGCTGGCCGCTTTCTGTGGCCTGCTGCAACTGCTGCCGTGAGCCATCACTTAAGCGGCGTCCATAGTCCGGCCGTTGCAGATACATGGCGCGATCTTCCGCTTGGCTGTGCAGTCGAATAGGCGGCACACTCAGGCTAAGTGTCTCGATTAGCTCGCTGGCCAGTGCATCGCACTCAAGGGGGCAGTGAACCGCATCTTGAGCCTGGGCGTGGGCAAGCTGAAAGGCTAATAGCTGTTTAGTAGGCAAGCTGACACCCGCGCGGCCAAGCCCAATACGGGCGTCGGTAAACGCCCTTAATCGCTCCCAAGGGTTTTCGATGACGATAGTTGGAGAGAGAGCCTTCGCTCTATTATCAGGCGTCACGGGAAGGCTCCTTCGGCAGGTGGCGCAGGCTATTCGCGAAGGCAGCGGGTAGTTGGTCATTTAATCGGTATGCAGAAACATCTTGAAAGATCTGCATTTTCGCCAGCCACTCCTCGAATTCCGGGGCTGCTTTTAGGCCAAGCACACGCCTTGCGTAAAGCGCATCGTGGAAAGAGGTCGTTTGGTAGTTGAGCATGATGTCATCCGAGCCGGGGATGCCCATCACAAAGCTACAACCCGCCACGCCTAACAGCGTCAGCAGATTGTCCATATCATTCTGATCGGCACTAGCGTGGTTGGTATAACACACGTCACAGCCCATCGGCACACCTAGCAATTTTCCACAAAAGTGATCTTCCAAGCCCGCTCGAGTAATCTCTTTGCCATCGTACAAATACTCAGGGCCAATAAATCCCACTACCGTATTCACCAGCAACGGATTGAACTTACGCGCCACGGCGTAGGCTCGAGCTTCGCAGGTTTGTTGATCCAGACCATGGTGGGCATCAGCAGAAAGTGAACTACCCTGGCCGGTTTCGAAATACATCACATTGCGCCCGACCGTCCCCCTATTCAGTGTCTGAGCTGCTGCTTCGGCTTCCGCCAAGGTGCTTAAATCAAAACCAAAACTACGGTTGGTGGCTTCGGTACCACCGATGGATTGAAAGACGAGATCTACCGGCGCGCCCTGCTCAATCGCTTCCAGTGTGTTGGTAACATGGGTGAGTACACAGGACTGGGTGGGAATCTCGTACTTCTGAATGACATCATCCATCAGCCTCATCAGTTTGACGCTTTGGGCGACATTATCAGTAGCAGGGTTGATGCCAATCACTGCATCCCCGCTTCCATACAGCAGGCCATCCAGGATACTGGCGGCAATGCCAGTGACGTCATCAGTGGGATGATTAGGCTGCAGACGCGTCGATAGTCGCCCCGGCAAACCAATCGTATTGCGAAATGCCGTCGTCACCTGGCACTTTTTGGCTACCAGCATCAAATCCTGATTACGCATCAATTTGCTGACAGCTGCCGCCATTTCAGGGGTAATGCCAGCGCGTACAGCAGCTAACACGTCGCTGGTCGCGTGGTCAGATAACAGCCAATTACGAAAGTCACCAACCGTTAGATGACGCAACGGCGCAAAAGCGTTCGTATCATGGTCATCGATAATTAATCGCGTAATCTCATCTTGCTCGTAGGGAATCAGCACATCATTTAAAAATGTGGTGAGTGGCAGCTCCGCTAGCACCATTTGTGCCACTACCCGCTCTTCCGCAGATTCAGCGATCACGCCTGCCAACCGGTCCCCGGAGCGAGGAGGTGTCGCCTTAGCCATCAACTCAGCCAAACCGTTAAAGCGATAGCGGCGGCTTCCCACAGTGGTGTGATAGGTCTGCGCCATATGACCTTCCTTTTTTATATTTCAAAGCCGACTATTTCAAAACTAGCTATTTCGAAACTAACTATGTCAAAACTAGCTATGTCCAAACGAACTATGTCAAAGACAGCTGCTTTATGTTCAACATGTCAAATACAGCTGCACAGCCTCAAAACAAGTGCGCAGCATGCGCGTTGAGGAACAAAACTTGCTTGTTCTCACAATAGCGCTATCAATAGACGGGGAGTATCGAGTTTCGGCAAACCTGCCACAATTATGAAAAACAGAATAAATACAATGAATTAACAATAAGCATGCGACGTGATAGCGCCTTCATCACGCCCACTGGAGCTTCAGATGACCTTGACGAGCCAAGACATCGCACCAAAAAAGTGCACACAAGAAGCATTTGATGCCGACGAGCATGCTCAGAACCTGACCCGCTGGCAGCAGCAGTATGACCAACTAAGCCCAGGCCGCTTTTACGGCCGGCTGGATGAAATTGCGCTACCGGCCATTCAGGTATTTAAAGAGCATACCGGCCAGGCGCTGCGCCAAGAGTGCCGAGTGTGGGAAGACTCGCTATGGCTGGGAATTCCACCACAACCAAATGACTCTCGGATCAACGGTCAGGCATTAGAAGTGCACGAGATAATGTGCCGACCCGGCGGGCGCGATTTTGAACTAGTAACGCCAGAAGCTTTCAATATTTATGGTTTGGTAATTCGGCTACCACTGCTCCAAGCAGCTGCGAAGCGCCAAGGTATTGTGATCGATGAGAAATGGCACTGCTCACCACGACGCCATGCAGACCCGGCCACGCTGCGAGCTATCTCGTTTTTACTTGAACGGCTGCTCACCCATCAACAAGGTGTGATAGCAGAAAATATCCATCAAGACATTCTGTTAACAGGGCTTCTTGAGCTACTGCAGGCGAATCATCCCAGCCATGAGCTGCCGCCCAGTTATGCCCACCGTAAAGCCGTAGTTGACCGGGTAAAGAGCTATGTAGATGAACACCTTGAAGGGCCTATGACCATAGATGCACTTTGCGAGCTTACCCATGTAAGCAGGCGAACACTGCAGTACAGCTTTACCACCATTTTAGGTATTAGTCCGCTGCAGTTCCTACGCTTAACGCGGCTAAACCGGGTAAGGCGTGCCCTACGCGCTGCAAGGCCGCCACAAACGGTAACCGACATTGCCACCTACTGGGGATTTTGGCACTTGGGGCAGTTTGCCCATGACTACAAGCAGCAGTTTGGCGAGTGCCCGTCACAGACATTAAGTACAGCTTGTTAACCGCGCTATCAAAGGGAATTTATGATAAATACAACAACCTGGAATCGCCTGCGTTATAGCATCTATGCACCGGTATACGACCTGGTAGCAACCAAAGCATTTTGTAAACCGCGCAGAATCGCACTTGGCCAAGTTGACTGGGAGCCCGGTATGCGCGTTTTGCTGGTGGGTGCTGGGACCGGTTTAGACCTGCCTTACTTGCCCCACGAGCTCGAAGCACACCTTACGGACTTAACACCAGCCATGGTAAAGCGCGCCCGTGAACGGGCAGAGAAGGCACGGCGGGATGTTGAGTGTCGCGTGATGGATGCAGCCGCGCTAGAGTATCCAGATGAGCACTTCGATGTGGTAATCATGCACCTTATTTTGGCGGTAATGCCAAACCCAGAACAGGGGCTAGCCGAAGCACACCGAGTGTTGAGGAACAGTGGCCAGCTCTGTGTCATGGATAAATTTCAACCCGATACTCATACTGCTGGACTAGGTCGTCGAGCGTTGAACGCCATTACATCGCTTATCGCCACAGATATTACCCGCCAAGCAACGCCTCTTATCCAACAGGCTGGTTTTAACATCCGCCGAGATGAACCCGTATTGATGAATGGGCTTTTCCGTGCGCTGTTAGCCATAAAGTAGATCAAATGCTCAGTATGGATCACGCATTGTTTCAGACAAATGGCCTACTTCTCGCATCGCGTGCAGCCTACTGCCACTTCTAGTACACTGCCACACACTTTGCATAACAGTGGTACAATAATTTCCCTCTATTACTCAATATTTAGGGTGTCTCATGCCTAAAGCTATCGTGGAACGTTTTCGCCATCTACCTGACGACGAGCAATCCCG
This sequence comes from Vreelandella nigrificans, assembly GCF_002374315.1. Classification (GTDB taxonomy): domain Bacteria; phylum Pseudomonadota; class Gammaproteobacteria; order Pseudomonadales; family Halomonadaceae; genus Vreelandella; species Vreelandella nigrificans. The sequence continues at coordinate 152,046 of NZ_NWUX01000002.1, read as the reverse complement.
AATTATTGAAATGGCCTGGGAAGACCGCACGCCATTTGAAGCCATCGAGACACTGTTTGGCCTTGCTGAGCCAGACGTGATTGAAGTGATGAGAAATCAGTTAAAGCCTGCGTCATTCCGCCTTTGGCGCAAGCGCGTTACTGGCCGAGCGACCAAACATACCTCCCTGCGATCAACAGATGTCATACGCGGCTACTGCCCGACGCAATATAAGCGCTGATCTCAAACCCAGCGACTACACATTTCTCGATCTCGAATAGGGACTAACTCAGCACCCTCACTTAGATGACGCACTGACACGTCGCCAATTAACATTACCTCCTTTGCAGGCCGCAACATACACCAAGGTAGTGAGATAGTTGTTTACTAGTGCAGGTTCAATTAGCAATCCTTCGCATACCCTCTGTGTCACCCCGGTGGAAGAGGCCACCATTAATTCAAAATGGATGCCGTGATGCTTTTCACGGTATTGGCGAATGACATAGGACTTTTTTACACTGAGTGATGGGCTAACTTGGCACGGTTGAGTATGGGCCGATACAGCCAGCATTAGTCAGCCCTTAAGCGGCTTACACGCGTCAATTGATTGACGCAGCACCGGGGCGTTCCTGGGCTTTCACCGCCTTTGCACCCGCTAGCTAACTCGATATTTTGATAGGGATAAATCAATGAATCCTTGTGACCTAAGTGCTGTTGAAGCACGCCGCCTGATGGCCTCCAAACAACTCTCTGCAATCGAGCTGACTGAAAGCTGCATCGCCCGCACAGAGGCAGTCAACCCTGCTGTCAATGCGCTGGTAGCGCAGAACTTTGACGCCATGCGCCTGGCCGCTCGCAAGGCTCAACATGCCATTGATGGTGGTGAAAGGTTGGGGGCTCTGCATGGGCTGCCGTTATGTGTGAAAGATATGGTCGATGTTGCCGGGTTACCCACCACCTTCGGCAGCCAAATTTACGCCGACAATACTGCCCAAGGTGACGATGCAATGGTGGCCCAGCTACGCCAGGAAGGCGCCGTGGTGATGGGTAAAACCAATAACCCCGAGTGGAGCGCCGGAGGCAATACCCGTAATGCGGTTTATGGTGTCACTGCCAATCCCTTCGACCTTACCCGCTCTGCTGCCGGCTCTTCCGGCGGTTCTGCTGTTGCTCTTGCTTGTGGTATGGCACCGTTAGCCACCGGTTCAGATACCGGTGGCAGCTTGCGTACCCCAGCGGCGTTTTGTGGCGTAGTCGGCTTTCGTCCGTCTCCTGGTGTTGTTCCTGGGCATAACCGTCCGATGGGCTGGCTACCAATGTCGTTGAGTGGCCCCATGGCCCGCACCGTAGACGATGCCGCGCTCATGCTCTCAACAATGATCCGCCCCGACCGCCGCGACCCCTGGGTGCCCGTTATCGATGGACAAGCAGCCTACCACCCCGAGCCATTTCGCCATCTACCCCACTATGATCTCTGCAGCGCCCGTGTAGCCTTCACGTCGGACTTCGGTTTCACCATGACGGAGAAGCTGGTCGCCGATAGTTTTAGTGACAAGCTTCAGCGCTTTGGCCATGTATTCGGGCAACTGGATGACACCCACCCCGAGTGCTTACAGGCCGACGATACGTTCGCGATTCTTCGTGCGCTGGGTTTCTCCGGTCATCACCGAGAGCTGCTGCAACAATACCCAGATAAAGTAGGGCCGAACGTGCGCGACAACGTCCAGGAAGGCGAAGGCTATTCCGCCCTCGACGTGGTTCGTGCGATGACTAACCAGACGACGCTTTACCGCCACTGGCAGCAGTTTTTCGAGCAGTACGACTTTGTCCTCGCGCCGACCGCTACCATTAGCCCCCGCGACTGGCATGAACTCTACCCTACCGAGGTTGATGGGCAACCCACGCAGAGCTACTATCACTGGCTCTCCATGGCCTACGCCTCAACTCTGGCGGGTCATCCTTCAGTAACCTTACCCACCGGGCGCGACCGTAACGGCTTGCCATTTGGCCTGCAGATTATCGGTCGGCGTGGCAGCGACCTGCAGACGCTCGCCTTCGCCCGAGAATTGGAGATTCTATTTACCGGCGATACTTCCCTGGAGCGGCCACGCATCGACCTTGACTATCTCACCCAGGCCAGGCCCATCAGCAGTGCTGAAGGGTTTATGGGCTTTTAAAGGTCTAAAGATTGCTACCTCTGGTAATCCAGCTCTTTTTAAACCAGCGTTTCTTTGCCCATGTTACATACACTTCCAAAACAGACCTTTCTATAGCAACCTCTTTATTGTTATATTATCACATAACACAAACCCATTTAGAGGTTGTCTAGCAATGACCGCATTTACTCCACTCCCCGTGACCGTGCTCTCGGGTTTTCTTGGTGCCGGTAAAACCACCGTACTCAATCATATTCTTGCCAACCGTGAAGGGCGCCGCGTAGCCGTGATCGTTAACGATATGAGCGAGGTGAATATCGACGGTGCACTAGTGCGCGGAGGCCCTGGTGAGTCGACGTTAGATGGCGATATTGCTCTGAACCGCTCCGAAGAGCGCTTGGTAGAGATGAGCAATGGCTGCATCTGCTGCACCCTGCGTGAAGACTTATTAGAAGAAGTCAGTCAACTGGCACGAGAAGGCAAGTTCGATTACCTAGTCATAGAGTCAACCGGGATTTCCGAGCCGCTGCCCGTGGCGGAAACCTTTACCTTTGAAGATGAAAGTGGCCAGAGCCTTTCCCATGTAGCACGGCTAGATACGTTGGTCACTGTCGTTGATGGAGCCAACTTTCTTGCCCAATATCGCGAAGCGCAAAGCCTTGCAGAGGCAGGCGAGAGTTTAGGTGAGGAAGACGAACGCAATGTCGCCGACCTGTTGGTCGATCAGATCGAATTTTGCGATGTACTGTTAATCAGTAAGACCGACCTGATCAGCAAACAAGAGCTTGAGGCTCTGAAGGCGATTTTGCACTCGCTGAACCCCGATGCCGAACTCGTTCCGATTACCCAAGGCGGCGTGCCGCTGGACAAAGTGTTGGATACCGGCAAGTTCAACTTTGAGCGTGCCCAGCAAGCGCCCGGCTGGCTCAAAGAGATGCGCGGAGAGCACGTACCGGAAACCGAAGAGTATGGCATCGGTAGTTTTGCCTACCATGCCCGTAGGCCATTTCACCCAGCTAAATTCCATGACCTGCTGCACGCCGACTGGTTTGGCAAGGGGCTGCTACGCTCAAAAGGTTTTTTCTGGCTGGCCACTCGCCCGCAGTGGGCTGGTCAGTGGAGTCAGGCCGGAGGTATCGCCCACCACGGTGTAGCCGGTATGTTCTGGAAGGCGATTCCCGAAGAGCGCTGGCCCAGCGACCCAGAGTATCGTCAATTCATCCAGGAGAAATGGGAAGAACCGTTTGGCGATATGCGCCAAGAGCTGGTGTTCATCGGTCAGAATCTGGATCAAGCCAAAATGCGCGAGGCATTGGATGCCTGCCTATTAAGCGAAGATGAACTACTGAAAGGCATGGAAGCGTGGAAGCAACTGCCTGATCCCTTCCCTGCTTGGGAGTAGGGTGTAGCCAATATCGACCCACACACCATCAACTGTCAGCGTGAGCTAAGTAGCTCTCCGCCCACTGGTGCACCTCCGGGTAGGTGCGCTGCTCAAAGACTGCAAAGCCGTTAAGGCTACGTGCTTTGAGTGGGGTGAAGATCGGCATGGTTAACCCACACAGGAAGTGCGCCAGCCGCTGTGCATTGGGCGGCTGGCCGACCTTTTCAGTATGATGCTCAATTAGCGGCGTTGCGTAGCGCTGAAAATCAGCAGCCGTTAATTCAGGCTGTGGCGGTGCACCTGGGAGTTTTACCGGGTGGCCGTAACACACCGAGCAGTGGCCACAGCGGCTTTGCTCAGTCTGAAGTGATGCATCGCTTGGCGCATCAAAAGCGCTATCGCCAAAGGTACTATCACCAAAGGTACTATCACCAAAGTGCATGGCCAACCGCCGTGTTAGGCAACTCTCCGATTCAAACAGCGCTAGCATCGATTGCAGCCGCTCAATTTCAATACGTTCACGATTGAGGCAGTCTTCATACAGCTGGTTCGCCAGCGTTTCAATGGAAAAGCTCGGCTGACAGATCTCGTAGACATCGGTCATCCGCTTGCCTTCCAGGGTCAGCCATCCCTTATCCTGAAAGTACTCAAGAGCGGTAATTACGCGGGCACGGGAAGCGTCAATCTGCTGGGCCTGCCCCGCACTGTGCAGACGCTCGAAATCTACCGTCCCCCAGGTACGAGCCATTGGAATATTGTCGACCAGCAGGCGTACAAATGCCGCACGCTCGCCTACAAAACGATTTACCAACTCACTAGGCTCAAGGTGGTAGCGCAGCCGATACTCGGCTAGAAACGCAAAGCGTGGTGCAATCACACCGTGCATTTCAAGACGAACCAAAAGTGTTTTAAGCGGCAGCAGGCGAATATTAGTGTCGCGGGAGAGTGTATTAAGCAGCACCTCCCACTGGCGATCAGGTGCTTGGCCTGCTGTGGAGATCTCTTCCAGCAAGCGGACAATGCCCGCGTACTCGGGGGTGTCGCCGTAAACGAAGTTTTCCAGCACCCGCAGGCCATCGCGACCGGCCATGGTCAGGCAGGTGGAAGGCTGACCATCGCGCCCTGCCCGGCCAATCTCCTGGCTGTAGTTCTCGATGGATTTGGGCAGGTCATAGTGCACCACGTTACGGATATTGCCTTTATCGATGCCCATGCCAAAGGCAATAGTAGCTACGATGCAGGGCGATGCGCCGCTCATAAACTGATGCTGGATCTCATCTCGGCGGCTTGAATCCAACCCAGCGTGGTATGCCTGGGCGGCGATGCCCTGGGCTGCAAGTGCGCTGGCCACCTGTTCAGCGGTGTGTTGCAAGGTGACGTAAATAATCGTCGGCGCTTCGCGTCCCGGTTGCATCTGTGGTTTCAGCCAGTTGATCAGCTGCTGCTGGCGATCCTCCATGGCGGGAGCCACCAGCAATTCGAGATTGGAACGATAAAAGCCAGTGGTGATGACATTCTCTGGCGCGATAGCAAACTTCTCGCCCATATCAGCAATCACCGTGGGCGTCGCAGTAGCGGTAAGCAGCAGCACCTGGGGAATGGCGAAGTCCCGCTGGTAGTCCGGCAGTTTTAAGTAATCAGGGCGAAAGTTATGTCCCCATTCGGAAAGACAGTGGGCTTCATCAACCACCAGCAGCGATATCTGAACCTGACGTAAAAAATGGCGAAAACGCTCGTTCTTAAGCCGCTCTACCGAAATCATAAGGATTTTCAGTTCGCCGCTTTTGGCACGCTCCATCACATCCTGGGTAGTGTCGCGGTCTTGAGTGGAATCAATGCTGGCCGCGGCCACACCGTGCCGCACCAGAAACCCCAGTTGGTCCTGCATCAGCGCCAACAGCGGTGATACCACCAAGGTTAAATACGGTAAATGTAGCGCCGGGAGCTGATAGCACAGTGACTTCCCCGCGCCGGTGGCAAAAATCGCCGCTGTTGAGTGCCCGTCCAACACCCTGGACACCACCGCCTGCTGGCCGCCACGAAAGTCGTCAAAACCAAATACGTCCTTCAGCGTTTGCTGGGGCGAGCGCGGTGTCATAAATACTCCTGGGCGGATATAAAAATCCTAAAACGCTTTATCCAGCGCAAAGCGTGGCTGGCTACGGCCATCTTTGGTCACCGATTCCGTAAACATCTCAAGCGGGCGTACCCAGAGGCCATAATCGCCATAAAGGGCGCGATAGACCACGACATGCTCTTCGCTTTCACTGTGCTGGGCGGTGCCGAGTACTTCGTACAGATTGCCTTTGTAGTGGCGGTAAATACCAGGAACTGGCGTGGTCATTCACTTTCCTTTTTAGTGACGTTTACAGCGGCTGGCTGATTGGCTTTTTTGGCAAGACGTTCAAGCACTTTTGAGGCAGCTACGAAGCCAAAAGTGCCGGTCAGAAAAGTGGCGGCGCCAAATCCAGAAGCGCAGTCCAGTCGCGTGGCGTCACCGCTGCCCGGCTTTTGCAAGCACACCTCGCCATCACCGCTGGGGTAAACCAACTGCTCGTCAGAGTAAACGCACTCTACCGAGAAGCGCCGCTTGGGGTTGCGCGAGAAACCGTAATCCCGGCGCAGCCGCGAACGCACCTTGGAGAGCAGCGGGTCGTGCTCAGTGCGAGTGAGGTCGGCGACTTGAATGCGCGTCGGATCCGTTTGCCCACCTGCCGCCCCCGTTACGGTGATGGGAATTTTGCGTCGTTTGCACCAGGCAATCAGCGCGGCTTTGGCGATAACACTGTCGATGGCATCCACTACGTGATCCGTGTCATCGGGGATACGCTCGCCCAAGTTAGTAGGTGTAACAAAAGCGCTGTCGGCGATAACCTCCATCTCAGGGGCAATCAAACGGCAGCGCTCAGCAAGCACTTCCACCTTGGGTTGACCAATAGTGCCATCAAGCGCATGGAGCTGGCGGTTAACGTTAGAAACGCACACGTCATCCAGATCAATCAGCGTTAGCTTGCCAATACCTGAGCGCGCCAGCGCTTCCACCGTCCAGCTACCCACCCCACCGACTCCTACCACCACCACATGGGCATGACGAAATGCTTCAGCAGCACGTTGTCCGTAGAGGCGACGAATTCCGCCAAAGCGAAAGTCGTAATCCCCAGAGATGGAAATTGGCTCGTTCGATGGCACAGCAGAGGACATAGAAATAGACTCACTCATAGCGCTTGCAGGGCTGAAGGCATGGCGTGGGGCGGCGTTCGAATACTATCCAGGGGCAAATGCCCTGCCCAACCAAGGTGATTAAATAGCGCGGTCATGGTGTCATCCAGGGCGCAGCTTAATTGTACACGCTTGTCGAGCAGTGGATGGTCGAAGGCCAAGTAGGTGGCCGCCAGCAGTAAGCGTGGTGCGTTCAGTTGTTCGGCAAAAAAGCGATTGTGGACACTTTTCCCGTGCTTGGCATCGCCAATGATCGGGTAGCCACGCCGTGACAGATGGCGGCGAATCTGATGGCGCCGACCGGTCAGCGGCCGCGCTTCCACTAGCGAATAACGCGCGACTTGATAGCGATCGACCTGCACCGGTAGCTCAACGCTATCCAGGCGGCGGACATCGGTCATCGCTGGCATGGCGGGCATCTCAGCCTTGGGACGTGTGCCATCTTCTTCCCGCAGAGGGTAGTCCAAACGCTCACTTTCTGGGGCTTTACCTCGCACCACCGCCAAATAGCGCTTTTCTACCTGCCGCTCGCTAAAGGCATCGCTGAGCAGGCCCGCCACTGACGAGGAGAGCGCAAATACCATCACCCCTGACGTAGGTCGGTCTAGCCGGTGAACGGGATAGACTCGCTTACCGAGCTGATCACGCAGCCGTTGAAGCAGAAACTCCGTTTCGCCACGGGCCAACGCCGAGCGATGCACCAAAAGTCCTGACGGCTTATGCACCGCAACCAGATGCTCATCCTGATAGAGGATGTTAAGTGGCGTCATAACTTTCCCCGGTAGTGGCTAATAACAAAAACAGGGCGCCATTGTCGCGGCTCGGCCGCGAGATGTCATCCACCCAATTTCTCTTCAAAACTTTTCCAGGGCTTTCGAGGACTTTTCAAATACGCTTCACGCGGGCAATTGGCGTTAGTAATGACCCTACGTTTATTGTATTTATTATAGCGAAACAATCTGATCAGTCGGTTAAGTAAGCGGATTAGCCACCTCGGGTAGCAGCGGTAGATTGCCTGGTGGAATCTGTGTTTTTAAAAACTCTAGAAATGCCTGTGTCGCACTCGGCAAGGTACGTTTGGCCAAGGTTTGGACTTCGACAAAGCGCGAGTCCATCCCCTGGTCACGAATAGGAATAGCCACCACACGCTGTTGATGAATCCGGTAACGAACGGAAACCTCACCGGCAAGCGCCACCCCTCCCCCCAGTATGGCGAAGTTAATCAACGCTTCGGTGTAATCGCTGCTAAAGATGGATTCAAACGCTAAATTCTGGCGGCTACAGCAGATATCAAATAGCTGACGCAACGTTGTTTCAGGTGATGGCAATGCTAGCGGATAGCGCTGAAGCTGAGCTAAGGATATATGCTTCTTCGCTGCTAATTCATGGTGCGGTGAAACCAGAGCCATAATCGGTGCGGGCTGCCTAAGAGCAACATTTATATCCGCTTCAGGTTTGAGGCTGAAGGTAATGCCTATGTCAGCCTCACCCTCTCTAACATAGCGGGTAGCTTCAGAAGGTGCCCCTACCATCAAATGAAAGTGAATGCCGCTATAACGCTTGCGAAAGGCAGCGATAGCCGCGGGTAAAAAATCCACCGCAAAACCTTCTGAACTGGCCAGACGCACTTTGCCCCGCTGGAGCCCGTGCAGGGCCAATATTTCGCTACCAATACGGTCGGCTTCGAGCTGCATATGGCGGGCATGTACCGCCAACAACTCTCCTGCCGCACTGGGTACCATCCCCCTTGCCCGCCGCTCAAACAATAAAGTACCCAGCTCACTCTCCAGCCGGGCGATCTGCCGGCTAATCGCCGAGGGCGCCACGTTAAGCTTTCCCGAGGCTTCGCTGATAGAGCCACAGCGCACCACTTCGAGAAAGTAGCGTAACGCGGTTTCTTGTAGCACCCGTGGGTTCATGACACCTCCATTGCGTAATGGTGAACAAGCATTGCCAAAACGGCAATGATAAATTCTAAACATTGCACTTGTGGCATCCCTGATCAATAGCCTAGCTTGAAGTGGTGGAAAAATAACAACTCATAACAGCTTCATCTCATAACAACAGTACTGACAGTACGTCAAACGCTCATAACCTTTCTTACTAAAAAATAATGAGGTATGACATGCATCTACACCGCACTCTTGCACAGCGCATTATTTCGCAAATAACGGCTTCTCAATGGGCTCTTTCTCGTCGGACACTCTGCTCACAACGAACCTTATGTTGGGCAGCATCTGCTACGTTACTAAGCTGCTCTACCTCGGTATTGGCAGACAAAGCCAACGACACGCTGGTGTACGCCTCTGACAGCGAGCCTGAGAATGTTAGCCCCTACCACAATAACCTGCGCGAAGGGGTTATCCTCGCTCATTTGGCCTGGGACACGCTGATCTACCGCAATCCTGAAACCAATGAGTATGAGCCCCGCTTGGCGACCGAGTGGGAATGGGTTGATGATCAGACCCTGGATCTTGCGCTGCGCGAGGGTGTGACCTTTCATAATGGCGAGGCTTTTAACGCTGACGATGTGGTGTTTACCTTCAACTACGCGGTATCCCCCGAATCTCGGGTAGTCACACGTCAAAATGTCAACTGGATCGAAAGCGCTGAGAAACTGGATGACTTTCAGGTTCGGATCCATCTCAAAGACCCTTTCCCCGCCGCCCTTGAGTACCTTTCCGGCCCAATGCCGATTTACCCCAGTGAGTATTTCCAGGAAGTCGGCATCGAAGGCTTTAGCCGTCAGCCAGTGGGCACCGGCCCTTATCGGATTACTAACGTTCGCCCAGGGGACGGTGTGAGCTTAACGCGCTTTGAGGAGTACTTTACCGACAGTCCGATTGGTCAACCTGAGATTGGCAATATTGAGTTCAAGGCGATTGCCGATGAAGACTCACGAATGGCGCAGTTAATGTCCGGGCAAGTTGATTGGATATGGCGGGTGCCTGCCGACCAGGCTGAATCGCTGAGTAGCATGCCCCAGCTTAGCGTGCTCGGTGGTGAAACCATGCGTGTGGGTTATATCGGTCTGGATGCAGCAACCCGAGAAGACTCACCATTGAATGATATCCGCGTGCGCCAAGCCATTAACCACGCAATGAACCGGGAAGGCCTCGCTAATGACTTGGTACGTGGCGGTAGCCAGCCGCTCTACGCCCCTTGCTTTCCCACTCAGTTTGGCTGTGAAACCCAGAACGTCATTGAGTATGAGTACGACCCAGAAAAAGCCCGTGAACTACTCGCCGAGGCGGGTTACGCCGATGGCTTTGATATCAGCCTTCACGCTTACCGGGAACGTGACTACGCCGAAGCCATGATTGGCGATCTGCGTGCTGTAGGCATCAATGCCAACCTACGCTTTATGACCTCCCCCGCACTGTTGGAACTTCAGCGTAACGGTCAAACCGATATGTCATTCAAAGCCTGGGGCTCTTTCTCTATTAACGATGTCTCGGCCTTCGTCAGCGTCTACTTCTCGGGTGGCATCGATGATCTCTGGCAGGACAGCCAAGTACAGGAGTGGCTGCAAATCGCCGATACCTCGGTAGATCCTGATGTGCGTCTCGATTACTACCAGCAAGTGCTCGCCCGCATCTCAGAACAAGCTTATTGGGCACCGCTGTTCTCCTACTCCACCTATTACGCTCACACCGCTGACCTGGACTTCACCGCTTACCCTGATGAGCTGCCCCGCTTCTACGAGGCGAGCTGGAAATAACGTTGCTGGTGACGTTCTGGTCTACTTAACGGCAGCCGTGGCACTCGCCACGGCTAGCCTTCCACAGTGTGGGAGTGATGCTTTATGTGGGCATTTGTTTTCAAGCGCACGCTAATAGCCCTTAGCGTCGCGCTGACCATTTCGGTGCTCTGCTTTAGTTTGCTGCAACTATCGGGTGACTTGGCACTTTCCATTGGCGGCCCTGAGGCCACCGCTGAACAGGTTGAACAAATCAGAAAAGATTATGGCCTGGACCGACCGGTGGTTCATCAGTTTGCTACTTGGCTATGGGGCGCAGTACAACTCGATTTTGGGCGCTCTTACTACTACCAGAGTGATGTCACGGATCTGGTGGTTGAGCGCCTCCCAGTGACCATGACCCTCGGGGTAATGTCGCTGGCGATTGCCCTGGGTGTGTCTATACCACTCGGCGTAGTGGCTGCCCTCAAGCGGGGTAGCTGGATAGACCGGATGGCCATGGCCATTGCGGTTACCGGTCAGGCAATGCCGAACTTCTGGTTTGGCTTAACGCTGATCATCGTGTTTGCCGTCAAGCTGCAGTGGTTTCCTGCGGCAGGCAGCGATAGCTGGCAAGGCTTTGTGCTACCGGCCATTGCACTGGGCTACTACGCCACCCCCGCCATGATGCGACTTACCCGCAGCGGCATGCTGGAAGTGCTAGAGGCGGATTACATTCGCACCGCACGAGCCAAAGGACTGCGTACCGGTACGGTTATCTTCAAACACGCCCTACGCAATGCGGTAATTCCAGTAGTAGCGCTGGCTGCCGTAGAGCTGGGATTTATGCTCGGCGGTTCAGTGGTTATCGAGACCGTTTTTTCGCTACGCGGGCTGGGGCAACTGGCCTGGAACGCCATTTCCCGCAATGACTACCCGGTAGTCCAGGCCATCGTTTTGATCATTGCGCTGTTCTATATCGTGCTGACGCTGCTGGCCGACATTCTCAACGCAATCCTCGACCCACGCCTGCGCGCGCGTTAACGGAGAACACCATGGCACCTATCCTTTCCCCACAAATAGCCGCAGAGCCACACCTGGTTGCTACTTGGCAGTCGCGCCTATTTCGCAACATGCTAAATAACCGCAGTTTTGCGATTGGATTATTGATCATTACATCCCTAGGAATTGTGGCGCTTCTGGCACCTTGGTTAGCTCCCCATGATCCCTATCTACAGAATACCGCGAACCGTATGGTGCCACCCTTTTGGCACGAAACCGGAAGCTGGACACACCCACTAGGCACTGACCGCCTAGGCCGCGACTACTTAAGTCGACTGATTTATGGCACCCGAATTTCGCTCTTTATCGGCTTAGTAGTTGCACTAATTTCCGGGCTAATTGGCACTACTTTGGGGGTCCTGGCGGGCTACTTTGGCGGGCGTGTTGATGCGGTAGTGAGCTATCTACTCACCACGCGCCTAGCCATGCCGGTGGTGCTGGTGGCGCTTGCCATGGCCTCACTGATTGGCGGCTCGATGCTCACCGTCACGCTACTGTTAGGACTACTCCTCTGGGACCGCTTCGCCGTCGTTGCCCGCTCCGCCACCCAGCAATTACGTGACGCCGAGTATGTCCAAGCCGCTCGCGCATTGGGCTGCCCACTGCACTACATTCTTCTGCGCGAAGTACTCCCCAACATTGCAGGTGCGTTGATCGTGGTCGCCACGCTTGAGGTAGCCAACGCTATTTTGCTCGAAGCGACGCTGTCATTTTTGGGCATGGGCGTGCAGCCACCACTACCCTCCTGGGGGCTCATGATCGCCGAAGGCAAAGCCTATATGTTCTTTCAGCCGTGGGTGATTACGATTCCCGGCAGCGCGCTATTTATGCTGGTGCTGGCAATTAACTTACTGGGCGACGGCCTACGCGACATTACTGTCCGGGGAGGCCGTAATGAGTAATTTATCCTCAACTGAGCGTTCAACAGCGCCAGCCTCACCGCTACTCAGCGTAAAACAGCTACGTGTTGATTTACCGGTAGCCAAAGGCACGCTTCATGCCGTGAGGGGCATCGACTTTCACGTTGAGCGCGGTGAAATGCTCTGCCTAGTGGGTGAGTCAGGGTGTGGCAAATCCATGACTTCATTGGCATTAATGGGCTTACTACCGCGCAAAGCGCAAATCAACGCCGACTGCCTTAACTTTGACGGCATTGATCTACTCACGATGACAGAGCACGAGCGTAGCAACCTGCGTGGTGCTCGCATGGCAATGATTTTTCAAGAACCCATGACCGCGCTTAATCCTGCCTATACCTTGGGCAATCAGCTCTGCGAGGCCTTGCGCCGACACCAACGGGTATCGCGCAAAGCCGCCCATGACCGCGCAGTTTATTTATTGGAGCGGGTGGGCATCAGCGCTGCCGCCGAACGCATGCGCCAGTACCCCCACCAGCTCTCAGGTGGGCTGCGCCAACGGGTGATGATCGCCATGGCGCTAATGTGCGAACCCGATTTGATCATTGCCGATGAGCCTACCACAGCTCTAGACGTTACAATTCAGGCGCAAATCCTGCACTTGTTGCGTGATCTCCAACAGGAGTTTGGTACCGCGGTTATCTTTATCACCCATGACCTAGGCGTTGTTGCGCGCATCGCCGACCGAGTCGCCGTGATGTATGCCGGCGAAGTCATTGAAACCGCATCCGCGCAAGCGCTCTTTAAGACCCCCAGCCATCCCTACACTCAAGGGTTGTTGAGATGCATACCGTCACCAGGAAAAACACCACCGGGCAGCCGCTTACAGGCCATTCCAGGCGTGGTGCCCAGTTTGGTAGGTAAGCTCCATGGCTGTGCCTTCTGTAATCGCTGCGATCAAGCAGATGAAATCTGCCAAACCACTCCCCCCTTACACCCTATCGCCAGCGGGCACTCTGCACGCTGCCATTTTGCTCATCCGCTAGCGAGTTCTGCACAGATAAACACGCCGGAGGTAGTGTCATGAGCTCCCCTTCTACTGTGACCAATAGTAGCGATCCTCTTGCTCTTGAGCTGTGCTCGCTATCAAAAACCTTCACGCTGGGTGGCGGCATGCTGCATAAAAGCCGCACCTTACAGGCGGTAAAGGATGTATCGCTGCGTGTTCCCCAAGGCCAAGTGATGGGGCTGGTGGGTGAGTCGGGCTGTGGTAAAAGTACCTTAGCTAAAATGTTGCTGGGGCTGACATCCCCTAGCTCAGGCGATGTACTGATTAATGGTAAAGCCATTGCGAATGCGAACCAAAAAGCACTGGCCCGTCATATTCAGCCGATTTTCCAGGACCCTTACTCCTCGCTTAACCCTCGCCAGCGAATTGCCCAGATCGTCGGTTTACCGCTGCGTATCCACGCCATTGGCACACCCAAGGAGCAGGCCGTCAAGGTTGACGAGATGCTCGAGATGGTCGGGCTGCCTAAACGGGCTGCCCAGCAATACCCTGGGCAAATGTCCGGTGGTCAGCGCCAGCGGGTAGCGATTGCGCGGGCGCTGATTATGCGCCCTGACCTGGTGATTTGTGACGAACCCACCTCTGCATTGGATGTGTCGGTTCAGGCCCAGATACTCAATCTACTGCTCGACCTGAAAGATGAGTTCGGTCTCACCTATCTGTTTATTAGCCACGATCTCGCTGTGGTTGAGCACCTAGCAGACCGGCTTGCGGTGATGTATCTAGGCCAGATTGTGGAAGAAGGTACCCGTGAGCAAATCTTCACAGCGCCTCGTCACCCTTACACCCAAGCGTTGCTCGCTTCTGCGCTAACCCCAGAGCCTGATTTAGGTGTACCCGATATTGGGCTGGGAGCGGGCCAACCAGACCCGAGTCGACCACCCTCTGGCTGTGCCTTCCATCCCCGCTGCCCGATGGCTCAACCAGAATGTTCACAGCAAGCCCCCGCTCTGAGTGCTCTTGATCAAGCGACTCCTAAGAGCAATCAGGTGCGTGTCGCCTGCCACTTTTCCTAAATAAGGTTAACCAACACCTAACGTCAAAAGGAATATTTATGTCGCGCCAACACGCCCTGGACAATGCCAAAGCCTATTTTGACAGCGGTGAGTTTTATGCTCAGCTTGCACCACGCATCGCCAACCGCAGCGAAAGCCAGGAACCCGATCGGCTAAAGGAACTGCGCAGTTATCTGACTCAACACATCATCCCTGACATTGAACAGCTCGGTTTTACATGGGAAATTATCGATAATCCAGTGGCAGGTTTTGGACCCTTTCTTATCGCGGAAAGAGTTGAGCCAGAGGCCACCTTCAGCGTATTAACCTACGGCCATGGTGATGTAATACGCGGTTATGACGACCAGTGGGCCGAAGGGCTGTCGCCTTGGCAGATTACCCAGCAGGGGGATCGCTGGTATGGACGCGGCACCGCTGACAACAAAGGCCAACACACCATCAATTTAGCCGCGCTGGGCTGTGTGTTAAAAGCTAGCGGTGGGCGCCTGGGTTATAACGTTAAGCTGGTATTGGAAATGGGTGAAGAAACCGGCTCCCCTGGCTTAAAAGAGATCTGCCACCGCTACCGCGAGCGTTTAGCAGCCGATGTATTTATTGCTTCGGATGGCCCCCGCTTAAACGCCGACTCACCCACCCTGTTTTTAGGTTCACGGGGGTCATTCAATTTCGACCTTAAACTTCAGGCCCGGGAAGGCGCCCACCACTCTGGCAACTGGGGTGGGGTACTAAAAAATCCAGCGGTACGCTTGGCCAATGCCCTAAGCACACTGGTAGATGCCAACGGTGTGATTCAGATACAGGGGCTACGCCCTGCGCCTATTCCTGATGCCGTACGGCATGCTCTTGCCTCCCTCAAGGTCGGCATCGGAGACAACGCCCCCGCCATCGAAACCGACTGGGGGGAGCCTGGGTTATCCCCCGCTGAGCGGCTGTTTGGCTGGAATACGCTCGAGGTGCTCGCCATGAAAGCAGGCAACCCTGACGCTCCAGCCAATGCGATTCCACCCCACGCTTACGCCCATTGCCAGTTACGCTACGTGGTCGGTAGCGACCAGGATAACTTTCTTGCCCACTTGCGCCATCACCTGGATCAACACGGCTATAGCGATATCGAGGTAAGCACGGCGCGCATGTCGCAAATGGCCGCAACCCGGCTTGATCCTGAAGACCCCTGGGTGACCTGGGCATTAGCTTCAATACAGCTTTCGACCAATAAAACGCCCACATTATTGCCTAACCTGGGAGGCTCGTTACCCAATGATGTATTTGCCGAAACGCTGGGCTTACCGACACTATGGGTTCCCCACTCTTACCCCTCCTGCTCGCAGCATGCCCCTGACGAACACCTACTGGGGAGTATTGCTTCGGAAGCACTTATATTAATGGCAGGACTATTTTGGGATCTTACTACTCAGGGAACAGAAATTAACAAGGAGCGAGCCTCATGCAAGGCCCACTAATACAACAAGTCTGTCATTGGCTAGAGGGGCAACAGCAGGAGATGGTTGACTGCTTGGAGGCCCTGGTCAATATCGATTCCAACAGCTACGACAAAGCGGGTACGGATGCGGTTGCTGATCTTATTACCCAGTGGCTCGAGCAGGATGGCATCACCGTTATCCGCCACCTGCGCCCCAACTCAGGCGATATTTTAGAGGCACAACTGGGGGGAGCTAACCAAAGCCATGCGCTAATAATGGGCCACCGGGATACGGTTTTCCCGACCGGAACAGTGGCTAGCCGAGGCTATACCCAAAAAGACAACACCGGCTTTGGCCCTGGCGTTGCTGATATGAAAAGCGGCTTGGTAATGAACTGCTTTGTGCTACGCGCATTAAGCCGATTTCCCAACTGCCCACTGCCTGTTCGTGCACTGTTTACCGCTGATGAAGAGATAGGCTCACCAGATGGACGAGCCTTTATTGAAGCCGCCGCCCAGGGCGCCCAGGCCGTTTTGAATGTCGAACCTGGGCGGGTCAGCGGCAATGTGGTGACAGGGCGTAAAGGAGGCGCCGGCTTTTTAATTGAGGTCACTGGCAAAGCCGCCCACGCCGGCGTTAGCCATGCCGATGGCGCCAGCGCGATCGAAGCTCTCGCCAGAAAAATCATCAAGCTGCATGCTTTGACCGATTACAATACAGGCATCACCACCAATGTGGGCACCATCACCGGCGGCGTATCACGCAATACCGTCGCGCCTTCCGCGTCTGCACAGCTGGATGTTCGCTTTGTGACCACCGCGCAGCGTGACCAGCTTTATCAAACCATTGAGGCGATAATCGCCGAACCCGACCTTCCCGGCACTGTGGCAACCATCAAGCAAACATCGGAGTTCTACCCTCTCGAAGAGCGTATGAGCAGTGCGCTATTTGAGCTTTATCAGGCCCAGGCTAAGGCCATCGGTTTTGATGTTGATGGCGAATTCACCGGTGGCTGCTCTGACGCGGGTTGGACGGCCAGCTTAGGCATCCCCACCTTATGTGGACTCGGCCCAGTAGGCGCAAAAATGCATACTGATGAGGAGTACTGCTTACTCGATACACTGGTGCCACGCACTCAAGCACTTGCTGCTACCTTGTTAAGCTTAAAAGATTGAATGAACAAGATTGCCTTTATCAAACACTAGGTCTGCTCTTAGGCTGGCGGTGGCAAAGTGACGGTTCGGCGGCTACTTTAAATAAGCAGTACTTTTACACTACTTCCATGGATTCGGGAGAGCATCACAATGCGCTATTCAACGTCACTTACCGTTATTGCCGCCTCGCTACTTGTCAGTGCCGCAGCACAGGCCAATGAAACCCTTGATGTAGAGATGCATAAAGTCAGCGCTGAAGGGATCGAGGAATCAATAGGCACCGTTTCATTAGAAAGCACCGAGCATGGCTTGTTGCTAACCCCCTCACTAACGGATCTTGAGCCCGGTGTTTACGGATTTCATGTCCATGAGAATGCGAGCTGTGATCCCGCCGAGAACGAAGATGGCGAAATGACCGCTGCCCAGGCCGCAGGCGGTCACTATGATCCAGAAGAAACCGGCACCCACCAAGGACCCTACGGTGACGGCCACCTGGGCGACCTACCAGTGCTTACCGTAAATGATGATGGCGAAGCTAACCTGCCGGTTTTGGCACCACGCCTGGGCATGGAAGATATGCCAGGTCGTAGCTTGATGATTCATGAAGGCGGCGATACATATTCAGATGAGCCACACCTAGGCGGCGGCGGTGGTCGTATGGCCTGTGGTGTTGTTGAATCTTAAGTATAAATTAGGAAGTTTTAAGCGAAGAGTGAAATTGCAAAACAGATGAAGTTCCAAACTATAAAGTGGGCGGCCTCTTGGCTGCCCATTTTTTATTAGCAACCCACTAAAGTCTAACTGTGATTTTATAACACTTGTCGGTACATTCATCCCGGCTGAAAAAGTACCTACTTGTGTGCCACAAGCACGCTTGTATGCTCCTCGCCATTACCGGCAATTACTCCTCACAGCTCTGGGTACCTTAGATGATTACCTTTATTGTATCGATCCTGCTGCTGATCGTGGGTTACTTTACCTACGGGAAGTTCGTTGAACGTGTGTTTGTGGCTGACCGCAAACGTCAGACCCCCGCCTTCAGCATGCGTGACAACATCGACTATGTGCCGATGAACACCACACGCAATTCACTTATTCAGCTACTCAATATTGCGGGTGTGGGTCCGATTTTCGGCCCCATTCTTGGCGCGCTATATGGTCCAGTAGCCTTTGTATGGATTGTGATTGGCTGTATTTTCGCCGGTGCCGTGCATGACTACCTAACCGGAATGATCTCAATTCGCAACCATGGTGCCCATTTACCCCAGTTGGCGGGCAAGTTTCTGGGCAAAGCGATGAAGCATGTGGTCAACGGTTTTGCGATTCTGCTGCTGCTGTTAGTCGGCACCGTGTTTGTCACGTCACCAGCGGCGTTGTTATCCAACATGACGTCTCTGTCATTGACGCTGATTATTGTCGCTATCTTTATTTACTATCTGATCGCCACGCTGCTGCCGATCGATAAGGTCATTGGCCGTATCTATCCCTACTTCGGTGCGCTGCTGCTGTTTAGTGCCGCGGGCATCGGTATTGGCATGATAGTAACAGGCGCGCCAATTCCTGAACTCTCATTTGAGAACATGCACCCGGATAACGCCCCCCTATTTCCGCTGCTATTTTTAACCATCTCCTGCGGCGCGCTTTCCGGCTTCCACGCCACCCAGACACCGATCATTTCGCGCACCACTAAAAATGAAACCAATGGCCGCAAAATTTTCTACGGCATGATGATTACCGAAGGCATCATCGCCATGATCTGGGCAGCTGCCGCCATGAGTCTGTTCTATGGCGACCAATCACTTTCTGCCGTACTGGCTACTGGTGGCCCCGCAGCGGTGGTAAGCGAAGTTTCCATCACCATGCTGGGTGCGATTGGCGGAACGCTGGCAGTGCTAGGCGTTATTGTGCTGCCAATCACCTCTGGCGACACGGCTTTCCGCAGTGCGCGGATGATTATCGCCGACTATATTAAGATCGATCAAAAGCCGATCATTAAGCGCATCATGGTCGCACTGCCGCTATTTGTGGTGTCCTACGCACTTACCCATATGGACTTCACGCTGCTGTGGCGCTACTTCTCCTGGGCCAACCAAACTACCGCGGTCATCGCACTGTGGGTAGGTACCATGTACTTAGTGCTGTCGCGTAAGCCGCACTGGATTACCTCTATCCCAGCCACTTTTATGACCATGGCAACCTTTACCTACTTAGCTTACGCACCGATCGGTTTTGGTCTGCCGATGCACTTAAGCTATGTGGTGGCTGCGCTGGGAACGCTAGTATGTATCGCACTGTTTATGAAGCGTGTACGCCGCTTGAGCCGCACAACCTTTGCGGTTGACGAGCCCGCAGAGCACTTCAACACAAATCATACGGCTAGCACGGGGAACGAAGGCCTCGCTACCGTCAGTAAATAACTCTCCCCGCCAGGCAGCATACGCTGCCTGGTTGCTATTTAAGCGCCGAACTGTTCGGCGCTTTTTTTATACCTGTTAATCACCTGTTTAACCGCCTGCATTTCCCGTCTTGTGCTGACATCGACATTGCTGCCTTGCACATAAACGTTATATCATAACGATTGTGTGCGATTGAATTGACTCAGCAAGAGATGTTGTCAATGTGCAGTGAACCCGTGTTATCCGTGCGTGACTTATGCATTCAAATTGGCCGTCAGCAGGTCGTTGATGGGCTCTCCTTCGATGTCATGCCCGGTGAGCGTGCCTGCCTGTTAGGCGCATCAGGTTCGGGCAAATCGTTCACAGCCAAGGCGGTACTCGGGCTTTTGCCACCGAATGCCCAGGTATCAGGCAGCATTCGTATCCAGGGCCAAGAGGCCATAGCGATACCCGCTGCACGGCGACGTGCTGATACCCGCGTCTCAATGGTATTTCAAGACTCGCTCTCAGCCCTTAACCCACTCGTCTCTATTGGCGCGCAGTTGCGCGAGCCTTTTTCACGCCACCATGGTCTGTCGCGCAAAGCCGCAACGCATGCAGCTGTGTCGCTGTTAGCAGCCATGGGCTTGCCTGACCCACAGCGGTTAATAAAGCGCACTCCCGCTGAGCTTTCCGGCGGCCAGCGCCAACGGGTCTGTATTGCCCTGGCCATGGCGTGCAAGACATCGTTGATGGTCGCAGATGAACCAACTACCGCTCTAGATGTGGTCACTCAAGCCCAGGTACTGGGCGCGTTACGCGAACATACTGGCACCTCGGGCACCGCTATGCTGTTTATTACCCACGACCTTCACGCAGCCTCTCAGCTATGCCAGCGGGCGGTGATTATTGAGCGCGGCGTAATGATCGAAAGCGGTGATTTAGATACGCTGATTACCTCTCCTCAGCATCCCTTTACCCAGGAGCTGGTCGCCGCCGCACATAGCGTGCAGCCCTCTAAGCTAAACGCTGCTGACTCCTTTGCATCCATCGACTATCGAAAGAGCGCCTAGATGCAAAGCCCAATACTGTCCGACGCTAGAGAAGCGTTTCTTTCGGCGCGCGGGTTGAACAAGAGCGTCTCCCTACCCCGCGAGGTATTTTGGCGAGCGGGTGAGCGTAAGCAGGTCATGAACAATATCGACCTGACGCTTTATCCCGGCGAGCGAGTAGGACTAGTCGGCTTATCCGGCTCGGGTAAAACCACGCTACTGCGCTCGCTATTGGCGATTGAAGCGCCGGACTCAGGGACAATTACCTGCCAGCAAAGAGACGTACGCCCTGCTTCCACGGCCAAACTCAGATGGTACCGCCAGGCGGTTCAGTATATTCCCCAAGACCCTGTCTCATCCCTTGACCCACGGATGAGCGTTCGCGCCTTGGTGGCAGAGCCACTTATCCGGCTACGCGTCGACTGTAATCCTGAAGAGCGTGCACGGGAAGCACTGGAGCAGGTTGGATTGGATGCTCAGTTTTTGGACCGTCATCCCCATGAACTTTCAGGTGGCCAGGCCCAGCGGGTGGCTATTGCCCGCGCAATTGCTACCCGCCCGCGCTTTTTGTTGGCCGATGAACCGCTCAGCGGCCTTGATCTACCGGTTCGTGCTCAGGTCATCAGCGTACTCAAGCAACTTTGCGATGAAAGCGGTACCGGATTACTGATGGTCTCGCACGATTTATCGGTAGTCACCAAACTCTGCCAACGTACCTTAGTGATGGATGACGGCAACATTGTGGAAGACCAACCAACGGCCTCGCTATGGCGCAACCCCCAACACCCAATAACGCTGGCGTTAATCAACGCGGTCACACAATTGCCCACATGTGCTCTTCCCAGCTGCAATGCAGCGGAAGTTGGAGCGCTTTTATAAAAGATTCGTGATTTACCCACCGTGGCTTTCTCAACCTATTCGCTCAATACAGCATTTGAACACTGGTTAACCCCACGGTTACGCCGTTGCTTATCCCTTTTACTCGTTAACTTTTATACTTAGGAGTCGTTACGATGCTTCGCCGCCCGCTTCGCCTTTCGCTACCCGTCGCCCTTGCCACGCCGCTACTACTTGCCGGTTGTTTTGATCAGCAGCGCGACACTACCTCCACCGAATCAGGTGAGCGTATCAGCGTGGCAATGCTTCAGCCACCGCGCTCAGGGCTAACACCGCTTTCCGACGATGCTTTTAAACTGTCGCGCTGGAGCATGGCGGAAACGCTGATTCGCCTGGATGCCAATAGCGACCCTCAGCCCTTTTTAGCCACCGAATGGGAACAACTGGACGCCAACACCTGGCGCTTTGTGATTCGCGACGGTGTGACGTTTCATGATGGCAGCGAGCTAACTGCCCAAAACGTGGTGAACGCCCTCACAGCGGCTACTCAGGCAGCTCCGAAACCTAGGATTTTAGACGGCGTGAACATGACCATCGAAGTCGATGGTGATAACGCGGTGCTTGTACACACGGAAAGCGCCGACCCACTGATCCCCAACCGCCTTTCAAGCCCGCAATTAGCGATTCTAGCCGCTAGCGCCTACGGTGAAGATGGCCGCATTAACCCTATCGAAGCAGGTACCGGCCCCTTTGTGCTGAAAGAGATCAACGGCACCACCAGCGCCAAGCTTGACCGCTATGACGACTACTGGGGCGAGCCTGCCGCGGTGGCCGGTATTGATGCCGACTATGTGCCCGATGGTACCGCCCGAGCGGCAGCCTTGAGAACTGGCGCAGCCGATGTAGTGGAAGCGATTCCGGTCTCCCAAGTGGCACTGCTCGACCCCGAGCTAGTCCACGAAGTGCCCATGCCACGCACCAATACGCTTTACCTGAATACCGAATCAGGCCCCATGACCGACCCCGGCCTGCGCGCTGCTGTACGTGAAGCGGTTGACCGCGCCACTATCGTCAATACCGTTTACGAAGGCCGCGCCGATATCGCCGAGGGGCTGCTTGGACCAGCGCTGGCCTGGGCAAGCGATTACCGCACGCCGATTGAGCCGCGCACCGAACCCACCGAGCCAAACGGCGCGGAGATTACCCTAGCGACCTTTACTGACCGCGCGGAGCTTCCCGAAGTCGCCGTACTGCTTGAGCAACAGCTCACCCGTGCAGGCTTCACTGTTAATCAGGAAGTGCGAGAGTACGCCCATATTGAAGCGGACGCCTTAGCGGGCCAGTTTGACGCCTTTATTCTCTCCCGCGCCACCGTCCTTGATTCCGGCGACCCCGTTGCCTATATGTTTAGCGACTTCGCCTGCGCAGGCTCCTTCAATATCGCCCAGCTATGCGACCCTGCCGTTGATGAGGCGCTGGCCAACGCCGCCGCACAGCCCACCGGTGACGCTCGCCGCCAGGCAATTATCGATGCTGAAGCGGCCATTTTACGCACCGATGCAGCTATCCCGATGCTCCATGAGCGGGTCATTCAAGGCGAATCAGCGCGGGTTTCCGACGCCGAGCGTGACCCGCGCGAGCGCGTGTTGATTACTGAAAAAACCGCTATCAACGCCGATAGTGAGTCTTAAAGGTATTCTGCGCATGATAACCGCAACACCGCTGCGCCTTTGGCGCAGCTTGCGCATAGAGCCTTTTATTCCGCTGCTCTCTCGCCTGGTAACGTTAGCCAGCGTGATCGTACTGGTCGGACTGCTGCCATGGTTATCCGGCCGGGACCCTGCGCTGAGCATTTTGCGCGCGCGCTCCGCCGAGCAGGAAGCCACGCCCGAGGTGCTGGCTGCCATTCGCGCCCAGCTTGGCCTGGATCTTGGCCCTTTTGAGAAGCTGCAAAGCTGGCTGATGGGGCTGCTGCAAGGCGATGCGGGTAACTCCTGGATTTCCGGCGCCCCCGTGCTGCCGGGCATGTTAAAAAGCGCCCAGGTCTCGCTCACTCTAATGGGCTTCGGCATGCTGGTGGCAGTGATTACCGCTACGCTGATTTGCGTGCCGGTGGTGCGTCGGGGCTTGAATGGGCAAGTTAGCCGCTCGTCCGGTGCGATTGGCGCAGCGCTGATAGCACTTCCCGAGTTTTTGCTGGCCTCAATACTGCTGGTGATATTTGCTGCCTGGCTAAACTGGTTACCACCCTACGGTTGGCGCGGTCTCAGCTACGTGGTGCTACCCGCCTTTGCGCTGGGTCTTCCGGCTGGCGGCTTATTAGGGCGTTTGTTTAGCGATGGGCTTTCGGCCACCTTTACCGAGCGCTGGGTGGCTACCTGGAACGTGGCTGGTTTTTCCCGCCCCCGAATCACCCTGGCAGCCCTACGCCGCACCCTGCCAAGCTTAATGCCCCAAGTGGGTATGGTCATGGTGGCCCTGACTGGTGGCGCAATTGCCGTGGAGCAGGTGTTCTCGATCCCCGGCCTTGGCCGGGCAACCCTTGGTGCCGCATCAGCCCAGGATATGCCTGCCCTGCAAACCGGCATTCTTATTCTGCTGATCATCGCCATTGTACTTGGCAGCCTGGCCAATATTGGTCGCGCGCTGTTGCTTGGCCGCGCCTTCAGGCTTGGGGCATTGCCGGTGGCCCATGCGGAACTGAATACTCAACGTTGGGCGTGGATCGTGCCGTCCATCTCTATTGTGTTACTGGTGGTGCTGGTAGTGGCAGGGATTACTCGCGACCCGTTTAACTCTGCGTTTATGCGCTTGGAGCCGCCGAGTTTAGCGCTACCGCTGGGTGCCGACGGCACAGGGCGCGATATTTTGGCGCGGGTGGCCCACGGAGCACTGTCCACCATGGGAATGGCCACGGTGGTGGTCTTCTTTTCACTGGTGCTGGGTCTGCTGATTGGTCTGGCTCCCAGGCTGGCCACTGGCCCCATTGAGATCACCAAGGCAACGCCCCCCACCATTGCCGGACTGATTGTCGCGGGCCTGATGGGGCCAAGCGCCAGCGGCGCTATTATTGCGGTCACTGCTGTGGCCTGGGCACCTCTTGCTGCCCATACTGCAGCGCTGGTAGCGGAGGTTAAAGCCCAGCCCCATGTACGTATCACGCCGATTCTAGGGGTTGGGCACTTTCGTTTGATGAGCCGCTATATTCTACCTGCCGTACTTGGCCCGGTGTTTCGTCATGCAATGCTGCGCTTACCTGGAGTAGCGCTTGCCTTGGCAGCGCTAGGTTTTCTTGGCCTTGGTCCGCGCCCACCCTCCCCAGAGTGGGGGCTGATACTCGCCGAGGGCATGCCCTACATTGAACGCGCCCCCTGGGCAGTGCTGATCCCCGCCCTAGCGTTAATATTGCTATCGGTATTGGCGGTATCGCTTTCCAGTATCGTGGGTGCCAGCAAGCCAGCTCGTTAAAAGGGCAGTATGAAGCCAAAAAACGAGGGGCGATGATATCGCCCCTCGTTCTATTACCCATTAACTGATCATTACCAATTAACTAGCTATTACCAATTAACTTAGCTATTACCAGCTAACTAACGCTAGGCCTTACGGATCAAGTATTAAAAGTGGTAACGCGCGCCAGTCAACCAATACAGATCCTCTGATAACCCTTCGGCGTTTTCCGGTCTTGGAACATCACCATCGGCCAGCTCAACAAACAGGTCAAAGGCGCTGGACACTTTATAGTAGGCGCCAGCCGCCCAAGCATTGCTGTTGGCTTCATTATCCCGGTTTACATGGTAATAGTCGGCAGTAAACGCCCAGGGGCCGGTGGCGTAAGTACCGCCCACCCCAGTCGTTTCAAAGCCGCCTCCATAAGTATCACTGCTATCTTGAGTCTCAAAACCAAGGCGAGCGACGAATTGGTCGGTGAATGCATAGGACCCCATAAGTCCGTAGAGCATTTCACCATTTCCATTTCCGCGCACCTTGTCATCCACCGCTCCAAAGCCAATGGTTAAAGGGCCTTGCTGGTATTGAACACCGCCTTGCGCAGCCACCACGCTGCCTTTCTCTCGCTGCTCGTCGAGTAAACGGCCTCTTTCGCTGTAATGCTTCAACTGCACAAACGAGGTAAACCCATTGACCGTTGGGGTGTAATAACCAATAGAGTCGCCCCGAGACTGAATATTGCTCGAATTGAAGAGCAGTCCTCTATCCAGATAAACGTCAAACGGTGCGGATACAAACTGATAGTAGAGACTGTCGAAATTACCTGCCTGCACGGTACCGTAGCGCTGACTCGCTAACCCTATGTAGCTTTGACGAAGCTCTCTGAAACCTTGATCGAGTTGCCGCTCATCCCCCTTAAAGCGCCACTCAAGCCGGCCAAATGCTGACACATCCTCAGTGATCATTTGCTCCAGACGAAAACCAAGTCGCGAGTAAACGTCTTGGAACTCAGCGCTATTATTAACTCGGTTACCCTCACTATCAAACTCGGCACCACCACCAGATATACCCATGGAAATACGCCCATAGATATCGAGTTTTGTTCCAGCTTGATCATAGATCGGCGTGGCCTGTGCGGACGCTCCCCAAAGCATGCCAATAGCCAAAACAGCCGAGTGAACTGATCTCATTCCCTATATCCTTTTGCATTAAGTTATTGATAGAACTTGTGAGTATTCTACTTGATAGCCAATTCGAAATCGCTACATTATAACATTTCTGCAAATGTACTAACACTTCCTAGCCGCCCCCGCGGCACAGGGGCACCAAGGCAATTACTCCGTACGCCATGTCACTTCGCCTAAATACTCCTCCAGCCGGTAGCAGCCAACAATTTATATAGCCCGCAGTGAAAGCCACCCGGATAGCGAAACGCAAAACGGGCAGCCTATAGGCTGCCCGTTTTGCGTTGCATAGGTTAGCTAAGCTAAAAAAGCTTGCTAAGGACTCAGCTTAAGAAATTACTCATCGCCGGCCATCTGCATTTGGCGCTGCAGGTAGTTTTGAATGCCCACCTGGTCAATCAATTTTAGCTCGGTTTCGATATGGTCGATATGGCTCTCTTCATCGGCAAGCAAATCACGCAGCAGATCTCGAGTAACGTAATCTTTAACGCTTTCGCAGTAGGTAATTGCTTCGATGTAGTCGTTGCGGCCATCGTGCTCAATTTTTAGATCACTCTCAAGCATCTCTTTGACGTTTTCGCCAATATGAAGCTTGCCAAGGTCTTGTAGGTTGGGAATACCTTCCAGGAAAAGAATGCGCTCAATGATTTTATCAGCGTGCTGCATCTCTTCGATAGATTCATCGTACTCCCACTTGGCAAGTGCTTTCAGGCCCCAATCTTTATACATTTTGGCATGCAAGAAATACTGGTTGATAGCGACCAGTTCGTTGCCAAGTGCTTTATTGAGATGCTGAATGACCGTTGGATCACCTTTCATGACGTCACCTTTTTCACTGTAATGCTGATAGTTAACAAGTACGATCAAGCAGTTACGTTAATGAAGGAGTATAGGCCATAGAAAGGCATACTCCCAATGTTATTGGGAGTATAGATTGGATAATAAAAAACTCAAGAAAATCATATATTTGCTAACGATAAATCTAACAATAGTGATTCGCGTCACACAGCATAAGCGAGTCCCATATCAGATTCTTGGCGAGCTTCTGACACAGCATCGCGGGTAACGGCTTTTGCATAGCACGCGCATTTACCACACTGCGTTGCACAACCGGTAGCTTCACGCACTTCTCGCCAGCTACGCGCGCCATCACTCACTTGCTGGCGAATTTGATGGTCGGTAACTCCCTTGCACACACATACGTACATGGCGACACCTCATAAAAGTCATGAGGTGAATGTAAATGATTCGCATACATCTTATCAAGTAGAAATTTATGCTTTTTAGCAACAATTATTCTTTGTCTTTAAATTATTCAGTCCAGACAGTGCGTTAACATTATATTAGGATCTATTGACATTTCATTATAAGCCGCTTAGTTCCATGAGTTACCGCATGAAACGCCAACAGATCCTAGCAACTGTAATCTATCGTTTAGGCAACACCACCGTGCGAGTATTTGAGGCAATATCAGGCCAGCTACGCCGCTCACCATCAAACAGCACCCACCAATACCCTAGGCCCAAAGCGGCAAGCGATAACCAAGCGGTCAAGCAGCGAACCACACTTTGCAGCGGTGTAATCGTGTAGCCATCTACCGTTTGTACCCGTAAACGCCACGTCTGCATTCCCAACGTCATACCGCCACGTGTCCAAGAAAAGGTAAAAAAGGCGATAGCAGATAGCACCAGTAGTACTCTTAAACTCCAGACCTCTAAAGCGCCCACGCCGATCTCCTCGGCATTTTGGCCGAGTACAAAACGAAAAAAAGCTACGTGAGCTACCGTGATCCCGATCCAGATAGCAGCGACTAAAAAACCATCATAAATCATTGCCCCCAGGCGGCGAGGCAGTGCGGCAGGCCAAGTGCTATCAAGCTGTGTTAAACGTCGTTGAACCATACAACTCTCTTCGTTACTAATGGGTTAGCCGTTACGGCGCAGGAAATAAACGCCCACTACTGCGCAGGCAAGCGTGGGAACCAATACGGCCCATACCGGTGAAAAACCAAAAATCGTCGATGCAGGCGCCAGTAAGTCCTGTACGTACTTGAAGAGCAGACCTGTCACTACCCCATAGAATACCCGGGTCCCTGCGGCGACTGTACGCAGCGGACCAAATACAAAGGAAGCCGCAATCAAGACCAAAGACCCCATGGTGAGTGGCAGCAGTACTTTTTGCCAAAAGTAGAGAAGCGGCTGATCAGCCTGAAGCCCTTGGCTTTTCAAAAAGTTAGCGTAGGCCCAAAGCTCACTGGGCGCTTGGCTTTGAATATCACGCAGCAGACGCTCCAACTGCGTTGGGGTCAATGCTGTTTCCCATACTACCTGTTCTTGGTAAGTCGCTTCTGTACGGTCTTCAAAAATATGCGTGGTTGTGACACTTTCTAGTTGCCACTCCCCCTCTTCCCAGTGGGCTCGGTTAGCATGCATAGCTTCAACAAGACGGCGCTCGTCGAAACGATAGCGGGTTAAGTCCAACACCACGTTATCCGCACGAATAGCGCCAAAGCGGTATACACTATCACCTTCAAACTGCCAGCCGCTGCGGCTAGTCAGCATGGTCCCCTCACCTTGACGCTGCTCTAAACGCCACGCTTCAGCAAACTGTTCAGTACGTGGGGTCACAAACTCAGCGATCAGTAACACTACGACCACAACCAGTAGTACCGGCTTCATCACCCCCCAGACAATACGTGCCAAGGAGCGCCCCGCCGCCCGCATTACCGTGAGTTCGTTACTGGACGCCATACTCCCCAGACCAATCAGCGCGCCAATTAGCACGGCTACCGGCGCGTATTGATAAAAGCGCCAGGGCAAACGCATTATCAAATAGAACAACACCCCTAAAGCAGTGTATTCACCTTGGGTGTCGCTCAGGTCACCGATGTAGGCAATAGTGATATCCAAGCCAAGTAGTACAACTTGCACCACAACAATGGCGGCTAAAACATTACGAGCAATATATCGATCCAGCCGATCAACGCTCATCAGTACATTCAGCATTAGCGCATCCCCTTGCGTTGCGAGCGCCACAGCAGTAAACATCCAAGCCCCAGGAACAGGGCATGCACTGGCCACACACCAATAAGAATTGGTAATGAGCCGTTACCAATCGCATCCACTGCCGCGAGTAGCAGGCTCAAATACGCGACATAAAGAAATATTGCGGGCAATAGCTTCGCAAAGCGGCCTTGGCGAGGATTAACACGGGAAAGCGGCTGAGCCAGCAGCGCTAAAATAAACACCATAAGAGGAAGGCTCGTTCGCCACTGAAACTGTGCCTGGGCGCGCGGCTCGGGATCATTCCACAGCGCCTGGGTGGTCGCATACTCCAGTGAGTCCAGTTCCTGACGGTCACGGCTTAGCCCCAAACGCAGCGTGTAACGCTCAAAGGTTAAACGTTCAGCCTCCTGTCGACCCGGCGTCACACCATAGCGTTCGCCATTCTCCAGCACTAAGAAGCGGCTGCCTGTTTCAATACGTGTCTCTTGGTGCCCAGAACCAGCCCGAGTTACATAGTTATGGGTGCTTTCCGCATTGGGCTGCGCCTGCTCATGAATCAACACCTCCTGCATTTGCCTACCATCGCTGCTGAAATCCCTAATATAGGCCGTACGACCACCCCCAAAGTCCTGAAAGCGCCCCGGTGCTAATATTGAAACATCCAAGCGGCTGCGCTGCTCTTCTAGCGTGGCCTCGGTCTGCAAGGCACCGGCAGGGGTTAACCACAGGCTGCAGACGCCGACTAAAATAGCGACTACTGAGGCAGGCAATAGCGTTACCCTCAAAAGCCGTGTGGGGCTCATGCCGCAGGCCACCATGACCGTAATTTCACTGTTCATATAGAGCTGGCCATAGGCCAGTAGAATGCCCAGGAAAAACGACAATGGCAGGATCAGCTCCATAAACCCCGGCAAGTGAAGAACCATCAAGCTGCCCAGAATAGTAACGGGAATATCGCCCTCTGCTGCATCGGCAAAGTAGCGGATAAAGCGACTACCCATGATGACCAGCAGTAAAATACCGGCCACGGCAGACATCGTAAGTAACACTTCGCGAGTTAAGTACCGAAATAAAATCAACGCACTCTCCGGCTAAAGGTGCAGGTTGCCATGCAATGCGCCCATGGCTTGGGTACACTAATTGGATATCAAATAACGGGGCATTATCCCGAATCACTCGATGCTTGTCTTGTTGGAGACGTCATGGAATTTTCCGTTCAGACCACAAACCCAGCCACAGCCGAAACGGCTTGCCTCGTTCTCCCCGTATTTAAAGGTAGCGACTTATTGCCCGCAGTCGCCAAATTAGACGATGCTAGCGAGCGGTTGATTAGCCAATTATTAGAGCGCGGCGACTTCGATGCAGCGCTTGGCAACGTTCAGCTCGTCCCTTTTGCACCAGGTCTTGGTGCTGAACGTTTGCTAATGGTAGGCCTAGGCGAGCGTGACAAATGTCAGGAAGCAGCCTTTATCAAAGCCCTAGATGCAGCGATGACGGCATTAGCGAAACTGCCAGTGGATGAAGCCAGCGTCGCCTTTACTGATGTTCCCCTCGAAGGGCGTGACACGACCTGGAAAGCCCGCAAGACTTTCGAGTCAGCGGAGCGGGCGATTTATCGCTTTGACCAGTTTAAGTCGGCACCCACCAAGGCCCCAAGCCTTGCCAAGCTTAACCTGATTATCAGCGACGCCGACGAGGCCCCCTTGGCGAAGCAGGGT
Organism: Vreelandella nigrificans; assembly: GCF_002374315.1. Classification (GTDB taxonomy): domain Bacteria; phylum Pseudomonadota; class Gammaproteobacteria; order Pseudomonadales; family Halomonadaceae; genus Vreelandella; species Vreelandella nigrificans. The sequence continues at coordinate 121,432 of NZ_NWUX01000002.1, read as the reverse complement.
GCAGCACTGGGCACGGCCATCGGTCAGGGAATCAATTATACCCGCACCCTGGGCAACCTGCCTGGCAATGTCTGTACACCCCGTTACCTCGCTGAGCAGGCCGAGCAACTGGGGCGCGACTCAAGCGGTGTGCTTGAAGTAGACATTCTAGATGAGGACGCGCTGGAAGCACTGGGAGCAGGCTCGTTGCTCTCTGTTGGGCGTGGCAGCAAAGAGCCATCACGACTCATCGTGATGAAGTACCAGGGCGCAGAAAACCCAGAAGAAGCCCCCCATGTCCTAATCGGTAAAGGCATTACCTTTGACACTGGCGGCATTTCGCTAAAGCCCGGCGAAGGCATGGACGAAATGAAATTCGATATGGGCGGCGCAGCTAGCGTCTTCGGTACCGTGAAATCGGTGCTAGCAATTAAGCCCAGGCTCAACGTGGTATTTATTGTCGCCGCTGCTGAAAATATGCCTGATGGCGAGGCCACTAAACCCGGCGACATTATCAAAACCCTCAAAGGTTTGACGGTGGAGGTGCTCAACACCGACGCCGAAGGTCGCTTGGTGCTGTGCGATGCACTCACCTATGCCGAGCGTTTTACCCCAGCAAGCGTGGTTGATATTGCTACCCTGACCGGCGCCGTTATTATTGGGCTTGGTCACCACGCTACCGGGCTACTCTCCAACGATGATGACCTGGCGCTGGACCTACTCGATGCGGGCGAAGCCGCCTGGGATCGCGCTTGGCACTTGCCACTGTGGGATGAGTATCAGGAACAGCTGGACTCCAACTTCGCCGATCTGGCCAACATTGGCGGCCGCCCGGCAGGCACCATCACCGCCGCATGTTTCCTATCGCGTTTTGCCGACCACTTCCCCTGGGCGCACCTGGATATCGCGGGAACCGCTTGGCAGTCGGGCAAGCAGAAAGGCGCCACCGGCCGTCCAGTAGGGCTGTTAACCCAGTATTTACTTGATCGTGAGGCTGATGCACAAGTAGAAAATAGTGACGGCTAACACCACAATCAAGCGATCAACGGTTGCCTTTCGTTGACGTTAACGTTACATCTAAGGGCATTAACATGCGCGCTGTTTTCAGGGCGCATGTTACACCTTACACAACACTAACACTTGCCCTTCGGGGCTAGGCTATAGCGGAGAGAATACGCCGTGCCCACAGCTTCAGATACCCAGTTTGAATCTCATTTTGAAATACTGCCGTCCAATCAACCGATGGCCGATGAGATTCGTGACAACATTCTGCAAAACCCAGGTTTTGGTAAGTATTTCACTGACCATATGGCTCACGTCCGCTGGACAGTCGACGCTGACTGGCACGGCCACCAAGTACGCCCTTATGGTCCATTAACCCTCGATCCAGCGGCCTCGGTGTTGCACTACGGCCAGGAAATTTTCGAAGGGGTTAAAGCTTACCGCCATGCTGATGGCTCCATCTGGACGTTCCGCCCAGAGAAAAACGCCGAGCGTTTTCGCCGCAGTGCCCGCCGATTAGCGTTGCCGGAGCTTTCCGATGAAGATTTCATCGGTTCATTGAAAGCACTGCTGGCCCAAGACCATGCCTGGGTACCCACACCTTCCAGCGATACCGACGAGTGCAGCCTCTATCTGCGCCCGTTTATGATTGCTTCGGAAGCTTTTTTAGGCGTACGTGCGGCTCACGAAGTGGATTACTACGTGATTGCCTCCCCAGCAGCGGCCTACTTCAAAGGCGGCCTCAAGCCAGTTTCTATTTGGCTCTCTTCCCACTACAAGCGCGCAGCTCCTGGCGGTACCGGCTTTGCCAAGTGTGGCGGTAACTACGCGGCATCGTTGGCAGCGCAACAAGAAGCCACGGCCAATGGTTGCGGCCAGGTCGCGTTCTTGGATGCTGCCGAAAATAAGTGGCTCGAAGAGCTGGGCGGCATGAACCTGTTCTTCGTCTATAAAGATGGGCGTTTGGTAACTCCTCGACTAACCGATACCATTCTGGAAGGCGTTACCCGCAACTCCGTGCTTACCCTGGCAAAAGAGGCTGGTTTAACACCGGAAGAGCGCGCCATCAGCATTGATGAATGGCGCGAAGGCGCAGCGTCTGGCGAGATTACCGAAGTGTTCGCCTGCGGCACAGCAGCGGTCATTACCCCGATTGGCGAACTGGTCACCGAAAACGAGCGTATTCGCTTACAGGGCGATGGCAACAACGACATTGCCATGCGCCTGCGTAAAAAACTGCTCGACATACAGTACGGTCACAGCGAAGACAAGCACGGCTGGCTCACCCGGTTGGTATAAATCAGCAGGTATAACCCGGCTCCCTATCACCGCTAACAGCGGTGATAGGGAGGGGTTTTGAAAAAAAGCGCGAACCGCTGGAGTCTTTGATGGCACGTATCGATTTTTATATCCTTCCAGACACCACCTTAGAAGCACGCTTGCAGTTCGCCTGTAAGCTAGCCGAAACCATCCACCGCAAAGGGTATCGGCTACACCTGCACTGCGAAGACAAAGCCCTGGCCGAGCAGGCCGACGAAGCACTGTGGAATTTCCGCCCTGACGCTTACCTTCCCCACGCACTAGAAGGTAGCGGCGAAGCTGCCAGCGTGCCCATTACGCTGGGGTGGCAGCAACTGCCAGTACCCACGGAAGAGACTGCACTACTGAACTTACACCCCGATATTCCCGATGGCGTGGAGCGCTACGTCCGCATTGCCGAAATTATTAATCAGCACCAGCAGGTATTGGTCGCCAAACGCGCTTGCTGGCAGCGTTATAAAGAGCTGGGGCATGAGGTAGTACCACATAAGTTAGGGTAATAATCCTGCAGCTTGCATCACCCAAGGCCCTTGAGTGGTCTGGTGGCTACTGCCCGCCTCCGTGCTTGGATTAATCGCCATGCGCAACACAACCCACCCCTGACGCCTCACCCCGAGTCGCGCTATACTTGTCACCATTTTGCATCCTCGACCAATGAATTTGGCACCTCGCCACGCGGGGCGTCTCTGCTGTGAGTAACTCCATGGAAAAGACCTACCAACCCGAACAGATCGAAACCCGCTGGTACGAACGCTGGGAAGCCGATAACCGCTTCGCCCCAACAGGCCGTGGTAAGCCGTTTTCGATCATGATTCCGCCGCCCAACGTGACCGGCAGCCTACACATGGGCCACGCGTTCCAGGACACCATTATGGATACCCTGACGCGCTGGAAACGGATGCAGGGTAACAACACCCTGTGGCAGGTAGGCACCGACCATGCAGGTATCGCCACCCAAATGCTGGTGGAGCGCAAGCTTGCCGCTGAAGAGGGCAAAACCCGCCACGACCTAGGTCGCGATGCGTTTATCGACAAGGTGTGGGAGTGGAAAGAGGAGTCGGGTGGCCATATTACCCGCCAACTACGCCGCATGGGCGCCAGTGTTGATTGGTCTCGCGAACGCTTCACCATGGACGACGGCTTCTACAAAGCCGTTCAAGAAGTGTTTGTTCGCCTGCACGAAGAAAAACTGATCTATCGTGGTAAGCGGCTGGTGAACTGGGACCCTACCCTGCACACCGCCATTTCCGATCTGGAGGTAGAAAACAAGGAGCAGCAAGGCAGCTTCTGGCACTTTCGCTACCCCCTGGCGGACGGTGTCAAAACCGCCGATGGTAAAGACTATCTGGTCGTGGCGACGACACGCCCCGAAACCCTGCTAGGCGACACCGGTGTCGCGGTTAACCCCGACGATGCCCGTTACGCCTCTCTGGTTGGCAAGTTTATTGAATTGCCACTTGTGGGCCGCCGTATTCCTATCGTTGCCGACGAGCACGCCGATATGGAAAAAGGCTCCGGCTGCGTGAAGATCACCCCGGCCCACGACTTCAACGACTATGAAGTTGGCAAGCGTCAGAACCATCTGTTGATCAACGTCTTCACCAAGGATGCCACCATCCTTGAGCGCGCCGAAATCTTCGACCTTAAAGGTCAGCCACACCCTGATGAAGACGCCACCCTACCCGCCAAGTACGCGGGACTGGATCGCTTTGAAGCGCGTAAGCAGATTGTTGCCGACATGGATGCCCTGGGCCTGCTGGAGCAGGTAGAAGCGGTTAACAACACCCTTCCCTATGGCGATCGTTCCGGCGATGTAATCGAGCCACTGCTCACTGACCAGTGGTTTGTGGCCGTGGAAGAACTGGCCAAGCCCGCTATTGCCGCCGTAGAAAATGGCGATATCCAGTTCGTGCCGAAAAACTACGAAAACATGTACTTCGCCTGGATGCGCGACCTGCAGGACTGGTGTATTTCTCGCCAGCTGTGGTGGGGCCACCGCATTCCCGCCTGGTACGACGCCGAAGGTAATGTGTACGTTGCCCGCACTGAAGCGGAAGCCCGCGAGAAGCACGGGCTAGGCGATGGTATTACGCTTACCCAAGACGAAGACGTGCTCGACACTTGGTTCAGCTCGGGGCTGTGGACCTTTGGCACCCTCGGCTGGCCAGAAAAAACGCCAGAACTAGAGACCTTCCATCCCTCAAGCGTACTGGTCACCGGTTTTGACATCATCTTCTTCTGGGTTGCCCGGATGATCATGATGACACTCAAGTTCACCGGCGAAGTACCGTTCAAAACCGTCTACGTACACGGCTTGGTACGCGACGGCCAAGGCCAGAAGATGTCCAAATCCAAGGGCAACGTACTGGACCCCATCGACCTGATCGATGGCATTAGCCTGGATGAACTGCTAGAAAAACGCACCGGCAATATGATGCAGCCAAAGCAGGCCAAAGCAATTGCCAAAGCAACCAAGGAGGAATTTAAAGACGGTATTGAAGCCCACGGCACCGATGCCCTGCGCTTCACCTTCCTCTCCCAGGCCACCACCGGACGCGATATCAAGTTTGATATGAACCGTTTGGATGGTTACCGCAACTTCTGCAACAAGCTGTGGAATGCCTCCCGCTACGTGCTAATGAACGCCGAAGGCGAAGATTGCGGTATGGACGGTAGCGAAGTTGAGCTCTCCCTAGCGGACCGCTGGATTGTCTCCCAGCTGCAGAAAACCGAAGCCCAAGTCACCAAAGCGATGGATGAGTACCGCTTCGACCACGCATCCCAAGCGCTGTATGAGTTTGTCTGGAACGAGTACTGCGACTGGTATCTGGAGCTTTCCAAGCCTGTTTTATGGGACGAAAAAGCCAGCGCAGAAGCTAAACGTGGTACCCGCCGTACCCTGGTTCGCGTATTGGAAACCATTCTGCGCCTAGCCCACCCGATGATGCCCTACATCTCGGAAGAAATTTGGCAGCGCGTTGCGCCATTGGCAGGTACCTACGTAGGTGATGGCGCATCCATCATGCTCCAAGCCTGGCCGGAAGCGGACGAAAGCAAAATCGACGAGCAGGCCACCCGAGATATCGAATGGCTGAAAGGTGTGATTATCGCAGTGCGTAACATCCGCGCCGAGATGAACATTGCCCCCGGCAAACCGCTGGACGTACTGCTGACCAAAGGCAAACCGGAAGACGCCGAGCGCCTGGAAAACAACCGCCACTTCCTAGCCAAGCTGGCTAAACTGGAAAGCGCTACTTGGCTAGCCAACCCAGACGATGCACCGCTCTCAGCCACACAGCTAGTGGGCGATATGGAAGTGCTGGTGCCGATGGCAGACCTGATCGACAAAGATGCTGAACAAAAACGCCTAGCTAAAGAAATTGAAAAGCAGGAAAAATTAATCGGCGGCATCGAGAAGAAACTCGGCAATGACGGCTTTATCGCCAAAGCTCCAGTAGCCGTGGTGGAGAAAGAGCGTGGCAAACTCGCTGAATTCCAAGCTGCCAAAAAGCTGCTGGAAGAGCAACAAGCGAAGATCGCAGCGCTATAGAGTGAACGATTAGCTAGACTAAAGACGGCACCTGAGGGTGCCGTCTGCATTTTGCTTACACTAACGCCGAGTCGACCCTATGGCGAGAACGATGGCGAGAACGATGGCGAAAATACTGCTGGTTCTAGCGTTTATCTATGCCCTGGTGGTAGCGCTGATGTGGGCCTTCCAGGAGCGCCTGCTGTACCTACCTAACGCCGGCCGCGAACATATTGCCACCCCAGCCGAGCGGGGGTTGGCATGGGAAGAAGTGACGCTAACCACCGAAGACGGTGTGGCCCTTAATGCCTGGTGGATACCCGCCCCAGAGCCCCGCGCCAACCTGCTGTTCTTCCACGGCAATGCGGGCAATATTTCCCACCGGTTGGAGAGCATCGCTCAGTTCCACCGCTTGGGGCTGTCGGTATTCATCGTCGATTATCGCGGCTATGGCCATAGCGAGGGTCGTCCTTCCGAAGCAGGCACTGCACTGGATGCTCGCGCCGCCTGGCACTGGCTGCGCGATGAGGCCGAAAGTGAGACCGACGAGATCATCTTATTTGGCCGCTCGCTGGGCGCGGCAGTAGCCGCAGAACTTGCCGCGAGCCTCGAAGGGCAACAAACAACGCCCGCAGCGGTAATCCTTGAGTCACCGTTTCGCTCGGTGCCAGATCTCGCTCAGCAGCTCTACCCCTTCCTGCCAGCGCGCTGGCTGGCACGTATCAACTACCCAGTAGAGACATACGTTGCACGTATCTCGGTACCGCTACTGGTGATCCACAGCCGTGACGATAAAATCATTCCCTTCACCGAAGGTGAAGCGGTGTACCGGGCAGCCCAGGAACCAAAGCAGCTACTGGAGATTTATGGCGGTCACAACACCGGCTTCAGGGATAGTGAGCCGGCCTATTCCGAGGGAATCGATGCCTTTTTGCGCGCTTACAACAACGGTGAGCATACTTAATTGCTCAACTTAGCCAATCTGCGCTTTAAGCTGCTGCTTTCTATACTCACCTATCTTATTTCATCCTGTACTGCACGATAAAAGGGCACTGCAACCTGGGAAAACAACGCTATCCCCCAAACCAAGTTGCCCACGACAGACGGTACATAGGGGAAGATCGCGAATAACAGCAAGGTCACCACGATTCCAAAAACTCTTACGCCAGCAGAATGATAGCGCCGAGTTGTATCACGCCCTTCTACCACATGCTGCAAGATCCAAAGAGAGCCCAAAAAGACCACCAAGCCAATGTTACCAATCATGCCATAGCCCAATGGGTAGGGTTCCATAAACCCAACATAAACCTCGCCTGCCAGTGCGACTCCAACCAGTACTGCGCTCCACATGATGGCAATATGGGTAAGCCAATACGTTACTATAAATGCTGTTTTTTGGCTTTTGGGCTGAGCATTTCCCACACAATCGAAATAGATCCAAGCCAACGCAAACAGGGAAAGGCCACCCATAATAAAATTAACCAGCGTATCTGGCCCTACCAAGCTGATACTCTTTTGGCTGAGCGTGACGACCAGTTTAAAGAAGCCTTCGCCTAGCAAAATCAGCATCAACAGGCCAAACCGCTCTGAGATATGGTGTAGCCGAGGGCTGAAGCGCTCAAAGCGCAGCGTACCTATACGTGGCAACATATACTGTAACTGTATCAGTACAATTCCGGCGCCAAAGACCCAGTAGGCAAGTGGTCGAGGTAACACAGCGGACAAGGCAAAGAGTCCGGCAAGTATAAAGAAATTACGCCCCTGTTCAGCAGCCAGTGACGTTGTTTCTGCTCCCACACGCCTCGCTCGCCAGTACAAATAAGCCGTCAACGCCCGATTGAAAGCATAGCCAAGCGCGAAATAGACCCACCCTCCCTCTAGCACTTCCGGAATAGCTGCCGCGATGACCATCATGGTCACTATCTGAAACGCCATAATTGTTCGGTGGGGAATATCTGTCGAGATATATAAAGAGTTGTAGACAGAACTGTCAGCCCAGGCAAAGAATACCGCCAAAAACATACCTGAAAAAACCAAAAACCCAGAAATATCAAGATGGTTAGACAGGAAGTTGCCCAGCATAAAGATGGTGACGACGTGCACCAAATCAAAAAACAGCTCTACCCAATGCACATGATCGTTGGCATCCTCAGCATCCAGGTGGTGGCGTGGTTTACGCCAGACAGGAAAATTTCTTAACGTCATTGATCATTACTCCTGATTTGACGACCTCAGCACTTGGCTCTGTAATACCGGCACTACCCAGTCTATAAATGCTTCGAGACGCCGCGTCATGTGCTCACGATGTGGATACAACAAAGTGATAGGCATGGGCTCGGGTACTGCCATCGGCAGGATACTCACCAGCCTTCCTGACTCCAGGTGATGGAGCACATCGTAACGAGGGACCTGAATTAGCCCCAGGCCAGCCAGTGCACCAGCAATGAGTGCTTCTGCCGTGTTCACGGTGACCCGGGCAGGAAGCAATACACTCTCCACCCGACCTTCTTGCTCATACTCCCAGCTCTCAACGCTGCCCGTCATGGACGAAACGAACGCAACAATGCGATGCGTGGATAGATCCTCGGTCGTCTTAGGAATACCAAAGCGGGCTAGATAAGCAGGGCTCGCACAATTGCATAGCGGCAAACTGCCAAGCGGCCGGGCAATAAGATTGCTATCTGCCAGCGCCCCCACTCGGATCACGCAGTCCACACCCTCGCCTACCAAATCCACCGCTCGGTCAGTCACCCCCATCTGAATATCGATATCCGGGTACTGGTCGAGGAAATCTGGAAGTGCTGGTACTAACACCCGCCGGCCTAGTCGCCCAGGGACATTGATACGCAGCTTGCCACTGGGGGCCCCCACTTCAGTAGAAAAGGCACCTGCCAGCCGCTCGTAATCCTCCAACAGTAACAGTGACTGCTTATACAGCAGCTGGCCCTCTTGGGTGACATCAAGTGCCCGTGTCGTACGATTAATTAACCGAGCCCCCAACGCACTCTCTAAATCTTTCACCGCTGTCGATACCGTAGAGCGAGGAATACTAAGACTCTCCGCAGCACGTGTGAAGCTCATGCAATCAACCACGCGGGTAAAAATATGCAGCCTTTCGAGCCGATCCATTCCCCTCACCTTATTGTTCGTAATTCTCGACAAATGCTGTCAGTTTACGCCGGTTTATACCAATGCCAAGCCTGACGAGAATGAGTCTGCAAGCCGATATCAATGCTCGGCGTAAAAGCAACCGCATTTGATCCCAAAATACCAAAAAGGTGATAAACATGGCGGCATACGATTTTAAAGACAAAGTAGTACTTATCGCTGGTGGTGCGAAAAACCTCGGCGGCCTCCTAAGCCGTGAAGTTGCGCAAGAAGGTGCCAAAGTCGTGGTGCATTACAACAGCGATGCCACTCGTGCCGAGGCCGAAGACACGGTTAATGCGGTGAAAAACTTGGGTAGCGACGCCTACATGACCCAAGCTGATTTAACCAAGCCAGCCAATGTGGAGGCACTTTTTCTAGAAGCCAAAAATACATTCGGAGGCATCGACGTAGCCATCAACACAGCAGGTATGGTGCTGCGCAAGCCCATAGTGGAGACGAGCGAAGACGAATATGACACCATGTTCGATATCAATGCCAAGGCAGCTTATTTCTTCATTAAGGAATCAGGCAAGCATCTAAACGACCACGGCAAGGTCATCACCGTTGTCACCTCCTTACTCGCTGCCTTTACTGACGGCTACTCCACCTATGCTGGAGGCAAATCCCCTGTGGAGCATTTCACTCGTGCGGCGGCCAAAGAGTTTGCGGGACGCGGCATTTCGGTAACCGCCGTCGGTCCAGGCCCCATGGACACCCCTTTCTTCTACGGGCAGGAAACTCCAGAAAGGGTGGGGTTCCATAAATCCCAATCACTCAATGGGGACCTTACCAAGATCGAAGACATTTCCCCCATTATCCGCTTCCTAGCAACAGACGGTTGGTGGATTACCGGACAAACGATTTTTGCCAACGGCGGCTATACAACGCGCTAATCAAGCAAATCGGCTGGCTCAGTGCCAGTCGATTCTGCATAATTAAAGCGCTCTCTTGCACTGGAGGTTCATATGCACACGCTGATGATTATCTGCGCTGGTTTGGTACTCTTTGCTATTCTGGCATTTGCTGGCAGGCTCGCACCTGCTTTTCGCCCCCACTATTTCATTGTCTTTGCTGTCCTCTGGTTATTCGCTTCTTGTATCAATTTATGGGTCGGCGTAGTTCACGCGGGATACTCCTTTATGTATGAGTTGCCGTTCTTTTTGATCGTTTTCTTAGTCCCCGTCATCATTGCCTACCTGGTTAAGAAAAAGTATCTCTGAGCACCATTAAACATTTCCTAGGGGCCGTGACACATAATTATAATTTACATCACTCAACATATAACGACACGGACAGCTCAATGCCCACACCTGTAGAGGCGCGCTTGCAGGCACTGAAAAGCACCCTGCAACAGGCGGGGATTGCTTACCAATCGCTCTCATCAATGGCAGATACCGGGCTGGCCCACGACCATGTGTGGATTCATCGCGATGGCAATGATTGGGTTGCGCGGCTACCCAAGCAGAGTCAGATGAACCTGGCACCTGCGGATAATCTGGCTTATGAAGCCGCCTGCTATAAGCGGGCCAGCCAAGGGAGACATGTACCACATCTGCATGGTGTTCTGTCAGTCAGCGTGACCCTGCCCCGTGGCGGGCTGCTGGTGGATGCTGTTAAAGGCCGACTGGCGCAACTGCCGCAGGATTTACCGCGCATCGCTGAGACCCTGGCCAGCTTGCACCGCTTAGCGCTACCAGAGCATACCGAACCACTACTAGCACCTGCCGACCCATGGCAGGCCATGCGCGATGAAGTCAGCCGCCAGGCAGAGTGGTTGGAAAAAGCCGACTTGAATACAGAGATTATCGTACGTATTCGCGACGAGCTGGATGCACTGCCCTCTACACTGTCAGATGCCAAGCGCTGTCTGATCAGCTTTGATACTCATCCCGGCAATTTTCTGGTCACTCAGGATGGTCGTGCGATTTTGGTGGATCTGGAAAAGTGCCGCTACGGCCTACCAGGCATTGATTTAGCCCACACCTCGCTTTACACCTCGACCACCTGGGATGTTAATAGCCAAGCGGTGCTTACCATGGATGAGGTGATCACCTTTTACCGCCGCTGGCAGGCATCTATGGGTGAAACACCGAGTGCGGAAACCCTGGTGGCCTGCCGCCGCGCTACCTGGCTGTGGTCGCTTACCTGGTGCGCTAAGTGGCGTGCCCAGTACCTGCACAGCAGGGATACCGAATATCGCGGTCAGGACTGGTCGGCAGAACTCACCGATGCTGCGGTGATTGCCCACGTGCGCGACCGTGTTGAGCACTACCTCTCACTGCCAATCATTGATCACGTTCACAGCGAGCTCCAGTGTTTGCAAGCCTCCCTATAACGCTTCGAACTGACTCAATTCAGTTTTCTGGATCATCAACTTGTTTGGGGTGCTTCGCTTGAGGTGGTTCACTTGAGGTGGTTCACTTGAGATAATCCGCTGCCCCACGTGAATGTACGTCATCTCCCGCTGCCAAAATATCTCAGTTTCAAGCTCTCCAAGGTGCCATCCTCTTGCAGGTCCAGTATCTGCAAGGTGATAGGCAATGTAAGGCTACTTTCGTGTGGAAAGGCAAAGCCGTATTTGTCTGGGTGAAACAGGTTCCCGACCACCTCCAACCTCTCTTCAAAGTGGGTATGGGCATAATGTTCGAGAATCGGCGCATCCCCGACGATTGCGTCGACCCGCCCCTCTTGTAACGCATTGACTGAAACATCAATGTTGGGAAAAGAGCGCGTGGAGATACCAAGTTCTTGCAGATACTTCTCTGCTGCACTGCCGGTGAAAACACCTATGGTTTTCCCTGGCAGATCAGATAGTGCCGTAATACCCCGCGTCAGAGATACGGTGGTCATCACGCTGGTCACGGACGACGTTATATAAGCGATAATCACAACACCAACGGCCAACCAGATGGCTTGCCAGAAACGCCCGACCCAGCCGAATAGATTCTTGCGTGCGATACGCTTCGACGTAACAGCGAGCATGACGTGGTAGAAGCTCTCCGCAACACCCTCGCGCCAAAGTCTAGGGAAATCGGGATCAAAGCGGCGGTCGAACAATGTCAGAGCGATGGTGGCAAAGGCAATAATTGACAGAAGCCAGGCATAGGCCTTCAGATGGCCAGCATCTTGGAGTCCGCCCACGACGCCCCAAAAGCCACCGCCCCCCTGATCTGGCACCATGATCCGCAGCCCAGCATCATACCAAGGCTGCGTGAAAGCGATAGTTTCAGCGCGGTCACGGGTAATGGTCAGGTTGGTCACCGCCGCATCGACCTCGTTTTCGGCAGTAGCCCGCACAAGATCACGAAAGGTAGGGTATTTAGCGTAGTGAAAATCAAGCCCCAACCGCTCTGCAACGATTTCCCATAACTCGATAGCTATCCCGGAATATTGCCCTTCGCCACGGTCTTCAACAAAAGGTGGGCTAACATAGACACCAACCGTTATACCGGTGGTGAGTTCTGCTTCCGAGACATCCTGCGCTACCACCTGCGTTGCACCTAGTGCAATAAGCGCCAAGACTGCATAAAAGACCAGCTGAAATCTACACCCTCTTTTCCCTCGCGCCCTCCCGGCCAGTATTAGGCCGACAGCTACCAAGTGCCTTTTCATCCTCCAACCATTCTTTTGTCTAGTCATATACTCTTCCTGTTGAGCAGCCCCTGCACCTTATGTGCCTGGATTTCCCCTTACACAGACAATGGCATCACCAATTAAGAGTGGGAATACCGGCAACAAATGGCCCTCAAAGGCATTTATAGTGGTTCAATAAAATCGGATACCAGCTCAGGTGATAATATTGCCAATACTAGCGTGGAATCTGATGAATAAAACCTAACACTTACAAGAAGGCTACCGTGGATAACGTTTCGAACTTACTCAATATGAGGTGTGCGATGCCGAATAACCGCAACTCCCTACGTGCTACGGTTGCTATGGCAGTGCTGGCCCTTGCCCTTCCGGCAGCGGCTACCCCCCACACCAGTGACTGGCAAAGCATAATGGCGGAAGCCAAAGGCCAAACTGTTTACTGGAACGCCTGGGCCGGTGAAGAGCGCATTAACACCTATATCAGTTGGGTGGCACAGCAGGTCGATGCCCGCTACGGCGTAGAACTGGTTCACGTTAAACTCGGTGATACATCTGAAGCGGTGTCTCGCGTACTGGCTGAAAAGCAAGCGGGCAACGACGAGCGCGGTAGCGTGGATATGATCTGGATTAACGGCGAAAACTTTGCCGCCATGAAAGCTAATGGGCTGCTGTTCGGTCCCTGGGCGGATGCTATGCCCCACTATCCGTTAACCGATCCTGACAACACGCCCGCCGTGCGCTACGACTGGACAATTCCAGTGGATGGCCTGGAATCCCCCTGGAGCAGCTCCCAGGTAGTTTTTTATTACGACACGGCACTGGTTGAAAACCATCCGAACAACATGGCAGAGCTACTTGAGTGGGCCACGCTCAATCCCGGTGAATTCACTTACCCGCAGGTACCCAACTTTTTGGGCAATGCGTTTATTACCCAGGCGATGCTGGAACTAAGCGACAGCACCAAGCTCTTCTACGAACCCATGCAGGCAGAGGATTTTGATACCGCCACGGCAGCACTGTGGGAGTTTCTCGATGAGCTACATCCTCACCTGTGGCGCTCGGGGCGTGCCTTTCCTTCCAACAGCGCTGACCTGCGCAGCCTGATGGGCGACAGTGAAATCAGCATTGCACTGTCGTTTAGCGCCACCGAAGCCTCCGGGGCTATCGCTAACCATGAGCTGCCTGACACCGTCAGAAGCTACGTCCATGATAGCGGTATGATTGGCAATATGAGCTTTATGGCCATTCCCTATAACGCCCAACACAAAGCAGGCGCCATGGTGGTGGCCAACTACCTAATGTCACCAGAAGCACAGGCTGAAAAGCAGGATCCGAAAGTGTGGGGAAGCGGCACGATCTTAGCCATGGACATGCTGTCGCCCGAGGAGCGCGCACTGTTTGATGATATTGATCTGGGTATCGCGACACTGCCACCGAGTGAGCTTGGTGAACTCCTGGGGCAGCCGCACCCAAGCTGGGTCGATGCCATTGCTGAAGCATGGCAAACACGCTATGTGAACTAAGCAATGCTACTGCGTTTAGCACCTTGGGTGATGATAGCGTTACTCACCGTTCCTTTGGCGGCAGGACTACTAATGGTGCTGCTGCCTGCCTTTGGTTATTTGCCAGTCCTGGGGGGCGACACCTTCCACCTGGAGGCGTGGCAAGCATTGTGGGCACGCGCCGGTCTGCACCGCTCAATACTCCTGAGCTACTTCAGCGGTCTCATCACCACCCTAGTCGCCCTGTTTATCGTGGTGCTATTTCTGGCCGCCAACCAAGGCACCTGGCTTGACCGTACTATTCGGCGCTTAGTCTCGCCGTTGCTGGCTATTCCCCATGCGGCCGTGGCCTTTGGCTTAGCCTTTTTGATTGCCCCTTCAGGGCTGCTGGCACGCTGGCTCTCGCCTGGAGTAACGGGGTGGGAGCGCCCCCCCGACCTACTGATCGTCAACGACCCGCTGGGGCTCGCGCTAATGGCAGGTCTGGTACTTAAAGAAGTACCCTTTTTACTGCTGATGAGCTTGGCGGCATTGGCGCAACTCCACCCCGAGCGCCGAGTGACCCTGGCCCGCTCACTAGGCTACGCCCCAAGTATTGCTTGGTTAAAGTGCGTTTTCCCAGCCCTCTACCCATTGATTCGGCTGCCAGTTTACGCGGTGATTGCCTATGCAACCTCCGTAGTGGATATGGCGCTGATTCTTGGCCCGACCCTACCACCAACACTAAGTGTTTCGATTATCACTTGGTTTAACGACCCCGACTTAAGCCGCCGTTTTATGGCCTCTGCCGGGGCGGTACTGCAGTTGGGCGTTACCCTGGCGGCACTACTCACCTGGTGGCTGGGAGAACAGGCTGTCCAACGCCTTAGCCAACGATGGTTAGTCAATGGGTCTCGCCTATCAGGCTCAGCAGCAATTGCGTTTGGCGGCCGAGCATTGTTGTCGACCGTCACACTCCTGGCAATGAGTGCCCTTGCTGGGCTGGCGCTGTTTTCAGTGGCAGGTTTTTGGCGTTTTCCTGATGCTTTGCCGGGCACCTTTACGCTGGATCATTGGCAGCGCATTCTGCCCAGTGTCACCACACCACTGATCAATACGTTGAGTATCGGGCTAAGCGCAACACTGATTGCTGCGTTCCTGGTCGTAGCAACACTGGAGCACGCAGCACGCCACCACCTACCCGCCCGGCGGGTACAGTGGCTACTGTATTTGCCGCTGATCGTGCCACAAGTCGCCTTTCTGTTTGGCCTGGTTGTAGCCGCTGAAAGCGTTGGCATTCGCCCCCAGCACGCCCTGGTAGTAGCCGCCCACCTGCTATTTGTAGTGCCGTATCTCTATTTATCCCTTTCAGAAGCCTATCGGCGGCTAGACCCGCGTTGGGTTCAAGTGGCACTGTCACTGGGTGCTCCACCCTGGCGAGCCTTCTGGCAAATACGCCTACCGCTACTGCTAGCCCCGCTGCTAACCGCCTGCGCGGTGAGTTTAGCAGTCAGCATCGGGCAGTATTTACCAACACTACTGCTCGGCGGTGGGCGCGTCCCTACCATTACCACCGAAGCCGTTGCCATGGCATCAGGCGGCAACCGGCGACTCATCGCGGTATTGGCACTTCTACAAGCACTACTGCCCTTTATTGGTTTTAGTCTGGCGCTATTGATTCCCCGCTTAGTGTGGGCAAAACGCCGCCAGATGCGAGGAGCTGCATGACCCCCATCCCCCAAATTTTGCACATCAAGCAAATGAAGATCACCCTGGAAGGCCAAACGCTGCTCGCCATAAATCAGCATATAGCACCTGGGGAAGTACTCACGGTGATGGGCCCTTCCGGCTCGGGAAAGTCCACGTTACTGGCTTATCTAGCCGGTTTTTTATCACCGGCCTTTCAGGCCCAAGGTGAGCTCTATTTAGGCGATAAACGCCTGGATACACTGCCCGCCGAACAGCGGGGCATTGGCCTGCTATTCCAGGACCCGATGCTGTTTCCCCATTTGAGCGTGGCAGGTAATTGCCGCTTTGGCCTGCCCCGTCGCACCCAGAACAAAACCGAGCGAATAACAAAAGCGCTGGAACAGGTGGGGCTAGCGGGCTTTGAAGCCCGCGACCCGGCCACCCTTTCCGGCGGCCAGCAAGCCAGAGTGGCGCTGATGCGTCTCCTGCTTTCCCAGCCTCAAGCGGTGCTGCTGGACGAACCTTTCTCCAAACTAGACACGGCGCTGCGCCAGGAAATGCGTACCCTGGTGTTCGGCCAGCTACGAGAAGCGGGGCTGCCGACGCTACTGGTCACCCACGACGAGGCTGATGCTGCCGCAGCTGGAGGTCCAATCATTGCCCTTGGTTAACGACAGCGCCCCCCCTCCCAGGTTGAGCATCGTGATTCCGATGCTCAACGAGGCCCCAGGTATTGAAGCAGCACTGGCCCCGCTACAGCCATTGCGTGCTGACAGTGTTGAAGTGATTGTGGTGGATGGCGGCAGTACGGATAACAGCGTAGTGCTGGCGACCCCGCTAGCGGATAGAGTGTTTGCCTGTAAGCCAGGCCGAGCAAAACAGATGAACCATGGTGCACACCATGCCCTTGCACCTGCACTGCTATTTTTACATGCTGATACCCACTTCTGCCCAGGTGATGAAGAGCGTGCTGTAGCAAGCATCGAAGACGCACTAAATACTCACGACTGGGGACGGTTTGATATTCGCTTAGCGGGTCAAAGCCGGTTATTGCCCATGGTCAGTATCCTAATGAATCTGCGCTCACGGTGCACCGGAATCGCCACCGGCGACCAGGGCATATTTATGCGCAGAGAGACGTTTTTGATCGTTGGCGGTTTTCCTGACCAGCCACTGATGGAAGATATTGAGCTAAGCAAGCGGCTGAAAAACCTGGCTCCCCCCGCCTATCTAAGCGCCAAAGTGATAAGCTCAGGTAGGCGCTGGGATAAGCTTGGCGCCTGGAAAACCATCTTCCTGATGTGGCGGCTACGTTACCGCTACTGGCGCGGCGTTAGCGCCAGCCAACTGGCCAAGGAGTACCACAATGCCCGCTGAACCACCGGTCACCTTGCACCTTTTGGCCAAAGCACCACTGCCAGGGCAGGCAAAAACACGCTTAATTCCTTGCCTGGGGCCAGAAGGTGCGGCGCAAGCCCACGCCTGTATGGTACGCCACTGTGTCGCCACTGCCTGCGACGCACTTGGCGCTGAACACGTTACGCTATGGACCTCACTAGATCACCAGCACCCGCTGTTTAGGGAATTACAGACCCATTACGGGATAACGCTTGCCGCCCAACAGCAGGGTGATGTGGGGATGCGGGTTCGCCATGCGCTGAAGAGCGCCCAAGGCCCGGCCATGGTGATGGGCACGGATTGCCCCAGTATTACTGTTGCCATGTTAAAGCTGTGCAGTACCGCGCTAAAAAGTGTTCCGGTGGTTATTTTACCTGCTGAAGATGGCGGCTACGGCTTGATTGGCACTCACGACGACTACCCCAGCTTGTTTGAGAATATCCCCTGGGGCACCGATCAAGTACTCAACGTCACTCGCCAGCGACTTGCCGCACAAGCCCTCGAGACTGCTTTCCCCGACACCATGTGGGACATTGATCGCCCCGAAGATTGGCTGCGCTGGCAGCACTCTCTGCATGCTCAGCAATGACCCTGATCCCACAACACCCTTAGGAAGCCCTCATTGAACCGACAACGACTGCTGATTATCACCCTGCTGCTACTGGCCGTGCTTGGCTTCTACCTAAGCGGCGCCCACACGTTTTTCAACTTGGAAACGCTGCAAGCTTATCGCAGTGATTTCCAGTCAGCCTTTCAGCAATCCCCTTGGCAGGTAGCGGGTATCTTCTTTGCGGTGTATGTGATTATGGCGACACTGTCGCTGCCCGGTGCTGCACTGCTGACGCTGTTGGGCGGCGCCTTGTTTGGCTTGGGTTGGGGGCTGTTGATTATCTCTTTTGCCAGCACCATCGGCGCAACACTGGCTTTCCTGCTCTCGCGCTTTCTGTTCCGCCAGCCAATTGAAAAGCGCTTTCCTCGCCAGTTTGAAACGGTGAACCGGGGCGTGGAGAAAGACGGAGCACTTTATCTCTTCACCCTGCGTCTGGTGCCAATCTTCCCCTTCTTTATGATTAACCTAGTGATGGGGCTAACGCGACTTAAAACCACCACCTTCTACTGGGTTAGCCAACTAGGCATGCTGCCCGGTACAGCGGTTTATGTGAACGCAGGCGGGCAACTAGGTGAGCTAGAAAATCTGAGCGGTATTATTTCACCGACACTGATTGCCTCGTTTGCGCTGCTGGCGGTATTCCCCTGGATAGCACGGCGCATTGCTCTGGCGGTACAAAAGCGCAACGCTTACCGTGGCTTTACCCGCCCTTCTCATTTTGATTACGACATCGTGGTGATTGGTGGCGGCTCAGCGGGGCTCGTCACCAGCTATATCGCCAGTGCTGTAAAAGCCAAAGTCGCCCTGGTGGAAAAGCACAAAATGGGTGGTGACTGTTTGAATACAGGCTGCGTGCCCTCTAAAGCACTGATTCGCGCCGCCCGTGCTGCCCATGAAATCCGCACGGCTAAACGCTTTGGGGTCAGCGCCAGCGAACCAGAGATTGATTTCAGCAAAGTGATGGGCCATGTCCATCAAGCCATTAGTGACATAGAACCCCACGATAGCGTTGAGCGCTACACCAAACTGGGCGTGGACGTATACCAAGACCACGCCACCCTAACGTCACCCTGGGAAATTAAGGTAGGCGAGAAAGTTCTGACTGCGCGGCATATCGTGCTGGCCACCGGCGCACGCCCTTGGGTGCCACCACTGCCCGGTATTGAGCACGCCCCTATCCTCACCTCGGAAAACTTATGGTCGCTCACCAAATTGCCTAAGCGCTTAGTGGTACTGGGAGGGGGCGCTATTGGCTGTGAGCTTAGCCAAAGTTTTGCCCGCTTAGGCAGCCAAGTGACACTAATAGAGGGAGCACCACAACTGCTCGGTCGTGAAGATACGGAAGTGGGCGAATACCTTGAGCGCACGCTCACCCAAGAAGGCGTTACCGTAATAACGAGCGCCAAGGCGCTGGAAGTCTGCCAGCACGACCAGCAGCACCAATTGGTGGTCGAGCATAATGGCGAACGCACTCTTTTTGAATTCGACTACCTGTTGGTGAGTGCTGGACGGCAAGCCAACGTGGAAGGCTTAGGGCTCGAAGCGCTAGGCATTACGACCACCCAAGGTGGCACCTTGGCGCTTAACGAACGTTTGCAAACCCGATTACCCAATATTTGGGCCTGTGGTGATTTGGCAGGGCCTTTTCAGCTCACCCACGCCGCTGCTCATCAAGCGTGGCATGCCGCAGTCAATGCGCTGTTTGGCGAACTAAAAAGTTTTGTGGTGGATTACCGCTTCATGCCCGCCGTCATCTATGTTCAGCCGGAAGTAGCTCGGGTCGGGCTAAACGAAAAAGAGGCGACCGCCAAAGGTGTGGCGTTTGAGGTCACCCATTACTCCATGAGCGAAAGCGACCGTGCCATCGCCGAAGGTGCTACTGAAGGGTTTATCAAGGTACTCACGGTGCCCGGAAAAGACAAAATCCTAGGCGCAACCATCGTGGCAGAAAACGCTGGGGAGTGGTTGGGTGAATTTACTATCGCCATGAAGCATGGACTGGGGCTAAATAAGCTGCTGGGTACGATACACCCTTACCCGACCCTGGGTGAGGCCGCCAAGGCCACCGCAGGCGTGTGGAAAAACGCCCACAAGCCAGAGCGAGTGCTGGCATTATTGAAGCGCTACTTCAATTGGCGGCGTGGCGACTAAACCTGAAGAGGCTGCGAATAGCTCTCCATCGTTAGTCGAGCAGTCGCTTATTTGGGCTGTCTGGCACCGAATATGCTTTGGCAAACGTCTCCATCACTTCGCGTACAACTTTTTGTTGCGCCGCTGGCAGGCTGCGATATAGCGACAACATTTGTCGCTCCTCGCTGCTGGAGGAAACATCCCAGGAAGCAGAAGACTCGTTGATATTATACGCGGCGGCTTCCCCATAGCGTAAATAATGGGGATCAACAGATAGCCACCGTGCCAGCACCTGCAGTTTGTCCTGGCTTGGGATCGAGTCGCCACGCAGCCAGCGACGTACAGCCTGAAAGGTAATTGGCTTCCCCCAGTAGCGCAGATTGAACTCTCGCTCCAGCACTGATGGCCGTTCATCGTAACCAGCCGCTTGCATGGCGGCTTTTAAGCGCTCGGCAAACATTATTTTTTCATTCATGCCGCCAATGTGAAGCGATTGTTCAATAACAGTTGAATAACGGTTCACCTTTTGATTGAATCATTAATTCAATTTTGAGCTTTCGCTCTAACAGCCAGAGCGAGCAGCTATGCTAAGCGCTACAGCGTGGCGCTTGAGGAGTCATAAAGGATGAGTGGCACACTATCTACATCAATCGATAATCTGTGTCATGAACTTGCACTCTTATGCAGTTCAGCAAGCCCTATGGATCTTTTTGAACGCTTGGCAAAAATGCTACATGTGTACACACAAGGGAAAACCGTTGCGCTCTATCGTCGCTTAAGCACGGACGAGCTTCGCTTGGCATACTGCCACCCGGAGGAGAGTACACTAGGCTTGCCCTCTTCCTTTCTGACTGTTCGTTGCTACGATGATCTCGCCGCTGCAGAGTTACAAATTTATGAATTAAAGGGAGAGCAAGGAGTATGGGGGTATATAGGACACCCACCTACTGCATGTGCCGAGCCAAATCAGCGGATTAAGCTACTCGTCACTATGGCTTCACAGCGCTTGCACTTATTAAAAGCTGAGAGTATGGCGGCACGTCAATTTGGTCTAAAGTCTCGCCGCATGCAGCTCTCTAGAGATATTAAACGCCTCACCTCTATTGATGATATTTTGCAGCATCACGGCGCAAGTTGGTGCGATATCTTCCAAGCAGATGGCATTGTGCTTGCCTATCAAGGAGAGCTACATTGCTTTGGAAAACACCCCTCTAAGCATCAGTTATCTAAGCAATTACAGACGTTTTGCTGGCAAAACCCCCATGAAGAACTCGTTGAGTTGAATGGCAGTTGCCAAGGGTGCTTGGCGGCTCAGCTAAGCGTTGCGAGTGCCTCTTTAGGCTGGTTACTGCTTTTTCGCCGCCAGCCGCTACTCCCCGACCTAATCGCGCATTCGACACTACAAAACTCGCTGAGCTATTGGATGCCACTGGAAGCTTCAATGGCTCTTGAGTTGGCAGATGATCTGGCGGTGGCCATTACTGCCCTGGAAATCTCCTACCTAAATCATCAGTTAACCATGACCAACCAATTGCTTAGGGATTTAGCCCATACTGACACTCTGACCCAATGCTGGAACCGCTACTACACAGAACTTATTATTGAAGAACTCACGCAATCAGCCACTCCTTTTACGCTGCTGATGTTTGATATTGATGATTTTAAAAGAATTAATGATACCTACGGCCATGCAACAGGTGACAATATTTTGCGTGATATTACCCACCTGGTGAAGAAAACACTACGTAGTGATGACCATTTAGGCCGCTGGGGAGGAGAGGAGTTCATTGTTATTAGCAAAGGGGTAGATCAAGGCGCGAGCTCACAATTAGCCAACCGGCTTTGTCGCTGTGTAGAAGAGTTTGCGTTCCCAATTACTGATCGAGTGACGATTAGTATCGGTTTTACCCTTACCCAACCAGATGATCAGCCACACCAGCTGCTTGAACGGATCGACAAGGGCATGTACTTGGCAAAAACTGCAGGTAAAAATCAAGTTGTCATGTGTTAATAAGGGACCATGCCTTAGGTCACTTGTATGCCGCATCTCTTACTAATCGGCGCCGGTCACGCCCACGCCTTTGTGCTGGAAGCATTCGCTCAGCGCCCTGACCCCAATATTGTCATCACCGTAGTGAGTGACAATGCGCTGGCTGCGTACTCCGGTAGCATACCTGCATGGCTATCAGGGGAGTACAGCTTACGTGAGACACAAATCGACGTGGCAGCGCTATGCCAGCGGGCCGGCGCAACCTTAGTGCAATCGCCTGCTGTCGCTTTGGATACCAAGGCTCGCCGGGTTACGTTGGCTAATGGAGATATCGTCAGCTTCAACGTTGCTTCGCTCAACGTGGGTTCTACCCTGGCGACGCCTGCAAATAGTGGCGAAAACCTCCCCTACCTGCTGACCATGCGCCCGCTAAGCTCACTGCATCACCGCTGGCAGTTGCTCCTCAATGAAGTCGAACAGCTTCCCCATGGATCTCACCAGCGCGTGGTTAGCGTTGGCGGCGGCGCTGCAGGCTGTGAAACCTTGATGAGCGTATTGGCAAAACTACGCCAACAGCGCCCAGATATTACCTGGCAGGGCGCGCTGGTAAATGCCTCTGATACGCTGCTACCCGACGCGGGTCGGCTTCCTCGCTGGCTAATAAGGCGGGCGATGCGCCGAGCGGGCATTGCGGTACACCACAGCATTCATGGGATAGCGCTGGCGAATGGTGGCGTACTCACCTCTGAAGGTGAGCTCATTGATGCGGATATCGTGCTATGGGCAACGGGCGCGGTGGGACACCTGTGGTTGTCAGAGACCGCACTACCGCTCGACGAGCAACGCTTTATCCATGTCGATAAAACATTGGCCGTGTCAGGTACCACGACGCTGTTTGCCGCTGGAGATTGCGCGCAGTTTCAGCCTCCACTACCTAAAGCTGGGGTATATGCCGTGCGCCAGGGGCCACTGCTTGCCGAGAATTTACGCTCAGCCTGTCACGGTGAACCATTGACCGCGTGGCAACCACCTAAGCACGTCCTAGCGCTCATCGGCACTGGCGACGGGCATGCCATTGCCAGCAAGGGTGCCATTGGCTTCTCTGGGCGCTGGGTATGGCAATGGAAAAAGCGGATTGATGCGCGCTTTATCGCCCGCTTCAACCCGCCTTTTTAACGCTGCAGGATCAGATCGTTTTCAGAAGCGGCTAGTTGGCTTCGCGCCAGCCGCCCAATACCCGGCTATCCGGGCCAAAGAACACTAACCGGTCGTGGTCAATCAGATAGCGGTAAGCAGTGTCGAGCATATCCGTTACCCGCTTGGCGTCTTCCATATTTGGGCAGGCCATGCGTGTCGAGGCAAGCTGACTAAATTCAATACGTTGGTTTTCCCCCAGTTTGACGCTGCCAGTAAAGCGGTTACAACCATCCGAACCGCTTACCTGCCCGTCACGTCCAATCTGAAAAAATGGCGTAGCGGGTAGTGATACCCGCTCATCGGTGCCTACCAGCAATAAATTCCAGCGTTGCTCAACCAAGGGCCCTGAGAGCGTGGTACTTTCCGCTTTTCCTGCACTCTCTTTCTCCGGCGCGCTGCTACACGCACTGATTAGTAGTGCGGCAGCAACACCTACTAGCGCAGCTCCAACATTGATCGTCACTTTATCGTTCTCCTTATGAACGTAATTACCAGCTTCCACTATTTTCCATTGATGCCCATGGCTCCTGGGGAGGCTGCGCGTCGCCTTTTTGCAGTAGCTCGACAGAAATTCCATCGGGCGACTTTACGAACGCCATATAGCCATCCCGTGGTGGGCGGTTAATGGTGACACCATTATCTTGGAGTTTTTTACAGAGCGCGTAAATATCGTCCACACGGTAAGCTAAATGGCCGAAATTACGCCCTCCTGTATACTCTTCCGGGTCCCAGTTATAGGTCAACTCAAGCTCCGGTGCCGTTAGCCGCTCCGAGCGTGCCTCATCAGCAGGTGCAGCGAGAAATACAAGCGTGAAACGCCCTTTCTCGTTTTCTTTGCGGCGTACTTCTTTCAGACCTAACAGATCACAATAAAAACGCAGCGACGCATCCAGGTCGCTTACCCGTACCATGGTGTGCAAAAACTGCATGTTATTCTCCCTTCATCATTACTGGGTATATTCGCTAAAGATAGCTGGCGTTCTTTCGCTGCGGCTCCAACTGAGAACGGCATAGTCATCAACACGGCCTGTTTCCATGCCCGGTGAGCCATGGGGCATGCCCGGTACCGCTAAACCGACAGTGTCCGGCCGCTCTTCCAGCAAGCGTTTGATATCTGCAGCGGGCACATGGCCTTCGATCACATAGCCATCCACGATGGCCGTGTGGCAAGACGCTAGCTCGGGGGGAACACCATTGGCTATTTTAATGGCGCGAAGATCACCGTCACGATGATGATTGACGTCAAACCCCGCGTCTTCTAGATGGCTAACCCATGCGCCACAGCAGCCGCAGTTAGGGTCGCTATACACATCAACTGTGGGCGCTGCTAACGCACTTAACGACAAGGTACTTAACGACAAGGTACTTAGCGACAAGGCACTTAGCGAGCAGATAGCGCGAAGGTTACCCGCCACACTTTTAATTAGACGACTGCTTAACATTTAAGACCCCTCTTCACGGATCTGTATAATAATATATCAGCTGCTCGAAATACGGGGACTACCCCAAGGAGATATTCGTGGATTCAGTTACACAAGCTGCTTTGGGGGCCGCCGTAGGCGGTGCTGTATTAGGTCGACGCCTTGGCAGAAAAGCCGTGTTAATTGGGGCACTGCTAGGCACCCTGCCTGATCTAGACGTAGCCCTTGACTATGGCGATGCAGTAGCCAATGTGACTGAGCACCGCGGCTTTAGCCATTCGCTGTTTGTGTTGACGGGGCTGGGTACTTTAATGGCGCTTCTTACCGCGCGTTTTTGGCCTGCAACACAAGAACGTCCTATCTACTTTCGCCACTGGTGGTGGTTTTTCGTTCTCTGTCTGACCACTCATCCCCTGCTTGATTCACTTACAACTTACGGCACTCAGCTATTTTGGCCGCTGGATTTACCGCCCGTGGCGTGGCCTGTTGTGTTTATTATCGACCCTTTTTACACCTTGCCACTGCTGATTGCCTTGATAATAGGCCTTGCCTCAAAGAAGGTACGCAGCGCCTGTACTGTGGGCTTAGCAATATCAAGCGCTTATTTATTGCTAGCGGCAGGGGCAAAATGGAACATTGAGCAGCGCTTAGCCCCTGCACTTGCTGAAGCAGGGCTTCATGAAGCCCCCGTACTTATTCAACCAACACCATTTAACATTGTGCTGTGGCGAGCCACGGTTATTGGTGAAGAAGACTTCTATTACGAGAGCTTGATCAGCCTATTCGATGGCCAGCGTACTCCTACACTTGAGCCATTAAAACGCAACATAGCACTGGAAGAAAGTGCACTGGCAGGCCCACTTGGCCAGCAGCTGGAGTGGTTCACCGGCCCTTTTTTGCGCTATGACACGCGGTTGATTGATGGTCAGGAGACGTTAATTGCCACAGATATTCGACTCGGTTTCCCAGGTTTCCATCCTTTTAGTTTTACCTTAGCAACCTGGGAAGGCGACGCTTGGCACCCTGTTGAAATAAGCGAGCAAATAGAAACTACTAGAGACCTACGCCTAGAAACACTATCCAGGCTCGCTGCCAGAGCAACGGGGGATATCTCCGCGCTATGTGCCAGTGACTTTATCGAGCCACGCTGGCGTGCAGAGCCTTTCCTTTATCGCTGCTAACACGCCAGATGTTCCAAACACCAAGTAATTACGGCGCGATGCCCTGACCACAGCCTTTGTACTGCTCGCCGCCGATAGTCAGGGTGACGCGGGCAGGATAAGGCTGGCCTTTCATATCATCGAAACACGCCCCCGACTCTATGCGTACCCGGAAAAACTGTTCAGCGTTGGCATTTTCAAGCACCACCCTGCCGGCCTCATTATCCATGACACTCACCATGTAGGGCATGGTTTGCGTTTCAGTACCGTAAGCTGTCGTCCAGGTCATCACCGGCGCATCATGGGCAAGTTCAATCGACCAGCCCGGCTCATTGCCACGTCCGAGGAACATCACTCCAGGGTGCTCTGCCCTGGTTGATGCGGCTCGACGCTGCCCCAGCTGGCACTGCAACTGACCACGTGGTGTTTCCACCTGAGCCTGATCGCCACGGTTCCAGAAGCTGACCTCACCATCTTGGTAGCGTGCACCACTTGCAACTATCGCCTGCGGTAAGCGCCAAGCCCCGTGCAATGACCAAAGACGCAGGTTATCGTCGTTTACCGCTGTGACTAAGTTCTGGTTAGCGGGTTGACACTCCCAGGCGTCAAAATGCGCCGCACTACCAGGAAACAGTACAGCAGGCAGTAACGGTGCAGTGCTGTGCACCGTTGTTTTAGACGCCTCTGCTGAAGCACCGGCAGGCACTTCTCCTGTGCTGGCACAGCCTGCCAGCGCAACCGTTGCTGTCACCGCAATCAATCCGGTTAACCGATTAGGTAAGTTAGTCATGCACCCTGCTCCCTGTTGTCATCACTGCTACTGTCAGCCTATCAACCAGCCTAACGACGCTTAAATGCCCTTAAATCCTGTGGATCAAAACTATTAACCTGCTCTGGTAAACCTAGCGCTTCACGCTTGATTTTGATCTGCATTTTTTCAGCAAGACGCTCCGCATCATCATCGGTAGTACGGCCATTGAGCTCAGCAAGCTGTGACATGCCCTGATGGTAAAACGTCACAATATCCAACGCTACGCGGTTTTCTTCTTCTATCCCCCGGCGAAGGGGCTGTAGATAGCCGCTGATTTGTGAGAGGTGATGTTTAAGCTGCCAGACATAGCGCATTTCGGTCATCCAGGGGCGCTCGCGCAGAGCGGCAAACATCGCGCTGGTGGCCAGTAAACCTAGCAATACGCCAAGGGCATTCATCCAAAAGCTACCGCCAAAGGTGGCGGCTAATAGCATTGAAAACAGCAGACCGAAAACCACCAGTTGCCCTGCCATCGCGATACTGATCATGCGCGCTTTGCGCCGGTAGGTGTCTGGATCGTGCTGCTCAAGGGTGAAAGCCATGGCCAACCTCGTTATTAATAGAAGGCTCTTATGATACGGGGCTGACCAAAGCAAACAAGTAGCACTTGAAATCCAGTATGCAGGAAGTTAACAATCCCCTTAACGGGCTAGCCGTTCTGCCGCGCTTTTCAGCAACCGCTCAGTAGCTTCCCAGCTAACACAAGCGTCGGTCACCGACACGCCATAGCGCATATTGCTTGGTGATAGCGCCTGCTTACCTTCAAACAGATGACTTTCAAGCATTAAGCCGACCAAATTGGCATCACCCTTTTGGCGCTGTGCCAACACATCCAGCATAACCTCACTTTGGCGACGATGATCCTTACGTGCATTCGCATGGCTACAGTCCACCATTAAGCGTGGATTTTGCCCCGCATCCCGCAAGGCTTTCACCGCAGAGCGCACATGATGGGCTTGGTAGTTTGGCTCTCCGTGGCCGCCCCGTAGCACCACATGTGTGTGGGGGTTACCAGCCGTTTGCTGCATAACAGGACGCCCTTCATTGTCGATTGCAAAGCGCTGATGAGCGTGAGCTGCCGTTTGCATGGCATCTATAGCAACCTGCACATCACCATTCGTGGCATTTTTGAAGCCCACAGCAGCGCTTAAATCACTGGCCAATTCACGATGCAACTGCGACTCAGTGGTACGAGCACCAATCGCCACCCAGCTCAGCAAGTCATCAAGGTACGGCGCCAACATTGGCTGTAAAAGCTCAGTAGCCACTGGCAAGCCGCGTTCTGCCACCGCGTGCATTAGCTCTCGGGAGAGTGCAATGCCTCTCGACATATCACCACTGCCGTCTAAATCAGGATCGTAGGCCAGTCCTTTCCAACCTACCGTGGTACGCGGCTTTTCAACGTAAACACGCATGACTGGGAGTATCTGCTCGCTGACTTCATCACTGAGCGCGGCTAGCCTGTCGGCATACTCAAGCGCAGCATCTGGATCATGAATGGAGCACGGTCCGACCACCACCAATAGGCGGCTATCCTGACCATTTAGGATACGCTGAACCGCATGACGCTGTTGTGCAATTTGCTCACCTAGCGGCGCGCTAATCGCAATCCTACGACGCAGCTCTGCAGGGAGTGGTAATGGCTGAGCAACAGTTTTCTCATAGGTCGATGTAAGCGACGATACATTTGAAACGGCAGTGCAAGCTGGGCTGACATGGGCATTCATTAGATTATCTCTCCGAAAGCGTGTGACATCGCGTATGACTTCGCGTGACTAGAAGGCCACCCAAACAGGCACGGTCGGAGGTGGCAGCTTGCACCGACCGCGCGCCGCTAAATCGCCATCCATAGCCATAACCGATATAGCGGGGGGCAATGGAGTTAGCGATTGAGTGTGCGCGGTACGACATGGTGCAGCTCCTTGATGAATATCCTATGGACGGTTGAAATATTGATAGTTCTAAAATGTGAGTAGTTCTAAACCGCGAGTAGATCTAAAACATTAACCAACGTGAAACGAAAGAAGCCTCGGTTGGGTTACCAACCGAGGCTTCTTTGCATGCGGCAGGCAACCGGGGCGGTGTGCCTGCTGACGCGACGTTATTAGTCGGCCAGGGACACACCGTGGCTAAACCAATACGCAGCATAAACAAATGCAGCAGCATCTGTTCTGCTAGCACCACTAACACTTGCAATCTCCCACGCGCCAAACGCCGTTTCCGGTTTGGCTTGGGTCTGCTGTGTAGTGAGTGCGTTATGCATGAAATCGTTCCAATTCAGTAAGCTCGCCGAGGGCGATAAAATCTATACGCTTAATCCTGCCTGTATACGAGCAAAATGGCAACCATCATCCGCCAAATGCTTGTATCCAACCAATTGTTGCAGGCAGCGCGCTCATACTTACCAACACCACAACGCCGAGCACAATGGAAAGCAAACCAGATTCATCTTTAAAGTTGTCATCATGATGGGCCATAAAGCCTCCTCGTTGTCGTCATGGTTACGGTCAGCGCCGTATGTCACAAAGCCGTATGTCACAATCCAGTATGTCACAAAGCTGCGCGCCACAAAGGGCCCACCATTTTAGTGAGGGCGTGGCGCGTAGGCAAATACATCCGAGAACATGCGCTTGCTGCTCAGGCCTTTTCTCTCTAAAACATCAACACAGGCGTACACCATGCCCGGTGAACCAGAGAGGTAGATATCGCAATCACTTGGTGATATTGCCAGCCCTGTTTCAAGCACTGTTTCAAGCCCTCTCTCAAGCCCTGTCTCAAGATCACTCTCCAGCACCAAGTCGATTCGTCCTTGATGGTGAGAAATTCGCTCGCCAGCCGCTAACGGCTCGGTAAGAGGAAACTCTGTGACTGCTTGAAATGCAACGTTTGGGTACTGTATTGCCCACTCGCAGGCGAGATCTTCAGCATAAAGATCGCGGTGTTCGCGGTTAGCCCACCACAAAGAAATAGGTCGGCTAGGCTGTTTGCTAAGTGCCGCTTCTACAATCGCTTTCATCTGAGCAAAACCAGTGCCTGCGGCGATGAGCAGCAGTGGACGCTCGCTTGCCGTATCCAGCACACACTCACCACTGGGTAGGCGCACCGTTAGCTGATTAGCTACTTGTAGAAGGTCTCGCAAGCGTACCGAATTCTCGCGCTCGGGCCAGTGCTGAATATGCAGTTCAATAATGCCATCACCACGATCAAAGCTGGCAATTGAAAACGGCACCCAAGTGTTATCGTCCAACTTGAGTTCTAAATACTGGCCAGGCGCATGTTGCATGGCTTCAACGCGCCCTTCGAGCGTCACCCCAAATACGTCAGGGTTCAAATCTTCAACAGCGGTGACTACGCAGGTTAGCGTTTTGCACGTTAACGTCCTTGCGCTCATGAAAGCCTCTTTGTGAAAAATCATTCAACCCGCACCGCTTTATCAGCTGTGGCGAGGTGTGGGTAACGGGATATCGATGCCCAGTTCGTCCCAACGCTCGTCGACACGGGTTTTCACCGCATCATCCATTACGATAGGTGTCCCCCACTCTCGATCAGTCTCACCTGGCCACTTATTGGTGGCATCCAACCCCATTTTGGAGCCCAGCCCGGATACCGGTGAAGCAAAGTCGAGATAGTCGATCGGCGTATTTTCCACCATCACCGTATCCCTTGCCGGGTCCATACGCGTGGTAATCGCCCACATAACATCTTCCCAGTTACGTGCATCCACATCGTCGTCCAGCACAATTACGAATTTGGTGTACATGAACTGGCGTAAGAAGCTCCACACTCCCATCATCACGCGCTTGGCATGCCCTGGGTACTGCTTCTTCATGGTGACCACAGCCATCCGGTAGGAGCAACCTTCCGGGGGCAGGTAGAAGTCGACGATTTCGGGAAACTGCTTAGCCAGAATTGGCACAAATACTTCGTTAAGCGCAACGCCTAAAATGGCGGGTTCATCCGGGGGACGACCCGTATAGGTGGAGTGATAAATAGCATCCCGCCGCATGGTCATTCGCGTAACGGTGAACACCGGAAAATGATCAACCTCGTTGTAGTACCCAGTGTGATCACCAAATGGGCCTTCCGCTGCCATGTCGTCGGGGTAGATAAACCCTTCCAGCATAATTTCAGCAGAGGCCGGTACGTCAAGGTCAGCGTGACCACACTTCACAAGCTCGGTACGAGAACCACGCAGCAGCCCAGCAAAGGCGTATTCAGAGAGGCTATCCGGCACTGGAGTTACCGCGCCTAGGATCGTCGCTGGATCAGCACCCAGGGCCACAGCCACCGGGAAAGGCTCGCCGGGATGCTCCTTTTGAAACTCAAGGAAATCCAGTGCGCCGCCACGGTGGGAGAGCCACCGCATAATCAGGCGGTTTTTACCGATTTTTTGCTGGCGATAGATACCCAGATTCTGACGCTTTTTATGCGGGCCTTTGGTAATAACTAAAGGCCAAGTGACCAAGGGTGCTGCATCGCCAGGCCAACAGTGCTGAATAGGCAAGCGGCCTAGATCGACTTCATCACCGTCATACACCACTTCCTGCACAGGAGCCCGCTTGACATTCTTAGGCCCCATGCTGAGCACTTGTTTAAAAATCGGCAGCTTATCCCAGGCATCTTTAAGCCCTTTGGGCGGGTCTGGCTCTTTAAGAAAGGCCAGTAGCTTACCTACTTCACGCAGCGCCTCTACCGAATCTTGCCCCATGCCCAGGGCAACCCGCTTGGGTGTACCAAACAGATTACCCAACAGCGGCATATCGTGGCCCTTCACATTCTCAAACAGCAGCGCAGGGCCACCCGCACGCAGGGTACGGTCGCAAATCTCGGTAATTTCCAGGTAAGGATCAACCTCTGCTTGGATTCGCTTAAGCTCACCCTGAGCTTCAAGCGCCGCAATAAAATCGCGCAAGTCATTATACTTCAAAGCACACTCCCCGGCTGGCTAAGGCGCTGCTAGTGCTTGACAACAATTTCAGCGCTTAGCGGCGCTTCATTGCTTCAAAGAATTCCAGGTTCGTCTTGGTGTCTTTCAGACGATCAATCAAGAACTCTGTCGCGGCGGTATCTTCCATCGGGTTAAGTAGCTTGCGCAAAATCCACATGCGCTGCATTTCGTCTTCAGATGCCAACAAGTCTTCACGACGAGTGCCACTGCGACGAATATTGATGGCAGGGAACACACGCTTTTCAGCCAACTTGCGATCAAGGTGCGCCTCCATGTTACCGGTGCCCTTAAACTCTTCGAAGATGACCTCGTCCATTTTCGAACCGGTATCTACCAGCGCGGTGGCGATAATCGTCAGGCTACCGCCCTCTTCGATATTACGTGCAGCACCAAAGAAGCGTTTCGGCTTTTCAAGCGCGTGGGCGTCCACACCACCTGTCAGTACTTTGCCTGAGCTAGGCACAACGGTGTTGTAGGCACGGGCCAAGCGGGTAATAGAATCAAGCAGAATCACCACATCTTTTTTGTGCTCAACCAGACGCTTGGCTTTTTCGATCACCATTTCTGCAACCTGCACGTGGCGGGCAGGTGGTTCATCGAAGGTAGAGGCGACCACTTCACCGCGCACGGTGCGCGACATCTCAGTGACTTCCTCTGGGCGCTCGTCGATCAGCAGTACGATCAGATGGCACTCGGGGTTATTACGCGTAATGGATGTCGCGATATTCTGCAGCATCAGCGTCTTACCCGCTTTGGGCGGAGATACCAGCAGACCACGTTGGCCTTTGCCAATCGGCGCGGTCAAATCAATGATCCGAGCGGTAAGGTCTTCCGTGGAGCCGTTACCGATCTCCATGCGCATCCGGTCGTCCGGGAATAGCGGCGTTAAGTTCTCAAAGAGAATCTTATGCTTGGCATTTTCGGGACGGTCAAAGTTGATCTGGCTAACTTTGAGCAGGGCAAAGTAGCGCTCACCTTCTTTAGGCGGGCGGATTTTGCCGGAAATGGAGTCGCCTTTGCGCAGATTGAAGCGACGAATCTGTGACGGCGATACGTAGATATCATCCGGTCCGGCGAGATAGGAACTGTCGGCGCTGCGCAGGAAGCCGAAGCCATCCTGAAGAATTTCCAGCACACCATCACCATAAATATCCTCACCACTTTTTGCGTGCTTTTTGAGGATGGCGAAAATGATGTCCTGCTTGCGCGAACGGGCTAAGTTGTCGATACCCATTTCGCGGGCGATTT
Source organism: Vreelandella nigrificans (assembly GCF_002374315.1). Lineage (GTDB taxonomy): Bacteria > Pseudomonadota > Gammaproteobacteria > Pseudomonadales > Halomonadaceae > Vreelandella > Vreelandella nigrificans. Next base: position 88,778 of record NZ_NWUX01000002.1, on the reverse strand, counting down.
CGAGCAGCTCGGGAACGGGTTTTTGCTTGAGTTCAGTGAGATTCATCGGTGTGTTAGAAAGTTGCTCATGAAAGCTGGGCGCTAAGCGCCGGGAATAAGACAGGAGGCGAGGATATACCGCCGAGTGATGCGTTCAGAACCCCGTCTAGGCACACGCTCAGATATTGAAAGCTGGGCAACCGTAACTCAGATACCAAAAAGAAGTGGCGGCATCAATGACTGCTTAGCATGAGGGTGCTAATAAACTAGTTAATCTGATTGGCACAGAAAAATGCTGTTTCAGTGGGTTATCTGACGACTTGGAAATCTGGCTGATGCCATCTAGATACGTACTGATAAATACATACTACTAGATACATTCTGCTCGGTGTACCCGAGTAAACGCGCTTATTTGATAGACAAACAAGCTAGCTCGGATCAAGCCAGTAGTTCGATGGTAGTCAAGGGCCGCGATAAACGCAAGCCTTTGGCAATTGACAATAGTCAGAGGGCGCCGCAACCTTGGCTTAGCCACTAAGAAGGATAGCTCATGCCACAGGACATTTCGCTCCCAACCACCACTTTAAATGATGACATTGACCAAGGTGAACCACAGCGCTTAGCCGCAATAGACCTGGGCTCTAATAGCTTTCATCTACTGGTGGCCAACTACCAGAATGAACGACTCCAAGTAGTTGCCCGCATGGGGGAAAAAGTGCAGTTAGCCGCAGGGCTGCATGAGCAAGGCACCCTAAACGAAGCTGCTATGCAACGAGCACTAGACTGTTTAGGCCGATTCGCACCCTTCTTAAAGGATATCGAAGCGGCCAATCTGCGCGTTGTGGGCACCAACGCGCTACGTGATGCCGATAATAGCCAAACCTTTATCGAGCGTGCCGAGGCACAGCTTGGCTACCCAATCGAAATTATTGCTGGCCGTGAAGAGGCCCGCCTGATTTATTTGGGGGCTGCTCACGCCTTGGCGGAAAATGGCCGCCGCTTAATTGTCGATATCGGCGGAGGATCCACCGAGTTTATTATTGGCGAGGCCTTTGAGCCCAAAGCGTTAGAAAGCCTGAGAATGGGCTGCGTCACCTTTAGCGGCCGTTTTTTCCCTGATGGAGAGCTAAGCGAGAAACGCATGCGCCGTGCTGAGCTGGCCGCCCTTTCGGAATTAGCCAACATCCAGCGTCCCTACCAACGCTTAGGCTGGGACGACCCAGTGGGCTCTAGCGGCACCATTAAAGCGGCTGCCAGCGTACTGTATGCCTATGGGGATGCACCCCAGGAGGGCGTTATTACCCGTAGCGGGCTAAAAAAGCTACGCGAGCGACTGCTCAAATGTAAGCAACTGGATAAAGTTGAGCTCGATGGCCTAAAGCCCGACCGAGCAAAAGTGTTTCCGGCAGGTATTGCCATACTTTGCGCAGTCTTTGAAGCCTTCAACCTCACCCAGATTCGTTTTGCCGACGGCGCTCTACGAGAAGGTGTGCTATATGACATGGCCGGGCGCAATAGCGCTGAGGACACTCGCTCAAAAACGCTGGAAATGCTCAAACGGGTTTATGATGTGGACACACGGCAAGCAGAGAATGTCGCAGATACAGCAGCGCGACTCTTTGCCAAAGTTAAGCAGCCCTGGGGGCTAACAAAGCAGCAGGGCCACTATTTGAAGTGGGCAAGCCACGTGCATGAAATTGGCCTGGCCATTTCCCATAGCCAGTTCCATCGTCATGGTGCTTACTTGCTGGAGCATTCAGATCTTGCTGGCTTTTCACGTCCAGAGCAGCGCTTACTGGCGTTTTTAGTCCGTGCCCACCGGCGTAAATTCCCGCTAAAAGAGTGGCAGGCACTCCCTGCCGCACAGCAAGCGAGCAGCGCTAAGCTTGCCCGCTTATTGCGTTTGGCTGTGTTAATTAACCATTCACGGCCAGAAAGCGCCCCACCGCTGCCAGACATTAGCATAGACGGGGCGGCGCTCACCATTACGCTGCCTGCCAGCGATGAACCCACGCTGCTAAGTACCGATATAGAGCAGGAGCAAGCGTATATGGCAGCCGCTGGATTTACGCTTACCGTGCTGGAGTAGTCACAAAAACAACGTCCTTCGCCTGCCATAGTACCCGGTCAGGCAGTTGGATAACGCCAATGCACGCATCGCCCTCAATAACCACCACCAACCGCAAACGCTCCCACGGCGGCAGCTCGCTCTCTTGCAGCAGCCGCTTTACATCCCGGCGGCCGCGCCCTGGTAAGTTGATGACTTCCCCCCCCTGGCGCCAGCGCAGTGTCACCGAGCGGGCCATTGGCATTGAAACGTTAAGCTCCCCTAGAGGAGTGGGCAGTCCTGGTTGACCATCCCAAACGGTTTCCCAGGCTGGCAGTGGCTGCAGAGCAGGCATCAAGTAGAGGCACTGCCGCCATACCCTGGCCTCAATCCCCTGCCACTCCACCTTAACCTGTGCATCATTGGCCGCTGCTAGCTGTGCCAGCAGGCTTTCTAGGCGCTTTTTGGGTGGAGTGGGGAAGCCTAACTGTTGGCAGAAAGTGCGTACCAACAGGCGCTGGCGGGGCACGCTACGCTGGCTTAGAGCGGCAGCGTCGAGACGGTATGTACCAGTAGCGAGGCTAGACAGCTCATTCGTCGCGTACTCGGCTAATAACTGGTCAGCCTCCCCCGCATGCTGAGCACTTTTTGCCAGCGAGCATACCGCCTCTGGCCAGCGCACTTGAAGCTGTGGCATCACTAGATGGCGCAGGCGATTGCGATCAAAGGCCACATCACGATTGGTGGGGTCTTCGCACCAGCTTAGCGCCAACACATGGGCAGCGTCAGTAAGGGTCCGCCTACTGACACTCAGCCAAGGACGCAACAGCGTAATACCTTGCCATTCACGCCGGTAGGGCATGCCTGCCAAGCCACGAATACCACTGCCGCGCAGCGCGGCCAGAAGCAGTGTCTCCGCTTGGTCATCCTGGTGCTGGGCCAACCAGAGCGTATCGCCAGCAGGAATGTGCTGTATAAACGCCTGATAGCGCGCACGTCGTGCAGCTCCCTCTAGCCCCTCGCCATGGGTATCCACAACGACGTTAGCAGTCACTAACGGTACGCCTAGCGCATCACAGAGTGTCTGGCAGTGCGCTGCGAAGGCGTTAGCCGCCGACTGCAAGCCATGATTGATGTGAATGGCGTGCAGCGTGCGCCCCGCGCTTTGACAAACCTGGGCAGACAGCGTCAGCAGTAACGAGGAGTCCAACCCGCCAGAAAGCGCTACCCAAATAGTCCGCCCCGGCGGGGTTTCCGCCAGGGCGTTGTTTAGCAAGCGTAGCAGTGGCTTAGGCAGCTGGGGCGCCATAGCTCATTAGGCGCTTGTAGCGACGCTCAAGTAACGCATCACTATCTAGGCTTTGTAGGCGATCAAGGCTGCCCGTCAGTGCTTCCTTAACACGCTCAGAGGTGGTCAACGGGTGGCGATGTGCTCCACCCAGGGGCTCTTTGATCAGTTCGTCTACAAAGCCCAGCTCTTTCAGTCGTTCGGCGGTGATCCCCATCGCCTGAGCGGCATCAGATGCCTTTTCGGCGCTCTTCCACAGGATAGAGGCGCAGCCTTCAGGGGAGATCACCGAGTAGGTGGAGTATTGCAGCATATGCAGCTCGTCACACACGCCAATAGCTAACGCGCCACCCGAGCCACCTTCGCCAACAACGGTAGAAATAATCGGCGTTTTTAAGCGCGACATAACGGCTAGGTTGTAGGCAATGGCCTCAGACTGGCCACGCTCTTCCGCATCAATACCGGGGTAAGCACCAGGCGTATCGATAAACGTCAGAATGGGCATCTTAAAGCGCTCAGCCATCTCCATCAGGCGGCAGGCTTTACGGTAGCCTTCTGGACGCGGCATGCCGAAGTTGCGACGCACTTTCTCTTTTACATCGCGGCCTTTTTGATGACCAACAACCATCACTGGTTGATCGTTCAAGCGGGCAATTCCACCCACTAACGCAGCGTCATCAGCAAAATTACGGTCGCCGTGCAACTCATCAAAATCGGTAAAAATATACTCAAGATAATCCAGCGTGTAGGGACGCTGGGGATGGCGGGAGATCTGGGAAACCTGCCAGGGGGTTAAATCCTTGAAGATCGATTCCGTTAACTTGCGACTTTTCTCCTCCAGCCGTGAAATTTCATCGGAGAGATTTACCTGGCTGTCGGAGCTGACCAAACGCAGCTCCTCAATTTTTGCCTGAAGTTCGGCAATGGGCTGTTCAAAATCGAGATAGTTAGGATTCATCGGCTCTGCCTGTAAGCTGCCTATAAAAAAAAGAAGCCTTGTCGAAACGAGCATCTAATGGGGTGTATTATCGCACCCTAACCCTGCCACGCAAGGCAATGCCTGTTCAATTACTGGTTAGCTGCCACCCAGATAACATGACAGCCTATCTATTCTTAGCAATACTTTAACGGTAACGTAGCTGCACACCTGCCTGCCCTTGGACATCGCGAAGTGCCAGCAGTAAGTCATCGCTGGGGGCTACCTTCCACTCATCTGCTAGCTCCAGCCAAGCCACCGCGTCAGGATGGCGGTATTGCAAACGTACGGGCAGGCCCGCTTCATCTCGGTAGGGAGTAAGGCTATCACGCAGACTCTCCACCAAACGGCCATTAATCTGCCCAGCATCCAGCGCCAGCTCAACCGCCTGCCCGTAACGTATTCGCGCAGTGACCATAGGAGTTACGTCTTTGCCACGCAGGCGCAAGCCACCAGAGAAGTCGTCGTTTGAAACCTCCCCCTCAACAATGATCACCTGGTCAGACTCGATCTGGCCACGCAGTTGCTCAAACACGTCGCCAAACAACGAGGCTTCAATCCGCCCCGTGCGATCATCCAGAGTGATAAACGCCATGGTATCACCACGCTTGGACTTCATAGTACGCATGGCCACCACTAGCCCTGCCACCCGTTGCGGCTCACGGGAGGGTTTTAAATCGCTAATACGTGTCGAAACAAAACGCTTTAGTTCTCGCTCATACTCATCAATGGGGTGACCGGTTAGGTAGAGCCCCAGAGTGTCTTTTTCCCCAGAAAGCCGCTCACGATCGGTCCATTCACGCGCATGGCGATACTCGGCATAAGCGTCGCTCTCTTCCTCTTCTGCAGCAAAAGCATCGCCGAACATATCCAGCATACCCAGATTCTGATTGGCATGGTTCTGGGCAGCGGCTTTCAGGGCGTCTTCCATGGCAGCAGCTAGCACCGCCCTGTTCGGCCCTAATGTATCCAGTGCGCCCGAGCGAATCAGTGCTTCCAGAGTGCGCTTATTCATCCGCTTGGGGTCGAGGCGGCGACAAAAATCAAACAGATCCTTGAATGGGCCGTCCGCACTACGGGCTTCCACAATGGCGCCAATCGGACCCTCGCCAACACCACGAATCGCGCCTAAGCCGTACACCACGCGGCCTTCGGTATCCACGGTAAACTTGTAGCCACCGACGTTGACATCCGGTGGTGTCACGGTGAGCTTAAGGTTGCGGCACTCCTCAATTAGCGGCACCACTTTATCTAAGTTGTCCATTTCCGTGGACATTACCGCGGCCATAAACGGCCCTGGATAGTGGGCCTTCAGCCAAGCGGTTTGATACGACACAAGAGCGTAGGCAGCGGAGTGCGATTTGTTAAAGCCGTAACCAGCGAACTTCTCCACCAGATCGAAGATATTACCCGCCAAATCCTTCTCGATGCCATTGGCGGCACAACCTTCCATAAAGCCCGAGCGCTGTTTGGCCATCTCTTCAGGCTTTTTCTTACCCATGGCACGGCGTAGCATGTCCGCTTGCCCCAGGGTGTAGCCAGCCATTACCTGGGCGATCTGCATTACCTGCTCTTGGTACAGAATGATGCCGTAGGTGGGGCTTAGTACCGGCTTCAATAACTCGTGCTGATAATCCGGGTGTGGGTAAGAGACTTCCGCACGGCCATGCTTACGGTTGATAAAGTCATCTACCATGCCCGACTGCAGCGGCCCAGGTCGAAACAGGGCCACCAGGGCGATCATATCGTCTAGCGAGTCGGGCAGCAGGCGCTTAATCAGCTCTTTCATACCGCGGGATTCAAGCTGGAACACAGCGGTGGTTTCCGCCCGCTTGAGCATCTCGAAGGTTTTACTATCGTCCAGAGGAATGGCGTCGATGTTGAGCGCCCCCTGGCCATTGGCACTACGCACCTTATCGACCATTTTTAGTGCCCAGTCGATAATCGTTAGCGTACGCAGGCCAAGGAAGTCGAACTTCACCAGCCCGGCTTCCTCAATGTCGTTTTTATCAAACTGAACCACTAGGCCTGAGCCATCTTCATCACACAATAGCGGTGAAAAATCGGTCAGTTTGGTGGGCGCAATCACCACGCCCCCAGCATGCTTACCGGTGCCTCGAGTAGTGCCCTCAAGCTTGAGGGCCATCTCCCAGATCTCTTCAGCCTCTTCGTCGTTACCGATAAACTCTTTCAGAGCAGGCTCTTGCTCAATCGCTTTAGCAAGGGTCATGCCCACTTCAAAAGGAATCAGCTTGGAGAGCTTATCGCCCAACGAATAGGGTCGGCCTTGGGCACGAGCTACGTCACGCACTACCGCCTTGGCGGCCATGGTGCCAAAAGTGACAATCTGGGATACCGCGTTGCGGCCATAACGGTCGGCCACATACTCGATCACTTTATCGCGTTTCTCCATGCAGAAGTCGACGTCGAAGTCGGGCATGGAGACACGCTCAGGGTTAAGAAAGCGTTCGAACAGCAGGTCGTAGCCAATCGGGTCCAAATCGGTGATTTTTTGTGCATAAGCCACCAATGAACCGGCACCCGAACCCCGCCCCGGCCCTACAGGCACGTTGTTATCTTTAGCCCACTGGATAAAGTCCATTACGATCAGGAAGTAGCCAGGGAACCCCATCTGGATAATAACGTTGAGCTCGAAATCCAGCCGCTCGCGGTAACGCTGATCAATCGCCTTATATTCGTCGCTGTCGCGGGGATAACGTTCAGCGGGGAATAGAAAGTCGAGTCGATCTGTTAAGCCATCGTGGGAAACCTTACGGAAAAATTCATCCTGGGTCATGCCTTCGGGAATTTCGAATTCAGGCAGGAAGATTTCACCTAAACGCACGTCGACACTACACCGCTGCGCAATCATCACACTGTTTTCAAGCGCTTCGGGAATATCAGCGAAGAGTGCAGCCATCTCTTCAGGGCTTTTAAGGTACTGCTCTTCAGTGTAGCGACGTTCACGGCGGGGGTCGTCCAACGCCTTACCTTCACCAATCGCCACGCGGGTTTCGTGGGCCCAAAAGTCGTCACGCTCCAAAAAGCGCACATCATTGGTTGCCACCACCGGAGTGCCTGTTTCAATGGCCAGTTTAACGCTGGCATGCACGCAGTCCTCTTCCAGTGGGCGTCCCGTGCGAACTAACTCTAAATAAAAACGTTCAGGAAACGCTGCCTGCCACTCCTCAAGCAGCACACGTGCTTCACGCTCATGGTCAGACAGTAAGTGACGGCCAATCTCGCCGTCTCGCGCACCGGAAAGCGCAATCAAGCCATCACTCTGTTCCAGCACCCACTGCTTCTCGAGTATAGCGCGACCTTGGCGCTGACCATGGGTCCAGCCTTTTGAGATCAGTTCGGTAAGGTTACGGTAGCCAACGTCGTTCATCGCTAACAGCGTAATGCGGTACGGGTGAGCGTCATCGTGCGGATTATGCAGCCACAAGTCGCTGCCAATAATGGGTTTAAGTCCCGCACCCTGGGCGGCTTTGTAAAACTTTACCAGACCAAACAGATTTGCCTCGTCGGTTAGCGCAAGCGCTGGCATCCCACGCTCTGCGGTGGTACTGACCAGCGACTTGATTTTAACCAAGCCATCGACCAGGGAGTATTCACTGTGCAAACGTAGATGAACGAACGGAACCGTCATGGGACTCTCAGCAAAATTGCTAGGCAAATAAAAATAGTAAAGCTTACAGCAGCGCTAACTGACGCTGTACAGGCGCAAAACTGCGGCGATGCTCGGCAAGCGGGCCATGGGCGACCAGTGCGGCCAAGTGCTCTTTCGTTGGATAGCCCTTATGGCGGGCGAAACCATACTCAGGATAGCGCATATCCAGTGCCACCATCTGTGCGTCTCGAGCAACTTTAGCCAAAATAGACGCTGCGGCAATGGCCGGGTGGCGTGCATCCCCTTTCACCACAGCCTGCCCAGGCAGTGGATGCCCTGGCATCCGGTTGCCATCTACCAGTAGGTAGTGCGCCTCTGGAGCCAATGCATCAATGGCGCGGCACATGGCCAGATGAGTAGCATGATAAATATTGAGCTGATCGACCTCAGCAGCACTCGCCTCGGCCACAGCAAACGCCAACGCTCGCTCACGTATCTGCACATCTAGTGCTTCTCGTTTACGGGCAGTGAGCTTTTTGGAGTCTGTAAGGCCCTCAATAGGCCGCGAAGGGTCAAGAATCACAGCCGCAGCAACGACACTTCCAATAAGCGGTCCACGGCCTACTTCGTCAACGCCAGCCAAGCGATTACCCTGATAGTCAATCACTAGCGCTGGATAATCAGTGGATTTAACGGCCATGCCCACTCCCTTCACTGGAGGCGCTCTCTTGACCATCCAGCTTGCTATTACTATCCAGCGAGTCACCAACTACCAGGGCAGTAATTGCCTGGGCGGCGCGCTGGCTGGCATTGCGTTGTAGAGTTTGGTGCATGGTAGCAAAGCGTGCTTCTAGCGCATGCCGCGTCTCATCATCGCCCAACAGTTGATCAAGCTGATCAGCAATTGCTTGTGGCGTTGCGGAGTGCTGAATTAGCTCAGGCACCAAACTCTCTTGAGCGATCAGGTTGGGTAGGGAAATCCACTGGGTTTTCACTAACCGCTTGGCTAGCCAGTGGGTAGCAGGAGCCATTTTGTAGGCCACCAGCATGGCGCGATGGCAGAGCATCGCTTCAAGAGCGGCAGTACCCGAAGCAAGCAGTACCGCATCACTGGCTACCATGGCCTCACGGGCTTGGCCTTCCAGCAGCGTTACGCGTTCGCTTAATGCAGGGTAATCAGCCAGTAGTTGGTTGATCTCTTGATAGCGCTGGTGAGTGGCCGCCGGAATCACCACATGCAACAAAGGATAGCGATGGCAGAGCAGTTCGGCAGCGCGTAAAAACGTATCGCCCAAAAAGCGTATTTCGTTGCCCCGCGAGCCAGGCAATAGCGCCACAACAGGTGCCTGCGAAGGCAGGCCCAGTGCTTGGCGCGCGCCTTCACGATCGTTCTCAAGGGGTAGTTCATCAGCCAACGGGTGACCCACAAAGGCCACTGGAACGAGATGGGAATGGTAAAAGTCTGCTTCAAAGGGCAGTAGCGTTAGCATGCCATTAACAGCTTTGGCGACCTTTTTGACCCGCCCCTGCCGCCATGCCCACACCGAGGGGCTAACATAGTGGGCAGTTTTAAGCCCTGCATCACGCAGCTGTTTTTCCAGGCCAATATTGAAGTCGGGAGCATCAATACCAATCATGATATCGGGCTGCCAAGCGATTGCCTCTTCACGGAGCGTACGGCGCACGCGAATCAGCTCAGGCAGATGCTTTACAACCTCAACCAAGCCCATCACCGATAGGGTTTCAAGGGGAAAGCGACTAGTCAGCCCTTGGGCTTCCATGCGTGGTCCACCCATCCCACGGAACTCCACCTCTGGGTGGCGGGCGCGAAGCTCTAACATAAGTCCAGCACCTAAAATATCGCCGGAGAGCTCGCCTGCCACAAGGTATACGCGTTGCAGTGTCATAGTGACGGGAAAACCGGTTGGGTGTGAGTTGTTAGCGAATAATACCGCGCGTTGAGCGCTCAATAGAGTCAGCAAAGACCGTAATTTCTGCGAAATCAAAGCGATTACGCATATCTTCAATCGCCTGCTCTACGGTCAACCCCTGACGGTACACCAACTTATAAGCGGCACTTAGCGCATTGATCGCGTCGCGGCTAAATCCTCGGCGCTTCAGGCCAACCAAGTTTAGGCCCCGAGCCTCGGCAGGGTTGCCATTAATCATCACATAAGCAGGAGTATCTTTGGTGATAATCGAGCCGCCACCCGCCATCGCATGCTCGCCAAAGTGGCAGAATTGATGTACCGCTGACAAACCACCCAAAATGGCGAAATCGCCCAGCGTGACATGGCCCGCCAGCGTTACCTGATTCGCTAAAATACAGTCATTACCAATCACACAGTCGTGGCCTACATGGACGTAGGCCATAAACAGATTGCGCGAGCCTATCGTGGTCTCACCGCGATCTTGTATGGTCCCTCGGTGGAGAGTAACGCCTTCGCGGATCACGTTATCATCGCCCATCACTAAGCGAGTCGGTTCACCTGCGTACTTTTTATCCTGGCAGTCTTCACCCACAGAAGCGAACTGAAAAATACGCGTACGCTCGCCAAGCCACGTAGGGCCTTTAACCACGACGTGGGGGCCGATCACCGAGCCGGCGCCAATCGTAACATCTGGTCCAATAACGCTAAAAGGGCCAACCTCTACATCGTCAGCAAGCTGCGCTGCAGGGTCAACCAGGGCAGTAGGATGTATCAAGCAACCTTCCTCTCGGCACAAATGATTTCCGCCTCGCAGGCTAGCTCTCCGTCCACCGTAGCACGGCAGGCAAACTTCCAGATACCGCGCTTGCCACGAATGACATTGGCTTCCAGAACTAACTGATCACCTGGCATAACGGGGCGCTTAAAGCGCACGTTATCGCTGCCGACAAGATAGTACACGTAGCCGTCAGCAGGCAGTTTATTGACCGTTTTAAAACCTAAGATACCGCATACTTGAGCAAGTGCTTCCACCACTAACACACCCGGCATTATGGGATGATGGGGAAAGTGCCCATTAAAAAACGGCTCATTAATACTAACGTTTTTGAACGCAACGATGGATTCGCCAACGGTTAGCTGCGTCACTCGATCCACCAAAAGGAACGGGTAGCGGTGCGGCAAATATTCGCGAATTTCGTTAATATCCATAACCATCGTAACGACCTCTAAAATGACAAAAGGCCTGAGATATCATCAGGCACATACCAGCACTCCTGCTGGTTAAAAGGCAGTGGATTATAACCTGCAGCGATCAAGCCTCAAGCCACTGTCTCAGAAATTCAACGATACGTCATTCTGCACGCTGATTTTTTTCCATCCTTGCAAGCCGCTTAGCAATGTCATCCAGCTGCTTGAAGCGTACTGCATTTTTTCGCCACTGCGTATTGCTCATGGCCCCTGTCCCTGAAGAGTAAACACCCGGTTCATGGATCGAGTTAGTAACAAGGCTCATCCCGGTTACCTGTACGCCATCGCAAATAGTCAGGTGGCCTGAAAGCCCTACGCCGCCGCCCAACATACAGTGCTTGCCTACCTTGGTAGAACCTGCGATACCCACGCAGCCTGCCAGTGCGCTGTGATCGCCGATGGTGACGTTATGCGCGATTTGCACTTGGCTATCAATTTTTACATCGTTGCCAATCACTGTATCGCCCAACGCACCACGATCAATACTTGAGCAACTGCCTACTTCTACGTCATCACCCATCACCACACCGCCTAGCTGGGCAATTTTATGCCACTTGGCGCCGTCGTGGGCAAAACCAAAACCGTCGCCTCCTATCACGCAGCCACTCTGCAGTATGCCGCGCTTACCAATGACAACACCGTGGCAAACAGTAACGTTGGCGTGCAGTCGAGTACTCTCACCAATCACACTATCGGCACCCACTATACTGCCAGCCCCCACTACCACACGGTCGCCAAGCACAACGCCTGTTTCAATCACCGCATGGGCCTGGATAGATACATCCACGCCTAAGGTAACACCCTCCGCAACGACCGCGGTTGGGTGAACGCCTAACACATCCCGCACTGGTAACGGATCAAACAGTTGAGATAGTTTGGCATAACCTAGATAAGGGTTTGTCATCTCCAAGCGTGGCACAGGGCAGTTTTTGCCATGCTCAGGGTGCAGTAAAACAGCGGCGGCCTTAGTAGTGGCTAAATCTTTCAAATAGGCACGATTGGCGAGGAACGCCACTTGGTCCGGAGCAGCTTCTTTGAGCGTTGCCAGACCACGAATCGGCTGGTTGGCGTCGCCCTCGAATGCTACATCCAAGTGACGTGCGATATCCGCTAGGGTGAGGTCGTGAGAAGCGTGCGTCATGGTAGCCCAAGAAACATTGGTGCGCGCATGCGCGCACCAGCAGTCATTAAATTAGTTCAGCGAATCGAAAATCTGGGTGACTTCGTTAGTCACGTTGGGCAGATCTGTCGATGAATGCAATACACCCTGTGGCTCTACTAGCACATCAATATTGTGGCGTTGCAGAACCTGCTCAACGGCGCGTTCAAGTTTAGGCTCAGCGCCTTCTAAAAACTGCTGCTCGGAACGTTGCTGAGCTTGCATCACTTCGCGACGCAGTTGTTCGAAACGGCCACCCTTCTCTTGTAGCTCAGCAATCAGCGAATCTCGCTGGGACTGCGACATTGTCTCGCCTTCCCGCTGCAGGCGCTCTTGCAACTGCTGTAATTCGTTACCTAGTGATTGGGCTTCGCGCTGCTGGCCACCAATTTGGCTTTCCAGCTGGCTAAGGGAAGACTGAGCGGACTGGGTATTCATCAGCGCAGCGCGCCAATCGAGTACTGCCACTTCAGCCGCATGGGCGGGTAATACTACCGCACCCATCAGGCACACAGCTGCTGCCAATTTACGCATCGTTATAACTCCTTATATTAGAACGTTTGACCCAGCGAGAACTGGAAGAACTGAGTGTCATCTCCGCTTTCACTGTTTAGCGGCTCGGCAATACTAAAGGTCAGCGGACCAACCGGTGTCAACCAGGATAGGCCAATACCCACACTGTAGCGCAGGTCGCCAAGGTCAACGCCTGAGCTACACTGTTGGCGCCCGGCATCTTCCTCCAGTACGTCGTAGCAGGAGCTTAAGAAGGTATTACCTGCGTCCACAAATAGCGATGTTTGTACCGAGCGCTGGTTTTCAACAAATGGCAGCGGGAAAAGGACTTCAGCACTACCTTGGATCAGAACGTTACCGCCGAGAGTGCGGTCACGACCACCTTCCCGGGCAGGTGTTGTACGCTGTCCCAACGTGTTTGAGGTAAAGCCACGTACAGAGCCTAAACCACCCGCATAGAAGTTCTCATAGAAGGGGTAAGGATCGTTGCTACCGAGTGTATCGGCATAGCCTAAATGGCCGCTAAACTTGAGCGCCCACGTTTGGTCATCATTAATCGGGAATAACTGCTGGGCACGCGCCTGGAGTTTGTAGTACTCCGCATCACTTCCCGGCACACCTGTTTCCAAAGAGAGCCGTTGGTAATTACCTGCCGTGGGCATGATTCCGCGGTTCAGATTATTACGCGTCCAGCTTCCCGTTAATTTAAGGCTCTGGGCGTTTTCGCCTTGATCTTCTACGTAACGACGAATTTCTGAGGCGGTGTCAAAATAAGTTTTTACCGTTAGATCCTCAACACTGGCACCGAAGTTAAGCCGCGAAAGCTCGCTTATCGGGTAGCCGAAGTTGATACCCGCACCATAAGCATCGGTTGAGAACGTTGAGATATCAGAGTCGGCATAGTCGGTTTCACGGTAGAACACGTTATAGCCACGAGAGATGCCATCTAGCGTCCAGTACGGGTCAGTAAAGGCAAAGTTAACGCTGGTGAATGTATCACTGCGCTGCGCGCCGATATTGACGCGGTTACCTGTACCTAGGAAGTTATTTTGAGCAAGCCCAACACCATAAATCACCCCGGCGCTTTGCGAGAAACCAACGCTAGCAGAGATAGAACCAGATGGCTGTTCTTCTACGTTATAGGTCACGTCCAGCATATCTGGCTGGCCTGGCACGGGCTGGGTATCGACTTCAACTTGGCTAAAGAAGCCAAGGCGCTCAAGCCGCTGACGGGATTGCGTAATTGACTCAGTCGATGCAGGCGCCCCTTCCAGCTGAATCATTTCACGGCGCAGTACTTCGTCCTGGGTCGTGGTATTACCGAAGAACTCTATGCGTCGTACGTAAGTGCGTTGACCAGGGTTAACCGCAATTACCAGATCAACGGTCTCACCATCACCGGCCATTTCCGGAACACCCTGCACTTCCGCAAACGCAAACCCCTCAGCCCCTAAGCGCTGGCGCAGAGCTTCGGTAGAAGCATTCACCTGCCCGCGGGAGAAGGTATCGCCACTGCTGATCTCCAGCAGTTGCCGTGCGTCACTTTCACTAATTTGCAGATCACCTACAAAGCGAATATCACCAACCCGGTACTGACTACCCTCATCGACGTTCAGGGTAATGAATATTTCCGACTTTTCTGGGCCAATAGATACCTGGGTAGAGGTGACATCGAAATTCACATAGCCACGGTCCAGATAGAAAGAGCGCAACCGCTCAATATCACCGGATAGCGCTTCGCGGGAGTACTCATCCTTAGAGAACCAGCCAAACACTCGCCCAGGGCGATCATTGAGTTCAAAAACAGAACGTAGCGTGTCATCGTCAAACGCTTCATTACCCACGATATTGATCTGACGAATTTTCGCTACTTCGCCTTCATTGATATTGATGTTGACCTGAACTCGACCTTCATCAACTGTCTCAACTTCTACGTCGATACCTGCACTATAACGACCCTGAGACTGATAAACGCCCTCCAGCTCCCGCTGGATCTCCTCTAGGGTAGAGAGTTGCAGTACCTGGCCTTCGGACAAGCCCGATTGGCGTAGGCCGTTGCGCAAATCATCTTCGGAGATCTGCTGGTTACCACTAATATTCAGGCGTGCAATCGTTGGTCGCTCGACTACCTGAACGATCAGAACATCACCTTCCCGTGCTAGGGAGACGTCTTCGAACAGGCCCGTCGCGAATAGGTCACGTGCAGCAGCGGTTAGCTGTTGCTCGTTAACACGGTCATTCGCACTTACGGGAAACGCATTAAAGACCGAGGCGGCGGATACCCGCTGTAGTCCTTCCACACGAATGTCCGAAACATCAAAGGATTGTGCTTGGGCGCCGCTGGCGCCTGCCAGCAAGAGTGCCGCCATTCCAAGGGTCTTAATTTTCATGCAGTCAGTTCGCTCGCGTTGGTCTGCCTATCGTTCCAGACAGGCACCATATACATTTGTGCAGGCAGATGACAAGGCATCCTGCGCGCTACACGCGTCATTACCACAGGCGCATCAGATCGAAATAGAGAGCCATCAACATCAGGGTACCTACCATGGCAAGCCCAATGCGCAGCCCTACCGCTTGAGTTTGCTCTGAGACCGGCCGTCCACGTACGACCTCTATAAAATAATAAAGCAGGTGCCCACCATCGAGCACTGGGATTGGCAATAAATTCAGTACCGCCAGGCTGATGGAAAGATACGCTAGAAAACCAACGAATGCTTCCATACCAGCACGGGCGGAGTCACCGGAAATTTGCGCAATCGTAATCGGCCCAGATAAATTAGAGGGCGAAATTAACCCCACTAGCATTTTGCGAATCGCATCTACCGTGAGCAACGTCATCTCGCCGGTACGCGACACTGCTTGCCCAATCGCCTCCACCGGCCCATAGCGAATTTCACGCTGCAGCTCTTCAGGCCATGACACCTGTTGCACACCGGCTCCAATGTACCCGACTTCAGCACCACTCTCTAATGTATTACTACCCGGCGTCAGCGACAGCGTACCTTGCTCGTCACCGCGCTGATAGCCCACCTCTAAAGTTCGGCCTGCATTGTCACGGATCATTGCAACAAACTGCATCCAGTCCTCAACCGGCTCACCGTTAAGGGAAAGGATGCGGTCACCCGGCTGAAGCCCTGACTGAGCGGCTGCTTGACCATCTACTACTTGGCCTAGCACAGCCGGAACATCAGGTCTCCAAGGGGTAATTCCCAAGCTTTGCAGCGGCTGGGGTGGGTCTTGGCGGACCAGGTAATTACTTACTGGCAATTGGTACAACCGCGGGGTACTCGAACCTTCAGGCACCGCCTCAACGGCCAACTCACCGTTAAAGCCAATAATGGAAACCAACTTAAGATTGATCTCTTCCCATGAACGCATTGCATCGCCGTGGATTGAGGTGATTTCATCCCCATGGGAAAGCCCTGCCTGGGCAGCGGGGGAATCAGGCGTCACTTCACCCACTATAGGTGTTACCGTTGTAACACCCACCACAAACAACGCCCAGTAAGCGACAATCGCCAGTAAAAAATTTGCCAAGGGGCCAGCAGCAACGATGGCAATTCGCTGCCATACGTTTTTGCGATTAAATGCTTGGCTTAGCTGCTCCTCTGGCACTGGCGCTTCACGCTCATCAAGCATTTTCACGTAGCCGCCTAACGGTATAGCGGCTACCGCGTACTCGGTTCCATGTCGGTCCACCGTCGACCACAGCGGTTTACCAAAACCTACTGAAAAGCGCAGTACCTTAACTCCACAGCGTCTGGCCACCCAGAAGTGGCCAAATTCGTGGAAGGTCACCAGTAACCCAAGCACCACGATTACCGCTAAGATATTTTGTATCAGGCCCACACTTCGCTCCTTTATACGCTGCTCAGCGAACGGCTGATGCCTACGCGTCCTGCATATTTCATCGCTGTATTCTCAGCAACGCCTGCTCCCGCGCCCACTTATCCGCTGCTAATATTTGCTCCAGCGTATCGGCGCGCGCTTCAAACGTTAGGGCCATCACTTCAGCTACCACATCGGCTATCGAGCTGAAGCCAAGCTGTCCTTCCAAAAATGCATCGACCGCGACTTCATTCGCGGCGTTCAAAATCGCAGGGGCTGCCCCCCCCATTTTCATTGCTTCGCGGGCTAAGCGCAGGCAGGGAAAGCGGGTCTCATCCGGCGCTTCAAAATCAAGCCGTGCCACCTGGAAAATATCAAGTGTCTCAACGCCCGCATCAATACGCTCAGGCCACGCTAATCCATAAGCAATAGGCGTGCGCATATCAGGGTTACCCAACTGCGCAATCACCGAACCATCATCGTAAGCAGCCATGGAGTGGATGACGCTTTGCGGATGAACGACTACTTGAATTTGCTCTGGAGTGGCGTCGAACAGCCAGCACGCCTCGATTAGCTCTAGCCCTTTATTCATTAACGTGGCGCTGTCCACCGAGATCTTACGCCCCATTGACCAGTTAGGGTGGGCGCAGGCCTGCTCTGGCGTTACCCTGGCAATATCCTCCGCACTCCAGGTACGAAAAGGCCCCCCAGAGGCAGTCAACAGCAATTGGCGCACGCCGTGGCGCGCAAGACCACCACGATGCTGAGCAGGTAGACACTGATAGATAGCATTATGTTCAGAGTCAATCGGCAAGAGTGTTGCACCTGAGCGAGCAATGGCATCCATAAATAGCGCACCGCTCATTACTAACGCCTCTTTATTGGCAAGCAGTAGACGCTTACCCGCTTCTGCCGCTGCCAGTGCAGGTAGCAGCCCTGCCGCCCCCACAATCGCAGCCATTACCGTGTCAACTTGGGCGTCTCGCGCCACTCGACAGAGCGCCTCCGGGCCAGCTTGCACCTCAGTAGCAACTCCCGCCTTAGTTAACGCGTCATGCAGCCACTGAGCATCTACTGGGTCATTTAAGACCGCCACATGAGGCTGGTGCTTTCTACACTGTGCTAGCAAGGTTTCTTTCGACGTGTGGGCAGTCAGCGCATAAACCCGGTAACGGTCAGGATGACGCTCAATCACATCCAGAGTGCTGTTGCCTATTGAGCCAGTTGAACCTAGTACCGTTACGTACTGAAGAGTCGGCCGCTGACTCATAGCAATGGTACCTGCAATAACTGTAAGTAAAGCAAAGCAAAGATGGGAATCGCCGCCGTTAGGCTATCAATGCGATCCAGCACACCACCATGACCCGGTAACAACTGGCTAGAGTCCTTAATATTACGGTAGCGCTTAAGCATGCTTTCCAACAAATCACCCAGTACCGAAACAAACGTCACCAGGGCAGTAATAGCAATCAGCGTAGCACCGCCTGCGACGCCCAACGGCTGCCAAAAAGCAAATACCACTGCCAGCAGCACGGTTACCACTAAGCCACCAATGACACCTTCCCAGGATTTTCCTGGACTAACACGGGGAGCTAACTTGCGCTTTCCCCAGCGACGACCAGCAAAATAGGCACCAATATCAGCGCCCCAAACCAGTAACAGAACAAATAGCAGCCATACCGCACCACTATCGCGGAGAACATTGAAACCAACCCAGCATGGCAGCAGCACCCATAATCCCATCAGCAAGCGCCGAGAGGTTGACTGCCATTGCTGACCAGCCTCTGGGTAACGGATAACCCAATACAGGTTTAGCAACCACCCAGCCGCCGCAAGCCATAACGGCCAAACGGCAAATGCCGCGCCGCTCAGCCACATAACGAGCATTAGCAGCGCCAACACAGCCACCCATTGTAAGCGCGAGCGCTGTTGGGTAACTCCAGCCAAATTCGTCCACTCCCACGCACCTAACAGCACAATAAGTGCTGCAAACAGCGCAAAGGCGCCACCATGTAATCCGAACAGGCCGATCAGCGTCAGGGGAGCTAACCAGGCTGCGGTGATAATCCGCTGTTTAAGCACCTTGCGCCTCTATTTGTTCGTCAGTCATGCCAAAGCGGCGGCGGCGCTGGCAAAAGTCATCCAGCGCTTTATCGAACGCCACTGCATCAAAATCAGGCCACAGCAGGGGGGAAAAATGAAGCTCTGCGTAGGCTAACTGCCACAGCATAAAGTTGGAGAGACGCTGCTCTCCACTGGTGCGAATACATAAATCCACCGGCGGTACTTGGTGGGTGTTCATCGCCACATCAAAGCGCGCTTCATCGATATCTGCTGCAACCAACTCCCCGGCGGCAACCTGCTCAGCCAACTGCTTTGCTGCGCGGGTAATATCCCACTGGCCACCATAGTTGGCAGCAATCACCAAGTGCATCCCCGTGTTAGCAGCGGTCAGCGCTTCAGCGCGCTGAATATGCTTCTGGATAGCATTGGAGAAGCCACGCTGCTCACCAATAATAGAAAGGCGAACATTACGCTCGTTGAGCTTTTTAACTTCTCGCTTAAGAGCCATCAAAAAAAGCTCCATAAGCGCATTCACTTCCGCCGCAGGGCGCTTCCAGTTTTCACTTGAAAACGCAAATAAGCTTAATGTTTTTACGCCACGCTCGGCAGCGCGCTGTATCACCGTTCTCACGGCCTCAACGCCAGCACGATGCCCGCGCACGCCGGAAAGCCCTCGGGCACGCGCCCAGCGGTTATTGCCATCCATTATGATAGCAACATGCAGCGGCAACGACTCCTCGGAGTGAGAAGGCGCCGCACCGCCCGTCTGCTCTTCAGGAAGCTGCGGTGACGTCATGGTTTCTCGCACCAAAGATCAGTCATAATAAAGCCAAACAATGGCCCAGCGGGCAGCGCTTGCTGCCCGCGGCTAAGTGAAAGCAGATAGCTATAACTACAATAACTATACTTACAATCAATAACTATACTTACAATAACTATACCTGCATGAGATCTTGTTCTTTTGCGGCAAGCGCCTTATCGATCTCAGCGATAAACTTATCGGTCAGCTTCTGGATTTCGTCTTCCCCTTGACGCTGATCATCCTCAGTAATCTCTTTATCCTTAAGTAAGGATTTGAAATCACCGTTGGCATCGCGACGTACATTTCGTACAGCAACTCGGGCGTTTTCGGCTTCGCTACGTGCCTGCTTGATGTAGCCTTTCCGAGTTTCCTCAGTCAACATCGGCATCGGTACGCGGATCACGTTCCCGGCACTTGAAGGGTTAAGACCAAGATCTGACGTCATGATGGCCTTTTCAACCTTAGCCACCATGCCCTGCTCCCAAGGAGCTACCGCCAGCGTCCGCGCATCTTCCACGTTAACCGAAGCCACTTGGCTTAGCGGCACTTGGCTACCGTAATAGTCGACAGTGACAGCATCCAGAATACTGGGGTGAGCACGCCCAGTACGGATCTTGTTGAAGTTGCCATTCAGCGCTTCAACGCTTTTCTTCATGCGAGATTCAGCATCTTTCTTAATGTCGTTGATCACGATATTACCCTCTGTCTATCAGCGTGCCTTCCTTGCCCCCTACTACCAAATTCAGCAGGGCGCCAGGCTTGTTCATATCGAATACCCGCACTGGCATATTATGGTCACGTACCAGGCAGATAGCGGTCAAATCCATCACACCCAATTTTTGCTCTAGGGCGTCATCATAAGAGAGCTGGTCGTACTTCACGGCGTCAGGATGTTTCACAGGATCCTTATTGTACACGCCATCGACCTTGGTGGCCTTGATCACAACATCCACGTCCACTTCAATGCCACGCAGACAAGCAGCGGAGTCGGTCGTGAAGAAAGGATTACCGGTGCCCGCAGAAAACAGCACAACATCGCCAGATGTTAAATAGCGGATGGCAGTGCGGCGGTCATAGTGCTCCACCACACCGCTCATGGGAATCGCTGACATTACCCGGGAACGAATATTAGAACGCTCCAGAGCATCGCGCATTGCCAGGGCATTCATGACTGTTGCCAGCATTCCCATGTGGTCACCCGTCACCCGGTCCATACCGGCTTCATTTAATGCGGCGCCACGGAAGAGGTTACCACCACCAATTACAATACCCACCTGAACACCGATACCGACCAACTGGCCGATTTCAAGCGCCATGCGATCCAACACTTTAGGATCAATACCAAAATCGTGCTCCCCCATTAGCGCTTCACCAGAAAGCTTCAGCAAAATACGCTTATATTTTGACTTAGACTTTTCGATTTTACTGGGGATAGCAGCGGGGCTAGACTCTTGAACATCGCGTGACATGGCATATCTCCTGAAGCAGACCTGAACACAGGCGGGCGAGGCGGCCCTTTTATTTAGCAAGGGCTGGATACACGAAGGCGTGCGCTCGCGCGCACGCCATCTTTTTACTAGAACCTCTGACCTTAGCGACGGCCAGCTTGTTCCATGACTTCTTTAGCAAAGTCGACTTCTTCTTTCTCGATGCCTTCGCCCACTTCAAAGCGGATAAAGCCAACCACCTCACCACCAGCAGCTTTCACAAACTCAGCCACAGACTGGTTCGGGTCTTTAACGAACGGCTGCTCGGTCAGGCTGTTTTCAGCCAGGTACTTCTTCAGGCGGCCTTCAACCATTTTCTCAGCGATTTGCTCTGGCTTGCCTGCCATGTCCGGCTGGGCCAGGATGATCGCCTTCTCTTTATCCAGCTCTTCCTGCGGCATATCTTCTGGAAGGGCTACAGCAGGATTGATCGCTGCAACGTGCATAGCAACGTCTTTAGCAGCTTCGCTGTTGCCACCTTTCAGAATGGTCAGAACGCCAATGCGGCCACCGTGGACATATTCGCCCACCAGACCACCTTCAACAGCGTTTACTACAACGGCACGACGCACGCCGATGTTCTCACCAATCTTCTGAACCAGCTGCTCACGAGCAGACTCAAGATCGCCAGCCATAACAGCGGCGACATCTTCATTTTTCGCTGCAAAGAACGCATCAGCGATCTTGCCAGTGAAAGCAATGAAGTTGTCGTCACGGGCAACGAAGTCAGTTTCAGAGTTGATTTCGACCATAACGCCGTAGCTACCATCTTCTGCTACGCGCGTAACAACCGCACCCTCTGCAGCGGTACGACCCGCTTTCTTCGCGGCTTTAAGACCAGAGCTTTTACGCAGGTTCTCAATCGCGACTTCGATGTCACCGTCGGCTTCGGTGAGTGCTTTTTTACACTCCATCATGCCAAGACCGGTACGTTCGCGCAGTTCCTTAACCTGGGAGGCGCTAATAGCTGCCATGAGAATTCACCTCGGTAATGGTTCTAGCTGAAAGTTAAACGCGCTACAAAGTATAAGCTCAATAGATGACCGCTTTGTATCACTATGCAGCGCGCTTGCCGGCGTTTAGTGTCCGGCGCATTCGTCCCACCTGGGCGAACCCAAAGCGGGAAAAAGGGGGCATAAGGCCCCCTCTTAACACGATGCGGCTCATCTGTCCGCCGCACCGCCTGCCAGCGTTACTCTGCAGCAGCGTCAGTGTCGACGGAAGCGGCTTCTTCAGCAACTTCAACAAACTCGTCCGGACGACCTTCTTTAGCGCGGTTACAGGCGTCGGCAATTGCCTTAACGTAAATCTGAATAGCGCGGATGGAGTCATCGTTACCCGGGATTACGTAGTCAACGCCATCCGGGTTTGAGTTGGTATCTACTACACCAATAACTGGGATACCCAGTTTGTTGGCTTCGTTGATCGCGATACGCTCGTGATCAACGTCGATAACGAACAGAGCGTCCGGCAGGCCACCCATGTTCTTGATACCGCCGATAGAACGCTCGAGCTTCTCTTGCTCACGCGTTGCCATCAAAACTTCTTTCTTGGTCAGTTTGTCGAAAGTACCGTCTTCGCGCATAACTTCTAGGTCACGCAGACGCTTGATAGACTGACGAATAGTCTTGAAGTTAGTCAGCATACCGCCTAACCAGCGATGGTTAACGAACGGCTGATTAACGCGATTTGCTTCTTCTTTGATGATCTTACTGGCGCTGCGCTTGGTGCCAACAAACAAAATTTTGTTGTTGGATGCCGCCATCTTCTCAATCACGTCGATCGCTTCATTAAGCGCCGGCAGAGTGTGCTCGAGGTTGATGATGTGAATCTTGTTGCGCGCGCCGAAGATGAACTTACCCATCTTCGGGTTCCAGTACTTGGTTTGGTGACCGAAGTGAGCGCCTGCTTTCAGCAGGTCACGCATATTAACGTGAGACATGATAAAACTCCTGAAACTCGGGTTAGGCCTCCACGCACCCCATGGATCCGACCAGTGGTATCGTTAGACGTTACCAGCGGCACCCGGGACCATGTGCCGGTGCATGTGTGTTTTCAAGGCTTGCTGTTGAGCAGCACAGGGGTATCCTTGCTGCAGTCTAATTGGCTTTCCATTGTCCAGCCTGCTAGCAATGTTGCGAGGGCTGGCGATTGCAGGAAAGCGCGCGGCTTTATACCATAGATCCTTGCCAAGATGAAGTCATCACCTACTCATCACCTACGCAACGGTCTAAATTTGCCGCTCGTTACTGCTGTTCACCACTTACTTAGAATCCATATCGAGAATTCATGAACGTTCCCATCAAGACGCCTTCTGAAATCGAGAAAATGCGCGAAGCCGGACGCCAAGCCGCTAGCGTTATTGAAATGATCACTCCGCTCATCAAAGCGGGCATTAGCACCGGCGAAATTGACCGCCTTTGCCATGACTTTATCGTCAAAGAGTTAGGTTCAGCACCGGCACCGCTTAACTATCACGGCTTCCCCAAAGCCACCTGCACGTCGATTAACCATGTGGTGTGCCACGGCATTCCTGATGATGCCAAAAAGCTCAAGAACGGCGACATCATGAACCTGGATATTACCGTAAAAACCCCTGACGGCTATCACGGCGATTCCAGTGTAATGTTTGTCATTGGCGAGACCATCCAGGGCGAACGCCTGTGCCGTATCACCCAAGAGTGTTTGTATAAAAGTATCGCATTGGTCAAACCCGGTGTGCGCTTATCTGAACTCGCCCGCGTGATTCAGCAACATGCAGAAGCTCATGGTTACTCCGTTGTACGCGACTTTTGTGGCCATGGCATCGGTGCTGATTTCCACGAAGATCCTCAGTTTTTACACTATGACGGCTATGCACCGGACGCCGACATTTCCCTGGAAGCGGGCATGTGCTTCACCATTGAGCCAATGATTAACGTGGGCGGTTATAAAACCAAGGTGCTACGTGATGGCTGGACAGCTGTGACCAAGGACCGTAGCCTGTCGGCTCAGTGGGAGCACACGCTACTGGTTACCGACACCGGCGTTGAGGTGCTAACCGCACGCAGCGACGAAGACCTTAGTTTTATTAGCCGCTAATGTTACTCCACCACTACCGGTTTGAGCCGGACACAGCGCTGTATGACCTTGATGCTTTTCGCACCGAACTTGCGGGAGCACGCTCCCCAATAGCGCCATTCAAGGCAGCTCTTCGCGAGCTTCAAGCACGACTTGACGAGCAGTTTCGCGCCGGGGCCGACATTCGTGACTTAGTGCGTGGCCGAGCTTGGTATCTTGACCAGCTACTCGCCATCGCCTGGGCACAGCACGAATGGCCAGATAAAGGCATTGCACTGGTAGCGGTGGGAGGCTATGGCCGCGGTGAACTGCACCCCCACTCCGACATCGACCTGTTATTACTACTAGAGAACGACGACGACACACCTTTCCGTGAACCACTTACTGCCTTTATCACTTTCCTCTGGGATATTGGGCTGGAAATAGGTCACAGTGTGCGCTCACTCAACGACTGCGAGCGGGAAGCCGAGGCAGATGTTACGGTGATCACTAACCTGCTCGAATCACGTCTGATTGCCGGCCCCGAACAACTGCGCGAGCAGATGCGTGAGCGGCTTAATGCCGAACACCTCTGGCCTGCCAACCATTTTTTCGAGGCCAAGTGGCAAGAGCAGATCGCCCGCCATTACCGCTATAACAATTCTGAGTACCACTTAGAGCCAAACCTTAAAAGCTCGCCGGGTGGGCTGCGTGATATTCAGATGATTGGCTGGGTGGCTAAGCGCCACTTTGGCACCGAGCAGTACACCGATATTGTCGCCAATGGCTTTATGAACGACGCAGAACTGCGAATTTTAAGCCAGGGCCAAGCCTTTTTATGGCAGGTTCGCTACGCTTTGCACATGCTCACCGGCCGCGCTGAAGACCGCCTGCTGTTTGATCACCAGCGCACCATCGCGGAGATGTTTGGCTTCAAAGACACTCCCGAGCGCCTAGCGGTTGAGCAGTTTATGAAACGCTACTACCGGCATGTCACTGCCCTTGCAGGACTTAACGACATGCTGCTGCAACACTTTGACGAAGTCATTCTACGCGGCAAAGAAGCGCTGGAAACCGTTAAGCTGAACGAGCGCTTTGAAACCAAAGGCGGCTACATCCAGGTGCGTTCGCGCAATCTGTTCCGTGAACGGCCGGCGGCGATGCTAGAGCTGTTTCTACTGATGGCTAAGCACCCAGAAATAGAGGGCGTGCGTGCGGACACGATTCGCTTGATACGCGACCACCGCCATCAGATTGACGACCTCTACCGAGAAGACCCACGCCACCAGCGGCTATTTATGTCCATTCTACGGGCTCCTGGCAACGTTCCTCGCCAACTCAGGCGAATGAACCGCTACGGGATTCTAGGTAAGTACCTACCGGAATTTGGTCGCGCAGTAGGACTCATGCAGCACGACCTGTTTCATATTTACACGGTAGATGCCCATACCCTGCGTCTACTGAAGTTTCTGCATGGCTTTCGCAAGCCAGATGCCAAAGATGACTTCCCCGTGGCAGCCACACTGATTCATCAGTTGCCTAAGCTGGACCTATTATGGATTGCTGGCCTATTTCACGATATTGGTAAAGGCCGCGGCGGCGACCATTCAGAAATAGGTGCCAAAGATGTCGCCCAGTTCTGCAAACGCCACCATGTTTCCCAGCGCGACACCAATTTAGTGAGCTGGCTGGTAGAGCATCATCTTTTGATGTCCATGACGGCCCAAAAACGCGATATCAGCGATCCTGATGTAATCCGCGACTTTGCCCTCGTGGTACGCGATGAAACGCGCTTAGACTACCTCTATGTGCTTACTGTGGCCGACATTAACGCCACCAACCCCACGCTCTGGAACGGCTGGCGAGCATCCTTGCTACGTCAGTTGTACGCGGAAACCAAGCGAGCACTGCGGCGCGGCTTAAACAACCCGCCCGACCGGGATGACTGGGTGCGCGAAACCCGCACCGAAGCTCGCTCATTGCTGCAAACCATCGGGGTGGATAGCCACCAAATTGACCAGTTGTGGGAATCCCTTGGCGAGGACTACTTTCTCCAGTACGCCCCCAGCGAAATCGTTTGGCAAACTCAAGGCATTCTCGCCCACCAACCCTCACCACTGCCGCTAGTATTGATCAGCGCACCTACTGAAGACATGGCTGAAGGCGGCACCAAGGTATTCATCCACACTCGCTCGGTAGATGACTTGTTCGCCGCTACCGCCGCGGCCATGGAGCAGCTAGGGCTCTCGATTCACGATGCTCGCATCGCCACCTCTCACAACAACTGGACACTCAATACTTTTATTGTGCTGGATAGTTACGGTCAGCCCATTCGTGACATCAGTCGTATAGAGGAGATGCGCCAGCACTTAGTGGAAGAACTGGATGACCCGGATGACTACCCCGAAATCGTTACTCGCCACACGCCGCGCCAGTTAAAACACTTTAAAGTTCCCACCGAAGTGTTGATTGAGCAAGACCCCGCTAACGAGCGCACACTTCTAGAGCTAACCGCTCCTGACCGGCCCGGCCTGCTAGCCAGGGTGGGGCGGATCTTTATGGAGCAGGATATTGCACTGTCAGCGGCCAAAATCGCCACCCTGGGCGAGCGGGTAGAGGACGTTTTTTTCATCACAGATAAGGCCGGCGAACCACTTACCGACCCAGAGCGTCAGCAGAAGCTACGCGAACGGCTTATCGAAGTCTTGGGCGTTTAAGTTTGAGGTGCCACCTGGGCTTGCCTATAATCGGCGGCTCAGTTTGCCGTATTACGGTCGCACCTGCCCATAGGCCATCAACGGACATGCCATGAATCCTGATCTTAATGCCCTGCATCCTTATCCGTTTGAAAAACTGGCAGCGCTTAAAGCAGCGCTTACGCCACCGGCGGGGCTTGAACACATTCCGCTAACGATTGGTGAGCCCCAGCACGCTCCCTACCCAGGCGCACTGGAAGCCTTAGTGGCACATCAGCTGGAAATGGCCCGCTACCCAGCGACTAACGGCCTACCCGCGCTACGCGAAACGATTGCCCTTTGGGCTAGCCAGCGCTTTCAGCTGCCAGGACTGGACGCCGAACGCCAGATACTCCCCGTTAACGGCACGCGAGAAGCGATTTTTGCCTTTGTACAGGCAGCCCTTGATCGCAACCGCCCAGCCAAGGTGGCCGTACCCAACCCGTTCTATCAGATTTATGAAGGCGCAACCCTACTGGCAGGCGGCGAGCCGCTCTATTTAGACTGCACCGCCGAGAACGGCTTTCGTCCAGATTTCTCAATGGTCAGCCCAGCCATCTGGCGCGATGTACAGATCGTCTTTATCTGCTCGCCGGGCAATCCCACCGGCGCGGTGACACCGCTTGCTGAGTTCAAACAGCTCATTGCACTGGCCGATGAACACGACTTTATCATTGCCTCCGACGAGTGCTACTCCGAGCTTTACCTGAATGAAGACGCCCCTCCTCCGGGCCTGCTACAGGCCTGTGCCGAGCTAGGTCGCGACGACTACCGACGCTGCGTGGTATTTCATTCGCTCTCCAAGCGTTCAAACCTGCCCGGCCTTCGCTCTGGCTTTGTAGCTGGTGATGCTGACTTATTGGCCCCTTTTAAGCGCTACCGCACCTATCACGGCTGCGCGATGTCACTACCACTCCAGCATGCATCAATCGCCGCTTGGCAGGATGAAACACACGTACGCGCTAACCGCGACGCCTACCGCGAAAAATTTACCGCGGTAACCGACGTCCTGGCGCCAGTAATGGACTTCCCCACTCCAGAAGCCAGTTTTTACCTCTGGCCATCTGTACCTGGCGGCGACGACATCGCCTTTACCCAGCGGCTTTACGCCGAACAACACGTAAGCGTGTTACCCGGCAGCCTAATGGGCCGCCCAGGGCATAATGGCCATAACCCAGGGGCAGGCCGGCTACGCTTAGCCTTAGTGGCGGAGCTTGAACCGACACTGGAAGCGGCTAAGCGCCTACGTCAACTGATCGAACTCGGCTAGGAGGCTGTATGCTGACACTCTATATCATCAACACCTGTGACACTTGTCGCAAAGCACGCAAAGCGCTTGAAGAAAGAGGCATTCCTTTCAACACCCACGATCTGCGCAAAGATGGCCTATCAGCTAGCCTTCTGGAGCATATTCTTGAGCGGGTGCCACTACTGGAGGCGATTAACAAGCGCAGCAAAACCTGGCGCGATCTCCCCCAGGAAGCAAAAGACAACCTAGATGCCACCTCGGCGCGCGCCTTGTTATTAGAACACCCCACACTGCTTAAGCGGCCGCTACTTGAGGTCGACCACGAGACGATGCAGGTGGGCTATCGCGATGGTGATTACGACCAATTAAGCGGCTAGCCCTCAGGCCTATACACCTTTACTGTCTTTAAATACTCTCTTTTAAAACAACCTCAAAGGATGACGCGTTATGCTGAGTTTTGCGCTTGGAATTGGCACTCAAAACACCCAAGGCGACTGGCTGGAAATTTACTATCCTGCGCCGCTACTTAACCCGGCAGAGAGCTTAGTAGCTGCTGCCAAAGAGGCGCTTGATGCACCAACAGGCAATGCACCGGTTAGTTTCTTACCAGAAGACTGCACACGCCTAGCCAAAGCGCTGGAAGCAGCAGGCCATCCAGAGCAGGCAGAACTTGCCGAAGCGCTCGCGGCTAGCCATCGTCCACTGGTCGCCATGTTCATGGAAAGCGACCAGGCACCACAAACCGCCCCCGAGGTCTACCTTAAACTGCACCTACTTTCCCACCGTTTAGTGAAGCCCCATGGGCTGGATCTGACCGGCATGTTCGGCCTATTACGCAATATCGCTTGGACCAACGAAGGCGCAATTGATATTGAAGAACTGCCCGCCCGTCGACTGAAGGCGCGCTTAGCTGGCCGTGCGCTGTCTGTTGATTGCGTCGACAAATTCCCCAAAATGACCGACTACGTCGTACCCACCGGCATCCGCATTGCCGATACTGCCCGCGTACGCTTGGGCGCCTATCTTGGCGAAGGCACGACTGTGATGCACGAAGGCTTCGTCAACTTTAACGCTGGCACCGAAGGCCCCGGCATGATTGAAGGGCGTATTTCGGCGGGCGTAGTGGTAGGCAAGGGTTCGGATCTCGGTGGCGGCTGCTCAACAATGGGCACTCTTTCCGGCGGTGGCAATATCATCATTAAAGTCGGCGAAGGCTGTTTGATTGGCGCCAATGCTGGTATCGGCATTCCGTTAGGCGACCGCTGCACCGTAGAAGCGGGCCTGTACATCACCGCCGGTTCGAAGGTCACCCTGCTAGATGACCAAGGCCAAGAGGTCAAGACCATCGCTGCCCGCGAGCTAGCGAGCCAAGATGACCTGCTATTGCGCCGCAACTCGCAAAATGGCCGTATTGAGTGCCTGACGAATAAAAGCGCCATTGCGCTAAACGAGGCGTTGCATGCCCATAACTGAGCCAGAGGCGCTGTCGCCCACGCTACAGCTCGCCTTTGAGCTACTCGGCAGGGCATCGGTAACACCCGACGACGAGGGCTGCCAGGCGGTCATGATCGAGCGCTTAGCAGCGCTCGGCTTTCATGTCGAGCAGCTACCTTTTGGCGACGTGAAGAATTTCTGGGCAGTTCGCGGCCACCATGGCCCAGTCCTGGCATTCGCTGGACATACCGACGTGGTTCCTAGCGGTCCGCATACCAACTGGGAATTTCCACCATTCGCTCCCTGCATTGATGACAACGGCATGCTATGCGGGCGCGGTGCGGCTGATATGAAAGGCAGCTTAGCAGCCATGATTACCGCCGTAGAACGCTTTGTAACCACCCATCCAGAGCACGATGGCCGCATCGCATTTCTGATCACCTCCGACGAAGAAGGTCCCGCGATCGACGGAACCCGCGCTGTCGTGGAGTTTCTACGCGAGCGTAACGAGCGGCTGGATTACTGCATCGTCGGCGAACCATCTTCCACAACCCGCTTGGGCGATGTGATTAAAAATGGTCGCCGAGGATCGCTAGGCGGCGTTCTACATATTAAAGGGGTGCAAGGCCACGTCGCCTACCCCCACTTAGCACGGAACCCGATTCATCAGGCAATGCCCGCACTGGATGCGCTGGTCAATGAACACTGGGATGCGGGAAACGACTTCTTCCCAGCTACCAGCTTTCAGATTTCCAATTTCCGGGCAGGCACCGGGGCAACCAACGTGATCCCTGGTGAAGTAGAAGTGGTGTTCAACTTCCGCTACTCAACAGAAGTGACCCACGAAATGCTACGGACTCGCACCGAAGCGATTTTGGACCGGCACGGCCTTGAGTACCACATTGACTGGACGCTTAACGGCGAACCATTTTTGACCGCTGAAGGAGAGCTAGTGGATGCCGCCATCCGCGGCGTAGCAGCCGTTACTGGCGAACGCCCCAAACTTTCTACCAGCGGCGGTACTTCCGATGGACGCTTTATCGCTACCCTTGGCGCCCAGGTAGTCGAACTTGGCCCGCTTAACGACACCATTCATAAAGTGAATGAGCGCGTGCTTGCAAGCGACCTAGATAAGCTAAGCCGCATCTACGAGGCCACTCTCCAAGCGCTGCTAACTACCAACGAGGTAAGCGTATGATGGAGAGGTTTCCGGATATTGAGGTGTATCTTGCCCGGGTAACACTGGACGATATCAATGCCTGGCTGCAAGAAGCTCTGAATGCTCCACCACTTAACCCTGCCGGTAAAGGTAAGTGGAAAACCCGAGGCAAGCACGAGGGGGAAGAAGTGCCGGTACTATTAGTAGATAGTGCTGCCGATGGCTTCGCCAGCCTGTGGTTCGATAGCCACCACACCCCGTGGCATACCGACCAGGAGTGTGCCCAGCACGCTGCCGAAGCACTCCAAATAGAGGTACGCTGCTCGTTAGGTGGTTGGCACCCTGGCGATGACCCTGACCGTTTCTGGCAGGTGTTGCCAGGGGGGCAAGAAAAGGCCATTGAATGGCCGGACTCAGGCCGCTAATGAGTACTGCTAAACGTAAGGAGCACCGCTAAACGTAAACAACCCCGCCTAGGCGGGGTTGTTTACTATTAACCATTACTGTCCAGCTAACCGTTAAGCTTACTCAATGATGCTAACATCATCGGCCTGTAGGCCTCGCTCATTTTTAATCACGTGATAGCGAACAATTTGGCCTTCTGCAAGCATACGCGGACCGCGACCACGGATCGCACGAAAATGCACAAATACATCTTCGCCGTTATCACGGGTAATAAAACCATATCCCTTGTTAGTGTTAAACCACTTCACCTCCCCCTCTTCACGGCCATCGTTGGGGTCGATGATATCTTCCTCTTCCTCATCATCCACCACGGAAGCTGCTTGAGGCTGACGCGAGGCGGGCTGCGCACGTGCAGCATCCGCTCTAACCGCCATCGGCGAAGCCAAAGCAGCGGCGGCTACGGTGCCAATAAACAGCATGGCAAAACAGCCTAGCGCTACGGCAATATAAACACCATTAATACCCGCAGCTAACCACTGTTCAGCCAGCGGTGCATTTGTTAAATGAACAATCCCCGCCAGCACAAGCGGCGTGGGGGCGGCAAGTAAAACACTGATAAAGAAACAGCGAAAAACAACTTTTGGATTCATAGATGATAAAAGCTCTCTTGTTGTATGGGTAACAGACGAAGGACAATACTCGGCCTACTAGGCCCATTCCTAACAGTACCGAGCATACTACACAAGGTTGCAATGTTATCATGACAAACGAATTATCGCCTGCTGAGCTAACTCAACTTCTTGAATCTTTAGAGAGTCGACTCGCTTATCAAGAACACTGGCTAGACACACTTGACCAGGCAGTCGCCCAACAAGAGCGCCGTTTAGAGAAGCTAGAGCAGCTAAGCGCACTGATGCGTGAGCGTCTGAGGGAGCAACACCAGGCACTCCAGGCGAACGATTTTCAAGGAACGAGTCGCCCTGAAGACGAGGTTCCGCCCCATTATTAGAAATACCGCCTACTACTAATTGACGTCTTGGTTAACGCGCCACCACACTTGCCGGATCGGCGCTTTCTAAACCAAACGCCTCGGCGACGGCGTGATAGGTAACTTGACCACCGTGGATATTAAGCCCTGGTAGAAAGTGCGGGTCATCCTTAAGCGCCCGTTGCCAACCTTTATCTGCCAGCGCCAGTACAAACGGCAGCGTCGCATTGGTGAGCCCTAAGGTGGACGTACGCGCGACCGCGCCGGGCATGTTAGCTACGCAGTAGTGAACTATGCCATCCACAATGTACGTTGGCTCAGCATGGGTGGTGGGCTTGCTGGTTTCAAAGCAGCCACCTTGATCAATAGCGACATCTACCAGCACGCTACCCGGTTGCATATCGACCAACATAGCGCGGGTAACCAGTTTAGGGGCCGCCGCGCCCGGGATAAGCACAGCACCAATAATCAGATCGGACTCTTTTACCGCTTGATCGAGAGCGTCTGCCGTTGAGTAAACGGTTCTGATACGCCCCTGGTAGCGGTCATCCAATACCTCTAAGCGGGCGATAGATTTATCCAGAATCGTAACATCAGCACCCAGCCCGAGCGCCATACGAGCGGCATTTTCACCCACCACACCACCACCAATCACGGTGACCTTACCCGGAGCAACACCCGGCACGCCTGGTAGCAATACTCCGGATCCGCCCTGAGCCTTCTCCAAGCTGTGCGCCCCAGCCTGAACCGCCATACGGCCTGCCACAGTGCTCATGGGAGCGAGTAGAGGCAAGCCTCCCCGAACATCAGTAATGGTTTCATAGGCGATACAGGTGGCACCGCTTGCCATAAGTCCTTTAGTCAGCGTTTCCTCAGCGGCTAAGTGAAGGTAAGTGAACAGGGTGTGGTTAGGCGTTAGCCGCGCCACTTCCTCGGACTGAGGCTCTTTTACTTTAAGAATCAACTCAGCGTTTTGCCACAGCGCTTCCACATCAGCTTCTACTTTTGCACCAGCGGCCTCGTAATCACTGTCGCTAAACCCCGCCCCCTCGCCTGCGCCAGCCTGAATCCAAACCGTATGGCCACGCCCAGTCAGCTCGCGCGCGCCGGTGGGGGTGAGTGCCACCCGATATTCGTGGTTTTTAATTTCTTTGGGGACGGCTATTTCCATTGGGCAATCTCCTCACCTTGGCTTCAAATAGACCATATAGGCTTTATTACAGCACAGCAGGCGACAACCACCAGCCCCCAAACAGAAAACAAAAAAAACGCCGTTAAAGGCGTTTTTTTAG
The DNA here is from genome assembly GCF_002374315.1 of Vreelandella nigrificans. Lineage (GTDB taxonomy): Bacteria > Pseudomonadota > Gammaproteobacteria > Pseudomonadales > Halomonadaceae > Vreelandella > Vreelandella nigrificans. Next base: position 55,542 of record NZ_NWUX01000002.1, on the reverse strand, counting down.
AGAAAAATCTAGCGCTTAAAAAGCTTAGACAAAAAAATCATCGCTAACTCTCGGTCACCGGCTCTGCTACCAGCGCACCACCATAGACATGCTGATACTCGTCAGGCAATCGCTTTGGACGACCGCTAGAGAGAGCAACGCAGGCAAACCGCGTTCGGGCATTAAGCAGCGTTTTGTCATCACGCACTCGTTTAAGTTGAAATCGACGAGTGAGGCTAAAGCGGCCATCGCAGGCAACAATCCATGTCGCCAACTGCAGCACGTCATCAACAAAGGCAGGGGCTAAATAGTCCAGCTCATGGCGGTGAACCACCATGGCGCGGTCAAGTGATTGATAACGCTCAAGGGATAGCCCCAAGGCTTCAGAGTGGGCCCAACTGATCTGCTCAACCCAGCGTAAATACTCGCTATTATTGACATGCTGGTAGGCGTCAATGGCCTCCGGCGTCACCTGAAGCTCGATCACAAAGGGATTTGGCAGTGCCCACTCCATAGTGCTGCTCCTTGATGTTTTTCTCGTCTTGCTAGCATTCGCCAAGCAACGTCTTTGGCTTAATCTCGGAACACCCGTACACCCAGCGCTTTCAGATACGAGGTCTCTGGGATGGCCGGATGAACGGGGTGATCAGGCCCCTGATGCCCCTGAAAAATCACTTGGCCATGGCGGTCTTGGTGGCGTACCGCGCCGCGAACCACGTCTACCAAGCGCTCCGGAGCAAGGTGCATGGAGCACGAGGCCGACAGCAGCAGCCCATCACGCCCCAGTAGGCGCATCGCTTCACGGTTTAAACGGGCATAGGCACGCTCGCCATTAGGAATATCCTTGCGTTTTTTGATAAACGCAGGCGGGTCGAGAATTACCACGTCAAACTGTTCACCGTCGGCTTTCAGCGCCGCCAGGGCTTCAAAAGCATCGCCTGCACCCACCGCCACCTGCTCCTGAACACCATTCAACTCAGCGTTACGCACCACTTGCTCAAGCGCCGGAGCAGAAGAATCGATACACAGCACCTCAGAGGCACCGCTCACCGCCGCCTGCACACCCCAGCCGCCCACGTAGCTGAATACATCGAGTACACGCTTGCCAGCAACGTGGCCATTTAACCAAGCGCGGTTCACTCGGTGATCAAAAAACCAGCCCGTTTTCTGACCATTAATTACTGGCACCGCAAACTGAGCACCGTTCTCTTCGAGCAACACTTCATCAGGCAGTATGCCTTTGATGACTTCAACGTGAGCTTCCAAACCTTCCTGACGGCGGCCACCGGTATCATTGCGGAATACAATAGCGCTGGGTTTAACGACTTTTTCCAGGGCATCGACAATATCTTCTGCCAGTGCCTGCATACCAGCCGTGTTTAGTTGTACCACTACCACATCACCAAAGCGGTCAATCACTAACCCGGGCAGCAGATCACCTTCACCGTGGATTAAGCGGTAAAACGGTTTATCAAACAGGCGTTGACGGAGTGCCAACGCTTGATTAAAACGGTGCACAAACAGCGAGCGGTCTAGGCGCATTTCCGGGTCGCGAGACATCACGCGCGCGCAAATTAGCGAGTGCGGATTGACGTAGGCTACTCCCAGAGTTTTGCCATTCGAGGCCTCGACCAGCGCAGGCTCGCCTGCGGCAAAGTTTTTCAGAGGCGTCTCTTTGATATCAACTTCGTTAGAGTAGATCCATAGATGGCCCGCTTTTAGGCGGCGGTCGGCATCTTTATTTAGGCGCAGGCGTTGGGTCACAACAATCTCCAAAAGAGCAATCTTACACAGCACATTGGCTTTGCAAGCAAAGGCAAACAGTAAAAAACAAGGGGCGGCTGCTAATGCTGACAGCCTGGGCAAAACACACTAGCCCGTTGCCCAAGCGTTATTCGGTGGAGTTCAGCACCACAGCGCAGACAGGGCTGCCCATGGCGCCCATATACATTGAGCTGCTGGGCAAAGTAGCCCGGCTCCCCTTGGCCACTCACAAAGTCACGCAACGTGGTGCCACCCTGGGTAATTGCCGCTGCCAGCACCTCTTTTACCGCAGTAGCGAGGGCTTGGTAACGGGCTAGGGAAATTCGCCCTGCCGCACGGCGCGGGTCAATGCCCGCCATAAACAGCGCTTCCGCCGCGTAAATATTCCCCGCACCAACCACTACGCGGTTATCCATCAAAAAGGGCTTTACCGCAACGCGTTTATTACGCGAGGCGTTATACAGCCAGCGGCCATTAAAGGCATCGTCCAATGGCTCTGGGCCAAGATGCGCTAAGCGTTTATCCAGGCTGCCATCACCCTGCTGCCAATCAACAAAACCAAAACGACGTGGGTCGTGGTAGCGCAACACATAACCACTAGCGGTGACCACATCAACATGATCATGCTTTTTGGGTAAATCCCCAACGCGAGCAATGCGCAAGCTGCCTGACATCCCCAAGTGCCACAGCAGCGTGGCCTCCCCTTCGGGTGCAGCCAAGGGAATTTGCAGGTATTTGGCTCGGCGCTTCAACACGCCAACCCTCGCCCCTATCAGCCGCTCGGATAGATCATCAGGCACAGGCACGCGAAGACGCGACTGACGCACTAGCACTTCAGTGATCTCCTGCCCCTCTAAGTAGGGGGCAATACCGCGGCGCGTTGTTTCAACTTCTGGCAATTCGGGCATGATGAAAGCCTATGATGACAGCACAGTGACAATGACTCTGGCATTTACCGCCCATCGAGCGTTCCAGTTACCCGTGGTCCTGTCGCATGCGCGGCGCTAATTATCAGAGACGCTAATGATCAAAGACACTAACTATCAGATATGCAAAAACCCGGCTTGGGGCCGGGTTTTTAACAGGCGCTAGCCTGCGGCGAAAGCCGATCATCGTAATCGTGATTACTTGATCTTAGCTTCCTTGTAGATAACGTGCTTACGGACAACCGGGTCGTATTTCTTGAATTCGAACTTATCCGGAGTGTTCCGTTTGTTCTTATCAGTGGTGTAGAAGTGACCTGTACCGGCACTAGACACCAGCTTGATCTTATCGCGCATGGTTTAACTCTCCCAAAAGTGCTTAGCCAAAAGCTGGCTTAGATAGCGCCGTCGCGCTTACGGATATCGGCCAGAACCGTCTCGATACCTTTCTTGTCGATGATGCGCATGCCTTTAGAGGAAACGCGCAGCTTGACGAAGCGGTTTTCAGACTCAACCCAAAAACGATGGGTGTGCAGGTTCGGCAAGAAACGACGACGTGTCTTACGCTGGGAGTGAGAAACGTTATTACCAGTTACCGGACGCTTGCCGGTAACCTGACATACTTTGGACATGAGAGCCTCCAACCGCTTGGCGAGTTGTTCAAAACTGTCGGGCAAACCGGAGCAGGGAGGGAGTCGACGCAGTTAACCGCCTAGCTATACCCAAATCCGTTATTCAACCCAAGTTTAAAGGTGGCACTTTATACCAGAGCACCTAGCAACCAGCAAGCAAAACCGCCTAAAAAGGCCAAAAAAGGCGTTTTTTAGACAATTTACTTAGACAAACAGCGATGACCCACAGGGCATGCTGCTTCTCTTCACTGCTATAGCCAGCCGCGTTCGGCAAAAGAAACCACATCACCGTCCCCCACCACGAAATGATCAAGCACCCGCACATCGAAGAGTGCAAGAGCATCTTTTAGGCGTTCGGTGATACGTCGATCAGCATCGCTTGGCTCAGCAACACCCGAAGGGTGATTGTGCGCCAGGATGACAGCACCAGCGTGTAATTCGAGCGCACGCTTGGCAACTTCGCGGGGGTAAACGGATGCGCTGTCTAGGGTACCGCGAAATAGGGATTCATAGCGAATAATTCGGTGCTGCGTATCCAAAAAAAGCACTGCAAACTCCTCATGCCCCAAATGACGCAGCTGGGAACTAAGGTAGTGGCGCACTAGCGCGGGAGAAGTTAACGCGTTGCCACGAGCAAGCTGGCTCGCCAAATGACGCCTTGAAAGCTCAAGGGTCGCCTGCAGCTGCGCAAACTTGGCACTACCCAGCCCCCGTGCAGCGCAAAACTGAGTTTGGTCGGCTTCCAGCAACTGCCTTAACCCACCAAAACTGCTCAGCAGGTCCCGCGCGAGATCTACCGCCGAGCTGCCCTGAACCCCCACACGCAGAAAAATCGCCAAAAGCTCTGCATCCGAGAGAGCCTGAGCGCCCATGTTTAACAACTTCTCCCTTGGACGTTCGCCTTCTGGCCAATGATTAATCCCCATATATGCCTCCCTGCCCATTAGCCTTTAATAAAAACCTCTCCAACCGATGACTCACTATAACTAGCTTTTCGGCGTTCTGGCCGAGCATGCCAAAATAATCGGCTAAATGGTATGGTAAGCCCCTTTACGATTGTCACACTGGACTGCCCGACATGGCCTCACTTCCACTGTCTTCTTTATCGTCACTGGCTGGCAAACGCTTACTGCTAGGCGTAAGCGCAGGTATCGCGGCCTACAAAAGCGCGCTGATTGTACGGCTGCTCAAGCAAGCCGGCTGTGAAGTTCGCGTGGTTATGACCGAGGGTGCCCAGGCGTTTATCACGCCATTAACGTTACAGGCGCTCTCTGGCGAGCCGGTACGCACCTCGTTACTGGACCCCGAGGCCGAAGCTGGCATGGGGCATATTGAACTGGCCCGCTGGGCAGATGCCGTAGTAATAGCCCCTGCTACCGCAGACCTGATTGCAAAATTAGTACACGGTATGGCGGATGACCTGCTAACCACACTGTGCCTAGCTTCTGAAGCACCCAAACTGATAGCCCCCGCCATGAACCAAGCCATGTGGCGACACCCCGCTACACAGCGCAACGTGGCGCAGTTAGCCAACGATGGATGGCAGCTCATTGGCCCTGCAGCCGGGGATCAAGCCTGTGGGGATGTCGGCCCAGGGCGAATGAGTGAGCCAGAAGATATTTTTAGCGCATTAGCTCAGCACTTTGCGTCTCCCATAGAAGCGCCCAAGAGCATCACCGGCAACGCACCACATATTGTGATTACCGCAGGCCCCACTCGTGAGGCGCTGGACCCCGTCCGCTACCTGTCAAACCACAGCTCAGGCAAAATGGGCTACGCACTAGCCGCTGAAGCAGCGGCTTTAGGCGCACGGGTCTCGCTGATCAGCGGCCCTGTGAATCTAGCCACTCCCCACGGCGTCGAGCGCATTGATGTGGAGACAGCAATGCAAATGCATCAGGCGGCACTCCGTTTAGCCCCCCAAGCAGCGCTGTTTATTGGTTGCGCAGCGGTGGCCGACTACCGCGCCGATAGCGCCGCCGAGCACAAAATTAAAAAAACCGACGATAGCGACACGCTAACGTTAACACTGGTTAAAAACCCCGACATCATTGCCGAGGTGGCAGCACTACCCGCTAACCAACGCCCAGTTGTGGTGGGCTTTGCCGCTGAAACTCAGGACCTAGCGGGCTACGCGCAAGATAAGTTGCAGCGTAAAGGGCTAGATATGATCGTTGCCAATGACGTATCCCAGCAGGGCCTAGGCTTTGGCAGCGATGAAAACGCAGCTCTGCTGTTCTGGCGTGTAACCTCTGGCACTGAACAACTGGCAGCACCACCTCAGCCTAAAACACAGCTGGCAGCGCTAATTATTCGTCAGGCGCTTACACTTCTCCCCACTCAATCTTCCGGAGCATTATCATGAGCAGCACCCGTCCACGCCTACAGTGCAAAGTACTCGATGAGCGCCTGCTCGACTACCTGCCCTCCTACGCCACGGCAGGCTCTGCAGGTATGGATTTACGCGCACTGCTAGACGAGCCGCTGACCCTAGCCCCTGGCGACTGCGAACTCGTACGTACCGGCCTTGCCATCTATATTGAAGATCCGAGCCTTGCTGGCATGATTCTACCCCGCTCAGGTCTGGGTCATAAGCACGGTATTGTGCTGGGCAACCTAGTAGGGCTGATTGACTCCGACTACCAAGGGGAGCTAATGATCTCCGTGTGGAACCGAGGTCAAACAAGCTTTACGCTGGCTCCTTTCGAGCGTCTGGCGCAGTACGTACTTGTGCCTGTGGCCCAAGCAGACCTTGCCATTGTGAACAGCTTCGAAGACTCCACCAGAGGCAGTGGCGGCTTTGGCAGTACGGGGCGACAATAAACCAGCCCGCTGACTCAGCTATTATCCAGGCTCGCCTATCAAGGACCGACCATGACCGTACCCGCCTCGATTTTTCGCGCTTATGACATCCGCGGCATTGTGGATAACACACTAAGCGAAACCACTTCTGAGCTCATTGGCCTCGCCATTGGCTCAGCAGCTGCTGCACGCGGTGAAAACACCGTCATCGTTGCACGGGACGGTCGGCTCTCCGGACCTCGTCTGCAAGCTGCTCTGATTCGCGGCCTAAAAGCCTCTGGGCGAGACGTGGTTGATATCGGCATGGTTCCTACACCTGTGCTCTACTTCGCGACTCACGTGCTACCAGAGAGCCGCTCAGGGGTAATGCTAACTGGCAGCCATAATCCGTCGGATTACAATGGATTTAAAATCGTCTTAGCAGGTGAAACACTCTCAGGTGACGCCATCACCGCACTGTATGAGCGCATACAGGCCGAAGACTTTACTCACGGTGAAGGCAGCGTACGAACCCATGACCTACGCTCAACCTATCTTGAGCGCATTCTCAGCGATGTACGCGTAGAGCGCCCTCTAAGCGTCGTGGTGGACTGCGGTAACGGCGTAGCAGGCGAGTTAGGCCCACAGCTTATCGAGCGCTTGGGAGCAGCAACAACACCGCTCTTCGCTGAAATTGACGGCCGATTCCCCAACCACCACCCAGACCCCGGAAAGCCTGAAAATTTGCAGGATTTAATCCGCCATGTGCAGCAAACCGGCGCCGATATTGGCCTTGCCTTTGACGGCGACGGGGACCGGTTAGGAGTGGTGACGCCCCGCGGCCGCATGATCTATCCCGACCACCTGTTGATGCTATTTGCTGCCGACATGCTGTCGCGCAACCCGGGCGCTAAGGTAGTCTTTGATATCAAGTGTACAGGCAACTTAACGCGCATGGTCAGCGAAGCAGGTGGCGAACCAGAGATGTGGCGTACTGGACACTCGCTAATAAAAGCACGCATGAAGGAAACCGGCGCTCAGCTAGGGGGCGAGATGAGCGGTCACATTTTTTTCAAGGAGCGCTGGTACGGTTTTGATGACGGCTTGTATGCGGCTGCCCGACTGCTTGAAATTCTAGCGCGCTATCCTGGCAGTGCCGATGAGCTATTCGATCAATTCCCCCAGGACCTGGGCACACCGGAAATCAATATCGCAGTGTTGGACGAGGAAAAATTTGCCATTGTTGAGAAGCTTGTCCGAGACAGCGACTTCGGCGAAGGTGTCAGAACAACCCTGGATGGCATACGCGTCGACTATCCCGACGGTTGGGGGCTATGCCGTGCTTCCAACACGACCCCAGCCTTAGTACTGCGCTTTGAAGGCAAAGATGCTGTTGCGCTTGCGCGTATCCGAGAGCGCTTTGTGCACGCATTGGCAGCAGTTGCGCCAGCACTTAGGATTCCTGAAATCACAGCAGAATAAGCGCGCCCCTGGGAGCGTGCAGCAAGATAAAGCAGCGAACAAACCAGCAGCTATTAAAAAAGAGCAAAGGGACAACGTCATGAGTTCAGCAAGCCGCGACCCGCAGGTCGTTGTGGAGGTGCTGTCAGAAGCCCTCCCCTATATTCAACAGTTTTCCGGCAAAACCGTGGTCGTTAAATATGGTGGCAACGCCATGACCGAAGATACGCTAATGGATTCTTTCGCTCGCAATATTGTGCTGATGAAGGAAGTTGGTATCAATCCAGTAGTGGTGCACGGTGGTGGCCCACAAATTGGCAGCTTGCTGGAAAAACTCAATATCGAATCGCGCTTTGTCAACGGCATGCGGGTCACCGACTCCCAAACCATGGACGTCGTGGAAATGGTCCTCGGCGGGTTGGTCAATAAAAGCATCGTCAACCTGATAAACCAAAGCGGTGGCAAAGCGATTGGCTTAACGGGTAAAGACGGTTCACAAATTCGCGCTCGCCAGCTTAAGGTTGAGCACCAGAGCCCCGAGATGACGGCCCCAGAGATTATCGACATTGGCCATGTGGGTGAAGTAGAGTCAATCTCAACCGAGCTGATCGAAATGCTCGCCGCGCGCGACTTTATCCCAGTCATCGCCCCGATTGGCGTCGACGATGAAGGCCACAGCTATAATATCAATGCCGACTTGGTAGCCGGCAAGATTGCCGAAGCCCTCAACGCAGAAAAGCTAATGCTGCTCACCAATGTTGCTGGCTTAATGAATACCAAAGGCGAAGTACTCACCGGCCTTTCTACCGCCCAGGTGGACGGTCTGATTGCCGACGGCACCATTTATGGTGGCATGCTACCTAAGATACGCTGTGCGCTTGAAGCTGTGAAAGGTGGCGTAAATAGTGCGCATATTATCGATGGCCGCGTACCCCATGCGGTATTGCTGGAAATCTTCACCAATGCTGGGGTAGGTACTCAAATCAAGGACGCGAGCTAAAACGCGACGGAGGGCTTAACGTCATGAGCGACGACCACAAACCGCACCGCCGCGAGCAAATTCTGCACGCGTTAGCCATTATGTTGGAGGAGGACAGCGGTAAACGCATTACTACCGCCGCCCTTGCCCGCCAAGTGGGTGTCTCGGAAGCTGCGCTTTATCGGCACTTCCCCAGCAAGGCGCGTATGTTTGAGGGGCTGATCGACTTCATCGAAGAGAGCATTTTTGCGCGGATCACCCGCATCTTAGACGATATACCCGACGCAGCGAGTCGCTGCAGCACTATATTGGCACTGCTACTTGGTTTTGCCGAGAAAAACCCAGGACTCGCTCGGGTGCTAGGCGGCGATGTGCTTACCGGAGAAACGGCGCGCCTGCGCCAACGGATTCACCAGCTGTTTGAACGCTTGGAAACCCAGCTCAAGCAAGTGATTAGAGAAGCCGAGCTTCGGGAAGGCCAACGGCCCACTATACCGGCTTCGGCTGCGGCTAATTTGCTAATCACCCATGTAGAGGGGCGTATCTCCCAGTATGTGCGCAGCGACTTCAAGCATTTACCCACCGAATATTGGGAAGACCAGTGGGCCCTGCTCTCTAGCCAGCTGCTACGCAAGGTCGCACAGCCCGCCTAGCGGGCGCGGCGCTAAAGCGTAACCTCTTCCCTTTCAACAACCAGCAATTATAAAAAAACGCCCCGTAGGCGGTACCTTCGGGGCGTTTTACTGGTTATTCAGGCTTCTTTAAGCAGCAATTGCTTCGCCCATTTTCTGGCGCAACTTTTTCATCGCGTTCTTTTCGAGCTGCCGAATGCGCTCAGCACTCACGCCATACACATCAGCCAAATCGTGCAGTGTTGCTTTATCATCAGTCAGCCAACGACGCTGCAAAATATCCCGGGACCGCTCATCAAGATCCTTCAGTGCCAGTTGCAGGCGACGGGTAGAATCTTCTTCAAAGTCACTATCTTCTATCTGTGACGCAGGGTCAGCCGAGGCGTCGTCCAGAAAGTATGCTGGCGCTTGATAAGTGCTCTCATCATCTTCGCCGGGCGAGGCATCATAGCCTGCGTCAAACGCCGAAAGACGACCCTCCATATCACGTACAATTTCTGGCTTAACATCGAGGTCTTTAGCAATAGCGTTGACTTCGTCATTATTCAGCCAAGCTAAACGCTTTTTGGCACTACGCAGGTTAAAGAACAGCTTACGCTGTGCTTTAGTAGTGGCGATTTTTACAATCCGCCAATTACGCAGCACAAACTCATGGATCTCTGCTTTGATCCAATGCACAGCAAACGATACCAAGCGGACGCCCTGGTTAGGGTCAAAACGTTTGACTGCTTTCATCAAGCCAACGTTGCCTTCCTGGATCAGATCCGCTTGCGGCAAGCCGTAACCTGAATAACTACGGGCAATATGCACAACAAAACGCAAGTGCGAAAGCACCAGGCGGCGTGCAGCTTCAAGATCCCCTTCATCATGGAGGCGGAAAGCCAGTTCGCGCTCCTCCTCAACATTAAGAACAGGAATACCGTTGACCGCTTGAATATAGCCGCCCAGGTCATGGCCTGGAGAAAGCTGTCCCACCGGTATAAGACTAGTGCTCATGTGCAGGTGGTCTCCCTTAAAACCAAACATATTGAACAACGTAGCGGCGCGATGGCGCCATACGTCATCTATTAACCGCTAAGACCTTAGCCTAAGCGAAAGGTTCCGGCGAGCGGTGCACTTACCTACTTTAAAGAAGGCGCAACTACGCCTACTTTATTACTACTTTATGACCACTCTATTACTACACCGCACCGCTTGTAAAACCGAGGTAGAAATTTCCAAATTTACCCGCAAAACGATTACCACTATACGATTATCGCTATTAATGTGTCTAACGCGTAAACATGTCTAGCGCGGGCTTATGCTGGAAAGATGACGCGTAACGGCGAGCCACGCTCCTAACCAACCCAGTAGTGTACTGCAAGATAACAGAATTGTAGAGCCTGCTATATCTAATTGCGGCAATACAAAACTAGCCCCATAGCTTGCCGCCAACGCCGCAACAGGCATCGCAAGCCAGTGGTTACCAAGCCCCAATAACCCCAAGGCTAGCAAACCGCCGCCAAAGCCATACCAGGCACCACTGTACAAAAACGGCCGGCGCACAAAGGCATGGGTAGCTCCGATTAGCATGACCACTTCTATCTCCCGTCGCCGGCTTTCTACGGCGAGCCGAATCGTATTGCCCACTACCAGCAATACCCCCAGCCCAAATAGCGCTCCTAGAGCAAGTGCAACACGACGGCCAAGGTTTGCCAAATGGCGCAAGCGCTCCACCCAGGCTAAGTCGACCCGCACTTCATCAACACCAGTAAATGCTTCAAGCCGCTGGGCCAATTGCTCCATGGAGGAAGGGTCAACGCTTTGTGGGTAGATCACAATACTGGCAGGCAGCGGGTTATCTTCAAGCCCTGCCAGGGCATCATCTAACCCTAACGACTGCTGAAACTCCGCCATACCCTGCTCTGCGCTAATCAAACGGGTCTGCACAACATCCTCTTCTGCCCCAACGGCCTCCTCAATACGCGCTGCCTGGGCAATGTCCACTGCAGTTTCCAGATACACGGTTAGCGTAGCGCTCTCTTCCAACTCCGCATCCAGCAACTTGGCACTATCTAGGGTTAGCCATAGTGCTGCGGGCAGTACCAGCGCAATCGCAATCGCCAGCATCGTCAATAAATTGCCCACAGGGTGGCGCACGAGCCGATAAAGGCTGTCGATGGCCATTGCCCGATGGTGACGCCCCCAAGCACGCAGCCGGCTAGTAAAGCGCGTTTGCTGCGAACGCGCACCGCGACGTTCGGCTGGCGATTCACTGGGTGATTTGGCCGATTGGCGTTTACTTTTGGGGGCAGCACCTTTCGTTCGGGGTGTAACAGCGCGCTTCATACAGCCCCCTCGTCGGCAATTAAACGTCCATCGCGCAGGCGCAAAATACGGTGGCGCAACCGAGCGATCAGCGCCAAATCGTGGCTGGCAATCATTACTGTGGTGCCGATCCGATTGAAGTCTTCAAACAGTGCCATAATATCGGCGGAGAGTTGCGGGTCTAGGTTTCCAGTCGGCTCGTCAGCAAGCAACAACGCGGGTTTATTGACTACCGCACGGGCAATACCTACCCGCTGCTGCTCACCGCCGGAAAGCTCCACCGGCAGCGCCTTTTCGCGGTGCAGAAGCCCCACCTTGTCTAATGCAGCACGCACACGTCGCGCTGCTTCCCGGGGCTCTACCCCCTGAATCTCCAGTGGTAGCGAGACATTGCTGAATACGCTTCGGTCAAACAGGAGTTGGTGGTCCTGAAACACCACGCCAATTTGTCGCCGATAAAACGGTACCTGACTAGGGTGTAGCTGAGCAATGTCATGCCCAGCAACCACGACACGGCCGCGACTAGGTTTCTCAAGGCGCATAATCAGCCGCAGCAGAGAACTTTTCCCCGCCCCGGAATGGCCAGTAAGAAACACCATCTCCCCCCTAGCAACGCGAAAGTTCAGGTGCGCTAGCGCTTCAAAACGCCCTCCGTAGCGCTTCCCCACATGTTCAAAAGCGATCATGCGTGGTTATCGTCCCCATGCCGGTCAAACAGCGCGTTGACGAAGTCATCCGCATTAAAGGGACGCAAATCATCCAACCCCTCGCCCACACCGATAAAACGAATCGGCGTTCCCAGCTGCTTGGCCAGGGCGAAAATAATGCCACCTTTAGCAGTACCATCTAGCTTAGTTAGGGTAATACCACTAATGGGCACAGCTTCATTAAAGGTACTGGCCTGGGAAATGGCGTTTTGCCCAGTGCCAGCATCCAACACCAGCATCACTTCATGGGGTGCCGTGCTATCTAGTTTTTGCATTACACGGTGGACTTTTTTCAGCTCTTCCATCAAGTGGCTCTTGTTGTGCAACCGTCCGGCGGTATCAGCAATCAGTACGTCCACGCCGCGCGCTTTTGCCGCGGCCACCGCGTCATAAATCACTGAGGCACTATCAGCCCCAGTGTGCTGGGCAATCACTGGCACGCTGTTCCTCTCGCCCCACACTTTAAGCTGTTCAACGGCCGCCGCACGGAAGGTATCACCTGCCGCCAGCATGACGCTTTTTCCTTCACGCTGGAAACGCTGGGTAAGCTTGCCAATGGTGGTGGTTTTACCTACACCGTTGACCCCCACCACTAAAATCACAAAGGGGCCGTCGCTCTCTTTCTCAAAGCTGAGCGGCGTGGCCACAGGGGCCAGCATTGCCGCTAGCTCTTCCTGTAAACCGCGATACAGCGCTTCGGGATTATTTAACTCTTTGCGCGATACCCTAGCCTCAAGCCGTTCGATAATTTCACTAGTGGCTTCAATCCCTACATCGGCCATCAATAGCTGGGTTTCGAGATCCTCAAGCAGTTCATCGTCGATCTGCTTTTTACCTAAAAACAGGTCAGCGATGCCATCAGTAAGGTTGGCACGGGTTTTACCCAGGCCTGATTTAATACGCGCAAACCAGCCTTTTTTCTCACCTTGCTCGGCCACCGGCTTCTCTTGTAAAGCAGGCTTGGGAGCAGCTACTGGCTCTGGCTCTGGCTCTGGCTCTGGCTCTGGCTCTGGCTCTGGCTCTGGCTCTGGCTCTGGCTCTGGCTCTGGCTCTGGCGAGAGCATAGCGGCACTTTCCACTTCATCAAGCGACCAAGGCGGCGCTTGCTCATTCGGCTCACTAGGTGGCTCTGGGGTTGGCGCCTCCTGCACAGCAGCTGGTGCAGGCGAGCTAGCCTGCGTAACTACTGGTGCAGGCTCAGGCTTTTTTGACGCTACTTGCTCGCTCACTGGGGCTGGCTGTGCTGTATTGCCAACCTCTTCAGCAGCTGGTTCTGGGCGCAGCGGCAATGGCGTGCGAGGTGGCTTAGGCACCCCCTGAGGGCGAAACGCAAGCATGCGTAGCAACGTCATTTCCAGAGCACTACGCAAGTCGGGCGCATGCACCATATCACCACGCCCCTGGATACCAATTTGGTAATAGAGCTGAATATCTTCTGCGGTAAAGCGGCTGGCTAACTGCTGGATCAGCTCACGGTCGCCATGGCTGTTGTCCACCGCATCAGGTACCATCTGTGCCACTGCTAAACGGTGTAAAATTGCACTCAGCTCATCAAGCACTGCCGCGAAGTCAGGCCCTTGTTCTGAAAGCTCCGCCACTTCGGCCAACAACCGCTGCACATCCACCTCTGCTAGCGCCTCAACTAACGCCAGTACATGACGGTGGTCCAGCGTGCCAAGCATAGCGGCTACGTCAGCGTGGCGAACCGCACCTTGGCCAAACGCAATTGCCTGATCAGTTAAGCTCATGGCATCACGCATAGAGCCTTCAGCTGCTTTGCCCAGCAACCACAATGCGCTCTCATCGTACTCTACCCCCTCCTCGCCGAGCACATAGGTTAAGTGCTCAACGACCCGCTCAGGGGGCATATGTTTAAGAGTGAACTGCAAACAGCGTGACAGTACCGTTGCGGGTAGCTTTTGCGGGTCGGTGGTTGCCAGTAAAAATTTGACGTGGGGAGGTGGCTCTTCAAGAGTTTTTAGCAGCGCATTAAAGCTGCTTGTGGAGAGCATGTGCACCTCGTCAATTAGGTACACCTTATAGCGCCCCTGGGTAGGCGCGTACTGCACATTATCCAGCAGCTCGCGAGTATCTTCCACTTTCGTTCGCGATGCCGCATCAACCTCAATCAAATCGACAAAGCGACCTTCATCGATGGCTTTGCAACTGTCACACTGACCACAAGGGTTTGACGTAATACCCTCGTCACCACGCCCCTTAGCAGTACAGTTAAGGCATTTAGCCAAGATACGCGCAAGCGTGGTTTTGCCTACACCGCGAGTACCTGTGAATAGGTAGGCATGGTGCAAACGGCCCTGGTCAAGGGCATTAACCAAGGCGCGCTGAACATGGGCCTGGCCCACGAGTTCGTGGAATGTGCGCGGCCGCCATTTGCGGGCCAGAACCTGATAGCTCATTGAGCAAAACTTCCTTTGGCGGGCTGACTAACTCGGGCTAACTAACTATTGATGCTAAGCTGTCGATGCTTACTTAAGCACCATTTTAACGATTGCGCTAAAGCCCGCCAACCGCTTGGCCTACAGGCCAAGCGGTGCGCAGCCTTACGTGCTATGCGTTGTCGCCACTTTCAGCAGCGCCAGCACGCTGGGCAGCATCTTTAACTAATTTCTCCAGTTCGCCATTTTGATGCATTTCCATCACGATATCGCACCCGCCTACTAGCTCGCCTTCTACCCACAACTGCGGGAACGTAGGCCAGTTAGCGATTTTCGGCAGTTCGGCACGAATATCCGGGTTGTCTAACACATTCACAAAGGCAAAACGCTCACCGCAGCTCATTAGTGCCTGAACGGTTTGCGCAGAGAAACCACATTGCGGAAGCTGAGGAGAACCCTTCATGTAGATAAGAATCGGGTTTTCACTAATTTGGCGCTGAATATTTTCGGCAGTCGTGCTCATCGTATGCTCCTAAAACAAATAATGTGATCCAAGCTAGTTTACGCAATTCGTAGACAGGCTTTAACCCCACGGCCAAGCGCTCCCCTCTACGGCTGTACCAGCCAATACTTGAGCAAGCCACTCAACCTTATCGTGTGGCCGCCATTCTACGCATGCTGCTCGCGTTGCGCATCCCCTGCCGCATCGCTAGGATGGTGTTTTTGAGCGGAGAGAAGTCATCATGGCGACACGCCATTTCCTTACCTTGCTGGATTTAACACCTGATGAGTTGGCGTATTTAATTCAGCGTGCCATCAAAATCAAAACTGACTTAAAAGCCAACGGGCCTGTTTATACGCCGCTGCCTAACCGCACGTTAGCGATGATTTTTGAAAAATCATCCACACGTACTCGCGTATCGTTTGAAACCGGCATGGCACAGTTCGGTGGTCACGCGCTCTTTCTCTCTCCTCGCGATACCCAGCTTGGGCGCGGCGAACCGATTGAAGATACCGCCCGCGTTTTATCCGAAATGGTCGATGCCGTGATGATCCGAACTTTTTCACACGCTGGCTTAGAAGCGTACGCCAGCGCTAGCAGCGTACCGGTTATTAACGCCTTGAGCGATGACTACCACCCCTGTCAGTTGCTAGCAGATGTTATGACGTGGACTGAGCTTCGCGGCAGCGTAGAAGGGCGCACCGCCGTATGGGTTGGCGATGGCAATAACATGTGCCACTCCTGGATTAATGCCGCACGACAGTTTGGCTTCCATTTGCGGATTTGCTGCCCGAAAGGCTACGAACCACGTGAAGATATTATGGCTGCCGCTGGTGACTGCGTAACTCTGCTTCACGACCTACAGTCAGCCGCCAAAGACGCCGACCTCATCACCACCGACGTTTGGGCATCCATGGGACAAGAGGAAGAACAGGCCAAGCGCGAGGCGGACTTTGCCGGTTTCCAGGTGACAGAGACACTGCTAGACAGCGCCAAACCGGACGCACTGTTCTTGCACTGCTTGCCCGCTCACCGAGGAGAAGAGATCAGCCACACCCTACTAGACGATCCGCGCTCGGTAGTTTGGCAAGAAGCAGGCAACCGCTTACATGCCCAAAAAGCTCTCATCGAGTTTTTATTGCTCGGCAAAATCGACGACTAGCTAGACAGCTAACAGCTTATAGGCACTGTGCGAGCCAACAGGGCCTATAAGCTCCTGCAGTGCTATTTGATTAAAAATAACGATTTGATCAAAAAAGCGATGCTTAGGTAAAAAAGCGGTACTTGGATAAAAACATCATAAAAAAACGCCTCGTTATAATTAACGAGGCGTTTTTTTAATAATATTGGTGGAGCCTAGCGGGATCGAACCGCTGACCTCAACACTGCCAGTGTTGCGCTCTCCCAGCTGAGCTAAGGCCCCACAGGCTGCCTGAATAAGCAGCGTGCGGAATACTATGCTAGAACTTGCGCATCGTCAAGATAAAGCTTAAACAACGAATTTCTAATTCTCCTTTGCCAAAAGCTATGGCACTCTGTTGCTTAGCGTACTGGGCTAACGCCCAAGCCCAAGAAGATTACACGCAGGAGCCAGCACCTTGATCAACGTTTTAATCGCCGATGATCACCACCTGGTGAGAACTAGCATTGCTCACCTGCTCAATGAAGAAAGCGATATCAAAATAGTGGGAGAGGTAGACGATGGCGAAAGTGCTGTTACCCAATGCCGCCTACTGAAACCTGACATCGTGCTCATGGATATACGCATGCCTGGCATTGGTGGGCTTGAAGCCACACGTCGCATTCATCGCACGTTGGTAGATGTTAAAGTCATTATCCTCACCGCCCACCTGGAAGATAGTGTGCTGCGCAGAATGCTCGATGCGGGCGCATCTGGCTTTTTAAGCAAAGGCGCTGATGCTGCAGAAATGACCGACGCTATTCGCCAAGTTTTTCACGGGCGACGCTATGTGAGCCAGGAGATTGCCCAGCGCTTGGCATTGGCTCACTTTACTGATGAAGATAACCCCTTCAGCCAGCTATCTCACCGGGAGTTACAAATAGCCTTGATGATTGTTAACTGCCAGCGTGTTCAAGATATTTCTGACCGGCTGCATTTAAGCCCAAAAACCGTCAACACCTACCGCTATCGATTATTTGACAAGCTCCAGGTTGCTACCGACGTTGAACTCACCCACCTTGCCCTGCGCCATGGGTTGGTCGAGGGTTTTGACGCAAGCCTGGGATAGACCTACCATCGCTGCTTCTGCCGTCTTGAAGCACTGATGCCCAGCCATGACTTTTGATGCCAAGCAGTTTCTAAGCTCAGTAAGCACCTCGCCCGGTGTTTATAGAATGCTAGATGAGCAGCACAATACTTTATATGTCGGCAAAGCCAAACGCCTAAAAACGCGTCTTGCCAGCTATTTTCGCGGCCATCTGAACACCAAAACACAGGCGATGGTAGCGCGGATTGCCGACGTTCAAATTACCGTCACCCGCAGTGAAACCGAAGCGCTGCTGCTTGAACAAACACTAATCAAAGAGCTAAGACCACCCTATAACATCCTATTAAGAGATGATAAGTCTTACCCATTTGTGTTTGTGACGGACCACCACCCCTATCCCGCTCTCGAATACAAACGGGCGCGCCAGCGGCGTGACGATGGCCGTTATCTAGGCCCCTACCCTAGCAGCGGTGCAGTGCGGGAAAGCCTCGCCCTGATGCAAAAAATCTTTCGCATTCGCAACTGCGAGGATAGCGTGTTTTCTCATCGCTCACGCCCCTGCCTTCAGTTCCAAATTCAGCGCTGTAGCGCCCCCTGTGTAGACTACATCTCTAAAGAGGATTACCGCCGCGATGTAGAACATGCAGTCATGTGCCTGGAAGGGAAAAGTGAGCATGTTACCCAAGCACTAACTTCAGAAATGGAAACCGCTAGCCAAGCATTAAATTTTGAAGAAGCAGCTCGCCTGCGCGATCAAATACAGCAGCTTAGGCAATTGCAGCAGCGCCAGTTTGTCGATAATGAAAGCGGCGACGCCGACATCTTCGCACTGGCTCAGCGGCCAGGAGCGTTAGGCGTTTCAATACTAAGCGTGCGCGACGGGCGCCTGCTTGGTGCGCGTCACCATATGCCTAAAAACGACCTGGATCTGCCACCAGAAATACTGCTAACCGAAGTAGTTAGCCAATACTACTTTGGCCAGCCCCACAATGTACCAAGCGAGGTAATTACCAGCCACCCACTGGAAGATGGCCAACTCATAGCCGAAGCGCTTTCCCAGCAGGCAGGCAAGCGAGTACGGGTTACTTGCCAAGTACGCGGTCACCGTGCCCAGTGGCAAAACCTGGCCATGACTAATGCCGAGCAACAGCTCGCTTCGCAACTTGCTAATAAAACCCAGCTAACGCAACGCTTTGAAGCGCTACAACAGGCCTTAGCGCTAGATAAGCTGCCCGAGCGTCTAGAGTGTTTTGATATTAGCCATAGCCAGGGTGAAGCAACCGTTGCTTCCTGCGTGGTGTTCGATCAACAAGGACCGCGTAAAAGTGATTATCGGCACTTCCGTATCGAAGGGGTGGCGGCAGGAGATGACTATGCGGCCATGCAGCAGGCACTAACTCGCCGCTTAAAGCGGGTAAAAAGCGGCGAAGCAGTTGCCCCCGACATCTTGATCGTCGATGGCGGTAAAGGGCAATTGAATATGGCGCGCGGCGTGCTATCCGAATTAGCTATCACCGATGTGATTTTACTTGGCGTTGCCAAAGGCACTACTCGCAAAGCCGGGCTTGAAACACTTTTCCTCGAAACCACTGACAACCCATTACCACTTGACCCTGCATCCCCCGCCCTGCATTTAATTCAACACATTCGCGACGAATCACACCGATTTGCAATAGCAGGACACCGTGCTGCAAGAGATAAAGCGCGCCGTACTTCTACGCTACAAAACATCCCCGGCATTGGCCCTAAACGTAGGCGTGAACTATTACGCTTTTTTGGCGGCTTACAAGGCGTTCAAAAGGCCAGCCGCGACGAACTAGCACGCGTTCCTGGCATTAACGCGGCCCTTGCAGAAACGATTTACAATGCGCTTAATGGATAAACCTGCTCTTAACATGGATGCTGTGCGCTAAGGGGGATAGAATGTTTCCTCAGCATACATCCGACTTTAATGATTCTCCGGCAAGGATCGCGCCCCGCGATGAATATACCCAACATACTGACTCTGGTAAGAATCTTCTTCATCCCGCTACTGGTAGTGCTTTTTTACCTACCATTTAGCTGGAGCATGCCGCTTGCAGCAGGTCTATTTGCACTGGCAGCCGTAACAGACTGGCTAGATGGCTATCTAGCACGACGCTGGAATCAGTCAACGCCGTTTGGTGCTTTTTTAGACCCCGTTGCCGACAAGCTCATGGTGGCAGTGGCATTGGCACTACTTATTGAACGCTTCGACACACTAGTGCTAACCCTACCTGCGCTCGTCATTATTGGACGCGAGATTGTGATTTCAGCGCTACGTGAGTGGATGGCAGAAATGGGTAAGCGCGGCATGGTAGCTGTCTCCTGGATAGGAAAGCTTAAAACCACACTGCAGATGGTGGCCATACTGATTTTGCTAGCCTTCCCACCTGGGCATGAAATTGCCTTATTCGGCGTAGCGGTGCTTTATGCAGCGGCCATCTTGACCCTTTGGTCAATGATTCAATATCTGAAATCTGCATGGCCACACCTCAGCCGATCAATGTGAAAAGAGGTATCTATTTGTGGTGATTGATAAATTCATTGATTGACAAGCTCATCCTGGTGCGTATAATTCGCCCTCGAGTCGAGCGGGAATAGCTCAGTGGTAGAGCATCGCCTTGCCAAGGCGAGGGTCGGGAGTTCGAATCTCCTTTCCCGCTCCAACTTGGATAGCGTGGTAAAGCAAGAGAGGGTCGTGAGCTGGAACGCCAGTCCGATCAAATCTACTTCCCCGCTCCAACGACTTGTTAGGCTGGATGGCAGAGTGGTTATGCAGCGGACTGCAACTCCGTGTACGCCGGTTCGATTCCGACTCCAGCCTCCATTTTCAGTGTAGCGGCAGGTTTAATACCTACGACACACTGCCCGGATGGCGAAATTGGTAGACGCAAGAGACTTAAAATCTCTCGGAGGTAACTCCGTGCCGGTTCAAGTCCGGCTCCGGGCACCATTTATTATTGGTTGAAATCTAAAAGCTGCGAGATCATTTGATCTACGCAGCTTTTTTGTTTGCTTACTTGCCTGCCTAACAATAACCGACCAGCGTCTATCGATTTTTTACCCTCCACGCATCGCTAAGCTCATGTGGTCACGCTATCATGCCTGCCTGACTGTGGCAGCGTTTGGCGCGTACAGTGTTTGATAGCAAAAAGATGATAGCGAAAAGAAGGAGTGGGCTCCCATGAGCACGCCAACATCCGACATACTGATCATCGGCGGCGGCGTCGCCGGCCTAACCCTTGCGCTTGAAGTTGCCGACCGACTATCGGTCACACTGGTACGTCCAGCCCTTGACGATCAAGGCGCTAGCCGCTGGGCACAGGGTGGCATTGCCGCAGTGCTATCCCCCGATGACGACCTAGAAGCCCATGTGCGAGATACATTAATTGCTGGCGACGGGCTATGTGACGAAGAAGCTGTCCGCCATACAGTCAACAACGGCCCAGCCGCTATTCAGTGGCTCATTGATAACGGCGTTCCGTTCACTCCAGACCCTGACCCAGCCGCCCGCTACCCCTACCACCTAACCCGTGAAGGCGGTCATAATGCCCGCCGTATTATTCACGCAGATGACGCCACCGGGCGTGCTGTTGTTGATACTTTACTTAGCAAAGTTAGCGCTCACCCCAACATTAAGCAGCGCAGCGATCTAACAATTCTAAACCTACTAAGCGATGATGCTGGCCAGTGCATCGGCGCCAGAGGGATAGATATACGGCAACGCTACCAAACACTGCTAGCCCAGCACATAGTACTTGCTACCGGCGGCTCTAGCGGTCTATACCGTCACACGACGACCCCCTCCCCCAGCAGCGGAGAGGGCATGATCATGGCGGCTGAGCTTGGCGCCACTCTTATGAATCTTGAGTTCCAGCAGTTTCACCCTACCTGCTTATTTGACCCAGACGGCCCCGCCTTTTTAATCAGCGAAGCCGTCCGCGGTGAAGGTGGCCATCTACTAAATGAAGCTGGCCTCCGGTTCATGCCCGATATTGACCCACGCGCCGAACTAGCCCCTCGCGACGTTGTGGCTCGGGCCATTGATGCACAAATTCAACAAAGCACACTGGGGCATGTGTGGCTAGATATTCAACATATTGGAGAAGCTGCTATTCGCGGCCACTTTCCAACCATCCTTGCCCACTGCGCCACGCGTGGCATTGACATTATCCGCCAGCCAATTCCCGTAGTGCCTGCTGCGCACTACAGTTGCGGGGGTGTAGCCACCGATTACAAAGGCGCCACCAACGTTCCCAACTTGTATGCCATTGGCGAAACCGCTTGCACGGGACTGCATGGCGCCAACCGAATGGCAAGCAACTCATTACTTGAGTGTTTGGTTTATGCTCGTAGTTGCGCACATCACCTACTGATGCAGCCCAAAGCACCACCAAGTGGCAACAACATCGCCCCCGCGCAGCCAAAAGCCAACGCTGTGGATGTGGACACAGAAACCTTAACCACACTGCGTAACGCTATGCGCGAAGTCATGAGCCACCACGTATCCATTGTACGCAGCAACCAAAGCCTTAACGCAGCACAAGCGAAACTAAGTGACATTGAGGAAAAACTGAATGAGTTTCTTGGTAACACGTACGGATACACAGAAGGGACGCATACTCACCCAGAGAGCATGCGTTTACAGCAGTCACTAAAACTTGCCCAGTTAACCGTCTTAGCCGCACTAGGTCGCCATGAGTCGCGAGGACTGCACTACTCGACAGATTGGCCTGCACAGCAAGCCCAAGCAACCGTTTCAGAACTCTCTTTACACCATTTAACGCCCCGGACGATGGCATAAACGACGTACCGCCCGATGACTCGCCCCAGGCAGGCTGTCAGGCCATAACCACAGCCTCTCGGCTCCTACATACAGCCCCAGGAGCCACGGGCCGACATAATCAAAGCGCACCGGCAACTCCTTACCCAGCTCTCCCTCTACCAGCAGCCAGCGTCCTGATAGCTGGCTGCCATGTTTTGTAAGCTGCAAAACCCCTTCGGGCTGCGCCAAATACTGGCGCCATAAAACAAAGGCCACACACAACCCTAAGCCCACTACGAACCACAATGGCACGACCCAGCTTGCCGCCACACAGAGTCCTAATCCCAAAGCAGCATGAAATACGCTTTGCGACTTAGAGCGTGCGATAGGCAGAATTATCGGTGGTTTCGGCATGCTCAATAATCAACTGTACCAACCGGCGCAGCGCAGGGTCTTCAGGCCATTCACGGTGCATCAGCCAGACAAACAGATCCTGATCTTCCTCTTCGATTAATCGTTGATAAGCTAATTGGTCCTCCTCACTAAGCGCATCAAACCGCTTTTCAAGAAAAGGGATCAACAATAGGTCTAATTCCCACATACCGCGACGAGAGTGCCAGTAAAGTCGCTTACGCAGTATAGCTGCTGGTGAAGTATCGTCGCTCAACGTCAGCCTCTTCGCATAGATGAATGAAATGCCAGTATACCTAAGCCACAGGGTCGCGCCAGCGCCAACCTTCGCCTATGCTGTAATTCAGTTTCGCACTAACTGATCTAGTACCTTGTTTTATCTGAATTGTTTTATCTCGACATGCGCAGTATGCTGACTTCGATGTTATCGAGGTCGCAAGCATGTAATGCGCCTTAAAGTTCGCAGGGAGCCAACCGATGACCAAGTCTGAATTAATCGAACAAATTGCAATGCGGCAACCGGAGCTATCCGCCAAAGAAGTCGAAACAGCGGTGCGGATTATTCTGGATGATATGACAGATGCCCTAGCCAGTGGGGGGCGCGTTGAGATACGCGGGTTTGGTAGTTTTTCGCTTCACTATCGCGAACCACGCATAGGGCGTAACCCTAAAACTGGCGATCCCGTTGATCTAGACGGGAAGTACGTGCCCCACTTTAAACCAGGCAAAGAGTTGCGTGAACAGGTGGATGCGAGCCGCGCTCTGGGCTATTAGTCTGACTTTCTCGGCACTAGTCCTGCTTATCAGACCTTCTACGGGATGACGTCGCCCCCAGACTCAGACACAATAGCACCACCGTGAATGTCACTGACTAGGAAACTCTCATGCGTTGGATTAAAGGGCTGATTCTGGCCATCATTTTGCTGAGCGTGTTGCTGATTGGCATTTTATTTGCCGTTAACAACCAGCAAACCGTAGCCTTAAACCTCATCTGGGCGGAACTACCTCCTGTGTCTCTTTCGGTGTGGCTGCTTGCTACGCTAACCGTTGGTGTGATCTTAGGTATGCTGGCCATGCTAGGTGTGTATGTAAGGCTGAAAGCAAAGCTGGCACGCAGTGAGCGCCACAACAAGCAGCAGCGCAAAGAGCTAGACCGTTTACGCACCCAGGAGCTTAAGGAAGTGGCGTAAATGTATGATATCGCGCTGCTGGGCGTGTTATTGGCAGCTATCGCTATTGGCTTTGGCCTCGGTTTTTTGCACGCAACACACCGCAAAAAAACCGTGCCTTCCTCACGCCCCCCTGAGTTATCGCGTGAATATTTCGTCGGGCTGAATTACCTGCTTAACGAGCAGCCCGATGAAGCAATTAACACCTTTATTCAAGCGCTGGGGGTGAACAGCGAGACCGTTGACACCCACATTGCTCTTGGCAAGTTGTTCAGGACGCGCGGAGAAGCCGACAAAGCGGTCAGCATCCATCAAAACCTTCTGGCCAGACCCGCGCTATCCACTGCCACCAATCAGCATATCCAGCTCGAATTAGCCCGTGACTTCATGGCACTGGGCGTCCATGACCGCGCCCAACGCTTGCTCCGCAGCCTGTTAGAAAATGCTGCGAATAGCCCCTATCATCAAGAAGCCAAACGGTTACTAATCGACTTACTTGAACGGGAAAAGGAGTGGCAGGACGCGCTGGATATTGCACAGCCACTGCTAAAGCAACAGCCTGGTATGCGCCATCCAGCAGCCCACTGGCTTTGTGAACTCGCTTTGGAAGAAATTCATCAGTCCAGCCGCGCTCTTGCTCGAAAACACTTAAAAAAAGCACTGCAGCTAGATGAGTGTTGTGTACGAGCCTCTCTGCTGATCGCCAAGCTGGAAATGGAGAATGGCCACTATCAGCGCGCTATTGAATATCTTGATCGCATACCCCGCCAAGACATCGCGCATATCCCCACCTTATTACCCGCTCTCAAAAGCGCCTATGAACGTAATAATGATCTTGCCGGCTTTGAAACCCACCTCTATCAACTGCTTGGCCAAGCACCATATACCAGCGTCATTGTTGCACTAGGGGAGCTCATTCATCGTCGTGATGGGGTTGAAAGTGCGATAGAGCGCACTGGTGAGTGGCTGCGCGAAGCCCCCAGCCTGGGTGGGCTCGATTATTTGGTCGATCTTTACCTGGAAAGCCAGCGCTTAAGTGGCAAAACACCACCAGATTCACGCCTACTGCTCTTGAAACACCATACCGATGCGCTACTGGAAGATAGGCCCCGCCATCGTTGCCGCCACTGCGGCTTCACCAGCGAAAACTTAGAGTGGCAGTGCCCCAGCTGCCGCCGCTGGGGCACCATCAAGCCTATTACCGGCATTGAAGGCGAATAGAGCTAGAATGCCGCTAACTCAGCTTCAATCGCCGCCAACGCCACCATCGGGTCTGCTGCTTTAGTGACTGGACGACCAATCACCAAATGGGTACTACCAGCCTGCAATGCATCTGTGGGTGTCATAATTCGCTGTTGATCATTTGCCTCAGCAAAGCTGGGCCGAATACCCGGCGTGACCTTTAAAAACTCACCACCGCACTGCGCCTTAATTTGTGCGGCCTCTTGCGCTGAACACACTACGCCATTTAAGCCACTTTGCTGAGTGAGCAATGCTAAACGCATAACCTGTTCAGCAGGAGACACCTCCACACCTGTTTCGGTTAAATCATCGGCTTGCATGCTGGTCAATACCGTCACCGCGATGAGGTGGGTCGATAACTTGTTATCAGAGAGTCGCTTGGCGGCAGCTTCCATCATCCGCCGCCCCCCACAGGCATGCACGTTAACCATCCAAACACCCTGCTCAGCAGCAGCCTGAACAGCGCTTGCCACGGTATTGGGAATATCGTGAAACTTAAGATCAAGAAACACCTCGAACCCGCGCCCATGCAAGGCTTCCAAAACGGCCGGGCCACTACGAGTGAATAGCTCTTTACCCACCTTCACTCGACAGCGTGCAGGATCTAGCTGATCAGCCATGCACAGAGCCGCATCCAGAGAGGGGTAATCCAGGGCGATAATCAATGGGGAATCGGTAGCCACGCGCTTACTCCATGTTCGTTTTGGGACATTGTAACAGCCCAGCCCCCCACCCTGTGTAAGCGATTGCCTAACAACCTATAGCAAAATGCTTACAAAAAGCATCGTCAATTGCTTACAGCATTTTCAGCGGGGAAAGCTTAATTTTACTAAGGCAGCGAATTAATAATACCTCGCTCAGCCTCCAACCATGCCACAGCGAAGCTCGCATTGGCGGATCAATAGACAACCTAAGGAATGTTGATTATGCAAATGACGTTAAAAGGATTTGTGACAGCACTACTGCTTAGCCTGAGCCTGAGCATATCAAGTGCTGTTTTAGCGCAAGCGATTGCCCCCATAAATGTGAATACTGCAGATAAAGAATTACTCTCCGAGCTGCCGGGCATAGGCCCCAGCCGCGCTGCCGCCATTATTGAAGAGCGGGAGACTAATGGCGCGTTTGCAGACGCCGATGACCTGACCCGCGTTAGTGGAATCGGGGCTGCCACAATTGACCGTATGCGCGACCAGTTAGCTTTTAACGAATAAAGTATTCACTTTCAACCGCTTGGCAACCATGGCCAAGCGGTTGCAAGAGTATCTAGCAATCAATTAAAACGAATCGCCAGGCACTCTTACCCTTCCCTCCATCAACACCCGCGCACTTCGGCTCATCACTGCTTGCTCAATCTTCCAACGCCCTCCTGTCAAACTTGCCTTTGCACCGACCCGCAGAGAGCCAGATGGATGCCCAAAGGTAACTGCTTCACGCTCCTCACCACCTGCGGCTAAATTTACTAGCGTGCCCTGGATAGCGGCTGCTGCACCGATGGCAACTGCTGCTGTGCCCATCATTGCATGATGGAGCTTGCCCATTGATAGTGCGCGTACCACGAGGTCGATATTTTCCGCATCAACCGCTTTGCCGCTGGAAGCCGTATAGCTGGCTGCAGGGGCAACAAAGGCCACCTTCGGCGTATGCTGACGGTTGGCCGCTTCATCAAGGTGTTTAATCAATCCCATGCGCAGCGCACCGTGCGCACGGATCGTCTCAAACATAGCTAACGCTTTAGCATCGCCGTTAATCGCTTCCTGTAGTTCACAGCCGGTATAGCCAATGTCCTGGGCGTTAATAAACACAGTGGGAATACCGGCATTAATCAGCGTGGCTTTAAGAACGCCTACACCAGGTACTTCTAGGTCATCTACTACATTACCCGTTGGAAAAATAGCACCTTCACCATCGGCAGGGTCCATAAAAGCCACGGGAATTTCGGCAGCTGGAAAGGTCACGCCATCTAACTCAAAATCTCCCGTTTCCTGCACTTGGCCATTAACAATAGGTACTTGAGAGACAATTGTCTTACTGATGTTGACCTGCCAAATACGTACTTCAGCCACACCGTTTTCCGGTATTCTGGCAGGGTCAACTAACCCATTGGCAATCGCATAGGGGCCTACCGCAGCAGATAAATTGCCACAGTTGCCACTCCAATCTACAAACGGTTTGTCGATGGAAACTTGGCCAAACAGGTAATCCACATCATGATCCGGTGACTTACTCTTGGAAAGGATCACCGTTTTACTGGTGCTTGACGTTGCCCCGCCCATGCCGTCAATTTGCTTTTCATAGGGATCAGGGCTGCCAATTACCCTTAATAGCAGCTTATCCCTCGCCTCTCCAGGTGCCTGGGCCACTTCAGGCAGCTCACTCAGGGTGAAGAACACCCCCTTACTGGTGCCGCCACGCATATAGGTGGCAGGAATACTAATTTGTCCAACATGAGACATAACAACGCTCCCTCACCATTTTCAAAAACCATATATACAAAAAACACATGTTCAAACACATGCTCAAAAACACATGCTCAAAAAAAGAGCCCGACGCTTAGCGACGGGCTCTTTCAGTTATCGCTTTGGCGTATACGTTAAACGCCTGCTTGACTACGCCGCGGTTGACTCAAGGAAGTCCTGGGCGAAACGCTGCAACACGCCACCAGCAGAGTAAATAGTGACCTCTTCAGCGGTATCAATACGACAGATCACAGGCACCCGCTCGGTAGTGCCACTTTGACGGTGAATGATTAACGTCAGTATTGCCCGTGGCTGCGGCTCGCCTTCTACGTCAAAGATCTCCGTACCGTCCAGCGCCAGGGTTTTCCGAGTGGTGCCCTCTTCAAACTGCAGTGGCATCACTCCCATACCAATTAAGTTGGTACGGTGAATACGCTCAAAGCCTTCGGCCACGATGGCTTCAACACCTGCTAGAGCAACACCTTTTGCTGCCCAGTCCCGGGAGGAGCCCTGACCATAATCAGCACCGGCAATGATGATCAGCGGCTGCTTACGCGCCATATAGGTTTCAATAGCTTCCCACATTCGCGTCACAGTGCCTTCCGGCTCAATGCGCGCCAGCGACCCCTGCAGCACCTTGCCCTGCTCATCGTGGACCATTTCATTGAACAACTTTGGGTTCGCCAAGGTAGCGCGCTGAGCAGTTAAATGATCGCCACGATGGGTGGCATAGGAGTTAAAATCCTCCTCGGGCAGGCCCATCTTATGCAGGTACTCACCTGCCGCGCTATCCAGCATAATCGCATTAGAGGGCGATAAGTGGTCAGTGGTGATATTGTCCGGCAAGATCGCCAAGGGACGCATACCTTTCAAGCCACGCTCTTTCGCCATATTGCCTTCCCAGTAGGGCGGGCGACGAATATAGGTACTCTGCGGCCGCCATTCGTAAAGCGGGCTCACCTGGGTACGTGCGCTCTTATCGAGATCAAACATCGGGATATAAGTCTGACGGAACTGCTCTGGCTTTACCGAAGCTTTCACAATCGCATCGATTTCACTGTCGTCTGGCCAGATATCCTTAAGCGTCACCGGATTCCCGTTTTGATCAGTGCCAAGAATATCTTTCTCAATATCAAAACGGATCGTACCCGCAATGGCGTAAGCCACCACTAACGGTGGCGATGCCAAAAACGCCTGTTTAGCATAAGGATGAATGCGCCCGTCAAAATTACGGTTACCGGAAAGCACCGCCGTGGCGTAAAGATCACGATCGATGATTTCTTCCTGAATCTTCGGATCCAGTGCCCCAGACATACCGTTACAGGTAGTACAGGCGTAGGCGACTACTCCGAAGCCAAGGTTTTCCAGCTCCCCCATCAAGTTCGCTTCTTCTAAGTACATCTTGACGGTTTTTGAGCCAGGCGCCAGCGACGACTTCACCCATGGCTTACGGGTTAACCCTAAGCGGTTAGCATTACGGGCAATTAAGCCTGCCGCCACCATATTGCGTGGGTTTGAGGTATTCGTACAGCTGGTAATAGCGGCAATGATTACCGCTCCATCCGGCATGTGACCTGCTTGCTCATCGGCCCGAGCTTTATCCATATCGATAGCGATACCGCGCTGGACCAGCTCCGAGGTGGGCAAATGAGCATGAGGGTTGGAGGGCCCCGCCAAAGTACGGGTAACGCTCGAAAGATCAAAGCGCAGTATCCGCTCATACTCGGCCGTTTTTAGGCTATCAGCCCACAGCCCAGTGTGCTTGGCATAGGCTTCCACCAAGGCAACCTGCTCATCTTCACGGCCAGTCAGCTTAAGGTAATCGATGGTTTGGTTGTCGATGTAAAACATCGCCGCCGTGGCACCATACTCCGGTGTCATATTGGAAATAGTGGCACGGTCACCCACCGTCAGTGCATCAGCACCTTCACCGTAAAACTCCAGGTAGGCGCCCACAACGCGCTCTTTACGCAGAAACTCGGTAATCGCCAATACCATATCGGTGCCGGTGATGCCGGGCTGCAACTTGCCTGCCAGCTCAACACCGACGATATCCGGCAAACGCATCATCGAAGCGCGGCCCAACATGACGCTTTCGGCTTCCAGACCGCCAACGCCGACAGAAATAACACCCAGTGCATCGACCATCGGCGTGTGGCTATCAGTACCTACACAGGTATCCGGATAAGCAACTTTTTGACCGCTCTCATCAGGGCGACACTGCACCACCGGAGACATTTTCTCCAGATTGATCTGGTGCATAATGCCATTGCCCGGAGGGATCACATCGACGTTCTCAAAGGCCACTTTGGTCCAGTTAATGAAGTGGAAGCGATCATCGTTACGACGATCTTCCACCTGACGGTTTTTCTCGAAAGCATCCTTCTCAAAGCCGGCGTGTTCAACTGCCAGAGAGTGATCAACAATCAGCTGTGTAGGCACCACCGGATTCACTTTAGCCGGGTCACCGCCTTTCTCAGCAATCGCATCCCGCAGGCCAGCGAGATCTACCAGTGCCGTTTGACCAAGGATGTCATGACATACCACTCGTGCCGGGTACCAAGGAAAGTCCAGGTCTTGCTTACGCTCGATGAGCTGCTTGAGTGCATCGGTTAACAGCGCTGGGTCGCAGCGACGCACCAATTGCTCCGCCAGCACCCTAGAAGTATAGGGCAGCGTCGCGTAGGCACCGGGCTGAATATCCTCAACAGCTTGGCGCGCGTCAAAGAAATCTACCGGGGCACCATCTGCCGTTACTCCTGGCAGTGGCTTGCGATAATTCGTGTTCATAATGCCTCTCACTTAATCACGGCCCGTTAAGGGTTAGCCACGCGCTTCGATGGGTACCCACTCGCTCTTCTCAGGGCCAACATAGTCAGCACTGGGGCGAATAATACGGTTGTTAGCACGTTGCTCGAAAACGTGAGCCGCCCAGCCAGTCAGGCGGGACATCACGAAGATCGGCGTAAACAGTTTGGTAGGAATATCCATAAAGTGGTAGGCACTGGCATGGAAGAAGTCAGCGTTACAGAACAGCTTCTTCTCGCGCCACATCACTTCTTCACAACGCACGGAAACGGGGTATAGCACGCTGTCACCCACGTCTTCGGCAAGCTTTTGCGACCACTCTTTGATGATCGCATTACGTGGGTCGGACTCACGGTAGATAGCGTGACCAAAACCCATGACTTTCTCTTTGCGCTCCAGCATACCAAGCATTTCGCGCTCCGCTTCTTCCGGCGATGCCCAGTTCTCAATCATCGCCATGGCCGCCTCATTGGCACCGCCGTGCAACGGACCACGCAGCGAGCCAATTGCACCCGTGACACAGGAGTGCATATCGGACAGCGTTGATGCACACACACGGGCCGTAAATGTTGATGCATTGAATTCATGCTCAGCATACAGAATAAGCGAGACATTCATGACCCGTGCATGCAGCTCAGAGGCAGGCTTGTCACGTAGCATATGCAGGAAGTGACCACCAACCGAATCATCGTCGGTTTCAGTATCAATACGCACACCGTCGTGGCTGAAACGATACCAGTAGCAAATAATCGAGGGCAGTACCGCCAACAGACGATCAGAAACATCCTGCTGCTGGTCAAAGCTCTCTTCGGTTTCCAGGTTCCCCAACATCGAGGTGCCAGTACGCATCACATCCATCGGATGCGCATCTTTGGGAATCTGCTCCAGCACAGTTTTCAGTGCATCAGGTAAACCACGCAGCCCCTTCAACTTGGTGATGTAGTTATCAAGTTCGGCTTGGTTAGGCAGCTTACCTTTAAGTAATAGGTAAGCAACCTCCTCAAACTTAGCTTTCTCTGCCAGTTCTTTAATGTCAAAACCACGATAGGTTAGTCCAGACCCCGTTTTACCTACCGTACACAGCGCTGTGCTGCCAGCGCTTTGCCCACGAAGTCCTGCGCTGTTTTGCGGTTTATCAGCCATGTCGTGTCTCCTGTTTGCTCTTTTTTATATGTTTTAACTGTATAGATATTGGGTTAACGGCAATTAAGCGTCTTTCTGCTCGGCAAATAACGCATCAAGCTTCTGTTCGAAGTCGTGGTAATTCAAAAAGTCGTACAATTCATCACGGGTTTGCATAGTGTCGACCACCTCTTTTTGATGACCGTGATCCAGAATGCTCTGGTACACCTTTAAAGCAGCCGCATTCATGGCTCGGAAGGCGGAGAGCGGATAGAGCACCATACGGCAACCCACCTCACCCAATTCCTGCTGAGAGAACAGCGGCGTCGCACCAAATTCAGTGATATTGGCAAGAATCGGGGCATTTACGCGCGAACAGAATGCACGATAGTCATCCAAGGTATGCACAGCTTCAGCGAAGATCGCGTCTGCCCCTGCTTCCACGCAGGCATTAGCGCGCTCGATGGCAGCGTCCAAGCCCTCTTTCTGGAACGCATCGGTACGGGCAATCAGGTAAAAGTTGGAATCTAGCTTGGCATCCGCAGCGGCCTTGATGCGGTCAACCATTTCCTGCTGCGACACAATGGCTTTGTTTGGACGGTGCCCACAGCGCTTTTGAGCCACCTGGTCTTCCAGATGCACGGCGGCAACGCCTGCGCGCTGCATCTCTTTAACGGTACGAGAAATATTAAAGGCACCACCCCAGCCCGTATCAATATCCACCAGTAGCGGAAGGTCAGTGGCACCACAAATGCGATGCGCATCTTCAACCACGTCGTTCATACTGGTCATACCTAAATCAGGCAAGCCAAAAGAAGCATTAGCTACGCCGCCACCGGATAGGTAAATAGCTTGATGCCCCACCCGCTCAGCCATCATCGCGGTATACGCGTTAATCGTGCCTAAAATAGGCAGCGGGCGGGTTGCTTCTAACACAGCACGAAAGCGTGCACCAGGGGTAAGAGTAGACATTGGCGTTGCTCCTTCAAAAGGCTTGGCGGATAGACGTAGCGTGTTAATCCGTTGATGACGTCGATTGTTGTTCAAGAGTAGCGGCATAGCGGTCAGCAACGTTTGCGCGGGAAGCACTGACGTGGCGGCGCATTAGCAGTTCAGCAAGCTCGGCATCACCGGCTTCAATCGCATCCACAATACGGTGGTGCTCCACAAAGGCGCGCTGTGGACGCGAACCGCTAGCACTAAATTGAGTACGATAAAGACGGACCAAGTAGTAAAGATCATCGCAAAGCAGATTCATCAGCATCTTGTTATGGCTGCCCTGAACAATGCGATAGTGAAAATCGAGGTCACCTTCACGTTGATAGTAGGCTTCGCCACGTTTGAGGTCCGCCTGCCCTTCATGGAGTGCAAGTACATCTCGCAACCCCTGGATCTCTTCGGCAGACATATGCTCGGCCGCCAAGCGCGCCGCCATACTCTCAAGGGCTTCACGCACATCAAACAACTCAAGCAGCTCTTTCATCGAGAGTTTGACAACCCGCGCACCAACATGGGGGACACGTTCAATCAGGCGGTGTGCTTCTAAACGGCGCATTGCTTCGCGTAATGGCCCACGAGAAATACCGTAGGTTTTAGAAAGCCCAGGCTCGGTAATTTTGCTGCCCGGCGCCAGCTCGCCGCGTACGATAGCGTCTTGCAGCTGATGAAATACCCGCTCAGCCAGCGTACGCACTTCTGGCGAGATCTGATCATTGGGCAAACCAGCGCTAGGACGAGATTGGGTAGCAAGTGAGGTCATGGCTAATTGTCGACAATTATGGAATAGGAGAACTTTAGCCTGCCACATTTGTGCCGTCAACTAGGTAAAATACCCGATGTTATTCATCTTTCGTTGTAAAACACGATTACAGCACACATTAAATGTCAACAATGATGCCACCAACTTGACCTGCCACTTTATTACCGTGAGTAGTGCGTCAACGCTTTTCGCTGGTGTGTGTGATTCATGCCCTCTAAAATACGCCTCCTCCACCGGCTAGGCTTTTTGCTTCATGACAACGGCGTTGACCATTACTGCCCTGCCCTACTCTCCAGACCCGCTAGCGCTCTTTGCTCGTTTGCGCCAGCGCCCAGGTGCAGTGCTTTTAGATAGCGGCCGCCCCGCAGCAAATGGGCGCTATGACATACTCAGTAGTGACCCGCTGGCAACGCTTGAGGTCACCTCAGATGGTCATGTGCTTTTCAACTCTGATCAGCTAACGCTGCCTGATGCATCAGCCGACTGGCATAACGACAGCACCGCCCTGCAGCAGTGGATGCTAGAGCAGCTGCCCAGCATTGAGGTAGATAGCGAGCTACCCTTCTTAGGGGGGCTGATGGGCTACTGGAGCTACGATTTAGGCCGTAACAACTTATCGATCCCCAGCCAGCATTCTGCCGTCACCGCGTTACCCTTGGCTCGTTTGGGGCTCTACGACTGGTGCATTACCTTTGATCACCAGACCCAGAACACATGGCTAATCGCTACGGCACAACGGCAACAACAAGTCATCAAGTGGCTAGAGCAACCACCAGCAGCAGATAATGAGCGCTTCCGTTTAACCAGCTCCTTTCAAGCTGAACTTAGCCAAGCAGACTACACCGAGCGTTTTAATGCCGTTCAGCGCTATATCCGTGCGGGCGATTGCTACCAAATCAACTTGGCCCAGCGCTTTTCTGCGAGCTACCTAGGGGATGAATGGCAAGCTTACTTGCGCCTTAGAAAGGCAACACCTACCCCCTTCTCTGGCTTTATGGCTTGGAAGGATCAAGCAGTACTATCGCTCTCACCTGAGCGCTTTATTCAGTGCCGAAATGGACAAGTAGAGACCCGCCCGATTAAAGGCACGCGCCCCCGGGGAAGTACACCCGAGGAGGACCGCGCGCTAGCTGAAGAGCTCCTTAGCAGCAGTAAAGATCGTGCCGAAAACGTAATGATTGTAGATTTGCTTCGCAACGATCTGGGACGTGTATGCACCCCTGGCACCATTCGCGTACCGCAACTTTGCCAATTAGAAAGCTACCCTAACGTGCACCATCTCGTTAGCGTGGTGCAGGGCCAGCTTGCCAGCGAGTACTCACCTTTATCGCTACTTACCGCTGCATCACCAGGTGGCTCAATTACCGGCGCCCCCAAAATACGCGCCATGCAGATTATCGACGAGCTAGAGCCCTGCCAGCGCAGTATTTATTGCGGTAGCTTGGGCTACCTGGATACCCGCGGCAGCATGGATACGTCGATTGCGATACGCACTATGGTGGCAGATGCAGGCAAACTGCACGTTTGGGGGGGCGGGGGCCTGGTCGCTGACTCGAAGGCCGATGAAGAGTACACGGAGACACTGGATAAAATTCGTCACTTAATCGGTGCTTTGGAATAAGTAACAAAAAAATCAAATCAAAAAGGAATATAAAAGCCTAACCAAACGGTATTGGGGAAGCAGGGCCTGGGTTTGGTAGCCTAAAGACGATGACTCTCTACACTCAAACAGGAGGCAGCATGTCCTCAGCACTTGATGACATCAACCGCGATTTTGCCAATAACCCTCAGGGGCTTATTGAGTGGGCGCTGACCCAAGGCAATCACCCCATCTGCACGACTAATTTCCGCCCGTTTGAAGCGGTCATTCTGCATATGGTGACCCAAGCCCGACCTGACATTCCAATTGTCTGGATGGATAGTGGCTATAACACCGAAGCCACTTACCAATTTGCCGATGCATTAATTCAGCGACTTAATCTGAATCTGGTGAGTTTTTTACCCAAGCGTACCCGCGCACACCGAGAAGCACTAGAAGGACCTATGCCTGGCATTGATGACCCCCGCCATGCAGCATTTACTCAGGAAGTGAAAATAGAGCCCTTTGAGCGCGCGCTGCGGGATATGCAGCCAGATGTATGGTTTACCGCACTGCGAGCCGAAGACACCCCAGAGCGGGCCAAAATGCAGGTCGTCAGCCGCAACAGCTCCGGCTTGTTAAAAGTAGCTCCGTTACTTCAGTGGTCTGCAAAAGATATGTACCAGTATTTACAGGCCCATGACTTACCTAATAACTTCGACTACTTCGATCCCACCAAAGTGGAAGAGAAGCGTGAATGTGGACTACACCTCCAGCACTAATTACCCAGCACTAATTATCCAGTACTAAGCAATCGCGCCCAGGCAGTTAACCTGGGCGCGATTGTTTTACTAGGCCTAATATTCTGGAAGTTCAACCCCTTCAAATATCATCTGTTCATTACGCGGCCCTGCCAATAGCGCTTCATCTACCCGGTCTCGGGTTAAATGGGGGGCAAAGCGTGCCAGGAAATCGTACATATAGCCGCGCATAAAGGTACCACGGCGAATGCCAATCTTGGTGGTTGAACTAGCAAATAGGTGACTGGCATCCACAGCAACCAAATCACTGTCTAGCTCTTGATCAAACGCCATGTGGGCAACAATCCCTACTCCCATACCAAGGCGCACGTAGGTTTTTATTACATCGGCATCGGCCGCCGTCAGCACCACATTAGGCGACAGCCCTTCCGCTTTAAAGGCGTCATCCAACTGCGAGCGACCAGTAAAACCAAATACGTACGTTACCAGTGGATGCTCAGCCAATGCATCTAAGGTAAGCGGCCCTTTTAAAGTGGCAAGTGGGTGTCCTTTAGGTACCAGTGCACAGCGGTTCCAGCGGTAGCATGGCAATAGCACCAAGTCAGTAAACAGCTCAAGTGACTCTGTCGCAATTGCAAAATCCGCTTGGCCTTCACTAACCATCTGGGCAATCTGCTTGGGCGTTCCCTGCTGCATATGCAGGGCAACATCAGGGTACTTGAGAGTAAATTCACTAATAATAGGCGGCAGCGCGTAGCGCGCCTGGGTATGAGTTGTCGCGATTGCTAAACTGCCACGACGCTCGTCACTATGCTCCTGTGCCACCTGCTTAATATTTTCACTTAGCTTAAGCACTTGCCCTGCTAGCTCAATGATTGCCTGGCCCGCAGTTGTCACACGGGTTAAGTGCTTGCCGCTGCGAGCAAAAATCTCAACGCCTAGCTCATCTTCTAATAAGCGTATCTGCTTGGAAATACCCGGCTGGGAAGTAAACAAGCTCTGAGCAGTGGCCGAAACATTCAAATTGTGCCGATTGACTTCCCAGATATAGCGAAGTTGCTGTAGCTTCATATCCTCACCCAATTATCTATGCAGGAAGCACACTAAAGCGCATCCTCACGCCGCTGCTGATTTACTGTTCAATTGAAGCGATGGTTACTCACACGCCTCAAAAGCACTAATTTGAATAAAAAATCATTCTATAATTCACTTATAGTATAAAAAATAGCACTCATCAGCATCTATTAATTTTACCTACTCTGTGTCAAATCAGAGCAGGAAATTTGCCAGCACCCTCTGCGCCCGCTAACATCTGCCCACTTGGCACGGTGAACGTGCGCTAGTAAGTCGCGTAAAGACCGTTGCTCCATTCGAGGCAACGAAACAGTAAGAGCAACGCAAACGGGAGATGCAAATGGCTAATAATGTTGATGTCACCAACGCCAATTTCGAGCAAGAAGTCCTCAACGCCGAACAGCCTGTCCTGCTGAAATTCTGGGCCCCTTGGTGCGGTCCCTGTAAAGTAATGGCACCTGTGGTGGATGAAGTTGCCGCCGAACGTGGCGATAATATAAAAGTGGTTAGCGTAAATGTAGACGACGCACCGGAAATTGCCGCTGAGCAAGGCGTGCGTGGTGTACCTACGGTAATGTTGTTTAAATCAGGCACCAAAGTCGCTTCACTGGTAGGCGCTCAATCTAAATCTCAGCTAACCCAGTTTATCGACCAAAACGCCTAACAACGTTTTAAGCTTTACTGCCGCCGGCTACGCCGGCGGTTGCTGCTCTCCTCTTTTTTACTAATCCCCGCGCTTTAAGGGGGGCTTACAGGCATCCCCAGGCTGACTATCCCGACCCACCTTCCGGTTACCCGGCCCTAACAGGTGAGCTATCCAGCGTGTTTGTGGATGACTGTCCAAGGCAATTTTTAGTGTCATGGTCAGCACTACCGACAGCAACATACCCGCAACCCCGAAGATCCACCCCCACACCACTAGAGATAGAAACGCCACAAAGGTAGATAGCCCTAACGCCTGCCCCATCACACGAGGCTCAATAAGATTACCTAAAATAAAATTAATCGCTAAGTAAGCAGAAGCCAGTAGAAGCGCTTGAACAACACCCCCATCCTGAGCGACCAGTAAAAGCAGTACAGGTGGAATAGCAGCCAATGCCGAGCCAATATTAGGAATAAAATTTAGCGCAAAGGCCAGCACACCCCACAAGAGCGGAAAATCCACACCGACGATCAAGCACGAAAGCCATACCAGCACTCCCGTAGCCAAACTGATCATTGTTTTAACCGCCAAATAGCGCTTCAGCGTCAAACTAAACTCACTAAAACGCTTTAAGCTTGGTGCCGGATTTTCAAGCGCCAAAGAAATCTTGGCTCGAAAGTTAAGTGTCTCAAACAACATAAAAATAACCAGCAACGCCACAATACTGGCCTGGACAAATAGGTTTCCCAGCTCACCTAGTACTTTGGGCACCCACGACTCAACGTCCTCCATATTGAACAGCTGCCCAAGCTGATCAGGGTTAATCGCCATACCATGTGTGGCGAGCGCATTGAGCAGATTCCAGTAGTGCTCATAAAGGCGTGACTCAATTTCTGGTAACGCTTCAACAAAGGTGCCAAAGCTATTAACCACCAAAAGACCGATCAGGGGTATAAACGCTAACAGCACCAACAAGGTGACACACACTGCAGCGCGTAAACTCAGCCCCCAGCGGTGTAGCCACTGCACCGGGGATGTACATACCACCGCAATAAATACCGCTAGCAACAGGGGCACCAGTAGGTCTGCGCCTACCTTCATGCCTGCAATAATCACCACTAACGCAGCAATCGCTAAGGTAGCGTTTAAAGGAACACTGCGATAATCCTCATCTGACAACTTCGACATAACTCCATCCTTAGCGTGTTATGCCTACATAATGGCTGCTAGCGCTATATTGCACAAACTGGCCTACCCTCAAAACTATGCAAATATTAAGCAACTGTTTTGCGGCGACTATTAGCCAGTGAACTTTCTCACGTAACTTCATTCCAAGCAGCGTCGTATTCACATTTAATCGCCTCACACACTCAGGCGAATATCTTACTGGCAAGGAAGTTAGCTATGAATAAAGCATCAAACCATCTGCAACGGCTGCGCTACAGTATCCTGGGTAGCGCCTTACTCGCCTTGCTCGTAGCCCCAACGGTTCAAGCAGCGCCAGCAGCAACACCTAGCCTGCATGTTCAGGCCCAGTCCTGGGTAGAAGTAGCGCCAGATAAAGCCACGCTTAATGCGCGCTTGTGGGAAAATACCCCTGCCGTTTCTTCACTTGAAGACACCGACAGCGAAGCACTAAGTGAAGCGCGCGGACGACTCGAAAACCGCGCCAGTCAGTTGATTGAGGCCATGGAAGCGGTTGGCATTGAGCAGCGGGCCATTAATGCAGGCTCACTCAATGTGTATCCAGATCGTGTTGCTGGCCCGCGCAATGATAACGGCGAATACGATACGCTGACACGTACACGCTTAGAGCGCCCGTTTAGCGTTGAGCTGACCGACCTCGGCCAGCTGGGAGATGTACTGGATGCATTGATAGGCGCAGGCGTGAATGCCCTGGATGGCGTTCAATTTGACCTACAAGACCGCGATGCAGCCACCGACGAAGCGCTCACCAAAGCACTGGAAAAAGCCCGCCATAAAGCAGAATTGATGGCAAGCACGCTAGATACCGAACTTGGCCACGTTCAGCGCATTGAAGAGACTCAGTCACCTATCTTCCAGCCGCGCATGATGGCTATGCGGGCTGAAAGCGATGCAATGGGTAGTGGCTCAGCCAGCAGCGACTACCGCCCCGGCACCATCCGTATTGATGCCGAGGTTAACGTGGAATGGGCGCTTAAAGGGCAAGACGCTCAAGACCGCCCAAATAGTGACGAAGCGGCTCAGGAATAACGACCGAGCCGTCTGCCTGCTGGTGGTTTTCAAGCACCGCCAGCAGGCATCGTCCTACCGCTAAACCTGAACCGTTCAAGGTATGTAGCAACTGCGGCTTTTTAGCATCCGGATGACGGAAACGCGCTTGCATACGACGCGCCTGGAAATCTCCACAGTTAGAAACCGAAGAGATCTCCCGATACGTCTCCTGGCTGGGCAGCCACACTTCCAAGTCATAGGTTTTGGTCGCCCCAAAGCCCATATCACCAGTACACAGCGTCACCACGCGATACGGTAATTCCAGCGCCTGTAAGATTGCTTCAGCATGGCCGCGCATCTCTTCCAGAGCCTCAAAGCTCTTCTCTGGCTCAACAATTTGCACCATTTCAACTTTATCGAACTGATGCTGGCGGATCATGCCGCGGGTATCGCGCCCGTGGGAACCTGCCTCACTACGAAAGCATGGCGTATGTGCAGTCAGCTTCATCGGCAGCGCCGCCAGCTCTACGATTTCATCGCGAACAAAGTTAGTTAGCGGCACTTCCGACGTTGGAATCAGATGGTACTCACGCTCATCATCCAGCTTGAACAGGTCTTCACCAAATTTCGGCAGTTGGCCAGTCCCCATCAGCGAATCACGATTCACCATATAGGGTACATAGCACTCTTCGTAGCCGTGCTGTTGGGTTTGGGTATCCAGCATAAACTGTGCCAGCGCCCGGTGCAGGCGGGCAATTGGCCCACGCATCACAGCAAAACGCGCACCGGTTAACTTAGCCGCCAGCTCGAAGTCTAGATACCCGGATCTCTTGCCCAAATCGACGTGGTCCAGCACCTCGAAATCAAACTCACGGGGGGTACCCCAGCGGTGCAGTTCAACGTTATCGTCTTCGCTTTTGCCTTCCGGCACACTGTCATGAGGCACGTTAGGAATACCGCTAATAACGTCATCCCACTCTTCCTGCACCTCAGCCAGCTCGCGCTTGGCAGCATCCAGGCGTTCGCCCAAGTCACTTACTTCATCCAGCAACGGCTGAATATCTTCACCGTTAGCCTTCGCCTTACCAATCGTTTTGGAACGCATATTGCGCTCGTTTTGCAACTGCTCGGTCTGAGTTTGCAACTCACGACGGCGCGACTCCAGTGCTTGCAGTGCCGCCTTATCGAGTTCGAAGCCCCGCCGGGCCAGTTGTTGCGCTAGCGCATCAAGATCACCGCGCAGCAGTTTCGGATCGAGCATGAGTTATCCTTAGCCAGAAAACAGTAAAACACGGCACACAACGTCCGTGACAAAGGGACCTATTGTAGGCAAAAGCGCGGCGAGGAGCTATGGGTGCCTTGATGGGTACCAGCCGCAGATATGATGTAAGTAATTTGTTATGGCGAGAGTCCGTGCTTTAAAGCTAAGGTAACTAAACGATTAATCATAATGAGCTATGCAGATGCTGCCTAAATCGTCATGTTTTTACGCTCACTCACTCCCAGAAACAGACAAGCAAGCCTGGCAAACCCTAGATGATCACTTACAGTGTGTCGCCGAAATGGCGGCAACACGCGCTGAACGCTTTGGTATGGCAGATGCAGGATATGCAGCGGGTCTTTTGCATGATTTAGGCAAATACAGCGCGCCTTTTCAGCGGCGACTGGAAGGTTCTCCAGAACGTGTTGATCATTCCACTGCAGGCGCTATTGTCGCTAAACAACGCTTCAAAGGAGGAATCGGCGACTTGCTGGCCTACTGTATTGCGGGCCATCATGCAGGGCTTGCCAATGGCCGTGACTCAGGCGAACGCTCCCCGCTTAGTGAACGCCTTAAAGCGGATATCCCTGCAATAGATAACGCTTGGCAAGAGGCGATTACGCTTCCACAAGAGCTACGTCCTCCTGGCACGTTTACCCAACGTCCAGAACGGGGTTTCTTTCAGCTCGCGTTTCTCACCAGAATGCTATTTTCATGCTTAGTCGATGCAGACTATATCGATACCGAAACCTTCTACGCCCAACATGAAAACGGCTTAGCACGGCAACGCGGTGGCGGCGCTTCGCTAACGCATCTTCGCGAAGCACTGAAGCAACACTTAGAAACCTTCGACACCGAAAAAGGCATTAACCAATTACGTGGGCATATCCTGCGTGAGGTACGTAACAAAGCGGGAATGAGGCCCGGCTGTTTCAGCCTCACGGTACCCACTGGCGGTGGCAAAACCCTGGCTTCCCTCGCCTTCGCCCTGGATCACGCCATCACCCATGGCATGGATCGCGTTATTTATGTTATCCCCTTCACCAGTATCGTAGAACAGAACGCTGCCGTGTTTCGGAAGGCGCTGAGCCAATATGGCGCTGAAGCAGTGCTCGAACACCACAGCACCTTTGATGCTGAAAAAGCGTCAAAAGGCGACAAGGATAGTCTTGATAAACTCAGACGCGACAGTGAGAACTGGGACGCACCGATTGTCGTGACAACATCCGTGCAGTTCCTGGAAAGCCTCTTTGCCGCTAAAACATCACGCTGCCGCAAATTACATAATATTGCCCGTAGCGTGGTGATTCTCGATGAAGCACAGACAATGCCACTGCCCTTGCTAAGGCCAAGTGTTGCCGCACTGGATGAACTCACGCTGAATTATCACGCCAGCATTGTGCTCTGTACCGCGACCCAACCCGCCCTGCTTGAAACTAATGACGCAGCCCGCAGTTTCACAGGTGGCTTCAAAGACGTCGAGGAGCTGGCCCCCGATCCAAAAAACCTGTATCGAAAGTTAAAGCGGGTGACGGTAAAGCATATGGGCTGCTTAGATGACGACCAGCTGCGCCACGAGCTCCTAGACGTCGATCAGGTACTGTGCATCGTCAATAACCGCCGCCATGCCAGAGCCTTGTATGAATCTATCGCCGATCAGCCAGGTGCTTTTCACCTGACCACCGCCATGTGCGCTGTTCATCGGCGGCAGGTATTACACCATATTCGTGGAACACTAAAAGAAGGCAAACCATGCCGGGTGGTGTCTACGTCATTAATAGAAGCGGGCGTGGATGTAGACTTTCCGAGGGTGCTGCGCGCCGAGGCGGGGCTAGATTCCATCGCCCAGGCCGCAGGGCGCTGTAACCGTGAAGGCAAACGAACCACCGCAGAGAGCGAAGTACGTATTTTTGCAACTGCCAATGAGGAGTGGGCGCCGCCGCCCGAGCTAAAACAGTTCGCCCAAGCCACTCGCGAAGTACTACGCCAACACGGTCACGACCCGCTTTCGCTGGAAGCGATAGAGGCGTATTTCACGCTACTTTACTGGCAGCAAGGGCCTGACCAACTCGACAAGCACCAACTGCTCTCGCTGATTGAAAACGGGCGCCTTGAAGGGCTGCCTTTTGAAACCCTCGAAAAGACATTTCGCCTCATCGACAACAATCAACGCAGTGTCATTATTCCCAGAGACGCTGACGCACGCAAAGCGATTAAAGAACTCGCCTTTGCCACAAGCCCTGGAGGCATCGCCCGTAAACTTCAGCTCTATACAGTGCAAGTGCCTCATAACGGCTTTAGAGCCCTGGAAAAAGTCGGTGCCATTGCACCTATCGAGCCGGATAAATTTAATGACCAATTCATGCTGCTGGTCAATGAAGACCTCTACCACGATGCGCTAGGGTTGAACTGGAGCGATCCAACCTTTATGCGAGCCGAAAACCTTATCCTTTAATTTCTAATGGAAAGAAGTTGAAATTAAAATAGAGCTGCCCTAAGCTGCTTCTAACAAGAGCCGAGGGGGCCTTATGCACTCATCCAAAGGTAATGACAGAAAAACCGAAGATAGCAACTGGTTTCTGCTTTGCAAAATTCAGCAAGGCTACGTCACTTTGGAGGTCAAATGCCCTTTCAAACTATCTTGGATAGTCTCTCTACTTAGCTTGACCTGTGCAGCACTAGGGTTCAGGTCTTGGCTTCAATAGTAGGAGCGGGTTGAAATTTTCCTTTGGAAATTAATGCTATAAACAAGTCGCCCCTCAGGGGGCGCGGATTAAATTCAATAAAAAGGCATCATTATGTCATACGGAGTTCGACTGCATATCTGGGGTGACAGGGCCTGCTTTACGCGGCCAGAGATGAAAGTAGAGCGTGTATCCTATGATGTGATTACACCCTCGGCGGCACGTGGCATTCTGGAAGCGGTCCACTGGAAACCCGCCATTCGCTGGTGCGTAGACCGTATCCACGTGCTCAAGCCCATTCAATTTGAGTCGCTGCGGCGAAATGAAGTCGGCGGCAAACTCTCAGCTGCATCAGTAACAAAAGCTATGAAAGCAGGCCGCGTTGATGATGTGGCCTATTTTGTTGACCAGAATCGCCAACAGCGCGCCGCCACCATTTTGCGTAATGTGGCCTACGTTATTGAAGCCCACTTTGAATTTACCCAGCGCGCAGACGATAGTGACACGCCTGGCAAACACCTGGATATTTTCAATCGCCGCGCCCGCCAGGGGCAATGCTTTCACACCCCCTGTATGGGCACCCGCGAGTTCCCGGCGAATTTTGAGCTAATTGAGCCAGAACAGCCTCTCCCACTCTTTGATCCAGAATTAAACGGTGAGAAAGACCTTGGCTATATGCTGCACGATATTGATTTTGCAAACGGCAAAACATCGCGATTTTTCCGCGCCAAGATGCAAGATGGCGTGATTGAAGTGCCTCCCTTCCAGGAGACACTCGCATGATACTGACCGCCCTCAATGACTACTACCAGCGGCTATCCAAGGAAAACAAAGTACCGCAGCCAGGCTTTAGTACAGAAAAAATCAGTTTCGCCCTGGCATTCGATCAAAATGGTTTGCCGCAGCAGATCGATGATTTACGTGACACCTCAGGCAAAAAGCCCCGCGCCCGCCCTTATCAGGTGCCCGTTGATAAACGGCGTACATCAGGCATTCACGCCTACCCACTTTGGGATAAAACTGCGTACGCATTAGGGGTAACAGCCGGGGAAGGCAAACGCTTAAGCGATGAACATGCCGCCTTCAAAGCCCGCCAATTTGACCTTTTCGGTAACAGTGATGACAAATCACTCCTGGCTTTTTTGAAGTTCTTAGATCAATGGCGCCCTGAAAAGCTATCCTCGATGGCTGGTTACAGCGAGGAGGTATTAGATAGTAATATTATTTTTCGGCTAGACGGACAACGACAATACTTACACGAAAATGATGGTGCTCGCCGAATCTGGGGTGCTGCACTCGAAGAAAATACCGGTATTTTCGGGCAATGCTTAATCACCGGGGAAGACGCCATACTGGGTACTGATCACCCTGCCATTAAAGGCGTTAGAGACGCACAATCGTCGGGTGCCTCGCTAGTCTCATTTAACAGCGAGGCCTACGAGTCTTACGGCTTTCGTAAAAATCAAAACGCGGCTATTTCCACATCAGCGATTTTTGGCTACACAACGGCGCTTAACTATTTACTGCGTGGCGATGCAGACAACCAACAACGTCTGCAAATAGGCGATACCACACTTGTGTTTTGGGCAAATGCTCAAACATCACAGGCTGCACAGGCAGCGGAAAGTTTTTTTGCGGTACTCAACCAACCACCCAACGATGAACAGGAAGCCAGCAAACTAGGCTCCCTACTTGCCCAGGTAGCTGATGGCCGCCCGCTAAAGGACGTCGCTCCAGAGCTAGAACCCG
This sequence comes from Vreelandella nigrificans, assembly GCF_002374315.1. Lineage (GTDB taxonomy): Bacteria > Pseudomonadota > Gammaproteobacteria > Pseudomonadales > Halomonadaceae > Vreelandella > Vreelandella nigrificans. The sequence continues at coordinate 10,551 of NZ_NWUX01000002.1, read as the reverse complement.
AAACGCAATTTTACGTACTAGGCCTTGCTCCCAATGCCGCTCGTCTATCTGTTCGCTTTTGGCTGGTTGATAGCCTGGAACACTTAACTAAGCATTACGCACAGCATTACCGAGATCTAGATATCCAGCCTGCACCATGGAAAGGCATTGCCCCCAGCGTTTGGTGGTTAACTCTGCAAACAGCGCCTATTCATGGCGCACGACCAAAAGCAGAAGACGTACTGCCCCAGCTTGCTGGCGACATAATGCGCGCCATCATCACGGGGCAGCGCTATCCCCGACCGCTCCTTACCAGTGTTGTTATGCGTTTTCGCAGTGATGGCAATATCAACGGCTTACGCGTCGCGCTTTGCAAGGCGGTGTTAGCCCGAGAGGCTCGCTTAACCACGCACTTAAACTCGAACAAACAGGAGGTTTCCGTGAGTCTTGATAAAAGCTCCACACATCCAGGTTACTTATTGGGCCGCTTATTTGCCGAATTAGAAAACGCCCAACGTGGCGCACTTGGTAGAGAGTTAAATGCCACCATTAAGGATCGCTACTACGGTGCCGCCTCAGCGACGCCCGCCAGCGTTTTCCCTATGCTGCTGCGCAATGTGCAGAACCACCTTTCATCCATGCGTAAAAAAGACAAAGGCGGTATTGCACACACTATTGAAAGTGAAATCAGCCAAATTATTGGCGGGCTGGGCGATACCTTCCCCCGCAGCCTACGTATCGAAGAACAAGGGCGATTTGCCATTGGTTACTACCATCAATCACAAACGCGATTCGCTAAAAAAGATAACGTGAATAGCGATGAACAATCTGAACAGGGAGACTCAGAATGAGCACCATTGCTAACCGCTACGAATTTGTCCTTTTATTTGATGTCACCAACGGCAACCCCAACGGCGACCCTGATGCAGGAAACCTGCCACGGTTAGATCCAGAAACTAACCAAGGTCTTATCACGGATGTATGCCTAAAACGTAAAATTCGTAACTACGTCGCGCTCGAAAAAGAACACGACGCTGGCTATGCCATTTATATGCAAGAAAAGTCAGTGCTCAACAATCAGCATAAAAAAGCTTATGAAGCGCTGGATATTAAACCTGAATCTAAAAAGCTTCCCAAGGAAGCGGAAAAAGCGCGCCAAGTAACCGAATGGATGTGCAATAACTTTTTCGACGTGCGCACCTTCGGCGCAGTCATGACAACCGAGGTAAACTCCGGCCAAGTACGCGGCCCTGTCCAGGTGGCCTTTGCCAGCTCTATCGATCCCGTCATACCTATGGAAGTCTCCATTACCCGTATGGCGGTTACCAACGAAAAGGATCTTGAAAAAGAGCGCACTATGGGGCGCAAGCACATCATTCCTTATGGCCTATACCGCGTACACGGCTACGTCTCTGCAAAGCTAGCTGAACGTACCGGTTTTTCAGAAGACGATTTAGCTCTTTTATGGCGCTCTCTAATCAATATGTTTGAACACGACCGCTCTGCCGCGCGTGGTGAGATGTCCACCCGAAAACTTGTTGTTTTCAAACATGATCACCCAATGGGTAACGCGCCCGCCCATGTGCTCTTCGATAGTGTTCAAGTGAAGCGTGTTGAAGGGACAGAAAATACACCGGCACGTCACTACAGCGACTATCAGGTTCATATTGCTAGCAAGTCATTGCCGTCTGGTGTGACGCTAGAAGAACACTTATAGGTGAAACGCCATGGAAGAAGAGGCACGCCCTATTCCGCTTTCGGCCCTGCAGCATACGCTGTTCTGCCCGCGCCAATGCGCGCTGATCCACGTGGAGCAGCAATGGGCAGAAAACCGCTACACTGCCGAAGGTCGTTTGTTACACGAGCGCGCTGACCAGCAGGGGCATCAGCGTCGCCGTGGCGTACACACTTCTATGGCCTTGCCTTTGGCAAGTGAACAGCTGGGCTTGAGCGGTATTGCCGATGTTGTAGAGTTTGATGAACGTCAATCACCTTTGACTGTACGCCCTATTGAGTACAAACGTGGGAGGCCCAAAGCGCACCGTGCAGATGAGGTGCAGCTATGCGCTCAAGCGCTCTGCCTAGAAGAAATGCTAAATATTCACATCGACTCTGGTGCGCTCTTTTACGGAAAAACACGGCGGCGCAAAGAAGTCGACTTTGACGACACTCTACGCACTTTAACTCATCAAATTATTCAGCAAACCCGCGCTATTTTTGATGGGCAGCAAACACCACCTGCCATTTACGATACCAAGAAATGCGATCACTGTTCGCTTATCGATATTTGCCAACCTCAAGTGTTTGGCAAACAGCGCTCTGCAAGCCGCTGGCTCGCGCGCCAACTTGATGCTTTGAATGAGTAACACCTATGCGACGACAATTAAATTCACTGTACATCACCACCGAAGGTGCTTGGCTTAAAAAAGAAGGCGCCAATATTGTCATGCAGGTAGAAGGGAAAGAGCGCGCCAGGCTTCCCATTCATATGCTGGAGTCCCTTGTATGCTTTGGCCGTGTGCTTGTATCCCCGCCTTTAATGGGATTCTGCGCCGAACAAGGCGTTACCATCACCCACCTGTCACCAAACGGGAAATTCTTGGCGCGTATTGAAGGCCCCGTCTCTGGCAATGTACTGCTTAGGCGAACTCAATACCGTGTCAGTGATAACGACACTTCCTGTTCGAGCCTAGTCAGCAGCCTTTTGATTGGTAAAGTCCATAACCAGCGCGCTGTTCTCGCCCGAGGCATTCGCGACTATGGCAGCAAGATGCCACTTCAAGATCGCCAGCGCCTGGAAGCGGCTCGTGACCGGTTAAGCCGAGTCGCACGTAATTTACTGCAACCTGCCACAACCAATGAGCTACGAGGCTTGGAAGGCGAAGCCGCTCAAGTATATTTCAGCGTCTTCAATTTCTTAGTGCGCCAAGAAGGCGATGCCTTTGAATTTAAAGGACGTAATCGCCGCCCTCCTCGTGATCGTATTAATGCCTTGTTGTCGTTTCTTTATACACTGCTGACTCATGACTGCCGTTCAGCGCTAGAAAGCGTAGGCTTAGACCCAGCCGTTGGTTTTTTGCACCGTGATCGCCCAGGTCGCCCAAGCCTTGCATTAGACCTTGCTGAAGAGTTCCGCCCTTTGTTAGGTGACCGTCTAGCCCTTTCGCTTATCAATCGACGCCAGCTACGCGAAAAGGACTTTAACATTACGGAAAGCAATGGCGTCGTTATGACTGATGATGCCCGCAAGCTGGTTCTAACTGCTTACCAAGAGCGAAAGCGTGAAGAGTTATTGCATACGTTTATTGATGAAAAAGCACCTATAGGCATGCTGCCCATACTGCAAGCTCAGCTGATGGCACGCCACCTACGGGGCGACCTAGATGTTTACCCACCTTTCCTTTGGAAATAGCGCACTGAGGGCAATATTATGATGGTACTGGTCAGTTACGATGTCAGCACCTCTTCAGAGGGCGGTGACGGTAGGTTGAGGCGAGTTGCAAAAGCATGTCGAGATGTAGGACAGCGAGTACAATTTTCAGTGTTTGAAATTGAAGTCGATCCCGATCAATGGGTACGCTTTCGTCAACGCCTAATCGACTTGATTGATGACGAGGTGGACAGCTTACGTTTTTACTTCCTAGGCCGAAACTGGAAAAACCGCATCGAGCATATTGGCGCCAAGCCAGCCTTAGATATGAATGGCCCCCTTGTGTTTTAGTCTTTCTCCAGTTTGCGAACCACAAGTGTCTTGCCAAATCCCGCCAGGTTCGCAGCTCTTTAATAAATTGATTTTAATAATAAATTCTTTCGCCCACTTCTTTGTACCACTACAAAATCGTCTGAAACTCAGTGTTTCGCAGTAGCTTGTCTTTTTGCTTTTATTTTTCATGATGTTATAAACAGAACAGTCGCGCCCCGCCCGGGGCGTGCGGATAGAAACTTGACATGATCGGAGTTACTGAGATTGGGCACCCGTCGCGCCCCGCCCGGGGCGTGCGGATAGAAACCGTTTGTGTTTCATTGTTTTTCACTCCCGTCATTGGTCGCGCCCCGCCCGGGGCGTGCGGATAGAAACAGTGTTGACCAAACGTATGTGCTTGAGCTAGGTCGTCGCGCCCCGCCCGGGGCGTGCGGATAGAAACGGAGATGCCTCAGCAACGGCCCTAGCGGTTCCAGGTCGCGCCCCGCCCGGGGCGTGCGGATAGAAACATTTATATTCGCGTCCCTGAACGGCCCTATCTGGCTCGTCGCGCCCCGCCCGGGGCGTGCGGATAGAAACTGTCCGCCGTGGCGGCAGGTGTGGTTGATCATGAGTCGCGCCCCGCCCGGGGCGTGCGGATAGAAACAAGAACCAAGAGTCATGGGGGCGACTGCTACCGGTCGCGCCCCGCCCGGGGCGTGCGGATAGAAACACCGCCGTCGAATCACTGTAGCGCAGGGTTAAACCCGTCGCGCCCCGCCCGGGGCGTGCGGATAGAAACAGGGAAGCGTATAGGTCGGCTTGTAGCCATCTGCGTCGCGCCCCGCCCGGGGCGTGCGGATAGAAACCAAAGCCGCCAAGCGCCGCCTACGTATCAATAGGTCGCGCCCCGCCCGGGGCGTGCGGATAGAAACGCAGCTTACAACTACCTGTACAATTGGGTTGATACGTCGCGCCCCGCCCGGGGCGTGCGGATAGAAACTCTTTAGTGGCAGTCAGTCCATCGGCGCGCCACGTCGCGCCCCGCCCGGGGCGTGCGGATAGAAACCAGAGCATGTCGTCTAACATTGCATTGGTTTGTGCGTCGCGCCCCGCCCGGGGCGTGCGGATAGAAACAAAGCGAATGGTCTGACGTGGTGGACGGATACAGTCGCGCCCCGCCCGGGGCGTGCGGATAGAAACAAGAGTCAGGATTGCCGCTAACAATACCGGACGGTCGCGCCCCGCCCGGGGCGTGCGGATAGAAACTCTCAGTCAAAGTGGGCGCCGCGCTGGCGCCCTGGGTCGCGCCCCGCCCGGGGCGTGCGGATAGAAACCAGGTTGGCACCGCGCAGGTCGGCACGCTTGCCGCGTCGCGCCCCGCCCGGGGCGTGCGGATAGAAACAACTTGATGTAGGCGCTAAAATCGGCGTGACCTGGGTCGCGCCCCGCCCGGGGCGTGCGGATAGAAACAGTTAAGGATTGCCGCGCTTCGTGCTGCTGACGAGTCGCGCCCCGCCCGGGGCGTGCGGATAGAAACAGGCGATTGGGAGACAAGGCCATGATGCTATCAAGTCGCGCCCCGCCCGGGGCGTGCGGATAGAAACCGTATATGCTCGGCTAGATCGTCCAGCGACTCACGTCGCGCCCCGCCCGGGGCGTGCGGATAGAAACAAAGCGAATGGTCTGACGTGGTGGACGGATACAGTCGCGCCCCGCCCGGGGCGTGCGGATAGAAACG
>NZ_NWUX01000002.1:0-5052 GCF_002374315.1 Vreelandella nigrificans | reverse complement strand
TGCGGATAGAAACAAAGCGAATGGTCTGACGTGGTGGACGGATACAGTCGCGCCCCGCCCGGGGCGTGCGGATAGAAACGTCAGGATAGTCAATGCGTCGGCTGGGTTTGATGGTCGCGCCCCGCCCGGGGCGTGCGGATAGAAACTGCACTTTATCGAAAAAGAATGTCTTGCTAGGGAGTCGCGCCCCGCCCGGGGCGTGCGGATAGAAACGACAGCAAGCAGAGGAAACAGGCCGATGAACACGGTCGCGCCCCGCCCGGGGCGTGCGGATAGAAACTAACACCAGCTCGCCATTATCCCCAGGCGGGCCACGTCGCGCCCCGCCCGGGGCGTGCGGATAGAAACAAGATTAACAGCATCGCCATCATCAACAGCATCGGTCGCGCCCCGCCCGGGGCGTGCGGATAGAAACATCAAGCAGCGGTAGAATCTCATCACGCCACTGAGGTCGCGCCCCGCCCGGGGCGTGCGGATAGAAACTAGAGATCCTAATGGATCGTAAAAAGGATGAGATGTCGCGCCCCGCCCGGGGCGTGCGGATAGAAACGCGTGCGTCGTCTCGAAGAAGAGGACACGGGAAGTCGCGCCCCGCCCGGGGCGTGCGGATAGAAACAATTCCATCGTCGTAGTCGTCACGCATGTAAATCGTGTCGCGCCCCGCCCGGGGCGTGCGGATAGAAACCTCTGTTTTATCACACGCAGCACGGCCACGATGGTCGCGCCCCGCCCGGGGCGTGCGGATAGAAACAGAAACAGGTAGGGCGCTAGGCATATCGGGAACCGGTCGCGCCCCGCCCGGGGCGTGCGGATAGAAACACTGATATTTTTAGCCACACAGAATTAGCGGGAGAGTCGCGCCCCGCCCGGGGCGTGCGGATAGAAACTGCTCTCGGGTTTGTCATATTAAACCGCGTACCGATAGTCGCGCCCCGCCCGGGGCGTGCGGATAGAAACCCAGATTGCCATCAGCCAATCAGGCGGCGAAGGCGTCGCGCCCCGCCCGGGGCGTGCGGATAGAAACTATTTTGGGTAGCACCGTCCAGTAGCGCAGCCACGTCGCGCCCCGCCCGGGGCGTGCGGATAGAAACAATCCACTCCCTAACACCACCTCGACGGCTACACGTGTCGCGCCCCGCCCGGGGCGTGCGGATAGAAACTGTGCATGATGGGCAGCAGCGGCAGGACGTCCTGCGTCGCGCCCCGCCCGGGGCGTGCGGATAGAAACGTTATCTCTACGATACGCTCTAGTGCTAACTCCATGTCGCGCCCCGCCCGGGGCGTGCGGATAGAAACAGGCGCTAAAGGAAGGGCAACGCCAGCAGGGAGAGTCGCGCCCCGCCCGGGGCGTGCGGATAGAAACCAGTCTTTTTGATGAAGGCATGAGCTGGGATAATTGTCGCGCCCCGCCCGGGGCGTGCGGATAGAAACCCCGCTGGAACGGTAGCGCATGGACTGCTCCCGAGTCGCGCCCCGCCCGGGGCGTGCGGATAGAAACTATGCTTTTGACATCATCATACCAGTAGGATGTTTGTCGCGCCCCGCCCGGGGCGTGCGGATAGAAACTCAAGCCCATCAGCTACAGGCGTAGAGACCCTAGGTCGCGCCCCGCCCGGGGCGTGCGGATAGAAACTGGGATAAGTGCAAGGCTAACGCCCCCGCAGTCGTGTCGCGCCCCGCCCGGGGCGTGCGGATAGAAACCTTGCGCTAAACATTGTTTTAGTGAAGGTCAGGGTCGCGCCCCGCCCGGGGCGTGCGGATAGAAACCAGTACATCATGGAAAATAACGTCACTACTCAGCGGTCGCGCCCCGCCCGGGGCGTGCGGATAGAAACCATGATGAAGCGCGCCATGGTTGCACGTGACGCCGGGTCGCGCCCCGCCCGGGGCGTGCGGATAGAAACGCTACATCGCTCACAGCGTCGGATATACCGATGCCGTCGCGCCCCGCCCGGGGCGTGCGGATAGAAACATCGCTTTTCGATATACCGCCGCAGCCGTAACGCCGTCGCGCCCCGCCCGGGGCGTGCGGATAGAAACGTATAGGCGAGACACCCATCGCCGCGTTTGGCGAGTCGCGCCCCGCCCGGGGCGTGCGGATAGAAACGCTTATTGAATGAAAATCGGGTTGCGCGCTCATTGGTCGCGCCCCGCCCGGGGCGTGCGGATAGAAACGTTGATAACGTACCGGCTGCCCTGCTCTGTTTTGTCGCGCCCCGCCCGGGGCGTGCGGATAGAAACGTGTTGTGTGGGGTGCATTGATCAACAGCGCCAAGTCGCGCCCCGCCCGGGGCGTGCGGATAGAAACTTCACTTGGTCGCGGGTAGGGGCGGCGGCAAAGTAGGTCGCGCCCCGCCCGGGGCGTGCGGATAGAAACAGCGCCTTGGCGACAGGGCGCATTCGGAAGAGTGGTCGCGCCCCGCCCGGGGCGTGCGGATAGAAACGCTGGACGCTTGTACTTGCCGCGCAAAGGCATATGTCGCGCCCCGCCCGGGGCGTGCGGATAGAAACTGCCTCCAGGAGCCACTTGCGTTGGAGCTTGTTCTGTCGCGCCCCGCCCGGGGCGTGCGGATAGAAACCCACACAGGCTTGGTAGGCTCGTATTGCAGCCAGGAGTCGCGCCCCGCCCGGGGCGTGCGGATAGAAACAAGAACAGGGTGCGAGCCTTCATGCTGTCTTGGGTCGTCGCGCCCCGCCCGGGGCGTGCGGATAGAAACCATGCGGGTAAATCCTTCTGCGGCTCCGCTGTCCTGTCGCGCCCCGCCCGGGGCGTGCGGATAGAAACGATGAATGGATCGACGGCCCCGTTCGCGAGAAGTACGTCGCGCCCCGCCCGGGGCGTGCGGATAGAAACATGTTCGGGCCTACCGGAACACATATCGGCTACAGTCGCGCCCCGCCCGGGGCGTGCGGATAGAAACAATGAGCGCCTTTATCAAATCGGCCTGATGGAACGGTCGCGCCCCGCCCGGGGCGTGCGGATAGAAACTAATTTTAGTGGTTCTTCTTTATGCAACCGGTTTGTCGCGCCCCGCCCGGGGCGTGCGGATAGAAACATCAAGCGTTGGCCGCTGAGCGCATCGACAATCGAGGTCGCGCCCCGCCCGGGGCGTGCGGATAGAAACAGTAAGGATGAAGTCGACGCCGCGATGATGCAGGGTCGCGCCCCGCCCGGGGCGTGCGGATAGAAACTGACCTAACAGCTGAGCTTGCTAACACCGAGCCCATGTCGCGCCCCGCCCGGGGCGTGCGGATAGAAACCGCGAGGCTGAAAGCATCTTAGCTAGCACAGCCAAGTCGCGCCCCGCCCGGGGCGTGCGGATAGAAACTCCGCAGGCTGCTAGCCACCACTACTAACCCCAGTCGCGCCCCGCCCGGGGCGTGCGGATAGAAACTAAGGCGCTGGCACCGGAGGCGTGCGCGTAAAGCGTCGCGCCCCGCCCGGGGCGTGCGGATAGAAACACTCGGTCGTCATGAAGCGCATGGCTAAGCTCAACTGTCGCGCCCCGCCCGGGGCGTGCGGATAGAAACATCCGGCACGCCCTCGATGCGGATGGTTTCGACTGTCGCGCCCCGCCCGGGGCGTGCGGATAGAAACTACGCAGCTGACGCTCAGCTATCCCGATCTCTCGCGTCGCGCCCCGCCCGGGGCGTGCGGATAGAAACCCTGCGATTGGCTCACTGCCCGCCGATGAAACCGGGTCGCGCCCCGCCCGGGGCGTGCGGATAGAAACTGGATATTAACGCGCCCGAACGCCGCTCCCGCTGGTCGCGCCCCGCCCGGGGCGTGCGGATAGAAACGCGGTCAGCATCGCGCTGGGCTTTCGTGAGTTTTGTCGCGCCCCGCCCGGGGCGTGCGGATAGAAACCATGTGCATGAAGATGCGAGCAAGGCCGGTAGGCGTGTCGCGCCCCGCCCGGGGCGTGCGGATAGAAACATCGCTAACCATGCCTACGATGGGCGCCCTTTCCGCGTCGCGCCCCGCCCGGGGCGTGCGGATAGAAACACAAACTCCGCACTAGGATCATCCGCGACCCAGCGTCGCGCCCCGCCCGGGGCGTGCGGATAGAAACATCCATAACCCGGCATAACGTATTAGCAGTGCTAACGTCGCGCCCCGCCCGGGGCGTGCGGATAGAAACAAGCTCACCCACGAGGCGGTAACTCAGGGCAAGGAGTCGCGCCCCGCCCGGGGCGTGCGGATAGAAACTACGCACCCCGTTGGGCAATGGATTGACCCGCGGTCGCGCCCCGCCCGGGGCGTGCGGATAGAAACGATGGGCTGATGCCCGGCGAGGATGTCGGAATGAGTCGCGCCCCGCCCGGGGCGTGCGGATAGAAACACCAGGGGCTAGAGCTAGCCAGCGTCGTGGGCGGTCGCGCCCCGCCCGGGGCGTGCGGATAGAAACTGCTGAATCGCATTTATGTCTGTAATGTCCCGCAGTAGTCGCGCCCCGCCCGGGGCGTGCGGATAGAAACCGACACGTATGCGCCCAATGATTTACCCGCTACCGTCGCGCCCCGCCCGGGGCGTGCGGATAGAAACGCTGAGGATGGCGTGCGCGTCGGGGTTGTTGCGAAGTCGCGCCCCGCCCGGGGCGTGCGGATAGAAACGGCAAGTTAAAGACTTGCTCAGTCGATGCTAGTGGTCGCGCCCCGCCCGGGGCGTGCGGATAGAAACGTTGTCGGTGAGCGTGGCGTGGTCACCATAGATTGTCGCGCCCCGCCCGGGGCGTGCGGATAGAAACGCCGTGGCCGTCGGCTATCCGCAATATTCCGGGGTCGCGCCCCGCCCGGGGCGTGCGGATAGAAACGCTGATGGTTTCCGTCAGCCACCCTGGCGACATGTCGCGCCCCGCCCGGGGCGTGCGGATAGAAACATTGATCATATAGATGGAAATGGCCTGAACAACAAGTCGCGCCCCGCCCGGGGCGTGCGGATAGAAACAAGCCGCAATTTAAAGACGCTTGCCCATGGGCGGGTCGCGCCCCGCCCGGGGCGTGCGGATAGAAACAATACTGGGATACTCCCCCTTACCAGCCCCCGCCGGT